>CAVUGD010000023.1:0-65828 GCA_963740715.1 uncultured Verrucomicrobiae bacterium | reverse complement strand
GAATCGCCCGCCAGCCTAGGCTGCACTCTCCGATTGCCATGCGTCCAGAAAAGCCGTAAATAACTTCCTGCGTCAAAAAGGGCGCTATCGGAATCGGGCAACACGCGATGTAGTTAAAGGGAGACCATGGACAAACCCAGCACCCAGGAATTCCAAAAACGGCTCGGCCGCGTGGAAGAACTCATTGCGGCGCTGGAAAGCACGCCCGACGAAGCCGTGCGCGAGCAGGTCCGCGAGCTGATCCAAACCTTGCTCGAACTCCACGGCACCGGGCTCGAACAAATCCTGAGCGTGGTCTACGACGCCGGCATCGGCGGTTCGGCGGTGATCGATGAACTCAGCCGCGACCAGTTGGTTTCCGGTCTGCTCCTTCTTGCACGGGCTCCATCCGCTCGATCTCGAAACGCGCGTGCGCAACGCGATCGAGGAAGTGAAACCGCGGCTCGGTCTGCACGGCGGCAGCGTCGAGCTGCTCGGCGTGAACGCGGAAGGGCGCGTGCATCTGAAGTTGCAGGGCAATTGTCACGAGTGCCCCTCCTCCCGGCTCACTTTGCGATTTTCGATCGAGGAAGCGCTCTACGCGGCGGCGCCGGATCTGACCGGACTCGATGTCGATGGCCTCCCCGACGAATTCCCCAAAGCGCCCCTGAATGGGACGCCTCCGGCTCCAAAATTTACTGACTGTCCGCTCCCCAATGGGAGCGAACAAACAGCAGCAGCAGAGAGAAAACATATGAGTAAACCACCACAACCAGTCCATATCCCCGGCACTTTCAAAGGCGAGGAACTCGCCCTCGACAGCAAGGAAGCCGGGCGCGGCGAGGGCGGGAAAAGTTATACCACCTCGCGGGATTCGACCGGCATCAACGCGGCCGCGCGGGCGCCGATTCATCCCGACATGCCGAATCTGCCGCCGGCCTAGGGCGCAGAGAAAGCGCAACGCTGGACGCGACGTCGGTGGACGTGCCGTTTTTGGACGGCCCGAACGTCCGGCCCATCTTTAAGACATGAAACCATCGTCCTTCGCGACCCTGCGCCGTTTTGCGGGGACGCCGAAAAAGCGCCGAAGCCATACGCGCCGGCGCCGCCGCAGGAGATCGAGATTGCGAGCTTTGCAGCATCCGGATTCGCGCCGGTGCATCGGCATCTGCTCGAGATGGCGACGCGGCGAATCGTCTGCTCGTGCGATCCGTGCGGATTGCGTTTCGAGAATGTGATCGAAGGGAAATTCAAGCTCATCCCGCGCGATGCGCGGCCGCTGCCGGATTTCCAGATGAGCGACATGGAGTGGGAAAGTCTCTCCCTGCCGATCAGCCTCGCCTTCTTTTTCTACGACACGCCGCACAAAAAAATGGCCGCCTATTATCCAAGCCCGGCCGGCGCGACCGAATCGCTCCTGCCTTTGACCGCCTGGGAGGCGCTGGTCGTCGCGAATCCGATCCTGGCCAAGATGCAGGCGGACGTGGAGACGCTCCTCGTCAATCGCGTGAACGATAAACGCGAATATTTCATCGCGCCGATCGACGTCTGCTTCGAGCTCGTCGGCCTGATCCGGATCCACTGGCGCGGGTTCTCCGGCGGGGAAGATGTTTGGCGGGAGATCGACGGGTTTTTCAGCCGGTTGCAGGAACGCTGATGCCTGATCTCGATTTCAAGGTCCTCGGGGTGGAGGCGGCGAATTACGGAATCGCGCCGCTGCTTCATTTCAAGCTCGAGGTGACCAACCAGCCCGCGGAGGAAACGATCCAGAGCGTGATGTTGCAGACGCAGATCCAGATCCATCCGACTCTGCGTGCCTATCAGCCGGACGAGAAAGAAAAGCTGGGCGAACTCTTCGGCACGCCGGACCGCTGGGGCCAGACTTTGCGCGCTCGTTTGTGGACGCACGCCAACGTCAACGTGCGGCAATTTTCCGGAACGACGGAAGCGATCCTGTCGATCCCCTGCACCTTCGATCTGAACGTCTCGGCGACGAAATATTTCTACGCGCTCGAGGGCGGTGAAGTGCCGCTGCTCTTTCTCTTTAGCGGGACGATTTTCTACGAGAACGACGAGGGCCACCTGCAAATCCAGCAGGTTTCCTGGAACAAGGAGTGCACCTACCGCCTGCCCATCAGCGTCTGGAAAGAGATGATGGAGCAGCATTATCCCAACACCGCTTTTCTCTCGCTCGAGCGCGGTTTGTTCGAGCGGCTCTATGCTTTCCGGCGGCGCGAAGGTCTGGCGGACTGGGACCAAACGATCGCGCGGTTGTTGCCTCCGCCTAACGAAACGAAAAACGGCCACGGCGATCACGCGGACAAGGCCGCCCTGAGCCATGAACGAGGCGCTCGTCGAGAAGGTCGTAAACGCGGTTCTCTACGAGGGCTACATTCTTTATCCCTACCGCGCGTCGTCGAAGAAAAATCGCGAGCGCTTCACTTTCGGCCGCGTTTACCCGGAGGATTACAGCATCGCCCAGCACGGCGCCGAGCCCTGCGCGATGCAAACCGAGTGCCTGGTCCGCAACGAGTCGAAAGACGCGGTCGTCGCGATCAGCGTCCGCTTTCTTCATCCGATGGCGCGCGAAGTCGGGATGCTGAAGACGCCGATCGACGAGATGCCCGCGAAGGGCGAGCCGGATTTTGAAGTGGTGCCCGACTTCAGTGTCGGCGAGCAGCTTTACCAGACGTGGCAGGAAGTGGTGGAGCAAAAGGTGGAAGTCCCGCCGTTTCCGTTGCGCGAGGAATTTCGGATTTCGCACGAGTTCGATTTTCCCGCCGCGCGCTCGGTCGAGCCGATTCGGAGCGCCGACGGAAAAATCAACGCCGTTCTCGTTAGGCGACAGGATGCGGTGCGCGGCGCGATCGAAGTCGTGGCGCAGCCGATCGACGACACCGTCTTCAAAATCAGCGTCCGCATTTTGAACCGCACGCCGGTTCCGCCTAACGAATTGGAAAACCAAAGCGCGATCATCATGCGCACCTTCACTTCCACTCACACCATCCTGCACGCGCAGGGCGGCGAGTGGCTTTCGCTGACCGATGGGCCGCCCGAATACGCGGAGGCGATCGCGGCCTGCAAAAATATCGGCACCTGGCCGGTGCTGGTCGGCGAGCAAAGCAAAAACGAGCGCGACGCCATGCTCTCCTCGCCGATCATCCTCTACGATTACCCGCAGATCGCGCCGGAGAGCCCGGGAGATTTATTCGACGGGCTCGAGATCGACGAGATCCTCACCCTGCGCGTGATGGCGATGAGCGACGCGGAGAAAATCGAGATGCGCCAGGTCGACGAACAGGCGCGGAAAATTCTCGAGCGCACCGAAAACATGTCGAGCGATCACCTGCTGAAAATGCACGGCGTGATGAAGAGCGTGCGTTCGTCGAACGAAGATTTTTTTAATCCGAGCAACCCGCTCGTCAGCGCCACGGTCGGCGGCGTGCAGGTGAAAGCGGGCGACCGGGTGCGCATTCGTCCAAAAAAACGGGCCGATGTTTTCGACATGGCGCTGGATGGAAAAATCGCCGTTATCGAAGCGGTCGAACAGGATCTCGAAGGCGGCGTGCAACTCGCGCTTGTGCTCGACGACGACCCCGGCCGCGATCTCGGAATGATGCGCCAGCCCGGGCACCGATTTTTCTATGGAACGGATGAAGTCGAGCCCGTCACGGAGGCCGTATGAAAAAAATTTTAGTCGCCGGAATTGGAAATATTTTCTTCGGCGACGACGCTTTTGGCTGCGAAGTGGCGAGCCAGTTGGCGCGGCGGCCGCTCCCGGAAGGCGTCCGCGTAACTGACTTTGGGATTAGGAGTTACGATTTGGCCTACGCGATCATGGATGACTATGACGCGGTCATCCTGGTCGATGCCTCCCAGCAGGGCGCGGAACCAGGGACAATTTATCTAATCGAACCCGATATAAAAAAGCTGGACGCACTGCCGGAGGAGGCCGTTAATGCTCATAGCATGAATCCGGTTCGCGTTCTGCAACTGGTCCGCTCGTTAGGCGGCAATGCGCGATGGTTACGTGTCGTAGGCTGTGAGCCGGCGGTCCTCGAATCCGAGGAAGGCGCGATGGGATTGAGCGAAAAAGTGCAAGCCGCCGTCCTGCCCGCGATCGAGATGATCGAGTCTCTCATTCAGGAAATTTTCAGCGGGACAGAAGAGTCGGTGGCCCAATCGATTCACGAACGTGAAACGATTTCTCCAATAGAATGAAAGAACAAGACATGAACACAGCAGAGATTTGTTGGTTGGCATTGTTAGGCGGAATCGTCCTCGTGGCCGTCATCTCCTTCCTCTCGATGATTCCGGAAATGCGGCGCTACTTTCGCTTGCGCAGCATGTAATCGCCCTCGCTTTTAAGAATTTTAATCGTGTACGTGTTTATGTAGTCAGTAGAAACAACAATAACGGTCGCGGCGTCGGGCCAGCATCCGCGTCGCGCCGGGCCAGGAGAACAAGACCTATGGTAGCAGTAAACCAACCCTTCAAGCATCGGGAGTCGGCGGTGAAAGAAATCCATGTCATATGGATGACTACAGGATTGAGTTGTGATGGGGATTCCGTGTCGATCACGGCCGCCACCCAACCAAGCATTGAGGACTTGGTCATGGGAAATATTCCGGGGCTCCCAAAAGTGCATGTGCACAACCCGGTCATCGCCTACGAAAATCGGCGATGAGTTCATGAAGTTCTGGTTCGATGCTGCCGCCGGCAAGCTCGATCCCTTCGTGCTCGTGATGGAAGGCTCCGTGCCTAACGAGAAGATCAAGAAGGAAGGCTACTGGGCCGCCATGGGCACCGACCCGGACACGGGTCAGCCGATCACGACGAACGAGTGGATCGATCGTCTCGCTCCGAAAGCTCTCGGCATCGTCGCCTGCGGCACCTGCGCCACCTACGGCGGCATCCACGCGATGGAAGGCAATCCGACCGGTGCGATGGGACTGGCTGACTATCTCGGCTGGGGCTGGCGTTCCAAGGCCGGTCTCCCGATCGTCAACGTCCCTGGTTGTCCGGTGCAGCCGGATAACATGATGGAGACGCTGCTCTATCTCCTTTATCAGGTGGCGGGTCTCGCCCCGCTCATTCCTCTCGACGAACAACTGCGGCCGACCTGGCTCTTCGGGAAAACGGTGCACGAAGGCTGCGATCGCGCCGGTTACTATGAGCAGGGCGATTTCGCCCATGAGTATGGCTCGCCGAAGTGTCTGGTGAAGATCGGCTGCTGGGGCCCGGTCGTGAACTGCAACGTGACGAAGCGCGGCTGGATGGCCGGCATCGGCGGTTGCCCGAACGTCGGTGGCATCTGCATCGGCTGCACCATGCCGGGCTTCCCGGATAAGTTCATGCCCTTCATGGATGCGCCTCCCGGATCCGCGCTCTCGACCAAGGTGGTCGGAATGTGGGGCGGGGTGCTGCGCAAACTGCGCGCCATCACCAACACGACCGTCAACAAAGAACCGAAATGGCGGCATCCCCGCGCCGAACTCACGACGGGCTACGAACCGAGAAACTACGCGCGCAGCTAAACGGGAGCTTCAAACATTGTAACTCAACTGGACTACTAAAATGCCTGATATCCTAACCGCACCAGCCACCAAAACCTCCGCGCCATCGGGGAACATCGTCGAGATGTCGTGGGACCCGATCACGCGTATCGTCGGCAGCCTCGGCATCTACACCAAGATCGATTTCGACTCGAAGAAAGTGATCGAGTGTTACAGCACTTCCTCGATCTTCCGGGGCTACAGCATCTTCATGCAGAACAAGGATCCGCGTGATGCGCACTTCATCACCAGCCGGATCTGCGGCATCTGCGGAGATAACCACGCCACCTGCTCGGTCTACGCGCAGAACATGGCCTACGGGGTGAAACCACCGCCCCTGGCAGAATGGATCGTCAACCTCGGCGAAGCGGCCGAGTACATGTTCGATCACAACATCTTCCAGGATAACCTGGTCGGGGTCGACTTCTGCGAGATGATGGTGAAGGAGACCAACCCGGGCGTCTGGCAAAAAGCGCAGAACACGCCCGCGCCGCACTCCGACGATCACGGTTACAAGACCATCGCCGACATCATGACGGCGTTGAATCCGTTCTCGGGCGAGTTCTATCGCGAGACGCTGCATGTCAGCCGCTACACCCGCGAGATGTTCTGCCTGATGGAAGGACGCCACGTTCATCCGTCCACGCTTTATCCGGGCGGCGTCGGCACCGTGCCGTCGATCCAGGTCTTCACCGACTACACCGTGCGCCTCATGCGCTACATCGAGTTCATGAAGAAATGCGTGCCGCTGCACGACGATCTCTTCGACTTCTTCTACGAGGCGCTGCCTGGTTACGAGGAAGTCGGGCGCCGCCGCATCCTGCTCGCCTGCTGGGGCTCGTTCCAGGATCCCGACGTCTGCGATTACAACTACAAGACGATGGAGAACTGGGGTAACGCCATGTTCGTTACGCCAGGCATGGTCATCGACGGCGAGCTGGTCACGACCAACCTCGTCGACATCAACCTCGGCATTCGCATCCTGCTCGGGTCGTCCTACTACGACGATTGGGATAACTCCGAGACCTTCGTCAAAAACGATCCGCTCGGTAATCCGGTCGACAAGAAGCATCCGTGGAACCAGACCACCATCCCGAAACCGCAACGGCGCGATTTCGGCGGGAACTACACCTGGGTCATGTCGCCGCGCTGGCTCGACAAACGCACCGGCGATCATCTCGCGATGGACACCGGCGGCGGCCCGATCGCCCGGCTCTGGGCGACCGCGCTGGCCAAGCTGGTCAACATCGGCTACGTCGAATCCACCGGCCAGAGCGTCAAGATTCGCCTGCCGAAGACCGCGCTCAAAGGCGAGGTCGAGTTCGAGTGGAAAGTTCCGAAATGGAGCAACGCGATCGAACGCGACCGCGCCCGCACCTACTTCCAGGCCTACGCCGCAGGCTGCGCGCTCCACTTCCTCGAGAAAGCGATGGCCGAAGTCCACGCCGGCCGCACCGCGACCTTCACTCCGTTCAAAGTTCCGGATGAAGCGATCGGCTGCGGATTCCACGAAGCCGTCCGCGGCGTCCTCTCGCATCACCTGGTTATCCGCAACGGCAAGATCGCGAATTACCATCCGTATCCGCCGACGCCGTGGAACGCCAACCCGCGCGACATCTACGGCACGCCTGGACCTTACGAAGACGCGGTGCAAAACACCCCGATCTTCGAGGAGAACGGCCCGGACAACTTCAAGGGCATCGATATCATGCGCGCCGTGCGCAGCTTCGATCCTTGTCTCCCGTGCGGAGTGCACATGTATCTCGGCGGCGGCAAAATGCTGAAGCAGATGCATACCCCGACCGCGTTGGCCGGCCTGGCGAGGTAATCCGACGTGAATCTGGCCTCACCTCAGGTCGCAAACTGGGGTGAGGCAGTTCCGAATTGCGGCGCAGTTCGCGATCAAGTCTCTTTCACCTTGCGGAACCGCGGGAATGTCCTGCTAAGTTAGTCCTTTATGATTCCAATTATCGAAGCTCAGCCCGACGAAATCTACGACATCGAACTCGAGCACAGCCTGCTCGAGGCGAATGCCAAGCTCGCGAAAGAGAATCGCGCGCTGCTCGATAAAAACGGGGTCACCTCGATCGATTTCATGGGCGCGATCGGCTCGGGCAAGACCACGCTCATCACCAAGCTGGTCGAGAAAATGAAAGACCGGATGGGCGTGGCCGTCTTCAACGGCGACGCCACCACGAGCGACGACGCCGACGCCATCGCGGCGCAGAACGTGCCGGTGATTCAGATCGCCACGATCAACGGCTGTCATCTCGACGCCAACCTGGTCGGCAAAGGTTTGAAGCAGATCGAGCTCGATAAGTTGAAAATGATTTTCATCGAGAACATCGGGAACCTGATTTGCCCGGCGGAATTTCCGTTAGGCTCGAAAGCCCGCGTCGTGGTCGTGAGCGTGACCGAAGGCCCGTGGATGGTGCGCAAACATCCGCACATGTTTCTCGGGGCGCAGCTGGTGGTGATCAACAAGATCGACCTCGCCGAAGCGATGGAAGTGAGCGTCGACCAGTTGATCGCGGACGTGCACACGCTCAAGCCGGATCTCAAAGTTATCCCGACCAGTTGCAAAAGAGGCACCGGTCTGGACGAAGTCGTCGAAGCTCTGCTCGCCGTCTAGGAACGCTTTTCTTTATGCATGAGTTTTCGATCGCATCCGGGCTGGTCGAAAAACTGCTCGATTTCGCGAGCGCAAATCCGGACAAGAAAATCGTCGAGGTCCGGGTGGCGATCGGCGAGTTCACCCAGATCGAAGAGGAACAGCTGCGCTTCTGCTACGAGTCGATCATCACCGAGATGCCGATCGCGGGCTCGACCCTGCTGATCGAATCGGTCCTGGCCAAGGTCGCCTGCCCGAATTGCTCCTACAGCGGACCGCCAAAATATTGGGACGGCGCCCTGCATGGCGGACCGGTCGCGACCTTGGAATGCCCCGAGTGCGGGAAAGCCACCCGCATCACCGAAGGCGAGGAATGCGCCATTCGCTCCGTTCGTTTCACCCAGCCTAACGAAATGGCGGAGGCCACGGCATGACCACCTTCCTTCCCATCCTGCTCCTCGGTTTCTTCCTCGGCATGCGACACGCGACCGATTCCGATCACGTCGTCGCGGTGACCACGATCGTGAGCCGGCAACGCAGCATCGGGAGCGCGGCCTGGACCGGAATTTTTTGGGGCATCGGGCACAGCCTGACGCTCGTCGTGGTCGGCGGAGCGATCATTCTTTTTGGAATCGTCGTGCCGGCGCGCCTTGGGATGAGCCTGGAATTCGGCGTCGCGCTGATGCTCATCCTGCTCGGGACTTTGAATCTGCGCGCGACTTTTCTCTCGGTGGAAAAGGTGGTCGAGGCCAAACACCAGCACGCGCATCAACACGGCGATTACGTGCACAACCATTCCCACGGACACGACCGCGCTTCGCACGGCCACGCCGCGGAAGCGGTCCCGGCAGCCAAACTCGATCGCTGCTTCGGCAGCCTGAAATTTTATCAGGCGCTGCGCCCTCTGATCATCGGCACGGTGCACGGACTGGCCGGCTCGGCCGCGGTCGCGTTGCTTGTTTTGCCGATCATCCACGACGCGAGCTGGGCGATGGCCTACCTGCTCATCTTTGGCGTGGGCACGATTACCGGCATGATGTTGATCACGGCGGCGATTGCGGTGCCGATGTCCTATTCGACTCGGTTCAAATTTCTGCAGCGGCATCTCGGCACCGCCGCGGGTGTGCTCAGTCTCGGATTCGGTCTGTTCCTCGCCTACCAGATCGGTTTCGTCGACGGGCTCTTCGTCAAGTGAAGCCGTCGGCCCCGGCTTTCACGCCGGTTCGCCGACGCCTGAAAATGGTCGTGCGCGGCGCGGTCCAAGGCGTCGGTTTCCGTCCCTTTGTCTATCGGTTGGCGACTGAACTCGGACTCCAGGGCTGGGTCGTGAACTCGGCGCAGGGCGTCTTCATCGAAATCGAAGGCGCGCCTGAAGCACTTTCGGATTTCGCGCGCCGGCTGAAATCGGAGAAGCCGGCCCGCGCCATCATCCAGAGTTGCGAGTCGTCCCATCTCGATGCCGTCGGTTACGACAACTTCGAGATCCGGGAAAGCACCGACCAGGGCGGGAAGACCGCGCTCATTCTGCCCGACCTCGCGACCTGCGAGGATTGTCTGCGCGAAATTCTCGACCCGGACGATCGCCGCTTTCGCTATCCCTTTACCAACTGCACCAATTGCGGTCCGCGTTTCTCCATCATCGAGGCGCTCCCCTACGATCGGGCCAACACCTCGATGAAGAAATTCGCGATGTGCGAGGACTGCGCGCGGCGAATATCGCGACCCGGCCGACCGCCGCTTCCACGCCGAGCCGACCGCCTGCCCGGTCTGCGGCCCGCAGCTGCAATTTTGGAATTCGTTAGGCGAAGACCGTCGCCGCCGCGGACGACGCGCTTGCAGCCAGGCCGCGGAGCAGATTCGCGCCGGAAAAATCGTGGCCCTCAAAGGCCTGGGCGGTTTCCAACTCCTGGTCGACGCCCGCAACCACGAAGCCGTTCTGAGCCTGCGCGCGCGCAAGCAGCGCGAGGAAAAGCCGTTCGCCGTCATGTTCCCGTCGCTTGAGCAGGTGCGTGCGTGCGCGGAAGTCGCGGAGCTCGAGGAACAGCTGCTCACTTCGCCGGAGGCGCCGATCGTCCTCCTCCGCCGATCCGCTGAACGGAGATCTGTCCCCGGCGGTGGCTCCGGGCAATCCCAATCTCGGCGTGATGCTGCCCTACACGCCGCTGCATCATTTGCTCCTGCGCGAGTTGGATTTCCCGGTCGTGGCCACGAGCGGAAACCTGAGCGACGAGCCGATCTGCATCGATGAAACACGAAGCGCTCGAACGTCTCCGCGGCCTGGCCGATTTCTTTCTTGTGCACGATCGCCCGATCGTTAGGCACGTCGATGACTCGATCGTTCGATTGATGGCAGGACGGGAGATGGTCCTGCGCCGCGCCCGCGGTTACGCTCCGCTTCCAATCACGCTAAATCGTTCTCAGAAAACTGTTCTCGCGGTCGGCGCGCATTTGAAAAACTGCGTCGCGCTCAGCGTCGAGCGCAACGTTTTCGTCAGTCAGCACATCGGCGATCTCGCGACCAGGGAGGCGCACGACGCCTTTACCCGCTCGGTCGCGGATCTGCCCCGTCTCTACGAAGCGCAACCCGATCTCATCGCGCACGATCTGCACCCGGAATATCTCTCGACCAAGCACGCGTTGAAACAGCCGGGGCGGAAAGTGGGCGTGCAACATCACTGGGCGCACATCGCCTCCTGCATGGCGGAGAACGAAATCGAGCCGCCGCTCCTCGGCGTCGCCTGGGACGGCACGGGCTACGGCACGGACGCGACGATCTGGGGCGGCGAGTTTTTTCTCGTCGAGGAAAACTCCTGCCGCCGCGTGGCTCACTTCCGCACTTTTCGTCTGCCCGGCGGCGACGCGGCGGTGCGAGAGCCGCGGCGCAGCGCGCTCGGATTGCTCCACGAAATTTTCGGCGAGGAATTGTGGGGACAACCGGAAGTCGTCGGACACTTCACCAGCGCGGAATTGAAGACGCTCCGCGGCATGTTGCGCAAGGGCGTGAACTCTCCGGTGACCTCGAGCGCCGGTCGCCTTTTCGATGGGGTCGCCGCGCTCGCCGGCTTGCGTCCGCGCTCGACCTTCGAAGGTCAGGCGGCGATGGAGTTGGAATTCGCGGTCGTTAGCGGGAGCGAGGAAAGCTATCCGTTCACGCTCCGCGAAACGAAACCGCTGGTGATCGATTGGGAGCCGGCCCTGCGCGCGCTGCTGGAAGATCGCCGGCAAAATATCGGGCCCGGCGCTGATCGCAACGCGTTTCCACAACATGCTGGTGGACGCGATCCTCGCGGTCGCGCGGCATTTCGATCAGCCCAAGGTCGCCCTGAGCGGCGGATGTTTCCAAAACCGCTACCTGACCGAGCGCGTGATCGATCAACTCCGGGCCGCGGGCTTCCAGCCTTACTGGCCGCAGCGCGTCCCGCCTAACGACGGCGGAATCGCTCTCGGACAGGTCTGGGCGGCCACCAGTTCCATCGGGGAGGTCACATGAACCTCGTCTATGGCGAAATCCTCGAGGTTTTGACCGAGGACGGGCTGCCGATGGGCAAGATCCGGGTCCACGGAGCGACCAAAAAAATTCCAATAGGACTCCTGACGGACGCGGCCCAAGGTGATAGAGTTTTAATCTGCGATGGAGTAGCGATCAGCAAGGTCGATCGAAACAGCGAAAGGGAGAAATAACATGTGCCTGGCCATTCCCGGAAAGCTCACTGAAATCAGCACCGACGCCAACGGCGTGCGCATGGGCAAAGCCAATTTCGGCGGGATCGTGAAACAGGTCTGTCTCGAATACACTCCCGAGGTCGAGATGGGCGATTACGTCCTGGTCCACGTCGGTTTTGCCCTGAGCAAAGTCGATGAAGCGGAAGCGGCCCGCACCTACAAGGCGCTCGAGCAAATGCAGCAACTGGGCGAACTGGAGACGCCGGATGTGCCCGACGTGGAAGATCCGCCCGAGTCGGTCTCACAAGCCGCATGAAATACCTCGACGAATATCGCGACGAAGCGCTCGCTGCCGGAATCGTGGCGGAAATTCGCCGCATCGTCACCAAGCCCTGGGTGCTGATGGAAGTCTGCGGCGGGCAGACGCACTCGATCGTGAAATACGGCATCGACCGTCTCCTGCCGAAAGAGATCGAACTCGTGCACGGCCCCGGTTGTCCGGTTTGCGTCACTTCGCTCGAGATGATCGACAAGGCGCTCGCCATCGCGCAGCGACCGGACGTCATCTTCTGCTCCTTCGGCGACATGCTGCGCGTGCCCGGATCGGATAGCGATCTGCTGATTTTGAAATCGCGCGGGGCCGATGTCCGCGTCGTTTATTCGCCGATCGATTGCCTGAAAATCGCGCGCGCCAATCCCGACAAGAAAGTCGTCTTCTTCGCGATCGGCTTTGAGACGACGGCGCCGGCCAACGCCATGTCCGTCTTTCAGGCGCAGCAGCAGGGATTGAAGAATTTTTCCATCCTCGTCTCGCACGTGCTCGTGCCGCCTTCGATCGCGTCCATTCTCCAGTCACCGCTCAATCGCGTGCAGGGATTTCTCGGACCGGGGCACGTCTGCGTCGTCATGGGTTATCGCGAATACGAACCCCTGGCCGCACGCTACAAGGTTCCGATCGTCATTACCGGTTTCGAGCCGATCGATATTTTGCAGGGAACGCTTATGACCGTTCGCCAGCTCGAAGCCGGGAAGGCGGAAGTGGAGAACCAATATCCGCGTGTCGTTAGTCGCGAGGGGAACAAGGTCGCGCAGGACTTGATCTACAAAGTCTTCGAAGTCGGCGATCGCAAATGGCGCGGCGTCGGGATGATTCCGAAGAGCGGTTACAAACTGCGTTATGAATATCGCGAGCACGATGCCGACCGTATTTTCGACGTGCAAGAGATCGACACGAAAGAGCCGGAGATTTGCATCAGCGGGCTCGTCCTGCGCGGGGTGAAGAAGCCGCACGATTGTCCGGCCTTCGGCACGCTCTGCACGCCGGAGAAGCCGCTGGGCGCGACCATGGTCTCGGCGGAGGGCGCCTGCGCGGCCTACTACGCCTACGGGCGCCATCTGCAAAAGCCGGCGACCGCAGAGTCGCCCGAGCCCGTGCCTTACCAGGAGCCGGTGCTCACCGAATCAAAGTAGTCTCATGAGCGTGACGATCGAGACGGCGACCGACCGGATGACGGAGCCGTTCCGCGAAAAAGTCCTGCGCAAATGCGCCGAGAGCATGGAGACGAAGGAGAAGTTCTTCGCCACTTATGCCGATTCGTTCGACGAGATGTCGCGCGCGCTGGCGGAACGATTCCAGAAAGGCGGCCGGCTCTTTGTCATGGGCAATGGCGGCAGTCTCTGCGACGCGCTCCATATCGCGGTCGAGTTCAATCACCCGATCATCGAGAAGCGGATCGCGTTTCCCGCCGTCCCGCTCATGACCGATATCGCGACCATGACCGCGATCAGCAACGACCTCGATTTCACCCGGGTCTACGTCAACCAACTCCGGCTCCAAGCCACGGAGAACGATGTCGCGATGGTTTTCAGCAGCAGCGGCAAGTCGCCCAACCTGATTTACGCGCTCGAGGAAGCGCGCGCCAAGAAGATGCTCAGCATCGCGTTTTCCGGCAAAGGACGGCGGCCGCTTTCCCGAGGTGGCGGATTACTGTTACATCGTGCCTTCCTTCAGCATTCATCGCATCCAGGAAGCGCATGCGACGGCGGTGCATATCATTTGGGATTTGGTGCACATCGCGTTAGGGGCAGAGGATGTCACCTAGCGAAACTTCCGCCGCCAACACTTCTGATCAGACCGCCGCGGATGGAAGTCTGCTCACGGCGAGCTGTCCGATCCCGATCACGGATTACAAGGAGATCGTGCTCGCCCATGGCAGCGGCGGGAAACTGAGTCACCGTCTTATTTCCAAGATCATCGTGCCGCAGTTCACCAATGAGCTGCTCGCGCCGATGCATGACGGCGCCATCTTTTCGTTAGGCAACGAGCGCCTCGCTTTCAGCACCGATTCCTACGTGGTCAGCCCGATCTTTTTTCCGGGCGGCGATATCGGCCGAATGGCGGTGCACGGCACGGTCAACGATCTCTCGATGTGCGGCGCGAAGCCGCTCTATCTCTCCGTCGGGTTCATCCTCGAGGAGGGCCTGCCGATGGAAGATTTCTGGCGGATTGTGCAATCGATGCGCGCGGCCGCTGACGAAGCTGGCGTGCAACTCGTCACCGGCGACACCAAAGTGGTCGACCGGGGCAAGGCCGACAAAATTTTCATCAACACCGCGGGTATCGGCGTCGTCCCGAAGGGCGTCGACATCCAACCGGCGCGCGCCCGGGTCGGTGACAAGATCATCATTAGTGGCCAGATCGCGGTCCACGGCATCGCCATCATGTCAGTGCGCGAAGGTTTGGAATTTGAAACCGAGATCGCGAGCGACACCGCCTCACTCAACGGGCTGGTGCAGGACATCCTGAAAGCCTGCAGCGACGTCCACGTCCTGCGCGATCCGACCCGCGGCGGTGTGACCAGCGTCATGACCGAGATCGCGCAATCGGCCAACGTCGGCATTCTCCTGCAGGAAGCGGCGGTCCCGATCAGCGAGGAAGTGAAAGGCGCCTGCGAAATTCTCGGGCTCGATCCCTTGTATGTCGCCAACGAAGGCAAACTGATCGCGGTCGTTTCCCCGGCAGAAGCGGACGCGGCTCTCGCGGCGATGCGGAATCATCCGTTAGGCAAAGAAGCCGCCGTCATCGGCGAAGTGGTGAGCGATCACCCCGGCTTTGTCACGATGAAGACGCGCGTTGGCGGCACGCGCGTAGTCGACATGCTCACCGGCGAGCAGTTGCCGCGAATTTGCTGAGCGGGCAGCAAGCCCTCCGGCAAAAGTGTATCTTGTCTCGTCATGAGACGTGTCTTTGGGCTGGAAACGGAATACGGGATCACGGTCGACGGGGCGGAATCGGTCGACGTCGTGGCGGAGTCGATCGAGCTGGTGCGCGGTTACACCGAACATGGCGCGCACATGAAGTGGGACTACGACCTGGAGGATCCGCATCGCGACGCGCGCGGTTTCCGGGCCGCGGAACTACTCCAGGACACGGACGAGTCGGCTTACTTCGAGATCGATCGCAACCGGCCGCTCAGCTTCGAGGAAATCAAAAGCGATCTCGTCCTGAGTAACGGCGCGCGTTTTTACAACGATCATGCCCATCCCGAATATTCCACCCCGGAATGCACCACGCTCCGCGACCTGATTGCGCAGGATAAAGCGGGCGAACGCATCCTGGCGGAATGCGCCCGCCGCCGGAACCTGAAATTGCCTAACGAACAAGCGATCCGTCTCTACAAGAACAACACCGACTTCTCCGGCCACAGTTACGGTTGCCACGACAATTACCTGATGCGTCGGGACGTGACCTGGGATCGGATTGTGGCCGGCGTGCTCCCGTTTCTTGTCACCCGACAGATTTTCGCCGGGGCCGGCAAAATGGGGATCGAGGCGGAGAGCGCGGCGGGCCAGCCCGGAACATACCAGATTTCGCAGCGCTCGGATTTTTTTGCCGTGCTCGTGAGTATCGACACGATGAACCGGCGGCCGCTCGTGAATACGCGCGATGAACCGCACGCCGATGCCAGTCAGTATCGGCGTTTCCATGTCATTCTGGGCGACGCCAACATGAGTGAGTGGGCGGGGGCATTGAAAATCGGAACGACCGCACTGGTCCTGGATTTGATCGAACGCGGCCTCGCTCCCCAGCTCGAAATTGCCCAGCCGGTCGACGCCACGAAATCGATCAGTCGCGATCAGACTTATGACTGGATCATAGAGTTAACCGACGGTCGCAAAATCTCCGCGATCGATGTGCAAAGGATCTACCTGGCGGCCGCCGTCAAAGCCGCGGCAGAAGAGCCCAATGAGGAAGTGACCTGGCTCCTCCGGGAATGGGAAGCCGTCCTGAACGACCTGGAGCGCGACATCATGCTTTGTCGCGACCGCGTCGACTGGGTGGCGAAAAAGGAATTGCTCGAGTCGCTCCGCGCCGAAGAGCAGTTATCCTGGACCGATCCCTGGCTGCAATCGATCGACCTGGAATACCACAACATCGAACCGGATTCGGGGCTCTTCTACGAGCTGATCCGGCAGGGCACGATGCGCCGCTTTGTGACTGAAGCCGAGATCAAGCGCGCCATCTTTTCCCCGCCGGAAGATACGCGGGCTTATTTTCGCGGGCGCTCAGTGGCGAGGTTTAACGATCAAATCAAATCCATCCAGTGGGATGAGATTGTCTTTGCCAATGGAGTCAGCCCACAGCGGGTGCATTTGGGTCAGCCAAATGATAATCCGCGGCTCGCGGCGCTGAACAAAGCAGCGCGCGAGGCCGCGGATTATCGAGAATTTATTCGCCTCGTCGGCGCGCTTTAAATGCGGCTGACTTGGCGAAAGCCCAGCTTTGGCGGTTAGCCCTGGCCTTTACGACGAGCGGCCCAGCGGGCCTTCATCATCTGCGAGAGCTTTTTGCGGCCAGCAGCGCTAATGCCCTTCTTTTTGCCGCCGGATTTTTTTTTGCTTTTCGAGGCTTTGGTAGTCGAAGCCGCGCTACCACCACCGGCGTTCGCCTTGGCCCGTGCCCAGCGAGCGCGCGCAGCCGCTGCGATGCGTTCGCGTCCCGCAGCGGAAAGACCGCCGCGGCGTTTGCGTGTCTTTCGACCAGTCTTGGCCGGCGCAGAGGCGGGAGAGCTAGGAGAGCTGCTCGGCGCACTTGAGCCGCTCAAGATACTTTTGAGTCGACTTTGCAGTTGGTCGATTTGTCTCCTTACCGCCACTGCTTCTTCCAGTTGTTTAACAGATACGTCCATGCGCAGTTATAAGCCACGGAGGGGAGAGAGCAAGTAATGTTTTCTCTAAGCCCCGGGAAAGGATGAGTCTCTCACACCCTTTTACCAAGCGCGAGCAGCCCCAACCTAACTAACGGAGGAAAGAAGAGAGCGGTGCGCTACGCCCAGGTAATGAGCCGCAGCTCGTGCGCCTGCAGGAGATGTGGATAAGTCGGAATCACCCGCACATTGAAACCGTAGGTCCCGCTCTCCGAAGTGGGAATAGAACCTTGGTAAAGGTAATCTCCATTGTCGCCGATCCGGCTACCTTCAGCCAGGATCGTGACGGCGGGATTACGGACCGCATCGTTTTCCGCTTCACCGTGATAAGCCTCGACCCGCACGTGTTTCGGATCGACTGCACCGAGATGGACCCGCGCCGAAACCTGGAGCGAATCTCCGACATGAATTTTCTGCCGATCCTTGTTGCCAATCTGCACGTCACTGATGCGCACCTGCGGCCAGTCTTTCCTCATCTGAGCTTTCCACTGACTTAACTCGGTGGCGGCGCGCCAGCCGTCACGGGCAAACTCCTGGTGGGCCTTGGCCGCGGGCAGATAAAGGCGCTCGGTGTACTCCTCGACCATCCGGTGAGTGTTAAAGACCGGGGTGACGCTGCGGATCGACTCACGCATGAGTTGCAACCAGGCGAGCGGGAGCTTGCCGTCCGGTTTGGCGTAATAGAGCGGGATGATCTGATTCTCGAGCAGCTGGTAGAGACTGGCGGCGTCGACCTCGTTTTGGAAATCCCCGTCACCGTCCTCAATCTCGGCGCCGATGGCCCAGCCGTTCTTGCCGTTGAAGCCTTCGCACCACCAGCCATCGAGCACGCTGAGATTTAAGCCACCGTTAGGCGGGAGTTTCATTCCGCTCGTGCCACTCGCTTCCAGCGGACGCAACGGATTGTTCAACCAGAGGTCGACTCCCTGCACCAAGCGGCGCGCAATGTAGGTGTCATAGTCTTCGACAAAGACAATCCGGTTATGGAACCCGGTTTCGCGGGTCAATTTGTAGACCTGTTGGATGAGTGTCTTGCCGCCTTCGTCACGCGGGTGCGATTTGCCAGCGAAGACAAACTGCACCGGCCGGGCGAGATCGTTTAGCATCCGCAGCAACCGATCCGGATCACTGAAAAGCAGGGCGCCGCGTTTGTAGGTCGCGAAGCGCCGGGCGAATCCGATCGTCAGAATCTCTGGATCCAGGATCGCGTTGACGGCACGAATCGCTTCGGGCGACTCGCCAATCCGAGTCCGCCGTATGCGGACGCGGTCGCGGACGAAATTGACCAGGCGAAGCTTTAACTTCTGGTGAGTATCCCACAGCTCGGCGTCGGGAATCTCGATTACGCCGCGCCAGAAATCGGGCTTGGTCAGGTTGTCCTCCCACGGGCCGAGATACTTGGTGAAAAGAGCGGAGAATTCCGGCGCCATCCAGGTCTTGGTATGAATGCCGTTGGTGATGCTGGTGATGGGCACTTCATGTTTCGGCACGCCCGCCCAGACATCCTGCCAAAGAGACTGACTGACCTCGCCGTGGAGTTTGCTCACTCCGTTCGCGTGCCGGCTCATGCGCAGAGCCAGGATGGTCATGCTAAAGCTCGCCACCGGATCCGTCGTCGTCTGGCCAAAGCGAAAGAGTTCGTCGAACGGGATCCGCAGTTGCGACGCGAAATCCTGGAAATAGCGCACCATCATCTCGCGCGGGAAAGAATCATTCCCGGCCGGGACCGGCGTGTGCGTGGTAAAGACATTCGCCGCGGCCACGACCTGGAGGGCGGAATAGAAATCGAGATTGTGCTGCGTGACGTGGAGCCGGATGCGTTCGAGCGAGAGAAAGGCCGAGTGGCCTTCGTTCATGTGAAAGACTTCCGCTTCATGGCCAAGCGCGCTGAGCGCCTTCACCCCGCCGATGCCGAGCACAATCTCCTGGCGCATCCGCATCTCGAGGTCGCCGCCGTATAACTCGGCCGTGATGAGTCGATCTTCGGGGCGGTTCTCCGCAATGTCGGTATCGAGGAGGTAGAGTTTGATCCGGCCGACGAGCAATTCCCAGATCTTGGCGAAGACTTCGCGACCCAGGAGATTGACCGAGACGAGCAGAATTTGGTCGTTGCGCATCACTACCCGAATCGGCAGATGATGAAAATTCTGGTTCAGGTTGATCGCTTCCTGCCAGCCATCCTTGTTGATCTGCTGTTTGAAATAGCCGTGGCGATAGAGCAACCCGACGGCGATGAAATTCAGGTCGAGGTCGCTCGCCGATTTGCAGTGGTCGCCGGAAAGAATGCCGAGACCGCCGGAGTAATTCGGGATCGATTCATGGAAGCCAAACTCGGCCGAGAAATAAGCGATCGGTTTCTTGATCTCGCGGCCGGCGCCTTTTTTTCCGTAGGTATCCTTCCGGCTGAGATACTTTTGATAGGCTTTGTAGACGTCAGCGAGGTCGCGCAGGAAAAGCTCGTCCTTCGCTACTTCCTCCAGCCGCGCCTGGCGCGAAAGCTGGAGCATGCGGAGCGGGTTATGATTGGTCCGGTCCCAAAGATGAGGATCGAGATGGCGAAAGAGCCGGCGCGCGGACGGCTCCCAGGTCCACCAAAGATTGAAAACCATCTCGCGCAGCGGTTCGAGCTGCACGGGGAGATTGGGAATGACGTTATAGGTCTGGATATTCGGCATGGCGAAAAGAGTGCGTGCCCCATGGCAAGAGGCGGAATACTGGCAGTAAAATCATTAGCAGCAAGCGTTCCGTTTGTCCGCCCGCTTCGCAATCAGCGTGCCGGTTTGCAGTTGAACGGCGGCGACGGGTGCAGGAGCGAGGCCAGCACGACCCCGATGGCGACGCCGCTGACGAAGCCGCTGAGGTGCGCGGCCAGGCTCACCTGGGGACTCCAGAGATCGAAGGCCGTCTGGATGGCGACGATCGCAATAATGTTCCGGAGCTGACGGCCCGCGAGCGGCGATTGGCGATGACGCAGGAGCAGACCCGCCGAGACACCGATCACGCCCATGATGCTGCCAGAAGCTCCGACGAGCAGGGCGGATTTCGTCAGGCCCAGCGACCAGAGGAGCACGACGCCGCCGCTCGAGCCGAGGCCGCAAAGAAGATAACTGAGGATGAATTTCGTCGCGCCGATCGTTCGCTCCAAGGCCGGGCCAAGAATGTAAAGGGCGAGCAGGTTGATCCCAACATGGATCGGCCCGTAATGCAAAAAAAGCGCGGTGAAGAGGCGCCAGTATTCGTGTCGGACGACTACGGCAGCGGGCTCGAGCCCGCCGAGATTTTGCAAAGTGAGCGAATTGGTCGAGCCGCCGAACATTACCTCGACACCGAACATCGCCGCGTTCAGAAGAATCAAAGCCCAGACCGCCGGCGTGCCCGCAGTCCGCAAACGGGGAGCGGTCTCGCGCGCGCCGATGGTGTCGGCCAGGACGCGACCGAGGAGTGTTTCGCCGGTCTGGGACAGAGGGTGACCAGGCGGCGGCTGGGTGAGACGCCTTTCGATCGAGCGGCGCAGGAGTGCATCGTGAGTTTGGAGCCGTAATCGCTCGAGGTTTTCGCGGGCGGTTTCGCGCCGACCCTCGGCCAGCTCCGCGGTCGCGAGCCAAAACTGCTTTTCCTCCGGCGGCGTGCGACGAAGATCCGTCTCATACAGCCGCGCGAGCGCCTTGCTTTTGCCGCAAAAGGAGAGGACGAGAGCGAGATTTGAAATCCACGGCAAGTCGATCGTTAGCCGTGGCTCACGCGTGTCGGCCCGGGAGGCCAGGAGGAGAACGAGATCATCCAAATCGCCGGTTTCGCCGAGCGCACGAAAATAGAGCGCAAGGACGGCCGGATTCGCGGTCACGGAAAGATCGCGCCGGCACCATTGCACGAGGCCGGACCAGTTTTCGGTTAGGGCAAAAGTGAGCGCGGCCGCGAACCGGCCTGCCGGCGTGGCTGGCTCTCGTTCGATCGCGAGTTGATCGAGCGCGCGATCCAGCCGTCCGGCGCGCGCCTGCTCGAGAATGCGGAACAAAACCGGCCGGTAAGGCGAATCCTGCCATGGATGCAGCACGTGCCTAACGACCGCGAGGCGCCGCGCCTCGGCGAAGCGGCGTCCAAGAGAGAGCTCCTCGATTTTTCGATCGGCGAGCGAAGGAATGAGCAAGAGGAAAGACCAGAGAATTCCGCCCACAAAACCGGCGATCGACGGCACGACGAACCAGGCTCCCGCGCAGCCCGCCAGCACGATCAGGGCAGCGATGCGCCAGCCGTGATTCCGCGGATTACGCAGGCGGGCGATGCGCACGAGCAGAATCAACGGCGACACGACCGCGATGAAGAGGAGGATGTGGTTGAGGTCGATCAAGATTTTCGGCGCTGCTTCCTATGCGACTTTTCGGTCCCGTGCGACCTATATGTTCTATGCGACTACTCATCACAAATTACCTCGATGTTATTTCTTCGTGGTGCCATTGGGCCATCCCGGCCTGGCAGGAATTGCGCGCCCGCTACGGCGACCGGGTCGACTTTCGGTGGAAGATCGCGCTGATGGATAAAACCGGCCTGCCACCGACCCGCGAGCACACGGAGTGGTTCTACCGGCGCAGCGGCATGCTCATGCGTTCGCCCGTGCAGCTGCATGCGAGCTGGGTCGAGGCCGGCCGGGCGGAATATCCCGAGCCGAATTGCGTGGCGGAAGCGGCCCGTTCGTTAGGCGTGGAAGACGACCGCGCCTGGATGGCCCTGAGCCACGCCGAACTGCGCGAGGGAAAAAAGATCGCCGATTGGGAAATCGCCACCCAGATCGTAGCGGAGGCGACCGGGCTTGATCGAGCGCAACTGCTGCAGCGCGCGAAATCGCCCGAGACCGACGCCCGCATTCGCGCGAGCACGGCAGAATTTCACGCGATGCAGGTGACGCAGCGGCCGACTTTCGTCATCGATACGCCGATTGGCGATCGCGCGATTTTCTCCGGCTTTGCCAAAGCGGCGCCGCTGGCCGCAGCGATCGATGCCATGCTCGACGACATCGTTGGCTACGAGGCGCACGCCGCCCAGTACGGTCCGCCGCCGGCCTGATCCCGGCAGAGAGAAACACCTTGCGACTTTTCCGATGTCGGATACAACTTCCCCTCGGTTCGGGCGATGCCGCGGACCGGTCGACGCGCTCCCTCGCAGGCGCGGAGATTTCCGAGTGCGGCGCGCGACAGAGCAGCGCGACGTGAGATTGCGAGCATTAGAATGACGGCGTCAGTCTCACTCCCTCGGCGCCGGCCCGGAGATATTTAATTCTGCAACAACAAATTCGTGTAAACGGCCGGATTCGCGCGCGCGAAGTCCGCGTCATCATGGGCTCCACCAGCGAACAGCTCGGAGTCATGAAACTGTCCGAGGCAATCAAACGAGCCCAGGGCATGGGCCTCGACCTGGTCGAAGTGGCCCCCACGGCCAATCCCCCGGTTTGCAAGATCGTCGATTTCGGAAAATTCCGTTACGACATCTCGAAACAGGAAAAGGAAAAGAAGGCTTCCGGGACGAAGCTGAAGGAAATCAAATTTCGGGTCAACATCGACGACCACGATTACCTGACGAAGATTCGCCACGGCGAACAGTTCCTCGACAAGGGGAACAAGGTGCGGGTGCAGTTGCAATTTCGCGGGCGCGAAATGGCGCACCAGGAATTTGGGATGCAGCTCATGTACAAAGTGCGCGATGACCTCGCCACCATGGCGCAGGTGGAGATGGAACCGAAGGCCGCCGGCCGGAACATCACCATGACGCTCTCGCCGCTCCCGGCGAACAAGCGCAAGCGCCGCTTCTCGCTCGAAAACGAGGAGATTGAGCCCGACACAGACGCTCCCGGCGACGCGGAAGAAGCGGATTGATCCGGACGCGTCGCTAAATTTTGCGACGCAGCGGCCGGACGCAGCTGGTCAGTTTGCGCATCCCCAACTCGAGCCGCGTCTTGACCGTGCCTAACGGCGTTTTGGTCAGGTCCGAAATCTCGCGATGGCTCCGGCCTTCGAAAAAAGAGAGTTCGATGACCTGACGCTGGTAGTCCGGCAGTCCGCTGAGCTGGCGTTCCAGAAACCGGCGCAGATCGGAGCGGACGAGGTCCTCGCTCATCTCGCTCGTGGCATGGGCACCGGGATGTTGGATCTCCAGCTCGAAGCGATCCTTTGCCCGGCAGTATGCCTGGCGGCGACGGAGGCGATCGATCGCCCGCCGTCGCGCCAGGGTCACCACCCAGCCTAGTGGTCTGCCAGCCTTGGGGGAATAATTTCCAGCCTCTTTCCATATCTGGAGAAAGATTTCCTGCAAAACATCGTCGGCTTCCGCTTCTTCGTGGACGACCCGGGTGACGACGGATTTGAGCGTTTTCCCATAACGCTGGTAGAGCTCATCGAGCGCGGTTTGATGCCGGTGGGTGATCGCCATCATCAACGTCTCGTCAGACGCTTCAGCCATTCCCGAGGTATTGATTAGCGGTTGAATCATAAGAAGCTTGCGGCTCTTCGCCCGTCTGCCGTGAGACGGGCGAGGGATTCAACATTGCGACCAATGCACTGCCCGACAATGAGTGGCGGAGTGCGTCTTTCCTTAGGTCTTATTCCTAGACCGCTCGTTAGGCTGAGGGCAGTTCGCCATCTTGTTCTGGGTCGGAATTATTTTCCCCGGGTTCCATCAGTCGCGCCAGCCAAGGCGGAATCGAGCGGCCGAGATGATTGGCCAGGATCGAGCGGGTAAATTCCAAAAAATCGCCGGAACAGCCCTCGCAGAGTCGATCCATCGTGTGCACGCCGAGCATGCGGTAGCTTTCAAATTGCGACTCGGTGAAGAATTGGTCCTTCGTGCTCTCGTGCGGAAAGGCCTGGTTGCTCTTGAAGTATTCGTAGATATCGCGCGGCTCGTTCCCGTAACAGGCCGGCTTGATGTAAATCAGCACCCCGTCCTCGGCCGCGGGACCATCGACATCGGAATAACGAATCCGGCCGATCGCGCAATTGCGGCCGGCGGTGTTGCGGGCTTCCTCTTCGCCGCGCGGATAGATTGCGATGTCGTCGAAATCGATCGAGATCCCAAAATCAATCCGAATCTTGCGCACGGCCCCGCCGAGATCGGCAAAGGAACAGCCCGGATCTTCCCCGGCGTCGCTGACCACGATGTAATGGCAGCGCCGCAGGACCATTTCGTAGAGGCCAAGGTTTTCGAAGTGCCCGCCGTCGGAGAGATAGACATAGGGGCTGCAATTATTCGTTAGGCCAAATCCTTCCGCGATCATCGGCCCGACACTGAATTTCGGATAGCCGAGTTGGAAAGTTTTGTCTCCCGGCGGCCCGGGATTCCCCAGCCATGCGCCAAGGCGCACGTTCAGGAGAGTGAGAATAAAAGTGACGAGGGGCGAGGAGTGATAACCCATGTTGGGGCTCGCGGCCGCGCCGGAGATCGTCACGGCCGAGCCGAGCGAGATGCCGCAGTCCCCGCCGTAGCGCTCGCCTTCCGCTCCTTCGCTCCGTCGATAACCGACGCCCGCCGCGCCGCAGTGCAACGGGGTGACGGTAAAGCTTTCCGCCTTGCGTTCCTGCCAGGCGAGCTTGCTCCCGGCCACGAGATTGAGGGCGATGTTGATGACCGGTAGCAGCTTCCCCTGGAAATGTTCGCGCTTCCAAAGGTCGGCCATCTTCAGATTGTCGCGCTCGTCGAAGCCCGTGAACGGATTCGGGTCGCGCTTCGGATTAGAGGCGCCGAGATACGCCCGGATGAGCCGATCGCGATACATCGCGTGGAGCGAAAATTTGTTGGGGTTGATGATGAACGCCATCCCCAACCCAACCGCGGCGAGCGCGGCGCCGAAGAGGAGAACGATCGGCCACGGCGTGTTTAGGATGACGTTGATGTGTTCGACCTTCTCGTGCAAGACATGCGAAACCCCCTCGAGATTCCAGCTGAAGTCGCGGTGGGTGCCGATGAATTTCATCGCCGCGGTCGTTCCGCGCGCGATCAGGATGAGCAGGACCGCGACAAAAATAACGGCCGCAAAACTGGCGGCCTTGGAGAGAAATTTTGCCACCGGGCCGACCTTGTCTCCCTGCTTCGGAGTGGCCGGGATCGCGCCGCTCCGACCGGCCATCACCGCGAGGGCGCCCGCCGCGCCGCCTGTCACCAGCATGGTGATGGCGGAGATCGATTTCGAGAGCAGGAACGGCCCGAAAACGACCAGCCCGCTGATTGCCGCCCAACCGACCGCGACCGCGATCAGCCAGCCGGTCGCGCGTCCCCACCATTCGCGGTCCTGGTCATCGGTCCAACGGCTCGAGATGCCGGCGAAGATCATGATCGCGAGGAAAAAGAGCGCCATGAAAAGCGGCACCCCGCAGCAGGTGAAGAGCTCGGCATTCCAAAGCGGCTGGGGAAACAATTGCGTCGCCGCCAGCCAGAGAAGCAGGCCGCCGAACGCGCCGGAAACAAGCACGCCGATGAATTCCATCACGCGGAAGCCATGCGACGGCAGCAGCGAGGTCAGGTAGGACGCGAGATGAATGACGATCCCGAGATAGAGAAACGGAACCCAGCTGTGTGGTTCGCCGAAGCCGAATAAAGGCCATTCGATCAGTTGCCGCCCGTAGTAGCTGAACCAGGCCCAGAAGATCGTCATCAGGATCGACGCCAGCAGGAGCGGGAAGAGACAGAAAAAGACAAATCGCTTCTGGCTCCAGCGCGCATTCCGCCCACAAGGCAGGTTCCAACCCATGTAGGCGACGCCGACCGAAACGCAGCCCGCCCCCAGCCAGAGCGGGAGAAAGGAAAAGGGCGGGGGATTCATCATCAAGACCGCGGTGTAGATCCAGGGAATCGTTAGGGCGGCCGCGATGAGGGGAATGATGATCATCCAGTTGAGGAGGAGATTGCGCAGGTAAGTGCCGGCCAGCGTCCAGCTGTCGGCCGAGAGGAGACCGAGCCGCGGGCTGAGGTAGTTGCTGTAACTCCGCAGATTTTGGATTTCTTCCGGCTCCGGGTTGGGGCGGGCTTCGCTGCGCGGTTGCGCCAGCTCCGCGCTGACTCCGGCCAAACCATCCTTCCGATGATGGATCCAGGCCGTCAGCCACCCGCCGATGTAGCCGCCGCCGGAGACGGTCGAGAGATAATGAAAACGCTCGAGCAACCCGCAACGCGCGAGCCCGTGCAGAATGCCGAGCCCGAACGTCGCGCTGCGAATACCACCGCCGGAGATGCAGAGCGCGGCCTGCTTTTCTTCGAGCGCGTGAACGGCGGCCCAGATCGCCTTCAGCCGCTCCTCCGGTGAGAAAGGTCCTCCCGCCGGGAGCGCGGGTCGCCCATGCAACTGGGCAAACTCCGCCTCCAGGACCTCGTGCAGTCGCAACGAAGGGTTGGCTGAAGAGGCTTTGTTGCTCATCGCCAGCAGGGTGGGTAGCCCGAGCAATAACAAGCCGCCGCTGACCGGGCAAGCCTAAATTGCACGGCCGCCTAACGAGCGCAAAAAATGGCCTAACGAGTCGTGATTCCCTCCGCGATCTGGACCTGGAAAGTCTGTTTCGACTTTTCCTTCCCGTAGCTCAGCTCCGCCGTGTACTCGCCGCTCGGAACGAATTTCTGCGGATCGTCGCCGCCGTATTTGACCCGCACATCCTCCGTCGTGCGCAGATCCCAGTTCACCCGGTTCAGTCCCGGCGTCCCGGAGGGTTTCAGGTTCGCGACCGTTTGTCCGGCCGCGTTGGTGATCGCGATTTTCACTTCGTCGCCGGTGAACTCTTTCACCCAAAAGGTGAGCAAAGCGCCTTCCGGCGGATTTTCCCCGCGATAAATTCCCTTCCCGTTCCAATCCGCAAAGCCGGTCAGCAGATAAAAGCCGCGGGCCGGCGCGATCGTGAAAAGGTGGGCGGGTTTCGCCATCACCTCAGTCGTCAGCTCACGCAAAGGTCGCGTGTCGTCGAGAATGTCGATACTGCGGCCATGGGTCGCGATGACGAGATCGGCGGTGCGCGGATGAATCTGGAGATCGTCCACCCGGACGTTAGGCAAATTGCCCAGCCGCACCCAGCGGGCGCCGCCATCGATCGAGACAAACAAACCAAAATGCGTCCCGGCATAGAGGAGGTTGGAGTTGACCGGGTCTTCCCGCACCACTTCCACCGGGTCGTTAGGCGAAAGGCCCTGCCCGGTGATGCTCTGCCAGGTCTGGCCCATGTCGGCCGTGCGCAGGATGACGGGGCGATCGTCTCCGGTGCGGTAGTTGTTGATCACGACGTAAGCGACCTTCGGATCTTTCGCGCCGGGTTCGATCCGCACGATCCATTGTCCGCGCGCCGGCTCGGGCAGTTTCTCCGTCAGCTCGCTCCAGTTGCCGCCGTCGTTCTGCGTCAGCCAGAGTCGTCCGTCGTCGGTTCCCGCCCAGAGCAGGCCGGCTTTGACCGGCGACTCGGCTAACGAATAAACGACGCCGTAGTTTTCCGCGCCGCTCCCGGCGGCGTTGACTTTGCCCGGCTCATTGCGCGTCAGATCGGGGCTGATGAGCTGGAAATGCTCCATCCTGTCGGTCAGGCGAAAGACGCGGTTGCCCGCGAGGTAAAGGACGCCCGGCTGATGCCGGCTGCCGATGAGCGGCGCGTTCCAGTGGAAGCGGTAACGTTCCTGGCCTTCCGCCGCCTCCGGCCGCAGATCGCGCTTTTGACCGGTCCGGAGATTGATTCGGTGAATGAAACCTTCCTGGCTTTCGGCGTAGAAAACATCGCGATCGGTCGGATCGAAGACGACATAAAATCCGTCGCCGCCCTCGAGCGAAGTCCAGTCGGAATTGCGAATCCCTTCCTTGCTCGGCACCTGGCTCGGGCCGACAAAATTCAGGTTGTCCTGCAACCCGCCGGCGATCCGGTAAAACGGCTGCGAGTCATCGAGTGTGATCCGATAAAATTGGCCCGCCGGAATATTGGCGAGGTGGTCCCAGGCTTTTCCCGCGGCATAACTTTGGTAGACCCCTCCGTCGGTCCCGAGCAGGAGACGCTGCGAAACGGGCGGTTTCGCAGGCTTGTTCTTGTCTTCCGGTTTCGGCGCTTTGGCGACCGGCGCGGAGCCGGGTTGAATGACGAGGGCGTGGCAATCGGGATGCACCTTGTCGGAAAGATCTTCCCGGAAATTTTTTCCACCTTCGTCCGAAGCCAGCACCGCCATCCCGAGGATGTAAACCCGCTGATCGTTTGCCGGATCGATCCGGATCTGGCTGAAATAAAACGGGCGCGGATTCATGTCGCTCATCCGGGTCCACTTCTCGCCGCCGTCTTCGGAACGGAAAACGCCGCCGCGCCGGCTGTGAATGTCGCGGATATCGCTCGCGCCGCCGTCGTCACTCTGCACCATCGCCATCACGAGCTTCGGTTTGCCCGGCGAAACAGCGAGCCCGATTCGACCGGTCATGCCCGGCAGCCCGCCGGCGCATTTCTTCCAGGTCGCGCCGCCATCACTGCTCTTGAAAATGCCGCCGACATCCTGGCCGTTGGTCGCGGTCGGACCATAGGCAAACGACCACGGGGTGCGCTGCCGCGCGTAGAGCGCCGCGTAGACGATCTCGGGGTTCGAGGGATCGAGCGCGACGTCGCCGCAACCAGTCCGGGCGTCGTTAGGCGAAGGGGCTTTCAGAACGAGCTTCCAGGTTTTGCCCGCATCGGTCGTCTTGTAAAGGCCGCGCTCGCCGCCGTCTTTCCAGAGATGTCCCATCGCCGCCACGTAAGCGACTTCCGGTTTGGCCGGATGGACCACGATCCGCGCGATCGTCCGGCTTTCCTTCAAGCCGACGTCCGTCCATGTGCCGCCACCGTCGGTTGAGCGATAGACACCGTCGCCCCACTCCGAGGAATTGCGGTCGTTCGCTTCCCCGGTCCCGACCCAGACGACATCGGAATCGGAAGGCGCGACCGCGACGGCGCCGATCGAGAGGACGGGCTGCTTGTCAAAAATCGGATCGAAGGTGACTCCATTGTTTCCGGTTTTGAAAAGACCGCCGGTTCCGAGCCCAACGTAAAAGACGGCCGGGTTGCGCGGATCGAGCGCGATATCGGAAACGCGACCGCCCATAACCGCCGGGCCGATCGAGCGCGCTTTCCAGCTTTTCAAATGCACATCCGTCAGTTGCGCCGGGGCAGAGGAAGGCGCCGGTGTGCTGGCGGCCTCCTGGACCGTGGCGGTCGGTGTCGCTGAAGGAGCGGCCGACGGCGTGGCCAGGGCGGGTGCCGGGGTCACGATCGGCGCCAACTCCTGCTCCTGGGCCAGCGCCAACACGCCAAACAACGCGAATCCAAAAAACGTGACCGACAAAAATCGCCAACCAGAAAATTTCGACATGACAAGTTCTAGCTCGATTTCTGGCCGCACGCGACCGCAGGTTGCTCGCGCCAGGCTCAGGCGGCATGCTGAGGAAGAGCATGAGCCAGAATCGCGTCGCACTAATCACAGGAGTCGGTCCCGGCCTCGGGGCTTCGCTGGCGCGCCGTTTCGCGCGAGAAGGTTTTGCCGTCGGGCTGGTCGCGCGGCATCCGGTTTTTATTGAAGAGTTGGCGCGCGAGATTTCGCGACGCGGGTGGAAAAGCGGTCGCGTTGGTCGGGGATGTGAGCCGGCCGGCGGATGTCAAAGCCGCGGTCAAGCGGCTGCGGGCGGAGCTGGGGCCAATCAGCGTGCTGCTGCACAACGCGAGCTCGTCGGCGGGCGATGGTTTACTCGGCACGACGGCCGAGAATTTCGAAAGCTCCTGGCGAATAGCAACGTTAGGCGGATTTGTCTGCGCGCAGGAGACCGCGCCCGACATGATCGCGGCCGGTGAAGGCGTGATGCTCTTTACCGGCGCCACCTCGAGTGTGCGCGGCGGCGGTTGGCTCGCCTTCAGCAGCGCGAAGTTTGCCCTGCGGGGCCTGGTGCAATCGCTCGCGCGCGAGCTCTGGCCGCAGGGCGTGCACGTCGCGCACGTGGTGGTGGATGGAATTATCGGCCCGGCGGGCGAAGCCGTCATCGCAGGCGAACCAAAACTCGATCCTGATCACATGGCCGAGGCCTACTGGCACCTTGCCAGTCAGCATCGCTCGGCCTGGACGCTGGAGTTGGACCTGCGTCCGGCGAGGGAAAAGTTCTTCGAATAACGGGCGCGCGATTTTTAATCGGCCGTTAGAACTTCACGCTCAGGTCGGTCTGAAAGATACTGTATTTGCGCAGGGGATTGAGACTGAAGGCATCGCCCACTCCGCCGGTCCCAAGGCTGCGGTCGGCCTGCTGGCCGTAGCCATAGGTGAGGTTGAAGAAGATCGGCGTCGCTTAGCGCGTAGCCGCCTTGGACGACGAATCCTTCCATGTTGACCCGGGTATCGAAGAAGTCGGAGTCGACGAGGTTGGGATCGAGCGCGAATTGCTCAATGTGCTGATAGAAGGCGGAGAGCTGCCAGTCACTCCTGGTCTTTAGTTTGCCGGCTCCGAGACCGATCTGGTAGGCGTAACGCTGATCCCCTTTGTCCGGATGTCCGGCGGCCGCGGCGCGGTCGTCGCCATCAAAGTTAATCGCGAAATCTCCAAAGACGCGCATCGGGAGTTCACCCAATTTCCAGCCGAACTCGACCGGCATGTCGAAGACCAGGAGACTGTTCACCCCGGTCTGATTGGGCGTGACTTTAGCTGCCGCTGTCATTCAGGAAGGCCGGGTCACCTATGAAATGGGTGTTAAAGGTGTCACCGGTTCCGGTGTAGTTATAGAGAGTCGGCGCCACCTGCAGATAGACTGACTTGGTGAAGTTGATCTTGGCGCCAATCTGCCAGCCGAGAAGGAACGCGTCGCGGTTGGGGACATTGCTGGGGGCGGGCCCGACCGGGTTTTCCGGGTTGGAGTCGTCGTAAACAAACTGTCCGAAATTGGCAAAGATATCGACCGTAATCGGCTGTGGTGGCTCGCTTTGCGCGGTCACGACTGTCTTTCCATCCTTGCTCATCGACTGGGCGCCCGCGGACGATCCGCCGCCGCCAAAAGAGAAGGTGTGCTTCCACTGTTCTGCCAAGCCTTCGGGACTGATGTCGCCGTCCCAGGTCATCGAGGTGGTGATGAAGGGGTTTTGCATTTTGCCCACCGTCAGGGTCAGATCGCGCACCCCGCGATAGCCGAAGTAGGCCTGCCCGACGCTGATCCGGTCGCTATCTTTCGAGAAAGGACCATTCACGCCGCTGTCATCGCCAAAGGTGATGTTGGTCGAACGCGGATTGGTGCTCGTCTCGAGACGAAGCCCGAAGAACCAGTCGTCCACCAGCGTTCCACGGAGGCCCAGCCGCAGGCGGTAACGGAAACGGTTGCGCTGGGTGTTGTCGCCGGGCCTCGAGATGGTGTCGGGCGCGACCAGCTTCGGCGGTCCGGATCTCGTAGCGGACGCGCGCGTCGCCGTAGAGTTCCAGCTCGGTCACGGGAGTTGAAAGTTTTATTTTACCGGCCGAAGAGGCGGCCTTCTCCTTCACCAGGTCGGCTCGGACGGATGCGGCCTCCTGGTCAGTGATGAGACCTTTTTTTACCAGTAACTCCAACAATGCCCCGTTGTCCTGGGCATGAGCCGTGGCTGCGCCGAGGATGAGGCTAATCGCAAGCGCAAAGAGGTATTTCTTGGGACGCATTGCTTCTTGTTACCGGACTAAGCGGCTCTGGAAAGTCCGGACGCCGAAGTCGCTGGATCCGCCGTCTTAAAAAACCATCGCCACGATCCAACCCAGGACGAGAAAGAACGCGAAGAGCAAGACGGCCAGCTTCTTGGAAACGTCGCGCCACAAGTAGGTGGTCGGGATGATGCTGAAAGTACCGAGAGTCATGGTGAACATCATGACATAACCCGCGCTCACGCCCTTGTGCAGAAGTTGGGCCGGGAACATGACGTCGAGCGCGATCGGCACCGGCATGAAAACGGAAACCAAACTGATCAAAGCGGCCTTGGCCGGAGTGACTTCCGACAAGAGTGAGTCCCAGGGCACGAGCACGAGAAGAGTGGATGAGACGACCGCGGCCAGGATCATCAGGGTGATGGTGGGCTTGGTCAGCATCCAAATGTTACGACCAAGGTCGCGCGCCAGTTCGGCAAAGACACTGGTGAAACTTTCCTGGCAATCGTCCGGCGGCGGGAGCTGAATGGGACAGGCTTCGGCGACATCCGACTTAAAGACCGGCAGCGGCTTGTCCCGTTCCAGCCATTGGATCAGGGCCGGTACCACGAACAGAATGACGGCCAGAACCAACGCGTATTTCGTCAGACTCATCGCGAGCGGAAGGGCGGTGAAAGTCATCATCACCACCACCGGATTAAAAGTGGGCGAGCTAAAGAGGAAGCCGAGCGCGACCTCGAGCCGGCCGTTGCCACGGGTCACGCCGCAGGCCGCCGGAACGGCACAGTTCGCGCAGACTCCCATCGGCACACCGACCAGCGCGCCTTTGAGGGAGTTAAGGTAGAGGTTCTTCCCGATCTTGAGCGGGTAATAGCGGAGGACGGTGTGAAGCAGTGAACCGAAGAGGACGCCAAAAGTCATCCCGACCCTCATGCCGTTGAGCCAGTTCACACTCGAGGCCAGGATACGCAGAGCTACCGGCGCGTCTGGCGCGACAGCCCAGACGACAGTGGTGTAGGTCATGCTCGGAAGCGCCTTATCGATGTGGGCCGCTTTGCTGAAGAGTGCCGGGTAGCGGGAGCCGAACCAAAACATGCAGAGCAGGAGGAGCGCCGCACTGACCAGAATGATCGGCCGCCAGTGGCAGCGAATAGGAGCGAGCGCAAAACGTGGACCGACTGGACTGAGGGTAGCATTCATAAACGTGGGAAGCTGATGAGTGTTGAGAGCGGTTGGAGTTAGTTAGTCGCCACGGGCATGGCGCAACATGAGGTGTCGATTTTCGACAGCGCGATCTTGGAGACGCCTTGTTCCGAGACGGTCTGACCGCCCGCCACTTTCTTGACTTCGGTCTTTTCGATCCACTCGTCGCTGACGCCGTCGAGATGGGCAAAAGCGCGTTTGCTCAACTCATCGATGTTGGTGTTCGGCGCGAGCATGCCGGCGGCGATCATTTCCTGGGCGGCTGTTTTCACCGAAGCCTCCGCGCGGGAGACGCTCGGGATGTAGCTCAGCTTGGAGAGCGCGACCGCGTTCATTTTCGGATTGGAAGCGAGATACTTTTTCTCGACCGACATTTCCGCCGCGGCCACTGGATTGGTTTCGACATATTTGGCTCCCTTCAACAAGGCGCGCGTGGCCGCTGCGGCGGTCTTGGGATTGGCGGTCAGCCATTTGCCGTTGGCGATGACCTCGCAGCAGTATTCATCCTTGTAACCTTCGTCGACGGCCTGGTCGGCAATGTTTCTCACTTTGCCGCTGGCCAGGAGCATGCTTCCGATCGGTTCGGAGTCAGCAACGGCATCGACTTCGCCCTTGTCGATCGCCAAACCGAGTTCGCCGACCGGGAAAACCTTCCATTCGATTTCCTTGCTGCCATCGATGCCGTGGCGTTTCAGGGCGCGGTTGGCGTAGACGAAGGGCGGAGTTCCCATTCCGGGAACACCGATGCGTTTGCCGCGCAGTTGTTCGACCGTCGTGATATCGCTCTTGGCCGAGGCCTGGACGCGGAGGCAACCGGTGTGGATCCCACCGGTGAACTTCACGTCGAGCCCTTGCTCGATCGGTTTCAGGAAATACATCACGAGATGCTGGGTGATGTCGTAACCGCCGAGAGCGAGGGTGTCCTTGTAGTTTTTCCAGTCGCACTTGATCAGCTCGACCTCGAGCCCTTCATCCTTGAAGTAGCCGTTCTCGACCGCGCTGAAGATGGAAGCTTCGCAGGTGAGGCCGATGTAACCGACGCGGACCTTGTTCGATTCCGTCTTGGCCGTTTCTTTCTTGCTGCAGCCGGTGAGGATCAGCGCGGTGAGCGCTGCGGCGGTCATGAGTTTACTTGGATTCATAGGATCTCCTTGTCGTAGGTAATGGATGAGTAAGGCGGCTGACTGCGTTCCAGAAGTCGGACTCCTCGGGTATGGTTAGAAATAAAACTGAGTCTGCAGATAGAAGAAGTTGATGTCCTCATCCGGGCCGGTCTGCTTAATGAACTTGCCGGCGAAGAAATGGCTGAATCCGGCCTCGAGATCGAGATTCCGATTGAAGCGATAATTCGCCACCACATCGATCTCGGAGCCGACGTCTTTCGAGGTCCCCGGTGCTCCCCGCCTAACGATGCCGCCGCCGGCGTTGTAGAGCGCATCCGCCGCTTCCGCGCGCCAGAAAAAATGTCCTTCCGCTCTTGACGGTTAATTTCTCGCCACATTTCACTGAGAGGCCGGGATGGATGTCGACGATGTTCTGGCGGCCGATCGCGTCGATGTAGCCAAAATAGGCGTGCCCGAGCGGATAGAGCTGGTTAAAAGTGCCGACGTCGCCGCCGGCGCTGTCGTCGCCGCTGGCATAATCGAACCCGAGCCAAAGGCGGGGCGCCAGGGGCAGCTTGAAGGTGTAGCCGCCTTCGGTCGCAATCATCCACGCGCCGACATCGCCGGCGCCGACCTCCCCGAATTGGAAGGCATTTTCCACCTCATAATCGAAGCCATGCGAAGATCCGAAGAGCCGCCCGCCGATGGTGTAGCGTTTTTCCGGGCCGGTGGTGCCATTGAAAGTGACCGAGTCCTCCTTATCCAGGCCGAGGAAATAGAGATCGACCGCGATCGGGTCGACCGGTTTTCCATGGGTGACATAAAGCCCGTAGAGTTTGGTCTGGCCGTCGGGTTCGTCGAATTCGTACTTGTTCACGGGGGCGAATTCGCTCCAAAAGCCGGTCGCGTTCCAGCCATGACTGTCGACGATGGCGGTAAATCCATCCCAGTGGCGATAGGCATTGCCCCAGGGCAGCGGACTCACGAGGCGCTGTTTCCCGAAGGCGAACGATTGCCGCCCCCCACGCAGAGTCAGTTTGCCTTCGGAGAAAGGGATATTGAGGTCGATAAATCCCTGGTTCAGGTCGGGAGCGTTGACGTCCGTCGTGCGCAGGCCGCCGGGCAGGTTGCGAGCGAGTGCTCGGCATCGATTCCTTCCACGAAGACCCGGACGAAATTGGTGATGTGAAGATCGGCGTGAAGCAGGAGATGGTAGAGAAGATAGGAGTCATCATTTTGGGGCGCGAAACCGAAGTTCCGGAAGGATTCCAAGCGCACGCGCAGCCCGCCACCCAAGCTCAGCCAGATGGAACCATCAGCGTTAAGCGGGATAAACTTGAGGGGATCGAACGGATCTCCCGTTTGCGCGCGGTCAACCCCTTTCAGCCCGGACCAATCTTCCTTCCAGCGCGAAACGGGATTGTACGGCGGACGCTTGAAGGCCGGTTTGCTCGCAGCAGGTTTCACTTCCTTGGGATCGGAACTCTTCGCCGGAGATGAGACCGCAACCTCCGCCGCCGGCAGGTGGGAAACAGCCATGACGATACCGAGGATCAGGAGCAGGAAAAAACGCAGGGATTTCAAAGGATTCATAAGATAATTTGGACCAGCAATTTTCAAAATAGAACAATAAGATGATCTTATGGAAGCCTTTTTTGTAAGTTTTTTGTCATCTCGCGGAGAGGTTGCCTCGCTTATGGATGGCTCCGAGCCTTAGTTGCGATGCAGGAACCATTTGAAATTCGTCAGCTCCGTTACTTCCTCGAAGTGGCCGACGCGGGAAACTTTAGCCGCGCCGCCAAGCGACTCGGCGTCTCTCAGCCGGCCGTCTCGCAGCAGATGCGCGACCTGGAGCTCGGTTTACGCGCCGTTCTTTTTCAACGCCGCGGAAAAAGAATTTCTCTCACGACGGCCGGCCTGGTTTTTCAGGAGCATGCACGGGCCATTCTCCACCAGGTGGAAAAATCGCTCCAGGAAGTCGGGAGCGAACCGGGCGAGCTGCGCGGGACTTTGCGCGTGGGCATTATCCCCTATCTGAGCATGGCGCTGCTTCCGGAGTTGCTTAGCCTCTTTTCCGATCAGAACCCCGGGATCGACCTGAGCATTTCGGAGATCTCCTCGACCGACATCGAAACATGCCTCGAGGAAGGCCAATTGGATGTCGGGCTCGGCTGGGTCACGCGGCATTCACCCAACCTGCGCTACGAGCATCTCGCCAAAGACGAATTTACTGTCGTGGTGGCGGAGTCGCACGCTTGGGCCAAGCGGCGCGTGGTCGAACTTTCGGAGCTGCATCGCCAGCGCATCGTGCAATTGCCCGATACCTACGTCATGCGAAGGATGACGGACGAAATCTGCCGGAATCACCGGATCCGGCCACGGACGATCGCCGAGATCAATTCGATCGAGATGGTGCTGCGCTCACTCGCGCCGTTGAACGCCATCGCGCTGATGCCGAAGGTGACCCTGCGCGAACCAGGCACGGCAAAGCTGCGGGCCATTCGCCTGGCTGGGAAAAGCCTCGGCTTGGAGATCGGCTTGTTGCGGATGATCGATTCCGGAACGAACCCGGCCGTCGCAGCCTTCTGCACCCTGGCCAAGGCGGTCGTTCCGAAAATAATCGAACCCGGAGGGAAGTAACGGCGCGTGGCCCGCGGGCGGCGGGCCGTCATGAGCGCAAATCGCCGCGAGGGGAAGCCCCGGATGCAAACCGAGGACCTCCCTCGCGTGCGGGATTTACGAAGGAGTGTTCGCGCCCTGGGTTTTCTTTTCGATCAGCTCTCCCAGGCTGTGCAAGGTGGCGAAATTCTCGGCCACGAGTTCCTCGTCTTCCACGCGAATGCCACAATCGCTTTCCATGAAAGAGACAAGGCGGATGAGGCCGAGCGAGTCGATCTGAAGTGGCTCCTGCGGATCAGTGACCGGAGGCAACGGGGCCCGGCTGGTGTTGATGTAGTCGATGAGTTTCTGTGGTATTTCCATGGTTCGTTCGGTGATTAAAATTTAACCTGCGTTTACAAATTCGTCTGCGGCCCGGCCTTCGCGATTCGTGCTTTCAAACGTCCTCCCGTCGGCGCTGCGTTTCAGCCATTCTTCCGTGCCTTCGACCGGCGAATCGGGAGCCCATAACGGTGCGCGCTCAGCATGATAGCGCGATCCGATGGGAATGGAATATTCATCCTCATGGGAGTAGTCGCGCTCGCGCTTGAGCAGTTTACGGAACTGATGATCGCCTTGGAAGGCTGGTGCTCGGTTTCGTAGACCCGGCCGGCAAAAGCGTCGGTTAACTCGGCGCGGTAACGATGATGGACGAAGGTGGCAAAGGCGAACGGCTGTTCCCAGAACAGGTCCACCATGTCTTCCAAAACATCGCTGCCCTTCTCGCAAAAACGCTGAAAAGCATCGAACGGATTCGCCTCATCGCGCCGCTCGCCGCGCAGGTAGGACACGATATACGGCACGCGCAAATTCCGCTTCCCGTAATGCGGCCGAGATCCCAAAGGAAAAAATCGGATCGATAAAGCGGTGGGCGTCGCCCAGGCAGATGAAACCTTTGCCGCAAAAGCCGCGCACCTGGAAGGAATAATTCGGGATGACGTGCACTTTGCTGGTGTACTCGATGTTCTCGGTCCGGCGGGCGAGGTCGGGATTGATCTGGGGCAGGTAATGCCGGAAAAATTCCTCGCGATCCATTTTGTGCTTCTGGAATTCCGCCGTCGGAACGACGATCCCGATGCTCACTGATCTCGTTATCCACCGGGATGGCCCAGGCCCAATGATATTTCTTCTGGTAGAAGATGAGGGTATTGTCCGGCGCCATCTCCCCGGCCGTTCCGCCGTCGCGGATCGAGCCTTTTACATGGGTGAAAAAGGCGATTTGCTTGTCGTAACTGCCGAGATACTTCGGGCCGGTCGCTTTTTGGTTGGCGAGGAAGGTGGCCATGCCGGAGCAATCGATCACCATCTCCGTCTCGATCTCCTCTTCGCTGCCATCAGGGCGCACCATCTTTACCCCGCGCACTCCGCCGTCGTCGGTGCGCAGGGCGGTCGTGGCCCGGCCGCGGACGAGAGTGGCACCGCGCGCTTGCGCTTCCTCCAGCATCATGGCGTCAAAATCGCTCCGGGTGACCTGCCAGGTGGTGGCAGGTTGCAGCTCCCAGTTTTCATCCCGCCGCGCCACTGGAATGAACCAACTGCTCGTGCCGTAAACTCGAACTCCGTGTTTCACCGGGTAGTTCCGCTCGAGCATCTTTTTTTCCAGGCCGAGCCGGCGTAACAAGGCGCCAGCCTCACCGGTCATCGATTCCCCGATATGGAACCGGGGGAACTGTTCCTGTTCGAGAATGATTGGTTTGATGCCTTCCTTGGCGAGGAACATGGCCGCAGCACACCCAGCCGGCCCGCCACCAATAATCAACACATCAGTTTTCATCGTTTTGAAATTCACTTCCAGAGTCGAGAGGACTCTTGGTTGTCCTCAAAGCAATTTATGAACCACTATCGTGGGTGGTTGAGGAATGTTCCGCTTACGCAGCGCCAGCGCACTTTCCAGCAAATACACTACGTCTAATGGAATAAGACAGTGTGGAGATTTATGACTATTTTGTAAAGATAAATCCCGCCGTTACCCAATTCGGCGGGGGATGATCACGCAATTTTTCGCGCCTAAAGGGCAGTGTTCGCGGGGGTGGTGCGCGATACAGGGTTCGAACCTGTGACCCCTACCGTGTCAAGGTAATGCTCTACCACTGAGCTAACCGCGCCGGGTGCAAGCGTGATAAGTGCATAGTGATCGGAGATCAGTCAAGGGCCGACCGCAGAAAGATCGGGTTTTCGAGAATCGGAAGAACCTCATGGTTCGCCGATCGACGCTTCGGCAATTCGCTCAGGCCGCGAGCTTGGTCGCTTCCTTGTGCCCCAGGATGCGAACGGTCTGTTTCAACTGCTCCGGCTTCAGCGGCTTCTTCAAAACCGTCACCGGCCCCTTCGCCAGAATGCGGTTGAGCATGTTGCTATCCGGATAGCCGGTGATCACGACGATGGGCAGTTCGGGATCGATTTCTTTCGCCGCGTCATAAACGTCGTCGGCCGGGCCGTCGGGCAGTTTGAGATCGAGAAAGAGGAGATCGAAATGCTGCTTCTCCAGCGCGGCGATCGCGTCTTTCACGGTCCCCACCACCACCCGGCTAAAACCAATCTTTTTCAGGAAGACCTTGAACAAATTTTGCAGGCTCACATCGTCGTCGACCACCAACACTGTCGGTTGGCCGGAGCGATCTTCTTTCAGGACATCTTTATCGAGCGAATCTTTTTTGATCCTCCACCGCCCGCCGATCTGGATGGCGGGCAGCTGGCCTCGCTGAACGAAATAGTAGACAGTCGGGAAAGGAATCCGGAGGTATTTCGCCGTCTCCTTGACCGTCAATAAGTTGTGCATGGTGGGGAGGTTCGGAAATTTTGGCATCGGTGGCAATACTTATTGCTCACTAAAAGCATTATAAATTTTAGAAAATGTGTCAATCTCCGATTTCAGCGACTGCAGCGGCTCATTTCGCCTCGGTAAATCGCGCTAAAACATATCCCGCGGCAGGCCTCCCCTTCAGCCTCGATCTGCAGGGGTCGACCACCCGGACCCATGGTCCCGCGAGATCGTCGCTGGACAATGGGGGGCCCGGGGTTCACTGTTGCCAACTTTATGAGCGCATTGTTTTTCAAACGGTTTTTACAAAACCCGTTTCGAATCGCCTCCATCATCCCCAGCTCAAAGGCGCTCGTGGATCGGGTGGCGAGCAAAATTGATTTCAGCCAGGCCCGCACCATCGCCGAATATGGACCAGGCGAAGGCGTCCACTCCCGCGAGCTGGCCACCCGCATGAGCGCCGATTCGCAGCTGTTCCTCTTTGAACTCGATCCGGCTTTTTCGCGCGATCTCGAGCGCCAATTCGCCGACGACCCGCGCGTCCACGTCATCAATCGCGATTGCGCCAGCCTCTCCGAGGAGCTCGCGCGGCGCGGGATCGCCCAGTGCGATTACATTCTCTCCGGCATCCCCTTCAGCATTCTCGAGATCAAGAAAAAGCGCGCTCTGCTCCAGGATACCTACGACGCTCTCCGGCCCGGCGGCGCCTTCATCATCTATCAGGTGACGAACGAACTCCGCCAGCACGCGACCTTTTTCGACCGCGCCGAATCGGAGTATTGCCTGCAGAATATTCCGCCCATGTTCATCACCGTCTTCCAGAAAGCGCAGACGCGGAACGGCCACGCCCGGCCCGCGACCTCACGAATTCCTGTTCAACGGACGGCATGAGCGCCTGCAAGACTCGCGTGGAAAAGGATTCCATGGGCGAGATGTCCGTGCCGGAATCCGCTCTTTACGGCGCCTCGACCCAGCGGGCGGTGCTGAATTTTCCGGTCAGCGGCTGGCGTTTTTCGCGGCCGTTTATTCGCGCCCTCGGTTTGTTGAAATGGGCCGCCGCCCAGGCCAATCACGACCTCGGTTTGCTCGATGCCGAACGCAGCGCGCTCATCGTCCAGGCCGCCGAGGAAGTCGTGGAGGGCAAGCTCGACGAACATTTCCCGCTCGATATTTTCCAGACCGGTTCCGGCACGAGCACGAACACGAACGCGAACGAGGTCATCTCCAATCGCTGCTGCCAGCTGGCCGGCAAACCGATCGGCGCCCGCGAGCCGGTTCACCCTAACGATCACGTCAACATGGGTCAGTCGAGCAACGACGTCATCCCGTCCGCCATCCACATCAGCGCGGCCGAGCAGCTCAAGAATTGTCTCATCCCCGCGCTCGAGAAACTGGGCGACGCGCTGGCCGCGAAAGCAACCGAGTTCCACGACGTGATCAAAATCGGGCGCACCCATTTGATGGACGCGACCCCGGTCCGGCTCGGCCAGGAATTTGGCGGCTACGCGCAGCAGGTGCGCTTTGGAAAACGGCGCGCCGAACAGGCGATCGTCGCGCTCCACGAGCTCGCGCTCGGCGGCACTGCCGTCGGGACCGGGCTTAATCGGCATCTTGATATGCCGGGCAAAGTCATGCGCCATCTCGAGCAGCGCACCGGCATTCCGTTTCGCGAAGCGGCGGATCACTTTGAAGCGCAGGGCGCAAAGGACGGCGCGGTTGAAGCCAGCGGCCACCTCAAGACGATTGCGGTCAGCCTTTTCAAAATCGCGAACGACCTTCGCCTCCTGAGCAGCGGTCCGCGCTGCGGCCTGGGCGAGATTCAATTGCCCGCCACTCAGCCCGGCAGTTCGATCATGCCGGGAAAAGTAAATCCCGTGATCTGCGAATCGGTCATGATGGTTTGCACGCAGGTGATCGGCGCGGACACCACCATCACCTGGGCGGGCGCAAACGGGAACCTCGACCTCAACGTCATGATGCCGGTCATGGCGCACAATCTTCTCTGCAGCATCCGCCTGCTCGGGAACGCGGCCGACATGTTCGCCGAGAAATGCGTCAGCGGCATCGAGGCGAACAAGGAGCGTTGCGAAGAATTGGTCGAGCTCTCAATGGCGATGGTCACGAGCCTGGCGCCGAAGATCGGCTACGATCGGGCGGCGGAGATTGCGAAGGAGAGCGTCAAAACCGGCAAGACGGTCCGCGAAATCAGCCTCGAGAAAAAAGTCCTGCCGGAAGCGGAATTGAAAGCCGCGCTCGATCCCATTGCCATGACCGAGCCGGGCGGCGAAGGATCCGGCGGCGGCTAATTTTGCTTCGCGCTTTGTTTGCCTAACGAGTGGCGAGCGGAGCAAAAAGCGCGCACATTTTCTCATGGTCGCCAACGTCAACAGCCCGAATTTTTCGGGCGGCGCAAACATCGCCATCAAATGCCCGTACCACACCTACGAGCAGACCGTCGCCTTCTACCGCGACACCCTCGGCCTGCCCGTGATCGAGGAAGAAGCGGAAGGCTGCATCTTCCAGTTCGGCCCGATCCGGCTCTGGATCGACCGTGTTCCCAACCTCAGTCATCCCGACATCTGGCTCGAACTCGAGACCAACGACACCGAGAGCGCGGCCGCTTATCTCAAGAATCACGGGGTGGCGCGGCGCGACGAAGTCGAACAGCTCCGGGAAGATTTCGACGGTTTTTGGATTTCCGATCCGGCCGGGATCATTCATCTCGTCGTCGGCGACGAGGATTGATTCGTTAGGCGATCTCGAAAAGGAGATTGTCGAAGGTCGGCTGAAAAGCCCCCGCCCGGGTCGCCCCGATCGCAAAACGCGGGCTGACCTCGCCCTGCGCCGCGCAAAAAATCTCGATATCACTCCGGCCGCACTTTTCCAGCTCCGCCCGAACGGTGCCGGCGGCCAGCTCCGGCGAATTGCAATCGCGGCTGAGATGCCCGAGCACCACTCGCCCGATTTTTCCGGGTAATAATTGCGCCACCACCGCGGCCGCGGCCGCGTTGGAAAGATGGCCGTGCCGCGATTGGATGCGCTGCTTTACCGGCCAGGGGCGGTGCAGATCGGCCTGCAAAAGTTTTTCGTCGTGGTTCGTCTCGATCACCAGGGTCTGGACCTGGCGCAGGCGCTCGATCGTGAGGCGGGTGGCGTGCCCGAGATCGGTGATGTACCCGAGCGCGCTCGCGCCGGCGTGAAAGGTGTAGCCCACCGGCTCGACCGCGTCGTGCGGGACGGAGAAACTTTCGACCGTGATATCGCAAATGGAAAAAGCGGCGCCGGTCCGGAAGATGCGCCAGTTGCGATGTTCGCCTAACGACCCATGGCGGATCGCTTCCGCGGTCAGGGCGTTGCAGAAAATCGGGATCTGAAATTTCCGGCAGAGCACTTCCAGTCCGCAGACGTGGTCGCCGTGCTCGTGGGTCAGGAGGACGCCATCCAGTTCGTTAGGCTTAACTCCGCAAAGTTCGAGCCGGAGGACGAGCTGACGCGCGCTCAGCCCGCCGTCGACGAGCAGCCGGCAATGATCGGTCGCGATCAGCGCGCTGTTCCCCGCGCTTCCGCTGCCGAGCATGGTGAGGCTGAACATTTCCGATTATTAACGAAGCGCGGCGGCGTGCACAAACGGAAACCCGCTCGAATCGTCGTGCGCGCGAACATTTTTCGACAGCAGCGGCGGCGGCGCGTACGCTTGCGGTGAGATGGACGCAATCGACCTCGCCGGGCTACGACGCGAATACGAGACTCAGGGCTTACGCCGGGCCGAACTGCACCCCGATCCGATCGAGCAGTTCGCGACCTGGTTTTCGACCGCGATTAATTCTGGCCTCCCGGACGCGAACGCGATCGCTCTCGCCACCGCCACGCCTGACGGCAAACCATCGGCCCGGGTCGTCCTCCTGAAAGGCTTCGACCAACGCGGCTTTGTTTTTTTCACCAACTACGAGAGCAAGAAAGGGCACGAGCTGGAAAAAAACCCGGAAGCGGCCTTCGTCGTTTATTGGATGCAGCTGGAGCGTCAGGTCCGAGTCACCGGGAGAGTCGAGAAAACTTCCCGGGAAGAATCGGAAGCTTATTTTCACGAACGCCCGCTGGGCAGCCAGCTCGGCGCCTGGGTCTCGCACCAGAGCGAGGTGATCGACGCGCGCCGCATCCTCGATGCGCGCCTCGCGGAAATGACCCAGCGCTTTGCCGGGAGCAAAGAAATTGAGCTTCCAGCGCATTGGGGCGGCTACCGGATCGTCCCGGCAACGATCGAATTCTGGCAGGGCCGGGCCAACCGCCTGCACGACCGCTTTCGTTATACCCGGGAACAGGATGCTTCCTGGACGATCGAGCGGCTCGCTCCTTAATCGTTAGGGCAGGCGCACTCAGCTGCGCCGCCCTAACGATCTCGGACGCGATACAATTTTTCCGGTCTAAAATCCGATCGAGACACCGGCGTAGCCGTTCAGGGCTGGCGCGGGTTCAATCCGGCTGCCGAAGACGCGCGAGTAATAGCGCTCGTCCGTCAGGTTGGAGACACCCGCCAGGATCCGGCAATTCTTCGCAAAGTAATATTCGGCCGAGAAATCCAGCGTCCAATAGGCCGGGACTTTTGCCGGAACCAGAACCGTTCCATCGCCCGCGACCGCAGGCAGATTCGAATCCTGGAAGAACTGCGAGGAAACCGAGGTCGCGCTCAGGCGGAAGTTGTAGCACTTATCCTTGCCAAAAGTGAGCGCGGCTTTGACCACCCACTCGGGCGCAAAAGCCGGCTCGTTTCCGACCTGGCCCGGAAGAGTGCTCTCGGTAAATTCCGCGTCGAGCCACTGCAGGTTGCCCGAGACCGTGAGGTGATTCCCACTCGAGGCGGCGCCGTCGAACAGCCGCAGCACATCGTAGGCAACTTCGCCTTCAAAGCCGCGATGGCGGGTGCTTCCGCTGTTGATCAGGACGGTGTCGTTGTTCACGCCCGGATTGAGAAAGGCGGTTTCCGTTCGGTTGGAGAATTCCATCCAGAACAGACCGACGTCATACCAAAGACCGGGCACCGCCGCCGGCGTTCCGTGCACGCCCAATTCGAAGTCGAGCGACTCAAACGGATCGGACGGACGGCCCGGAACGAAAGTGGGCGAAAAAGGCGAGACCACATCAAAGAAGCGGGTCGGCCGCCAGCCTGAAGAAGCACTGAAATAGGTTTCGTTCCCGTGGCAGAAGTCGTTCCCGAGGCCGATCCCCCAGAGCGGCACCCAGTGATCGGCCGAAACGTCAGCGAGCGGCCGGGCAAACGGAGTCACGTTTTCACTCACCTCCACTGTTTCATGATCGAGCCGAAACGAAGGCACCACATGGAAAGCGCCGAGCCGGAAAATGTTTTCGAAGAACACGGCCTGGTAATCAGTGCTCCTATCCTGATCGAGCCGGGTCGAGATCCCAGTGTCATTGCGATCGGCATAAAGGTCCGGACTGATGAATTGCATGAAGGGCGCTTCACCGTGATAAACGACGCCGCCGAAAGTGAGAGCGCTGCCTTTGAAAGCCGTGCCGTCGCCCCAGCGTTTGCGCATCCGCAGATCGAGACCGCCGTTGTAGTAATTCTCGGATTGAATCGTGGTCGTAGCCGGAGGAACTCCCGTCGGGCTCAGCCCCGCCGCCGTCCGGTTATCGACCGCCTGGTAGGTGAACCAGGCCTTCGCGTCCAATAACCAGCCGTCACCGAAATCGTGTTCATGACTCAAGGTGACATTGTAGCGATCGACCCAGTCATGGTTATAAGGGGTCGGTGAAAAGTTTGGATCCAGGTTGTACCGCTGAATCGTCAGCCGCCCCGGGTCACCAACCGACACATGGTAAGCATGGAAATCGACTGACCAGAGCTGGTTCGCGTCGGGTCGATAACCGACGTAGGCGTCGCCCTGGAATAAGTTCGACTGACTGTTATCACGCTGACCGTCGGAACGCACATAGCCAAAGTCCGCCCGGAACTCGACCGGACCTTGCACGCCTTCGAGGACGTTAAAGGTCGAATACGCGCCGTAGCCGCCGCCAACCTGTTCGCTGTAACCGCTCAAGGGAATCCCTGGGGCGGGCCGCCGCGTGACATAGTTAATCGCCGGCGCGGGTTCCGGACCGTAGAGCAGACTCGAGCCGCCGCGGATAAACTGAATCTCACTGATGCTCTGCGGGAGAGGGGTGTAAAAGAGGGTGGGAAAGCCGATCCAGTCAGTCATCATGGGAACTCGATCCTGCAGCGCGAGGAGATATTCTGACTCCTGCGGATTGCCGAGGCCGCGGTAACTAAAGTTGAACTGTCCCGGCGTCTGTTGCTGAGTAATGAGCAGCCCGGGCGCCTTACTGAAGAGCTCCTGTTGATTGTTGTTAATGACAGTTGGTTGCTGGTCCAGTTTTATCGTAGTCGCCTTCTTCGTCACCGTGACCTGGGTGCCAGAGAGCTCCTTCATGATGTGTTTGAGCTTCGGCCAGGTATCGTCCTGCGGGGTCGGAGTCGGGACCGCTTCGCCGGTCACTTCCAGCTGCGGAGTTTGCGGGACGCGCGCCGCAGTTTGCGCTCGCCCGACGGACAGAGGAGCTAGAAGGAGTGCGAGGACGGCGAGTGTAGTATACGAATTATGAGTTAGCGTGATTTTGAGCTGAGACATGGGCATAGTACGACTGTGTTTAAAATAGTGAGTTTTTAGTTGGTTTAGGAGATGACGCCTTAGCGGGCGTTCTGCCTAACGATTCCGGGTGGAGGCGGGGGATTCCGCTTCGTTCTCTTCGTCACCCCCGCCAAAAACGTAGGAGAGGATGCCGAAAACCTGAACCCGCGGCGAATCCTTCGTCACCCCGAAGAGCGGGGCAAGATCGAAGCGCATATGCGCGGCGGGCTTGAACGAAAAGCTCGGCCCGATCTCGAAACGATGGATCGGTGAACCGCGCGTGTCCTTGACGGTGAAGTTTTGATACTTCATTTCCAACCCGGCCTTGAGCCGCTCACGCGGAAGAAGGATCGGAGTTTGGATGCTTTGGGCGAAACCCCATTCGCGCCCGCGGTCGCCGGTATTCTCTTTTTCGAAGAAGGCGTTAAAGGCCCATTCGAAGCGGCCGCCAAATTCCTGCGAAAGCAAAAGCCGAAATTCATACGCATCCGGGCGATCGGGAGGGCCGTCTTCTTCGGCGGCTTCTTCCGGCGGCGGCGGCGGCCCTTCCTCGTGCAGGATCTTGCCGGTGCCGAATTTATATTCCGCGAAAATCGTCGGGTTAAGCGGGATCTTCCCCCAATCGGCCAGCGCATAACGGCCTTCGATGCTGAAGGAGGAGTTTTCCGTCTGGCCGACGAAACGTTCGATACTGTTTTCCAGCGCGAGCCCGAAGCGATAGGGCAAACCGACCTCGACTTCCTGGGTGAAAACGTGATTGGGCGGTCCGTGCCGGAAAGCGTTTCCCTCATAAATCGACGCGGCATAAACCGAGCCCGGAGGAAGAACGTAAGCGGTGGTCAACGGCGAAAAGCGGCTGCGCGAAAACGCGCCCGGCGCGCCGTACGCGCCCGGCAGTTCATCACCGGTCACGACCAGCGTCGGCTGGACGTCGGTCGTCGATTCCGCGGTGGTCGTCCGCGAGGTTGTCGTTTGGGTGGAAGGGGGCACGGCATCCTGTGCGAGGACGCTGACGCCACACAGTGTCACGGCGAAGAACGGCGCGAGCCAGAGGCTGCGCGTGAGAGTCGAAGCGCCGTTTTGGAAGGCGGCGCGTGACAAAAAGCGATTTAACATTCGCGCGATTTATCCAACGCGGAAAAAGAAGACAAGTACAAAAATGATATTTTTGTCACTTTCTGAAAAGCGCCCGCTTTTTGCCCCTGTCCCGGGGCCTTCTAGCGCGGCGGCCGAGGGAACATGAGGGTGACTCGCGTTCCGCGCCCGACTTCACTCGCCACCGCGACGTTGCCACCGTGGAGGTCGGCGATTGATTTCACCAGGGCCAAACCGAGCCCGGTGCCCTCGCTGCTGCGCGAGGGATCGACCCGATAAAAGCGGTCGAAAATCCGCGAAATATGCTCCTCCCCAATCCCGCAGCCGGTGTCCTCCACGGAAATTTCGGCGGCATCGTCACTCACCGTGATCGAAATGGCGATCCGGCCGCCATCCGGGGTGTAGTGGACCGCGTTATCGACCAGGTTGCTCACCGCGCGTCCAAAAATAACCGGGTCGGCATAGACTTCGCCTTCCCCGACACAGACAATCTCGAGCCGGCGCTCCTCGGCGATCGCTTCGTTGTAGGCGGCGATCCGGCCGATGGCAGCCCGGCCATCAAACCAGGCACAGTGGACCTTGCTTTCGGCGGCTTCGGCGCGCGCGAGGAAGAGCAAATTATCGATGACCCCGCCGAGCCGTTCGCATTCCGCCACGCTCGACTCGATCACCGCCTGATACTCGTTAGGCGTGCGCGGGCGGTTGAGCGCGACCTCGGCTTCGCCGCGAATGTTCGCCAGCGGCGTGCGCAATTCGTGCGCGAGATCGGCCGAGAACTGCGAGAGCCGGTTAAAGGAATCCTCCAGCCGATCCAGCATGTCGTCGAAAGCGAGCGCGACCGGCTGCAACTCGCGCGGCCATTCCGTGACCCGGACGCGTTCGTTGAGGCGGGTGGGCCCGACCCGCATGAGCGAATCCGTCATGGTATTCAATGGTTTCAAGCCGCGCCGGGTGACGGTGATGGCGATGACGATGGAAGCAAAAATCCCGCAGACCAGCACGATCCCGACGAGCAGCCCAAACTCTCGCTCGAATTGTTCGTCGACCGAGCGGTCCTGCGCCACCTGGATGAGGTAGTCTCGCCCGCCTTCCTCGGCGTGCATCGAGACTAACGAGAAGAGCTTGCCGTTGGTTTGGTGGTCCTTCATCGGCAGCTCCGCCGAGCCCGTGGTTTCCCCGCTGGGAAAGAGCGCGGCCGGAAGCATTTTGTCCATCCCGGTCGTCTCGGCGATGACCTCGCCGCTTCCGTCGAGCAGTCGCACCCAGTAAGAAGTCCGCTCGCCCTGGAGCGCTTTCAGCTCCTGTTTTACCAGGCGCGGACCGGCGGCCGAGCGCAGATCGGCGCGGATCCCGAGCACCTTGTCCGCCAGGACGAGCCGGTCTTCCGCGAGCGCGTGCCTAACGACGATCCAGTAGAGCACACCGAGCCCGCAGCCGAGGAGCAGGACCGCCGCCGGAGTGAAAAGGAAAACCAGCTGCGACGCGATCGAGCGCGGTTCAGTCGGCTTTGAGGACATAACCGGCGCCGCGAACCGTGTGGATGAGCTTCTTTGGATAAGGGTCGTCCACTTTCGCCCGCAATCGCCGCACCATCACGTCGAGGACGTTGGTGCCGGTTTGAAAATCGATCCCCCAGACGTGGCCTTCGATCTCCTTGCGCGAGACCACTTCCCCCGCCGAGCGCACGAGATGCGCGAGGAGAAGAAATTCCTTCGCCGTCAGATGCAGCGGTTGCCCGGCCCGGACCGCGCGGTGCCGATGCAGATCCAACTCCAGGTCTTCGATCCGCAATTGATCGTCCTGTTGCGTCGGACCGCGCCGGAGGAGCGAGCGCACGCGGGCGATCAGCTCCGAAAAAGCGAACGGCTTGACCAGATAATCATCGCCACCGAGCTCGAGTCCCTTCACCCGATCGGGCACACTGTCGCGTGCGGTCAGGAAAAGAATCGGCGTCAGCACACCCTGCCCGCGCAATTCCTCGACCACCGTCCAGCCATCTTTTTTCGGCAGCATGACATCGAGCAGGAAGAGATCGAAATGGCCCCCGAGCGCGATCTGTAGACCGGCTTCACCGTCGCGCGCGACCTCGACCGAGTAGCCCGCTTCTTCCAGGCCCTTGGCAATAAAAGCCGCCGTCTTTTTTTCATCTTCGATCAACAGAATGCGCATTGCAGAAAAGTTATAAAGGGTCGGTCAATCGCCATCAAGCCTCGGGCGCGGCGCGCATTTTGGTTTCGATCGATTGCGGGGAGCGCGCGACACGATAGACTGGGCCGTGACCGAAAGCCGCGCCCGTTTTCTTTCGGAAACTTGGAACGAGCCAGGGTGGCGAAATTGGCAGACGCGCCAGACTTAGGATCTGGTGGAGCAATCCTTAGGGGTTCGAGTCCCCTCCCTGGTACGCCCGCCCGCATGAAAGATCCGCACCTCGAAATCGAGCGAAAATTTTTGGTCGCTAAACTCCCGGGACCGCTCGCGCGTTATCCGCATCGGGAAATCGCGCAGGGTTATCTCGCGGTCGACCGGGACAAGTCGCACGTCCGTTTGCGCCGGGCCGGCCGGGTTTGCACGCTGACCTTTAAACGCGGCCGGGCCCAGGCCCGGGAAGAACGCGAAATTCGTCTCACGCCGGCGCAGTTTGCCATCCTCTGGCCCGCCACCGCCGGTTCGCGCCTAACGAAAACGCGCTATGACGTTCCCTGGAAGAAATTCACGATCGAAATCGACGTCTACCGCGGCTCGAACGAGGGCCTGATGGTGGCGGAGGTGGAATTCCCCGATCTCGAAAGTTACCACTCGTTTCAACCGCCGGCCTGGCTGGGCGAGGAAGTGACCGGCGCCAGCCGCTACAGCAACGTGAAATTGGCCCGCGATTAGAGCGCGCCCGCCATTCGCAAATTGTCAGCCGCCGCCCTTTCGGGATAATCTGGATTCGCCGCTGCCGCATGAGCCTTTCGCCTAACAAAAAGATCCTGATCGTGGAGGACGAGCCCGATGTGGTCGATCTCCTCACGCTGCAATTAAAAAAGGCGGGCGGGTTCACCGTCATCAGCGCGCACGACGGCGCCGAAGGGGTGAAAAAAGCGCGCGCCGAAGTACCGGCCTTGATCGTGCTCGACCTCATGTTGCCCCGCATGCCGGGCCTCGAAGTCTGCAAAGTGCTCAAGACCGACTCGCTCACTTCGCACATCCCGATCATCATGCTGACCGCGAAAGCGGAGGAGGTCGATCGCATCGTCGGCCTCGAATTCGGCGCGGACGATTACGTGACCAAGCCTTTCAGTCCGCGCGAAATGCTTTTGCGCATCAAAGCCATCCTCCGCCGCGGCGCGGGCGAAATGGCGGAGGAACAATTGACCCGCGGCCCGATCACGCTCGATGCCGCGCGCCATCGCGTCCTCGTCGGCGGCAAGCCGGTCGTCCTGACCGCGGTCGAGTTCAAACTGCTCAGCATGCTGATGCATCGGCCGGGCCGGGTCCAGGCGCGCGACCGGTTGCTGAACGAAGTCTGGGGCTACGAGGCCGCGATCGATACCCGCACCGTCGACACTCACGTGCGCCGGCTGCGCGAGAAACTGGGCAAATCCGCCAGCGTGATCGAAACCGTGCGCGGCTTCGGCTACCGTTTGCGCGAGTAAACGGGACCCATGGGCTGGCTCGCTTTTGCGCTCGCGCTCGGACTTCTCGTCGGCCTTTGGTGGCGCGTCCGGCGCGATTGGATCGTGCCCGCGCGCGAGCTGGAGCGGATGGTGCGCGAGCTGAACGAAGGCCAGTCGCCTCGCACATTTCTCATCGGCGGCAGCCCGACCGTGCGCGGGACCGCGCTCGCGCTCGAGCAACTCGCCTTGCGCGAGGGAGCGTTGCGCACGCGGGTGCAGGAAGGCGAGTTCGGCGTCCAGGCGATCGTTGGCGCGCTCGCTGATGGCCTCGTCGTCGCCGATGGCGAGCGGCGCATCCGGCTGATGAACGCTGCCTTCCGGCAAATGTTTGGGCTCGGCGCGGAAACAAATGACGTCACTCTGCTCGAAACGGTGCGCGACGCCGCCGTTGAGCGCTCGTTAGGCGAAGCGCTCGGCAGTGGCGAGACGCGCCGCGTGACGATCGTCCTCCAGCGCCCGGCGGAGAGCGAACGCCATCTCGAAGTGGTCGCGGAACCGATCAAGGACGGACCAGGCGCCGTCATCCTGTTTCGCGACATCACCGAGCGGCGTCGCACGGAAACGATGCGACGGGATTTTGTCGCGAATGTTTCACATGAGCTCCGCACGCCGCTCTCGATCCTGCGCGGCTATCTCGAGACGCTGCTCGAGAATCCGGAACAACCGCCCGCCGAATTGCTCCGCATTTTTGAAGTGATGGAACGGCATTCCAACCGGCTCAACCTCCTGGTCGACGACGTCCTGAGCCTCGCCCGGCTCGAGGGACCGGGCATGGCCCTCGACCTGACGACCATCCGGCCGGCGCTTTTCCTGCGCGGCATCATGCGCGACTGGGAGAAAAAATTCGCCGCCAAACAAATCGACGCGCAGCTCGAGGCGGCGGAAGATTTGCCGCCGCTCGAGGCGGACGAAGCGCGCTTGCAGGAAGTGATTTACAACCTGCTCGATAACGCGGTGAAATACTCGGCCGCCGGCGGCAAAATCACTGTCCGCGCGACCAGCAGCGATGGAGAACTGCACTTGAGCGTCTCCGACAATGGCGCGGGAATTCCAGCGGTCGATCTGCCGCGGGTCTTTGAGCGATTTTATCGGGCCGACAAAGCGCGCCACCGCGAGCTGGGCGGAACCGGACTCGGCCTTTCGATCGTGAAACACATCGTGCAACTGCACGGCGGCAGCGTCGCGGCGGAGAGCGAGTTGGGGCGTGGGACGACGGTTCGAGTTCGGTTGCCACTCGCCGTCACGCAAACGTAACACTAAACATTTTGCCGGTTTCCCGGCCCGTTTGCACTTTGCGCGGTGGAGATTGCCGCACCGATTTTGCCGCCCGCCGCCGCCCAGGAAAACCGCTCCCGCAGCCGGCGCCTGAGCGAGCGGGTGATAAAATATTTCTTCGGCGGGAACGCGATTGTCGCGGTCGTGGTCCTGGCTTTGATCACGATTTTTCTTTGCCGCGAAGGGTTCGGTTTCTTCGGCGAAAATCTGCGTAATCTGCGCGTTTATCGCACCGCCGGGCTCGAGTACGTCGACCTCATCCGGGCTCAGGCCAAACAGCATTCCGCGCTCACTCGGTCGCTCAATCAGATCCGGCTGCGCGAATTCAAGGGCCTGACCCAGCGCGGGCTGAGCAACGAGCAGGCCCAGGCCGCGCTCGCTCCCTTCGACCAATTCGCCACCAGCTTCAGCGACGCGGGTGACGACCTGAACGGTCTCGTCTCCGATTTGAACGACGAGGCGATGGGCTTGAAGGAAGCGATCGCGAAACGCGACGAAGCCATCGCCGAGCAAGAGCGGCTGACCCGCGCCGGCCAGGCCGCGGCCGCGGCGAAAATCGCGGTCCCGACAGTCAACCAGGCGGCCACCGTCGCGACCCTGCGCGCGGGCGCGCCGGCCTTTCGCCTAACGAGTTCGAAAATCGCGGGCGATCTCGGCGGTCTCCTCAGCAACGCGCCTCGCCTAACGAGCCCGGCAGTGGAAAAACAACTTCGCCACTGGAAGGGTGAGGTTCGGGATTTCGTCGCCGCCCTGCCGGGGGTTTATCAGCAACTCGAGAGCTGGGATCCGAATCGGCCCGTCCCGTGGTATCGCGGCATGACCGCGTTTTTGTTCGGGCACGACTGGATCACGGCCAGTTTCTGGCAGGATTGGTACGGCATCCGGCCATTGCTCGTCGGCTCGATCATGGTCTCGGCGGTCGCGCTCGTTTTCGCGGTGCCGTTCGGAGTCGCGGCCGCGATTTACGTGAGCGAAATCGCCGGGCGAAATGAGAAACGCCTGATCAAGCCCTACATCGAATTCATCTCCGCCATTCCTTCGGTTGTGCTCGGATTTTTCGGGATCGCGGTGGTCGGTGAAGCGATCCGCGCCGCCTCACAATCGGAGTGGCTGAGCTGGATTTCTTTTTTCCCGATCAGCGAGCGGCTGAATGTTTTCACCGCCGGCACCCTCCTCGCCCTGATGGCGGTCCCGACCATTTTCACCCTCTCGGAAGACGCGCTGCGCAACGTGCCGCGCGGCTTCAAGGAAGCCTCCTACGCGCTGGGCGCGAACCGCCTCCAGACCATCGGCCGCATCCTCGTGCCGGCTTCGCTTTCCGGAATCATCTCCGCCATTTTGCTCGGCTTCGGCCGCGTCATCGGTGAGACGATGGTCGTGCTGCTCTGCGCCGGAAACCGGATCGAGATTCCGAATTTCAACGAAGGCCTGGGCGCGTTCTTTCAACCGGTCCACACCATGACCGGCATCATCGCGCAGGAGATGGGCGAAGTGGTGCGCGGGAGCATTCATTACCGCGCGCTTTTCATGGTCGGGCTCGTCCTTTTCACGATCACGCTCGGGATCAACTTCCTCGCCCAAAAAATCGTGCAGCGTTACCGGATGAGCATCGGCTAAATGAACAGCCTAACGAAACAGCAAAAGCGGACGCGGCTGGCGGAACGGCTCACCTTCTGGAGCTTCCGGCTCGCGACATATTTCATCATCGCCTGCACCAGCTACATCTTCCTCGACATCGGGGTGAAAGGCGCGCGGACGGTCTTCACCACGACCGCGCCCTTCGTCAACCTCACCTTCCTGACCGAGAAACCGGAGACGCTTTACGTTTTCGATTTCGAGGGGAAAAAGATGTCGTTAGGCGACAAGGACTTTCGCGCCTGGAAAGGCCAGCATCCCGCGGCCGAGGTCAATCCGACGACGGTCGCCTACTCCGCCGGCGGGATCTGGCCCGCCATCGTCGGGACCGCGCTCCTCGTCATCGGCTCCATGATCGTGGCCTTGTTTATCGGGATTTCGAGCGCGATTTACTTGAGCGAATACAGCCGCAATAGCCGCTTCATCCGGCTCACCCGGATTGCGATTTTGAATCTCGCCGGCGTGCCTTCGATCGTTTTCGGTCTCTTCGGTTTCGGCCTCTTCGTCATCTTTTTCAAATGGAACGTCTCGCTCCTGGCCGGCTGGTTTACCCTCGGGCTGATGGTCTTGCCGGCGATCATCACCGCGAGTGAAGAAGCGCTCCGGGCCGTGCCGCAAGGGTTGCGCGAAGGCTCACTCGCGCTCGGCGCGACGAAGTGGCAGACGATTCGCAAAAACGTTCTGCCCTACGCCATGCCCGGTGTCCTGACCGCGTCGATTCTCGGGATCGCGCGCGTCGCGGGCGAGACGGCGCCGATCATGTTCACGGCGGCTTACGCGTTGCGCGACGAGATGCCGTGGCAGGTGCAGCGCTGGACCGACTTTTTTTTCCAGGGCGTGATGGCGTTGCCCTATCACATTTATGTCGTCAGCTCGAAGATCCCGCAAAATGAATACACCGAGCGGGTCCAGTACGGCGCGGCCTTCGTTTTTCTCCTGCTCGTGATGCTGATCGCGCTGACCTCGGTCGTACTTCGCGAACGGAGTCGGAGCCGTTTATCATGGTGAACCTGCTCATGCCTGAAGCCTCTCCAACCACCGTTGCCGGCCGGAGCGAAACGCTGCCGACGACGCCTGCTGCGCCGAAGCCGACGATCGACGTGCGCGATCTCACTTTCGCCTACGGCAATCACGAAGTGCTGCATGACGTCAGCCTGCAAATCCCGGCCCGCGCGGTGACCGCTTTCATCGGGCCCTCCGGCTGCGGGAAAACGACTTTGCTCCGCTGTTTTAACCGGATGAATGACCTGGTCGACTCCGCCCGGATCATCCGCGGCTCGATCGAGATCGAAGGCCGCGACATCAACGATCCCGCCGTCGACGTGGTCGATCTCCGCCGGCGGATCGGGATGGTTTTCCAAAAGTCGAACCCGTTCCCGAAATCGATCTTCGACAACATCGCCTACGGGTTGCGCATCGCGGGCGTGAAGAAGGCGTCGAAGATCAACGAAGCGGTCGAGAAGAGTCTGCGCTCCGCCGCGCTCTGGGACGAAGTGAAGGACCGGCTCGACCGCAGCGCCTACGGGCTTTCCGGCGGCCAGCAGCAGCGGCTTTGCATCGCGCGCGCGCTCGCGGTCGAACCGGAGATCATCCTGATGGACGAACCCTGTTCCGCGCTCGACCCGATCGCGACCGCGAAAGTCGAGGAGCTGATCCGGCACTTGAAACGCGATTACACGATCGTGATCGTGACCCACAACATGCAGCAGGCCGGGCGCTGTTCCGATCACACCGCTTTCTTTTATCTCGGGCGCCTGATCGAGTTTGGCGACACGACACGGATCTTTTCCAATCCCGCGCAACGGCAGACGGAGGACTACATCACCGGCCGGTTCGGTTAAGAAAAAATGACGCCGCCAAAACACATCCTCGGCACCTTCGACGAAGCGCTCGCGACCTTGCGCAACAACGTCCTGATGATGGCCAGCCTAACGACGCGCAGCCTGGACCACGCGCTCAACGGGCTCCTGCAACGCGACGACGATCTCTGCGCGACCGCGATCGCGGACGACGAGGAGATCGACCAGCTGGAGAAGCAGGTGGACAAGGACGGGATCGACCTCCTCCTCCGCTTCCAACCGGTCGCGTCCGATCTCCGGCGCGTCGTCTCGGCGATGAAACTTTGTTCCAACCTCGAGCGCATGGCGGACCAGGCGGTGAGCATCGCGCGCAAGGCGCGCAAACTGATCCGGCATCCGTTTCTTCCCGAGACGGAATTGATCGCGCCGATGCGCGAGCTCGCGATGCATATGTTCAAGGACAGCGTCGATGCCTACGTGCGGGAGGACGTCGCCCTGGGCCGCGGCCTGAAAGCGCGCGACAAGGCGCTCGATGAAATGAACGCCAACGCCAGCCGGCGCCTGATCGAACGGATGGCGCAGGATCCGGAGCAATTGCGCGGTTATCTCAATCTCATGTTTATCGCGCGCCACCTCGAGCGGGTGGGCGATCACGCGACCAACATCGCGGAAGACGCGGTTTACGCCGCGGCGGCCGAGGACATCCGGCACCAGCCGTTTCATCCGGCTGATCGTTAGGCGAAACTCCAGGATTCTTTGGACTTGGCGACGCGGTTGATTTGCGGTACCGCAATCATCAACCAACTACCGGAACTGCTGCCCATGTTCTCGATTAAAAAACTGCTCGGACACGACGAAAAATTCTTCAACCTGCTCGAGGCCAGCGCGGAGCAGGCCGACCAGAGCGTGCATCATTTGGTCGCGCTCCTGGCCAAGCTGGAGCGCAAGGAATCGCCGCAAAGCCTGGAGGAATTCGTCAACAGCCGGCGCAAGGACAAGCAGATCACGCAGGAACTGACCGAGCAGCTCTGCAAGACTTTCATCACCCCTTTCGAGCGCGAAGACATCCAGTCCCTCGCCGCCGCGCTCTACAAAATTCCCAAGACGGTCGAGAAAATCGGCGAGCGCATCCTGATCTGTCCGGACGATCTGCACGGCCACAATTTCAAGATCCATCTCGAACTTGCTCGACCAGGCTGCCGAGGCTGTCCTCGCGATGGTGAAAGAGCTGCGCAAAGGAACCGACGCCGCGACCGCGCGCGAAAAAAACGCCCGGCTCCAGACGATCGAAGGCGACGCCGACAAACTGGAGCTCGATCTGCTGCGCGATTTATATCACGGCGATTACGACGCGAAGCAGATCATCTTCCTGCGCGACCTCTACGAATTGCTGGAAAAAGTGATCGACCGCTGCCGCGACGCGGGAAACATCATTCTCCAGGTCGTGCTCAAGTATTCCTAAAGAGCGCGGCGCCGGTTCGTATGACTCTTTTCATCCTCGTCGTCCTGGCGGCGATCGCCTTCGAGTACATCAACGGCTTTCACGACGCCGCCAACGCGATCGCGACCGTCGTCTCGACCAAGGTGCTGACCCCGCGGCAGGCGATCGCGATGGCCGCGTTTTTTAACCTGACCGGAGCGCTCACCGGGACCGCGGTCGCTTCCACGATCGGGAAGGGAATCGTCGATCTGCATGTCGTGACCATGCCGACGATTTTTTGCGCGTTGATCGGCGCGATCGTCTGGAACCTGATCACCTGGTTGCTCGGCCTGCCCTCGAGCTCGAGTCACGCGCTCATCGGCGGACTCTGCGGGGCCGCGATCGCTTCGGCCAAGGGCGATTGGTCGGTTTTGAAATGGCAATCCGGGCTCATGCCGAAGGTGGTTATTCCGATGCTGACCTCGCCTTTCATCGGTTTCCTTCATGGGCGGGCTGCTGATGTTCCTCTTGCTTGTCGCCCTGCGCTCTTTCACGCCGCATCTGGTGCATTCGATCTTTGGCAAACTCCAGCTGGTCAGCGCCGCCTGGATGGCGCACAGCCACGGCACGAACGACGCGCAAAAGACGATGGGCATCATCGCCCTCGCGCTCTATACCGGCACGACCAACGGGAAGTTTGCCGACCTGCCGCCGATTCTCGATTTCCTGCACACGCCGGTCTTCCAGGTGGCCCCGTGGGTGGTCGTCCTTTGCGCGGCGACGATGGCGGCGGGCACGGCCGCGGGCGGGTGGCGGATCATTCGCACGCTCGGGCACAAAATGGTCAAGCTGCAGCCGGTGCATGGCTTTGCGGCGGAGACGACGGCGGCGGTCATCATCCAGGTGGCCAGCTCACTGGGGCATTCCGCTTTCCACCACCCACGTCATCTCCACCTCCATCATGGGCGTCGGCGCGGTGAAACGTTTCAGCGGGTGAAGTGGTCGCGTGGTCGAGCGGATCATTTGGGCCTGGGTCTTCACCCTGCCTGCGACCGGCCTCATCGGCTACATCCTGGCGCGAGCCGCGGCCGCCTTTTAGCGGATGCGACTTTATTTCCTCCGCCACGGCGCGGCTGATTGGCCCGATTGGGACAAACCAGATGACGAGCGTCCGCTGACCGAGGAAGGCCGACGCGAACTCCATCAAGTGGCTGAATTCCTTGCCCGGCTCAAAACCAGACCGGACCTGATCCTGACGAGCCCTCTTCCACGCGCGGCGCAGACCGCCGAGATCGCCGCGGAACATCTCGGCGCCGAAGTGCGCGAAGAAAAAGTGCTCGCCCCGGGCTTTGGGGCAGAAGATCTCAAGCGGCTCCGGGATAAATACCCGAAACAGGTCCTGATGCTGGTCGGGCACGAGCCAGACTTCTCTTCCGCGATCGCGTCGCTCACTGGCGGGACAGTGAAACTCTCGAAAGCCGGCGTGGCCATGCTCGAGTTGGAGCTGGGTGAACTCCGCTGGCTCTTCCCGCCCAAAATCGCGAAACCGTGACTTCTGCCGGTACGCGGAAGACCCGCCGGTCACCCGGCGGGCCGCCCAAACCTAACTAACGCTAACTGGAGTTACTTGATCGGCACAAAGCCGACTTGCTGGGCGATCTTCTGGCCGGCCGGGCCGGTCGTGAAATCAAGAAACTCTTTCGCCACTCCGGTCGGCTCGCCGTTCGTATAATAAAAGGTGGGCCGCGCGTAGGGATAAGTCTTCGCGTGCACGCTCTGGATCGTGGGCAGCGCGCCGTCGATCGGCATCACTTTCACTCCATTCGCCTTGTCATAGGCCAGGCCGACATAACCGATACCGTTAGCGTTCTTTCCGACTTCGGAAGCGATCTGCTCGTTGCCGGCCATCTTCTGCGCGCTCGGGGCATAGTCACGCTTCTTCATCGCCAGCTCCTTGAAGTCGGAGTAAGTGCCCGAAGAAGTGTTTCGGGTATAAACCGAGATCTTGCCCGGACTGCCGCCGACCGCGCTCCAGTCGCTGACTTCACCGGTGAAGATTTGTTCGACCTGCTTTTTCGTTAGGCCTTTGATTGGATTGGCTGCGTTCACAACCACCGCGATACCGTCGTAGGCCACGATCGTAGGCTTCATGTTGACGCCCTTACCGGACGCGGCCCCGACTTCGGTTGGCTTGGCGCGCCGGCTGGCCATGCCGATCTGGGCGGTGCCGTCGATGATGGCGGCGATACCGGTGGTCGAGCCTTCGGCTGCGATGTCGAAGGTCGTGTCCGGATGCTGGGCCTTAAAGGCTTCGGCTAACTGTGGGACGAGCTTGGCGCCGAGTGTGTCGGAGCCTTTGATCACGAGCCGGTCGGCTTGTGCGCCGGTGGCGAAAGCAGCCAGGCCGAGGGTAACCAAGAGTGTTTTTAGTTTCATAGTATGTGAGTCTGTGTTTGTTACGGGTTGTTTGGCTAAGAGTTAGAACTTCACGCTCAGGTCAGTCTGGAAGATGCTGTACTTGCGGAGTGGGTTGAGGCTAAAGGCATCGCCGACGCCGCCGGTGCCGAGGGTGCGATCGGCTTGTTCCCCATAGCCATAGGTGAGGTTGAAGAAGACCGCGTCGCTCAAGGCGTAGCCCGCCTGGACGACGAAGCCTTCCATGTTAACGCGACTATCGAAGATGTCGGAATCGACCAGGTTGGGGTCGAGCGCGAACTGATCCACATGCTGGTAGAAGGCCGAGACTTGCCAATCTCTCTTCGCCTTGAGTTTTCCCGCGCCGATACCGAGCTGGTAGGCGTAACGCTGGTCCCCCTTATCCGGATGGCCCGCGGCCGCGGCGCGATCGTCGGCATTGAAGTTAGTCGCAAAATCTCCGAAGATGCGCATCGGGAGTTCACCAAACTTCCAGCCGAACTCAACCGGCATGTCGAAGACCAGGAGGCTGTTTACGCCGGTCTGGTTTGTCGTGACTTTGGCTCCGGCGCCGTCGAGGAAGGTGGGATCGCCCACGAAGTGAGTGTTAAAGCTGTCACCGGTGCCGGTATAGTTATAGAGCGTCGGCGCCAGTTGCAGGTAGACGTTCTTGGTGAAGTTGATCTTGGCGCCAATCTGCCAGCCGAGAAGAAACGCGTCGCGGTTCGGCACATTGCTGGGGGCGGGACCGACCGGGTTTTCCGGGTTGGAGTCGTCGTAAACGAACTGTCCGAAGTTGGCGAAGATATCGACTGTGATCGGTTGCGAAGGCTCGCTTTGCGCGGTCACGACTGTTTTTCCATCCTTGCTCATCGACTGGGCGCCCGCCGGACGATCCGCCGCCGCCAAAAGAGAAGGTGTGCTTCCACTGTTCCGCCAAGCCTTCCGGATTGATGTCGCCATCCCAGGTCATCGAGGTGGTGATGAACGGGTTTTGCATCTTGCCCACGGTCAGGGTCAGGTCGCGCACCCCGCGATAGCCGAAGTAGGCTTGTCCGACGCTGATCCGGTCGCTGTCCTTGGAGAAGGGTCCATTCACGCCGCTGTCATCGCCGAAGGTGATGTTGGTCGAACGCGGGTTGGTGCTCGTCTCGAGGCGAAGCCCGAAGAACCAGTCGTCCACCAGCGTTCCGCGGAGGCCCAGCCGCAGGCGGTAACGGAATCGGTTGCGCTGGGTGTTGTCGCCGGGCCGCGAGATCGTATCGGGCGCGCCGGCTTCCGCGGTCCGGATCTCATAACGCACGCGCGCGTCGCCGTAGAGTTCCAGCTCGGTGAGCGGGGTGGAAAGCTTAAGTTTGCCGGCCGAAGTGGTGGCGCTTTCTTTGATCAGGTCGGCCCGCACCTCTTCGGCCTCCTGGTCGTTGATGAGGCCTTTCTTCACCAGCAACTCCAGCAAGGCCCCGCTATCCTGGGCGTGGGCGGAGGCGGCTCCGAACAAGCTGACCGCGAGCGCAGCGAAAACGATTCTTTTGAAAAACATTTTTTCTCCTGTTTGTGCGGCTTCCACCGCGATTGGTTAAGCACCGTCGATCCTGCGATCGCGGCGGCTCAGGTTTCCCCGAACGCAGGCAGGCTAGAGAGCGATTGTTACAGCCGCGTGGCGGCGAAGTAACAGTTCAGTGAATTTGGAACGCTCTAGGAGACGGAGGATCGATAGCCGCGCGGATCGATCAAAACGTCGTCGTACCCGACCGCGCGCAAGGCGCCGCGCAGTGACTCGGACGTGGAACCCAGTTTCGCCATTTCGTTAGGCGCAATTTCCAGCCGCGCGCGCACCGCTTCAGCCTCCACTTGGTGCCGGACGCGGAAAACACGAAAGCCTAACGATCGCACCGCCGCTTCCGCGCGTTCGATCATGGCCAGCGCCGCAACCGTGACCGGCGTCCCGTGGGGAATGCGCGAACTCAGGCAGGGCTGCGCCGGCGCGTCGGCGGTCGGCAGGTCCAGCGCCCGCGAGAGCGCGCGGATTTCGCTTTTCGTTAGGCCGACATTCTTCAACGGCGAGAGGACCCGAAACTCGGCCGCCGCCTGGCGCCCGGGGCGGTCCTGGCGGGCGTCGTCCGCATTCTCCCCGTAGGCGATCGCGCGAAAACCGCGGTCCTGCGCGAGCCCGTCGAGTTTGGCGAAGAGCTCGGCTTTGCAAAAATAACAGCGATTCACCGGGTTGCTCGTGTAAGCGGGGTCGTCCATCTCGGCGGTCGCGATGACTTCGACCCGCGCCCCGATCTGGCCTGCAAGTCGCAGGGCATCCGCCAACGCCTGCCGTGGCAGACTCGGGCTGTCGGCGATCACGCCCAGGCATTGTTCGCCGATGGTTTCCGCCGCGACCGCGAGCAAAAAGGCGCTGTCCACGCCACCGGAATAAGCCACGACCAGGGGCGCGCTTTCACGAATGAGATCACGCAGTGCCGCCTGCTTCGCCTCCAACGTGACCGTTTCACTCATCGGCCGGAGGATAGCTCTGCCCGCTCAGGCGGACAACTAACCCGCCACCTGAGGATGATCCGTCTGATGCAGATCGGACATCTCGTCGACAAGCTGCTTGTTGCGCTCGTTGAGGGTCTGCAGCCGGAGCTGCCAGCGGTGCAGCTGGATGCTCAGCTGATTGATGTAGCCGTTAATCTCCGTGCGCTGAGATTCGTTTTCCTTGAGGTGCCGTTGCAACTCCGCCAGCTTCGTGACCACGGTTGAGGCCGGCGCCGGCGCTGCAAAACTGGTGAGGCTGGAGTGCGGGACGGTCGTTGGTTTGCCGCAACGCTGGCAGTTCAACGTCATGCCGGCGGCCGAATTCTCGACCACCAAGGCGATGCTGACAATGGTCGCACTTGAAGAGAATATCCGCCGGTCCGTTTTTGGCTTCTATCGGGCGCGCGGCATTTTCCATCGCGGGAGTTTAAGCAACCCGCATACCAACCACCCGGAGACATGCTGTCGCGATTAGGGCGGACAGATGCGCCAAGAGTGTGCCAACGTGGCACAAATCCTCAACTCCATGAATGCGAGAGCAAATCTGTTAAACATTGTCCGACAGATGGTTATAAATGTTATCGAACCGATGGAACGATCGCTGCTAAACACTCCGCGAAAGGATTTCTATATATAACAATGGCTAAAGTATTAGGTATCGACTTGGGGACGACGAACTCCTGCATGTCTGTGATGGAGGGCGGCGACCCGGTAGTTTTGGAAAACAGCGAGGGCGCGCGGACGACGCCTTCGATTGTCGCATTCGCGAAAAACGGCGAGCGACTGGTCGGTCAGGCGGCAAAACGCCAGGCCGTGACCAACCCCGCAAACACGATTTTCTCCATCAAACGGTTCATGGGCCGCAAATTCGACGAGGTCCGCGAGGAAGAACATCGCGTTCCTTACAAGATCGTGAAGGCCGCCAACGGCGACGCCCACGTGCAGGTGGAAGTGAACGGCGAGAAGAAGACGTTCTCGCCGCCGGAAGTTTCGGCGATGATTCTCGCCAAGCTCAAATCCGACGCGGAAGCGAAGCTCGGCGAAAAGATCACGCAAGCCGTGATCACCGTTCCGGCTTACTTCAACGACTCTCAGCGCAACGCGACCAAGGACGCGGGTAAGATCGCGGGCCTGGAAGTTCTGCGCATCATCAACGAGCCGACCGCGGCCTCGCTCGCTTACGGTCTCGACAAGAAGAAGGACGAAAAGATCGCGGTCTATGACTTGGGCGGCGGCACCTTCGATATCTCCGTGCTCGAGATCGGCGACGGCGTCTTCGAAGTGAAGGCGACCAACGGCGACACTCACCTCGGCGGCGATGACTGGGATAACGTCCTGGTCGATTGGATCGTCGATGAATTTAAGAAAGACAGCGGCATCGATCTCTCGAAGCAGCCGGACGCGATCCAGCGCATCAAGGAAGAAGCTGAGAAAGCCAAGATCGCGCTCTCATCCTCGCAGGAGTATGAGATCAACCTGCCGTTCATCACGGCCGACGCGAGCGGTCCGAAGCATATCCAGAAGAAACTCACCCGCTCGAAACTCGAGCAGCTGACTGACTCGCTCTTCCAGCGCACGATCAAGCCGGTGAAGGACTGTCTCTCCGACGCGAAGCTGGCCGAGAAAGACATCAACGAGCTCGTGCTCGTCGGTGGTATGACTCGTATGCCCAAGGTCATCGAGACCGCCCGCGAACTGATCGGGAAAGAACCCCACAAGGGTGTGAACCCCGACGAAGTCGTCGCGGTTGGCGCAGCCATCCAGGGCGGCGTGCTCAAGGGTGACGTGAAAGACGTCCTCCTTCTCGACGTCACTCCGCTGACTCTCGCGATCGAGACGGCCGGCGGCGTTGCGACCGGGATGATCCCGCGTAACACCACCATCCCGACTCGTAAGTCGCAGATCTTCTCGACTTACAGCGACAATCAGCCGGGCGTGGAAATCAAAGTCCTGCAAGGCGAGCGTCCGCTCTCCCGCGATAACAAGAATCTCGGCACCTTCCACCTCGACGGCATCCCGCCGGCCCCGCGTGGTGTGCCGCAGATCGAAGTCACTTTCGACATCGACGCCAATGGCATCCTGCATGTCTCGGCCAAGGACCTCGGGTCAGGCAAGGAGCAGAAGATCTCCATCACCGGTAGCTCAGGCTTGAGCAAGGAAGAGGTGGAGAAGATGCAGCGCGACGCCGAGGCTCACGCCGAAGAGGACAAGAAGGCCAAGGAAGCGATCGAGATCAAGAACAACGCCGACACTCTGGCTTACCAGAGCGAGAAGCAGCTCAAGGATCTCGGCGACAAGGTTCCCGAAGAGAAGCGCAAGCAGATCGAGGAAGCCATCAAGGCCGTCCGCGACGCGATTGAGTCCAACGACACCGACGCGATGAAACGCACTTACGAGGACTTGCAGAACAAGTTCCAGGAAGTCAGCGCCGACCTTTACAAACAAGCCGCCGCCAGCGCCGGTCCTACCCCCGGCCCAGAAGCCGGTGGACGTCCCGGCCCGCAAGCCGAACCGCAGACCGATGGTCCGCGCAAGGACCAGGGCGACGTGGTCGACGCCGAATTTGAAGTTGTCGACGAAGACAAGAAGTAACTCTCAACCAAAAACAATTTGCCGAAATGCCGCTCGCTCGATGCGAGCGGCGACCGGCAACAACCCAACTAGTTAGAAGGAGTAAGTAAAACCATATGGCAATTAACGTAAGACCTCTCGGAGATCGCGTGCTCGTGCAGCCGCTCGAAGAGAAAGAAACCAAAAAAGGCGGCATCATCATCCCCGATTCCGCCAAGGAAAAGCCGCAGGAAGGCAACGTCGTTGCCCTCGGCACCGGCAAGACCGACGACAACGGCAAAAAAGTGGAGTTCACCGTGAAGAAGGGCGACAAAGTGCTCATCTCGAAATACGGCGGCACTGAGATCAAGGTGGACGGTGAGTCCTACCTGATCATGCGCGAGGACGATATCCTCGGCATCATTGGCTAAGCCCTCGCACAACCAACTTAAAGAAGGAATAACTAAAATATATGGCAGCTAAACAACTACAATTTGACGAGAATGCGCGGCATGCGCTTCTCCGCGGCGTCGAGAAACTCTCGCGCGCCGTTAAAGCGACCCTCGGACCGAGCGGCCGCAACGTCATCCTCGACAAGAAATTCGGCAGCCCGACCATCACCAAAGACGGTGTGACCGTGGCCAAGGAAATCGAACTCGAAGATCCTTATGAAAACATGGGCGCCCAGCTCGTGCGCGAAGTCGCCTCCAAGACTTCCGACATCGCCGGCGACGGCACCACCACCGCGACCGTTCTCGCTGAGTCCATCTACAAAGAAGGTCTCCGCAACGTCACCGCGGGTGCTAACCCGACCTCGCTCCAGCGCGGCATCAACAAGGCTGTCGAAGCCATTGTCGCCGAGCTCGCGAAGATCTCGAAGAAGGTCAGTGACCGCAACGAGATCGCCCAGGTCGCGACCGTTTCCGCTAACTGGGACAAGACGATCGGCGAGATCATCGCTGACGCCATGGACAAAGTCGGCAAGGACGGCACCATCACGGTAGAAGAAGCCAAGTCGATCGAAACCAGCCTCGACGTTGTCGAAGGCATGCAGTTCGACAAGGGCTATCTCTCTCCTTACTTCGTCACCAATGCCGAAGCGATGGAAGTCATCCTCGATAACCCTTACATCCTCATTCACGAGAAGAAAATCTCGAGCTTGAAGGACATGCTCCCGCTCCTCGAGAAGGTAGCGAAAGCCGGTCGTCCGCTCCTCATCATTGCGGAAGACGTGGAAGGCGAAGCTCTCGCGACGTTAGTCGTGAACAAGCTCCGTGGAACGTTGCAAGTCGCAGCGGTCAAAGCCCCGGGCTTCGGCGATCGTCGCAAGGCGATGCTGGAAGATCTCGCCGTCCTCACGGGCGGTCAATGCATCACCGAAGACCTCGGTATCAAACTCGAGAACGTTAAACTCGAGGACTTAGGGCGCACCAAGCGCGTCACGATTGACAAGGAGAACACC
>CAVUGD010000022.1:0-25313 GCA_963740715.1 uncultured Verrucomicrobiae bacterium | reverse complement strand
ATCTCGACCCGGCTGCAGGTATTGACGGGTGATCAGGTGCTCATCGGCGGATTTATTGTCACCGGCACAGATCCCAAGATGGTCATCCTGCGCGCGATCGGCCCTTCCCTGACTGACTTCGGAGTCGCCGGTGCGCTGGCCGATCCGGTTCTTGAACTGAGGGCGCTCGACGGCTCTGTCATTGCCACTAACGACAACTGGACGAGTGACCGCGCCACCATCGAAGCGACCGGATTGCAACCGAGTAAGGATCTGGAGTCCGCCATCGTCGCGACACTCGATCCGGGTGCCTATACCGCCATCGTCAGTGGCAAGGATGGCACCACTGGGGTCGGCTTGGTCGAGGCCTACGACCTGGACGCGACGGCGGCTTCGGAGTTGGCCAACATCAGCACCCGCGGCTTTGTCGCGACTGAGAGCAATGTCATGATCGGTGGCTTCATCCTCGGGAGCGACGCCAATGTCCTGATCCGCGCGATCGGTCCTTCGCTGACTGATTTCGGCGTCGCCGGTGCGCTGGAAGATCCGACCCTGGAGCTACGCGATGTCCAGGGGACACTGATCAGCAGCAACGATAACTGGAAAGAGCCTAACGAAGCCGAAATCGAAGCCACCGGACTGCAACCGTTGAAGGACGCAGAGAGCGCCCTGCTCGAAACTCTGCCCGCCGGCGCCTATACCGCGATCGTCGCTGGCGCGGGCGGCACGACCGGGGTTGGCCTGGTCGAAGTCTATCGCCTGCCATAACGATACCTCGCCGTTCCCAATTTCGTCTTCGCCAGGGCGTGAACTCACCGGGCCGGATGGGCGGAAGCAGTTTCCTGGACGCCGAAGCGCACGGCTTCGGCGGGCTTGTGCCACGCGGTGTACAGTTCGTGCAACCGCCGGGCAGCGGCCATTGTCATCGAACTCTTGTCGCCCAGGCGCGTTTTCAAATCGTTGTAGCCGGTCAGGAGCAGCGGCTCGGCGTCGGCATGACGGCCTTGAGCCAGGAGGCACTCGCCCAGGACTTCTTCCAGATTGCCGACCGTCAGAGCGAAGTACGCGGGCGGCACTTTCTTGCCGTCTGCGAGCGCCTGGCGAAGCAGCGGTTCGCCGGCCACGGCCTTACCGGTGCGCGTTAAGGCGGCGCCAATCATGGCGCGCACGTGAACGACGTCAACAATCTGGTCGTCGGCATAAACGGGCGCGATCAGTTCGAGGCCGCGTTGGAGCTGTGGAAGCGCGGAGGAGTATTCACCCTGCATGAAATCCAGCGTGCCCAGGCGCCAGAGGATGCTGCCGTAGACATCATTCTCCTTCCCGAGTTCGCGCTCGCAGATCTCTTTCGCTTTCTCCAGCACCGGCCGGACTTCCGGTATTTTGCCCTGCAGATAGAACGTGAGGATGAGGTTCAGCCTTGCATAAATGCCGGCCGCGGCGAACCGCGGCGTGCGGTCGTAAAGCTCGATCGCGTGGCGAAAGGAAGCTTCTGCGCCAGTGAAGTCGCCCGCCTCCATGCGCACGGTCCCCAACGATGTGCAAGGCCTCGATGGCTTCCTCGCTGCTTTCGCCATGGAGGCTGCGGCTGATCTCCAAGGCTTCCTGAGCCATGGGCAAACCTTCTTTCGCTTGTCCGCGCCTGCCGAGCAGCCACCCGAGAGTGGAAAGCGTCTGTGAGCCGAATGAAGCCCCCTCTCGCGGGGCTCTGCCGATAAATGCCGAGAGCCTCCGTCAAGAGGGCTTCCGCCTCGGCAAAACGACTGTATGCCCGAAGGATAGTTCCCAGAAGGGATGCCGCCTGTCCCGTGGCGGCGTCCTCTTTGCCGTGAAGGCGGCGGGTCAGTGCGAGCGCCGCGCGCGCGTGCTGGATGGCCGGCTCGGAATCGCGGAGGCTGTGGTAGGCGCGTGCCATTGTCATGTGCGCCTGCGCCAGTAACTCGGGTTCGCTCGCGAGTTCGCTCTCCAAACTTTTTCCGGCCTCATCCAGCACCTCAATGACTTTGACGTCGCGTCCCAAGCGGCCGGGATTGGCGCTGCTGAGGAGAGTTTGCAGGAAACTGTTTAGCCGCTCGCTCTGTTTCCGGGCCCGCTCGGCGCTCGTTTGCGCGACGCGCGCACGGTCGCGCTCTTGCCGGGCGATGCGTGTCTGCCAGGTGGTCGCGATCAATCCACCGAGCAGGGCCAGCAGAATGAGCGCGACCGCGGCGACTCCGGTCTTGTTTCGCTTCACGAATTTGCTCGCGCGATAATTCAATGTGTCCTTGTGCGCGACCACCGGCAGCCCTTCGAGATGGCGGCGAATGTCTTCCGAGAAACGTTCGACCGAGGCGTAGCGGCGCTCGGGCTCTTTCCGCAGCGCCATCAGGACGATGTTATCGAGGTCGCCGCGGAGGGAATGTGAATCGTGTCGCTGGATGGTCTTGACGCGCCGTGCTCGGACGCTCCGGCTCCTGGTCGGTGATGGCCTTCGAGATTTCTTCCGCGCTTCGACTCGTGAGGCGATAGGGCTTGTGGCCGGAGAGCAGTTCGTAGAGCAAAACGCCGAGCGAATAGACATCGCTGCTGGTGGTGATCTTGCCGCCTTTCATTTGCTCGGGGCTGGCATACTCCGGCGTCAGGATGCGCTGGCTGGGAATCGTCTGCGTGTAGGCGTCCTCCTCGGGCGTGAGAACTTTGGCGATCCCGAAGTCGAGCAGCTTTGGTTCGCCCGCGGCGGTGACGAGAATGTTGGAAGGCTTAAGGTCCCGGTGAATGACGAGGTTCTGGTGCGCGTAAGCGACGGCTTCGCATATTTTGCGAAAGAGCGGCAACCGCTCCGCCACGCCAGCGCCTGTCGCTTCGCAGTAGTCGAGCAGTGACTGACCCTCGACATATTCCATCACGAAATAAGGCAGGCCGTCCTCCGTCGAACCGGCATCGATCAGGCGCGCGATGTTTGGGTGCTCGAGCTGCGCCAGGATCTGGCGCTCGGCCCGGAAACGCCGCAGGATGTCATCGGTGTCGAGGCCGCGCCTAACGACCTTAAGTGCGACCTGCTTTTCAAATCTCTCGTCCGCCCGCGCGGCCAGATAAACCGTGCCGAGTCCGCCGCGGCCGATCTCGCGGATCACCCGGTAGGCGCCAAATTGCCGGCCGGAAAATCCTCCTCTGGCTCGGTCAGAAAATCGCGCGGAATGGCGCCGGCAGGATCTTCGATGAAACTGTTCGCCAGCGCGTCGGAGTCGAGGAGCGATTCCACTTCGCGGCGGAGACTTTCGTCTTCGCCGCAGATGCGATCGAGGAGCGTCTTGCGCTCCGTCGGGTGGGAGATCGACCGCCTCGTTAAAGAGCTCCTGCGCCCGTTCCCACTCCTCAGCCGAGCGCGGCATCGGTTTCTCCCTTCATGATCTCGCGCCGCAGCCATGCCTTCGCCACCCGCCATTCCCGCCGGATCGTCCGCGGCGAGATGGAGAGGACCTCGCCGATTTCTTCCATCGTTAGGCCGCCAAAGAAGCGCATCTCCACGATCCGGCTCTTGCGCGGGTCGAAGGTGACGAGGTCCTGGAGCGCGTCATCGAGCGCGATCAAGTCGACCGTGCGTTCCTCCGCGGGCGCGAGAGCTTCGTCGAACTCCAGTTTCTCGCGCACGCCGCCGCGCTTGGCCGCCTGATGCGCGCGGGCGTGATCGACCAGGACACGGCGCATGACCTGCGCGGCCACGCCAAAAAATTGCGCGCGGTTCTGCCAGGTCGTTCCGGTTTGGTCGACCATGCGCAGGTAGGCCTCGTGGACCAAACCAGTCGCCTGCAGCGTATGGTCGGAGCGCTCCTTTTGCAGGTAATGCCGCGCTAGACGGCGCAATTCATCGTAGACCAATGGCATCAATTGCTCCGCGGCGTCGGGACCCTTCAGATTCCACTCCAGAAGCACTTTGGTGACGGCTTCGCGGGATGTGGATGGTGCCATGTAAATCGATCGTAGCGCCGACCTTACTTTATCGACTTGCTACGGAGAATACCGGAATCCCGGGAAACGAGGCAATCATTTAAGCCGCTTTCCGGGTCTCCGCGGAAAATTTCCGCAATTTCCGTGGCCGGTCTTGCGCGCGGTTCTCGCGTCTCTTGGGCGTAGGGAGCATCCGTTCCCGCGCAGCAGAGAGATAAACTATGAAAGACCATCCAAAGAAAACGTTCGCCGCCTCCATCCTCGCAGTTTCAGCCCTGATGGCCGTCATCGTCACGGCGCCCAGCGCGCCTGCGGCCACCTCGAACCCGCTGCACGAGAAGAAAACTTACGGGTCGCTCGCGGAAGCGGCCACGGCCGCGTTTTATCGGATCGAACCCGAGGCCACGGGCGCCACGGCCTGGAACGCGGCCCACGGCGTGCAGATGAATTTCAACGCGGATGGGTGGCAGTTGAAATCGACCGCGCCGGCGAACGGCTGGAGCTCGCGCTGGCATCTGGTCAGCTTTGGCTATGGCGAAAATCAAACGGCGGCAGCGAAAGGCGATCTGCAAACGAACGACAACCGCCTCGAACTAAAACGCGCCGGACAAGGCCTCACAGAATGGCTGGTCAATCAGCCGAGCGGAGTCGAGCACGGTTTCACCCTAACGACACGCCCGCGCGGTCAAGCGGGCGACGCGGCCTTGCGTCTGGTCTTGAAAATCGAAGGCGATCTCACCGCGCGAGCAGACGACGATGGCCAGCGGCTCACCCTCGCGGGCAAAGGCGGGGAGCAGGTTCTGCGCTATGAAAAGCTGAAGGTTTGGGACAGCAACGGCCAGGAATTAACCGCGCGGATGCAGACCAACGGGCGCCCCGGCGAAGTGTGGCTGGAAGTTGAGGACGCGAGTTCGCGGTCTACCCGCTCACGATCGACCCGATCTTCGTCTCGATGACAAAACTCACGCCCTCCGATGGTGGTTTTGGGTTCGCCGGGTCAGTCGCGATCAGCGGGAACACGGCGATCGTCGGAGCTTCCAACGCGACGGTGGGCACGAACAGTTTTCAGGGAGCAGCCTACGTCTTCATCAAAACCGCCTCCGGTTGGAGCGAACAGCAAAAGTTGTCGGCGGCCGACGGCGCCTCCAGTGATAACTTTGGCGCAGCCGTGGCCATCGATGGAGACAACGTGATCGTGTCGGCCACCAGTGACGATTTGGGGACAGGCAATAACCAGGGCTCCGCCTACATCTTCGTCAGAAACGGCACGACTTGGAGCCAGCAGCAGAAGCTGACTGCTTCCGACAGTGAAAATGGCGATAACTTCGGGTTCAGCGTGGCGATTAACGGCAACACCGCCGTGGCCGGCGTCCCTTACGATGTGATCGACGGAGTCATTACTCAGGGTTCGGTCTACGTTTACACCAGAAACGGGACCACCTGGAGCGAACAGCAGCACATCATCGGCTCGCAGACTGCGTCTCAGGGCGAATTCGGAAGCAGCGTCGCGATCGAAGGCGAGACGCTGATCGTGGGCGCCTGGCTCGATACCGTCGACTTCAAGATTGCTCAAGGATCAGCCTCCATCTACGTGCGGAACGGCACGGTCTGGAGCGAGCAGCAGATCCTCTCCGCCGACGATGGCGCCAGGGATGACTTATTCGGCATCAGTGTCGGAATCAGCGGGGAGACAGTCATCGTCGGAGCCAGCGATGACGATGTCGGATTGGTCGATGACCAGGGTTCGGCTTATATCTTTGTCCGAAGCGGCACGACCTGGACGCAAGAGGCCAAGCTCACTTCCTCCGACGGCGGAGCCTTTGATGAATTTGGCTTCAGCGTCTCGATCAGTGGCGATCGCGCAATCATCGGCGCGCCGAACCACACGATCGGCTCGAACAGCCGCCAGGGCTCTGCCTACGTCTTTGTGCGGAACGGCACGACGTGGACTGAGGACGACATCCTGACTCTCACCGATGGCCAGGCTTTCGACCGCTTTGGCTACAGCGTCTCGATCGACGGAGATTCAGCGATCGTCGGCTCCTTCAAGGGCGCCTATATCTACGACGCCGAAGCATTCACGGTCATGCCTGGCTTGCAGAATATCTCGACCAGAATGCAGGTGCTGACCGGCGATCAAGTTCTCATTGGCGGCTTCATCATCACCGGCACCGATCCTAAGATGGTCATCCTGCGCGCCATCGGGCCTTCGCTGACTGACTTCGGAGTCGACGGCGCGCTGGCCGACCCGGTTCTGGAACTGCGGGCGCTCGACGGCTCGGTCATTGCGACTAACGACAACTGGACCAGTGACCGCACCGCGATCGAAGCGACCGGACTGCAACCGTTCAAGGATCTCGAGTCTGCCATCGTCGCGACCCTCGAGCCGGGCGCCTATACCGCGATCGTCAGTGGTAATAATGGCACCACTGGTGTCGGGCTGGTCGAATCTTACGACCTGGACGCGGCGGCGGCTTCGGACCTGGCCAACATCAGCACCCGGGGCTTTGTCGCGACCGAAAGCAATGTCATGATCGGAGGCTTCATCCTCGGGAGTGAGACCAACGTCCTGATCCGCGCCATCGGTCCTTCGCTGACTGATTTCGGGGTCGACGGCGCACTCGCCGATCCGACCCTGGAGCTACGCGATGTGCAGGGGACACTCATCAGCAGCAACGATAACTGGAAGGATCCGAACCAAGGCGAGATCGAAGCCACCGGCCTGCAACCGGGGAGGGACGAAGAGAGCGCCTTACTCGAAACTCTGCCCACCGGCGCCTACACTGCGATCGTCGCGGGCGCGGGAGCGACGACCGGAGTTGGCCTGGTCGAAATCTATCGCCTGCCTTAGCAAGATTTCTGTCCCCTTCCCGCCGCGGTTCTCGCGTTTAGTGGGTATGAGCGCGAAAAAGACGAGCAAATCCGAGCGACCTGGCACCTGGCTGAAAATGCCGCGATCAAGCCGGCCCCTGTCCGCGGCGTTGGCCGGCGCTTTGCTCCTGTTCGTTCTCGCAGCGCCCCATCGTTCGGGCCACGATCATCGAGAACGGAGATTTCGAGGCGGGAAATACCGGATTCATCAGTGACTTCACTTACACGCCTCCCGGTCCCGGCAGCCTCGACTCGGAGGGCTTCTACACCGTGGATAGCGATCCTCGGAACAACAGCGACCTCCTCCTTTCGATCGGCGATCATACCACCGGCACTGGCCTGATGCTGATCGTCAATGGCACGGAAACGACCGGCACGTTGCTTTGGCAGGGCACCATTACCTCCCCGCTCACCGTCGGCCAACAGTATGATTTGTCCTTCTGGGTGGCCTCTATCTCCACGGATGTTCCACCTGTGCTGACGCTGACAATGGGCTCGACTCCCATCGACACGATCGCACCCGTGCCCGATGGCACCTGGATGCGCAGCACCAGCACCTTTACCGCGGAAGAGGCCTATCCCAACTTTCGCCTGGATGCATTTGCCTTTCCGGCGGGGAATGATTTTGCCGTCGACGACATCGACGTCTTCCTCGTCGGCACCGAGACCAATCCCCCGATCGCCGGTCCCCTGCTCAACATCTCGACCCGGCTGCAAGTCTTGACCGCCGACCAGGTCCCGATCGGCGGCTTTATCGTGACCGGGAACGAGCCCAAGACAGTCATCCTGCGCGCGATCGGTCCTTCGCTGGGCGCGTTCGGAATCTCCGATCCACTGGCCGATCCGGTGCTGGAGTTACGCGACGGAGACGGTTCCCTGGTCAAGACTAACGATGACTGGACGAGCGATCGCGACGCCATCGAACCGACCGGACTTCAACCCACGAATGATCTCGAGTCAGCCATCGTCGCCACGCTCGAGCCGGGCAGTTACACCGCCATCATGAGCGGCAAAAATGGAGGCACAGGCGTCGGATTGGTCGAAGCCTACGACCTGGATCAAGTGGCTGACTCGCAACTGGCCAACATCAGCACCCGCGGCTTTGTCGAAACGGAGGGCAACGTCATGATCGGAGGCTTCATCCTCGGCGGTGAGACTGGTGCCAGCGGCAACGTCCTCGTCCGGGCGATTGGTCCTTCGCTGACAGCGTTTGGTATCGCTGGCGCGCTGGAGGATCCGACCCTGGAGTTACGCGATGTGCAGGGAACGCTGGTCAGCAGCAACGACAACTGGAAAGAGCCTAACGAAGCCGAGATCGCAGCCACCGGTCTGCAACCGGGCATGGACGAAGAGTCCGCCTTGCTCGAACTCCTGCCCGTCGGCGCCTACACCGCCATCCTCGCCGGACAGGGTGGCACGACCGGCATCGGTCTGGTCGAAGTCTATCGCCTGCCCTGATTCAATTTTTTTGGCCCCATTGCGCCATGTATTGCGCATTAGAAGATAGAAACCTAATGAGCAATCGAACCTTCATTTTTTGGAATGTTTTGTTGCTGGTCTTCGCGGTGCTGATTTACCTCGCGAGTTTATTGACGCCACAAGTTCAGAGGCCGGCTTCCATTTTTCGAGCCGAGAGAAACGCTTCCCCAAACGACACCGCGCTTATCCCATTTACCTACCGTGCCCACCGACACGAAGCGGGGCGCACTGATCCCCAAAACCACCCGGTCAGAAATGAATCACGCAGCCGCGCCGATTAATCCCCGGCATTCCCAAAGGACTACTCGACCACTACGCCCTTCCAAAAAGCAACGCGGCCCTTGATGTTGGCCGCCGCTTCCTTCGGGTCGGGATAATACCAGGCGGCTCCTTCGTTGACCGCACCGTCGACGACGACATCGTAGTAACTCGCGTCGCCTTTCCATGGGCAATGCGTGTGCCTGTCGCTTGCCTGGAAATGTTCGCGCCGAATCGAATCGGGCGGGAAGTAATGGTTGCCTTCGACGACCACGGTGTCGTCGCTTTCCGCGATAGTGGTGCCTTGCCAGGTTGCTTTCATATTGGTCTCTCCAGTGGAGCTATTTTTCGCCTGCGATCAACCGCACGCCCTCGATCAGGCGCGCGACTTCCTCTTCCGTCGTATAACAGGCGCAGCCGGCCCGAACCAGGCCCTCCGGGGCCAGACCGAGGCGTTCGATGACCGTCGTCGCGTAAAAGTCGCCGTTGGAAACAAAGACCGCCACCTCGGCCAGGCGTTGCGCCACCTCGGTCGAGGAAACACCGGCGACGGTAAATCCGACCGTTGGTGTCCGCGGCTCGGCCGGGGCAGGACCGAAAAGTTTGACGCCGTCGATCGCCTCCAATCCCTGCCAAAGTTGCCTAACGAGCTGATTGCCGCGCGCGTGCAGGCCGGAATAAGCTTCCGCCAACGACGCCCGCCGGCTTTTCCCCGGCGCGAGAGAAGCCAGAAAATCGACCGCGGCCGCCGCCCCGACGATGCCTTCGTGATTCTGGGTCCCGGTTTCGGCGCGCTCCGGGGCTTCGTTAGGCGCAGGAAACAGTTTCGGAAAATCGAGCGCCGCCAGGAGATCGTGCCGTCCATAGAGAATCCCGATATGCGGCCCGTAAAACTTGTAGGCGGAGCAGGCGAGAAAATCGCAATCCATTGCGCGCACATCGACCAACTGGTGCGGCGCGTAATGCACCGCGTCGACGAAGATCTGCGCCCCGGCCGCGTGCGCCAGCTCCGCGGCGCGGCGAACATCGGTGACAGTCCCAAGGGCATTCGAAGCCGCGCCGATCGCGACCAGACGGGTGCGCGGATTTAATTGCCGCTCGAAATCGTCCCAGTCGAGCTGTCCGGTTTCCGGGACCATCTTTGCCGTCCGAATCGTAATCCCGCGCTCTTTCTCCAGCGCGCGCCAGGGGGCGATGTTGGCATGGTGATCGAGCTCGGTCAGCACGATCTCATCGCCCTGCCCGTAGCTCCGTCCCAAGGCGCGACCGAGATGGAAAGTGAGCGTCGTCATGTTGGCGCCAAAAGCGATTTCGTTAGGCGCCGCGTTCAGGAAATCCGCCAGGGCCGAGCGCGCGTCGGAAATGAGAGCGTCGGTTTCGAGGCTGGTCGGGAAGGCCCAGTGAGTATTGGCGTTGTGGTGGAGCAGATAATCGCTCATCGCCTCGACCACGCCGCCCGGGACCTGAGTGCCGCCCGGTCCGTCGAAGTAGGCGACTGCTTCGTCGCGATGTATTCGGCGCAGGGCCGGGAAGCGGTTTCGGATCTCCGCCAGCGGAGTGAGAGTGTTTTCTTTAGTGGCGATGTTGTTCACGGCTTTTCGATTTGGAAATGCGAGCGCCTGGATTACGGCCCGCTGGATGACCTCGAGGAAGATAGAGAATTCCGGTCGAACCTCCAAAAAAGAAAACCTCGCCGGCGACAAAAGTCACCGGCGAGGTACGTCTTTTCCCGAATGGGTCAGTTACTTTGCCGGCGGCGGGGTGCTGGCAATGTGATAGGCCTCGACCAGCCCAATGCCGGTCGTGTTATCCACTCCGCGAACCACCACGGTATAGCTGCCAGCGACTTGGACGAAGAGCATGGCGGATTCCGCGCTCTGGCTCGGCGCCAGGCCGGTCGCGAGAATTTCGTCACCCGCGGTGTCCTCCCAGTCGTCGTTGAAGCCAATGCTGTCGCCGTTCCCGTTAAAGACCTCCAGGGTCGGATCCATCAAGGGGCCGGGCACGTCAGCGTCCATCAGGCTGGGCCCGATGCGCGCGGACGAGGATCTTGCCGTCGTCCGTTCCGGGACCACTGATGAAGCCTCCGATCAGGACACTGTCCCCTGTGCTGACGAAGCCACGGGTGCTGATGTTACCGAGCTGGGAGGTAGTCGTGAGCGGATCGTCGAGATCGTACACTTCCATCAGGCCAATGCCATCGGTGTTGTCCTTACCGCGAACAATCGCGGTATACATTCCACTACCCGCCACTGAGGAATCTTCCGGCGGGAGCGAGATGATGATCGCGGATTCCAAGTCGTTCGTCGGTGCGAGGCCGGAGGCGATGAGGGCTGCCTGGTCGAGGACGCTGTTGTCCATCCAATCATCGTTGGTGACAACAGAGCCGTCGGGCATGTGCAATTCCAGAACTGGATTTGCCAGAGCGCCGGGGACCGGCGGATTGGCGTTCGAAAGGGACGGCCCAATTCCGCGGATGACGACGGTTTTCTCCGTCGTCCCGCCAGTGATGATGAAACCACCAATCAGCACTTCATCGCCCATGAGCACATGGTCGCGGGTCGAGATATTGCGCAGGAGGCCGGGGGTGGCCGCAGGCGAAGGCGAAGGCGTCGGGGTAGGGCTCGGTGATACCGTGGGCGAAGGCGTTGGCGTCGCCGAAGGGGTTGGCGTCGGAGTCGGAGTGGGAGTCAGCTGGCCAGTCTCGAAGAGGAGGAAGTTTGGCTTCCCCGCACTCGCGAACGTCGTCTTGGTTCCACCAGGGGTAATCTGGAAGATGAACCCGCCGGTCGGGTCAGCCACGAAAAGGTTGCCGACGCCATCCGTATCGCCATTAAACTTCTTCGGCCGGAACGCCATTCCAAAGGGATCGTTCAACCCGGAAGCAAAGGTGGTCGACATTCCGCCGCCCACAGCGAACTTCCGCACCTCTCCGGTGGCTAGACTGAGGAAGACATTTCCGTCGGCGTCGACGGCCACGCTGCGACCGTCGAACCCTGCGTAAACGGTCGTCACGGTGCCGTTAGTCGCGACCTTGAACGTGCCGTTGCCAGCCGCCACATAGACGCTGGTCTCCTGGTTCACGCTCGAAACCGTGATACCCAAAGGGGCCGTCACGGTGACGGGAAACACGGAGGTCGTCCCGTCCGGTGCGACTCGAGTGATCTGATCTCCAGCATTCTCCGAAACGAGAAGATCGAAGCCGCTCAACGCCAGTCCAACCGGATTTTCTAAGCCGGTCACGACGGTCGTTTTCGTGAGGCCATCGGGCGAATACTTGAAGATGCTCCCGCTTCCGCCGTCGGCCACGTAGAGGTTGCCGAGCTGGTCGAAGACCAGGCCCTGGGGGCTGTTGAGCCCAGTGGCGAACGTGCTCGACGTGCCATCGGGCTTGTAAACGACGATGGAATTATTGGCCAGGTCGGAAGCGTACAAATCGCCTGGAGCGGCGGAGGCCTGGCTGGCACAGAGAAGGGCGGCCGCAACCGCACCTGACGAAAAACCAATCTTCTTCAAGAGGGCGAAGAGTGGGCGAGAATTAAGCGTTAACATATTTTTCGGTTTTTAACTGATTTTTGGATGAGGTTGCCTGACTGAAGCGGTTTCTTACTGACTCTAATTTAGAGCAGTGGTGATAATGAATATTTTTAGACGAACTGTCTATAATTATTTACAAATCGGAATGGATCGCCAAACAAGAGTGAAAAAAGGGCCATAAAAAGATCAGGAATTAATCTCTTTACTTGTGATCCGGATTAAACCGACCAGCGCCGTATAATGTTTTGGTCACTTTTTTGTCAGTTATCGATTGGGAGAATTGTATATTTCCAAATTGAAGTCGAGTTTTTTTCTTCAGCAATCGCTTATGAAGGAAGAAGCGTCCGTGTCCAAACAGCGCCGGCCCGCATTTTCATCTCTGCCGCGAGGGATCGCTGGTTTTGATTGTCATTCAAACGGGGCGAGCGCATTCTCTCGCTCATGAATCCGGAAGTAAAGATCGAGACCGCCACCCAACTCGCCGTCTTCCTCGGGAATCGGCCCGGCGCTCTCGCCCGGGTTTGCAGTGAACTCGGTGCTGCCGAGATCAACATCCACGCCCTCGCGACTTCCGACACGATCGATCATGCGGTTGTCCGAATGGTGGTGAGCGATCCCACCAAAGCCCTCATGATTTTGGGAGAACGCGGAGTCCTCGCGCTCGAGAACGATGTCCTGATGATCGAAAGCAACAACCAGCCCGGCACCCTGGCCACGATTGCCGACCGCCTGGCCAAGGCGAGCATCAACATCGAATACGCCTACCTCGCCAGCACCGCCCAGTCGCAAACCGGCCTCATGATTCTTCGCCCTTCGGACGTCGAGAAGGCGCTCCGTGCACTGCACGATCTCTAGCACAGCGGCGTCGTTAGGCAGGCAAGCCTAACGGAAGCGAAGCCGGCGAAATTTTAGCAGACGGCGCGCGTTTTCATGGACGCGAGGCAAAGGAATAATCAGAATCACCCCGAAATGACGCCCGACTCATCCCGGCCATGAAAATAGATGCCCTGCAATCGGTCCCGCTTTTTCGGGCGCTGGACGAAACGGCCGCGACCGAGCTTTGCGAGCTCCTCACCACCCGGGACGTCGACGCCGGCGCCGCCATCTTTCACCAGGGCGAACCGGGCGACTCCATGTATCTGGTCGAGAAAGGCTGCGTCGGCATCAGCGTCAAAGACGCAGACGGCCACGACACGACCCTGGCCGAGATGGGCCCGGGCGATTTCTTCGGCGAAATGTCGCTGCTTGACGGAAATCCTCGGTCCGCGGACGCGATCGCGAAGGTCGATTGCCGTTTGGCAGTTTTGCCCCGGGACGATTTCCGCTCTTTTCTGCGCAAGAATCCCGATATCGCCCTCGGGATTCTGACCGCGCTCACGCATCGGTTGCGCCGGACGGACGATCTGCTGCGGCATCGGGTCTCGCGTAATGCCAACGAAGAGGAAGATGCACGCCTCACGGTGGCGGATCGCGCCGCCGACCTGATCGCGGAATTCGGCGGAAGCTGGAAATTCATCGGCGCCGCCATCGCGTTTTCCCTGCTTTGGATCGCCGTCAACACCTGGTTTCTTTTTCACCCCTTCGACGAATATCCCTACGTCCTGCTCAACCTCGTCCTCGGGATGGTGGCGGGACTCCAGGCTCCCATCATCATGATGTCCCAGAATCGCCAGGGGCAGAAAGACCGGATTCGAGCCGACCTCGATTACCGGGTGAACTTGAAGAACGAGCTCCTCCTCTCCGAGGTCCTGCGTCGCCTTCAGTCGCTTGAATCTCGCGAACGCGGCAGCCATGCGGACGAGATCGAATTTGGTCCGGACGACTAACGGAACCGGCGAATCTCCGCGCGGGACGGGTCCGGGTTGGGTTGGAATTATCGATCCCATGTCCGGCACATCCAAATCCCAAGAGCGAGAAATTCACACTCTCTCTAAGACGTCACAAAACGTTACAAGTCTTTCTGAGCTTGCGATTTGAAGCTATTCCGCATCTCCGGTACGGCGCTTGCAATGTAGTCGCCTCCGATGGTCGTAGATGCCACCCGAAGCTCTTGGACGGAAGCGCGGTCTTGTCAGCTCGATGGCATTAGAGTCTCCGAAACGATCGTTGCCGCCGGGACGGAATTAGGCGATCACGCGCATGAAACCGGGCAAATCTGCTTTCTCCTCGAAGGCGAAACGCGGGAACGCCTGCTCGCCCACGAAGACCGCCTCCGACCCGGCGCGTTGCGCGCGCGCCCACCGGGATTTCATCACCGGGTGAAGGTAGAACCCGAGTCGGACGTCCTCGCGCTCCTGCTCTTTGTCGATCCCGATCGGTGGATCAAGACAACCCCGACTCAAATCGGAATGGCGAACGGGCCGTTGCGGAACTACGGCGCACAAATTCGGCGCGAATTGGCGCACCTCGATGAGGCCGGCCGTGCCGCGCTTGAGGGGTGGACCATGCTGGCTCTCTCCGCCGCGGCGCGCGCCGCGACATTCCAAGAGCCTGGACCGCCGGTTTGGCTGGGCGATGCGGTTTCGATGATTCAACAGGGGGCGACCGAAGGAATTTCTCTCAGCTCGCTGGCCTGCGCGTTGGGAGTTCATCGGGCGACGTTGGCGGCTGCCTTCCGGCGGTATCGCGGCACTTCCGTCGGCGAATCGATTCGCGAGGTTCGTGTGCGCAAAGTGCAGCGCGCCCTGGTTGGGAGCCGCATGTCGCTTTGCGAAATCGCGACCGATCACGGCTTTCATGACCAGGCGCATATGGGGCGCGTCTTTCGCAAGGTGGTCGGCCTTTCGCCCGGTGCCTACCGGCAATTGCGCCGTTAGCCAGGGTCGAAGCAATAAAGCGCCCTTTGCCAAGAGAGTGAGCGTATAGGACGCGCGTCGAGCTTCCCCGACGCGCCGATCGTCCTATACCGCCCGATCGACCATGCGAGTGGTCTGGCATGGATCGACCACGATTTATTCTGTTCAGCACGGCGGCGGCTCTCGTTCTCTGCGTCCAATTGGCTGCCGCCAAAGAGGCCGGCCAACCGGGTGCCAAGGGCGATAATCCCCTTTTGCAAAAAAGCACGCTGCCTTATCAATTCCCGCCCTTCGATCGCATCAAGCCAGAGCATTTCCCGCCCGCCTTCGCGGCCGGGATGGCGGAGGAGTTGAAAGAAGTGGATGCGATCGCGACGGACCCGGCGAAACCGACCTTCGAAAATACCATCGTCGCGCTGGAAAAATCGGGGCAAACCCTCGGGCGCGTTAACGCCATCTTCTCGAATCTGGCCTCCGCCAATACCAATCCCGCCCTCCAAAAAATGGAAAGCGAGATCGCCCCGAAGCTCGCCGCCCATGATGACGCCATTCGTTTAAACTCCGCGCTTTTCGCCCGCGTGCGTTCGCTCTATGAGCAGCGCGACAAACTCGGGCTCGACCCGGAATCGCGCTGGCTGCTGGAGCGTTACGAGAAGGACTTCGTCCACGCCGGCGCGCAACTTTCCGATCCGGACAAAGAGAAACTGAAAGCCTTGAACGCCGAGATCGCCACGGTTCAGATCACGTTCGATCAGAATGTGCTGAAGGAGAAAAACGCCTCCTCGATCGTCGTGGACAAGCGCGCCGAGCTGACCGGCTTGCCGGACAACCAGATCGCCGCCGCCTCCGCCGCGGCCAAAGTGGAACAGAAAGAGGGCAAATTCGTTCTGCCACTCATGAACACGACCGGGCAGCCGGTCTTGAGCTCACTGGAAAATCGCGCGCTGCGCGAGCGCATCCTGCAGACTTCGCTCGCCCGCAACAGTCACGGCGGCGAATTCGACAACCGCGAGGTCGTCCTGCGTTTGGTCCGTTTGCGCGCGGAGCAGGCGAAGTTACTCGGCTTCGCCAATCACGCCGCCTACCAACTCGACGAACAAACCGCCGGCACCGTCGCGGCGGTCAACAAATTGTTAGGCGATCTCGCTCCGCCTGCGGTCGCGAACGCGCGCCGCGAAGCCGCCGAACTGCAAAAGATTGTCGATACGGAGAAGGGCGGTTTTCAAGTCGCGGCCTGGGATTGGGCCTACTACACGGAGAAAGTGCGCCAGGCGCGCTATGCCTTCGATGAAGCGGAATTGCGACCTTACTTTGAGCTGAACAAAGTCTTGAGCGACGGCATCCTCTACGCCGCCACCGAGCTTTACGGCATCACTTTCAAGGAACGCCACGACCTCCCGCCGCACCATCCCGATGCGCGCATCTTCGAAGTCTCGAACAGCGACGGCTCGCCTTTGGCGTTGCTCATGACCGATCCGTATGCGCGACCCTCCAAACGCGGCGGCGCCTGGATGCACGAATACGTGACGCAAAGCGAATTGCGCGGGACGAAACCGGTGGTCGCGTTCCATCTCAACATTCCCAAACCGCCGGCTGGCGAACCCTGCCTTTTGACCTACGACGAAGTCACCGTCGCTTTTCACGAATTCGGTCATGCGCTGCACGGGATGTTTTCAGCGGTGAAATATCCGCGCTTTGGCGGCACCAACGTCCCGCGGGATTTCGGCGAGTATCCGTCGCAGGTGAATGAAATGTGGGCGACCTGGCCGGAAATCCTGAGCCATTACGCGAAGCATTATAAAACGGGCGAACCAATGCCGGCCGCGCTCCTCGAAAAAATCCAGGCGGCGCAGCAATTCAACCAGGGCTTTGCCACCACGGAATACATCGCGGCCGCGGCCCTCGATCAGGCCTGGCATCAACTGACGCCCGAACAAATTCCGACCGACGCCCTCGCCTTCGAGAAAGCGGCGCTGAAAAAAGCGGGCGTCGACGACCCGCTCGTCCCGCCGCGTTACCGCACCACCTATTTTTCGCACGCCTTCAACGACAACGGTTACTCGGCCGGCTACTACTCCTATCTTTGGAGCGAAGTGCTCGATGCCGACAGCGTCGAGTGGTTCAAGCAACACGGCGGCCTGACCCGCGAAAATGGCGACCGCTTTCGCGCCACCGTCCTCTCGCGCGGCGGCAGCGCGGAGGCGATGAGTCTCTTTCGCAATTTTACCGGCGCCCCGCCCAATATCGCGCCTCTTTTGAAACGCCGGGGGCTCGACGATAAGGGCGCGGCGCCGAAATCCAACTAGAGCGCTCGTTAGGCAGGAAAATGGAGTGGCGGAAGGGGTGGGATTCGAACCCACGGTGAGTTTAACCCCACGTTCGATTTCGAGTCGAGTGCCTTAAACCGGGCTCAGCCACCCTTCCTGGTCGAGCGCTACTATGAAAGGTCGCGCCGGATTTGCAATCCGGAAGGCGCCGGCGCGATTTCTTCGCCTAACGACTAACGACAATCCGGCTTCAGCGACCGAAAAGCATCCAGATTCCCCAGGCCGCAAGGAGGAGGCCGGTCCCCCGGCTGAGGTAGCGCTGCCGGGGCAGGATCTTTTCCAACCCCACGAGCACGGTGAGGAGCGCGATCCAGAGAAGGTTCATCACGCCGAGGACGAAAAGCAGTGCCATCAGCGCCCAGCAGCAACCGAGGCAAAACAAGCCGTGCTCGAGCCCCATGGCGAAAGCGCCGCTCCAGCCTTCCCGCCAATGCGCGGTGATGAAATCGAGCGGCGCGCGGCAACGCGTCAGGCAGCTCTGTTTCAGTGGCGGTGAATTGAAAAATGCCGGCGAGCAAAAGCAAAACGCCGCCCAGCACCACGCTGGAGCTGGCCATCATCGGCGAAAGCAGCGCCGCGCGATGCAGGAGCCATTGCGCCAATGTCGCGACCGCGCTGAAACCGCCCCAGATGGCGAGGTAACCTGCGGCGAAAACCGCCACCGGCACGTAAGGCTGTTGGCGCTGCCGGCGATTTCGCGCCACCGCCCCGAAGGTCAGGATCATCGGCGTGGCGGTGGGAAGCATCATCGCCACCATCATCACCATCCACATGACGAAGAGCGGCAAGAGCGCAGCGCTCGACCACGCCTGCGGGTCCATCGCCATCATCGCCCCGTCCATCTGCCGCGCGCCCGCGACCGTGTACCACCAGGCAAGAATCGTCACTAAAACGATCCCGACGCCGACCAGCAGACGGTCGCGTTTCAGAACCGACGCGAGTGAATTCAACCGCCTAGTTGTGATAATGAATCCGCGCGATAAAACCGGCCTTGTCCGGATACGAGAACTTCATTTCCTCCGCGTCGACTGCGCCTTCCTTGGCCGAGGCGCACTCCGCCTTTTGGAAAATGAAACCGGTCCCGTGATTCACCGCGACCTGCTCGGGCTCTTTCGTCACCGGATTCCGGATCGGCTCCAGCGCGATCCGCAATTCGTCGCCCGACATTGACCGAGCTGTTCAGCCCGTCGAAATGGAAATCGAACGGGACGAAACGCGGTTGATGGATCGTGGTCATCGTGGCGGCGAGAATCTCGAAGGGCAGGCCGCCGGACTTGCCCGAGGCAATTTCGAGCAGCGCCGTCGCGCTGTTCGGCCGAAGCTTTTTCATCCACAAAAGACAAGACCGCTGCCGTTGCCCTCATGGATCGCACCCGGCCATTTCACCGCCATGGCCAGCCCGAGACCATCGAGGGCGAGGCCGTCGTGCTCGCCCTTATCGATTCGCCAGACGCACAGTCCCTCGCAGGCTCCCGTCGTCGGGGGCGCGGAGAACTCACAGGGACAGCCGTAGTCGCAATTGCAGCTCTGGAGGTAATCGGCATCGAAGAACCACTTTTTCATCATTTTCCTCCCGGTTAAATGCTCCCTAAAGACTGAAAGCCGAACTGGCTGAAGTCAATGCTGCTTTCGGGCTGGGTTCGGCCCTTTGCACTGAAAAATGGAATCGGAACCGAGGATTATCGTCCCAAAAAAAGTTCCTTCCCGGGGCTGTCGAGGGGCTAAAAAAATGTTACAATAAAGTTCTTGATCAGGCCTCCAAAGTGGCCGCATATGGTGGTCGCGCTGATTGCAGCCCCAATATCCTGTTGTTAGGCGTTATCCACAGGATGTTCACGGGCTGCCCTCAGAGGCTAATTCACCTTTATTCACAAAACCCGAACCGCCTTAACCGAACCGACCATGATCCAACTCAAGCCCGGCCTGCAGCCCGAACACCCTCGCCAAAAATCGCAAATCGCTTTCCCGCCGCCCCAAATCGAGTCGGAAAAAGAAGCGCGGCCTGCGTTTTGAGCGCGTTTTCAGCGACGCGAAGGTCGGGCCGTTTGAGCAGATGGAATGGGAACGCCGCACCGCCGAAATCACCGACGACAGCGGCAAAGTGATCTTCAAGCAGGAAGACATCGAGGTTCCGAAAAGCTGGAGCCCGCTCGCGACCAAGATCGCCGTCTCGAAATATTTCTACGGCGACATCGCCAACGGCACCGACCCGCACAAGGGCGGCCGCGAGACTTCCGTTAGGCAATTGATCCACCGCGTCACCCGCACCCTGACCGATTGCGGGATGGCCGACGGCTATTTCGCCGACGAGAAAACGGCCGAGATCTTCTACGACGAACTGACCTGGCTCTGCGCCAATCAATACGGCGCCTTCAACAGCCCGGTCTGGTTCAACGTCGGGCTCTATCACCAATACGGGATCGGGAAAGAAGCCGGCCTGGGCAATTATTTCTACAATCGCGAAACCGGCAAAGGCCGAGCGCGCCGCCTCGCAGTACGAATATCCGCAAGGCAGCGCCTGCTTCATCCAATCGGTCGAGGACACGATGGAAGACATCATGGAGCTGGCGATGAGCGAGGCCATGCTCTTCAAATACGGCAGCGGCACCGGGACCGATCTTTCCAGCCTGCGCAGCACCCGCGAGAAACTCAGCGGCGGCGGCAAACCGAGCGGCCCGCTTTCCTTCCTCAAGGTCTACGACCAGGTCGCGAACGTGGTGAAGAGCGGCGGCAAAACCCGCCGCGCCGCGAAGATGAACACGCTCAAGGATTGGCATCCCGACATCGAGGAATTCATCGACGCCAAACAGCGCGAAGAGAAAAAAGCCTGGGCGCTGATCGAGCAGGGCTACGACGGCAGCTACAACGGCGACGCCTACGGCTCCGTCATGTACCAGAACGAAAACCTGAGCGTGCGGGTGAGCGACGATTTCATGAACGCCGCGGTCGAGGATCGCGAATGGTGGACCCGCCGGGTGCGCGACGGTTCGCCCTGCGAACGCAAGGAAGCGCGCACGCTCCTGCGCAAAATCGCCGAGGGCACCCACATCTGCGGCGATCCCGGGATGCAGTTCGACACCACCATCCACAAGTGGCACACCTGCAAAGGCACCGGCCGGCAGAATTCCACCAACCCCTGCAGCGAGTACCTCTTCCTCGACAACACCGCCTGCAATCTCGCCTCGCTCAACCTGATGAAGTTCAAGACCGAGGACGGCACGTTCGACGTCGAGCGTTTCAAAGCCGCGGTCCGCGTCTTCATCACCGCGCAGGAGATCATCGTCGATAACGCCAGTTACCCGATCAAGGAAATCGCCGAGAACAGCCACATCTTCCGCACCCTCGGCCTCGGCTACGCCAACCTCGGCTCGCTCATCATGAGCTACGGCTACGGTTACGACAGCGTCGAAGGCCGCGCCATTTGCGGCGCCATCACCGCGATCATGACCGGCGAAGCCTATGCCGAAAGCGCCCGCATGGCCGGCGTGATGGGACCGTTCCCCGGCTACCGCGACGCCCGCGCCAGCGGCGTGCCGAAGCCGGTCGCGAAAGACAACGTCGCGCCCATGCTCGACGTCATCGAGCAACATCGCTGCGCCGTGCGCGAGATCCAGGCGAACGAAGAATTCGGCTACCTCAAAGAAGAAGCCGCCAAAGTCTGGGACCGCGCCGCCGAGCTCGGCCAGGAACACGGCTACCGCAACGCCCAGGTCACCGTCCTCGCGCCCACCGGCACGATCAGCTTCCTCATGGATTGCGACACCACCGGGATCGAGCCCGACATCGCGCTCGTGAAATACAAGCTCCTCGCCGGCGGCGGCATGTTGAAAATCGTCAACCAGACCGTCCGCCCCGCGCTCGAGAAACTCGATTACAACTCCGAGGAAATCGACCGCATCATCGCCCACATCGACGCCCACGACACGATCGAGGACGTCACCGACAGCCGACGGCTCCATCATCACCTCCGGCCTGAAACCGGAGCACATCTCCATCTTCGATTGCGCCTTCAAGCCCTTCAAAGGCGAGCGCTCGTTAGGCTACATGGGCCACCTCCGCATGATGGCGGCGGCCCAGCCCTTCCTCAGCGGCGCCATTTCCAAGACGGTCAACATGCCGCAGAACGCCACCGTCGACGAGATCATGAACACCTACATCGAGGGCTGGCGCCTCGGCCTGAAGGCGATCGCGATCTACCGCGACAGCTCCAAGCGCTCCGCGCCGTTGAACACGCGCAAGACCAAGGACATGGGCGGCAACGCCGACGCCGTCCTGACCGATCGCGAGCAGCTCGAAGCCCGCATCGTCGAACTCGACGAAGAAATCTCCAAGCTCCGCGTCCAGATCAACCAGCCGATGCCGCCATCGCATGAGCGACACCCGCATGTCGCTCACCCACAAGTTCGAGATCGCCGGGCCACGAAGGCTACATCACCGTCGGCCTCTACGAGGACGGCCAGCCGGGCGAGCTCTTCATTCAAATGTCGAAGGAAGGCAGCACCATCGGCGGCCTCATGGACACCGTCGCCACCCTCACCTCCATGGCCTTGCAGTACGGCGTCCCGCTCGAGAGCCTGGTCAAGAAATTCGCCTACCAGCGTTTCGAGCCGAGCGGGTTCACCAAGAACCCCGACATCCGCAACGCCAGCAGCATCACCGACTACGTCTTCCGCTGGCTCGGCTGCCAGTTCATCAAGGGCTACAAGGAAGCGACCTCCCCCACCCGCCATCCCGAGCTGCCCTTGAAAGAAATCGCCGACATGGAGAAAAAAGCGGTCAACCGTCCCGTGGCCGACCTTTCCCGCACCGGCGAGAAGGAATTGATCGACGTCATCACCCAACCACGCGCCTAACGAAGGCAGCCCGTCCGGCGCCAACGGCCGCACCCACGCCGAGCGGGTCAGCGAAGCGCTTGGGCAACATGTTCATGGACATCACCTGCTCGCATTGCGGGAGCAACAAAGTCGTCCGGGCCGGCGCCTGCGGCTGCTGCACCGAGTGCGGGACGAGCCAGGGGTGTAGCTAGCGAGTCAGCGCGCTTCCCAATGTCACAATGGTTCGCTCTCACCAGAGTGCTGCCATAAATTGAATCAGAGGCGTGAACTACCAACTCACAGAGCACGCTTCGATTCGTATGCGGGAGCGAAAAATCGAGATAACATGGCTCGAACAGGCCCTGACCAATCCCGAACGCACCGAACCTGACGAGGACGACCCGGGGATGGAACACCGACTGGCCGCGATCGCCGAGCGAGACTACCGTGTCTTGCGCGTCGTCTGCGATCCACGGATAGGCCCGCTCAAGATCGTGACCGTGCATTTCGACCGAAGCCAGAAAGGAAAGCTATGAGACTAACGATTGACCCAAAAGCTGACGCTCTCTATTTGCGCCTGAACGAGGCCCAGATCGTCGGATTCCGAGCAGGTCGGCTCGGGCGTGGTCCTCGATTACGATGCACAGGACAACATTGTCGGAGTCGAGATGCTAAACCTCTCGAAGCGCGGAAACCCAGTCGAGATCGAGAAGCTGGTCTTCGAAACCCTCAACTCCCAGGAATCCGGGACCGTTGTGCGCGAAACTCCGCCGCCTTACGGCGCGAAATCCGAAAACGAATAGGAACGTCGTCAAAGGACGCGACGATCTCTCCGCCCTCTGCAATCTCTGCCACTGTGGAGAAATTGCCTTACAGCGCTTCGTGGCCGTGTCGATAGGCCCCTCTGACCCCGTTCATGGCGCCTGTGCCAAATATCGGCTGCTCCGCGGCGCAAATCGGTCGCTCTTTGCCACAGCGGGTTGCTCTGTCTGAAAAGCGGGTTACTCCGCCTGAAATAGCAGTCGATTCTTGCGAGGTAATCATCTCAGCCATTCGAGCCGCGAGCCAAGGATCTGCGGCGTTGTTCTGGCTAGCCCAGTAAGAGCATAAGAACCCAAGTTTTAGCCAAACGACTTCTGTTTTTGAGGCATTTACGCCGAGGGGATGTTCCTCTGGTGGATAAAATGGCGGCTCAACCGTCTAAGTTGTATGAAACAAAAAATTCGCTGGTTAAGGGATATCCGCCGCGCGCTGTTCGAAACTAATAAATGGGGCCCGCTCAACGAGATTCCAAGGACTCCGAACCGTGCCAAGACGATTGTATTCAAGGCAAGCTCCGAATCGGCCGTTCATGTTCGCGGTTCGAGGCCCACGATCCTTTCGATTATCGGTCTTGGTGACCTCAAGGATCTTGCTGTAGGGGTAGATTTCGAATTCATCGACAGCAACGATCCTGAAACTGATCAGGACGGGAAAAGCGACGAAGCTGAGATTGAAGCCGTTGACCCGGTAGCGTCGGAGCGTTTCGCTCGCATGATATGCAGGTGGGTGGTCCTGGATGAGCTGGTTGATTTCCTTAATCCAAGCGGTCCGAGAAAGGACACGCCCGAACGGCTTGGGCGGTGGCTCGATTGGTTGCGGGATGGACTTCTCCGCGAGGGACAGTCTGAATCGGGAACTGCAGCGGTAATCCTAAGAGAGTTTTCTCGCGAAGACTGCGCCGATATTGGCGCACTTTGGGTTCTGCTGACTGATGCTGCGGGATTCACCGACGACGAAGCGCCGCTCTTGGCGGGACGGTTGTCTTATTCACGCGACAAATGATGACCCAGAAACACTAACTCTTATGGCCGCCCAGGGAAAGCTGATCACTCGCACCCGCGCCAGCATCCAGCCTCAGATTGGCTGGCGATATGGGATCGCTATGTGGCTGGCGCTAATGGATGGCTTTACACTATAAAGAACTGCGATTCCCTCGTTCCCAAGTTGGACTTGGGAACGCCTCAGCCTTGTGAAGTTGCACTTCGCCACTCAACGCCACTGCGGATGAAGTCTTCGAAGCTCAGCTTCGGGAACAGTCAGCGTTCCCAAGTGCAACTTGGGAACGAGGGAGAGTAGGAGCGAGTGCAATGTTAGTGGGAGTATGCCCAATGACGATCCCGCAGGAAAAGTTCAGTCGTACGCCAGACCTTTAGGTCGACCCGCGGCCCAACTTCCTCGAAAAGACTGCGCATGAGCCGAGCGGGCTCGGAGGGCGCAAAGCCGCTAATCGAGCAATATTCACTCAGCGTCTGAAATGAAGCCGGATAGCGCCGGCGGATCGCCTCGAAGCCGCGCTGGGCGGGCGGCCATTCCACCGCCGTTTCTTCAATCGGATTGTTATAAAACCGTTCATCATGAATCCACCAAAGAATCCTCGCGTAAAGAATGTCTCCCGCTTCGCCGCCAGCCTCGTCGGCCGACTGTTTGGCGAATGCTTCCCACTCGCCGGGTCCGCCGTACCAACGTTCCAGTAGCCGCCAGGCTTTCAGAAAATAGAAAGGGGTGTAGGTCGGTACTTGCTAACCGCCTCTGCGAAGACTGCGTCGTAGGCTTCGCGAGTATCCCTTGCCAGCATCGCCTTTACCATCCAGGCGGAGGACCAAAAACGGGCAATGCTCGGGTAAATCGTAGGCCGCCCTTAGGATCTGGCTGGCTTCCAGGAGCGGCTCCCGAATGGCGGAATTCTGCCAGGGCGGGATGCGTTTCGCTATCCTGGCTCCCCTTTCATACCAGGCGTAATTCACGAGCGCGATCGCGAGTGTCACGTTGGCTGTGATCGACTCTGGATCCCCCGTTTGCCATCGGCGCAAGAGCCGAATTCGCTCTGCCCAGACTTCTTCGCTCGGCAGCGGCTCCAGGTCTCCCAACTCCCGATAGAGGATACTCAGTCGCCAATAGCCATTGGCGAATTCCGCCTGACTCCGCCGAAACTCACCCGCCATCGTATCGAGCGCCGCGAAATCGCCGGCATTGAGGAGACTTAGGGCCTTACGGCCGATCTCGGATCGGGCCTGGGTCCATTCGTCCTCGACCACAATCGGGACGATCTCGGGTTCCCTGCCGGGTGAACTCGAAATCGCCGGAGGCGGGGCGGCCGGGAGCCTGATCGCGGTCAGCGCGACAAAAGTAAAAATACACCCGGTAAAGAAAGAGGGCCGCTGGAACAAACGCATGCGTGAAAGGAAGCAAAAACCGAACCGGAGGTATTCCCCCTCGTTGCTCAGCCCCTCGTCCCGCTCGTTCCCAAGTTGCACTTGGGAACGCCCAGCTTTGCGAAGTTGCAC
>CAVUGD010000021.1:0-360274 GCA_963740715.1 uncultured Verrucomicrobiae bacterium | reverse complement strand
GGGAGGGCTGCGGGAAAATCGCTGCGTCGGTAAATTATTGCTTTTCCAACGGACGCGATTTTGTAGGATCGGCGCACTCGCCTCCTGTTTTCCCGTGAAATTTCTTCGTCATCGCCCCGGTCGTCGCGCTTCTGCTCGGCGCGTTCGCGCCTTCCGCCGCGGCACGATCCTGGACGACGGTGACGGGGCAGCATTTCGAGGGCGAGTTTGTGCGGGTCGAGGGCAAGAACGCGATCTTCCATGTGAAGGAGAAGGATTATCCTTACCCGCTCGGTCGCTTGTCGGCGCCGGACCGCCTTTTCATCGGGCGCATTTTGAATCACCCGGAGGAAGCGGCGACGCCTGCGCCGGATTCCGCGACACCTGCGACGGCGGCGGAAACCGCGCCGGCTCCGGCGGACTCGGCAACGGAGCCGTCGGATTCCTCATTTGGCAAGCCTGCGACGCCGTCGGCGCCGGAGGAGAAGGCGACCGGCTCGCTGCAATTCGCCGGCCAGCCGCTGCGGCCGGGGCGCGGGGTGGAGCTGGAGGTTCCGATCGTGGATCCGGCGGATAAGAAAGAGATCGAGCGTGCCTGCGGCAAACCTTCGACCAAGGTGCAAATGCTCCTGGCCGTGCCGGAGGGCTTTCAGCCCCGGCCGTCTCCGCTCCTCATCGTGTCGGCGACGGCGGATGGGAAGGCGTCGAGCATCGCGACGGCCGGGCGGTTCATCGGGCCGGCGCTGGAGCAGGGGTTTGTGGTGATGGCGGTGGATGGGGAATTTGGCAAGCCGACTGGCGTTGATCGGCCGGATTATCGGTGGGCGCTGGTGGCGACGGCCCGCGCTGCGCTGGAAAAGGAGTGGCCGGGCGCGAAGAAGTGGCCGGTCGCGACCGCGGGGACTTCCGGCGGGGGCGGGTACGCCAGTTTCAATGCGCTCAAGCTGGTGGCGGAACGGGCGGATTTCATCGGGCTTTTCCTCGGGGTGAGCGGCTGGACTCCGGCGAAGTTTGCCAAGGAAATAAGGGGCCTGCCGCTCTCGACGGCGCAGAAGATGCCGATCTTTCTCAGCGCCGGCGACCAGGACCCGGTGTCGACGCCCAAGGTGATCGACGGGGCGAAGCATGAGATGGATCGTGGAGGTTTCAGGAATCTGCGCCTGGAGCATTTCGATGGCGGTCATCAACTCTACCAGCCGCATTTGCAGGCGGCGCTGACCTGGTTCCTGGCGGGGGGTGGCAAAGCGGGGGCAAGCCCGAGCCCGAGCCCGAGCGCGTTCCCTGGCCGGCGTCAGGTTTTTTTGCACCACGAAGATCACGAAGGATCTTACTGGAGGGACGATCGCCTTGTCGATGCCCGGGTGTGCGACGCTGCGGGAAAGCGCGCCCTTCAGAAAAGACACACGATGGACGTGCGACGGTTTTGCCACGTCCCTCGCGGCGAGACGCCGCGACCAGCACTGAGACGAGTGCGCTACCCGGAAAGGGAGTTCCGGCTTAGAGGAGCTGATAGGGATCGACGTCGACGCTGACGGAGACGTCGTCGGGGAAGGGGAGCTTGTCGAGGGTCTCGCGGATGAGGCGGCTCAGGCGCACGATGGCTTCGCCTCTGATTAAGATGTGGAAGCGGTAGTTGCCTTGCAGCTTTTCCAACGGCGCCGGGGCGGGGGCGCCGAGGTGGAATTCCTCCGGGAGCGCTTCTCCCAGACGGCGGGCCAGGGTTTCGGCGGAAAAGCTGGCGTGGGTCTCGTGCTCGGAGCGGACGGTGATGAGGACGGCGTGCCGGAAGGGCGGGAAGTCGCAGCGCTCGCGGAATTCGAGCTCCTGTTGGAAGTAGCCGGCGAAATCGTGGTGGCGCGCGAATTGGATGGAGGGCGAAAACGGGGTGTAGGTCTGGACGAAGACTTCGCCCGGCGCTTCGCCGCGTCCGGCGCGGCCGGCGACCTGGGTGAGGAGCTGGAAGGTGCGTTCGCCGGCGCGGAAATCGGGCATGTGCAGCGCGAGATCGGCGTTGATGATTCCGACCAGGGTGACGTTGGGGAAGTGCAGGCCTTTCGCGATCATCTGGGTGCCGACGAGGATGTCGATCTTGCCGCTGCGAAAGGCGTGGAGCGTTTCGCGGTAGGCGTCCTTGCGGGTCATGGAGTCGGCGTCCATTCGCCTAACGACGGCTTTGGGGAAGATGGCGGAGACGTTCGCCTCCACTTTTTCGGTGCCGAAGCCGGCGTAGATGAGCGCGTCTTCGCGGCATTCGGGGCAGCGTTTTGGAACGGCGGCGCTGTGTCCGCAGAGATGGCAACTGAGGCGCGCGTTGGTGCGGTGGAAGGTGAGGGCGACGCTGCAATTCGGGCATTCGCGCGCTTTCCCGCAACTGCTGCAAAGGAGCGAGGTGGAGAAGCCGCGGCGGTTGAGGAAGAGGATCGTCTGTTCTTTTTTCTCGAGTCGGTCGGCGATCGCGGTGCGCAGTTTCTCCGATAAAATCGCGGCGGCTTTTTCTTTCCGGCGTTCCATCCGCAGGTCGACGATGCGGATGAGCGGCATCTGGCAGGCGTCGACCCGCTGGGTGAGCTGGCTGAGGACGTATTTGCCGCGCTGGGCGTTGTGATAACTCTCGAGCGACGGGGTGGCGGTCCCGAGCAGGACGACGCACTTCTCCATTTTTCCCCTAACGACGGCGACGTCGCGGGCGTGGTAGCGGGGCGCTTCTTCCTGTTTGTAGGAGGTCTCGTGTTCTTCGTCGACGACGATGAGGCCGACGTTCTCGAGCGGGGCGAAGACGGCGCTGCGGGCGCCGATCACGATCCGGGCGCGGCCGGCGTGGAGCTTGTGCCATTCGTCGTGCCGCTCGCCTTCCGATAAATGGCTGTGCAGGACCGCGACCATGTCGGGCTGGGAGGCGAAACGGCTCTTGAAACGCTCGACCGTTTGCGGGGTGAGCGAGATTTCCGGGACGAGGACGATGGCGGTCTTGCCGCGCGCGAGCGTGTCGCGGATCGCCTGCAGATAAACTTCCGTCTTCCCGCTCCCGGTCACGCCATGGAGCAGAATCGGCGGATGCGTTTCCGGATTTTCGAGCGCGCGTGCGATCACCGCGAGCGCCGCGATCTGCTCTTCGTTCATCGTTAGGTCGACGTCGGCGATGAACTCTTCTGTGCCGTGCGGATCGCGCGCCACGGCCTGCTCGCGCAGCTCGGCGAAGCCGCGTTTCACGAGCGCGCGCAGGGTGCCGTTATCGAGCGAGGTCTGGCGCAGGAGGTCGGCCGCGGCGACCGGCGCGGTCAATTGCGCGATCGCTTCGAGCAGCTCGGCCTGGCGCGGGGCGCGTTTGCGCAGCTTCTCGATTTCTTCCGCGGTCGCGACCCGCGCCGGACTAACGAAAAGCTGTTTCTTCCAGCCGACCTCCGCTTTGCGAATGACCTGCGGGAGCAGGCTGCGCATGACGGTTTCGACCGGGCAGCAGTAATAATTCGCCATCCAGCGGGCGAGCTCGATCAGGGTCGCGCTCAGGACGGGCTTTCTCGCCTAACAATGCCGCGACCGGCTTGATTCCCTCGGCCGGGCTTTCCTCGAGCGTGGCGACGACGGTGGCGAGAAGCGTCTTGTCGCGGAACGGAACGCGGACGCGCGACCCGACCACGACCTTGCCCGCCATCGCCTCGGGCACGCTGTAATCCAGCTCGCGCCGGATGGAGCGATCGATGATGACACGGACAAAGGCGGACATTTCGTTTGCTCACGCTCTTCTCAGCGTGAATTGATTCTGCCGGTGACATTGCGCGTGCTCGTCAACATTTCCAGTGTAGCGGCGGCCGTGTCGGCCGCGGGTCCTGGTGTAGCGGCGGCCGTGTCGGCCGCTGGGGGTTCGGGTGGAGCACGGAGTTTATTGGGCAAGACGAGCTGGTTTGCGGCCGACACGGCCGCCGCTACATCTGCAGGATGAATCGTTAGGCAAATGGTTCGATTTCTTTTTAAGTTCATCATCTGCCTCCTGCTGGCCGCGGCCGTCGGGCTGGGATTGCTCGCCTGGCGCTCGGGCGATCCGTTCTACACCCTCTTTGAATGGCTCAGCCCGGCGCGCTTCAAGCAATACGATCCGCTTATTCACGCGGTCGCGACGGCGAACAAGCTCGACCCGATGCTGGTCAAGGCGGTCGCCTGGCGCGAGAGCCGGTTCGATCCGCGCAAGCTCGGCGGGGCGGGTGAGCGCGGGCTGATGCAGGTGAGCGAGATCGCGGCCCGGGAATGGGCGACGGAAAACAAGATCGACAATTTCCAGATGGAAGAACTCTTCGACCCGAAGACGGGCCTGGAAGCAGGCGCGTGGTACCTTGGCCGGGCGATGGTCCACTGGCAGAAGGCGGGGGATCCGATTCCCTTTGCCCTGGCCGAATACAACGCCGGCGCGAGCCGCGCCCAACGCTGGGCCGGGGGCGACGGCAAGAAGCCGATCTCGGCCAAAACTTTCCAGAAAAATATCGATTTCCCCGGGACGAAAAATTACGTCGAATCGATCATCAGCCGTTACCGCTTCTATCAACGGCGGGGGCGGATGTGAGGGGAAGTGACGAGTGAAGGGTGACAAGTGATGAGTTGGATCACGACCATCGAACCCGGGCAGGCGGACGGAGCGCTTGGTGAGATTTACCAACGGATCGCGGGACCTGACGGCGCGGTGGACAATGTTTTGAAGATCCACAGCCTGCGGCCGCACACGCTCGAGGCGCACATGGCGCTCTATAAGAATGTGCTGCACCATCGCGGCAACTCGCTCCCGAAATGGCTGCTCGAGACGATCGGGATTTTCGTGAGCCTGCTCAACGGTTGCAGTTATTGCGTCGAGCATCACGTCGCCGGGTTGCGCCGGTTGCTGCGCGACGACGCGCGCACCGCAGCCATCCGGAGCGCGCTGGAAACGAAGGCGTTTGCGGGAGTTTTCGATCGTCGTGAAACGGCGATCCTCGATTACGCCGAGAGGCTTACCCGCGCGCCGGCTGAAATCACGGAGAACGAAATCGCTGCCCTGCGAGACGCGGGCATGGACGACGGCGAGATTTTGGAAGTGAACCAGGTCGCGAGTTATTTCGCCTACGTGAACCGGACCGTGCTCGGCCTCGGCGTGACCACGCGTGGCGATACGCTCGGTCTCTCGCCCGGCGACGCGGCGGATGCCGGCAACTGGCGCCATTCCTGAACCCCCGCAGATTGCGCCACGAGCGCAGGAGATTCAGGATCCGAGATATTGGTGAAAGACCACGCCTTGCCAAACCGCCAAGTTCATCTACAGTCCCGCTTCGCTTATGGCAGAAAGCAGTGACACGAAGGATATGAAGGAGTTCCAGCTCCATGAGAAAGACACCGGAAGCGCGGACGTGCAGGTTGCACTTTTGACGGGCCGGATCTTGCAGCTCACGGAACACCTGAAGAGTCACGCCAAAGATCATTCCTCGCGCCGCGGTCTCCTGAAAATGGTCGCCACGCGCCGAAGCCTCCTCGATTACCTCAGCCGGTCGGAAAACGACCGCTATAAGAGCGTGATCGAGAAGTTAAACCTGCGGAAGTAACCGCGGAACTCTCTCTGGCGTCGCTCGCGTTCATTCGCGCGCCGCTCGCGCCATGCGATCAAGCAAGAACACAACCGGCGACCAGGCCGTCAGTGCACCTTGAGTTTAGGTTTTAGCTTCGCCGCGCCGCCGCGGATTTAAAACCTACAATCAGGGTGACCGGCCTGGAGTTCGCACATCCAGGAAATCCATATGCAACACAAGGTCACGGCCCAAATCGGGTCCACGCAAATCACCATCGAAACCGGCAAGATTGCCAAGCTGGCCGATGGCTCGGTCATCGTCTCCTGCGGCGAATCGATCGTTCTCACCAGCGCCGTCTCGGCCACTTCCCTCAAGGAAGGCCAGGATTGGTTCCCGCTCACGGTCGATTACCGTGAAAAAGCCGCCGCCGTCGGGAAATTCCCGGGCGGTTATTTCAAGCGCGAAGGCCGCCCGAGCGAAAAGGAAACGCTCACCTCGCGCATGACCGATCGCCCGCTCCGTCCGCTTTTCCCGGCCGGTTATCTTTACGACACCCAGATCATTTCCATCCTCCTCAGCGCCGATGGTGAGAACGATCCTGATATTCTCGCGATCAACGGCGCCTCGGCTGCGCTTTGCGTTTCCGATATTCCGTTCGCAGGCCCGATCGGGGCCGTCCGCGTCGCCCGGGTGAATGGCGAGTTCATCGCCAACCCGACCCATGTCGAGCGTGAGCAGAGCGATCTCGATCTCGTTTATGTCGGGACTGAGAACGACATCATCATGATCGAAGGCGCGGCCGACGAGCTGCCGGAAGAAGATTTCATCAAGTCGCTCGAGTTCGCCCATGGCCATGCGAAGGAAATGATCCGCATCCAAAAGGAACTCGCGGCCCAGGTCGGCAAGCCGAAACGCGAAATGCCGTTGCTCGAAGTGAAGCCCGAGATTCTCGAAATCGCCGACCGCGTGGCGGGCGACCGAATCGAAGCCGCGCTCTACACCGAAGGCAAAGTCGCCCGCAGCAAAGCGGTCGGCGGTCTGCGCGATGAAGTGAAGGCGGCGGTGCTCGAGAAATTTCCGGAGTCGGACAAATTCGCGATCAACCAGGCGTTCGACTACGTCCAGAAAAAATCTTTCCGGAGCAACATCCTCGACAAGCAAAAGCGCGTCGACGGCCGCGGCTACGACGACCTGCGCCAGATCACCTGCGAAGTCGGCGTTCTGCCGCGTGCGCATGGCTCGGCCATTTTCCAGCGCGGTGAAACCCAGGCGATGGCGCTGGTCACCCTCGCGCCGATCGAAGAAGCGCAGAACATCGACGCCTACGGTGGCGGCGAAACTTCCAAGAGCTTCCTGCTGCATTATAATTTCCCGCCGTTCAGCGTCGGTGAGACCGGCCGTTTCGGTGGCGCCAGCCGTCGCGAAATCGGTCACGGTGCTTTGGCCGAGCGTTCGGTCGCGCCGGTGGTGCCGAACCAGGAAGATTTCCGCTACGCCATCCGCATCGTGAGCGAAGTGATGGAATCCAACGGCTCGACTTCGATGGCGAGCGTTTGTTCCGGCATGCTCGCCTTGATGGACGCGGGTGTTCCGATCAAGACGCCGGTCGCCGGCATTTCCGTCGGCCTCGTGAGTGAGAGCGACGAGAGCGGCAACCTCAAGCGCTACAATCTCCTGACCGACATCATCGGCTCCGAAGATCATTTCGGGGACATGGATTTCAAACTTTGCGGAACCAAGGACGGCGTGACCGGATTCCAGCTCGACCTGAAACTTCCGGGCGTGAGCCACAAAATCCTCGGCGAAGCGATCCAACGCGCGAAAGACGCGCGGATCAAGATCCTCGGCATCATGGCCGAATCGCTCGCGCAACCGCGCGAATCGCTGAGCAAATACGCGCCTCGGATCGAGACGATCAAAATCAATCCGGAGAAGATCGGCGCGCTCATCGGACCGGGCGGCAAGACGATCAAGGGCATCGTGGCCGAGACCGGCGCGGAGATTAACATCGAAGACGACGGCTCCGTTCACATCTACGCCACCAGCGGCGAGAGCATGGCCCGCGCGAAGGAAATCATCGGCGGCATGACCAAGGAAATGGAGATCGGCGAGATCTACCACGGCCGGACCGTTTCGATCAAAGAGTTCGGCGCCTTCGTCGAAGTGTTCCCGGGCAAGGATGGCCTCGTGCACATCTCCGAGCTGGCCGATTTCCGGGTCAACCGGACGGAAGACGTGGCCAAGGTCGGCGAAATGATGTGGGTGAAATGCATCGGCATCGACGACAAGGGCCGGGTCAAACTCTCGCGCAAAGCGGCGATGAAAGATCGCGGCGAAGCGGAAACGATTGTCCCGCCGCCTGGCGGTGGTGGCGGCGATCGCGGCGGTTTTCGCGGCGATGACGGCGGCGGCGGACGGCGCGAACGCGGCGGCGAACGTCGCGGCGGACGCGGTGGCAGCGGCGGCGGAGGCCGTGGCCGGGAACCCCGGCGCGACGAACCGCGCGCGGGAGGCGATCAGCCCCAGGCGCCGGCCGAGTCGCATTCGCAGAGCGAAGACTACGAGCCCTCGCGCTAGAGAATTTCAACCGAACGGGTGACCGAAAACCCGGTTTATCGTTAGGCGGGCGCACGCGAAAGCGGGCGCCCGCTTTTCTTTTGTCCTCGATTTCGCCCCGCGATGGGACGGAATCCTATTCGTTAGGCATTGTTAGGGCGAGAGCGGGACACTGCTTTTCTGACCGGTTTTCCGCGTAAAAAGATTCGTTCAGATCGGCCGCGACAGAAAAATTTCGCGTTTGTTCAAAGATTTTTTTTGCCAAGCAAACTCCCGTTCATAGACTAGCCCCCTCGCCACCCGGGGGCGGAATTGATCACCAAACGTTTTCTTTTTTTCTGAAGCCGCCACGTCCTTTTTTTCCAGCTCGCGCGTTTACCACTTGGCGGCTTCTCGCGCGTCGGTTTAGTCTCCGCTAATTCGGTATGGCGAACTTCTTTCCGCGCTGGACTAACTGGCTACCGCTCAAGATCATGATTTGCGGAATCGTGATCGTGACCGCGTTGGTCGGCGCGACCTGGTATTACGACACGCCGAAATACACGCGCGTCGGTTATCAGCCGGTCCAGCCGGTGCCGTTTCCGCATGATTTGCACGTCACGCAGCTCGGGATGGATTGCCGTTATTGCCACAACGCAGTCGAGGTCGCGGCCCACTCCAATGTGCCCGACACGCAGGTCTGCATGAATTGCCATACCCAGGTGCAGAAGGAGAATCCGAAGCTCGAGCCGGTGCGGTCGAGCTGGACGACAGGCCAGCCGGTGCCGTGGGTGCAGATTCATCGCACCCCGGATTACGTTTATTACAATCACGCCGCGCACGTGAATCGCGGGATCAGTTGCTACAGCTGTCACGGCGAAGTGAATCACATGCCGGTGGTTTATCACGCCAAGCCGCACAGCATGGCGTGGTGCCTGGAATGCCATCGCGCGCCGGAAAATTTCCTCCGCCCCGAGGATCAGATCACGAATCTCGATTGGAAACCGTCCGACGTGGATCCGGCGGCGTTCGTCGCGAAATACGGGAAGCCGGCCGGGGTGAAGGAAGATTGGTCGAAAAAGAAAAATCTCACCCAGGAAGAGATCGGCCTCACGTTGAAGCAGCGGTGGGACATTAAGCCGCCGACAAATTGTCAGGGGTGCCACCGATGAAGACACGTAACTCAGGCGTCTCGCCTGACTCGTCGCGCGGGCGTCTCGCCCGCAGCATGGTCACACTCCGGGCGAGACGCCCGTTCGACCCGTCAGGCGGGACGCCTGAGTTACGGCCGAGAGCACCGCGCCAGTTCCCGGAGGAAAACCAATGAAGCGCATCCTCCAACATCCGGCCCCTGACCAGACCGGGAAACAATACTGGCGCAGCCTCGGTGAGCTGAGCGACACGCCGGAATTCCGCGGCTGGCTGGAGCGGGAATTCCCCGCCGGCGCGCAGGAAATGGAAGCCGACGAAGTTTCGCGGCGCAGTTTCCTCAAACTGATGGGCGCCTCGATGGCGCTGGCCGGTTTCGGGCTGAGCAGCTGCCGCAAACCGGAGATGCACCTCGTCCCGTTCACGAAGAGCGCGGAGTGGACGATCCCGGGCAAGGAACTTTACTACGCGACCGCGATGCCGCGGCGTTACGGCGCGATGCCGCTGGTCGTGGCGACGGTCGACGGCCGCCCGATCAAAATCGAGGGCAACCCGTTTCACCCCGACAGCAACGGCGCGACCGACGCCTACGCCCAGGCCTCCGTGCTCGATCTCTACGATCCTTCGCGCTCCCAGCGATTCGTTAGGCAAAACAAACTTTCCAGTCGGGCCGAGTTTGAGAAATACATCGCCGAGCTCCGCCCGAAGATGGCGGCGAACGGCGGCGCTGGCCTTGCTTTCCTCGTCGAGGAAACGCATTCGCCGACGCGCGACCGGCTGCGGACCGAATTGCAGAAGCAGTTCCCGCGCATGCGCTGGTGCGTTTACGATCCGCTCCTGAGCGAGGCGCAACGTTTCTCGACCCAGATCAGCTTCGGCGACAACACGCGGCTCCTCCCGCAGTTCGACAAGGCCGACGTCATCCTCTCGCTCGACAGCGATTTCCTGAATTGCGGCGAAGGCGATCTCGCTTCGATTCGCGGCTTCACTTCGCGGCGCCGGGTGCGCGAGGCGAAGGACTCGATGAACCGCCTCTACGTGGTGGAGAATCATTTCACCATCACCGGCGCGATGGCCGATCATCGGCTGCGTTTCCCGGCCAGCCAGATTCCCGCGCTGACCCACGCGCTCGCGAGCAAACTCGCCGTCGCGACGAAAGACCCGGGGCTTTCTTCCGTTCTCATCACGCTCAAGGCGCCGCTCAAGACCGCGAAATACGACGCGAAATGGCTCGACGAAGCCGCCGCCGATCTGATGTCGAAAGCCGGCGCCAGCCTGATCGTGGCCGGCCCGCATCAGCCCGTCGTGGTGCAGTTGATGGTCTACGCGATGAACGCCGCGCTGAAGAACATCGGCACGACCGTTCTTCTCCGTTCGTTGCCGCCGACGCACGCGCACGAGCAGCATCCTGCAACTGGCGAGCGACATCGACGCCGGCCGGATCAAACAGCTTTTCATTTTTGGCGGCGATCCGGTTTACAACGCGCCCCGCTCGATCACGCTCGATCGCAAAACCAAGCTCGCGGTCGACTGGCCCGAATTGCAGAAGCGCGTGCCCGATGTCGTTAGGCTCGGTCAATACGAGGACGCGACCTCGGCTTTGAGCCAATGGCACATCCCGGCCGCGCATTATCTCGAATCGTGGGGCGACGCCCTCACCCCGAGCGCTTCCTACGTCGCGATCCAGCCGATGATCCTGCCGCTCTTCGACGGCATGTCGGAGCTCGACATGCTGCAATTGCTCCTCGGCCAGCCGAAGGCGGAAGGCCCGCAACTGGTGCAGGAAACTTTCCGCCAGACCGCGCCGCAGGGGGATTTCGACTACCGCCTGGAACAAATTTTTGCACGACGGCTTTGCCGGGCACATCACGCCGAAGGACGCACCGCCGAAGTTCAACGGCAACACCGCCGGCGGCGTCGCGCACACGCTTTGGACGAACGACGCGACGGTCCCGACGAAAGATTCGCCGGAGATCGTGCTCGTCGGCAGTTATGCGGTCGATGACGGCCGCTACATCAACAACGGCTGGCTCCAGGAAATGCCGGACCCGGTCACGAAGTTGACCTGGGACAACGCAGCCATGATGAGCCCGGCTTTCGCGAAGCACATCGGGGTCAAGGACGGCGATCTCGTTCAGGTCACAGTGACCGAGCCGACGCCGAAAGCGCCGGTTGCGGTCAAAGGCAAACCGACGCCGCCGCCGGCGCCGCCGCGCGAACCGCTCGAACGCCAGCTCGTCATCGCGGCCCTCGTTGTTCCCGGCCATGCCGACAACTCGGTCACGATTCCGTTAGGCTACGGCCGCAAACACACCGGCCCGGTCGGTGAAGAAGCGGGCTTCAACGGCTACCTCCTGCGCACCAGCTCCAACCCGCATTTCATCGTCGCGGACGGCAAGGGGATCGGGAGTGTTTCGGTGAAGAAGGTTCGCCGGCCGTTACGCGCTTTCCACGACCCAGGAACATTTTTCGATCGAAGGCCGCGCACTCGTTAGGGAAGCGACCCTCGAGCGTTATCGGGCCGATGAACACTTCGTCGAGAAACTCGGCGGCGACGAAGAATTGCCGGCCAAGCTGCCGACCCTTTACAGCCATCCGAAGCTCGACGCGCCGCAGCAGTGGGGCATGACGGTCGACCTCAACACCTGCACCGGTTGCAGCGCCTGCGTCATGGCCTGCCAGGCGGAAAACAACATCCCGATCGTCGGCAAATTGCAGGTCGCGCACGGCCGCGTCATGCACTGGATCCGGATCGATCGCTACTACGCGAGCGCGAAGCCGTTCGACCAGGACAAGGGCCAGTGGCCGGAAGATCCCGAGCTCGTGCACGAGCCGATGATGTGTCAGCATTGCGAAAATGCGCCGTGCGAAACCGTCTGCCCGGTCAACGCCACCATCCACAGTGAGGACGGATTGAACGTGATGGTCTACAACCGCTGCATCGGGACGCGGTATTGCGCGAACAACTGCCCCTTCAAGGTGCGGCGCTTCAATTATTTCGACTACACCCAGCGCCCGATCGGCAAGAAGAAGATCGGCGGTTTCTCGGTCTACCAGGAATACCTCGGCCCGCTGACCGAAAAGAGCACGCCCGACACGATCAAGCTGCAGAAGAATCCAAACGTGACCGTGCGCATGCGCGGCGTGATGGAGAAGTGCACCTATTGCGTGCAGCGAATCGAAGAAGCGAAAATCGCGGCAATGTGCGGGCGGGCGCTTCCGACAAGACGCTCATTCCGCGCGATTCGTTTACGAGCGCGTGCGCGCAGGCCTGCCCGACGGAAGCGATTGTTTTTGGTGACGTTGCCGATCCTGAGACGCGAGTCTCGAAGATCAAGGCGGAGAACCGAAATTACCGCCTGCTCGAATACTTAAACGTGAAGACGCGGACGAGTTACCTGGCGCGGATTCGCAACCCCAACCCGAAAATGCCGGACGCCGGCTTGATCGCAGTCGCGAGTCCCGCGCACGGGCACGGTGGCGGGGAAGGGCATGGCGAGAAACACGCGAAGCCGCAACATCATGAAGCCACCGCCCAACCCCACGGTGCGCCAGAACCGGAGCGGAAACCGTGATGACGACGATCACGCTCCCAATTTGTCATCCCGAGCCGCGCAGACGGCGAGGGACCTCCCAACTGCAATCCGGGCTTTCTAGATTCGAGCTCACGCAACCTGCGAGAGAGAGCTCCCTCGCCGCGCTGCGCCGACTCGGGATGACAACGCAAGGAGGTGCGCGCTAAAAAATGGACGCTTCACCGACAGCACCAGAAGTGATCAGGGGCGAAGCTTCGTCCTCCGTGGAGAGGCCGCTCTCTCGTGTTCCGCTCGTCCTGAACAAGCGGAATTTTGACTGGATCACGAACCGCATTTCCGGCGCGATCGAGAATCCGACGCCGCGCTGGTGGTGGGTCGCGTTTGCGATCACCTCGGCGATCGCCGCCTTCGGTCTGGCCTGCATCGGTTACCAGATCTCGACCGGTGTCGGCACCTGGGGATTGAACTCGCCCGTCGGCTGGGCCTGGGACATCACCAACTTCGTTTTCTGGATCGGTATCGGTCACGCCGGCACGCTCATTTCCGCGATCTTGTTCCTGCTTCGCCAAAAATGGCGCACCTCGATCAACCGTTCGGCGGAAGCGATGACGCTTTTCGCGGTTATTTGCGCCGCGATTTTCCCGGGCATCCACGTCGGCCGCGTCTGGATGGCGTGGTTCCTCGCGCCCGTGCCTAACCAATACGCGATCTGGCCGAACTTCCGCAGCCCGCTCCTTTGGGACGTCTTCGCGGTCTCGACTTACTTCTCCGTTTCCGTCCTCTTTTGGTACACCGGATTGATTCCCGATCTCGGCACGTTGCGCGATCGCGCGACTTCGAAGATCAAGAAATTCCTCTACGGACTTTTCGCGCTCGGCTGGCGCGGCTCGAATCGCAACTGGCGCCATTACGAAATGGCCTACCTGCTCCTGGCCGGTCTTTCCACGCCGCTGGTGTTGTCGGTGCATAGCGTCGTTTCCTTCGACTTCGCCACCTCCATTATCCCGACCTGGCACACCACCATTTTCCCGCCCTATTTCGTCGCCGGCGCCATCTTCGGCGGGTTCGCCATGGTGCTGACCCTGATGATCCCGGCGCGCGCCATCTTCAAGCTGCAGGACATCATCACGCCGCAGCACATCGACAAGATGGCGAAGATCATTTTGCTGACCGGCTCGATCGTTTCCTACGCCTACGCGATGGAGTTTTTCATCGCCTGGTATAGCGGCAACGAGTACGAAAAATACGCCTTCTATAACCGCATCTTCGGTCCCTACTGGTGGTACTGGTGGGTCGGCATGCTTTTCTGCAACGCGCTCACTCCGCAGCTCTTCTGGTCGAAGTGGTGCCGGCACAATATCTTCGTCGTCTATTTCGTCTGCATGTGCGTCAACGCCGGCATGTGGTTCGAGCGTTTCATCATCATCGTCGGCGGTCTGCATCGCGACTTTCTTCCTTCGTCGTGGGGTCTGTTCACTCCGACCTGGGTCGATATCTGGACCTTTGTCGGCACCTTCGGCATTTTCCTTTCGCTCTTCCTCCTCTTCATCCGGTTCCTGCCGATGATCGCGATGTCGGAAGTGAAAATTGTTTTGCCGGAAGCTGACCCGCATCACGCCACGCCGGAAGGGCATCACACTGTGCAGGCCGGCGGAAAGGAGCGCACATGATCACGCCGAGCGGAAATCGTGTTTACGGAATAGCGGCGGAATACCCGAGCGCTTCCTCGCTTTACGAGGCGGCCAAGGTGGTGCGCGATGCCGGTTTCAAACGCTGGGATGTGCATTCGCCCTTTCCGATTCACGGGATGGACGACGCGATGGGAATCGGCAAATCGTGGCTCAGCGCGGTCGTGCTGGTCGGCGGTATCACCGGGTTGCTGACCGCGGCCGTGCTGGAGTTTGGGCCTTCCTGGTTTCTCTATCCGCTCATCGTGCACGGGAAACCGACCGACTTTTGGACGTTGCCGGCATTTTTCCCGATCATGTTCGAGCTCACGATTTTGTTCAGCGCCTTCTCCGCTTTCATTGCGATGCTGACGATGAACCTCCTCCCGCGCTGGAACCACCCGATGTTTAACTGGGAGCGGTTCAAGCGGGTGACGAACGACGGATTTTTCCTGGTCCTGGAAGCGCGCGACCCGCGGTTCAGCGAAAACGAAGCGGTCAAGCTGCTGGAACGGACCGGCGGCCAGCACATCACCGTGGTGCACGAGGATCCCTAAAATGCTGCGCGCTTTCTTCCTCATTTTTGCGCTGGTCTCGATCGCCTTCGTCGCGGTCCTGGGTTTCCGCGGCCAGAAGAGCACCCGGCCGGAGATCGAGATTTTCCCCGACATGGTGCGGCAGCCGAAAGTGCGCGCGCAATCGGTGAGCAACTTTTTCTCCGACCAGCGCGGCGCGCGCAAACCGGTCGATGGCACGGTGCCGCTCGGTTACGAAATGCCTTTGCCTAACGAGCAGGGTGCAGCGACCGACCAGGCCGGCGAAATGAAAATGCAGTCGCGGCTCGGGTTCAGCGAAGGCACCGATTATTACAACACCGGCAAGATGGGCGCGAACTGGGGCACCGGCATTCCGCTCGAGGTCACGCCCGATTTCATGAAACGCGGCGAACAGCGCTTCAACATCAACTGCGCCGTCTGCCACGGACCGCTCGGGGCGGGGGATGGAATCGTGAAGGGCTACGGCCTGGCCACGGTCGTGACGCTGCAGGACGACCGGATTCGCAACATGTCGGACGGCGAAATTTTCGACACCATCACCCACGGCAAAAACACCATGATGGCTTACGGACCGCGCGTCACGGTGCAGGATCGCTGGGCGATCATCGGCTACCTGCGCGCCCTGCAACGGAGCCAGCGCGCGAGCGCGGCCGATGTGCCGCCGGAACATCAGGCCGACCTGGAGAAAAAAGCCGAGCCGGCACCAGCGGCGGCGGAACCGGAGAAGAAATGAGCGATCGATCTCACGTCCAGCCCGCGCCGGAAGGCGAATTTTTTGAGAACAGCCGTTTTAACGGGCTGTCGCTGATCTGCGGACTGGTTGGAATTGTCGGGCTCGTCCTGAGCTTCGTCGGCGCCTTCATTTCGCCGGTCCAGTTCAGCTTTTCCTGGCTCTTCGGCTTCTTCTTTTTCTTCACTCTCTGCATTGGCTGTCTCTTCTGGACGATCGTGCACCATGTCGTCGACGCGGAATGGTCGGTCGTCGTTAGGCGGCAGATGGAGAACATCGCGCTCCTCCTCCCGGTCATGGGCGTGTTCTTTTTGCCCCTCTGGTTCTGGAGGAAATATCTCTATCGCTGGATGGATATCCCGCGCGGGGCTGATCCGCTGCTCGACGCCAAGCACGCCTATCTCAACTGGCAATTTTTCCTCGTTCGCGCCGTCTTCTTTTTCGTCGCTCTCGGCCTGGTGGCCTACCTCCTGCGCCGCCTTTCGATTCGCCAGGATCGCGATGGCAACCCGCGCTTCACCTTGCTGATGCGGAAGCTCTCCTTCATCGGGCTGCCGATCTTCGCGCTCTGTCTCACCTTCGGCGCGGTCGATTGGCTGATGAGCCTGAACTGGCACTGGTTCTCGACCATGTGGGGCCCGTATATTTTCGCCGGCACGGCGGGCAGCTCGATGTCGCTCCTCGTTCTCGTCATCACCGCGCTGCGCAAGGCCGGTTACCTGAAGGACGTGGTCACGATCGAGCACTACCACATCATGGGGAAATGGATGCTGGCCTTCTCGGTTTTCTGGGCCTACATCGGCTTCAGCCAATACATGCTTTATTGGTACGCCAACATCCCCGAGGAAACGCAGTACTTCATCGTCCGCAATACCGAGAGCTGGAACGTGCTCAACTGGACCCTGGTTATCGGGCGATTTTTCATTCCCTTTGGCGTCCTGCTCATGCGTTCGGTGAAAAAGAACCCGAAAGCCCTTTGCTACGTGGCCGCGCTGGGTCATCTGCATGCAGCTGCTCGACATGTATCTCATCGTGCTGCCCGTCGCTCCACGGGACCGGGGTTCATCTCAGCATTCTCGACTTCCTGCCGCTCATCGGAATCGGCGGCACCCTCGCCTTTTTCTACCTTCGGATCATCGGTAACACTTCCCTTTTTCCGGTGCGCGACCCGCGCCTGATCGAATCACTCCGCATCACCAACTAGCCGTGCCTAACGACGAGACACTCGCCCATCCTGAGCAACCGCGCTTCCTGCTTTCCGCATGGATGTGGGCGGTCGTGCTCTTCGTTTTCTTTGGCGTGATCGTCGCGATCACCTTTGGCTCGATGAAACGCGGCTCCAACTACGAGGACGAACGGGCCAAGGTGCGGACGGAGAAGCTCAAGACCGCGCACGAGGAATGGGACACGAAATTAAACAAATACGGCTGGGTCGATAAAGAGAAGGGGATCGCGCACATCCCGGTCCATCGCGCGATGGAACTGGAGATGGCGAATCTCCAGGCGAAAAAGCCCGCGCCGGCGGGACCGATCGCCACTCCGGCACCGGAAGCTCCGCCCGTTACCGCGACCGGCGCCGAGCAGCCGGCCAATCCGCCGGCCGCGGCACCGGGTGCGACGCAGCCTCCGCCGGCGACCGCGGTCGAAGGTTCGGGCTCCGCGATTGGTAGTCAGCCTGCCGCCGCGGCGAATCCGCCGAACGCTGTCCCCGGCACGCAGCCGGGCGCCGCGGCCACGCCAGCCGCGGCGCCGGATACGCACACCGAAGTCCCGGCCGCCTCTCCGACCGGCACGCCATTTTTGAAACCACCGGGCACACCGATCCCGGCGGCAGGAGCCACGCCCAAGCCATGAGCTTCGCCGATTTCTTCACCAAATTGAAAAGCTACGATCAAAACGCGACCGTCATTTTCGATCGCGCCGAGCCGATTGGGCAGGCGACCGATCTGGTCCTGCCGGACCGCCGCTGGTTCAATCGCCGCGCCCGCCGCAAGCTGGTGCGCACGGTGGAGGCCGCACCTGAACGTTCATGAATCCGTCTGCTACAACCGACCCGGAAGTTTCCGCTGACGTGGAAGTGACGACGAGCGACGTCGAGAGAGTCGAGCGCGCGTTGATCGATGCCTCGACCCGGCTGCCGGTGCTGGTGTTTTATGCCTCCGCGATCGCCTGGCTGCTGCTCGCGACTTTTCTCGGCATCCTCACTTCCTTTAAGATGCACTCGCCCGATTTTCTCTCGGGCTGGGCCTTTCTCACCTGGGGACGGCTGCATCCGGCGCACCTGAATGCGCTCATTTACGGCTGGGGTTCGATGGCCGGAATGGGAACCGCGATCTGGCTCATGGCCCGGCTCTGTCGGACCACCGTGCGGCATCCGCTTCTGCTCATCGCCGGCGCGGCGTTTTGGAATCTGGGAGTCTTGATGGGAATCGGCGCCATCCTCTCCGGCAACACCACCAGTTATGAATGGCTGGAGTTTCCGGGCTTCTCCGCCGCCACGCTTTTCGTCGCCTACCTGCTCATCATGACGTGGACGCTGATCATGTTCCGCTTCCGGCGGCGTGGTCATGTTTACATCACGCAATGGTATTTGTTAGGCGCGTTTCTCTGGTTCCCGTGGCTCTATGCCGCCGCCCAGGTCATGCTCTTCATCGTCCCGGTGCAGGGCGTGATGCAGGCCGCGGTCAATTGGTGGTTTGCCAACAACCTGCTCTTTCTCTGGTTCGGTTCGATCGGGCTCGGCACGGCCTATTACATGATCCCGAAAGTGATCGGGCGGCCGGTGCACAGTTATTATCTGGCCGCGATCGGGTTTTGGACCTTTGCCTTTTTCTCGAGCTGGACGGGAATGCAGCGGCTGATCGATGGGCCGTTCCCGGCCTGGATGATTACGGCCAGCATCGCCGCCATGATTCTCACGATCATTCCGGTCGCCACCGTCGGGCTCAATCATCACATGACGATGCGGGATCATTTCCCGCTCATGCGTTACAGCCCGACGCTGCGCTTCACCGTTTTCGGTGCGATCGCTTACACCGCCTTCAGCGTCGTCGGGGTGATTATCTCGCTCCGTTCCATGGCGCGGATCACGCATTTTACCGAGGCGAGCATGGGCTACACCTACATGGGGCTCTATGCCTTCTTCACCATGGTGATTTTCGGCTCGATGTATTACATCGTGCCGCGGCTGGTCGGCCGCGAGTGGCGTTACGCGTCGCTCATCAAACTGCACTTCTGGGGTTCCACCTACGGGATCGGATTGATGGTGCTGCTGCTTGTTGGTCGGCGGATTCGTCCAGGGACTGAGCCTGAACGATCCGACTCTTTCCTTCGCCGAAAGCACCGAGTCGATCATGCCTTATCTGCGCGGACGCACCCTTTCCTGGATCTTGTTAAGCGTGTCGCACTTTGTCTTTGCCTTCCATTTTGGATTGATGCTGCTCGGCTTCGGCCGGACCGCGAGCGTTCCGACCTTTTTGAACCCGCTCGAGCGTGAAGGAGGCGGACACTAATGAAAGGACTGCAACCGCTCTTCCTCGGTATCTTCGGGATCTTCACTTTCTCGTGGCTCGGCATGACGGTGGTGCCAAATCTCCAGATCGGCAGCCTCGAACCGCAGTCGGATGAGGAGGGAACCGATATTTATCCGATGCCGCCTTCCGGCATGGCGATTCGCGGGGCGCAGGTCTACGCCGCGAATGGCTGCGTCTATTGCCACACCCAGCAGGTGCGTCCGGAATACGGCGGCTCCGATCTCGAGCGGAAATGGGGCGATCGCCGGAGCGCGCCGCGTGATTATCTTTTCCAGCCAATCGTTCTTCTCGGAAAAATGCGCAACGGCCCCGATCTCGCGAACGTCGGGCATCGGCCCGGGTTAGAAGAAGCAGGCGCAGCGACACCGCCACCTGCTGACGCGACCGCGCCTGCACCGGGAGCGCCCGCGACAGCAGCCGCACCAGCTCCCGCAGCCGGAGCGAGTCCGGCCGCAGCAGCACCGACGACCGTAGCCAGTCCGGCCACTGCCGTCGCGGCTGCCTCGCCCGCGGCTTCACCCGCACCGGCTCCGGCAGCCGGAACGAACTCGGCCGCGCCACCGCCGGCAGCGGCGGGCAGTCCGGCTACCGCCGTCGCCGCGGCTTCGCCTGCAGCTTCACCCGCTAACTGCAGCCGGCGCACCGGCGACTTTGCCGCCCGCTGGAACGCAGCCTGCCGCCGAGGTGCCGACCTCCGCGCCCTCGATGGTCGCGGATACGGAGGCGTTGACCAAGGACGGCAAACCTCTTCCTTACACGGCCGCCTGGCATCACCAGCACCTCTATAATCCGCGGAGCATCGCGCAGGATTCCAACATGCCGGCCTATCGTTTCCTTTACGAAAAACGCCGGATCGGCGGGGTCGCTTCGCCCGATGCGATTAACTTCGCCGGCGATACGAAGGACGAACCGGCGACCGGCTGGGAGATCGTTCCGAGCTACGACGCCAAATGTCTCGTCGCCTATCTCATGTCGCTTGATCAATCCCATCCTTTGAAAGAAGCCAAAGCGCCCGCCACCTACGCCGCCGCCCCTGCGGCTTCACCCGCCGACGCTCCGGAGGCAAAGAAATGACCGGCCAACCTCCAGAGAATCGGCCGCGCCAGGGCATGGATTACGGCGAAACGCAGGAAGTGCAGGAAACGCACGCCGCCATTTATCGCGAGAAAGTCGAACCGCGCGTCGGGCGCGAGCCGCTCTCGCTTTTGCTCATCGCCACCTATGGGCTGGCGGTTTTTTTCGGCGGCGCCTATCTCGGCCGCTACGCCGGAAATTTCAGCGGCGACGGACTCGATTATCTGGGCGGCGCGCCGCGCCTCGCGGCCAAGGCCAGCGCCGGCGGAGACGGAGCAGGCCGCGGAGCTGACTCCGGTGGAAAAGGGGAAAAAGATTTTCTCGGCCAATTGCGCCACCTGCCACCAGGCCAATGGACTCGGCGTGGCCGGGCAATATCCGCCGCTCGCCGGCTCCGAGCTTGTGAACGGCGGCTCGCGTCGTCCCGTCATGATTGTTCTCAAGGGACTGCAAGGTCCACTGACGGTGAAAGGCCAGCATTACGGTTCGGCGGTCATGCAGCCGTGGGAGAAAACGTTGAACGACCAGAAGATCGCCGACGTTCTGACCTACGTTCGCCAGGAATGGGGAAACACCGGCGGTCCGGTCAGCGCAGAAGGCGTGGCGGCGATGCGCAAAGAATTAGCGGGCCGAACCGAATCGTACACCGAGCCTGACCTTCTCGCCGTGCCGGCCGACGCCGATGTTCCTGGCGGTGCGCCTCCCGCGCCCGCGGCTGGAGCGTCTACCCCGGGCGCAAATCCTCCGACCCCAAATCCGTAAGTAAACGCGCTGCGGGCGGAGCAAGCGCCGCGGTTTCGAATTCAGCAGGCCGAGATTCGCGTCGCTTCGACGAGCGACCTGTCGTGCGACAAGAGGCATTCTCTCTCCTCGGCTGACGGAGTCCTCGCCCAGCGAAAGGGCGCTGCCGTTTACGGGCGTCGGCTGCGCGCTCGCCGCCGGTGTGGCAACTGGCGCACCAGCCGGTACGACACCCACCGCTGCTGCCGCCGCCGAAGGCGATGACGCGGTGCCGGCACCAGGAGCGACTGTGCCTTGCGGCACCGGCGCGACTTTCGCTTTCGCGTCAGCCGCGGCGTTCTGGGCCGCGGCTTTTGCTGGAAGCGGCGCTGCCGCCTTGGCCGGAGCGGAAGGTTTCAACAATTCCCGGCGAAGCGCCGAGTCCGGCGCGCCGCGATGCGCGTAGAGGACGGAAAGAGCGAGAACCAGAGCAAAAAAGATGCTGGCGAGCCAGGTCGTGATCGTGGTCAGAACGGTCGTGGTCTGAGCGCCGAAAATGTTTTCCGTCACGCCGCCGCCGAAGGCCGCGCCCAGCCCTTCGCTTTTCGGACGCTGCATCAAAATGACGAGCATCATGAGCAGGGCCACGAGCGCCTCGAGCACGAGCAGGGAATTGATCAAAATGGTCATCGGGACGGGCAATATGACCAAAGCCGGGCCTTTGTCCACGGCGAAGGCGGCGCGATTGTTTTAGCGCACCGGCACTTTGCGATGAACCCAGACGCTGTTCACGATCCCGAGCCCGAACATGATCATGAGCGCGAACGAACCGCTGTAACTGATCAGCGGCAACGGCAAACCCGTGATCGGCAAAATCGAGATCGTCATCCCGATATTCTGGAAGACGTGGGTGAAAATGAGGGTGCTGATTCCGATGACTAACAACAAGCCGAACATGTCGGCCGCCTTGTAGGCGACGTAGAGACACGTCACCAGCAGAAGCGCGAAAGCGCTCAGAAGCGCGATGCCGCCCATGAAGCCCCACTGCTCGCCGATTGCGGAAAAGATGTAGTCGTTGTGCACCGCCGTCGCCGGCAAAAACCCGAGCTCGATCTGGGTATTCGGCGCCTTGAATCCCTTGCCCGCCCAGCCGCCGGAACCGATCGCGATGAGCGACTGGTTAATCGCCCAGGCCGAGCCCTGCCGATCGATATCGGGATTGATGAACGCAGTGATCCGCTCTTGTTGGTACGGTTTCAGTCCCATGTAGGCGATCGGGATGAACGCGACCACGATCAGGACGATGCAGACCAAATAACGCAGCGGAATTCCGCCGACGAAAAGCAGCGCGAGCAGGACCGGTCCCCAGATGATGGTCTCGCCCAGATCCGGCTGCATCAGGATGAGCAGACAGGGCGCACCGGCGATCGCGCCGCAGAGCGTCAGGCGCAGCATCGGGTGCATTTGCCGAAATTGGCTGAGAAAAAGCGCGACGACCATGATCCCCGCGATCGACCGCGAGCTGCGCCGGCTGGAAATTGATCGGGCCGAGATGGAGCCAGCTGCGTGAACCGTAGACCTTGGTCCCGATGAACCGGGTCAGGATAAGGAAGAACAGGCCGGCCAAATACATCGGCAAAGCGCCCCACTTGACCCAGCGATAATCGATCAGGCTGGCAACCATGAAGGCGACGAAACCGACCGCGACCCAGCTCGCCTGCTTGCGCCAGAACTCCGTCGCGGCCGGGTCCGGTCGCATGTAAGTAGCGCTGTAGATGGCAATTACGCCGAAAACCGCCAGCGCGAGCATATTGGCGAGGAGGAGCCAGTTCAGCCCGAGGAGTTTTCGCAGGAAAGGCGTCATAAATCAGCAGAATTCAACTCGGAAAAACGTAAGATGGCGCGCACCTCCCCGGAAGTCCAGCCAGAGTCCAAAACGAGGGTTTGAAAAATTTTATCCACTTGAACATGAACGACTTATCATGTTACGACCGCATTGGTAGGCTGCTGGTCCTTGTCAGCTCCAGACCCGCAATCTAAACTGTTAGCCGTCCCCTCCGCAGTGAAAGATTTTCGATGGCAAAGAAAAAGGCAAAACGAAAAGCGGCCCGGCCGACACTGCCGATGCAGCGTCATCTGAATCTTCGTCATGAAGGACGCTGTTTCGATTTGCAGGAAATTTTCGAGCGCGTGAACACGCGCCATTTTCGCGGACGTCTGCGCGGTTACAAAGTGGTCTGGGGCCGGAAGCGCAAAGAACGGCCGCGCGAATATTTCATCTTCGGTTCAATCCAGGAAGAAGATCGCGTTATTCGCATTCATCCCTTGCTCGATCAGCCGTTCGTTCCGCGCTGGTTTCTCGAGTACGTGCTTTATCACGAAATGCTGCACTCGGTCGTGCCCGATGAAACCGATTCCGCCGGTCGCCGGAAAATCCACACCGCGGAATTTTACCGGCGCGAGAAAGCTTTCCCGCGTTATCGCCGCGCGCGTCAGTGGGAAGACGACAATCTCGCGCGCTTCCTGCGCTAGCGAAATCCCCTAACGAACTTCCACGGCCGCCGGCCGCTCGTTAAACTCAGACGGCGAGGGTGTCGTTGCTACGTTCTTCTTGATGAGGTACCAGAGCGCGGTCGCGAGCAGGAGGGAGGTCAGCTTCGCGGCCCAGTTGTTCAGGATCAGCTTCTTCATGGTGACGATGGAGTAAAACTTCGCCGAGCCGCTGCCGGAAAGTCTCCGGGGTGAAGTTACGCTCGATCCGGCGCCGGTAACAGATCGAAATCGCGCCCGTCTCCTCGGAAACGACGACCGCGACCGCATCCGACTCCTCGGTGATGCCGAGCGCGGCGCGATGCCGCAGGCCCAGGCTGCGGTCGAGCGTTTCGCGCTGGCTGACCGGGAAAATGCAGGCGGCGGCGGCGATCCGGCCGTTGCGCACAATCACCCCGCCGTCGTGCAGCGCCGATTTCGGATGAAAGAGCGTGAGCAGGAGCTCGGTCGAGAAGGCGGCATCCACGATCACGCCGGTCTCTTCGTAAATCTTGATCGAGGTGTCGCGCTCGATCGCGATCAGCGCGCCGAATTGCTTGTTCGAAAGCTGCGTCACCACTTCGGCCAGATCGTGCACCGTCTCGCGTTTCTCGCTCGTCAGGGAAAAGATCGGATGACCGCCCAGCTCGGCCAGCGCGCGGCGCAGCTCCGGTTGGAAAATCACTACCAGCGCCACCGCGAGGAAAACCGAAAAACTCCGGATGATGAAACTGATCACGACCAGGTTCAGGAGTTGCGAGATCAGGATGAGGGTCAGGAACACGATCGCCATGCCGGTCAGCACCTTCGCTCCGCGCGTGCCCCGGAAATAAAGGTAGCCGTAGTAAATGACGACGCTGAGGAGCAGGATCTCGACGGCGCTGCGCCATTTTTCGAAAAAGATCTGGATGATTTGCTCGATCATCGGGTGGCGGCCAGGAGGGCTTCGGTCGTGCGCAGGGCGGTGGCGTTTGAAGCCACGTCGTGGACTCGGACGACATCCGCGCCGCGCGCCCGCAGCAGTGAAGTGAGCGCCACCGTGGCGCTCGCGCGGTCAGCCGAGGGGCCGGAAATTTTGCTCAGGAACGACTTGCGCGAGACGCCGACGACGAGCGGCCGGTTTTCGACCCGGAGCCGGGGCAGATTGGCGAGCAGATCGAGGTTGTGGTCGACGGTTTTGCCAAATCCGATTCCCGGATCGAAGGCGATGCACATGGGATCCACACCACAGCGTACCGCTTGCGCAAATTGCTGTCGAAAAAAATCGCCGACCTCGGCCACGACATCGGCATAAGTCGGATTGGTCTGCATCGTCCCGGGCGTTCCTTGCATGTGCATGATGATCAACGCTGCGCCTTTCTCCGCTGCCAGCGGCAACATCGCGTCGTCGCCGCGCCCGCCGCTCACGTCGTTGATGATGGAAGCGCCCGCCTCCAATGCGGCCCGCGCCACGGCTGCCTTTGAAGTATCGATCGAAAGATGCGCTTCGATCGCAGAAGCGAGTTCCCGAATGACCGGCAGCACGCGCTCCATCTCGTCGCTAGGCGAAACGGGCTTGGCTCCGGGGCGGGTCGACTCGCCGCCGACGTCGATGATGTCGGCGCCGTTCCGCGCCATTTCGCGGCCGTGCTTCACCGCGGCCTGGGTGGCGAAGAATTCGCCGCCGTCGGAAAAAGAATCCGGCGTCACGTTCAGGACGCCCATGACGAGGGCGCGTTGCGTGAGGTCGACGACGTTTCCATCCACCTTCCAAAGCACTGCCGGCATCACACTTCAGACTATCACAGCCGGCACTTTATTCGACTAACGACCGCGCTCCCAAAATGTCGGCTTTCAATCAGCCTGCTTTCTTCGATGGTCGCTCTTCGACATGAAACGCGAAGCCGACACGAAACAAAGAATCCTCGCCCTCCTGCGCGCGCCGAAATATCGGCCGCTCGACAAGAAGGAGCTGGCCCGCGCCCTTGGTTTTAAGAGCGAGGCCCGGAGCGATCTCAAGCCGGCGTTGCGCGAACTCGAGCAGGCCGGCGATATCGCGCGGATCCGCAAAAATCGCTACATCCTCCCCGGGGAAGCCGACCTCGCGACCGGCAAGCTCCAGATTCACCAGTCGGGCTTCGGATTTCTCACCCGGGAAGGCTCCGACCAGGGCGACATCTTCATCTCGGCGGAGAACACCGGCACCGCGATGAACGGCGATCGCGTCGTCGCCCGGATCACGCGCGACGCGGATTACGGGCGCGCCCGGAGCGGCAGCAACCGGCCCGAAGGGCGCGTCATCCGCATTCTGGAACGGGCGCACGACACGATCGTCGGCACGCTTCAGCAGACCCGGAATTTTTTCTACGTCGTGCCGGACGATCCCCGCATCGTGCACAACGTCTACGTTCAGCCGCGCCCGCTTCCCGGTGCCCCGCGCCCGCCGCAGCCAGACGACAAGGTGGTCGTTAGGCTGGAACCGTGGGAATCGCGCCACGTCAATCCCGAGGGCGAAATCATCGAGCTCCTCGGTCGCGCGAGCGATCCCGGGATCGACATGCTCTCGATCATCCGGAAGAACAATCTGCCGCTCGAGTTTCCCGACGCCGTCCTGGCCGAGGCCGATGCGATCCCGGAAACCGTCGATCCCAACCGCTACGGCGAGCGGGAAGATCTGCGCCAGCAGTTCATCGTCACGATCGATCCTGACGACGCGCGCGATTTCGACGACGCGATCAATGTCGAGCGACTGGAGAACGGGGATTGGGAACTGGGCGTGCACATCGCGGACGTCTCCGCCTACGTCACGCCGGGGAGCGCACTCGATAAAGAGGCGCTGAAGCGCGGGAACAGCGTTTACCTGGTCGACCGGGTCATCCCGATGTTGCCCGAGCGCCTGAGCAACGGCGTCTGCAGCCTCAACCCGAACGTCGTTAGGCTGACGCATTCGGTTTTCATCCGCTTCGCCAAAAACGGCGCTCCGCGGAGCGCGCGTTTCGCCCGCACCATCATCCAGAGCGCGCGCCGCCTGACCTACAAGGAGGCTTACGCGATCCTGCAAAAGCCGGCGCACGACGAACTCTCGCGTCGCCTGCACACCACCTGGGAGCTGGCCTCGATCCTGCGCCGGCGGCGTTTCGCCCACGGCTCGCTCGATCTCGATTTTCCGGAAGTGAAAGTGATCGTCGACAAGGCAACCGGCCGCCCGATTCGCCTGGAGCGGATCGAGAACGACGAATCGCACCAGCTCGTCGAGGAATTCATGCTCGCGGCCAACGAAGCGGTCGCGAGCGAGCTCAAGAACCGGCTCATCCCGACGATTTACCGGGTGCACGAAACTCCCGACCCCGACAAGCTGAACGAGTATCGCGATTTCGTCATCAGCTACGGCTTCAACGCCGGCGACCTGAACAACCGCAAGGAGCTGCAACGCCTCCTCGAATCGTTCCGCGGGAAACCGGAAGAGCAGGCCCTCAAGATCGGTCTCCTGAAAAGTCTGAAGCGCGCTCGTTACGCGATCCAGCCGCTCGGTCATTTTGGCCTGTCGAAAAACAACTACACCCATTTCACCAGCCCGATCCGGCGTTATGCCGATCTCGTCATCCACCGCACATTGGCCGATCGCGACGGCACACGCGGCGTCCGCCGCGGCGCGGGCGAGCTGGCCGGCATCGCCGAGCACATCTCGGCCACCGAACGCGTCGCAGCCGAGGCGGAGAACGAGTCGGTGAAAATGAAAAAGCTCGAGTTCCTCCAGCTCCAGTTGAGCGAAAAGAACCCGCAGGTCTTCCGCGCGGTCGTGATCGAGGTGCGCAACTACGGGCTCTCCATCGAGCTGCCCGACGTTCTCCTCACCGGGCTCGTCCATGTCTCCTCGCTCAACGACGACTTCTACGTCTTTGACGGCACCCGGCGGCGCCTCATCGGCCGGCAATCGAAACGGATTCTGGCCGTCGGCGACGTCCTCAAAGTGGTGGTGGCGCGGATCGACGTCTTTAAGCGCCAGGCCGATTTCACGATCGTGAACGAGCGCCCGCCGAGGTCGAATGTGGCCGGCGCCAAACGAGACGCCGCTCCCGCCAAACGAGACGCCGCTCCCGCTAGACGAGACGCCGCTCCCGGTAGGAGGAGACGCCGCTCCCGTTAGGCGAGACTCTGTCGAGCCGGGCGGAGCGCATCGCGACCGGCCCTCACCCTCCAAAAAATTTTGCTTCCCTTTTCGTTGGGCGCGGCTCAACATCCGCGCCGTCGCAAATGGACAGCATCATCGAATCAAGAGAGTTGCAGATCGAACGGAAACTGTTTTCGATCGACCTGCGCGAGAATGGCCGCGGCAAATTCCTCCGCATCACCGAAGACAGCCAGGGCCATCGCAACGTCATCATCGTTCCGATGTCGGGGGTCGACGATTTCGCCGACGCGATCGATGACGTCCTCGCCTCCGAGCCGGCGTAAGCCGCGCGTGTAACGAAAGGAGCGCGCAGGCCTTCCGCCTGTTGCGTTGACACTCTTTCCTCGCGCCTTAGCGTGCGCTTCCAGCGCGAACATCTATTTTCCCATGGCCACTAAATCCAAATCATCCCGCTCCAAATCCGCCTCGAAATCGAAGCCCGCCGCCGCCAAGTCGAAGCGCAACGTTTACTACTTTGGCGACGGCAAAGCGGACGGCGCGGGCAGCATGAAACCGCTCCTCGGCGGCAAAGGCGCCAACCTCGCGGAAATGACCCGCATCGGGTTGCCGGTGCCGCCCGGGTTCACGATCACGACCGAGGTTTGCACTTACTTTTCCGAGAACAAAGGCGCCTATCCGAAAGGTCTCGAGGCCGAGGTCGAAGCCGCGCTCGCCAAGGTCGAGAAATCGGTCGGCAAAAAGCTCGGCGATAAACAGCGTCCGCTTCTTCTTTCGGTCCGCTCCGGCGCGCGCGATTCCATGCCCGGGATGATGGACACAATCCTGAACCTCGGGATGAACGACACCGTGGTCGAGATCGTCGCGAAGGCGACCGATAACCCGCGTTTCGCCTGGGATTCCTATCGCCGTTTCCTGCAAATGTACGGCGACGTCGTGATGGGCGTGCAGAAGCGCGCGGGCGAAGATCACGACCCGTTCGAGAGCGTGATCGAGCACATCAAGGACGAGCGCTACGGCAACCACAATTTCCCCGACGTCCAGCTCTCGGTCGATGACCTGAAAGAGATGGTGCAGCGCTTCAAAGACCTGATCAAAGAGCGGACCGGCAAATCATTTCCGCAGGATCCGCGCGCGCAGTTGTGGGGTTCGATCAGCGCCGTCTTCGGTTCCTGGAATAACGACCGCGCGGTCGTTTATCGCCGCAAATACGGCATCCCGCACGATTGGGGCACGGCGGTCAACGTGCAGACGATGGTTTTCGGCAACATGGGCGACACGAGCGCGACCGGCGTGGCTTTCACCCGCGACCCGGCCAGCGGCGAGAAAGTTTTCTACGGCGAATATCTCATCAACGCCCAGGGCGAAGACGTCGTCGCGGGCGTGCGCACGCCGCACCCGATCGCGAAATTGGCCGACGAAATGCCGGCCGCGCACACAGGCGCTGATGAAAGTGCGCGCCTTGCTCGAGAAACATTTCAAGGACATGCAGGACCTCGAGTTCACGGTCGAAGACAACCGGCTCTACATCCTGCAAACCCGCAACGGCAAACGCACCGGCCTCGCTGCGGTCCGGATCGCGGTCGAGATGGTCGATGAGCGGCTGATCACGAAGGAAATGGCGATCAAACGCATCCCGGCCGATTCGCTGGCGCATTTGCTCGCGCCGATTTTCGATCGCAAATCGATCGCCGCCGCGAAGAAAATCGCGAGCGGACTTCCGGCCGGCCCGGGCGCGGCTTCCGGTCATGTGGTTTACAGCGCGGAAGAAGCGGTCCGCCGCTCCGAGCGCGGCGATAAAGTGCTTCTCGCGCGCGTCGAAACTTCTCCGGAAGATCTCCGCGGCATGATCGCGGCCGAGGGCATTCTCACTTCGCGCGGCGGCGTTTCCTCGCACGCCGCGCTGGTCGCGCGGCAGATGGGCAAGGTCTGCGTCTGCGGCGCGTCCGGGGTCGAGATCGATTATAAAAAACGCACCCTGACCGCGGGCGGCGTGACCTTGAAGGAAGGCGACTACCTTTCCATCGACGGCACCGCGGGCGAAGTTTTTGCCGGCGAGGTCACGACCGCGCCGTCCGAGATCGTGCAGGTGCTGGTCGATCGTTCGCTCGACGCGAAGAAGAGCGCCACCTACCAGCAATACGCCAAGCTCATGAGCTGGGTCGACAAGGCGCGCAAACTCGACGTGCGCACCAACGCCGACACTCCCGAGCAGGTGGAGAACGCGATCGCTTTCGGCGCCAAGGGCATCGGCCTTTGCCGGACCGAGCACATGTTTTTCGAAGGCGACCGGATCGACGCGATGCGCGAAATGATCCTGGCCGAGAGCAAGGAAGCGCGGGTCAAGGCGCTGAAGAAATTGCTCCCGTATCAGCGGAAAGATTTTGCCGGAATTTTCAAGGCGCTCGACGGCTTGCCGGCCACGATTCGGTTTCTCGATCCGCCGCTGCACGAATTTTTGCCTAACGAAAAGGAACAGCAGGCTGAGCTGGCGAAAAAAATCGGCATCCCGGCCGACACCATTTCGCGCCGTGTCCGCGAGCTGCATGAATTCAATCCCATGCTTGGGCATCGCGGTTGCCGGCTCGGGATCAGTTTATCCGGAGATTTCCGAGATGCAGGCGCGCGCCGTTTTCGAAGCCGCCGCCGAAGTGCAGAAGAAGGGCAAAAAAGTCCGGCCCGAGATCATGATTCCGCTCGTGGGTTTCCCGCGCGAGTTGAAGCTGCAGCTCGATATCGTGCATCGCGTCGCGGCCGAGGTGGCGAAGGAGAAGAAGACGAAATTCAATTATCTCGTCGGCACCATGATCGAGATCCCGCGCGCCGCGCTGGTGGCGGACGAGATCGCGAAGGACGCGGAATTTTTCAGCTTCGGCACGAACGATCTGACCCAGACCACGCTCGGGATGAGCCGCGACGATTCCGGCAGTTTCCTGCCCGCCTACGCGGAGCTGGATATCGTGCCGAACAATCCCTTCGCCTCGATCGACCAAAAAGGGGTGGGGCGCCTGATGGAAATCGCGCGCGATCTCGGACGCAAAACGCGCCCCGACATCAAGCTCGGCATCTGCGGCGAACACGGCGGCGAACCTTCGAGCGTGAAGTTCTGCCATCGCCTCGGGCTCGCCTACGTCAGCTGCAGCCCGTTCCGCGTCCCGATCGCGAAACTGGCCGCGGCCCAGGCCGCGCTCGAATCGTAAGCGCGAGAAAAAATCTCCGCCTACGTCACGCCCTGGGTCTGGTTCCAGCGCGCGGCGTAGGCGACGAGTTCGGCCGCGCTCGTGACCTTGAGTTTTTCGCGAATGTGCGAGCGATGCACTTCGATCGTCTTCGGGCTGAGATGCAACGCCTGGCCGATCTCCTTCATCGTTTTCCCCTGGCCGATGAGTTGAAACACTTCCAGTTCGCGATCGCTGAGTCCTTCGAGCGGTGAATCCATCGTGACGCGTCCGGAAAATTTCTCCAGGAGCCGCCCGGTGACTTTTTCGCTGACCGCGATCTCTCCGCGCAGGACGCGCCGCATCGCTTCGATCAGTTTGTCGCCACCTTCCTGTTTCCGGATGTAACCGCGACCGCCGGCGCGGAGAACGCGATCGGCGTAGAGCGATTCGTCGTGCATCGACATGACGAGGATGAGGAGGTCGGGTTGGAAAGCGCGCGCGTCCTTGATGAACTCGATCCCGTTCTTGCCGGGCAAGGTGATGTCGACCAGGACGAGATCGGGTTTGAATTCGCGGAGCGCTTCCAGGCCTTCGTTCGCGGTCGAGGCGGTGCCGCAGACGGAAAGATTGTCCGCCTGTTCGATGATCTCGGCCACGCCGTCCCGCACCATGACGTGATCGTCGATGATCAGGACGCGCTTTTCGCTGGAGGCGGGCGCAGATTTGGAAGCCTTTTTCTTCATCAATCGAATGGGAACGTTGCGGTGACGGTGGTTCCCCGGCGCGGTTTCGACTGGACGGAGACATCGGCGCCGATCATGCCTGCGCGGTAAGCGATCGTGCGCAATCCCATGCCCTGCGAGCGCTCTTTCCCGACCTCGAAACCGACGCCGTTGTCGCGAATCGTGAGCGTGCCTTTGCCGCCGCGCCTTTCGAGCGAGACGAGCATTTTGGTCGGACGCCCGTGTTTGAGCGCGTTGTTGATCGCCTCCTGCGCGATGCGGTAGAGGTGCGTCGCGCGCATGGCGTCGGTCACGGCGATGTCGCCTTTGCTTTTGAACTGGCAGTCGATTCCAAAAAGCTGGCGCATGCCCGCGATCAATTCCTGCAAGGCGGAGGCGAGACCGTTGGCTTCGAGCGCGACCGGGGAAAGTCCGCGGGCCAGCATCCGGGTGCGATCGATCGCCTCGCTCACTCGCGCGCCGATCTTCTCGACCCGCTCCGAAACCCCGGCAGCGGGAATTTTGCCTAACGAGTTGCGCAGCGCGTCGCAGGAAAAGCGGATGCCGGCGAGGCGCTGGCAGAGATCGTCGTGCAGATCGGCTCCCGATCCGGCGTTGCTCGTGATCGCTGATCTCGAGGATTTCCTGTTCGAGGCGTTTGCGTTCCGTGATGTCGCGCACCAGGCCGGTGAAAATGCGGCGCTGGCCGACGTTGGCCGCGCTCACCGCCAGGTCCATCGGGAATTCCGAGCCGTCCTTGCGTCGGCCGCGCACTTCGCGCCCGATCCCGATGATGCGGCGCTCGCCTGTCTTATGATAATGATCGAGGTAGCCGTCGTGCTCCGAGCGGTATGGCTCCGGCATGAGCATCGAGACGTTGTGCCCGATCACTTCCTCCGCGGCATAACCGAAGACGCGCTCGGCGGCGGGATTGATCGTCTCGACGATGCCGCGTTCATCGATCGTGATGATGCCGTCGACGGCGGTGTCGACGATCCCGCGCAGACGCGCCGCGGTATCGAGAAGCTCGCTCTCAAATTGCAAACGCGAGATGGCGGTAGCGAGAATGTTGCCGATCGATTCCAGAAAGTGCACTTCCTCGGAGCTGAAGACGCGGAGCACTTTGCTGTCGACACCGAGGACGCCAAACGCCCCGGTGCGACCGGGAACGACGACTGCCATGCTGCTGACCACGCCACGGTCGCGCATGAATTTCGGCAGGCTCAGACGCCGGTCGCGCCGCACATCGCCGATGATGATCGGCTGATTCAATTGCAGGGCCCGACCCATCGGGGTTTTTTCGTCGACGCTGATTTCGACCGAGCCGACATCGCCCGGCCGCCAGCCCGCGCCCGCGCAAAGCCGCATCGATTTTCCGTTAGGCAAAAGGGAAAAGATGGCGCTGAAATCGACCTGAAAGTTCTCGCGCAGGATGTGGGCGGCGTCGTCAAACACGGTCTGGATATTGCGAGCCTGGAGCGCGTCGAGGCTGAAGCGGGCCGAGACGGCTTGTTCGCGCGCGCGCCGCTCCAGTTGCGCGGCTGGCCCGCTGCCATCGCGACGCGGCGCCGCTTTCGATTTGGGGCGTGTCGCTCGGCGGGGTTTCTTCATTTCTTTCGAGGCCGTTTCATCACGTGGCCCTAAGTCTGCCCGGCGTTCCGTTGCCGCACAAGAAAAGGCAAGAATCTCGCAAGCGATGCACGGACAAGTCAGTTGGATGCATTCAACCTGAGCCAGTTAGATTATGGTGAAGACAAAGAAAGAGACGACTGCGCGGGCGCAGTTGCAAAATCTGTTGGTGCCGGTCGATTTTTCTCCGGCGTCGATTGAGGGGGTTCGTTATGCCGCGGCGCTGGCGGCGCGACATCGATCGAAGATCGTCCTGCTTCACGTTACGACCGAGGTAAAAACGCGCAGCACCCGGCTGTCGACGCCTAGGACACCGAAGGCGCCGCTGCGACCGGGAACGACCACCGCCATGCTGCTCGCCACGCCGCGGTCGCGCATGAATTTCGGAAGACTCAATCGCCGGTCGCGCCGCACATCGCCGATGATGATCGGCTGATTCAACTGCAGAGCGCGACCCATCGGAGTTTTTTCGTCGACCGGGATTTCGATCGAGCGGACATCACCCGGCCGCCAGCCCGAGCCGGCGCACAGCCGCATCGATTTCCCGTCTGGCGACAACGCGAAGATGCCGCTGAAATCGACCTTGATGTTTTCGCGCAGGATGTGAGCAGCGTCGTCGAAGACGGTCTGGATGCTGCGGGCCTGGAGCGCGTCGAGACTGAAGCGGGCCGAGACGGCTTGTTCGCGCGCACGTCGTTCGAGTTGGACCGCGGGTTCGCTTCCGTCGCGCGTCGACGCCTTTTTCGGCCGGGCGGATGTCCGTGCGATCGGCGATTTCGAGCGTGCCGTTTGGGGCGGTTTCTTCATTCCTTTTCGAGCCATCTCATCGCGTGGATCCAAGTCTCGCCAGCGTTCGGTCTTCGCACAAGAAAAGGTAAGCATGTCGCAAGCAATGCACGGACAAGCCAGAGAGATGCATTCAACCTGAGTCCGTTAGATCATGCTGAAGATAAAGAAAAAGACGACTGCGCGGGCGCAGTTGCGAAACCTCCTGGTGCCAGTCGATTTTTCCCCGGCCGCCATCGGAGCGGTTCGTTATGCGGCGGCTCTTGCCGCGCGAAATCGATCGAACATCGTCCTGCTCCACGTTACGACCGAGGGCGAACCTCGCCAGGCCATCGAGCGGGCGAAAAAGAAACTGACCCGGCTCTGCGCAGACGAAGGAATGGCGGGGGATCGTTGTCGCGTGCTGGTTCGAGTCGGAGTTCCGTTTTTCGAGATCACGCAGGCCGCCAGCGGCACCGACACGGATCTGATTATTCTCGGCCGATGCATGCAGACGCCCAGCGAAGTGGGCTACGATGGTCACACCCTGGAACGAGTGGTGCGCTATGCGCGATGTCCAGTCCTGCTCGTGAGCCAGGAGAGCGACGATCCGAAGGTAGCCCGCCGGGTCGCCTAAGGGATTTCTCTTACTCCCTCTAGGGCCGCGCCCCCATTGCGGTCGATGGATCGCCCTCATTGTCCGGGGTTTAGCGAGAACGGAACTTACAGGCATGTCACAACACGCCGTTCCCACACAGGCATCCATCACCGCTGACGACCGGAAATTGGTCGAAGCCCTGCGCCGCTCCAAGGTCTATCGTCAATACGAAAAAGCCTTCAACGAATCGACCGGGCTGCCGCTCGCCCTCCGGCCGGTGGAATCCTTCGACCTGCCCTTTCACGGCAAGAAGAACGAGAATCCATTTTGTGCTTCGCTCGCCGATCGCAAGGGCGCCTGCACCTTTTGCCTGCAGACCCAGGAAAGGCTCGGTCACCTCGAGGGAACTCAACCCCACAGCGTGCAATGTCCCTTTGGTCTGACCGAAACGCGCGTCCCGGTGCGGGTGGGCGATCGCCTGCTCGGGCATCTCTATGTCGGACAGGTCTTCACCCGGTCCCCCAAGCCGGCCGCTTTCAAGCAGACCCTGCGTCGTCTCTTTCCGGCGGGCCCGCCTAACGAAAAGCAATTGACGGCAGATTGGAAGAAGTCGCCTCTGGTTCCGGCCGAGAAATATCAGGCGACCGTCCTTCTCCTGACTTTTTTCGCGAGCCAGCTCTCAGCGCTCTGCAACCAGATCGTGCTCGAGGAGGAAAATGCCGAGCCCGCCATTGTCACCCGGGCGCGGGAATATATCGCGGCCCACAAAACGGAACCGCTCACGCTGGCCAAGGTCGCGCAGGCCGCCGGCGCCAGTGTGTTTCACTTCTGCAAAGTCTTTCACAAGTCGACCGGCCTGAGCTTTACCGACTACGTCGCGCGGGCGCGAATGGAAGATGCGCGCGTCGGTTTGCGCAACCCGGGCCGACGGATCAGCGAGATCGCTTACGACGTCGGGTTCCAGTCGCTCACCCAGTTTAACCGGACCTTCAAGCGCATCTTCGGCGAATCGCCGAGCGCTTATCGGACGAAGATTTCCAGCCGCGCTCTCCTCGCTGCCTGAAGCAGGAAATTGGGGGCAAGAAATGATGCAATTTGAACAAACAACGCGGAGCCAGGAGGGCCGCAGCGCGGCAGGCTTTTCATTATGAAGAAGCGCGCGATCCAAAACATTTTAGTCCCGGTCGATTTTTCGCCGATGTCGATCGAAGCCATCGCGGCGGCGAAGACCCTGGCGCAACAGACTGGCGCGACCGTCCATCTCGCCCACGTCCATCACGCGCAATATCCGGTCGGGTTTCGCGGCCCGGTGCTGTCGCAGAGCGAATACGCCGTCTCCTTTGAGGAGCACCGCAAGGAAGCCCTCTCCGAGGACCTGCAGGAATTGGCTCGCCGCCACGGCCTGGCCCGCGCGAGCGCGGTTCATCTTTGCGAAGGTGTCTCGGTTTATCGCGAAATCTGCCGGCTCGCCCAGCGAATCCGGGCGGATCTCATCGTGATGCCGACTCATGGCCGTACCGCCCTGGGGCATGTCCTTCTCGGCAGCACCGCCGAGCGCATCGTCCAGCATTCGCCCTGCCCGATCCTGGTCACTCGCGCCGCCGGGAAGAAAACCGCGCCGGCGAAAAAGGCAGCGGGCAAGGAGCGGCTGATTTTGGTTCCGGTCGATTTTTCCAAGGCTTCACTCGAAGCGCTCGAGTATGCGATCGAGTTTACCGCCGGCACGCCGGCCAAGCTGATCATTCTGCACGTGATCGACCTGGGCGACGCGCTCTCGACCGATGGGTTAGGCATCTACCGGTTTTCCGAGGTGCGAGATGTCGCGCGCGAAGAGACCGAGCGACAGATGGCCGACCTGCCGAACCGGGTCGACCTGGACAAGATTCCTTTTGAAACCACGATCAGAAACGGCAAGCCGGTCACGGAAATCTGCGCGCTGGCCAAGGAACGCAACGTCGACCTGATCGTCGCCTCGACTCACGGCCGCACCGGTCTGGAGCATCTTTTGATCGGAAGCGTGGCCGAACAGGTCGTGCGGCATGCCGATCGAGCCGTTCTCGTGGTGCCTTCCCATCCCGCGGCCCGGGCGAAGGACCTGGCGCATATCGTTAGGCGCAGTCGCGCGGGAGCGATCGCAGAGGCCGGGGAAATGATCTTTGCCGGCCGCTCCGCCGCCGCTCTTGCCGGAGTCCGACTATGAAAAGGACCACCATCAAAACGATCCTCGTCCCGATTGATTTTTCCGGGTTATCGGCTGAAGCGATCACGACCGCAAAAGATCTGGCGCGCCGCTTTGGTGCCTCGATCCATCTCGCGCATGTGCATGAGTTCCCCTTCGCCCCGGCGCTTCCGTCGCCGATGCCAAGTTCGCTCGTGGCCTACCGGGATGATGCCGCCGAGAGGCGCCGACGCCGGCTGCACGGACTGGCAAAACGAAACGGCCTGGTCTCGGAAGACAGTCATTTCCTCATTGGCGCCCCGACCTTCCGCGAGATTTGCGAGCTGGCCCGCGAAATCGCAGCCGACCTGATCGTGATGCCGACGCGCGGCAAGACCGGCCTGGCTCGGTTTCTCGGCGGGAGCACGGCCGAACGCATCGTCCAGCACGCGCCCTGCCCGGTCCTCGTGGCGCACAAGGCCGGTCGCGCCTCGCACCACACTGCCGGCGACGGAAAGATGAGCATCGACACGATTCTCGTCCCGGTCGATTTCTCGCAGCCGTCGTTCCAGGCGCTTGAGTACGCGATCGAGTTTGCCGGCAGAGTCGCGGCCCAGCTCCTTGTCTATCACGCCGTCCCGTTAGGCGACGCCTTCACCGCCGATGGCTACGCCATGTATGACCTCTCCGCCCTGGAGAAGGCCGCGCGGGCCGACGCCGAGGAACAGATGCAGAAATTCATCGGCCTGGCCAAGTTTGGCCGTGTCCCCTACGAGACCGTCGTCACCACCGCCGCGCCCATCGCCGGCATCTGCGCTCTTGCGGAAGAGCGCGACGTTGACCTGATCATCACCCCGACCCACGGCCGCACCGGTTTCAAGCATCTCTTGATGGGAAGCGTCGCCGAATTGGTCGTGCGTCACGCCCAACGTCCCGTGCTGGTGGTTCCGACTCACCCGGACGTTCGCCTCGCCAGCCTAACGAAACTAACTGCTCCCGCATCGCGGCCTGCGCCGCCCGCCCGGAAAAAGCGCGCGCCGGGCCGGGATGAGCCCCTCACCCAGAGAAAACGCAAGTTGGTGGCCAATGCCTTTCCTGAGCGGCGCAGGACGAATCGCGCGAGTCCGCGGACGAATCGTCGCGGTTGGAACTTTCGCCGGCGGAATGAGCGCGAAAGACATGTTTGCATCGAGTCCGAGCAATCTTGCGACCCGGCGGTTTTATCGGCATGACTAAGGAGCACAAGCAGGAGGACACCTATGATCAAAGACCTATTCACGGCTGCCACCACGACTCTCATCGCGTGCGCTGCCTTGCAGCCAAGCTTCGGCCACGGCCGCGGAGGAGAGTTCGGCCAACCAATTCATGCACCGGGCGGACTTCAAAGAGTTGGCCGCTCGTTTCGAGGATCCCGCGCGCGCGGAATGGCAGAAGCCGGAGAAGACGATCGCCAGCCTCGGCTCGCTCAAGGGCAAGACCGTGGCCGATATCGGCGCTGGCACCGGTTACTTTTCGTTCCCGATCGCGCAGCAGGCGCAGAAGGTGATTGCGATCGATATCGACCAGCGGTTTCTCGATTACATCGCGCAGAAAAAAGAGTCGCAGAAAATCGGCGCCAACATCGAGACCCGGTTGACCAAACCGGATTCATCGGGGTTGAAGCCGGGCGAAGCCGACATGGTGCTGATCGTGGATACCTATCACCACATCGAGGGGAGGATCGACTACTTCAAGAAGCTCAAAAAATGTCTAAGCAAGGACGGTGTGCTCGTGATCATCGACTTCAAGAAGATGGAGACGCCGATGGGCCCGCCAGTCGAAATGCGCCTCGCGGAAGATGAGGTGGAATCGGAACTGAAATCGGCCGGCTTCACCATCGTCTCGGCGGACAAAGACCTGTTGCCCTACCAATACATCATCAAGGCTCGCTGATCGGTCGGACCCGCCCGGCGCTAGGTCACTTCCGCGAACTCGGCTGTTTTCTCTGAGGTCGCTTCCGGTGGCGCGCCGAGGACGACGCGGACTTCATGCGGCGTGCCGTCGTCGATCAGCATGATTGTCTTATCGGCGACGGCGACGCCATCCACTTCCACGAGAATGACACCGCGGGAGCAGTGGTCGGGATTCTCGACCGCGATGTGATAGAGCGTGTTTTGATACCGGTAGCGCAGTTTAAAGCCGGCCCAATCCTTCGGAATGACCGGATCGATCGTGAGCTTGTCGCCGCGGCGCTGGAAGCCGAGCACTTCCTCGAGCCAGACGCGATAGGTCCAGGCGGCCGCGCCGGTGTACCAACTCCAGCCGCCGCGCCCGACGTGTCCGGCTAACGAGTAAATGTCTCCCGCCATGACGTAGGGCTCGATCTTGTAGCGCTCACAACTTTTTTTATCCCGGGCGCGCTCGATCGGATTGAGCATCCGCAAAAGTTGCACGGCCTTGTCGCCATCGCCCCGGCGGGCGAAAGCCAGCGGCACCCAGGTGGCGGCGTGGGTGTATTGGCCGCCGTTTTCCCGCACCCCGGGCGGGTAACCCTTGATGTAGCCGACGTCGGCGGTGGTCTTGTCGAACGGCGGTGTGAAAAGCAAGAGCAGGGCGTCGGCTTCGCGCACGAGATTTTCCTCGAGCGATCGCAAGGCGATCTCCACCCGTTCGTTGTTGGCGACGCCGGAAATCGCGGCCCAGGTTTGCGGGATCGAATCAATTTTGGCTTCGATGTTTTCCTTGGATCCGAGCGGAGTGCCGTCGTCGAAATATCCGCGCCGATACCACGCGCCATCCCACGCCCCGGCCTCGACCGCTTTCGCCAACTGCACGGCGCGGTCGCGACAGGCCTTCGCTTCTTTGTCGAGTTCGCGTCGGGTGAGGAGCCCGGCGAAATCGCGCAGCACACAAATTTCAAACCACGCCAGCCAGACGCTCTCACCCTTACCATCGACTCCGACCCGGTTGAGACCGTCGTTCCAGTCGCCGGTGCCGATCAAGGGCAGCCCGTGCGCGCCCGCGGTGGCAGCGTGCGCGAGGGCGCGCCGGCAATGTTCGAGCACGGAACCTTCGGTGTGGGAAACGGCGGGAACGAAGAGGCTCTCGGTTTGTTCCGGCTTGAGCACTTCGCCTTCGAGGAACGGGACCATCTGATCGAGAATGGCTTCATCGCCGGTCGTGGCGACGTAATGCGCGGTGACAAAAGGAAGCCAGAGAAGATCGTCACTGATCCGGGTGCGAACGCCCGCGCCGGTGCCCGGATGCCACCAGTGCTGGACATCGCCTTCGACGAATTGGCGCGCGGCCGCGCGCAAGATCTGTTCGCGCGCGAGCTGCGGCGCGGCATGAACCAACGCCATCACATCCTGTAACTGGTCGCGGAAGCCATAGGCCCCGCTCGATTGATAAAGTCCGGTGCGGGCCCAAACCCGGCAGCTCAGAGTCTGGTAAAGGAGCCAGCGGTTGAGCAGAAGATTTGTGGAAAGCTCGGGCGTTTCCACTTCGATCGTGCCCAGGAGTTTGTCCCACCATTGGCAGGTTTCCTGGAAGGCGGCTTCGACGTTGGCCGGATCGCGGAATCGTTCCACCAGCGCGCGCGCCCTGCCTTCATCATCGGTTTGTCCGAGGAGAAAAATCACCTCCGCGGTTTGTCCCGGATCGATCTCGATTTTCACCTGCACCGCGGCGCATGGATCCAGACCCGCGCCCACGTCGCCGGTCAATCGCTCATGTTCCATCGCGACCGGGTCACGCAGCGAATGATTGCGTCCGATGAAAGCGGTGCGGTCGCCGGTGAAGGAAGCCGGCGCCGGGGTGGATGTGGCGAAGGTGACGCGCTCGCGCAGATCCGGATCGAAGGCATTGCGGGCAAAAATGCTCTGGCTTTGCAGATCCCATTTCGTCACCAGATGCATGCTGGTTTGCTCGGGATCGGATCCGAGAACGAGCGTGGCGTAAGAGGTCACGGTCAATTTGCGGCGGTGCGAGGAGTTGTTGCGCAGGCGCAGCCGCTGCAGGCGCAACGGTTGTCCGCCGGCATCGTCGACCGGCACGAAAGTGAGCAAGCGTTGTTCGATCGCGTGGCTGTTGTGTTCGAAGGCGGTGTAACCCTGCCCGTGCCGCACGCGATAAGCGTCATCCTCCCGGATCGGCTGAGGCATGGGCGACCAGGTCAAGCCCATGTCGTCGTCACGAATGTAAATGGCGGTGCCGGGCGGATCGGAGATGGGATCGTTCGACCACGGCGTGAGGCGATCGCTCTGGCTGTTGCTGCCCCAGACGCAATCGCCGCCGGCTTCCGAAATCAGCGCGCCGAAATTCGGGTTCGCCATGACGTTGATCCAGGGAAGCGGAGTCTGACGGCCGGGTCCGAGGTAGATGACGTATTCCTTTCCGTCCGCGGTAAAACCGCCGAGGTCGTTGAAATAATTCAGCTCCATGAAAGGGAGCGGCGCGGAAGGTTCATCGCGGAATTGTCGACCGGGGAGCAACAACTTCGGCTTGGCCGCCACCGGTGTGGTCGCGGCCAGTTGCTGGCGCAAAGTGCCGCGGGCGGCGACCAGGACCATCCGCGCGGCGCCCTGGAGGGCGATCAGTTCTTCCTTCGAAATCATGCTGGCGGAACGGAGATAAACGCCGCCCGGTTGATCCACCCCGGTGAGGACCGCCCGCGCTTCGGTGAGCCGGCGCAGGTGATTGGTCAACGGGTCGTCGTAGCTGGGCTGCTCCTCGCTCACGAGCACGAGATCGACCTTCATCCCGCGCAGATTCCAGAAGGTGTGCGCGGTCAAAATTTCGCGCACCACCTCGACGTCGCGCAGGTGCGCGATCATCACCACGACGATCGGCAGGTCGCCGGAAATGCCCTGCCGCCAGAGGGCGCGCTGGCCTTCGGTCTGGCGACCGAGACGCGCGGGCGACGGCCGCAACTGCGCTTGCGGGAAGAGAATCAGCGCCGCCAGTTGTTGAAAAGTCTGCACGTCCGCCGGGCGAATGTGGAGCCGGCGCATCTCGAGTTGCGAATGGGTCCAGGCGGTCTCGAAAGCGCGCGCGCAGGTCGCAAACTCCGCGTAGCGCTCGATCAAAGCCACGACTGCCGCGCGCGATTCCGCCACCACCGTGACGATGGCAAACTGGAAACGCTCGTTAGGCGCGATCGTGACCCGGCGGCGCAGACTAAAGACCGGATCGAGCACGGTGCCGACGCTGTTCGTTAGGCTGCGGAAAAGCGCGACCGGCCGCTCGAGGGAGTGATCGCGGCCGATGAATTGGGCGCGATCGGTTTCGAACTCGATCGGCCCGTCGAAGGAAGTGGCCGCGACCATGAGATGCCCGGTCCAGATCGGGCGATCGTCGGGCGCGCGCAGGCGGCGGTGCGCGATGAGGGCGTGGCTTTGCGGGAGCCACTCCGTTTCGATGAAGAGTTTGTTGAAGGCGGGATGCGCGCGATCGGTCCGGTGCGGTGCGAGCGCGAGTTCGAGGTAGCTGGTTAATTCCAGCCGCGATTCCTTGCGCGAAGTATTGACCAGCGTGACCCGCCGGATTTCGGCATCGTCTTCCGCCGAGATGACAATTTCTGTCCCGGTTTCGCAGGGGCCGCTGCGGCGCCGGAATTCCGCTTTGTCCGGGGTAAAACTCCAGGTGTAACGGCGCTCCGCACTGCGCACCGGTTGGTGGGTGTTGCTCCAGGCCGTGCCGCTCTCGAGGTCGCGGAAGTAACAGGTCGCGCCCGGCACATCGCAGGTGCTGTCGGCATGCCAGCGGGTCACATCCAGGTCCATCCAGCGCAGGGAACCGCCGCCGGAGTTCGTGATCATGAGGGAGCAGGCTCCGTTGGAAAGGAGATGGAGACGCGGCGCGGCGATGTCGGGCGTTTGCGCGACGACCGCGGGACCGAGGACCGGCATCGTGCGCGGCGTCGGGCGTTCTTCGTGCCCCTCGGCGGCGGCGGCCGGCAAAATTTGTTCCGGGATATGCTCGTGCAGGAGTGGCTCGGTCGCGGAAATGCGCAGGTCGCTGTGGAACCGTTTCCGCATGACGTTGTCATGCAAAGCATTGTTGTAAGCGAGCAGCGACATGCCCTGGTGATGCACCATGTAGCAACGAATGATGATCCCGGCGGCGCCGCCCGGCTCCGTCCGGCGCGAGTAATCGATCGCCTCGTAGTAGCCGCATTCGCCGAGGAAATCGGAGTCGCCGAGCAGGGCCAGCCGGCGCAGATTTTTCACCGCATCGACCGGCGACCACGCCGAGCGCGAGCGCCGCCGCGTAGGGAGCGATGACGAGGTCGTCGTCCTGGCCGCGTTTCAAGGCCAGGGCCGGCACCCCAAAGGCGCGGTATTGATAAACGTTATGCCGGTCGAGCGCGCTGAACGCGGACTCCGAGATGCCCCACGGCACGCTGCTTTCCCTGGCATATCCCATCTGGCAGCGGACGGCGTCGTGACAGGCGCGATCGAGGAGCGAATTCTCGTGGGTGTGGGTAAAGAGCAGCGGCATGAGGTATTCGAACATCGTCCCGCTCCAGGAGAGGAGGGGGAGCCGGCCGTAGGCGGAGCCGAAAGGGCGGCCCAGCGCCCACCAATGTTCCACCGGCACTTCGCCGCGCGCGATCGCGAGGAAACTCGTTAGGCGAGCCTCGCTCGCGAGCAGGTCGTAGAAGGAATTGTCGAGCCGCCGTTCCGCCACCTGGTAGCCGATGGCAAAGATCCGCCGTTCCTCGTCGTAAAGAAAATTCAGTCCCATCTCGGCCCCGAGTTTCTGGCAGCGGGCGAGCAAATCCTCCAGTTGCGCGAGCTGCTCCGAGGCCGCCTGGCGGGCGTGCTCCGCCTCGGTCACGAGCAAATTGAGCCAGTCGCGCAGGTCGGCCGAAATCTCCGGCTGTTCTTTGCGGGCATGAAACGCGAGCAGCGGAACGAGCCCGGGAATGCCCTCGGTCGCGATCTGGCGGAGCGAAAAAGTGGCCGCGAGCGCCTCGCGCCGCGATTCGTGCGCGGCCTGGCCTAACGACATCAGTTGCGCCGGCGGCGTCATCAGGATTTCGACCGGGCGAAGATACTTGTCGATCACCGCGTTCCAGGCCGTGACCTGTTTCAGAATCCGCTCCGACCAATAGGTGCGCGGATCGCCCTCGCGCTCGCGGAAGCGCTCCGCCAGGTCGTGCGCGGGCTCGCGCGCCTCGCGCAGGCGCAGGATGATGTCTTCCAGGTTCGCGGGCGCGCCGGTGGTCAATTCCACGAGGCGGAGAAACGCCGGCGAATATTCCGATTCCATCCGGCTCGCGGCGATTTGCCGGAAGACATCGATCGTGTCCGCCAGGCCGCGCAGCGCGCGCGCTTCGAGGAGCGGGCGCGCCGCCAGTTCTTCGCCGCTGCTTTCGAAGGTCCAGAGACTGGCAATGAGGTTGCCGCTGTCCACGGTCGAGACGTAGCGCGGATGCAACGGCTCCAGCTTGTTCAGGTCATACCAGTTAAAAAGATGCCCCTCGAAACGCTCGAGCCGGTTCATGGTTTCGACCGTGCCGAGGTTGCGCGTGACGAGGTCGTCGATCGTGATGTAGCCAAAATCGTTCGCCGCCACCGTCGCCAGCATCCAGAGCCCGACGTTGGTCGGTGAGGTGCGCATGAAAACTTCCCGGATCGGCGTTTCCTGGACGTTGTCCGGCGGGAGCCAGGACGTGTGGGGCCCGACAAAGTCATCGAAGTAGCGCCAGGTTCGCCGCGCCGCGGCGCGGAGGAAGCGGCGATCGTCGGCCGTGAGAATTCCGCCGCGCCAGCTTTTCGCCGGCCGATTAATCAGGACGACGGCGAGCGGGAAGAGCGCCCACAAGAGGAGGAACGGCGTGATCGCTCCCGTCGCCGTTGGTCCGTGCGCCAGCGCCACGAGAAAGAGCAGGACGCAGACGGCCGGGATCCAGAGTCGATAAAGAACGAATTGTGTTTGCCGGTTCCGGGCGCGTTGGTGCGCGTCCTGGGCGGTTTCCCATTCGAGCAGCAAGCGATGCGATTTCAGGCGCCGGTAGGCGACCCGCACGATGGCGTCGAGCGCCATGCCGGCGTAATCCGGCAGGAAAAGAATGGCGAAGATCGAACGCAGCAGACGGTCGCGCGGTTCCCGCCAAAAACGCGTCCCCGGCGGCGGCGGATTGAAGAGGAGCCCGAGGACGGAATTAAGAGCCGGCCAGAGCATCAGCCCGGCGATGATCGCGCTCCACATCAGCGGGGCCGGGGTCAGCAGCCAGCCCGCGAGAAGCAGCGCCACGGTCGCCGGCGGGACGAGGCTGCGGCGCAGATTATCGAAGACCTTCCACTGGTTGAAAGTGGCAAGCGGGTTTGGTTCCGTCGCCCCGCCGGCTGTGGGCACGCGCCGTTTCAGCCAGTCGATGATCTGCCAGTCGCCGCGGATCCAGCGATGCTGCCGGTGCCACCACGCGATGTAACTGCTGGGGAAAACATCCAGCAGCTCGATATCCGTCGCCAGCCCGACGCGGACATGGCTGCCTTCGAGCAGATCGTGACTGAGCAGATGCGCCTCGGGAAACCGCTCCGAAAGCAGACGGTGAAAAGTCCGCAACTCGTAGATCCCTTTCCCGTGATAACTGCCTTCGCCGACCAAATCCTGGTAAACATCGGAGACGGCGTGGGTGTAGGGATCGATCCCGCGCGGATCGGCAAAGATGCGTGAGAACCATGTCGCCGTCGCGCTCGGGAGCGAAGCGCTGACGCTGGGTTGAATGATCGTGTAACCCCGGACCACATGCCGGCCATCCGGCGAAAGCCGCGCCTGGTTCAGCGGATGCGCGAGCGTTTCAATCAACCGCCGGGCCGTGCCCCGGAGCAGTTGGGTATCGGCATCGAGAGTGATGACGAAGCGAATGCCCTCGAGCTGCGCGCGCTCGCCCACGCCGAGAAATCCCTCCAGCTCGGGCGCGGATTCGCCCGAGAGGAAACGATTGAGATGCTCGAGCTTGCCGCGCTTGCGTTCCCAGCCGATCCAGCGCCGCTCGCTCTCGCTCCACTTGCGACCGCGATGAAAAAGAAAAAAACGCCCCGCGCCATGGCGGCGATTCAATTCCTCAATCCCGCGCCGGACGATGTCGAGATACTCCGCGTCCTCGGACATGCTCTGTTGCGGCGCATCGGCGAAATCGGTCAGGAGCGAGAAACAAAGATTCGCATTCGTGTTGCCGAGAAAGCGAATTTCGAGGCGGGTCAGTTCGTTTGCGATCGCCTCCGGCGCGGTCAGGACCGTCGGCACCACCACGAGGGTGCGGCAGTCGTCCGGGATGCCGCTCTTTCTGAAAAACATCTTCGGCAGCAGCTCCGGCTTCAGGGCCATGGTGACGAAATGATTCACGGTCAGGACGGCGAGCTCGCTCGCCGGCAGGAGGAGAAGAACCCCGAGGAGCGCGAGCGTGGCGGCGCCGACCGGCCCGGCCACGAAAAGCAGCGGCGCCGCCACCATCGCGATCGTGAGCAGGATGAAACTTCCGAAGTAAACGACCCCGGCATGAGCGCGCAGCCAGCGGCGCGCACGTTCGCCTAACGAAACTCGCGCGCCCAGCGCGCGTTCCAGCGCCGGACGACCGGCGTCGATGAAGTAATAGGCGACGTTGCGCGTGATTTCGTCTTCCCCGGCCCGCGCCAGCGTCAGCGCCTGCTCGATGATTTCCTGCTCCGAACTCCGGGACCAGCGCGCGAGTTGCTCCACCGCGCTCCGGCAGCGATCGCGCGTCTCAAAATCCTGGCGGTCGTAAACACCGGCGGGATCCTCGGCCAGTTTTTTTTCCGCCCAATTGGTCGCCTCGAAAAGCTCCCGCCATTGGATCTGCGCGAGGCGGCGGGAACTGTTGATGAGCGCGGCGAGCGAAGTCTGCTGCACCGCCTGGCGCCGGTGTTCCTGCTGCATCACCTCGAGCAGCGGCGCGCGCAGGGTGCGTTCCAGCCAGCCGCTCACGAGCGGGAGCGCGGCCTCTTCGTCGTAGAGATGCGCCACCAGCTCGCTCGCGAAATGCGGCGCCGGCTCGGGGTAACGCTCGATCAGTTCTTCCATCACCCGGAGCAGTCGCGGCGAGTTGTGGCGCACCGCCGCGATCAGCCGGTTCGCCCAAAAATCCGCCTGCTCGCTCTGGCTTTGGTGTTCCTCGACCTGGAGCGCGAGCGTGCGCAGGCACTCGAGCAATTGCAGACGCAGCATCAGGGGCAGGGCCCAGAGTTCGGCGATGCTCAACGGCGTGACGGCCTGGAAAGCGTCGAGAAATTTCCGAATGATCTCCGAGTCGAGCGCGCCGCCGCTTTCGGCGACGATTTCCGCGGCCACGCGGTAAACCCGCGGCACCCCCGCCTCCGCACCCGAGGCGATGAGCGGCAGCTTGCCATAAGATTTGCGCGGGAGACTCTGCCGCAGGTCGGTCACCTGTTCCCGGATGAGGTAGGCGTTATCGAGCAGCCATTCCGCCGAGAGGGTGAAAGCGTGATGCACTTCCGCCGACATCGTGAGACTCGCGTTCGCCCATTCCAGCGCGTGCTCGATCTCGCGCAGCCGGCGCAGGAACGATGGCCCGCGCGGCTTCGCTTCCCGGCTCACCGATATTTCGTGGGCCAGGCGCGCGGCGTTTTCCGCGAGGCGCTGGGTGGAAGGTCGCTCGGGCCAGAGCAATCGCGTTGTCGTTGCGAAAGGGAAAGCGGCCGGCGGGTGAAAGGCGAAGGTCACCGGCGGCTCCGTGCTGACATCGCGCAGGACCGCGAGCAGACGCTCGGTCTCGCCCGCTTCCACCTCGGCCAGGACCATCATTTCATCGCGCAGGATGAGGCGCGCGTAGCGGTTCACGGTGGCGGAGGCGACGCGCTCCTGCAGCAGCCGGATGAGAACCCATCCGGCCAGCGCGCCCGAGAAAACGAACGCGGCCAATTGCAGCAACTCCGGATGCCCAATCTCCATCCCGCGCAGCCAGGAAATCAACGCGCCCAGGGCGAGGCCGAGGAGGGCCGCGACCATCGCGCCACCCAGCGCGGAGACGCCTATTTCGTTGATCCGCCGTTTCCCCTTGGGCGAAAGCCGGATGGCCGCGGCCCGGTGAAATCGGGCGTGCCGAAGCTTTTTCAGCACCGCGCGCCCGGTCTCCGAGCCCTGGAAAACGCCGATCACCAAAACGTGATCGTTAGTTTTCCGCCAGAATTTCATATCAATTTACGGGACAACTAGCCTTGCGGGCGGTGACCAGATTCGGAAGCAAGCTGCTCCGGCGACAGCCCTCTCAAGAAAGAGTGGGACTCCGATTCGAGCGTCATGAGGCAGTTTACCATCATTCCCGCACGATGGCTGCCGCTCTCCGCAGTGCTGGCAATATTTGAGAGAAATCTCGCGCCGGCTCGCGCCCGCACGCAGATTGGAGCGTCCGGTTTCGTAAAAACGACCATGAATTTAAAATTCATTCTCATCTTTGTTTTGGCAGTTTCGAGTTTCGCGCGGGCTGCGCCGCCGGTCTCGCCTAACGACAAGCAAGGATTGCCTCCGCAGGCCGCGATCGTGCGCGGCGTCCTCGTTCCGGTGCCGCGCGAGATTTTCCGCACCCTCGACCGATTTGCCCACTCCAACTGGCTCGCCGTGCAGCGGCCGGAAATTGCCGATTGGCGCCCGCCCGGCACCCAGGCGCAAAACGCCCTTCTTTTGGGAGCCTTGATCGCGGAAGGATTTGTCGCGGTCGAGGCCTGCGACGCCGCCGAGACTAAAAATCTCGGGCGCGCCCTGCGCAACCTGGCGCGCGGGCTGGGGATCGAGCGCGCTGTGCTCCGGCGCAGTCGCAGCATCATCGATCACTCGGAGAGCGGCGACTGGACGGCGGTGCGCCGGGAGTGGGACGAAGTCCTGCCCGACGTCCAGAATGGGATGGACCGCATTCGCAGCGAAGAGCTTGCGCACCTCGTTAGCCTGGGCGGCTGGGTGCGCGGCACGGAAGCGCTCACGGCGCTCTTAGCCCAAACCTATTCGGACGAAAACGCCCGGCTGCTGCGGCAACCGGCCTTCCTCGATTTCTTCGAGCAGCAGCTCACGAAAATGAGCGACAACATCCGGAACGATTCCACCGTCCAGAAAATGAGCGACGGCCTCCGCCAGGTGCGAGCGGCCATCCCATCCGGGGATGGAAAAATCCCGCCGAAAAAAGTGCGGGAAATATCCAGCATCTCGACCGGGTTGATGAAAAATCTGAATCGTTAGGCGAGGCGCCTTCTCGCCCGCTAAGGGCAAGAAATGCGCGGTAAATCGCAAGGGTTGGGCAGCGCGCGCGGCCAGTGTGGGTGAGGTTTCCTGAGTGATCGGAAGCGATTTACACCAAACTAAAATGAAAGAGAAACATCAGAAACATCCCATTGTCTGCGGGACTGACTTCTCCCCCGTCGCAGTGGAAGCGACTAATGTCGCCGCCGCGATCGCGCGTCAGCGACAGACAACACTGCTCCTTGTGCATGTCGGCGAACTTTCCGGCCTCGTGGAGGTGGATCCGGCGCTTTTTGAATCCGCGCTCGCCCTCAAACGCACCGATCTGGAACGAGAAGCCGCGCGTCTGCGCGAGCTCGGGACCGAGGTGGAAATCAAATTGCTTTCCGGCTCGGTTTTCGACGAACTGGTCGCGGCCGGAGTGAGTGCCGGCGGCTGGCTCATGGTGGTCGGCGCGGTGGGTCATGGCCTCGCGCGACGTCTCCTCGTCGGGAGCGTGGCCGAGCGCGCGGCAGAAACGTCGCCCATTCCCACCCTCGTCGTTCGTCCCGGCGGGCGCCTCGCTTCCTGGCTGCGGGGCGAGCATCCGCTCAAGATTCTCGTCGGGTACGATTGCTCGCCGGCGAGTGATGCCGCCCTCAGCTGGGTCAATGAGATGCAGCAGGTCGGACCCTGTGAGACGAACGTGCTGCAACTCGATTGGCCGCCCGATGAAGCGCAGCGCCTGGGCTACCACGGGCCGATGCCGCTGACGGAAAATCCCGCGCTGATTCAAAACTTCCTCGAGCGCGATCTCGCGGAGCACGTCGCGCTGCGCCTGCCGCCGGAAAACGTGACGGTGACGGTCGCACCCGGCTGGGGCCATCCCGCCGGCCATCTGCTCGAGATGGTAGATCGCGAGGAGGTGGATCTCATTGTCTTGGGAACTCACCATCGCCACGGCTGGAGCCGGCTCCGTTTCGGTTCCGTTTCGCGGAATGTATTGCATCATGCGCCGATCAGCGTGGCGGTCGTGCCGTCGCCCGATGAACGCCCGCGCCTCTCGATGCCGAAGCTCGAGCGCGTGCTCGTCGCGACCGATTTTTCGGAGCTGGGCAACAGCGCCGTTCCTTATGCCGGCGCGATTGTTCATCCCGGCGGGACGTTAAAGATCCTGCACGTCATGGAGCCGGCAGCCGCCGCGCAGAAAAACCAGCCGCGGCCCGAAAAGGACAATCCAAAACTGCGCATGCAGCTGCGTGCACTTGTGCCGCCGGATGCGCAGGATCGTTTTCGGATCGAACCGGAGATCGTCGAAAGCGGAGAGCCGGCAATTGCGATCCGGCAGGCGGCGGAGCGTTTTAATGCCGATGTGATTTGTCTTGGCTCGCACGGGCGAAGCGGTTTGGCTAAGACTCTTCTCGGTTCCGTGGCGCAAGCCGTGATGGCCGCAAGCTCACGTCCTGTGTTGGTGGTGCGAGAAACAGATTCGAGCGGATGAACAGGAGCGTTGCCATATGAAAACGAAGTCCCTTACAAAAGGTCGTAGCCCTGCTGCCAAAGCGCGCAGCTCACCCAAGGCCAGCTCGCGCCCGGCCTCCGCCGGTGCGACAAAAACCCGGCCGCGGTCCAGGCTGAGCATCGAGACGATTCTCGTCCCGGTCGATTTCTCACCCGCTTCTCTTTACTCGATCGAATGGGCGAAATTCATTGCCAAACGAACAAAGGCCAGCATTCACCTGGTGAACGTTCATGACTTTGGCTACCCCGTCGCGAACGCTCTCACCCCGCCCGTCATTGGATCGGAAAAGGAGATCAAAGAGCATCTGCACCGCGACCTGCAGGCCGTGGCGCTGAGCCAAAAATTGCCGCACGCAAGCTTTCATATTCGGACAGGCCGGCCCTATGGCCAGATCTGCGAAGTGGCGAGCGAAATTCAGGCTGACCTGATTGTGGTTGCCACCCACGGCCGAACCGGCTGGGAGCGCGCTTTCCTCGGCAGCACCGCGGAGCGGGTCATTCGTCACGCCCCATGCCCGGTGCTGGTGGCGCGGCCACCTTCGCGTGGAAAAACCAGGATCAAATTGCAAAACTTCCTCGTCCCGGTCGACTTCTCCCCCTGTGCGGCGCGTGGCCTGCATTACGCCATCGATCTCGCGCAACTGTTTAAAGCCCGGTTGTCCCTTATTAATGTCACTCAGCTGCATCACGATCTGCCCCCGGTCGTGATTTATTCCGACGCCGCGTTGAAGCGGTGGGCGGGCGAGGTGGCGGAAGCGCACATGGCCGACCTGGTGCGGGAAACCGATTTCGAAGGCGTGAAATTTGAGACCGTGCACAAGAGCGGCTCCCCGGCGCGCAAAGTCTGCCGTTACGCGGTCAAGGAGGGAGCTGATCTCATCGTTACCTCCACCCACGGCCGAACCGGGCTGGCCCACGCCCTCATCGGGAGCACGGCCGAGCAAATTACCCGTTACGCCAGGTCGCCCGTGCTGGTCGTGCCGAGCCGCTGAGAATCGCGGCCTTTATTCGTTAGGGAGTTTTTTGCCGCGCCCGCGGGGGCGTGATGCGACCGGGAAACAATGCGCTCATGACTCACCCTGGCTTCACTCAAACGATTTCCACGGTCGTGACAGAGCTCGCGACCGACCCGGCGGAAGGTTTGACGAGCGCTGAAGCGGCGGCGCGTCTCGCCCGCGATGGGCCCAATCAGCTCGCCGAGACGGCCCCGCCGCCCTGGTGGCGGAAGCTGCTGGCGCAGTTTCATCAGCTCGTGATCTGGATTTTGATCGCGGCCACGATCGTTTCCGCGATTCTCGGCGACTGGCTGGAGGCGGGCGCGATTTTCGCGATCATTTTGCTCAACGCGCTCCTCGGCTTTTTCCAGGAACGAAAAGCGGAGGAAGCGCTCTCGTCGCTGCGGAAGCTTTCTTCTCCCAACGCCCGGGTCCTGCGCGACGGCTCGCTCCATAACGTCGCTACCCGAGAGCTGGTGCGCGGTGACATCGTGGAACTGGAAGCAGGCGATCGCGTCCCGGCCGACCTGCGTTTGCTCACGACCTATGGCCTGCGGATGCAGGAAGCGGCCCTGACCGGCGAATCGACTCCGGTCGAAAAAGAAGCGGAGGCGATTGTGCCTAACGAATCAAGCGTGGGGGAGCGGGTCAACATGGCGTTCATGGGCACCAGCGTCGTCGCCGGGAAAGCCCGTGGAGCGGTGGCCGCGGCCGGAATGGCAACCGAGCTCGGCCGCATCGCCGGATTCCTACAGAGCGAAGAGCGCGAGCTGACGCCGCTCCAGAAACGCCTCGAGGAAATGGGCCGCGTTCTGATTGTCGCCTGCCTCGCTCTCGTTGCGGTCATCTTTGTCCTGCAGTTGCTCCGGGGCGAAACGCTCGCGCACACTTTTCTCATGGCGGTGAGCCTGGCGGTCGCGGCCGTGCCGGAAGGTTTGCCTGCGGTCGTGACGATCGCGCTCGCCCTCGGTCTGCAGCGGATGGTGAAACGCAACGCGCTCATCCGCCGTCTCGCCAGTGTCGAGACGCTCGGCTCGGTCACGGTCATTTGCTCCGACAAAACGGGCACGCTGACCCGGAACGAAATGACGGTGACGGAAATCGTCACCGGTGCGCAGCAGTGCCGGATTACCGGGAGCGGCTACGCGCCGGAGGGAGAGTTTCTCGTCGCCGACTCTACCCGCACGCAGCCGCCAGAGGACCCGGAGCTGCTGCTCGCGCTCAAGATCGGTCTTTGGTGCAACAACTCGCAGCTCGAAGCGCCTAACGAGAAGAGCGAACGCTGGAAGGTGGTGGGTGATCCGACGGAGGGCGCGCTCGTCGTCGCGGCGCGCAAGGCCGGCCTCGAGCGCGACGGCGAGCACGAGGTCATTCACGAAATTCCCTTCGACTCGGAACGGAAGTTGATGTCGGTCGCGCTCCGCAACGCGGACGATCGAATTGTCGTCTACACCAAGGGCGCGCCCGAAAGTCTCCTCGAGCGCTGCGCCTTTGAACAACGGCCTAACGAGGTCGTGCCGCTCACGCCAGAACGCCGCGTGGAATTGCTCCAGACCAGCCGCGAGATGGCTGATCGCGCGTTGCGCGTCCTTGGGCTGGCCTGGCGCGACGGCGACGGACCGGACAAGACGCAGAGCGAGCGCGATCTGATTTTCGTCGGGCTCGCCGGCATGATCGATCCGCCGCGGGAAGAGGCGCGCATCGCGGTCGGGAAATGCAAATCAGCCGGTATCCGTCCGGTCATGATCACGGGCGATCATCCGGCGACGGCGCTGGCCGTAGCGCGCCAAACCGGCATCGCGGGCGAGGGGGACGTGGCGGTGAGCGGAGTAGAACTCGACACCTTCTCGGAGGAAGACTTGTTAGGCAAAGTCGAGCGGCTTTCGGTCTATGCCCGGGTTTCGCCCGAGCACAAAATGCGCATTGTCAAAGCGCTCAAGGCCCGCGGCGAAGTCGTGGCCATGACCGGTGACGGCGTGAACGACGCACCCGCCGTCAAGGTGGCCGACATCGGGATCGCGATGGGAATCACCGGGACCGACGTGACCAAGGAAGCGTCCGACATGGTCCTGACCGACGACAATTTCGCTTCCATCGTCAACGCGGTCGAAGAAGGCCGCGGCATCTACGACAACATCCAGCAGTTCGTCCATTACCTCCTCTCCTCCAACGCGAGCGAGCTCACGCTCGTGCTCCTCGCCGCGGCGATCGGCTGGCCGGTCCCGCTCATCCCCATCCAATTGCTCTGGATCAATCTCGTGACCGACGGCATCCCGGCGCTCGCCCTCGCGATGGAGAAACCGGCGGCGGATGTGATGGAACGCAAACCGCGCCCGCCTAACGAAGCGTTTTTTACCCGCGCCCGCGGCACGCGGATCGTCGCGCACGGACTCCTGATCGCTTCGGTCATGGTCGTCGGCTTCGCCTACGCCTACCAAAAAGCGGGAATCGAATACGCGCGGGCGACGGTCTTTTACGTGACCACGTTTTCCCAGCTCTTCTTCGCCTTCGCCTGCCGCAGCCAGCGCTACACCCTGCCGCAGCTCGGTTTTTTCAGTAATCCCTTTTTGTTAGGCGCGATCGTCCTCTCCGGTCTCCTCCAGATCGGGCTGCTCTACGTGCCGCTGACCGCGGGAGTTTTCTTCGGCACCGCGCCGCAATTCGGTTTCGATTGGGTGGTGATTTTTGTCCTCGCCCTGACTCCGGTCTCGATCGTGGAGATCACGAAAATCATTCAGAGCTGGAGGAAGCAATGATTCTCCCGATCGCACAGTTTGTCGTCGCGGCCGCCGTGGTCGTTTTCGCGGGCACGTTTCTGACCCGCGCGACCGACAAGATCGCGGAAGCAACCGGCTGGGGCCGCCTGCTCGTCGGCGGTCTCTTTCTCGCCGGAGCGACATCCCTGCCCGAGTTGAGCGTGGACATCAACGCCGTCAGGCAGGGCATGCCGAATCTCGCCGTCGGCGATCTCATGGGCAGCAGCCTTTTCAATCTGCTCATCCTCGCGGTGCTCGATCTCTCGCATCGTTCGCGACGCCGGATGTTTTCCCACACCGCCGCCGCGCATGCGCTTTCCGCCACCATGACGAGCACGCTCTATGTCCTGGCCGCGATCGGAATTCTCTTCGGCCGCCAGCTCGGCTCCTGGAGCTTTGGCGGCCTCGGGATCGGCACGGCCGCGATTCTGACCGCGTATCTCCTCGGCATCCGGCTGGTGTTTTACGACCAGCGCGCCGCCTTTGTTGCGACTGAGGAAAAACAAGAAAAGTCGCCGCGAAATCGAAAGGCACTACAGCGGGCGGCGCTGATTTACCTCGCGAGCGCCGCCGCGATTCTGATCGCCGCGCCTTTTCTTTCCTCCGCCGCGGGGCAGATCGCCGATCTCAGCGGCCTCGGCAAAACTTTCTTCGGCACCACCGCCGTCGCGCTCTGCACTTCGCTCCCGGAGATGGTCACGAGCTACGCCGCGGTGCGGATGGGCGCGTTCGATCTCGCGCTTGGAAATATTTTCGGGAGCAACTCGTTTAACATGCTGCTCCTCGTCCCGCTCGACCTTTTCCAGCCGGGCCCCTTGCTCACGATTGTCTCCGCGACGCACGCTTTCACGGCCCTCGCCACCGTCCTCATCACCGCCATCGCCGTCATGGGGCAGCTTTATCACATGGAACGACGGCGCTTTTTAATCGAGCCAGACGCCGCCCTTATCGTTATCCTCGTGCTCGGCGCGCTCACGACGGTCTATTTTTTGGAGTAGATCATGCCTGAAGAGTTTAAAGCACCTCCTGCCGTCGAATGCCGCGGTGGATGAACAGGCCAAGCGCGTGCGAATGGATTGTTCCAGCCTTAGAGTATTAGCCGGTGTCAGCGCCGAATTAGCCTAACGAAACCTCAACCACAAAAATTGCCATGTATCTCAAACGTTTTTTTGTCGAAGGACTCGCGCACGCTTCCTATCTCTTCGGCGCCGACGGCGAAGCCGCCGTGGTCGATCCGAAACGCGATATCGAGGATTACCTCGCCGCGGCCGAGCAGGAAGGCCTCAAGATTGTCGCCATCTTCAACAGCCATCCGCACGCCGATTTCGCTTCCGGCTTCCGCGAACTGGCGCAGCGCACCGGGGCGAAGGTTTACGTCTCGCAACATGCGCCCGCGCATTACGAACGCGTCGCGTCGAAAGACGGCGAGCGGGTAAAAATCGGCTCGCTCGAGGTCGAGTTGCTCGAGACGCCGGGCCATTCGCCCGATAGCCTTTCCTTTCTCGTCCGGGAAAAGAACGAACCGATCGTGGTCTTCACCGGCGACCTGCTCTTCGTCAACGACGTCGGCCGCCCCGACCTGCGTGACGCCGATGAAGATCCGAGCGAGCTCGCGGGCAAACTCTACGATTCGCTGCACGACAAAATCCTCACCCTGCCCGACGAAGTGAAAGTCTATCCCTCGCACGGCGCGGGCTCGCTCTGCGGCCGCGCCATCTCCGATGCGCCCTTCTCGCTCGTCGGCCAGGAGCGGAAACTGAACTGGGCCATGCAAATCAAGGATCGCGCGGAGTTCGTTAGGCAAATGACCGCCAACCTGCCCGATCGGCCGGCTTATTTCTCTTTCGATGTCGACCTGAACTTGGAAGGAGCCGAACCGTTCAGCGCCCTGCCCCCGCTCGACGAGATGACCGAGGAGGAGTTGAAACACGCGGTGAAAGACGACGCGGTCGTGCTCGATCTGCGTTCGCCGGCGAAGTTTGGCGCCGGCCATTTTCCCGGCAGCCTGAACATCGGCCTCGGCAGTCCATCGTTTTCGACCTGGACCGGTTTCATGGTCCCGGGCGAGAAGGCGATCGCGCTCGTCGTCAGCGCAGCCGAGGAAGCGAAAAAAGCGCGGCTCGAGCTGGCTCGGATCGGCTTCGATAATGTCCTGGGTTACATCACGGCCGGGGCCCTGAGCGAAAAGCAGAAGTTGCCGCAAACGACGGTGCAGGAACTAAAAGCCAGCCTGCAAAACAACGGCCCACTCGTGCTCGACGTTCGCACTCCGACGGAATGGAAGAGCGGTCACATCGAGGGGGCGCGCCATGTCCCGCTTTCCTCTTTTGGAAAGGCTCTGCCGGATTTGCCTAACGACCGCCCGATCGCCCTCATCTGCGGGAGCGGCTATCGCAGCTCGATCGCGACCAGCATGCTGCGGGCACGCGGTTACGAGAAGGTCGAGAACGTCGCCGGCGGCATGACCGCCTTTACGGAAGCGGGCAAATAGCCTCCTTTCCGGTGAGAGTCGCGGTTTTCAGCAGCAAGGCATACGACCGCGAGTTCCTCGAAGCGGCCAACGGCGGGCAGCATGAGCTGCGATTCCTCGAGCCGCATCTCAATGCCGAGACTGTCTCGCTCGCCGCGGGCTTCGAAGGCGTCTGCGTCTTCGTCAACGATCGCCTCGACGCACCCGTGATCGAGCAGCTTGCGCGCGGCAGCGCGCGCCTGATCGCGCTCCGCTGCGCCGGCTATAACAACGTCGACCTCGACGCGGCGCAAGCAGCACGGTCTCACGGTCGTGCGGGTGCCGGCCTATTCGCCCTACGCCGTGGCCGAGCACACCGTCGGCCTCATCCTTGCGCTCGATCGCAAACTGCATCGCGCCTACAACCGGGTGCGGGAAGGCAACTTTGCCCTCGATGGCTTGCTCGGGTTCGATCTCCACGGACGGACCGCCGGGATTATCGGCACGGGCAAGATCGGCCAGGTGGTGGCGAAAATTCTCGCCGGCTTCGGCTGCGAGCTGCTCGCCTTCGATCCGGTGAGAGCGACGGAATGCGAGTCGTTAGGCCTGAACTACACCACGCTCGACGAGCTGCTGACCCGCTCCGATATCGTGACCCTGCATTGCCCGCTCACTCCGCACAACCGCCACCTCATCGACGAAGCCGCGCTCGCGAAAATGAAGCGAGGCGTCATGCTCATCAACACCAGCCGCGGAGCGCTCATCGACACGGTGGCGGTGATCGACGCCCTCAAGAGCGGCCGCATCGGCTACCTCGGCCTCGATGTTTACGAAGAGGAAGAGGAGATCTTTTTCGAGGATCGCTCCAGCCTCATCATCGGCGACGACGTCTTCTCGCGCCTCCTCACTTTCCCGAACGTCATCATCACCGGGCACCAGGCCTTTTTCACCCGCGAAGCGCTCGACGCCATCGCCCGCATCACGATGGAAAATATCTCCGCCTTCGCCGCCGGGCGCGCCTCCGGCAACGAGCTGCGCGTCGGCCGCTAGCTTCCCCGTCCACGTCATGGGCGAGGGTTCTCCGCCTGTTTTCCCGCGCTGCAAGGGCATGATCGGATGGACGACACGACGGGCCCTTTGGGGATTTTTGGCTGAGAAGCGCAGAGTTTGGTGAGGGGAATATTTGTCCGAATCTGCGCAAATGTCGGTCTACCGTCGGCCTTGCCGGAAGAGGATCCGCCGAGTTTTTCCAGCCACCTGCGGCGAGCGCTTGCCTGAAACGCTCGCAAGGAGGGAAGATTCCGTTCGTGATCTGGAAGCCGTGACGATGTCAAGGTAGGCGTGCAGCGCGGCCGATCCGTTCTCGCCGCGCCAGGCGATGCATGACTCAGTCATAACTTTCGGTGTGATCGGACGGAAGACAACGTTCGGGTGGGCAAGCTTCTTCAGTTGTTCAGGAACGAGCGCGATCCCCAGCCCGGCGCCGACTGATTGAAAGATCGTCGGTTGGATTTCGACATCCTGCAGCACGCGAGGGGTGAAACCGGCTTTCCGACAAGCGGCGTCGAGCCAACGCCGATAACCAGGAAAGCTCGTCTCAGACAAGCCGATAAAAAACATTTTGGCGAGGTCCTTCAATCTCAAACCCGGCCTGTGCGCCAGAGGCAGGTTTTTCGGCAGCGCGACGACGGCTTTGTAGGACGCGACCGCCCGAAAATGCAGGCCCGCTTCCTGCGCAGCCTCTCGCGGACCGACGAAGCCAAGGTCGATTTTCCCGTCGTGCAGCGCGCGAAACTGTTTTCCATAGTTCAGATCGAACAGGTTGACCGAGACGGTGGGAAAGGCGTTTTGGAAAATGGTCAGGCTGGCGGGGAGCACGTCACAAAAAAAACTGGCGACGTATCCCAGGTTGAGGACGGCGGTTTCGCGGCGGTTGAGTTGCTGCACGGCTTCGACAATCTGCGTGCTGAGCGCGAGCACGCGCTTGGCGTCGGCCAGAAAGCTCTCGCCTTCCACCGTGAGATTGACCCGCTGTTTCGTCCGGTCCAGAAGACGGACGCCGATTTCGTTTTCCAAGTCCTGGACTTGGCGCGTTAAGGCGGGCTGGGAGAGATGCAAGCTTTCGGCTGCTTTTGTAAAGCTAAGTTCCTCTCCAGCCGCCACAAAGTAGCGAAGGTGACGAAGTTCCATGCTCAATTGTTCGTAGTCCCTCGAAATCGGGAGCGCAATACAAAAAATGAAAACAATATCATGACATTTAAGTGTCTCCCCGGAGAGGCGGGGAGAACCGTTATGCGTGCCATGCATTAAGAGCCCAAAAACAAAGTATTAGCACGACCTGGCGATCGCCTGCATTACGCGAACCAACCCAGATGAAGCGTCACGCGTCAGCCGTATGGAAGGGCGGTTCCCCGGAAGGAATCGGGACGATGACCAGCCAAAGCGGTGTTCTCTTTGGCGCGCGGTATTCTCCAAGGGAGCGGTCGTTTACGACCGGGATGGCGACAAATCCCGACGAACTCATCGCCGCCTCGCTGGGAGGCTGCTTCGCCATGACGCTGGCGAACGAGCTCGGGCTTTCCGGGTTCAAGGCAAAGCGCATCGAGACGACCGCGACGGCGACGGTCGAGCCCTTACCCGTGGGTTGGACGATGACCCGTATGCAGCTCGATGTTCGAGCCAACGTTCCCAAGGCGACTCAGGGCGATTTTGTGGACGCTGCGTTGGCGGCAAAACTGAACTGCCCGGTTGCACGCCTCCTCAACACGACCATTTCCCTGAATGCAAGCCTGATCCCGGAATGAAATCCCCTGACCGTGAAAGCGACTAGCCCGATTGATTTCGCCGGAACTGCCGTGTGCGATCGGCCGCGATGGGCGCCTGATCCCTTGATCAGCCCCGCACAACTTGTCGGTTGCGTATCCGCGGATCGCCGCGCGGAAAAGATGGGAAATGACTGCGAACCTTCCCGGTCGCGCCGGGCCCGCCCTGCCTTTTTTTGCATCGTTCATCGGACAAATCACTTCGTTTAGCCAGCTAACAACAGAGAGGAAAATTCATCATGCCTTCCACACTCACTTATCCCGGAGTTTACGTCGAAGAGATCCCAAGCGGCGTCCGCACCATCACGGGGGTCGCCACGTCTATCACTGCCTTCATCGGCAGGGCCTTACGAGGCCCCGTCGACGAGGCGGTTACCATCAACAGCTTCGCAGATTTCGAGCGAACCTTTGGGGGCCTCTGGGTGGACAGTTCGCTTGGATACGCGGTGCGGGACTTTTACATCAATGGCGGTGGCACGGCAGTGATTGTCCGCCTTCAGAACGGCGCCACCATCGCCTCGCTTTCCGTTGGTGGAGCCACGGATACGCTGATCCTTGAAGGGGCCTCGCCGGGCAGGTGGGGCGAACAACTCCGCGCCCGGGTGGATCACGATGTGCCTCCCGATGGCCCCGCATTTCCTGCCGCGCTCACTGCGGCGGGCCTCGTTTCTGCCAACCTCTTCAACCTCACCGTCAGAGACATGAAGACCGGGGTGGTGGAATTCTTTCGCAACCTTTCCGTGAAGAACGGTGCCCGCGACGTCACGAAGATTCTTGAAAAAGAGTCGAGTCTGGTGCGGGTGAAGACGAAGCCGGCCAATCGTCCGGACTTCAACGACAAGGGCCTCACCGCCGCCGAACTGGGCATCGCGCTCTTTTCTGCTGCGGACGTAACTGCCAACAAGCGCACCGCCGGCGTCGCCGCGGCCGTCTCGGATGGAACTTTTCTAAGCAGCAGCCAGCTCCTGCCGCCCAAAGGCGAGGTGGATAAGAAGGGCCTCCATGCGCTTGAGCAACTCTTCGCGCACGACGGCATTTTCAACCTCCTCTGTCTCCCGCCCTATCTGGCTGCCGGGGGTATTGATACCACTGTGGCCACCGCGGCGGTCAGCTACTGTGAGAAGCGCCGCGCAATGTTCATCATGGACCCGCCCGCCAGTTGGTCGGACAAGGCCGCGGCCCTGAGTGGCGTGAGCGCTTTGGACAAAAGCCGCAATGCCGCGGTATTCTTCCCACAGCTCAAGCAGCCGAACGCGCTTAAGGACAACCAGGTCGAAGCTTTCGCCCCGTGCGGAGCAGTGTCCGGCATTTTTGCCCGCACCGACTCGAGGCGCGGAGTTTGGAAAGCCCCCGCCGGCCTGGAGGCAAACCTCATCGGTGTCCCGGAACTGAGCGTGGGCCTCACCGACGAAGAGAATGGTGAATTGAATCCCAAGGGCATCAACTGCCTGCGGGCCTTCCCGACCGGGGGCCGGGTTGTCTGGGGTTCACGCACACTGCGTGGCGATGACGGACTGGCGGACGAATACAAATACATCCCCGTCCGCCGCACCGCCCTCTACATCGAAGAGAGCCTCTATCGCGGCACGCAGTGGGTGGTGTTCGAGCCGAACGACGAGCCGCTCTGGGCGCAGATACGGCTGAACGTCGGGGCGTTCATGAACAATCTGTTCCGGCAGGGTGCCTTCCAGGGGAAGGCCTCCCGCGAGGCGTACTTCGTGAAGTGCGACAAGGAGACGACGACGCAGAATGACATCAACCTCGGCATCGTGAACATCCACGTCGGGTTCGCGCCGCTGAAGCCGGCGGAGTTCGTCGTGCTTAAAATCCAGCAAATCGCAGGCACCATTGAAGTCTGATCTACCACCTTCCTACGCATCCTCATAACCCATAACCACAACTTCATTTTATGGCACAGTTCTCAGTCAACACCCAGCGTTTCGATCCCTACAAGAACTTCAAGTTCCGCGTGAAATGGGACGGCAAATACGTCGCCGGAATCAGCAAGGTGGGCGCGCTCAAGCGCACCACGGAAGTCGTCAAGCATCGCGAAGGCGGGGATCCCAGTGCCACGCGCAAGTCGCCTGGCAAGTCGGACTACGAAGCGATCACCCTGGAGCGCGGGGTGACTCATGACCCCGAGTTCGAGCAGTGGGCGAACAAGGTGTGGAACATCAGTGGCGGCTCCGGTGCCGAGGTTTCGCTGGCTGACTTCCGCAAGGATCTGCTCATCGAAGTGTATAACGAGGCCGGCCAGTCAATCATCACCTACAAGGTCTTCCGCTGCTGGGTGAGCGAATTCCAGGCGCAGGCCGATCTAGATGCCAACGGCAACGCCGTGCTCATCCAGACGCTCAAACTGGAAAACGAAGGCTGGGAACGCGACGCCACGGTGCAGGAGCCGGCGGAACCGAAGCTGCAACCGTGAGCGGACCGTCTCCTGTCTGACGTAAAACAATGCGCGGGGACATTCCCAACGGTTGGCCTTAGCAAAAATGGCAGAGCGGACATCCAAGCCGCGGAATCGCCGGCCTCAACAATGACATGAACCTCAATCGCCACGGAGAAACCACCATGGAATCTCCCGCCGCAACGGTCTGGCTCGACGCATGGGAGCGTGGCATGTCCGTCGCTCCGGTAAGACGCCCGGCAGTGCTGCTGGAGACGTTCCACGGGGAGGAAGCCGGGCCGGGGCGATGGGCGATGGGCCGGCGTGAGGCGGCGCTGATCGAGTTGCGCACCACCCTCTTTGGCGGGGCGATGGAGAGCGTGGCCGTGTGTCCGCGGTGCAGCGGCATGTTGGGGTTCACCCTGCACGCGCATGAGATTCTTGCTGGCGCACCTCCCGAAAAGGCCCGGCCCGTGGTGGTGGATGCCGCCGGCGAACGCGCGGTGTTCCGCCTGCCCGACACGACGGACTTGGAAGCCGCCGCGCACGTCCCCGCCGCGCAGCGCCGCCGGTTTCTTCTTGCGCGTTGCGTGGCAGAATCGGGCGGGTCCGATGATTGGCCGGAGGAGTTCCTCGACGAAGCGGCGAGACAGATGGCGGAGGCCGATCCGTTGGGCGACATCTCGCTGGGGCTTTCGTGCCCCGACTGCCGGCAGGAATGGAATGCGCCCTTCGACGCCGGGACTTTTCTCTGGACGGAACTCAATGCGTGGGCTTCGCGGCTGATGTCGGAAATTCACGTCCTCGCCGCCACCTACGGCTGGACAGAGCCGGAAATCCTCGCGCTGCCGCCGCACCGCCGCCGGTTTTACTTGGAACGCCTGCAACAGACATGAGCGACTACCTCTCCAGAATCGCAGAGCGTGCCGGACCCGCCGCCGCGCCTGCCGTCCGCCCGCGTCTGGCGTCGCGCTACGAGGGCACAGCGGAACCGGTGCCCTCGGTTGCTTCCAGCGAGAGCGAAGTGGAACCCGGCGCGCCGGCCTCGCGGCCACGGAATCTGCGAAGTCGCCCGCGCACTTGCCGGTGCAGCCGCTGCGGACCGCTGTTTCTCCGACGCCGCCTTTGCCTCATCGCCCGACTGCTCCGCCTCCGATCGTACCCGCTCCGACTGTGCCGCAGGGTGTTTTGTTTCATGACCCCATCACCCGCGAGCAGGAGACCGCACCTGACCGGGGCGATTCAGGAGAAAAACCGCCCCGCGCCGCTGCGCCGCCGCCGGTGCCGTTGTTGGTCGAGCGCATCATCCTCCGTGAATCATTGCCGGCGGAAGGTCATGGCAAACCAAAGGTCATGCCTGTTCCGCCGGTCGTTGCGCGGGGCGCGGTGGAGAAAACCGCCTTGCCGCCCCCCATGCCAAGCAATCGCCGCCAACTCGACGCGTGAAAAATGGAACGGTTGGGACACAGCCCGTCCGTTCCATTTCCTCCACTCGCCCTGCGCCGCTGCTGGAACCCGCACGCAGGCCGCTGCCACCGGTCATCCTGCCCCCGGCAGCGACTCCACCGGCACCGCCCAGCGTGAACATCACCATTGGCCGGCTGGAAATCCCCGTCGCCGTTCCCGCCGCCGAGCACGCCCGCCGGAAGCCGCAGACGGCCGGGCACGGGCCGCTTCCGCTTGATGAATTCCTCCGCGGGAAATCCCCGCGCCGCCGGGGCCGCGCGTAATCCATCAGCCAGCCCTCCGCCATCGCCGCAGTAACCGAAACCCTGCGCGCGCTCATCGCGGCGGAGGGTATTGTGCCCGATGTCACCGCCATGCCACCGGACCTCGCCCCAAACCCTGGCAACCGCCGCGTGAACCTCTTCCTCTACCATATCGGGATCAACGCGGCGTTGCGGAATCAGGAGTTTCCGTGGCAGGGACGCGGCGGCGGCGACACCCAGGCGAACCCGCCTCCTTTCATGCTGCCGCTGCAGCTTCACTACCTGCTCACCGCGTTCGCCGACGACGACGTCCAGTCGCACGAAGCCCTCGGCCACGCCATGCGCGTGCTCGATGCTCACGCGCAGCTCACCCCCGGAGAAATCCATCTCGCCGTGCAGAACTCGCAGATCCCGCTGCCGGATTCCAACGTTCACCTCCAGCCGGAGCGCGTCAAAGTCTCGCTCCAATCCATGAACACGGACGAGATGATGAAGATTTGGACCGCCTTCCAGAGCGCCTACCGTCTCTCCGTCGCCTACGAAGTCACAGTGGTGCTCATTGATTCGCAGCGCCCGTCCTTCACCCCGCTGCCCGTGCTGCGCCGAGGCAGCGAGGACGAGGGCGTCTTCGCAACCACCGGCATTCTTGCGCCGCAGGTCAGCGCCTTGCAGTCAGCCGATGGCCGCATGGCTTTCAACACCGGCCACACAGGCGCCACCGTCGTCATCGTCGGGAACAACTTCGGCGCCGTGCCGCTCGTCATTCTGCGCCGCATCCTCAATCCCTCCGATCCAGGAACGCCCTTTGAGCCAACAGTGCTCGCGCCGGATGCCGCCGCCAGGAGAAGCTGAGTATCGTCCTCGATGCGGCGGTGATCCCAGCAGCCGGTCCTTTCGCGCTCAGTGTCGCCGTCGTGGATCCTGTCAATGCGCCCGCCGTGCGCGACGGCGGCGACAACTGGTGGCGTTCCAACGAAGTGACGCTGGGCATCGCGCCTGAATTCCTCGCCGCTCCAACCGTGAATCTTCCCGGCGGCGGAGCGGCGGAACTCACCCTGAGTGTGCAGCCAGCCCTGCTACCCGGACAGCGCCTTGCAGTCCTGCTCGACGGGCGAGAATCGACCGCAGACAATGTCGACCTCACCGATCCCGCAGCGCCCGTATTCACCTTCAAAACCTTGGGTGCGGGCCCTACCCAGTCCGCCTGCGCGTCGATGGCGTGGACCTGCCGCTCATCGGCACCGACGCCCAGGGCCGGCTGATCTTTCTACCGGGAGGCACCTTCATCATCCCATGAGCGCCGGAGCCGAGACGACCGGGGACCAACTCGCGACGGCCCTGCGCCGCGTGCGCGAGCGGCTGGCGGCAGAACTCCCGCGGCGGAGGCCACCGCGAACCAGCCAACACCGCCGAGGGCCTGAGCCTCCACCACCGATCCCGGCGATCCGCTGGAAGCTCTGACTTCCGACGCGCCGCTGTTTTTTATCAGGGAGCGCTTCGCCCTGAGCGACTTCGAAACCCGCGTGCTTCTCCTCTGCGCCGCCGCCGAACTCGATCCCGCCGTGCCGGACCTGCTGCGCCGACTCTAGGATGGCGTGCTGCGCCAGCCGACCTTCGCCCTCGCCCAGCGACTGTTTCCTGATCACGCCGGACACGCTTTCGGAAAACCGCCCGCTCCTCCACTGGCTGATGGTGGAGGTGCGCCAGCAGGACGGACGCCCGCTCGCGCAGAGTCCGCTGCGCATTGACGACGGCCTCCTCCAATACCTCATCGGCAATCCCGCGCCGGACGCCCTGTTCGTTGCCTACCACATTCCGTTTCCGCCAGAAGCCCGTGCGGACATGCTCTCCGCCACGCAACGCGACGCCGCCGGCAGCCTTGCGGATCACATCGGCAAATCATCCGCCGCTACCGGCACGCTGCCCGTCGCACTGCTCACCGGCCCGTTCCCGCTCGCGCAGCAGATGACCGCACTGGCCATCGTCGCGTCCTCCGGTGCCAATCCCGCGAAGCTCCTTCGGATTCCGCTCTCACTCCTGCCCACGGACCCGCGCGATTCGGAGCACATCAGCCGCCTCTGGGCGCGCGAAGCCATCCTGCACGGCCTCGCGCTTTATGTGGAGGCCGACGACGCCACCGAGGCTCAAACCCGCGCCCTCACGCGCCGCTTTTCCTCTCGGAGAAGACGCTCTACTTCCTCGCTTCACGCGAAAACACCGGCGGATTCCGCGCGCCACCACCTTGCTGAACGTCCTGCGCCCCGCCGCGGGCGAGCAGCAGGAGGCATGGTTCCGGGCCGCCTCCGCAGCGGGCCTGAGCCTCGGCCCCGCCGACGCCATGTGCCTCGCGGACCAGTTTCATCTCGACCTGCCGGTCATCTTCTCCGCCGTCGCTGCCGCACAGGGGCAGCCATTTGAAAACTCCCCCGCGCTGCGCCGCCATCTCCAACTCACCGTGCGCCGGGAAAACCGCACTGCGCTCGACCTCCTCGCCCAGCGCATCGAGCCGCGCGCCGGAATGGACGATCTCGTCCTGCCCGCGCGCGGGAATGAGCTCCTGCGGCAATTCATCGCCCATTGGACCTGGGCCGCCTCGTCTACGGCGAATGGGGCATGGGCGGAAGCAGGAACCGGGGGCAGGGCACCGGCGCCCTGTTTTCGGGCGAGAGCGGCACTGGCAAGACCATGGCTGCCGAAGTCATCGCCGGCGATTGGCCTCGACCTCTACCGCATCGATCTCTCGGCCGTGGTCAGCAAGTACATCGGCGAGACCGAGAAGAACCTCCGCCGCATCTTCGACGCCGCGGAGGCCGGCGGCGCGATGCTGCTCTTCGACGAGGCCGACGCCCTGTTCGGCAACCGCAGCGAGGTCAACGACAGCCACGACCGCTACGCCAACATCGAGATCAACTATCTCCTCCAGCGCCTCGAGGGCTACCGGGGCCTCGCCATCCTGGCCACCAATCTCAGTCGCGCCTGGACGCCGCCTTCCTGCGCCGCCTGCGCTTTATCGTCGACTTCCCGTTCCCGGCGCCGCCCGAGCAGGAGCGCATCTGGGAGAAATGTCTCGCTCCCCTGCGCGACGATTTCTTCACCCCGGCCCGGCCCGTCCTCGCGCTGCGCCCGGCCGACTACCACGCCATCGCCGGCGCCAATCTCAGCGGCGGCGAAATCCGCAACGCCGCCATCGCCGCCGCCTTCCTCGCCGCCACCGCCGGGCGGCCCGTCGCCCGCCCCCATGGTCGAGGAAGCCATCCGCGACGAATCCCTCAAAGCCGGCCGCCCCGCCACCGCCGGCTCCTTCATTCGTGATCCGCTATGTCATTTTCCACTGACATCACCCCTCATCCCTCCGACAGCCGGCCCACGGCTTCCGCGCCGAGACCTGTGCTCCAGCGCAAGTGCCATTGCGGCGGCAACGCAGCCGCCGGCGGCGAATGCGAAGAGTGCCCAGAAGAAGAAGCATTTTCCAGCGCCGCAGCCGTGGCAGCAATGTCACCGCCGGCGATGCGGCCCCCGCCCATCGTGCATGACGTCCTGAGTTCCTCGGGCAAGCCTCTGGATATCGGCGACCCGCGCCACCTTCGGCGCGCGTTTCGGCGGCGACTTCTTGAGCGGCATCGCATGCAGACCGACTCACGCGCCGCAGATTCCGCCGGGGCAGTGAATGCCGACGCGTATGCAGTCGGCCCGCACATCGTCTTTGGAGGAGGCCGCTACCAGCCGCGGGACCCGGCCGGGCAGCGGCTCCTCGCACGCGACTCGCCCGCACCATCCAGCAATCCGGTGCCGGCGTCCCGGACGGCCGATCGCCATCGCCGCCTCCGATGACAGCTACGAAGCCGCTGCCCGCGCCAGTGAAACGGCGCCTGACGGCAGCACCTCCGGCGCCGGCACAGGAAGCGTTGCCTTGCAGCGGCAGGAGAACCCGGATGCAGGTGGAGAGCAGCCAGTCCCTGCGGAGGAAAAGAAAGGTGGAATCCACCAGAGTAAAGAGCGAAGGGCCCGCGTTGGGCGCGACTTCACGGGGCGAGACCGGCGGGTTGTATCCCACACCTTCCGGCGAAGGACTGTATGGATGTCCTGCAGAAGTCAGATCCGGTCAGGGGGCAGGAACTCCTCAAGTGCCGCAGGGGCCATCCACGCCGGTCTGCCAGCGCGGGGAATCATGCCACTCGAGCAGTCCGCCAAAGGCCGACGCCTTTGCCCAAAGCATCAAGAAGTATCACTTACCAGAAAACTTCCCGGCGCTCGACACCGAGATAGCCAACGCCGAAGTGAAATGGTTCTACCTCTCCCCGGACGCGAACGCCGACCACACCGGAATCACGGGTGAAACCAAGGTCAAGAGCTACGGCCCGTTCTACAATGTCGGAGGCGGCGACGTGGCCAAGGGCATGACCTACGTGAACTTCTACAAAGTGCCCCCGAAGAATAGCCGCCATGCCCGCCGCTGCCATCAACCTCCGCATCGAGCATGTCGTCATCGACGAAGCCGTCCACCGTGCCGGCCCGGATGCCATTCAAGCGGCGCTAGCTGAGCAGTTGCCGTCACTGCTCGCCGCAAGCACTGGCGGCGCTTGCAAGGGCAGCGCGCTTTCTCATGTGACGACCGACCGCCTGGCCGACCGCATCGGTTCCCCAACCACACCCCGCAAGCCATGACGAATCTCCTCCAGAAACCAGCGGCGGCCACCGCTTCGCCTTCCACATCATCCAGGATTCTCCAGCGGAAGTGCAGTTGTGGCGGCAACGTGACCGCCGGGGGTGAGTGCGAAGATTGCCGGAAGATGCGATTGAACTCCAAGGGGATGTTGCAGCGTAAACCGTTGACTGGCTCCGTCACCGACCCCTTGGAACGGGAGGCGGATCGCATCGCCGGCCAGATGCTATCCGGGAGCCCCAAGCAAGGGGTTGAGCCGGCGGCAATACAGATTCACAGACTCCCCAATCGCCCGGATCAAGCCGGTGATGCGGTGGCACCTGCCGGGGTGGAGCGCGTTTTGTCCTCACCTGGAAATCCGCTGGGTCCTGGCTTGGCGAAGGAAATGGACGGGAGGCTCGGCTTCGATTTTTCCGGTGTGCGTATCCATACAGGAGCGGATGCGGCCCGCTCGGCGGCGGAAATCAATGCCAATGCCTACACCGCGGGCCGGCATGTCGTCTTCGGAAGAGGTCAATTCGCGCCTGCCTCCGCGGAGGGAAAGCGGCTTTTGGCGCATGAGCTTGTTCACGTAGTGCAACAAGGCGCTGCGGTTCCCATTCCGAAATCCGCGAGTCCCGCTTCCGTGCCGGAAAGTGCCGCGCTCGTGCCGGACTTACGGCCGCCATCGTCGGTGCCAGGCCCACAATCCGATGCCGTAATCATGCGAAGTCCTATCTTCACGAGCACAGTGGAAATTTGCCACCGGCTCCTGAAGTCCAGGCACTTCGAGGTGTCGGAAGGAGGGCTGGATGTGACGATCGACGCCCGGTGGATTGGCCCTTCGGAAGGCGGGGCCAGTTGCGAGTCGCACCGCAAGTCGCCGTATCATGTGACGCTCAACGAAAGGGACCACGCTTTCGACGACGAGTATGGAACGTGCGACTTCGATCCCCAGCTGCCCAGCAGGAGGATTTGGACCGGTTTGCCCCCTTCGGACGAGTATTACCTCACCATCTGGACCAACAATACGAATCCGAATTGTTGTCTCACTGGTGAAATTGATGTGTCACAGAATTCGAAACTGACCGGAGAGTCATGCACCAAGCTTCCCGACAGCACTATGACAATGCTCCACGATGCATTGGACCTTGCCGGGTTGGTTCCCGCCTTGGGAGCCATTCCGGACGGAATCAACGCCGGCCTTTATTTGATCGAGGGTGACTGGGCCGGAGCGGGCATCTCTGCTGCTGCCATGATTCCCATCTTTGGCGAAGGCGTGACCCTTACCAAGATGGGGGTCAAGGTTTCGCGCGCCGTAGTGAAAAAGGTCGGTAAGGAGGCGATTGAGAAGGGATTGAAGGAAGCGGTTCAGGAAGGGGAAAAGAAGGTGGTGAAGGAGTTGGCGCAGGAGGGCGGAAAGAAGATGGAAAAGGAATTGGCACAGGAAGGGGGAAAGAAGGCGGAAAAGGAATTGGCGGCGGAGGCGGAGAAAGAGGCTGCGCAAAAGACGGAGAAGGAAGCCGTGAAGGCCAAACCCAAGTCGCCCAAATGCACAGACGCGGTGCATGATGCCATCTACAACGCTTTCAAATCTGCCTGCCTGGCGTTCCGCAAATGCTCCGAACTCGATAGTTGCGAGACGGCCACAGCCAAAGTTGCCCTGGCGACCGCGTGCCTCGCGGGACGTGTCAAACTTCAGCAAAAGTGCTACACACCCACTGTTTCAAGACCCAGCGCCAATAATCCGGTGGGCAATAAAGAATATGGAGGGCACATGGCGCAGATCGCCCAGATGTCGGCCGCTCTCCGAAAATGTCAGGAAGCGATGATGGAGAAATGCGTCCGTTGATTCCACCCTTCCACTCCATCCCATGCCCTCGCCCATCTCACCCAAGCTCCTCAAAGCCGGCCTTGTGCTGCTCGATCCGGGCACGGGGGCGATGCGGCATATCATCGCGCTGCAATACAACCCGGATACGCTCACGCGGACGTTGCAGCCGCAGCGGGGGGGGAGGAGGGGATCGGTCGGAAGCGCTCCGGTGAAGGGGCCGCCGGTGGAGACGATCAAGCTGGAGGCGGAGATCGACGCGACGGATCAACTGGAATTCCCCGACCAGAACCCCGCGGCGGAGCTCGGGATTCATCCGCAACTCGCGGCGCTGGAGACGCTGGTTTATCCGGCCAGCGCCAGACGCTCATTTCGAATAACGCTCTTCGTGGCGCTTATCGGGATGACACTCGAAATCCTGCCGACCGAGAGTGATCCTGGTGTTGTTCGTGTGGGGCACCAGCCGGGGGTCGTGCCGGTGCGGGTGACGGACTTCAGCGTAACGGAAGAAGACGTTCGATCCGCCACTCAATCCGATCATCGCGAAGGTGAGTCTCGGGCTCCGCGTCTGTCGGTGGATGATCTCGGGTTTGCCGGCAAGGGAGGCAGTCTTTACATGGCTTATCAGATTCAAAAGGAGGCGCTGGCCAAACGCGCCACCGATGCGCCGCTCAGCGACTTCGGCATCCAAGGATCGCTGTGAACCCATTCAAAATCCAACCCGCACCCACACCATGAACGGATCCAGCCGATACGCCCGCACGGGCACTGCCGAGATCACTTTGCCGGACGGACGCACGGTTTCATACCTGCTGCGGCGCTGGCTGCCGCAGCCGGAGGAGCTGGCGGAAATCGGACGGCACAGCGTCACCGAGTGCGAGCGGCTGGACCACATCGCGACGAAGTATCACGGCGATCCCACCATGTTCTGGCAGCTCTGCGATGCGAACCGAACGATGCATCCACGGGAGCTGGAAGTGATCGGGAAAACGCTGCGTATCACGCTGCCGGAAGGCTTCCCGGCGGGGACGACCATTTCCCTTTAGCACCCCATGATCCGCGATCTCCATCTTTCCATGCTGGCCGGCCCGGTGGTTCCGGTGCCGGTGCCGCATGTGATCATGGACGCGTTTCAAAGCGCCACGGTGACAAATGCCACCGGCGAGCGCAGCGGATTTCAAATTGCCTTCTCGCTGTCCACGCGCTCGCCGCTGCACACCATCTTTCTGCTGTCCGGCGGCGGCGCCCCGCCGCTGCTGCGCGTGGTGCTGCTGGCGGTGGTGAGCGGCGTGCCGCAGGTGCTCATGGATGGCGTGGTGACGCGGACGGAAGTCAGCGCCGGCGCCACGCCGGGACAAAGCACGCTGACGATCAGCGGCACGGACCTCAGCACGGTGATGGACCTCATCGAACTCACCGGCATGCCCTATCCGGGAATGCCGGAGGAGGCGCGCATCCCGGTGATGCTGGCCAAGTACGCGTTCATGGGCGCGGAACCGCTCGTCATTCCGCGGCTTTTTTCCCATGTGCGGGTCCCACGGGATCGCATTCCTGTCGTCGAGCAGGGCACGGACCACGCCGTAACATCAATCAAATGGCCGAGGAGGCGGGCCACGTCTCCTATGTGGGCACCGGGGCTGAGTTGTCCGGCACGAGCATCGCCGACCGGGGCCGGCAGGCTCCTTAACATTTTGCAGCTCGGTGCTGAATCTCTACTTCGACGGTACGACGCTATCTTGAAAACTGCTCAAGGTCTCTTGAGCTTCACTGTGATCGGGCAGTACATGCCGTGGCCTTCATCCAGCTCAAGGAAACGCGCACTCCCGTCGCCGCGTACCTATTCCATCGCGGAGCCTGCTGCAGCTGCCGCTGGGCCTGGTGCTGTACGCCGCTCCATCCGTAGCTTCCGTCACTGAGGTAAATCTCGCATCCTTCGCTCGGAGCCGACGCTGGAAGCGCGCTCTGTCCGCCCACGGCAAAGTCCGAGGACATCGTCCAAGCGATGGCAGTCTCGACGTGACGCGCGACGGCTGGGCTGCTCAAGGCCCGCGGCCTGGTGGGCGTGCGCGGCGCGGGCCCCGCGCACTGATGGCCGCTATTTCGTGAAGCGACTCCACATGCCATGCTCAAGCGCGGCGAGCGGAAGACACCACTTCACTCTCGACCCGGAATGCCCTGGTGCTGTTCGTGCTGGTGCTCCTCCTTGATCCTGATTATCCATGGACAAACTGCGCGTATCCGCTTCGATCGGTAGTATTGTGGTGCTGTGATTCAAACAACATTGACCGCAGGGCGTTGCATGTTCTGCTCCCGCAGGCCCGACGTCAGCGGCGTCGGAATTTCCAGTCGGGCCGATGCCGGTTTTCCCTACACTGGGCGCAATAGCGGATGGTATGCCGTGCTGCAGATCGGGGCCGGCGTGTGGGTGGAATTGAAGTGGGAAATCCGCGACTTTCCGATCTGGACTGATTGTGGGGATGTCGATTCCAGTGCACTCAGGCTGCCGCCTCTGCCGCGCCGCCGTCCTGCCGAGCGCAGTCATCGCCAGCCAGGCGTCGAATGTGATCGAACGCAACGATGTTCCCCGGAACCGGCGGCATCATTTTGAAATGCCGCTCGGGGGCACAGTCTCGAGATCACAGACCTTGGCATCGTCATCGAGAACGGCAAAGGCGGCCAGATCGAATGCTCGGCCGGGAGGTCTCCATCAACGGCAGTGCCTTCCAGTCATCTGAAACCGAACCGATATGCCAGGCTTCAGCCTCCATCCAGGCGCGTCGGTGCAGTGCTCATACAGCCGCACGGCGCAGCCCACAGGCCCGAATCCGCGCGTGCTCGTGGGCGGACAGCCCGTGGTCACGCTGGCCTGCCCGTATGTCGTCGCGGGTTGTCCGCTGGCTGGCGTGCCGGCACCGTTTTGCGCCACTGGCCAGTGGATCATGGGGGCGATGCGCGCCACCGCTGGTGGTCAGCCGCCGCCATCGTCGGCGGTTCCTCCGCGTGCCCGGCCATGGGAAATCCCATGCTGCCCATGTCGTTTCAAACCCGCGTCACTGCGTCATGAACACTTCTCCTCTCGACCATCCCTGGCACTTCGACACCCGCGGGCGCACTGCGGGCACTTCATACACTGATCATGTCCGCGACATGATCCTGCAGTTCCTTTTCACAATGACGGGAGAGCGAGTTAATCGGCCCAACTTCGGCGCGGGTCTGCACGCCGGCGTTTTCGAGCCAAACAGCACGCTCACGGCGGCGGCGCTGGAGTTCAGCGTCCGCGCCGGGCTCCAGGAATGGCTCGGCGATGTCATCGACATTTCCACCTTCAGTCTCCGCCCGCGAGGAGGTCCTTGAGGTGGTGCTGGATCACACCGTCCGCGCCACCGGCGAACTCCGCCGCGGCGACACCTTCACCGCCAACAACTGACCTTCACCTCCAACGAAAGACACCACTCAATGCCTCATGGAAACGCGCCGGGACAAGGTGCGCGCCAAACCGCTCAACGGGCTCGATTACGTCGAGATGGGCGACTTCACCGGTGCCCTCAGCGGCGAGTATGGAGGATGCGGATTCGCAGCGATATCTCACCGTCGATTTCCTGGCCGGCTCCGCACGAAGCTTCCCGACGGTAGCAGCGAGGAATGGCGGCTCGGCCCGCGAATTTCAAGATCACCGGCGGACGGACAATCACCGGCATCGAGGTGCTCGACGTGACGATCGTTCGCCTCAAGGACGGGCCCGGTGGCAGGGAGAGCGACGAAGACGACGTGGTGGCCTTGCGTGTGGACAAGGAGGGTGACTTTTCCCGCTACACGTTGGAGTTCGTGAACGCGCCGGGTTCGAAGCGGCGCGCGAACACAAGAGCGACAGCGCCGCCTGTGTTCCAGCCACGACGCACCGGTCGCCGATATCGAGGATCTCTTTGATCAACGCTACCGGCGTGTCACGTTCAGCTTCAGGCCAACTGCCCGTCCACGCTCGACTGCGTGCAGCCGCAGGTCTGACCGAGCCGTTCGCGCCGCCGCCGGCTATCAATTATCTCGCCAAAGACTACTCCGGATTCGCGAACTCATCCTCGACCGGCTCGCGCTCATCCTGCCGGATTGGAAGGAACGCCATGTGCCGGATGTCGGCATCGCCCTCGCGGAGATCCTAGCCTACCACGCCGACCATCTCAGCGATCATCAGGACGCCGTGGCGCAGGAAGCGTATCGGACACGGCGCGCCGGCGCATCTCCGTGTGTCGTTATGCGCGGCGGTGGATTACATTTTCCACGAGGGATGCAATGCGCGCGCCTGGGTACGCTGCGACCCTGATGCTGTCACGACCCTCCAGCCGGATGCGTTCGATCTCCGCACCGAGGCGACGGACGACACGACGAAGCCCCTCGTGTTTGAACCCGTGCGGCGCCAGCGTGACTCCCTGCTGGAGCCGGGCGACTTCTTCGACCTCCGGGTCTTCACATGGAAACTGCTCGAGGATGAAACAGGCGCAGTGACGCGCCGGCTTTCGAAGATCTCGCCGCGATCTTCATCGCTGGCAACGCAAACACCGGCGGAAGCTCCGCGACGGATGACTCGTCACGCGCCTCGTTGCGGAACTAACGGGCGTGTCCTGGACGATCCCACCGACGTGGGGCCGCAGCGCCCGCTGGTGATCTCGCCACCATCACGGGGTCACCGCGCCGCCTTCGATGCTGCGCACAATGCCGACTGCGGGGCCCTGGACGGCATCTATCTGGAACCTGGCCACAAAGAGAGTCTCTCTACACGTGGCAAAATCAGGACCGCCGTCTGGAGAAGGGTGCCACGGAATGCGTGCCGCTGGATACATGGCTGAAGCAGGAGGGATGAAATGTCGGCCGGAAACCCCGCATCCCGCGGCGCAACATGGATCCGACTGCCCGGAGGACGACGACAAGAAGCCCGCGGCTCCACCGCCTGGGCCGCTTCTGCATCTGCGCCTGGGCCATGCGACTTCTGAGGAAGTCACCGGTCCGGAAACCGGCAGTCCGAACGATGCCGACAAGACCCGCCGCTGCGCGGTCGCTCACGCATTCGAGCCGGACCTCGATCGGCTCAACGGCACGTCGCTGCCCGCGCGCGCTGGGCGGCGGAGGACGTGGTGCTGTTTTCATTACGCCTTTGAAGATGGGACCGCCGCCGAAGTGCGAATGGCTGGACAACATCAGCGTGGCGCGCGGCAACGCGCTTTCGCCAACCACGGCGAGACGCAGGCCCCGGAAGCGCTGGCCCCCTGCACCTGAAGCCCCGAAACCGGTGCCGCTGCGTCGGCGCGCTGGATGGAGTCTCCGTGCGCCCTGGGCTTATCCAGATCTGAATGAGCCGGGACTCACCTTCGCCGTCCCGCTGAACTCACCGGGCCCCGCCGCAGGCGAGCTGGATCAAAAACCTTGGCAGGCGGTGCCGGCGCTGGAAGTAGAGCCTGCCTCCGTGCCCGACGGCTCGGGGCCGGTACCGATGGAGGAGATGGTTGCCCAGCCCCGCGGCGCTGTCGGACGCAGCGCCATGTGGAAATCCGCTCTCTGCCGGCGCCCAGCAGAAGAGTGCGATTACAAAATCGGCATGAGCGCTGTGCCACCGTCCGGTGCGGATTCCTATGGTCTGCAGCAGTGCCTGGACAAGGTGCGGCGCCGCTGGTTTTCCCGGCTCGATCTGCTGGCGAGTGGCGCGCAGGACCGGCACTTCGTGGTGGAAATGGACGACGAGCGGCGCGGATGGCTGCGCTTTGGCCGCGACGGACTGGGCGCGACGCCGGAGGCCGGCGAGTCGTTCCGCGGCATCTACCGGGTGGGCAACGGTCCCGCCGGCAACACCGGCATGGAAGCCATCACCGTTTTTCATGCGAAGGGCGGGAGCATATTGGTAGCTTCATCGTGCGCAATCCGCTGCCCGCCCGCGGCGGCACTGGCGGACCAGCCGCTTGCCGACGCGCGGCGGAATGCGCCCCGGACGTATCCCGCCTGGCGACAGCTCGACCATCACCGCGGACGACTACGCGCGCCTCGCGGAGAAAGACCCGCGCCTGCAGCGGGCCGGTGCGGAGATTCGCTGGACGGGCAGCTGCGAAGCGCGTGCGCGTGGCGCTCGATCCCCTTGGCATGGCCAGCCCGCGGACCTCATCGCCGCCGTGCGCGAATCGTCCTCCTCCAATATCGCCGCATCGGGCACGACCTCGAAGTCATCCCCGCGCTCTACCTGCCCGTCTATCTCGAACTCCAGGTCTGTGTACACCCATACGCGTTGCGCGGCGACGTGGAGGCGGCGGCGCGGTATGCGTTGACGGCGACGCTTCGCCGCGATGGCACGCCGGTCTTTCCCGACCCGGACCGCATCGCCGGCGCGGAGCCGGTGCGCATCAGCCGCATCGTCGCCGCCGTCCAGCCGCTGCCCGGCGTGATGAGCGTGCAAGTGGTGAAGCTCCACCGCTGGGGCGGACATCAGTGCTCGGAGAACTCAGCGGCGGATTCCTCGCCGTCGGCCCGCTGCAAGTGGCCCGGCTGGATCAGGACCCGCACTTTCCGGAAAACGGCACGCTCAAACTCAACCTCGGAGGAGGACGATGAATCCAAACCCCACCCCATCCTGCAACTGCGGCTGCTCCGGCGGTCACGCCTGCGACTGCTGCACCGGCCCGCGCGCTCTCCACGCCGCAGATCATTTTCAACGTGTCCGGCCTCTCCGCGATCCAGCGTCGCGCCGGCACGTGGGACACCTTCCGCCGCACAATGCAGGCGCGGCTCTCCGACGCGAAGCACTTCCCCTCGCTGCAAGACCTCACCACGCGCGACAACGACGATCCGTCCATCGCCTTCCTCGACGCCGCCGCCACCGTCTGCGACGTGCTGACCTTCTACAGCGAGCGCTTTGCCAACGAAGGCTACCTGCGCACCGCCACGCAGCGACGCAGCCTCATGGAACTCGGCAAGCTCGTCGGCTACCGCCCGCGCCCCGGCGTCGCCGCCAGTGCATGGCTCGCCTTCAAGCTCGATGCCGGCTACGCCATCGAAGTCCCCGCCGGCACCCGCGTGCAGAGCGTGCCCGCGAGCCCGAAAGAAACCGCGCAGACCTTCGAGACCTCCGCCGCGCTCAACGCCCGCGCGGAACTCAACGAACTCAAGCCGCGCCTGAGCGTCCCGCAGGAAATCTCGCCGGCCAATGTCCTCAGCATCGAAACCATCTGGCTCAAAGGCACCGGGCTGAATCTGAAAGCCGGCGACATGCTCCTCTTCGCCTTCCCCTCAGACGAAGCCGCCAGCACGCCGCGGAAGATTCACACCGTCACCGAGGATGCCGCCGCCCAGAGGACAGCGGTGAAGCTGGAAGTCGAGAAGCTTTCCGCGGCGTATCACGTGCCCGTGTTGCGCAAAGCGGCACAGGCTCTGCGGCAGTCGATCCCCGACGCATGGCTCACCGATGCGAAGAAGTGGGCGAAAGGGGCCGCCGCCGCGCTGGACGTCGTCATCCCGAAACTGGGGGCGGATACGTCGCTGCTGAAGCTGGAGGAACTCTTTCTGCCCAGCCCGGGTCAAACCAAAGGTCTCGACGATCACTTGCAGGCGGCTTCGGATGCCGGCGAGACGGCGTTGAGCTTCCGGGACGGCCTGGTGCAACGGGCGGCGTGGGAGAGCGACTTCACAGAAAAGGTCGAATCGGTGCTGGAGAAGGCGACGGCCCAGGAGAAATTGCTCGGCGAAGTTTTCACGCAGTTGGAAACGATCGATGCGCATTCCACCGCCGCCGAAGTGGAGATTCGCAAGACCGCCGCAAGAGAGATCGTCAAATCGCTGGCGGAGGGAACGGACACCGCGCCCGGCGAGATTCGGAAGTGTTTCCCTTCCGTGAAGGCTGTGCTCACCGCCTTGCGCACGTTGGCAGCGAACGCATCCGACGCGGCCAACCACACCGTCTGGAATTCCATTGGCCTGGGTCCGGCGAACTCGGTGCCGGCGCGCACAAATGCAAACACTCTGGGATTGCATGATCCCGAAAAGACGGCGCGGACCGACGGGATGGCGGTGCTGGACTCGGCGAAAGGTGAACTGACGGCGGGCAAGCCTGATGACGCGGCGAAGCTCTTGCTTGATGACGGCGCCGGCTCGCTCCAGAAAAAGATCGATGCCGCCGCAGCGCATGCCGCCGTGCAGTCGTTGTTTCAGGAAATCAAGGACGCGCTCGACAAGGAGTGGACGAATCTTCAGACGCCGATGTACCAGAAGCTCGACGCGGGCACGGTCGAGGATGAACTCCTGCAATCGTTCGCGACGAAAAACGCGGGACACGTCGATGCTTTACCCGTTGCGGCCACGGCCACGCACGAGAGCCGGGCCGTTGCATTTGTCGAACTGGCCGGCAAGTCCCTCGAACTCCTGGAGGGAGACGGTGCTCAAAATCGAGAGTCGAAGGCAGAACTCGAGGACGTCGCGACTACCGGCTTGCTCTCCAGGGCGCTCACGGATCACCGGAAGCGCCTGAGAGCGGAGTCGCTCCAGGGCTTCCGGAATGCCATCCAGCAGCTCACCAGCCGCTACAAAGCGGCCGTGGCTGCGCACCCGACAGTGGGACCGGCACTGGCCCTCCTGCAAACCGAGGCGGCAACATTCCCCCCGAATGGAACGCTGGCGGAACTCCACGGAAAACTGACAATCGCGCTGAATGTGGTCAGGGACGTTCTCAAAAAAGGACCGGATACGGTCATCAACCAGTTGCGCGCGGAGATGGAAATCCTCGACGGCCAGGTTTCGTTCAGCCCGAGCGGCGCGGGGACAGCGGGCGGGATCAGCAGTCCCGCATCCGGCGCGGCGCTGGGAAAGATCGTCGGCGGCACGACGCTGAAGCAGCCCAGTGCTCCGGGCGATCCGCTGGCGATTTCACGCAGCTTGGGGGCGTTCGTGTCGTCAGGAGGCGGCACCGGCGGTGTGGCCAGCGACGCGGTATCGCGCCTCGCCGGACGGCTGGCGGGTTCCACTGATGACGAGCTCTTCGCCGCTTGGCGGCTGCTGAATACGGGCACGCCACCCGTGGAGATTTACGCCATGCGCGCGGTGACGACGGTCTTCGGCAGCGGGGCGCCGATGCGAATTCGGGGACAAGGCGGATAAGTCGTTCGATGCCCGTTTTGATCTTCCTGCCGGAGCCGGCGACTGGACTGTGGACGATGGCGACATCGGCAGCATCATCCCGGCTCGAAGGCGAGCAAAACAAAGTGGTGCGCGACAGCTACATCGTCATCGAGCGCCCGCGGATGATCGAGCTGACCGGCACCGGCGGCGGGGCGAAAGCGGCATTCGCGGCCAAGGCGACGTTGGGGGCGGAATCGCCAACTCTGGCGTTCGCGGACCTCGACCTGCTCGGTCAGGTCAAGGTGTTCGGCGCCCCTGGGGCGGCGATCCGCGTGGTGCAGAACCGGAACTACCAAGAGGCCATCGAGACCCGCGTTCGCCGCGTGCAGGACGTGCTCATCGCACCGCACTCCGCCTACAGTCTCAGCGGCAAGGCCACGACAGTGACGCTGCTTCAGGACGCGGAGTGGGGAAAGGATGACGTTCTCCAGTTTGAAATCATCCGCCGCACCCGCGTCCATGCCGCGAGCGAACTCCTGACGCTGGCCGGGATGCCCGTGGAGCGCGTGGTGGGACTGGAAGGAGCCGTGGATGAAGAAGGGAAGATCACCCGCAGCACGGAGAATCCCTTTGCCGAAACCACCATGGTGCTCATGCTCGGCAATCTGTATCAGGGCCTGGAGGCGGGGCACCGCATCTTGCTGGCGGGCCAGCGCGCCGACGACATCAGCGCGCGCCCGGTGCGGGAGTATGCGCTGGTTTCCGAAGTCGAACACGCGCTCATCCCGGCGCTGTCGAAGCCGGAGGCTGCGCTGCCAGGCGACACGCCACACACGCGGCTGACGCTCAGCGCGCCGCTACAATATCAATACAAACGCAACTCGCTCGTGGTCTACGGCAACGTGGCCGAGGCGACGCATGGCGAGACCAAGCGCGAGGTGCTCGGCAGCGGGAATGCGCGCGCGGCCAGTCAGGAGTTTCCGTTGCGCAGTGTGCCGGTGACGCATGTGGCTGCGGCCACGGCGAGCGGGGCAGCCAGCACCGTGCAGCTTCGCGTGGACCGCATCCTGTGGGAGGGTGCTGATCAGTTCACGGACGCCGGCGGATCACGTGTATGTCTTTGAAATCGCGGACGATGGCGCGACGAGCGTGGTCTTCGGCGATGGCAAGCAGGGCGCACGGCTGCCGACGGGCGTGGAGAACGTGACAGTGGTTTACCGCTCGGGCATGGGCCAGGGTGGCAATGTAGGCGAGGAGAGTCAGACGACGCTGCTGGATCGTCCGCTGGGGTTGAAGGAGGTGAAGAATCCGCTGCCTGCGAGCGGCGGGGCGGACCGTGACAGCGCGGAGGACATCCGCCGCAACGCGCCACTGCCGCTGCTGGCGCTGGATCGGCTCGTGTCCGTGAGCGACTACGCCGCGTTCAGCCGCGCCTTCGCGGGCATCGGCAAGGCGGAGGCTGCGCTCATCGGCGGCACGGGAGGGAGCTTTGTGCATGTGACCATCGCCGGGCAGAACGATGCGCCCATTGAGCTACACCTCCTCGCTGATGACGAGCCTCACGGGGGCGCTCGTCACACTGGGTGATCCGTTGCTGCCGGTGCGCGTGCAGTCGCGCGAACTGCTGGTGCTGATGCTGTCCGCCGGTGTGAGGATCGCGCCGGATACGAATGGGCCGCGCGGGAACCGGCCCTGCGCGCGGCGTTGCTGGCTGCATTCGGATTCGACCGCCGTGAGCCGGGACAGGATGTGTTTCTCCAGCGAAATCATTGCCGTCATGCAGGCGGTGCCCGGCGTGGACTTTGTGGATGTGGATTCCTTTTGCGGCATCCCGCAGAAGCGCCCCGGCACAGCGGCCGGACGCGTCTTGCTCACGCCGGAGGAAGTCTGTTATTCCGTGAGCGCGGCGATCGAGGGATACGTGGTGGACTGGCAGAAGGCGACAGGCACTCCCGAGCGAAGGGTGGCGCTGGAGAAAAACCCTGTCACCGGAGACCCGGTAAATCCTCCGCAGCGTATCGCCGTGGAACTCGCCGGGCGTCCTCTGACCCGCTGGCGGCGTCGTCGATGGCTCAGTTGCCCTTTCTTCAACAAGCCGCAAGGCCTGATCATCGAACCACTCGCCGCCGATGAGATCTCCCTGATGACCGCCTTTACAAGCTGCTGCCCTATTATTACCGCGACCTCGATGCGAAAGAGGGCGGCTACGCGTTGCGCGATTTGCTCGGCGTGGCCGGCGGGGAGTTCGCCGTGGTGGAGGGCGACCTCGCGCAGATGTACGGCGACTGGTTCATCGAGACTTGCGCGGATTGGGCGGTGCCATACATCGGCGACCTCGCGGGCTGGCAGGCGGTGCAGGCGGCGGGCGTGCCGGCGCAGAGCATGGATGCGGACCTTCTGCGCTGGCTGGCTCCCCGGCGCGATGTGGCCAACACACTGCGCCACCGCCGGCGCAAGGGCACCCTCCCGCTGCTGGAGGAACTGGCGCGCGACGTGGCGGGCTGGCCGGCGTTTGCGGTGGAGGTTGGCTTTTGCGATTGGCTCCTCGGGCGCCCGGCTGAGGTGCATCGCCATCTGGATGCCGCCACGGCACCGCGCACCGGCTCGTCATCGCTCGCGGAGATGCATGATCCGCGGCTGCTGGCGCGGCTCGGCACGACGCGCGATGCATTTGCCCACACCGTGGACGTGCGCCGCACGGAGACCGCCGCGCATCCGCCGCTGAACCTGCCTTCCGTGGCGCTGCACGTGTGGCGGCTCCAGGCGTTCCCGGTCACCCGCACGCTCGCGGGCGACAATACCTCCGCCCGCGACGTTTATCGTTTCAGTGCCCTTGGCAACGACACCCCGCTTTTTGCGCCCGCCGGAGGCGCCGGGGACCTGGCGGTGCCGCGGGCTCTGACGCGCGCGGAAGTCAGTGAGCGGATTCCCGGCGATACCACCGCATGGCCCTGCCGCGTGTCGGCGGACTATTACGGCCCTGACAAGGCGTTCGCCATTTTCATGCCCCGGACTGGCCGGAGCCCGGCGCCCCGCAGCCGGTGCCGCGCGAATTCATCATCCCTGCGGACCTCGGCGGCTGGAGCGATGCCGCCCGCCCACCGGAGGGATATGTCACCGTGGATCCTGAGCGTGGCCGACTCGCCTTCCCCGAGGGCAAGGGGCCGGACCCTGACAACGGCGTTTACCTGACGTGGCACACCGGCTTCAGCGCGCCGATTGGCGGAGGGGAATACCAGCGCCCGCTCGCGCAGCAGGAGCGGGCCTTGATTTACAAACTGACCGGCGGGCAGAGTCTGAAAGATGGCCTGGCGCTGTGGGACGCCGAGCGCGACAAAGTGAAGGACGCGATCATCGAGTTTGAGTGCAGCGGTGTTTACAACGGTGAGGCCCATCTCAGGCTCCGTGCAGACGAAACGCTCCGAGGTGCGCGCCGCGCAGGGCGTGCGCCCCATTCTCCAACTGCGCAAACCCGTGGGCCACGGCCCCGGCACGCTCCTCGCGGAGATGGAACCTGGCGCCATGCTGGTGCTCGACGGACTCATCCTGTCCGATGGCCCGCTGCTCCTGCGCCACCTGCCGCCGGGTGTGCCCGCGGAGCACGGGTGTCCCGCCGCGGTCGTCATCCGCCACTGCACGCTGGTGCCGGGCTGGTCCTTCGGCTGCGACTGTGAAATCGAGCATCCCGACAAGGACAGCTCGAACTCGACGGCTACCTCGGCACGCTCGCCATCCGGCGCAGCATCACCGGCTCCATCGCCGTGGGTGCCCGGGAGGCCGACACCGATCCCGTCCCCATCGAGATTACCGACAGCATCGTGGACTCCGCGGACTGCGAACAATTGGCGCTCTACGACAACAACTACAACACCGCGAATCCCGACGAAGGCCCCTGGGCGCACGCCTCGCTGACGATTCGCCGCAGCACCGTGTTTGGCCGGGTGAGGGTTCACGCCATCCCCCTGGCGGAAAACAGCATCTTCCTCGACGGCGTCGGCGTCGCCCGCCGACAGCCGGGCTGCATGCGATTCTGCTGGCTACGCCTTGCTCCCGCACGCCGCGACGCTACGAATGCCAGCCGGAAAAAGCCATGAGCGAGGCCACCGGCGACAGCGACTCCGGTACCGGCAGCAGCGGCTGCAAAGTCACTGACTGCGCCGCGGAGGAGGCGTTGCGCCGAGTGCGTCCGCGCTTCGTCAGTGCTCGCTACGGCCAGCCTGCTTATGGGCAGCTCCACACCGACACGGCGGAGGAAATCCGCCGCGGCGCCGACGACCGCTCCGAGATGGGCGCCTTCCACGATCTCTTCCAGCCGCAGCGCGAGGCGAATCTCCGCGCCCGTCTCGCCGAATTCACGCCCGCCGCCTCCACCGCTGCCCTTGTTTTCCAATCCTGAACTCAAACGACTGACCACCCGACTTCCACTCAACCTGACACCACCATGAAAAGTGACTTCTCCCGCATTTCCTTTGATCCCGCCCATCAATACACCGCCGTATTCATCAGCAGGGTCGCGTGATAACCGACGCCGACCTCAACGAACAGTCCGCCATCCAGGCACACTTCTACGAATCCCTCGCCGCCAGCCTGACCGGCACGGAGGGTGCCATCTGGCTGGAGCCTTCAGAGCTGATCCCCGTGGAGCCGCGCCATGTGCCTGGCTTCCGAATCATGCATGGCAGCATGTTCACCAGCCGACGAGCCTCTCTGGAGGAGGGCACCTCGAAGCCGGAAGAGCGAGTCGGGACCAGCGTGCAAGTCCCGCCGGAACATCTTGAGAAATTCAAAAGCTCCGACTGGTGGATCAGCCCCGGCCATTACTACGCCGGCGGCCTGCGCTGCGAGAACGAGGCATGGGTGCCACTGAAGGCACAGCCCTTTCTGCGTGACGCGTCGGCGCAGGTGCCGAAGGCGGACGACACTGGAGTCGATCAGCGCACGTTCTGGGCGTTCTACCTCGATGCATGGGAGCGACCGCTCTCGTGGCTTGACGAGCCACGCCTGAGCGACATCGCCCTCGGCCCCATCGTGGACACCACCATCCGCGCGCAACTCGTCTGGCAGATCCGGAGCTTCAGACTGAGTTTGAGCCGCACCGAAGGCAATGTCGGCGGTGGACCATCCATCAAGCCGAATCCGTTACCTGCCGCGCTGCAAGGCTTGCCCTGGCTACGCGGGGAGCCGCGCCTGCGCGTGCGCATCAAGCCGGGTACCTCGAGCAAAAACCCCTGTCGGCCCTCCTTCGCCACCGCTTGGCAGGGCCAGGAAAATCAGCTCTACCGCGTGGAGATTCACTACGGCACGCCGCTCGAACCAGTTTCGCCCGGCAAAGAAACGAAAACGGAGAAATTGCAGAAGTATTCGCGGTCTCGAGTGGACAAACCTGGGAGTCCCGAGGGCGGCGGAAAGTCAGATGACAAGCAAGCCGTGACCTTCAAGTGGTCGCGCGAAAACGGATTCGTCGCCTCCCGTGTGGCGGAGTTGAAAGGTTCGGCAGTCGTCATCTTCCCGGGCCAGCTCAAGGCCGGCGGCTTCCGCCCCGGCGACCGCGTCGAAGTTGTCAAATCCGGCGACGAACTCGCCGCACGGCCGGGCTCCATGTTCATCGTCGCCAAAGTGCAGGGGGATATTCTCACATTTGAGCCGCCCGCCAACGGCAAGGGCATCACCGACTGCGTCACCAAAGGCGACAAGCTGCGCCGCTGGGATCAAAAACCCTGCGGCGGCACGGTGCTGGCCGTCGAGCACAAATGGGTGGAACTCGAGGACGGCATCGAAGTCCTCTTCGAACCCGCTGTGGATCCGTCCAATCACAGCGTGGAGGACAAGGGCCACCAGCCCGCCGTCGAGTGCTTCGCAGGAACGGAATTCCGTACCGGGGACTACTGGGTCTTCACCGCCCGCACCGCCACCGCCGCAGTGGACTGGCCGCTGGAGCACGCGCAGGAAACGCTCATTCCCATCGAGCTCTCGGCGCAATTTGCCGGCTTCCCTCTCCTCGGGAAGATTCAAGTCGCCAGCGTGCCCGTGCGCGAAAACGGCCTGTTGCCTCCTGCGGCGGCAGATGCCCGTCCTGCGGCCCTCCCTCCCCACGGGGTGCGCCACCGCTACGCTGTGCTCGCCACAGTTGACTGGGACAAGAAGAAGAACAATTGGAGCGTGAGCGATCTGCGCCGCATCCTCAGCCTCTGCCAGCGTGACCGGATATCCAGCAACGTCGTGGTTGGCCGCCCAGTGGCGCCTGTTCCCGCCCCGGAGTTCCCCGCACCGGTGACCGGAGCGGTCGAAAAAGACACGGGAACCGCGAAGGCGGACGGAGCCGCGAAGAAGAAACGCGCAGCGAAGGAAAAGACCGAGCCGAAACCGCAATAGCCACCCGCCATGACGACCGCACTGACAGCCACCCGCGGCAGCGCTCCGGCAACAGCCGGAGCATCGCCCCGCAGGTCAGTGCTTCAACGGCGGTCTGCAGACATTCAGCCAGCCGATCCTGCCAGGGAATCTGAGGAGGCACCCCCGCAAGCCAGCCGGGGCGCGTCGCTCGTCGTCCCGGTCCAGCCTCGCCCCGGACCATTCCCAGGCGCGGATTTTTCCCAGGCCCGCATCCGGCACGACAGTCGCATGAGTGGCGCGGCGGCCTACACCGGAGGCACTGGCGTTTTCTTCGGAGTGAAACGTGGCGAGACCCAGCCACACCAAGCTGCGGCGACATACGCCAGCCCCGATGGAGCCACCCGCAACTTCGACAGCCCCGGACTGCGCCTGCAACGCAAGCTCACCATCAACACCCCAGGGGACGCATACGAAGAGGAGGCGGACCGGGTCGCGGACCTTGTGATGCAAATGCCGGACCCGCAGGTACCGCGCACCGGCGCAGACGTCCGCGAATCCTCCGGTCGCCGGGATCCGCAAGCGACTCCCGTGTCCCTGCAAACCCAGCGTGTTCAGGCTGGTGACACCGGGGAGATGGTCGCACCGCCCATCGTCCACGAAGTTTTGCGCACGCCCGGCCAGCCACTGGACCCAGCCACGCGAGCCTTTATGGAGCCGCGCTTCGAGCATGACTTTTCTCAGGTGCGGGTGCATACAGACACGACGGCGGCGCAGTCTGCGGCGACGCTGAACGCCCGCGCCTACACCGCCGGCAGCGATGTGGTGTTTGGGCACGGTGAATTCAGTCCGCAATCGCCTGCGGGGCGCACGCTTCTAGCGCACGAGCTCGCGCATATGGTGCAGCAAGGTGCCGGTGCTAACTTGCGGGACGGACTCGGTGAGATCAATGATCCCTACGAACGCCAAGCCGAAGATGTTGCATTGCCAGTGTTCGAGCGGCGCTCGATCGCCGGGCGGTTTAGACGTACCGATCTCACCAGGCCATGGGTGGCCAGAGAGGCAGCGTCGTGCAGCGCCAGCCTACGACGACGCCACAGACTCCCGCCGCTGTTCCCGCGGCCAAAACCCTGCTGTCCGCGGATGAACTGGCAAAGCGGATCGCTAATTGCATCGGCATCTGGGAAACGAACCGCGGCAAGGATGCGCCCGCCCCAAAGGAGTCCAGCCTCGATACGGTCTCCAGCGAGCATGCCAGCATGGCAACGATTGAGCAAGCCACGACACCTTACGCCATCACCGCGCTCAAAGGTCACAAGGAGCTGCGGGATAAGGCGACTCCTCCGCTGACGGTGAAAGAGCTGAACGATGCGGAAACCCGATGCACCGCTGTCGTCACGCTACTCAGTTCCGTTACTACCGCATCGGCATCGAGCACGAAGCCCGACGACTTCATCAAGAACAACGCGACCGCCATAACAGCGAGCGGCCTGAGTAACACCGACGTGAAGACGATGTTTAGTGCCGTCACTCTCAAAAGCACGATCGATACGGCGCACCAAACCGTGGAGGAGAAAAAAAAGCCGGACGAGAAAAAGAAAGCGCTCACGGCAGCGATCGACGCCATTTCTGAAACCGATCGGCTCGGCCTTGGTGAGGGTAGTCTCAAGGCCTACATCAAGAAGCCTGCCAACTGGGGCGAGAACAGGGCTGGGTGGCAGCGCAAGGCAGTTGCGGCAATGGCAGACAATGTCGGCGGTCGGATCGAAGCAGTTGCGATCTCCGACAGCGGCACGGCGCTCGCCATACCCGTCGTCAAGTCCAGAGTCGATATCGAGCTCGCGAAAAATCCGGTGCCGAGCGAAGAGGACATCGTCAAGGCTGTCGCCCAGCAAAATAACCCAGGCGAGACAGGCTACGGCGGCCATGTCTGGGAAAATTACCAGCGGTTATACCCATAGGGCGTTTTGGCGGGAACTAGGTTTTTCAAATCGGAGAGGAGTTCTCCTTTCTTTTCCTTGCGGGCAAGAGTGCCCGCCCTCAAGGGGGCAGTCGAATCATGTTGCAAGGTTCAAGTCATTTGATGGCGACGGAGGCATGCCTCGCCAAGTTCGCATCCAGTTTCCCGGTGCTGTGCATCATGTGCTGGCGCGACGAGATCGTCGGCAGGCGATCTGCATCGATGACATCGACCACAAGATGTTCCTCGCGATCTGGTGACCACGACGGCGTGGTTGCAAAACACGGACGGCCGCCGTCACAACATCCGGCACCAACGGTGGGATCCTTTCCGCGGTGCTTTGGTGCGATTTATCCTCCTCAGCGGGCGTTCCATCGAGAGCGATGAGAGTATTACCGTTCTGCCGCCCTACTTGGTCCCTGCCCCGCGCGTTCGCCGCGTTGCGGTAAGCGAGCGCCTTTTCTTTCGCGCGCTCGCTTCGGCGAAAATCGGGGTAAAATTGACCGACGGCTTTTGCCGAATACTTGACAAATAAACGCCGTATCCGTACGTTTTGATGCCGCTCGTTGCGCATACGGAGACTTCCGCTTTTCTGTAATGCGCGGCAAAGATCGGTCGCAGCGCGTAGGCGCGGATGATTTCCGGGTCAACCGGTTCGAAGAGGAACCCTTGGGCAAAATTGCGGCGCGAGAATTCGGCCGATCAAATCGCTTGGCTTGATTTGGAAGACGGCGTGCAGATTCAATTTACCGCCGGGGCACTTATCGCACTGGCGACTACTGGTTGATTCCTGCGCGTGTCGCGACGGGGAAGATCGAGTGGCCGGAAGCTGATGACTTGAACCCGCAACCGCTTCCACCGCGCGGGGTCGAGCATCATTACGCTCCGCTCGGCTTTGTCAGCTGGAAAGACGAAGAATGGCAAATTATGAGTTGCCGATGCGACTTCGAGCCGCAAAGCAACTGCTACACGAGCGCCGCCGCAGATGCAACCAAGCCGCCCCCTGCCGTCTCGCCCGCCAGCCTGCCCGAGACGGCTCCCGGCGCCGTCAGCGTCACACCGTCCAAAGTTTCTGCCACGCCGTCGAAGGTCATTGCAATACCATCCTAGGTCACCGCCGCGGCGGCCGGGACGGTGAAGAAAGCCGCCACCGTGCGCAAGAAAACTGTGGCGACCCTAACGGGATTCGAACCCGTGTTACCGCCGTGAAAGGGCGGTGTCCTAGGCCACTGGACGATAGGGTCAGGAGAGCGGCCAATATCCGGAGCGCTCCCGGCCGATGCAAGGGATTTTAGCCCGCGCGAACGGCGAGCTTTTCGAGCAGCTGCGCGGTGCGTTCGGTTGCTCCGCGATGCGGGTCGAGAACCGTCCGGGCCTGGCGGCTGAGTTCGTCCCGCCTTGAGCGGTCGCGCAGGAGTTCACCCAGCACTTTCGTTAGGTCGGCCTCGTCGTTAGGCTGAAGCGCGCCGCCGGCCGCGACCAGGGCGCGCGAGAGATTGGCGAAGTTTTCCATGTGCGGCCCGAACACGACCGGTCGATCGGCCACAATCGCTTCGACCGGGTTTTGTCCGCCGCGCGCGGTCAGGCTTTTGCCGATAAAAACAATCGTCGCAACCGAGTACCAATCGCGCAGTTCGCCCGTGGTATCGAGGAGCAGGCAGTCCGCCGCGGCGCCGCTCCCGGTCACGCTGCGCCGGGTCGATTCGAGGCCGAGTGCGCGCAGGCGGGTTATTATCTCCGGCACACGCTCGACGTGCCGCGGCGCGATAAGGAGAAAGAGAGCTGGAAATTCGCGCCGCAATTCGATGAAAATGCGACCGAGGATCTCCTCTTCTCCCGGATGCGTGCTGCCCGCGAGCAGGATCGACCGATTGGAATCCACTCCCAAGGTTTGCAGGACTGTGCGGGGGATCGCCGACTGCGAGCTCACGTTCTCGGGATCGTATTTGATGCTCCCGACGGGATGAATTCGATCAGCGCGCACGCCTAACGACTTCCAGCGGGCGACATCTTCCAGTTCCTGGACGCAGATCAGGTCCAGCCTCCGGAAATACGGCCTAACGAAGAAATTAAACTTCCGGAAACGCCCTTCGGAGCGGGGCGAAAGGCGCGCGTTGACGAGGGCGAGAGGGATCTTGCGGCGGTGCGCGATGGCGGTCAGGTTCGGCCAGACTTCCGCCTCGACGAGGACGATCCGGCTGGGGCGAATGACGGCAAAAGCGCGGCGCATGATCGGCCAAAAGTCGAGCGGGGTGTAAAGGACCTCGATCCAGGATGGAGCCTGTTTCGAGGCGAAGGCGCGGCCGGTGGTGGTGGTGGTCGTTAGGGCGACGCGCAGCGCGGGCTCTTGCTTCTTCATTTCTGTCGCGAGTTTGAGCGCGATCATCACTTCGCCCACGCTGACCGCATGCAGCCAGGTCGCGCCGGACGCGAGCCGGGCGCGTGTTTCCGCGTCGTAGAAGCCGAGGCGTTGCCCAAATTTGTCCCGGTAATTTCCCCGCCGGAGCATCTTCACGAGATAGCCCGGGAGGAAAACCAGGAGGGCGAGCGGGAAGAGCAGGTTGTAGAGGAAGCGGATCATTCGCCGGCTTTGCGTTGCAGGAAAATGGTCTCGGTCGCGCCGTAGGTTTTGCGCCGGATGACTTCCCAGAAATCCGTCGTCGGCAGGCGCTCGCCCGGGTCTTTTCTCGAGGACAAAGATTCCGTCATTCGTTAGGCGCGCGGGCAGGCGATCGTTGCGGAGAAGGAGCTTGCTGAAGGAATCGCCCAGCTTCGACTTGTCGTAGGGCGGATCGGCGAAGATCAGGTCGTGCGACTCGGCGGTGCTGGCGTGGTTGAGGAAATCGAAGACGTCCTGTTTGCGAATGCGGCCGCTCAGCCTGGTCTGGGTGAGGTTGCGCTCGATCGCGGCGATGGCGTGCTTGTCACTTTCGACGAACATGACCGAGGCGGCGCCGCGGCTGAGAGCCTCGATCCCGAGCGCTCCCGTGCCGGCAAAGAGATCGAGCACGTTCGCGCCGATGATGCGCTCGCCGAGGCTGGAGAAGATGGCGGCCTTCACCCGATCCATCGTCGGTCGAATATCGGTTTTCGGGACGAAGAGCCGGATGCCGCCGGCAGTCCCGGCGATGACTCTCATGGCGAAGGGGAGGGTGTGACCGACGATGCGGGGGAGGGTTGATCGGGCGCGATGGTGGCCGGGTCGGAGGTGGTTGCGTCCGGCGCGACAGCCTCTACATCGTCGTTAGGCGAGGGCGAAGGCGTTGCTTCCTCGGCCGGCTTCTTTTTCTTTTTCGGGTGGCCGAAAAGGCTGCTGATCACTCCGCCGAGATCGCGCAGGTCGCGGCCGACGAGTTTATCCATCAAGTCGGTTTTCGGGCGTTCGACCGTGCCGCTGACTTTGAAGTCGACCGCGGCGTAGCCGGCCGGTTCCGGGAGCGGTTGGAAATTTTCCCGGATCGGGCCGAAGAGCTGACGGCGCACCTTGTCGTTCACCGCCAGCTGCGAATCGAGCCGCAGTTTCCCTTTGAAACTGATGGTGCCGTTTGCGGTCAGGCGAATGTTAGGCGAGCGCAAGAGCAATTGGTCGATCGTCACGACGCCGGGGCTGATGTGATATTTGATCTCGGCCTGGTCGAGGTGGAGCTGCATCAATTCGTCGATCTGGAGAATCTGGCCGAGCGCGACGAGGAGGCTGTATTGCTGCAATTTTCCGTCGCGCAGGACAATTTCGCCGTGGCCGCTGAGCGCGTTGCTGTCGGCGGTTTTGCCGGCGGCGTTGAGAAATCCTTCCACCCGGCCCCGGATGATGCCGGCGGGGCCGCCTGCGTTCGCCATCAGTTTCTCCGCTTCCAGGTCGCGGAATTTCACCTCGGCGGTGAAGGGCGAATCGGGCGCCTGCACCTCCATCTCGAAACGGCCGCCGATCGTGCCGCCCGCGGCCCGGGCGGAGATGTTGGAGATGACGAGCTTCTCCGGGTCGTAATGGATGGGCGAGGCGAGGTCGGTGATGAAGAAGCGATCGCGCAACGAGATTTTCTCGACATGCGCGCCGCCTTTGATGGCGCTCGCGGTGCGAAAACTGGAACGGAAGTCGAGTCCGTTGAATTTCGCGACGACCCGGCCGGCGGCGTCGAGGAAGGTGAAGTTGCCGTCCTTGAGCGTGACGCGCTGCACTTCCGGGGTAAAGCCGGATGCTGATGGAGCGGCGGAGTCCGGTTCGTTAGGCTGGGCGACGACGGGCTCCGGCGGAAGCGTGGCCGGCGCGGGGCGGGGAAGAGGTGGCATCACCGGTGCGGGCGAAACCGTTGGGGCAGATAGCGGGGCGTTCTGCGCCGGTGGCAACTCGGGCAGTCGCCATTTTCCAGCGGAATTCTGGGCCCAGACCACTTCCGGTTTGATCAACGAGACCTGCCGGATGACGAGCCGTTCGCTGAAGAGGGACCAGAACTGGACCCGCAATTGGAAGCTCTGAGCCTGCAGAAAATTTCCCCCAATCTTGCCGGATTCCTGGGGAATGGTGATGCCATTGAGTTTCAGTCCGCCCCAGGGCGTGACGCTGATCTGGCTCAGATGCAGCGGAGTGTTGAGCCGCTGGCTGAGTTCCTGCTGAATGCGCTGGTGTGTGCCCTGCGATTGGACATAGAGATTGACCGCGAGCAAGACGACGAAGGCCAAAATCACTGCCCCGGCGAGGAGCCAGAGCAACAAGCGGCCGAGTTTCTTCACCGGGTGAAACTACGCAGGGCGCGATTGAAGAAAAGATGAAACCGGCCTAACAAGTAAACCCTTGTCCAAAACCTGTGTCATTCTGAATCCAGCGGCGCGGAGCGAGCGCGCGCGGCGCGGCGAGAAACTGCTGCGCACCATGTGTGGCGACGCTTTCTTTTGTGCCACGATCGGAGCGGGAGACGCCGAGCATCGCGCGCGGGCGGCGGTGGCGGACGGGTTCGATCGGATCGTCGCGGCGGGCGGCGATGGAACGATCCACGAGGTCGTGAACGGCATCGCCGGTTCTGACGCCGCCCTCGGCTTGATGCCGATGGGAACGATGAACGTCTTCGCGAACGAACTGGGACTCCCGGCGAACGATCTCGGGCGTTGCTGGGATATTATCCAGGGCGGTCGCACGCGGTTGATCGATTTGCCGACCGCGAACGGGAAACATTTCGTCCAGCTGGCGGGCGTCGGACTCGGACGCGCAGGTGGTGAAGGAAACCAGCCTGTCGTTGAAGCGAAACTTCGGGCCGCTCAGTTATCTCATCTCTGCCGCGCAGATCGCCGGGCGTCGGCCACCGCGGTTGCTGATTGAATCGGAGGACGCCATCACGGAAGAAGGCTCGTTTGTTCTCGTCGGCAATGGGCGCCTCTATGGCGGCCCGTTCCCCTTTTTCAAGCATGCCGTGATCGACGATGGACTGCTCGATGTCCTCGTCTTCAAGCAGCTCGGTTACATTGAGCTGATCAAGTATCTCCAGAACGTCATCTTCACCTCCGATATCACGACGCGGGAAGTGGAGTATTTCCAGACTTCCCGCCTGCGGGTCACGAGCGTAGACGACGTGCCGGTGGAACTGGACGGCGAGTTGTCCGGCAGTTGCCCGGTGGAATTCGAGATGCAGCCTCGTCGGCTAAAAGTGCTGACCCTGTAGACGTTTCGCTTTCCACCCGCACGCGCGCCTTCGCCTGCCAGAGGAAGGCCTTTCGAACGCGTTTCTTTGATTCCCAATGACAACCCGGAGCGTTTGCGATAATTTTGCTCCATGCGCCTGTCCGGTCGAAAAGCTTCGTCGCACGCGCCCTACTGGACGCCGCGCCAACGAGTCGTTTTGTTGTCGCTCATCGCGGCCAATGTGGTCGTCTTCATCGCGCAGCAAATCGTCCAGGCGTCGCAACCCTCCGCGCTCGTTGAATACCTCGGCCTGAGCTATCGCGGAATCGATCAGGCCTACGCCTGGCAGTTTTTCAGTGCGATGTTTCTGCACGCCGGCGTTTTCAGTTTCGCCGCGCGGCATGTTCCTCCTCTACTTCCTCGGGCGCGACGTGGAGTCGATCTTCGGGCAGAAGCATTTTCTTTATCTCTACCTGGCCGGCCTGATCGGCGGGGAGCTCGGGCATCTTTTCCTCATGCCCTCGACCACCGTGCTGCTCGCGGCGACCGGCGGGCTCGCGGCAGTGGTCGTCGCTTTTGCGACCATCCTGCCGGAGTTGGAAGTGACCCAATCGCTCTTCTTCGTCGTCCCGCTAAAGCTCAAGGCAAAGTATCTCGGGAATGCGCTCCTCGTGATCGGCGTCGTGCTGCTGATCGTCGATCGGCAGGGGGTGGTCAGCCACAGCGCCATCCTGGGCGGAGGCGCCGCCGGCTGGCTTTATGCGCACCTGCTCGGGTTTGGCCGGCCGTCTTTCCTGCAACGTTATTTGCGGCGGCGCCAGGTGGAGGGCGAGCGGCTTCGGCAGATGTCGCTCGATGAATTCATCACCGAGGCGATCGATCCGGTCCTGGAAAAAATCGCCCGGAACGGCCTCGGCAGTCTGACCCGGCGCGAGCGCCAGGTGCTGGCCCAGGCCCGCGAAAAGATGACCGAACCACCGCAATAGCGTGGCGGTTGCGGATTCGTTAGGGGAAATCGCGCGCAGCATCCGCCCGGAACAGGTGGCGGGCACGCTGGAGGCCATCGCGGCCAACTGGCCGGCCGACGCGCCGCCCCTGCCGGAGCTGGTCGCCAACTTTCCGTTAGGCGCGGAGGCGCTCTATCATCTCCTCTCCGTCTCCGGGATCTGCGCCGCGCGGCTGATTCAGCATCCGGAGATCCTCCTCTGGCTGTCGCATCCCGACCTCTGTGCGGACCGGCGCGGCTTCGGCCGGATGATGACCGACCTGCACAACCTGGCCGGCCGGGTCTCGATCGCGGAGGATAATTTTCGCGTCCTGCGTTTGTGGAAAGGCCGCGAGATGGTCCGAATCGCCCTTCGCGAAATTTCCGAGGCGGCCCCGCTGGAGGAGACGCTGATCGAGCTCTCGCAGCTGGCCGATATTTGCCTAACGACCGTCTTCGAGCATTGGAACACCGAGTTGCGCCAGCGCTGGGGCTCGCCGGAGAGCCAGTTTGCCATCATCGGGATGGGAAAACTGGGCGGGCGCGAGCTGAATCACAGCTCTGACGTCGACCTTATCTTCGTCTACAGCGACGAGGGCCAGTTGACGGCGAAGTTCAGCTATCACGAATGGTTCACCCGGCTCGGGAACAAGATCACCGAGACCTTTGCCGCTTCCGATCCGGCGGGCTCGCTCTTCCGGGTCGATCTGCGGTTGCGTCCCGAAGGGCGCGGCGGGCCGCTGGTTCGTTCGCTCGAGAGCATGGAAAATTATTATGCCGGCTTTGGCGAAATGTGGGAGCGGCTGGCCTTGACCAAGGCGCGCTGGATCTGCGGCGATCGCGAGCTGGCCTATGATTTTCTGCGCCAGCTCCAGCCCTTTGTTTTTCCGAAAAGTCCCACCCCGGATCTGCTCGACGAAGTGGCGGCGATCAAGAACCGGATCGAGCGCGACATCGTCGGCTACGAGGACCGCGACCGGAATGTGAAACTCGGCGCGGGCGGGATTCGCGAGATCGAATTTGTGGTCCAGGCGCTGCAGTTGTTGCACGCGGCGCGCCATCCGTTTTTGCAGGAGGCCGGGACCTTGAAGGCGATCCGCGGCCTGGCCGAACTGGAATTCTTGCCTAACGAAAACGCCGAGCATCTCGAAACGGCCTACCGATTCCTGCGGCGGGTGGAGCATCGTCTGCAGATCGAGGCCGAACAGCAGACCCACACCATTCCGGAAAATGGCGAAGCCCTGCAGGTGCTGGCGCGGAGTCTTGGTTTCGGCGGGAGCGCCGAGCTGCGCGCGGAATTGCGGACGCAGATGGACCGCGTGCGCGCGATTTTCAAACGGGTCGTGGGAGAAGGCGCGGCGCCCCGGGAATCGGGCACGGCGGACCTGAAAAATTTTCGCGATCCCGCGCAAGCGGACAAGACGCTGACGCAGCTGGGAGAGAGCGCCGCCGGCTTCCACGTCGCGCCGCGCACCCGGCAAATTTTTCGCAAGCTGCGGCCGCTCCTCGTGACCTGGCTCGGCCGCGCGGCCGATCCCGACGCTACGCTGACCCAGTTCGTGCGCTTCGTGGAGGCCTATGGATTCCGAAGTTTGCTCTTCGAATTGCTCGGGGCGAATCCGCGTTTGCTGGAATTGCTGGTCAAGACCTTCGACGCGAGCGAGGCCGGCGGCGGCTGGTTGATTCGCCGTCCGCAATGGCTCGAGGAGCTGACCCGGGGCGGGATGCTCGACCGCACTTACAGCGTCGCGGAACATCTCGAGCGCCTGGAGTCGTTAGGCGCGACGAGCGAGAAAATGGACCCGGTGCGGGTCTACCGGCAGCGCGAATCGTTGCGCATCCTGCTCCGGGATGTGCTCGAGATCGCGCCCCTCTCGCAGTTGCTCGCGGAGCAGAACGACCTGGCCGAGGCCTGCCTCGTTTTTGTCGATCGTTTGCTGAATCCGGAGGGGACGCTGACCATCATCGGCCTCGGGAAATTCGGCGGACGCGAGACCGGCTACGGCGCGGACCTCGACGTCCTTTTCGTCGGCGACGATCCGCGGCCGGCGCAGAATGTGATTGGCGAGATGGCGCTTTCGACCGCCGAAGGGAGCTTTGCCACGATCGATCCGCGGCTCCGGCCGGAGGGCGAGAAGGGCCCGCTGGTTTGTTCGATGGAAACGTTGCGCGGCTATTACGAGAAACGCGCCCAGTTTTGGGAGCTGCAGTCGCTGACCCGGGCGCGGGCCATTTCCGGTCCGCTCCGCTACGATTTCGAGGCCCTCGCGAAAGAGCTCTGGCGGGAAGCGGGCCGCCGTCCCGATCTCGTTAGGCAAATCGAGAACATGCTCGTGCGGATCGCGAACGATCGCGGGAGCGGGAACGATTTCTACGATTTTAAAACCGGCATCGGCGGCATGATCGAAGCCGAATTCCTCGTCCAGGGCCTGCAGATGCGGCACGGGATCTGGGACCCGAATTTTCTTTCCGCCCTCGATAAACTGCGGGGCCAGAAAATCATGGAAGCGAGCGACGCCGGGAGTCTGCGCAGCGCCTATAATTTTCTGCGCGCCAGCGAATCGGTTCTGCGCCGCTGGGGAAATCGGAGCGTCTCGCGCCTGCCGGTGGATCGCACCGAGGAGGACATTTTTGCGCGCCGGATGAAGTGCGGGACGATCGAGGATTTCCGCAAGCCCTACGGTCAGTCGCGGGAAATCATCCACTCGTTGCGGCTTCGTTATCTCGTCGATTAGCCGGGCCCGCCGCCGAGCAGTCTCACGACCTGGGTGAGAAGCCAGAAACTCACCGCCAGACTAACGAACAGGATGAGAAAGAGCAGACCGAGGACGAAGGCGACGAAGATCCAGTCGCTCGCGCTCGTAGTCCGAGTGCCGGCGGTGTGGCGTTTGAGCAGTTCGTAGTTGCGAGCGTTGGATTTGAACCAAAAGGAAAAGGCGTCGCCGATGATCGGGATGATGCCGATGGCTTCGTTGATCAGGATGTTGAGCGACATCCGGGCGAGGAGAATTTTCGGAAGGCCGCGCCGCGCGGCGGCGATCAGCGCCATCGCGGAAATGATGGCGGAACCGGTGTCCCCCAGGCCCGGGAGCAGGCCCATGAGGGGATCGAGCCCGAAGCGGAACTGCGTTCCCGGCACGCGCAGGAAATTGTCCATGACGAGCGCGAGCCAGCGAAAAAGCGGCTCCAGTTCGGAGCGTTTTTCCTTTTCCTCGGGCGGGAGGACTTCCCATTCGAGGTCGATCGGATCGCGCGTGTTTTTGGTTGTCATCCTGAGCGGAGTCGAAGGATCTCTCGGGCTATGCCGCGTGTTGCCTACTAACCGGATCGCTCGTGGCTTGCGAGGTCCCTCTCCGTCCTTCGGCGGTTCGGGATGACAATGTTTGGAGAGGCGGAGTCTAGCCCGGAATCTCTTTCAGCATCTGCGCGTTGGTCGGGAATTTCTTCACGAACATGAGCAGACGCTCGATCGCCTCGACCGGTTTGTGACCGGCCAGACCGCGGCGGATGAGATTGATTTTATCGAGTTCCCAAGGCTGGAGGAGCAATTCCTCGCGGCGGGTGCCGGAGAGGAAAATATCGACCGCCGGATAAGTGCGCTGGTCGCTGATCTTGCGATCGAGGACGAGCTCCATGTTGCCGGTGCCTTTGAATTCCTGGAAAATCAGCTCGTCCATGCGGCTGCCGGTTTCGATCAGCGCCGTGGCGACGATCGTTAGGCTGCCGGCTTCCTCGGTGTTACGCGCGGCGGCGAAAAGTTTTCGCGGGATTTCCATCGCGCGAGCGTCGATACCGCCGCTCATGGTGCGTCCGCCGCCGCCGGTCGCGTTGTTGAAAGCGCGTGCGGTGCGGGTGATCGAGTCGAGCAGGATGAAAACATCCTTGCCCGCTTCGACCAGGCGCTTGGCACGCTCGACCGCGAGCTGTGCGATGCGGGTGTGGCTCTTGATGTCGCTGTCGTTGGAGTGACGCCATCAGCTCTGCCGTCGGCACGGTGCGCCGGATTTCGGTCACTTCCTCCGGCCGTTCGTCGACCAGGAGGATGATCAATTTCATCTCCGGATGATTTTTCACGACCGCGTCGGCGATGTGCTGGAGCAGGGTCGTCTTGCCGGTGCGTGGCGGCGCGACGATCAGGCCGCGCTGGCCTTTGCCTAACGGCGTCATCAAATCCATGATCCGGGTCGTGTAACGATCGGGCACAGTCTCGAGTTTGATCCGCGAATTCGGATTGATCGTGGTCAGCTCTTCGAAAGGCGCCAGATCCTGATACTTGGTTGGCTCGTCGTCGTTGATCTTGAGCAGGCGGGTCAACTGCGGCCCGCGATTGCCGCGGCGCGTCTCGCCGTAAACCCACATCCCGTCGCGAAGCTGAAAACGCCGGACGAGTTCCGGGGTGACGAAAATGTCCTGCGGGGTCTGGACGAAATTGCGTTTCGCATCGCGCAGAAAACCAAAGCCTTTGCCGGAAATCTCGATGATGCCTTCGCCGAATTCCGGTTCCCGCGGCAGTTCCACGCCATTCTGCGAGTCGCCCTGTGCCCGGTCCTCGGACGACTTGTTTTCGCCCGTCTCGTCGGTCGCGTCGACAAATTTCGCCGCGTCCTCACGCCTGCGCTCGGCCTCACCGGACTCGTCGTCCTCGAGAATGCCCGGTCCGTCCGTCCGTCCCGGCTTGTCCTCGCCTGATTGATTGAAATTGCCGGGACCGCGTCCCCCGTCGTTGCGACGGCCAGACCGCCGGCGCGACGGACGGCGTCTCCGGAACGGGGCGGCGGGTGCCTGGGTAGGCTTGTTTTCTGATTCTTCGCTCATAATTGAAACCGGCTTTGGTGGAGGCAAGACACGGAGGTGTCGTCTCGCTTCAGTCAGGCTGGCAGTTTGGCCAGCAACTCTTCAGGGATATCTAAATTGGAATAGACGTTTTGAACGTCGTCGTCGTCTTCGAGGCGTTCGCAAAGGCGCATGACCTGCAGCGCGGCCTCCTCGTCGGCGACATGAACAGTCGTGTCGGGAATGAAAGTAAACTTTTGCCCATCAATCGTGACGCTCGCGTGTTTGAGCGCCTCAGCTACGGCGTAGAGCTGATCGTGGGAAGTGAGGATAACATACTCCGACTCCTCCGTTGTCAACTCCTCCGCCCCGGCTTCCAGAGCCAGTTCGAAGAGGCGCTCCTCCTGAATCGTATCTCGCGGCACGGTGATCTGTCCTTTTTTGTGAAACATGTAAGAAACACTCCCGCTCGTCGCGAGGTTGCCGTGGTTCTTGGAAAAAATGTGCCGGATTTCCGCCGCCGTGCGGTTCTTGTTGTCGGTCGTGACTTCCAGCAGCAGCGCCACCCCGCCCGGGCCGTAGCCTTCGTAAACGATCTCCTCGAAATGCGCCTGGTCGAGCCCTTCGCCGGTGCCGCGCTTGATCGCGCGCTCGATGTTGTCGTTCGGCATGCTCTGCGCCCGGGCCATCTCGATCACGCTCCGGAGCCGGGGGTTGCCCGCAGGGTCGCCGCCGCCGATGCGCGCCGCGACGCTGATCTCCTTCGAAAACTTGCTGAAGATCGTGCCGCGTTTCACGTCGAGCGCACCTTTGGCGCGCTTGACCTTGGACCACTTGCTATGTCCCGCCATGGAATGGGGATGTGATGAGTTGCTACAAAAAAGAGGCTGCCGGGCAGATCTGCGTTGCGCGGGGGAGCGAAACGGGACGCCTCGAAAGAGAAGACGATCGAGGAGGCAAACCGAAGGCCATTGAATCGTAAGGGGCGAGTTTTGTCAACCCATCTCCGCGTCTCCCCGGCAAATGCATCTGGCCTGGGATGGCGGGCGTCTTAAGAGTGTGAAAGGAAGTTTGAAAAATAATCCCCGGCACCGCGTGGCCAATGCCTGGGCTCGCACATGAACGCTTGCGCACTTTCGATTCTTTGATCTGGTGCGTGCTAAGTGGCGACCAACCCTTCCCTTCACTCGCGGGATCCCGTTCCGCCACCGGGAGAACGCCCGGTCCGCGCCCCCAACGAAGAGGACGCAGCGCTCATCCGGGACATGAGGGCTGGCGATGAGCGCGCCTTCACCACTTTCTACGACCGCTTTGCGCCCGGTCTTTTCTCGATGATCTACGCGATCTTGCACGACCAAAAAGAGTCCGAGGATGTCCTCCAGGAGGCCTTTGTGCAGATGTGGAAACGGACCGCGACCTACGACGCGACCCGAAGCAGCCTCTTTACCTGGGCGGTGATGATCGCGCGGCACAAGGCGATCGATCGCCTGCGTTCGCGGCAGCGCCAGACCCGCCTGAGCGAGGCGGTGGCAAACGAAACCGAGCCCTTCTCCGTTTCCGCCCCGTCCGATCGAGGCCGACAACGCCCTGGCCCGGAGCGACGAACGCGAGCGGGTGCGCACCGCGCTTTCCCAAATCGGCGAAGCGCAGCGGGAGGCGATTGATCTCGCCTTCTTTGGCGGGCTTACCCAGGCCCAGATTTCGGAACGCCTCGGTGCGCCGCTCGGGACAGTGAAGGCACGCATCCGTCGCGGCCTGCTGGCCTTGCGCGAAGTCATGGGAGGAGTGTCATCGTGAACGAGCAACTCGAAGAGCAGGCATCGCTTTACGCTCTCGGTCTCCTCGATGCGAACGAGGCGGCGGCTTTTGCGCAGCGAATCGAAGCCGATCCAGAGCTGCGGGCCCTCGTCGATCAGTTCGATGAGGCGGCCGCCGCCGTCTCGCATGCTGCTCCGCCACGTCCTCTGCCGCCGGAATTGCGGGAACGCGTCCTGGCCGAGATCCGGAGCGAGAAAACCGTCGCATTTCCGCGCCGCTCCAATTGGCTCCCATGGGCGCTCGCCGCCTGCCTCGCCCTCACTTCCGCTTATCTCGTGGCTGAACGTTCCGGACTTCGTAAACGCCTGACCCGCCTCGAACAGCGCGATGTCTTTGCCCAGATCCAGATCGCTTCGCTCAGCTCGAAGTTGGAAAACGCGCCCGATGCAAACGCGGTCGTCGTCTGGGACGAGAAAAAACAGCGCGGTATTTTGAAAGTGACCCAGCTCCCGCGCAATGACGAGGATCGCGATTACCAGCTCTGGGTGGTGGATCCGAGATACAAGGACCCGGTCGACGGCGGGGTCTTCCATGTCTCGAACGACGGATCGCTCCGGGTGCCGTTCAAGCCCTCCTCGCCCGTCCGGGAAGCGAAAGCGTTCGCCATCAGCCTCGAACGCAAAGGCGGGGTGACCAAGGCCGAGGGGCCGATCGTCCTCATGGGCAAATGAACCGCGTTCTTGGTGCGTTCGTTAGTCTGCTGGTGCTCGCCGCGCCGGCCTTTGGGCATTCGTCGCTGGAACGTTCCGAGCCGAGCGCCGGCGAGACCCTGAAAGCCGCGCCCTCTGAAATCCGGATCTGGTTTTCGGAGCCGATCAAGGTCGGGCTCAGCACCTTTGAAGTGCGCGACGCGGCCGGGAAACAGGTCGACCAACGCGACCTGCGAGCCGATGAAAAAGAACCGGCGCTCGTCCGTCTGTCGCTCGCGGACAACCTTGGCCCGGGACTTTACAAGGTCAGCTGGAGCGCGGTCGCGCAGGATCTTCACGTCGGAAGGGCGGCTTTAGTTTCAAGGTCCAGCCCTAACGAGTTTGAGCCTTTGGATGCCAAAAGACAGCGGCGCGGGAACAGTCGCGGTCATCGGTGCCGGCCCGGCTGGTTTGCGCGCCGCCGAAGTGGCGGCCGCGGGCGGCGCCCGGGTTGTGCTCTGCGACGCCCAGCCTTCCGCCGGGCGCAAGTTTCTCGTCGCCGGGCGCGGCGGATTGAACCTGACCCACAGCGAGCCGGTGGAGAATTTCCCCGCTCGTTACCGCGCGGAAGAGGAGCGCTGGCGCGATCTGCTGGCGGGTTTTGGCCCGGACGCGCTGCGGGCGTGGGCCGAGGAACTGGCCGTCGAGACCTACGTCGGGACGAGCAAGCGCGTCTTTCCGCGGGGCCAGAAAGCGGCCGTCCTCCTCCGCGCCTGGCTGCAACGGCTGCGCAGTGCGGGAGTGGAATTCCGGACCGGCCAGCGGCTGATGGGCCTAACGAAAGAAGGCGATTCCTGGCGGCTCGACTTTGCTGCCGGCGAAAGCCTGCTGGCCCGCGCGGTCGTTCTCGCCCTCGGCGGCGCCTCCTGGCCGGAGACGGGTTCCGATGGCGGCTGGCCCGGTCTGCTCGCCGCGCACGGGGTCGAGATCGCGCCCTTCGTCGCGGCCAATTGCGGCTGGAATGTCGACTGGCCCGCCGCCGTGCTCGAACGTGCCGAGGGTTTGCCGCTCAAGAATCTCAATGTCAGCGCCGCGGGTGAAGTCGTTTCCGGCGAGCTCCTGATCACCCGTTACGGCTTGGAAGGCGGCGCGATTTACCGGCTCGGACCGGTCTTGCGCGCGATGACGGCGCCGGAATTGCGGATCGATTTCAAACCACAGGTCACCGCGGAAGTGCTGCGTGAACGCGCCCTTCAGCACCGCACGCCTAACGAATGGTTTCGCGCCTGGAAATTGAGCCCGGGAGCAGTCGCCCTGCTCGAAAGTTTTTTCCCGGACGACTGCGCCGATCGGGAGAAAGCGATTGCGCGCCTGAAAGATTTCCCCCTGCCATTGGGAGGCCCGCGGCCGATCGCCGAGGCGATCTCAACCGCAGGCGGGGTCATGTGGCAGGAATTGGATCAGCAGCTCATGCTGCGCAAAATGCCCGGCGTTTTTCTCGCCGGCGAAATGATCGACTGGGAAGCCCCCACCGGCGGCTACCTCCTCCAAGGCTGCTTCTCCACCGGCACCCGCGCCGGTCAAGCTGCAGCCAAATATGTCAACGCCTGAGCGCCTAGCTCATCCAGCGCTTCCACTGCTTGCGCAGCGGCTTGACGTATTCGTCGACGTCCACTTCTTTCACCCGGTCGAAACCGCCCCGGACCGCGTCGGCCGAGTCCGCATAACCGCGTTTCGCGCTCTTGAGGAGGCCGGGCAGAAAAGCCGGCGACATGGTGCTCCAATCGATCTCACGCAGGGCGCGCTTTACGGAAAGGGAAGTGGGCTCCGGCCGCGAGGAGTAGCGGATGGCCAAACCGATCGCGAGCCCGAGGGCGAGGGCGCCGAGCACGGTCGGGACCGGGTTTTCGCGGAGGAAAAACTCCGTCCGTTCGCGGACCACGACGGCCTTCTGGCGAGTCTGGTCCCAGGTCTCGGACGCGGCGTCGGAAAACTTCCGTGCGCCTTCCGACATGCGGCTCTGGGCGCTGCGTTCCGCGGACTCGCTCCCAAACTCTGTTTCAGACATCGGATCGTGTTCCGTAAAATTGTCTCCGTTCGAATTCTTCATATCTTATCTTCGCACATCGTGGTCATTTTGCGTCCTTCGTTTCGCATTTTGCGAGCGACCGCGTCCGATGGCCCGGTGACGCGCGAAGGTAAGGAAACGCAGCAACAGGAGGGCAACATCATGGCTAACGAAGAGAATAAACCGGTCGACCTAACGGCCGAAGAGAAATACTGGCAGGAGCATCACGAATCTCAGCCGCACGCGGAGGAGGGAACGACTTACGAGCATTTCGCGCCGGCCTATCGCGTTGGAGCCGAGGCAGCAACGAAACATCCGGGAAAAGACTTCCACGAGATCGAGGACGACATCGCGCTCGACTACGAGAAGCATCAGGTCGGCTCGGCGTTGCCCTGGGATCGTGTCCGGGGAGCTTCGAAGGCCGCCTGGTCGAAGGTGAGCGGGCTCAATTCGCCCCGCGATCCGTCCCGCGGAATGCGCGGCAGTATCTGATTGTAGCCGGGATCGGTGATCCCGGTCGGTTGAGCGATGCGAGAGTCGCCGGGATCACCGATCCCGGCTACAACCACTGATGTTTCGGATATTTGCGCTGCAGCTCGGCTTTGACCTTCGGATAACTCTCCCGCCAGAAAGTGGCCAGGTCGTCGGTGATCTGGATCGGGCGATGATTTGGCGCCAGCACCTCGATCCGCAACGGCAGCCGGGACGGGCCGATGGCCAGGCCATTGCTCACCCCATAGAGATCCTGGATGCGCGCCGCGACCGTCGGGGGTTTATCGGCTCCGTAGACAATTTTCGCCGTTCGATCGTTAGGCAATTTGATCCGCTCCGGCGCGAGCTGGTCGAGCATTTCACGTTGCGTGGCGCTCAGCCACGATTTCAGGACCGGCCCGACCGGGCGCTCCTTGATTTCCTTGTAGCTCGTCGCGCCCTGGCAGACTTGTTCGATCAGGAGCGCGCGATCCGAGTCGTCGATCGGCGGCAGCTCCAGTTCGGGAAAAGTCCGGGCGGCAAAGTTGAGCCGGGCGATCCACTGCTCGACCGCGTGGTCCCATTTCTTGAGCGGGCAAGTTCCCGCCATCACTTCCCGCGCAAGCAAGCGCCGCCGCCTCCGCCGCCGGAACGCGATCCGTCTTCTTTTCCGCCAGGACCAGATCGTGAAAAACGACCACGCTCCGTCCCACGACCCGGCGTGAGGAGCTGTCGAAGGTCACCTCCGTCCTTTCCTGGATCGCCTCGGGAAAAAATTCGCGCAGCCACTCTTCCTTGATCGCGGTCGCGAGGGTGAGCAGCACCTGGCGCTCGCCGTCGCTCGATTCGATCTCGCGGATTTCCGAAGCGGTCAGGAGCCGGGCGCGATGGACCACGCTTTCGCGCGCCAGCACGCCGCGGCGATTGTGCACCAGCGCGCAGCGCAGCGTGCCCTCGTCGAAGCGCACCGCGACCTGGTCAGGAAAACCGGCCAGGACACAGCGTGCGATCGCGCCGGGCCCGGCTTCGCGCTCCGCGATGTCGAGACCTTCGGCTTTCGCGATGGAGAGAAATTGTTCCCAAAGCTGGCCTGCCTCGCGCGCCGCGCCGGCGTTCACTCCGAGGCGCGCGCAACGACGCGGATCGAAGTTGTTTTTTTCCGCGAAACGAAAGGCGCGCAGCAGGATGAAGAGATCGGATTCATCTTCGCCGCCGAGAAAATCTTCGCGCTCGTCGCGCATCTGTTTTCCCTCCGCGCGGCGGAGGAGGTTGCGTCCCTGGGTGAGGGCGGCGATCAGCGCAATCCCGCGGACGCAGCCCTGGTCCTGGGCCGCGAGCAGCATGCGGGCGTAGCGCGGGTGACGGAAAGGCGAGCATGCGCCGGCCTAACGATCGCGTGACGCATTCTCGGGGAGCGAGGCGCTGCGCGCCTCGCAGAACTTTTTCCGCTCCTAAGAGTTCGCGAAGGCGCGTTCGCCTACGGCGGGCGCCGCTCCCATCCCGCGCGCGGAATCGCGCCGAGATCGGTCAGGAGCCGCTCGGCGTTTTCGAGCGCTTTCGGATCGGGCGGCTCGAGCCAGCGAAATCCCGCGATGTCTTCGATCCCGCTCGCTTTCAAAGTCAGAACCACTTCCGCGAGGTCGAGTCGTTTCACTTCCGGCAGCTCCTGCGCGGCGCGCTCCAGATGTTCGCTCTCCGTCCAAAGCCGCAGGCAATGCCCGGGCGCGGTCCGGCCGGCGCGGCCGGCGCGCTGATCGGCCGAGGCGCGGCTGATCTTTTCGATGAAGAGGGTGTTGATCCCGCGCCGCGGATCGAAACGCGCGATGCGCGCCAGGCCGCTGTCGATCACGACCCGCACGCCGTCGATCGTTAGGGAAGTTTCCGCGACGTTTGTCGCCACGATGACTTTGCGTTTCGCGGAAGGCGCGAGGGCGGCGTCCTGTTCCGCCGGCGGAAGCTCGCCGTAGAGGGGGAGGGCGACGAAGCGATCGCTCACTCGCGAGGCGCGAAGGGCCGCGATGGTCCGCGTGATCTCATATTTTCCCGGCATGAAAATGAGGACGTCGCCTTCCGTCTGTGCCGCGAGACGCTCGAGTTCATCCGCCGCCAGGTCCGAGATGGGATAATTTTCGCCCCGGACCGGTTTCGTTAGGTATTCGATCGCGACCGGATGCATCCGTCCGCTCGAAGTCAGGATCGGGCAGGGAGCGAGATACTTTTCCAGCTTGTCGGATTCGAGCGTGGCCGACATGACGACGAGTTTGAGATCGGGTCGCGTCGTTTCCTGCAACTGCAGAGTGCGCGCGAGGGTGATGTCGCCGTAGAGATGGCGCTCGTGGAATTCATCGAAAAGAATCGCCGCCACTCCGCGCAGCTCGGGATCCTGGAGCAGCTGGCGGAGCAGGATTCCCTCGGTCACAAAACGAATGCGCGTTTTTTTCGAGGCGACCTTTTCGAAACGAATCTGGTAGCCGACCTCGTCGCCGAGCCGGCCGTTGCGTTCCGCCGCGACCCGGCGCGCCAGCATGCGGGTGGCGAGCCGGCGCGGTTGCAGGATCACGATTTCCCCGTCGCCGAGCAGGCCGCGGTCGAGCAGCATCTGCGGGACCTGGGTCGATTTTCCCGAACCGGTCGGCGCCTGCAGAATCAGGCGCGGCCGAGCGCTGAGCGACCTCGACGATCTCGTTCTTCGAGTTCGTAGATCGGGAGATCGCGCGGCGTCATGCTGGCGAAGGTTCAACGCGCCCGTCCCCAATTGTCATCCGCGAGTCGCGCAGACGGCGAGGGATCCTCTCCAATGCAAATCCACGTCTTCTGGTCGCCTGAAAGCGTTGCCTTCAATTGTGAGCGCGGTCCTTCACCGCGCTGCGCCGGTTCAGGATGACAAATGTGTGCGGCGCCGCCTCAGCTTCGTGCGCTCCGGAAATCGGCCACGAAGTTCCTCGTCCCGGTTTCGGTCGTCGACCAGGAGCACATGAAACGATAAACATCCGGCTCGAGGAATTTGTAGAAGTGCCAGCCGCGAGCCTGCACCTTTTCCACGACTATCGTTAGGCAAATGCAGGAAAAGCGCGTTCGCTTCGCGCGGGAAAGCGAGCCGCCCACCCGCGGCGCAAAGTTTTTCCTCGAGCAAACGGGCCATCTCGTTGGCCTGGCGCGCGTTTTTTAACCAGACGTCGTTGGCGAGCAGGCCGGTCCAGGGCGCGGCGAGGAAGCGCGTTTTTGACGCCAGTTGCCCGCCTTGTTTGACCCGGTAATTGAACTCCCGCGCCAGCGCGCGATCGAAAAAGACGACCAGCTCGCCCGCGGCGAGGCCGTTTTTTGTTCCGCCGAAGGAGAGAACCTGCACGCCGCGTTCCCAGGTGATTTCCCGGGGTGCGCAGCCTAACGACGCCACGGCGTTGGCGAAACGCGCGCCGTCCATGTGGAGGGCGAGCGAATGCTCCGCCGCCAGCGCGGCCACCGCCTCCATCTCGTTAGGCGAATAGACCGTGCCCATTTCCGTCGCCTGGGTGAGGCTGAGCGCGCGCACCTTGGTCGAGTGCACATCGCGATGCTGCGCCAGGATGGCGGCGGCTTGCGCGAGATCGATCTTGCCGTTCTTCCCGCTGACTGGAAGAAGCTTCGCCCCGCCGGAAAAAAACTCGGGCGCGCCGCATTCATCCGTCTCGATATGCGCGCGTTCGTGACAGAGGACGCTATGAAACGGCTGACAAAGCTGGGCGAGGGCGAGGGAGTTGGCGGCCGTGCCGTTGAAGACGAGAAAGGTCTCGCAATCGGTCTCGAAGATTTCCCGCACCTGCGCGCCGACCTTTTCCGTCCAGCGATCGTCGCCGTAGGAAACTTCCGCGCCGTGATTCGCCTCGGCCAGCGCGGCCCAGGCTTCGGGACAAATGCCGGCGGTGTTATCGCTCGCGAAATGGTGGCGGTCAGTCGTCGGCATCGGGAGAAATCCCTAAGCGACAATCCGCGCGGCGGCAAACCGCCTAACGAGAAGCTTGCGCCTGGCCGGGAGCGCTCCCGGGACTAGCCAACTCCCGGGTCTCCCGCCAGGCGACTCACCTCTGCCTTGCCAACCTAGCTGCAACCACGCAGCAAAAAGATGATGAGCAAAATCGGAACGGGGATGCCGAGCAGCCAAAGTAATGCGTATCCTGCGGCCGCGGCTTCCTTGATTTGTTGGGATAATTTCATGGTGATTTTTGTTTCACCTTCAATTCGGAAGAAGTCGCGCAGGTGAGTGTGCCGCGCGGCAAGAATTAGACAGGATTTACAGGATTAACCGGATTGGAGAGCAAGATCGCCCGACCGGAAGTCTTCCATCCAAAAAATCCTGTTAATCCTGTCCAGAAGCTTTCCTTGCGGTGAGCCCTTTGCCGAAAGCCGCGCCCCGCTTTATCCTCGGCCACCATGAGTGCCCTGCAATCCGCCGTCGAACGGCGCGGACAACGAATTTTTGAACTGGTCGATCAACACCCCGAATCGATTTTCAGCAAAGCCGGATTCTATCAAAAGATGATGGCTTTCTCGATGCAGGACGAAGCCTTCAAGGTGCAGATGTTTCGCTTTGTCGACGTCCTCGCCTCGCTTCGCCGCTCGAGCGATATCGTGGTCCATCTGCGCGAATATTTTCGCGGGATGGACAGCTTCATTCCGATGATGCAGACCGGGCTGAAGGTGGCCGGCATCTTCCCCTGGCTGACCGCATTCATCCTGCGAAAAAACGTCTCGGGAATGGCGCGCCAGTTCATCGCCGGAAGAGACGGGGCCGACGTGATGAAGACGCTCCGGCAAAAGCGCAAACAGAACATCGGCTTCACCGTCGACTTGTTAGGCGAAGCGGTCGTGAGCGAAACGGAAGCGGATGAATACGCCGCCCGCGCGATGGAATTGCTCGAGACCCTTTCGCGCGAAACGCGCGGCTGGACCGATCCGTTAGGCAAAAACGCCGAGCTCTTTCCGGTGGTGAATCTCTCGCTCAAGATCTCGGCCTTCTATTCGCAGATGGACCCGGCCGCGCCGGAGGAAGCGATCGCGCATCTCGCGCCCAAGCTCCGCCCGATCCTGCGCCGGGCGAAGGAAGTCGGCGCCTTCGTTAATTTCGACATGGAGAGCTACGCCCAGAAAAACAGCACGCTCGATCTCTTCAAAGAGCTCTTTACCGAGCCGGAATTCGCCGACTGGCCGCGGCGTCGGGATCGTCATCCAGGCTTACCTGCGCGATGCCGAGCGCGATCTGCGCGACCTGATCGAATGGGGCCGCCGGCGCGGGACGCGCTTCGCCGTCCGTCTCGTGAAAGGCGCCTATTGGGACTACGAGAAAATCATCGCGCAGCAGAACGGCTGGGTCTGCCCGGTCTTCCTGCAAAAGCCGGAGAGCGACGCCTGCTTCGAAGCCTGCACCCGCATCCTGCTCGAGAACGAATCGATCGTGACCGCGGCCTTCGGTTCGCACAACGTGCGCAGCATCGCCCACGCGATGGCCTACGCGGAGGAGCTCGGGATCGAGCAAGAGCCGGTTCGAATTCCAGCTCCTCTACGGAATGGCGGGACCGATCAAGCGCGCCCTGGTCGAGATGGGTTACCGGGTGCGGGAATATTCGCCCGTCGGCGAGCTGCTCCCGGGCATGTCGTATCTCGTTAGGCGCTTGCTCGAGAACACTTCCAACGAAGGATTTCTGCGGGCCAAGTTTTCCGACAACCAGTCGGCCGCGCAGCTTCTGCGCGATCCGAACGACCTGATCACGAACGAGGCCAAGGCGCCGCGCGAGATGCAGCCGGGCAAGTATCATTCGGCCAACGGTTTCACCGTCGACACCCCGCCGGGCGACACCTACGAGAACGCGCCGATGATCAACTTCGTCCATCGCCAGACGCAGGAGCAGATGAAGACCGCGCTGCGCGAAGTGCGCGACGCGTTTCGGCCGGCAGTATCCGCTCACGATCAACGGCGAAAAAGTCACGACCGGGAAATGGATGTCGTCGCGTGAACCCGAGCCAGCCTAACGAGATCGTGGGCAGCGTCGCGGAAGCCGGCATTCCGGAAGCGGAGCGCGCGCTCGGCGCGGCCCGGGGCGCTTTCGACAAATGGGCGCGCACCTCGGTCGAGCATCGCGCGCAATTGCTCGAGCGGGTCGCGGCGATCATGGAGCGGCGGCGTTTTGAGCTTTGCGCGGTGGAAGTTTTCGAAGTCGGCAAAGCCTGGGAGGAAGCCGATGGCGACATTCGCGAGGCGATGGATTTCCTCCTCTTCTACGCCCAGCAAATGCGCATCCTCGGCCGGCCGCGCCTCACCCAGCACGTCGCCGGCGAGGAAAATTATCAGCATTACTGGGGACGCGGCGTCGCGCTCGTCATCGCGCCGTGGAATTTCCCGATCGCGATTCTCTGCGGGATGGTTTCGGCCGCGCTCGTCACCGGCAACACCGTCCTCATGAAACCGGCCGAGCAATCCGCCATCTGCGGCGCGCTCCTGATGGAAATGTTTGAGGAAGCGGGCGTGCCGCGCGGCGTGCTCAACCTCCTCAACGGCGACGGCGCGGTCATCGGCGAGCATCTCGTCAATCACAAGGACGTCGACCTGATCGCCTTCACCGGCTCGCGCGAAGTCGGGCTGCACATCTGGGAAGCCGCCGGCAAAACGCGGCCCGGCCAGCGCGAACTCAAGCGCGTCATCTGCGAGATGGGCGGCAAGAACGCGATCATCGTCGATTCCGATGCCGACCTCGACGAGACGATCGTCGACTCGATTTACTCCGCCTTCGGTTACCAGGGCCAGAAATGTTCCGCGCTCTCGCGGCTCATCGTGATGGAAGAAAATTACGATCGCGTGATGGAGCGGCTCCTCGCCGCGACCGCCAGTTTGCGCGTCGGCAATCCGGAGCAACCGGGCATCACCGTCGGTCCCGTGATCGACGAGACGGCCTACAAGCGGATCCTGGAAACGATCGAAGCGGGCAAAAAAGAAGCGACCCTCGCCTACCAGGCGAAAAATGTGCCTAACGAAGGTTACTTCGTCCCGCCGACCATCTTCACCGATGTGAAACCGGACCACCGCCTGGCGCGCGAAGAAATTTTCGGCCCGGTCCTGAGCGTGATCAAAGTGCGCGATCTCGACGAAGCGCTCGAGGTCGCGAACGGCACCGACTACGCCCTCACCGCCGGCTTTTTCTCCCGCAGCCCGGCCAACATCGAGCGAATCAAAGCCGAGCTCGTGGCCGGCAACGTCTACGTCAACCGCTCCTGCACCGGCGCGGTCGTCGGGCGACATCCGTTTGGCGGATTCAAGATGAGCGGCGGCGGGACCAAAGCCGGCGGCGGCGATTACCTGCTCCAGTTCCTCATCCCGCGGATCGTGACCGAGAACATCATGCGCCACGGTTTCGCGCCGGAGGAGACGCCGCGTTACCGGGATGAATTTCTCGTTAGGCGACCCGGCACGACCGTGGTCAAAGACAAGACCGCGGCGCTCGGCTAGTGGGTTCGAACGAACCTCGACCGATCGTTGGAGGGCACCGCTTTGTCGGTGCCGGGGGGTGGACGTGGCGGCCAAGGAAAGAGTCGCGCCATCCCGCGGAAGCGACAAAGCGCTTCCCTCCGGGGCCGGCTATTTCAAGAGCCGGTAGACTTCGTGGATCATGATCGCGATCGGCCAGGCGCAGACGAGCGAGACGAAGCCGAGCACGGCTGTTTCCAACCGAAAGCTGCGGCTGGCGTCGGCCCGCAGGACTTCGCTGGCCAGGCGCGTGAAGTTCGGACGACGGGCGGGTTCGCCGCTGTCAAAGTCGAGGCCGCCGCGGCGCGGGGGTTGGAATTCGACGACCAGACCGGCGACTAAACCTCGGCGCCGCCCGCGTTCCTCGTGGCGCGCCAGGCACCGGCCTGATCCCAGTTCGTGGCGCGGTTTCATGCGGACACCTCGCGCCGTGCAGAATGCCGAAATGCGGGACGCCCGTGACCGGACCGGGAATCGGCCACGTAATCGCGGGCGTGAATCGAGCGCATCGCGACGATAAGTTATGACGGTTTTTGGTGGCGTCTAGTCGCGCCCCGCTCACTTGAGAATCCTTTCTTGCCGGTCACGCGTTGGGTTGGATCCGTAGTTCTACGTATTTACCGGAAAACTTAACTACGTGGAGTAAGACATGCTCGTAACACGGGTTAAATGAAGCCCCCCTTTCCCCAAACGAAGCGCCTTTTTGCTCTGACCGTGGCGATCTCGCTGACAGGCCTGCCTCTCCTGGGAGAGGCGGCGACCATCGTCTATAGCACCTCGATGCAGGCCGCGACTAACCACTCGGTCGTCGCGCCGATCAACCTCGGGACCAATGTGAATTATCACGATACGGCGAGCGGCAACCTGCCGTTTTTCAATCCGAGCCTGGGATCGCTCACGCAGGTGACTCTGCATTTCGTCGCCAACGCGCCCGTTTTTACCGGGACACTCACCTATGGGGCGATCGCCTCGGTCCTGAGCGCGCGCTGCACCCAGAATCATTTCCTCGCTTATCAATTTTCCAATGGCGCGGCAGGTGCCACTGGCACCGTGCATGGAGTGACCGATGTCACCATGCAATTGACCCAGCTGTTTGGAGGCTCGGTCACGGTAACGACGGATCCCGCGCAGATCGACAGCACGGTCTCCTTTACCCAGAGTTCCGACCTGACGCGTTTCATTGGTAGTTCAGGGCAGTTTGCGGTCAATGCCAGCGTCGAGAGCCACTTTGAGCTCTCTCCCACGATCGTATCCCTGACCTTGGACGGGGCTGGATCCTATCCGTTGACGGCGACGCTGACCTATACCTACACCCCGGCCACGCCGACCCCGACCCCCACACCGAGTCCGACGCCAACGCCCACTCCGACGCCGGAACCCACCCCGACACCAACTCCAGAGCCAACGGCCACGCCAACGCCGGAACCGACACCAACTCCGGAGCCAACGGCCACGCCGACGCCGGAACCGACACCAACTCCGGAGCCAACGGCCACCCCGACGCCGGAACCGACACCAACTCCGGAGCCAACGGCCACCCCGACGCCGGAACCGACACCAACTCCAGAGCCAACGGCAACGCCGACGCCGGAACCGACATCGACTCCGGAGCCGACGGCCACGCCGACGCCGGGACCGACATCGACTCCGGAGCCGACGGCCACGCCGACGCCGGGACCGACATCGACTCCGGAGCCGACGGCCACGCCGACGCCAGCACCGACTCCGACTCCTCAGCCAACCGCAATCCCAACGCCGACCCCCAAACCCAGCGCGACGCCGACCCCAACTCCGCGTCCGACCCCAGAACCGACATCAACGCCGGCTCCCGTAGGAACTCCCACGGCCACGCCTACGCCCACGATGAGTGCGACGCCCAGCCCGAGCGCCACGCCTCACTTGAGCCCGACCCCAGTTCCGACGCCGGTGGCCACGCCCACGCCGTCGCCAGGTCCAGAGGCCGCCGAGCTCAAGAATATTTCGACCCGTTTTGAGGTCGGCACAGGCGACGCCGTTTCCATTGGCGGCTTCATTCTTGCCGGCTCAGCTTCCCACACTCTGATCATCCGGGCGGTCGGTCCGTCGCTGGTCGATTTCGGCATCCCGGCGGACGAGGTCCTGGCAAATCCAAGTCTTGAATTGCACAGCGCCGGCGGAGCCCTGCTGGCGAGCAACGACGATTGGCGGGACGGGCCAGATGCGGATGAAATTGCCACTTCAGGCTTCGCGCCGATCAGCGCCGAGGAACCGGTGATCCTCGCGCAGCTCGCTCCCGGCGCCTATACCGCGGTCGTGCGCGGAAATAACGAGACGACCGGCCTCGGGCTGGTCGAGATTTATAATGTCGACCCGGGCTCCGGCGCGACCCTGGTCAACGTCTCCTCGCGCGGTTCCGTGCTGAGCGGAAACTCTGTCCTGATCGGTGGCTTCATCGTGAGCGGGAACGCGCAGATTCTCCTCCGCGCGATCGGCCCGAGCTTGATCTCCTTCGGTGTAAACGGCGCCCTGCTCGACCCGAAGATGGAGCTCTACGACAGCACCGGAAGCCTGCTTGCCACCAACGACAACTGGGAGTCCGACCAGGCGGTCGCAATCAGCGCGACCGGCGCGGCCCCGCGCGATTCGCGCGAGTCCGCGATCCTGATAGATCTGCCCATGGGGGCTTACACCCTGGTCGTGCGGGGTGTGAATGACGCCACCGGCGTGGCCCTGGTCGAAGCCTATTTCCTCGGCGCGGAATAAGCGCGCCCGCGAACGCGGCGATCGCCGCTCTCGTTAGGCGATTTCCAGCCGGCGATTGAGCTGGCGGGTGCCGGCGGCGGCGATTTGTTGCAGGACGCGGAGGCGCGCGCTCTCGGCGCTGTCGTGCCAGACGGGTTTGCGGTGGAGGGCGAGGGCGCCTTCTTTTTCCACCAGCAACCCCCAGCCCAGCGGCGCTTCCGGTTCGCGCAGGAGCTCGTTAGGCACGACGAGGAAGAAGAGATTGGCGCAGGCGTAGCGGGCGAGTTTTTCAAATTTCCGGCCATCGCGCAGCTGAGCCTGCAGGGCCGCGACCTCGCGCGTGACGCGCCGGTAACCGCGGTGCTCGATGGCGGCGAAATCGTGCGCGTCCCACTCCGGGAAGAGGGTGTCGCCGGTGCGCAGGGTGGGGTAGTGGATGCGGAGGTGTTTTTCCAGGATCTGGCGGCGGCGGTAGACCGATTCGAGCCGCGCCTGGGTCTGCGGCAGTGCGGCAATCGTCCCGGCGCAGGTCGGGCGTGGATTGTTTGCACTCGAAGACGGCGGTGTGACCGAGGGTGCCGTTGCGTTGCGGACGGTAGGCGGCGACATCGGCGCGGTAACGGCATTTCGGGAGAGAGACTTCGAGGGCGGCGATCGGGTAATCGTTTTCCTGCGCCCAGAGGAGGGCGAGGCGTTTCAGCTCGAGGTGGGCGGCGGTCTCGCCGCGTCTTCGTGATGTGCTCGTGCGCATAATCGTCCCGTCCGTGCCAACTGATCGATCACGAGCAGGAGCACGAGCACGACTACGATCTCGTCTAGCGCCTAACGGCGCGTCCATTCCGCCAGCTCCTTCGCCCAGTAGGTGACGATGAGATCGGCGCCGGCGCGCTTCAGGCCGGTCATGATTTCGAGCACGGCCTGGCGTTCATCGAGCCAGCCCTTCTCGACCGCGGCTTTGACCATGGAATATTCGCCGCTGACATGATAAACCGCGGTCGTTAGGCCAAAACGCTCCCGCACCCGCCAGAGGATGTCGAGATAGGGCAGGGCCGGTTTCACCATGATGATGTCGGCGCCTTCCGCGACGTCGAGCGCGGCCTCGCGCAGCGCTTCGTTGGCGTTGGCCGGGTCCATCTGGTAGCCGCGCCGGTCGCCAAACTGCGGCGGGCTCTCGGCCGCTTCGCGAAACGGTCCGTAAAAGGAAGAGGCGAACTTGGCCGCGTAACTCATGATCCCGGTCTGGTCGTAGCCGGCGGCGTCGAGCGCTTCGCGGATGGCGCCGATCCGGCCGTCCATCATGTCGCTCGGGGCGACGAGATCGGCCCCGGCGGCGGCGTGGGAGAGCGAAGTTTTCACGAGCAGCTCGACGCTCTCGTCGTTCAGGACATGGAAATGGTCGCCATCGATCCGGGTCACGCCGCAATGGCCGTGGCTCATGTATTCGCAAAGGCAGACGTCGGTGATGACGAGCAGCTCGGGGCATTCCTTCTTGATCGCGCGCACGGCCTGCTGGACGACGCCGTTTTCCGCGTAGGCGCCGGAAGCCTGCTCGTCCTTTTCGTTAGGAATGCCGAAGAGGAGGACGGCCTGCAACCCGGCGGCGGCGGCGCGGGCGGCCTCGGCCGCGACGTCGTTAGGCGCGAGCTGGTCCACGCCCGGCATGCTGGCGATCGGCGCGGCGGGCGCTGATCTTTTCGTTCACGAAAAGCGGGAGGATGAAATCGTGCGGGCTGAGATGGGTCTCGCGCACGAGATCGCGCAGGGCGGCGGTGCGCCGGAGGCGGCGCGGACGATGGACCAGTTTCCTCACCGGCCGAGGCTACGCGCAGCGCTTTGGAGGAGCAAGCTTGGGCGCGCGCGCGCACCATTTCCTGTCATCCTGAGCCGCGCAGACGGCGAAGGACCTCACAGGCGGCTCGTGGTGTTTGTTTCCGAAAGGTCGCCGCACGTGGCTTGCGAGGTCCCTCGCCGCGCTGCGCCGGGCTCGGGATGACAATTTTTTATGGCGCGGGCCGGCGCCGCGCCGCGCCGCGGTTGTGCCGCGTCGCGCGCCGGTGTTTGTTGCGCTCGCCATGCCGGGGCGCGCGCCTAACAAGAAGTCGGATTATTTGCTGATCGATATCAGCAACTCCTACACGAAGCTGGCTTTCGCTTCGCGCGACAAACTCGGCGCGACGGAGCGGATCGAGACCGCGCGCCTGAGCGAGGCAGCGCTCGCGAAAATCATCCGGCGGCCGCGCGCTGGAAATGATTGTCGTCTCTTCCGTCGTGCCGAAGAAAGACGCGCTCATCCGCCGGGCGGCGGGGAAAATCCGGGTCGTGTTTGTGAGCGCGAAATGCGAGCTCGGAGTGGGCGTCGATTATCCCGAGCCGGAATCGATCGGGGCCGATCGCCTGGCCAACGCCGCCGCCGTCGCGGCGCTCTACGGCACGCCGGCGGTGGTGGTGGATTTCGGGACGGCGGTGACGTTCGACGTGGTCTCGGCCGAGCGCTGCTACATCGGCGGCGTCATCGCTCCCGGGCTGGAAGCGATGACCACTTATCTTTACAACCGCACCGCCCTGCTCCCGAAACTTTCCCTGGCCGAGCCGCGGCGCGCGGTCGGCCGCTCGACCAAGGCGGCGATGATGTCGGGCGCGATTTTCGGTTACCGCGGCCTGGTGAAAGAGATCCTGGCCAAGGTCGGGGCGGAAGCTTTCGGGAAAGCGCCGGGCGCAGATCGTCGCGACCGGCGGCTACGCGAAATTGATCGCGGCGCGGCTGCCGGAGATCGACGCGGTCCGCCCGCACCTGACGCTGGAAGGCCTGCGCATCATCGGGAATTTGAATCGTTAGGCGAAAATGAGCCGGAGCGCGATTGGGATCGCGAGCTGTCATCCCGATCCGGCGCAGGACGGAGAGGGACCCCGCAACTGCAAGAGACGCGTTCTATTGCGAGACCGGATTGCAACTGGGAGGTCCCTCTCCGTCCTACGGCGGATCGGGATGACAGAGAAGTGGCGATGTCGTTAGGCCGGCCTAACGACGATGCGCCGGTCCAGCAATTGCTCGCCGTCGAACTCGAAGTAGCCGGTGAAATGCGCGCCGCGGATGAGGAGCGGGAGCCAATGCCGATCGTCGGCCCACATCTCGTCGTAGGGGATGGCGTCGAGCGGCGTCCAGAGCGGGACGGCTTCGTCGGTTTCGTGCGGTTCGCCTTCGAAATCGTGCGCCCGGAAAACGGCGCAATGCAGGCTGTAGCCGTCGCGGAACTGGAAATGCAATTCGCCATGCTGGACCGCGCCGAGCGGTTTGATCCCGAGTTCCTCGAAAGTTTCGCGCAGGGCGGATTGCGAGCGGCGTTTCGCCCGGATCGACCTTGCCGCCCGGGTCCGTTGATCTTGCCCGCGCCGAAGCCGCGCTTCTTGCGGATGAGGAGGATTTTTTCGTCGCGCACGATGAAGAGAAGATTGGCGCGGACGCGCGGTTCCCAGGTTGCCCAGTTGGTCATGTCGCTCAATGTCTTATATCTTGTCAGCGGTGAAGGGACATGGGCTTGATGGAGATGGGAATGAGAGCAGGGGAAGGCGCGGCGATTTTTTTCCTGGTCCTGAGTTCCTTCGCGGCCACCAATGTGGCGCCGACGAAGTCGGAACTCGAGGCGATGTATGCCGCCGCCGCCCAGGATCTGAATGCCGGGCATTATCGCGCCGCGCTCGAAAAAACTCGACGCGATCGATGAGCGCCAGCCGGACCTGGCGGCGGCGCAAAATCTCCGCGGAGTGGCCTTGATGCGGCTGGCCGAATACCGCAGTGCCGAGACCGCGCTGCGCAAGGCGCGCGCGCTCGATCCGGATTTTTGGGAAGCGCGTTTCAATCTCGCGGAGGTGCCTTTCCTGGCCGGGAACTGGACGGTGGCGCGGCAGCCGCTTCACGGAGCTGATGGCCGAGCCTAACGAACACGTGGAGGGGGCGACGCTCGATCTGATTCAATTCAAGATCCTGCTCACCTGCCTGCTCGAGGGCAAGGAGAAGCTGGCCGCGGCCGTTCTGGAAAAACTGCAAGCCTCGCCGGAGAGCCCGGCGCTTTATTATGCGAAAGCGGCGTTCGCCCTGCGGCACAAGGACCGGCGGAAGCGAAGGCGTGGATGGCGACGGCGGCGAAGGAATATTCGCCGCAGTTGAACCAGCTCTTCGCGGAGTCGTTCTACGAGGTCGGCTGGCTGCCGAAGCCGAAGGATGCGCCGCCGGTCGCGCTCGAGGTCAGCTCGCCGGCGGAGCGGGTGGCGCGGGCCCAGGCCGATCTGGCACAGGCGGAGCGGGCCTTTCGCCAGCGCGATTTCGAGGGCGCGTGGCAAGTTGCTCGATGAAGTGGACGCGACCGCGCCGAACCAGGCGGTCGCCTACAATCTGCGCGGCGAGATTCTGCTCGAAGCAGGGAAAGATCGACGAAGCCGAAACGGCCTTGCGCAACGCGCTCGCGGCCGATCCGCAGCTGCTTGCCGCGCGCTACAACCTGGCGCGGGTCCCTTTCGCGCGGAAGAGATTACGAGGCCGCGCGCAAGGAATTGGAGGCGCTCCTCGGCGCTTTCTCCGGCGGCGGCGAAGAGCGGCAGGGCGCAGCTCATCCGCTACCAGATTTTCCTGACGCTCCTGTTGGAAGGCCATGAAGGCGCGGCCCAGAAAGCGATGGACGAATTCAAGATGATGGATGGCTCGCCCGCGCTCTATTACGCGCAGGCGGCCTGGGCTTTTCAGCATGGCAATCCCAAGCAGGGGAAGAACTGGGTGGCGAACGCGGGCAATCTTTTCCCGGCGGATTTGAATCGCGCGTTTTGCCGCGCCCTTCGCCGATCTCGGCTGGCTGAATAACCCGGCGCATCCGCGACGGCGCCGACCCCGGCAGCCGGTCGCTGGTGCAGAACGAGTCCGCCGAAACCGGAACGCCGACCGCCCGCCAGCCGCGACTGCCACGCCACGCCGGCAGAGTCGCGCAAGTTTCGCCCACTCCCGCCGAGTCGAAAAGCGAGGTCGCCGAGATCCGAGAACGACCCCGCCGCCGCGAACCGGACGTCTCGCCCGAGCCCGAGAAAGTCGCGAGACGGAGAAAGAGACGACTCGAACGCTGCCGAAACAGGAAATCGAGCCGGACAAGATCGGCTCGGAAAGATGTCCGACGAAGAACCGCCTCCACGCGCGAACGAAGCGAGACGGCCGCGGCGCGAACCCTCCGGCCACCCCGCCCGCGTCCGCCGCCGGTCGCAGCCGGCCGCCGACGCCCGAGCGCGAGAACCTCGGGGACAAGGTGAGGAACTTCTTCCTCTACCCTTTCAAACGACCGCTCCTGACGCCCACCCCGGCACCGCGCCGGAGCGGCAGCCGCGCCCGGCGGCAAGTGCCAGCCCGACGCCCTCTTCGAGGCGGCGGCCGAACAATTAAAAACTTGTCATCTTCGGTCGGTGACAGGTTTGATGCAGACCGTCATGAAACTCCGAAAGCTCAGCGCAATTGTCCTCCTGGTTTTGAGTTCTTTCGTCGCCTACGGGGTTAATCCCTCGAAGTCGGAACTGGAGGCGATGTATGACAAAGCCTTCAGCGCCTTCGACGAGGCGCGCTACGACGAGGCGCTCAAGGCGCTCGACGCGATCGACGCCAGCCAGCCGGACCTGGCCGAATCGCTCAACCTGCGGGGCGTGGTCTACATGCGGCAGGGGAAATTCGACAAGGCCGAAACGGCCCTGCGCAAAGCGCTCTCGCTCGAGCCGAAGTTTTGGAACGCGAGCTTCAACCTGGCCGAGATCCCGTTTCTGAAAAAGGACTGGGCCGAGGCGCGCAACCGCTTCACGGCCCTGATGGCGGGCGAGAACAGCGGGATGCAGCCCGAGACGAGCCAGCTCATCCAATACAAGATCCTCCTCACCTTCGTCCTGCAGGGAAAGGAAAACACGGTCGACTGGATCCTGAACAAATTTGAGGCCGCGAAGGACAGCCCCGCGCTCTACTACTCGAACGCCGCCATCGCCTTCCAGCACGGCAACGAGAAGGAAGCGAAGGATTGGATGGCGGCGGCGAACAAGCAATTTGCCGCGCCGCTGAACAAGCTCTACGCCGAGTCCTTCTACGAGGTCGGCTGGATGAAAAAACCGGCCGGCGAAGCGCGCGCCGCGCTCGAGATCACCTCGACGACCGAGCGGGCGGAGCGGCTGAAAGCCGACGCCAAGGCCAATCTCGAGAAAGCCGAGCGCGCTTTCCAACAGCGCGATTTCGAAGGCGCGCTCAAGTCCCTCGATCTCGCGGAAGCGGGCGCGCCTAACGACGCCGCGGTCGCTCAATCTGCGGGGCGAAATCCTGATGGAACAGGAGAAGTTCGACGAAGCCGAGGTCGCCTTCCGCAAGGCTCTCGCGGCCAATCCGAAATTCCGCGAGGCGCAATACAACCTCGCGCAGATTCCTTTCAAGAAAGGCGAATACGCCAAGTCGCGCGACCGCTTCGAAGCGCTCTTCGCCGAGACGCCGGGCGGGGAAAAAAACCAGGCCGCGCAGCTGATCAAATACAAGATTTTCATGACCCTGCTGCTGGAGGGGAAAGATTCCGACGGCCCAGCAGTTGATGGATCAGTTCAAGTTCACCGGCGACACGCCGGCGCTCTACTACGCGCAGGCGGCCTGGGAGTTTAAACACGGCCGGACCGAGCAGGGGAACGATTGGGTCACGTCGGCGCGAAAGATTTATTCGCCCGCTCTCAACATGGTCTTCGCCGATTCGTTCTACGATCTGAACTGGCTGGAAAAAGCGGGCGGTGAAGCAGCCGGCTCCGACCTCGGCCCTCGCGCAAGCCGAACGCCGCTCCCGCCGCCGGCGAAGCGACCCCGGCGATGCGTTTTGGCCGCCGGAAACCGTCCGGCGCCCGACTCGTCGGAAGCCACGGCGGCGACTTCCGCGGCCGCCTCTCCGCGGCCAGCAGCCCAGCCGCAGTCGCGGCCGCGTCGGCGACGCCGGCGACCGCGCCGATCGCGGCCGCAAACACAAGCGCCGCAGCCGGCCGCAGGTGCCGTCGCAAAACAACTCCGGCCGCGGCAACGAACGGCGACAACCGCGGCGGGAACGAGCGCGGCGACGACAGTGCGCTCGATCGATCAGGCGCGGCAGTGGTCGAAGCCGACTTTTGCCGAGACGGTCGATCGCATTTCGAACCCGCGCAGCCTTGCTGTTCTCGCTTTGCTTCTGGCAGGCATCCTGCTCCTCGTCTGGCTCGTTGTGCATCAATTTCGCCGTAACCTCGCCCAACGTCCCTCTTTATAATCCAGCCGAGCCTTTGACCGAGCCTCCCTTCGCCGGCGATGAGCCGACCACCGGCAATGAGCGCCGGATTTCGCGCGATCATCTTTCGAGCGGTCCGCCCAAAGTTTCGTTGAACCTGGTCGCGAGCGAACCATCGGTTCGCGCGGCCGTCCTGCCTTCGGGCGCGATCACGGGCCGCGGCTCCGCTCCCGGAGTCGATGAGCCGATGGTCATTCCGCCTAACGAAGCCAAGGAATCGGTTTCGGAAGTGACTCCGCAGCAAGTTGCGCCTGTCACTCCGCCCGTTCCGCCGGTCGCGGCCACTCCGCCGGCCGCCAAAGAAGTCGCCCCGGCTGCGCCCGAAACGACGCCCGAGCCGCTCCGCGATCGGGAAGAAATTTCCATTCCCGCCGTCGCTGCTGCGAAGGTCGAGGAGCCCGCTGCGAAGATCGACGAGCCTGTTGCGAAGATCGAAGAGCCTGTTGCGAAGATCGAAGAGCCTGTTGCGAAGATCGAAGAGCCTGCGTGCCGAAGATCGAAGAGCCTGTTGCGAAGATCGAAGAGCCTGCTGCGAAGATCGAAGAACCTGCTGCGAAGATCGAAGAGCCTGCTGCGAAGGTCGAAGAGCCCGCTGCGACCACCGAAGAGCCTGCCGAGATGCCCGAAGAGCTGGTCGGCGGCGAACGAAGAGCCCGTCGGTCAAGGCCAGCCCATCCCGCATCTCACCACCGCGTTTTCGCGCCGAGCCCGTCATTTCCGAGATCGCTCAACCGGACCGAATCCGAACTCGTTTTGCTCGAACCCGACGAATTGGTCCCGGCCGCATTTGCCGGTCGGGAAAGAGCGCAGTCTTCGATTGAAACTCCTTCTTTTGCTTCTAAGATCATCACCACCGAACCCATCCGACTACAGCCAACTACATCCGACATCATGCCTGAAACCACGATCACTCCCGTTCAACCTGCCCGCCCATCCACACCCACCATGTCGGTTCAACAACCGGTTGGCGCGATGCACACCGCCGTCCAGCTGACCTTCTCGCTCGAGATCGCCTCGATGCAGCTCACGCCCACTTTCAAAATGAGCGGCCTGCAATTGAAGCCGACCTCCAAGGTCGTCTCGATGCGCCTCGCTCCTTCGCAGGATCCGCAGCCGCCGATGAATCTCCAGGTCACCTTCGAGGTCGCGAAGATCGAGCTCAACAACGGCGCCATCGGCACCGTTCGCCTCGCCCCTTCGGCCCAGCAAAAGCCGGCCGTGCTCACTTCGCCTTCCTTCGCCATCTCCGGGCTCGAACTCGTTTCCGGCCAGGGCGCGGCGCCGGTCCAGTTGACTCCGTCGCACCAGGAACAGGCTTCGGTTCATCTCACGGCGGAATTCCAGATCGCGGCGATCGAATTCACCCCGCTCTTCGAGATCGCGACCATCGTCCTCAATTCGACCTCGAAGAAAGTCTCGATGCAGTTGCCGGGCTCCGGCCCGAGCTCGATCGACACCGCGCCGGTCTTCGAAATCTCCAGCGTGCAGCTCGGCGCCGGCAACGACCTCAGCCTGATCCAGGTCACGCCTGGCCAGGGCGCCTAACCGTTAGGCGAAGAGCCAATAAATTTGAGCCGGGGTTAACGCCCCGGCTCTTTTTATTTAAAGCTCTTCCAGTTGAGCGAGCGCAGTTCCTTGGGCAGGAACTCGCCGTCCTTGCGGATGAGTTTGCCGTCGAAGTAAACCTCGCCGCCGCCGTAATCCTTGCGCTGGATGCTGACCATGTCCCAGTGGACCTGGCTGCGGTTGCCGTTGTCGGCTTCCTGGTAGGCCTGGCCGGGGGTGAAATGGAACGAGCCCGCGATCTTTTCGTCGAAGAGAATGTCCCGCATCGGATGCATGATGTAGGGATTGCAGCCTAACGAGAACTCGCCGATGTAGCGCGCGCCCGGGTCGGAATCGAGGACCGCGTTCAGTTTCTTCGTCTGGTTGCTCGTCGCCTCGACGATTTTTCCGTCCTGGAATTCGAGCCGGATGTTATCGAAGGCGGTGCTCTGGTAAATGCTCGGGGCGTTGAAGGTGACCTGGCCCTGCACGGAATCTTTCACCGGGCAGCTGAAGACTTCGCCGTCGGGGATGTTGCGATCGCCGCCGCAGATGATGGCGGAGATGCCCTTGATGCTGAACCGGAGATCGGTTCCGGGGCCCTTGATCTGGACCTTGTCGGTTTTTTCCATGAGCGCCTTGAGCGCTTTCATCCCGGGCTGGAGCTTGCGGTAATCGAGGGTGCAGACCTTGAAGAAGAAATCCTCAAACGCCTCCGTGCTCATGCCCGCGAGCTGCGCCATCGCCGGCGTCGGCCAGCGCAGGACGACCCATTTGGTTTTCTGCACGCGGTGGTCCTGCACGGGGCGGAATTTTTTCGCGACCAGCTTCATCTTGTCGGTCGGGACATCGGCCAGCTCGCTGATGTTGTTGCTCCCGCGGATCGCGATGTAGGCGTCCATTTTTTTCATCCGGGCGAGTTCATGGGCGGCGGTGATGTCGAGCGCGCGCGGGATCGATCTCGAGCGCGAGTTCGCGCGTGACCTGGGCGCGCTGGATTTGCACGAACGGAATCGCCTTCGCTTTCCGGGTCGCGCGGATGAGCGCGATCGTCATTTCATCCGGCGTATCGAAACACTCGATCAGGACTTTCTCATCGCGTTTGAGCGCGGTGGAATAATCAACCAGGAGGGAGGCGAGCTTGTCGAAACGGGCGTCTTGCATAGGGCGTTATCATTCCACCGCGGGGTGGGGATGCAACCCAGCCCTCTGCTCGTACTCGTGCTCGTGATCGGAATCAGATCGATCACGAGCAGGAGCACGATTACGAAGGGGAGCGTTCCAGCCGCGCGGCGAAGGCGCCGTCGACCGATCGCGGAAGGGCAGGCTCTCTGCTCGTTTCGTTAGGCGAAATTCCGGCTTCTCCCGCAGGAAGGTCTGCGATCACTTCCTCGTTCTCCTCCGGTTCCAGGCTGCAGGTGCTGTAGACTAACGAACCGCCCGGCTTGAGCAGCGGCGCCACCGCCCGCAGAATCGCGAGCTGCTGCCGCGGCATCCGCGCGAAATCATCCGGCCGCAACCGCCAGCGGACATCGACCCGGCGTCGCATCACGCCGGTGTTGCGTGCAGGGCGCGTCGACCAGGATGCGGTCGAAGGATTGCGCCGCAAAGTCGGCGGCCCGGATCGATTCCTCGTCGACCCAATTGCAGCGCACGCTGCGCGCATTCGCCACCCCGAGCCGGCTGAAATTGTCGCGCACCCGTTGCAACCGGGTGTCGTCCTGGTCCGCGGCGGTCAGCGCGCCTTGATTTTGCATCATCTCGGCGAGGTAAGCCGCCTTGCCGCCAGGCGCGGCGCAGGCGTCGAGGACGGTTTCTCCCGGGCGCCGGCTGCAACATTTCGCAGGCCAGCGCCGTGCTCGGATCCTGGATGTAGCAATCGCCCGCCGCCAGCGCCGCACCCGGATCGCGCAGGGTGACAAAGTTGCGGCTTCCCGGGAGGAGCGCGCTCTCCGGGTAGCGCGCCAGGAATTCCGCGACCGTGATTTTGAGCTGGTTGATCCGCGCATAAACCGGCGCCGGCTGATTGTTCCACTGGCAGAGCGCGCTCACGTCCGCCGGCGGCGAACTGGCGCGACCATTTCTCGAGCAGAAATTCCGGAGTGGAATAACGAACCGCGAGCGATTGGGCCGCGGCCGCGCTCGTTAGGGCGGCTTTTTCGCGCAGGGCGCGGCGGAGGACGGCGTTGATCAGGGAACGGGCGCGCGGCCGGGTCAGCTCGACCGTTTCGAAAACGGCGGCATGGGGCGCGGTCTCGATGAGCAGGATCTGGTAAAGGCCGATCCGCAGGAGATCGCGCGACCCGTCGTCGAGCGGAGCGGAGCGAAGTTGGGCGATCCAGAAATCGAGCAGGGTGAGGTTGCGCAGGACGCCGTAGAAAAGCTCGAGCGCAAAAGCGCGATCGGCCGAACTGAGCGCGCTGCCGGCGAAGATTTCGCCGACAATCCGATCGGAAAACTCCGTCCCGCGCCGCCAGCGGGCGAGCGCGTCGAGGGCGAGCGAGCGGGAAGAGTTCATCGGACGCGGCATGCGGGCGAGCACGCCCGCCGCTACACCGGCGCGGGCGCCGGGTTCGTTAGGCGGTCTTGCCCTTGGGCCGGCCGATCGAGGTGTAATCGAAGCCGAGCTTTCGCATCGTCTCCGGGTTGTAAAGATTGCGCCCGTCGAAGACGAGCGGGGTGTGCATCTTCTCCCGCACCGTGGCGAGATCGACGTTGGCAAACTCCGACCATTCCGTCGCGATGATGAGCGCCTCCGCGCCCTCGACCGCTTCCAGCGCCGTCTCCGCGAAGTGCGCGCCCGCGATCGATTTCACTTCGCGCGCTTTCTCCATCCCTTTCGGATCGTAGGCCGTGACCTGCGCGCCTTCCTTCAGCATTTCCGCGACGAGCTCGATCGCGACCGAGGAACGAATGTCGTCCGTGTCGGGTTTGAAGGTCAGGCCCCAGACGCGATTTTCTTGTCGCGCAAAACCCAGAGCGCGCTCCGCACCGTCTTGAGAAAGCGATCCTTTTGCGACGCGTTAATCCGCTGCACTTCCTTGAGCAGATTGAAGGGCACGCCGAGCTGCTCGCTGATCGTGATGAAAGCCGCGATGTCCTTCGGAAAACAGGAGCCGCCATAGCCGATCCCGGCGTTGAGAAAATTCCGCCCGATCCGGCGATCCATCCCGATGCCGTCGGCCACTTTTTCCACGTCCGCGCCGCTCGCTTCGCAGATCGCGGAGACGGCGTTGATGTAGGAAATCTTGAGCGCGAGAAACGAATTCGCGGCGTGCTTGATCAGCTCCGCGCTGTTGATGTCGGTCACGAGCATCGGCGCCATGAACGGCTCGTAAACTTTCTTCATCAGATCGACCGCGCGCTCGCTCGAGGCGCCGATCACGATCCGATCCGGCTTCATCAGGTCGGCCACGGCGCAGCCTTCGCGGAGGAATTCCGGGTTGCTCACGACGTCGAACTCGGCCCCGTGCTTGTTGTAGCGCTTGATCGATTCCGCGACTTTCTCGCCCGTCTTCACCGGCACGGTGCTCTTGTCCACGATCACCCGGTAATCGGTCAGGACGCCGGCGATCTCGCGCGCCACTTTCTCGATGAAGCTGAGATCGACGCTGCCGTCGGCATCCTGCGGCGTGGGCACGGCGATGAAGACGACCTGCGCGTTATCGACCCCGTCCTTGATGCTGTCGGTGAAACGGAGCCGCTGCGCGGAAACGTTGCGGTGCACGATCTCTTCCAGGCCCGGCTCGTAGATCGGCACCTTGCCCTGGCGGAGCGATTCGACTTTGCGCGGGTCGTTATCGACGCAGACCACGTTATGGCCGACGTCGGCAAAACAGGCGCCGGTCACTAAACCGACATAACCGGAACCGATGATTGAAAGATCCATGGAGTTTATGATGCTGAATTCTGATCTCGCTGCGACGAGCGCTTGCTGATTTCGATCAGAAACCGGCAATCAACAATCAGAAATATTAATCCGTCTGGTTGGTCCCGGCGGGGTCGAAATTCAGGTCGAGCCCGAATTTCGGGAAAGCCTTGAGGGTGAAAGTGAGGAGGACGCCGTATTCCTTGACCCCGCCGTTGTTGCGGATGATCGCGCCTAACGACCCGACCCAGCTCGTCAGGTCGCGGTAAACCGAATAGCGCTGCTGCTCGACGATGTTGGTGTTGGCTTCGTACTGTTCGAGGAAGCCGACGCCCCAGTTGTCGTTGATCCGGTAGTAGCCGCTGATGGTGAAGAGGCTGCTGTCGACGAAGTAGGGATTATTGTTCAGGAAACGATGCCCGAGGGTGAGCTGGGTATTGGCCGTCGGCTTGAAGTTGATGCTGGTGTTGATCTCCTTGAAGCCGTCGTCAAAGATCGGGAGCTGCGACTCGATCACGAGCGTCGCCCAGGGCACGGGGGTGAAGGAGAGCTTGTTGAAGACGTTGGAGTACTGCGTCTTGTCGAAGGGATTGTCGAAGTTGACGTCGACGAAGGTCTCGAGCTCGAGCCAGCTCACGGTCAGGTCGTCGCGCCGGGTCTGGAGCCGGTTGCGCACGCCGACCCGCGCGATCGACCAGTTATCGATCGCGTCGATCGAGGTGTATTGCGGGAAATCGATCGGGTTCAGCTTGGTCGAGGGCTGGATGCGATCGAACTGGAGAATGGTCGCGGGATCGACGTTAGGCGAAGAGACCCAGGAAAAATTCGCGAACGGCTGAATGATGTGGCGCAGCCCGTCGAGCCCGAGCAGGCGGGTCTGCACGTCGTCCCATTCCCGCGAAACCTTGAACGAACCCTCGACCCCGGCGTTGAAGATCGAACGCCAGACCGAGCCATTTTGGACGTCCGGGACCGCCTTGCACCGGGTTGGGGAGCGGAAATTCCGGGTTGAACGGGCTGGGCGACAGCAGGGTCGTGAAAAGGCTCGGGTCGAGCGTGCGCGTCTCGCTGTAGTAGGTCTCGCGAAAGCCGACCCGCGGCACGATCGAGAGAAACCCGAAGTAGGTGTTCGGGTAGGTCAGTTGATGAAAGGAATCGAGCCGGAAGGCGTCGTAATCCTGGAAGAGAGAGTTGGCCGGAAAATTCCGTCGCAGCTCGCCGAGCGGTCGTCTCGCCCTCGTAGAAAATCGGCCCGCCGAAAAGTCCGTGCCGCTTGATATCGAGCGCGACTTCCGGGAGACGCTCGGTCGTTTCAAAAAACGTGTTGAGCGCGAAACGCCCGTAAGCCGTGAGCGTGTACCACGGGCTGGTCTTGGTCAGGGCGAGGACGTTGTCCGGCTTCGGGTTGACCCGGAACTCGGAAGGGAAAAAGTCCTGGAGCAGAAAGGCGTCGCTCAACTTCGTGATGTCGGCGGTCGCATCGATGTCGTCCGTGATTTGGGTGCGATTCTGGAGCGAGAGCCGGAAGCGGCTCGTCGGCGTGCCCTGGCGCGGGAGCGAGGTGCGGTTCAGGTCCGGGTTTTGGTCCTGCAGGAAATAGGAGGTGAACTTGGCCAGGCTCTTGTCGTTTTTCCCGTAGCGAATCTCGGAATCGAACCCGAGCGCGACGCCGCGCCGGCTCCGGTAATCGAGTTTCACCGTGCTCGTGATTTTCTCGCCGATCGGGAAAGTGATCTGCCCGAGAAGCGACGGCCCCCACGAGCTGAGATAGGCGGGCGCGATCGAGTAGCTGAAAGTGCGGTCGAGCGATTGGTAGAGATAAGGCCACCAGAAGACCGGCACCTTGCCGATGTAGAAGGTCACGTTCTTGAAAATGACGCGGTCGTTCTGGTAAATCCGCACGCTCTGGGCGTTGAGATGGAAGTCCGGGTGCTCGGCATCGTCGGTCGTGAAGCTGCCGTTCTTGACCGTGTATTCCTCGTCCGAAACGCTCGTCACCGTCCGGCCCGAGAGGAGATAGGGATAAGTGCCCGAGCGCATCGCCTGCGCGTCGATTGCCTTGGTGTCGATGTTATAGGTCGCCTGTTCGCCGGCGTAGAGCGAGATGCCGCGATAGATGCGGACGTTGCCCTTGAGAAAAATGGTGCGCTTGGCTTCGTCGTATTGCGCGAAGTCGGAATAAATATCGGTGTCGCCGAAATGAATCGCGACATTATCGCGGGCGGTGGCGAGACCGTTTTCGTAGTTCGTCTGCCCGGTGGAATTGATCTCGATCGGGAGCGAGCCGGGCCCTCCCAGGTCCTGGGCCCCGGCGCGAGCGACGGCGAGCAGAAAGAGGAGGAGAAAAACCGGCTTACGCATCGCGGCGCCGAAGGTAATGGTGCGGCGATGCGGTTGCAAAGGCAAAAGGCCGGACGGCGTGCGCTCGCTCCGCTCGTGCTCCTGCTCGAATCGTAATCGAAAAGCATCGATCACGTCCGAGCAGCAGTACGAAGTGGCGGATCGACACCGCGCAGGGCGAGCCCGGCGACCTGCTGGTTCAGCCCGCAGGTCGTGACGATGGCGCGCGGCCACGGTTTCGCTTTCGGATTTCGCGCCGTCGTTAGGCCAAGATCGGCCGGAGCGTGCAGGAGCGGCGGCAACTCCTGCGTGCGCAGCGCCTGCGCCGCGCAGATCACCTGCCAGATCGCGCCCGCGGCCACGCTTTCACCCAGCGCCGGTTTCGCCGTGTAAACCGCCGCTTCCGGAAAATGCTTCGCGGCCACCGCGCGCTCGGCGGCGTCCATGAAAGTGCCGTTCGCGCTCGCGACCAGGACGTCCGTCGCGCCTTCGTCTTGGAGTGCCGCGCCGATCGTCTCCAGTTCCCTAACGAGCTCGCTCTGTCGCGAAAAATTCCCGCCCGGATGCACCTGCTCGAGCACGAGATCGCCTTCCCGCGCCAGCAAGACCGCGCCCGCGCCTTCGCTCAAGACCATGCCCCGCGGCGGCTGCGCGAAGGGCTCGATCGGCGGCGCCGCCCGGAGCAGCCGCCACTTGCGATAGGCGTCGCAGAGCAGCCAGTCGGCTTCCTCCGCCCCGACCACGAGACAGCGGTCCAGCTCCGGGTTCGCCATCAAATCTTCCGCCATCTGGAGCGCGAGAATCCCGACCGCGCCGTCGCCGACCAGGGTGTAACTCGCGCCGGTGATGCCGAGGATCGCCGCGAGATGGCTGGCCGGCGCGTTGAAAACCGTCTCCGGAAACAGGAGCGGGCTGGCCGCGCTCGCGCCCGATTGCACGATCTCGTGATAGAAGCGCTTGGTGTAAATGACCCCGCCGTTCGAGATCGCGAAAATCAGCGCCGTCCGGGCCGCGCTCGCTTCGTCCAGCTCGAGCCCGGCGTTGCGCAACGCGCTCAGCCCGGCCACGACCGCGAAACGCGAGATCGCGCTCGAGCGCCGCAGGCGCGGTTGCCGGGCCGCTTCCGCGATCGCCGCCGGCGGCACCGCGAAGACGGAATAATCTCTCCGCCCGCCTAACGAGCTCTGGACCAGCGCCCGGCGCCGCTTCTTCGCCGGCGCGCAGCTTGGCCCAGACTTCGTCGAGCGTGCTCCCGAGCGGTGTGACCCATCCCAGGCCGGCCAGGCGCAGACTCATGCCGCGCGCGCCTCGAGCACGATCGAGGCGTTCGTTCCGCCGAAGCCGAACGAGTTGGAAAGCGCGGTCGTCGCTTTCGCCGGGCGCACCTTGTTCGCCACGATGTCGAGATCGACCCCGAGGTCGGAGACGCGGAAATTGATGTTCGCCGGCAAAAATCCATCGCGCAGCGCGAGGATGGTCAGCACCGCCTCGATCGCGCCCGCCGCCCCTAACGAGTGCCCCATCATTCCCTTGGTCGAGCTGACCGGCACCCGGCCGAGCAGCTCCGCGATCGCCTTGCCTTCGGCGGCGTCGTTGAAAGGCGTCGCGGTGCCGTGGGCGTTGACGTAATCGATCGCGTCCGGCGCCAGCCCGGCGCTTTGCAGGGCGCGCTCCATCGCCTGGCGCGGGCCGATCCCGGAAGGATGCGGCTGGGTCAGATGATGGTTGTCCGTAGAAATACCGTAGCCGGTGATCTCGGCCAGGATCTGCGCGCCGCGCGCCTCGGCCGCTTCCAGGTTTTCCAGCGCGAGCAGGGCCGCGCCTTCCCCGAGCACGAGCCCGCTGCGGGCGCCGTCGAAGGGCCGGCATTTATCCGGCGTCGCCGCCTGGAGCGAATCGAACCCGACAAAGACCAGCTCGGAGATGGCGTCGTAGCCGCCGGTCAGGATGCGCTGGTAACGGCCGGAGCGGATGCATTCGAAGGCGTGCCCGATCGCGTTCGTGCCCGAGGCGCAGGCGTTCGCGATCACCTGGCACGGGCTCGTTAGGCCAAAGGCCTCGAGGGCGTCGACCGCCGGTTTTTGCGGCGGGTAGTTGGCGATCCAGGCCGGGCGTGCCGCTGGTGCGCGCGCCCGGTTCCTGGAGGGCGCGGTAATATTGCTCGCCGAAACTCATCCCGCCGCTCGTCGTCCCGACCACGGTCAGCTCGGGGCGAAACTCCGGCGCCTGCTCCAGCAGCTCGGCCAGGGCGGCGATCATCATGCGGGAAGCGCGATGGAGCCGGCGCGTTTTGCGGTCGTTAGGGAGGAACGGCGCGAGCCATTCATCCGCCACCTGCCCGGCGGTGGTGCAGCGGCATTGCTCGACCGCGAAACGCGTCACCGGCGAAACGCAATCGCGCGCCTCGCGCAGCGCCGCCAGGGTGGGGCCGAGCCCGGCGCCGAGCGGGCTCACCACGCCCGCCGCGACCACCGCGACGCGGGCCTGGTTTTTTCGGCGATGCTGCATCGGTCTGCATCTGGCGGCCAGAGATTAACCGCGGAGCGTGGAAATGCGAAAGTACGGAATCTCGAAATCCGAAACGATCCTCCAGGTTCGGGCTCCGCGGATTTGTCAATCTCCTTTATTCCGCTTGCTTTGCCCCTTGACCTACCTTACATAGCCGCCAGAAATAGCCGTCCGGGCGTTGGTGGATTGTCAGGTGAGTTTGATTCAGTGGCGATTTGAAATCCGATTAGCGGGAACAGTGGCCGAGCAGCGTTTCGAAAATTAAGAAAATATCAGATGGGCACGAAACTCTACGTAGGAAATCTTTCCTTCAACACGACCGAAACGGACCTCCAGGACCTCTTCGCCCAAGCCGGCGCAGTCCAGGAAGTGACTCTCATGCAGGACAAGTTTACCGGTAAATCGCGCGGCTTTGCGTTCGTCACGATGAGCTCGGAAGCTGATGCGCAAAAAGCGATCGCCGACTTCAACGGCAAAACCGTCGAAGGCCGGCCCCTGACCGTCAACGAAGCGCGCCCGCGTGAAGCACGCCCAGGTGGCGGTGGCGGCGGCGGAGGACGTGGCGGTGGCGGATACGGCGGCGGCGGTGGCGGCTACGGTGGTGGTGGCGGCGGCTACGGCGGCGGTGGCGGTGGAGGCTACGGCGGCGGTGGTGGCGGTGGCGGACGCCGGGACGGCGGTTCGCGTCGCGGACGCTAAACCAACCAGCAACAACTTTAACAAAAAGCGCCTCGGGAAACCGGGGCGCTTTTTTTTGTTAGGCGAAAAACCGCCGCGCGCGGGGCGAGAGTCGAATTAAACCTTGAACCGGAAGCAACTACACCGCACGCCGGAACCCAAAAAAATTATGGCCAAAAAATCAAAAACACCCGCCGCGAAAACCTCGAGAAAAATCCACCTCCCCGCCATCAGCAAGCCGGCGGCCGGCGCCGCGACCGGCGCGGTCGTGGGAGCCGTGGCTGGACCAGTCGGGGCCGTAGTCGGCGGCGTCATCGGCGCGGTCATCGGACGACGGGCCCAGAAAGGCAAGTCGCTCCTCCCCTCGTTCAAGCGGAGCGGCAAAACCAGCTCCTCGAGCAAGGGCGCGACGAAAGCCAGCGCCAAAAAAGCGCCGGCGAAGAAGACCGCGAAGAAATCCGCCCCCGCCAAGGCGAAAAAGAGCGCGGCCAAGCCCGCCAGCCGCAGCAAAACCAGCGCGAAGAAGTAGGGACGGGGCTGACCTGGCCTGTTTGGGACGGTTTTAGGCCGTCCGCGCGTGTGGCAGACCCGTTTCCCGGTCTGGCAGACCGGTCCGCTGGTGTGGCAGAATGATTCTGCCGTGCGGTGGAACGGTCCGCGTGGCGTGGCAGAATCGTTCTGCCGTGTGGCAGGATGATTCCACCGCGTGGCAGGAGCGCTCCAACCGTGCGGCAGGAGCGTCCAACCGTGCGGCAGGAGCGTCCGAACCGTGCGGCAGGAAGCGTCCGACGTGCGGGGAACCGTCCGACGTGCGGGGAACGGTCGCGACGTACGGGGGAACCGCTCGCGACGCGCGTGGAAACGCTCGCGACGCCCCGTTTTAAGCACCAAAACGGCCGATTTGTGCCCTCCGGAGAAACCCCTGCCTCGGTCGGGACCCGGTCGCGAGAAAAAATCTTCAGGTTGAGGCAAAAAAAGTATTGCCATTTTTTTCGCCAACTGACATGGTCGCCGCGCTTCAGAAGAATAATTCGGGAAAAAATAGCGGAATAATTGGATGAAATTACTCAGTAAAATTGCACTAACGGTCGGCCTCGTGGCGGGAATGTCAGCAGCGGCCCAGGCGCAGATCAGCTACACGGGCGGGACCTATACGCAGGATTTCGATTCCATGGGTAGTCACCGGAACGACCAACTACCGTGCGTTCGCTGTGGGCACGGGCACTTTCGGAACGCTGGCACTAATTGGAACGACTGTACTTGACAAGTGCACGGCACCGGCTCAGCGGTGGCAACTACAACTTCGGCGTAGCTGGCGTAACTCCGACATCTGGACCGCGGCACTCGGTCCTTCGGTCGGAGCTTCGCAGCGGGACACCGGATTCAACAATTAACGCGAGCTTCAGCTGTACTCAGTTTTCGACTTACTGGACAATGACGTGGCGAACACAGGCGGCTGGACCTTCACGATCCGGCGAGTTTAACCGGACTTCCTGGCAGCTGAGTCAATTCGCTCGGGCTTTGACTTGACGTGCGATCTCGGTGTCAGCGCGCGTGTCCTAGATGGCAACGACTGCGGATCGACTCGCCGGAATCGGCTACACTACCGCGATTACCATATTCGCAACTGGTTCCACGTTGCGGATCTTCGCTGGACTGATCACGGATGACGCTGCGATGCTGATGACGGTCTAGCTGATCGACAACTTTACTTCTCAGCGCCATCCCCGAGCCTTCGGTTTACATGCTCCTCGGTGTCGGCCTGCTCTTCTGCGGTCAGCGTTACCTGCGCCGCCGCCGCGCCTAACGGATTTCCGATCTTCACAAAAACCCGCGCCTGACGGCGCGGGTTTTTTGTTGCCCTGAATGGCGCCTAACGTTCGCCGAGCAGCTCGTAGGAAAGAATGCTCAGGCAATAAATCGCCGCCGTCTCGACCCGCAGAATGATCGGGCCCAGGGTGAGCGGCGCGCAGCCGTGGGAGCGGGCGAGCGCGATCTCGGCCGGGGTGAAATCGCCTTCCGGCCCGATCAGCATGAGGACCCGCTCCGGCCGCGCGCCGGCGTGGCCCTCGGCGTAGTCGGCCAGGATCTTTTTCAGGTGCTGCGCGCCCGGCTGGAGCGAGCCGATGAGCCGCAGGTCGTAGTGCGCCCGGTCCGGGCGCTGTAGCGGCGCCCGTGTCGGGCGCAGGGAGGCAGCGTCGCCGACCGCATTGGTTATCTCCCTATCTGCGGGCGGGGCGCTGGGGTATTGCGGGCGACACGCCCGCCTCTACACTGCCGGATTCCAGATCGCGGAAGAACTCGTTAGGGGTGCGGGGGAGGTGGACGTGCGGGAGCCAGTTCTGCCCGCATTGCTTGGCCGCCTCGAGCGCGACGGTCTGCCACTTGGCCTGTTTCTGCGCCGCGCTCTCCGGGTCGAGCTGGACGACGGTGCGGTCGGAGAGGAGCGGGAAAATCTCGGCCGCCCCGATCTCGACCGCTTTCTGCACGATCAGGTCCATGTTTTTCCCCTTCGGAATGGCCTGGGCAAGGGTGATGCGGGCCCGGAGCGGCGGCGTGACGGTCTCCTGCAAGACGCGCAGGTGCACAGTGCCGGAAGCGAGCGAAACGATCTCGGCGGTGGCTTCGCGGCCGCGGCCATCGAAGAGGACGGCGCGATCGCCGGGCTGCATCCGCAAAACGCTGCGGGCATGGTGCGCCTCGGAGCCGGTGAGGGTGGCGGCGGGCCAGTCGTTAGGCGCGAGATAGAAACGGTGCATCGAAAGAAAGGGAGGATTGTAACCGCAGAGGATGCAGAGGTCGCAGAGAATTGCGTAAGATCATTCTTCCTCTGCGCTCTCTGCGTCCTCTGCGGTTAATTTCCGTTTCCCTAGCGGAAGAATTCTTTCGCGCGCTCGAAGAAGCTCTTGTGCAGCGGGGTGTTGTCGTCCCCGCAGAGGGCGGCGAATTCTTCCAGCTTCTGGCGTTGCTCGCTGTTCAGGCGGCTCGGGACTTCGACCAGGAGCTTGGCGTAGAGGTCGCCCCGCTCGCGGCTGTTGACGTGCACGACGCCTTTGCCGCGGAGCTTGAAGCTTTGTCCGCCTTGCGTGCCGGCGGGGACTTTGAGGCTGGCTTTTCCTTCCAGGGTCGGGACGGGCACTTCGCCGCCGAGCGCGGCGGTGGCGAAGGAGATCGGCACTTCGCAATACAGGTTGTCCTCATCGCGCTGGAAGATGGGGTGCTCCTTGACGTGGACGACGATGTAGAGGTCGCCCTGGTCGCCGCCGCGGATGCCGGCTTCGCCGTTGCGAGTGGAGCGCAGCCGCGAACCGTGCGCGATCCCGGGCGGGATCTTGATTTTGATCCGGCTGGTCTTGTCGACCCGGCCTTCGCCGTCGCAGGCGTCGCACGGTTGCTCGATCACTTCGCCGAGGCCGCGGCACTTGGGACAGGTCTGGGAGACCTGGAAAAATCCGCGGGAACTGACGACCTGGCCGCGTCCGCGACAGACCGGGCAGGTGATGGCGCGCGAGCCCTTGGCGGCGCCGCTGCCGGTGCATTTGTCGCAGGTATCGAGCTTGCGCACCTCGATTTCTTTTTCCACGCCGAAGGCGGCTTCCTCGAGCGTGATCTGCATGTCGTAGCGCAGATCGCTCCCGCGCTGGCTGCCATCGGCCTGGGCCGCGCCGCCGCCGAAGAAGGACTCGAAAATTCCGCCACCGCCGCCGCCCGCGCCGCTGAAGACTTCGCGAAAGATATCGAAGGGATCGTGGAACCCGCCGCCGCGTCCGCCCTGGGCAAAAGCGGCGTGGCCGTAGCGGTCGTAGGCGGCGCGTTTCTGCTCGTCCATGAGGACGTCGTAGGCTTCGCCGAGCTCCTTGAATTGCTCCTCGGCGTGCGGGTCGTCGGGATTTTTATCGGGGTGAAACTTGACCGCGAGTTTGCGATACGAGCGCTTGATCTCGTCGCCGGAAGCGGTGCGCTCGACGCTCAGGATTTCGTAGTAATCGCGTTTGGTGGTGGCCATTTTGGGAAATCTTACTGCGTGCTCGTGCTCGGATAACGACGGGATAGCGATTCGATCACGAGCACGAGCACGAGCACGAGCACGAGTGGAACGTTATGCCGCTGAGCCGCTCGAAACGACCACGCTGGAGGGCCGCAGGAGCCGGTCCTTCATCTTGTAACCGCGGCGCATTTGCCTAACGACGACGCCTTCGGCGACTTCGTTGCTCGGTTCGTGCGCGATGGCTTCGTGCAGGTTGGGGTCGAACTTTTGCCCCTCGGCGTCGATCGGCTGGAGGCCGTTGTCGGCGAGGAAATCGGTCAGCTGTTTCAGGACCATGCTCATGCCGGCGTAGATGGGCGATTTCTCGCCTTCGCTCCTGGCCGCGGAAAGGCCGAGCTCGAAATTATCGATGATCGCGATCAGGCGCTCGAGCAATGAGCTGTTGGCGTATTTGATCGAGTCTTCTTTTTCGCGGGCGGCGCGCTTTTTGAAATTCTCCAGGTCGGCCTGGGTGCGCAGGGCGAGATCGCGGAAACGATCGAGATCGGCCTGCAGGTTGGCGGTGGGATCGTCCTGGCCGTTCTCGCTCTCGGGATCGGGCGCGACGGCCGTCTGCGCGCCGCTGGCCTGGGCGTCTTCGGTCACGGGAATTTCCCGGCGGTCGGTTTTGGAATGTTTCATGTCTTTCGTACTACGATCAAAGTGATGTCGTCATTCTGCGGATGGCCGGCGGCGAAATTGCGCACGTCGTCGACCAGGCGGGCGATGACTCCCTGCGCCCCTTCGCTCGCGCTCGCCTTGATCGAGCGGAGCATTCGTTCGGGGCCAAATTCGTCTCCATTCGCGTCCAGCATTTCGGTGACGCCGTCGGTGTAAAGGACGAGGCAATCATCGGTCTCGAGGGGGACGGAAAGGTCGCCGGTTATCCTATCGAAGACGTCTCCACTGTCAATTCCGAGGGCCATCCCGGGCGGCTTCAAAACCTCCACTTCCCCGGTCGCGGCGCGGTAGAGCAGCGGGGCGTCGTGGCCGCCGCGGGAGAGGGTCACGTGGTTGGTTTTGTGGTTCAAAATGAGGTAGGCCATGCTGATGAACATGTCCTCCTTGATATCGGGGTAGAGCTGGCGATTGACCTTGCTCAGGACCTCGGCCGGCGACTGCCCCAGGCGCGCCTCGGCCCGCAGGACGCTGCGGCAGATCGCCATGATGAGCGAGGCCGGCACGCCCTTGCCCGAGACGTCGGCGATGACCACGCCGAGCCGTTCGTCGTCCACCTTGATGTAGTCGAAATAATCGCCGCTGACCTGGCGGGCGGGGATGTTGATCCCGGCGATGTCGAAGCCGTCGATCGGCGGCGGCTTTGAAGGGAGGAGGATGCGCTGGATGTCGCGCGCGATCTGGAGGTCGTGGTCGAGGCGCTTCTTCTCGTTCGCCTCGGAATAAACGATGGCGTTGTAAAGGGCGAAGGCGGACTGCTCGGAGATCGATTTGAAGACGACGAAATCGCTCGCGGTAAAAGGCGCGCTCATCGGGCCGTTGGCGACCGCCAGGACGCCCATGTTCTGCCGGCCGTAGAGGAGCGGGGTCACCATGACCGAGGTGGTCCCGTAGGCGCTCTCGCGCAATTTCGCCAGCTCCGGGACGTGCTGGACATCGCCGAGGTGGACGCCGTCGCCGCTTTTCCAGGCGCTGCCGAGCAGACCTTCGCCGGCTTCGATCGGCTGCGAGCGCAGGTAGCTGTCGAGCGCGATCGGCGTGGTGGCGGCCTGCTGCAGGATGCGGTCGGGCACGGCGATGAGGGGCGGGCAGCCTTTCGTTAGGAAGGCGGGCTTCAGGCGCGTCCCGGTGCGGTCGACGAGGTAAATCGCCCCGCCGTGGGCGTCGAGGATGCGGACCGAGCTCTCGACGATCAGCCGATGGAGGTCATGCGGCCGGATGACATCGCGAAAGGCTTCCCCGAGGCCGTGGAGGAAATCGAAGACGAGATTTTCCTCGACCTGGATTTCCTCATTCGAACGCTCGAGCTGGCGGATGCGCCAGCGTTGCCGCTGGTAGGTGAGGAGCCAGCCGATGAGCGACGCGACGAGGAGCCCAAAAAGAAGAAAGCGCATGGGAGCGAAGCGAGATTACTTCGCTGGGCTTTCGTTTTGCAGATCCTGCTTGAGGTAATCGAGGACGTCCTTGAAACGGGTGAGATTTTTCGGAGCCGCCTCGCACAGCGCCTCGTGCGCCTCGAGCATTGTCCCGGCCTGTTCGCGTTTCGCGGCCGCGGATTTATCGGTCGCGTCGTCGCCGTTGGTTTTGGAGAGGGCCTCGCATCTCGGGGCCTCGGCGCCGTTGGTCTGGATGTCGAAGATCTGGTCGAGGCCCAAACCGGAAAGCAGATCGTGACTGCGTTCGCCGCAATGAATCACGTGCACCCGTCCTTCGCCGAGCTCTTTCAGACGCAGCGCCATGCCCGCCATTGTTCCCATGAAAGTCGAATCCATCATGACACACTCTTCCAGGTCAAAGACGAACTCGCGATGGCCTCTATTCACCATCTCGCGGGCAAACTCCTTCAAGCTGCCACTATTGAGGAAGCTGCCTCGCCCCGCCACACGCACCCACACCGTGGGACCGTTGACGCCTACTTGAATCGAGGACTGCACGACTAACTAAAGATAAAATTTCGCCGGAGACTGTCAATGACCCTGCGCATGTATCGGCGCTGGCCTGCGTGGCGGATGAACCGGGACGCGGACGACGGGGCGGGGGTCCTCGCTGGCGCGCGACCGGACTAACGAATGCGGTTGCATGAGACGGGAGCGCACACCGGGGTGCGGGCTACTCCCATAAATAGGATCGGCGCACGGCCACGATTCGGCCGTCCACGATGAGCGATGCGCGCCAGGCGATGACCCGGCCGTCGTCGTAAAAGTCGTCGCCCAGGATGGCGATTTCCGTCGTGTAATGGCCATGCGCCTGCGGGTATTCGATCTCCCGCGCCTGGACGAAGGCATGCAATTTTTCCTGCCGATACTCCAGCCGCACCCGCACATCCGCGGTCCGGCGCGCGACCCAGAAAAAGGTGTAATAATTCCCAAACCGCTGCCGCTGATCGAGGGCGGTGATGGCGCCGTACATCCGGTAATCGCGCTCGAAGCGGACCGAGGCGTCGACCTGTCCGTTGATCTGCGGGCCCACGGGATCGAGGAAATATTGTTTCACTTTCCGAAACTCGAAGTCCTGGTCGAGGGCGACCGGCAGAGGAGTGGGCTTTTCCACCTGGCGGGGCTTGGGCGGCCCGCCGGCGCAACTCGCGAGGAGTAAACAAAGGGCGGCCAGCGGGATTCTCACGACGCGTGCATCAAACGGGATCAGCGCCCCGGTGTCAATCGTGCCGGTTCTTCGTCCACACTCTCGTAATCGTGCTCGTGCTCGCGCTCGTGATCGAAAACCGAGGAAAAGACCGATCACGAGCAGGAGCACGAGCACGATTACGAGGGAGGCTCGTTCGCGCTCGCGCGCGATGCGGCTAATTTTCCGCCGTGATTTCGGTCCAGTACGAACGCGGAGTTTATTTGCCTAACGAAAACATCTGGCTCGATCCGTGGGATGCGAAGCCGTTCGCTTTCGTCTCCCACGCCCACAGCGACCACATCGCGCCGCACGACGAGATCGTCGTCTCGGAGCGGACCTCGCGCCTGATGCAGGCCCGGCTCCCGGGCGAACGGCACGAACACGTCCTGCCTTTCGGCGAGCGGTCGACCGTGCGCGGGCTCGAGATCACGCTCCTGCCGGCCGGGCATATTTTTGGCTCGGCCCAGTTTTTTCTCCAGACCGACGCGGGCAGCCTGCTCTACACCGGCGACTTCAAGTTGCGCCCCGGCCGTTCCGCCGAGGCGACGCAATGGCAGCAGGCCGACACCCTCATCATGGAGACGACCTACGGCCTGCCGCGCTACCGGCTCCCGCCGACCGATCTCGTGGTGCAACAGATCGTCGCCTTTTGCCGGGAAGCGCTCGAGGAAGGGGCGACGCCGGTCCTGCTCGGCTACTCGTTAGGCAAAGCGCAGGAGATTCTCTGCTCGCTGGCGGAAGCGGACCTGCAACCGATGCTGCACGCCTCGGTCTATCGCATGACGCGGATCTACGAGCAGTTTGGCCAGGCGTTCTGCCACTACGATCGGTGGGAACCAAAAGCGTTCGCGGGCAAGGTGCTGATCTGTCCGCCGAGCGTGGTCCGTTCCAAGATTCTCCAGGGCCTGAAAAACAAGCGGGTCGCGATGATCAGCGGCTGGGCGGTGGAGCCGAACGCGATTTACCGCTACCAGGTCGACGCCGCCTTCCCGCTCTCCGACCACGCCGATTACGACGATCTGCTGCGTTACGTCGAACTGGTGCAACCGAAGCGCGTCCTCACCCTGCACGGCTTCGCCGCGGAATTTGCGCGCGACCTGCGCGAGCGCGGGGTCGAAGCCTGGGCCCTGAGCGCGCAGAACCAGATGGAGCTGACGCTGAGGCAGCTCTCCTCCGGGTAGCGCACGCGTCTCGCGTGCTGGTGGCGGCGTCCCGCCGCCACGAACTTCCCTAACGAAGGCTCCTTCCGGGAGCGTGGGGAAAAATGAAAAAGTTCGAGATGGCGAGGACGCCATCTCCAGCACGCGAGACGCGTGCGCTACCCAGTCGGAATTTTTCGCCTTCGCCGAACTCGGCGAACAAATCGCCGCCACACCCGCCAAGTTGGAAAAGATCCGTCTCCTTTCCGAATACCTGCGCGGCCTCGAACCCGAGCAGCTCCGGATCGCCTCCACCTTCCTCACCGGCAAACCATTTGCCCAAACCGACCAGCGCACCCTGCAAACGGGCTGGGCGATTATTTACCGCGCTCTCCTCGCCGCCAGCAAGCGGGGCAACGCCGAGCTGCAGCAGATCTCGAGCAGCCACGGCGACGCGAGCAAAGCGACCCGCGAAGCGCTCGAGGGGCGCACCACGCCCGAACCCTTCTCGTTAGGCGAAGCGCTCGCCCTTTTCGAAGCCCTGCACAAGGCGCGCGGTCCGGTCGCGAAGACCGAATTGCTCCAGGCGCGGCTGCAAAAACTCTCGCCCCTCGAGGCGCAGTATGTGGTCAAAATCCTGACCGGCGACCTCCGCATCGGCCTGCGCGAAGGCCTGGTCGAGGAAGCGATCGCGCGCGCTTTCGAAGCCTCGCTCGATGAATTGAAAGAAGCCCACATGTTGCTCGGCGACATCGGCCAGACCGCGCTTCTCGCCGCGCGGCGCGAACTCGACCAGGCCGAGTTGACGCTTTTTCGCCCGATCAAATGCATGCTGGCCAGCCCGGAGCCGACGGCGGAGGCGATCTGGGCGCGGTTTGCAGGCGAGTCGCCTAACGAATCGATCGTTTACGTGGAGGACAAGTTTGACGGCATCCGGGCGCAGCTCCATCGCGGGGCGGACCGGGCGGAACTTTTCTCGCGCGATCTGCGCCGCGTCACCGGGCAATTCGACGAGATTGCGGAGCGCGCTCGCGGCTTCGCCGACGAGCTCATTCTCGACGGCGAGATCATGGCTTTCGAGCACGGGAAGAAGCTGACTTTCTTCGACCTGCAAAAACGGCTCGGCCGCAAACAGGAGAGCGCCGATCTCTTCGCCGCGCCCGCGGCCGACGTGCCGGTTGTTTTCATCGCCTTCGATCTGCTTTGGCTGAACGGCCGCTCGCTTCTCCGCGCGCCGCTGCGCGAACGGCGCGAGCTGCTCCGCGGCCTAACGATGCCGCCGCAGTTCCAGTTCGCGGAGATTTCTCCGGCGCGCTCGGCCGAGGAAATTGAGTCCGCCTTCTCCCTGGCGCGACGGCGTTTGAACGAAGGGCTCATGATCAAGGACCCGGAGAGCCAGTACACGCCGGGGCGGCGCGGAATGTCGTGGTTCAAGCTGAAGAAGGAACTGGCCACGCTCGATGTCGTGGTCGTGGCGGCGGAGCTCGGACACGGCAAACGCAATCATGTCCTGAGCGATTACACCTTCGCGGTGCGGGACGAGGAGAGCGGGCAATTGCTTCCGATCGGGAAAGCCTACAGCGGCCTAACGGATGTCGAAATCGCGGAGCTGACCGAGCATTTTCGCCGCAACACAATCCGCGATCGCGGGCGTTACCTGGAGGTGAAACCGGACATCGTGCTGGAGATTGCGTTCGATTCGATTCAGCCGAGCAAACGGCACGCGAGCGGGCTCGCCTTGCGTTTCCCGAGGATCAAGGCCATCCGGCGCGACAAAACGCCGGACGCGATCGACACCCTGGCCTACGCGCGGAAGCTGGCGGAAGAGACTCGTTAGGGTAATTTTCTCCGCCCGACGAGAAACGCCGCGAACGCGAACCGCTGGGGAGCGCACGCGCCTCGCGTGCTGGCAACGGCGCCCCGCCGGCGCGAACTTTTCGCAGCCTGGCGCATCTTAAAAAAATCCCGTGGCCGATCGGGAACGCCGAAGGCGTGCAAGAAATTAGCCCCGGGCGCCAGCCCGGGGTCAGTAGATTTTGGAGAAGAATAGCCCCGGAAGGGGCGACAGAATGCGTGTTTCCAAGGATTCTGCCGCCCCTCCGGGGCTCAGTTGTCTTGGGACGCAAGCCCCGGGCTGAAGCCCGGGGCTAATATCTAACGCGCCTCCGGCGCTAGAATGGGCTGCGAAAAAACTGTGCGCGCCTCGGGTGCGCTCCGGCTGGGTGATGACTCGTTAGGGCTGTTGCGCGCCAGGGGTCGCGCTTTCCTCGGGCTCGGGCGATTCCTCGTCCTGTGCCTGGCCTTTTTTCCCTCGTTTACCGGCGCGTTTCTCGGCCCGCTTTGCCCGGCGCTTTTCGGCCTCAGTCATTTTGTCGGAGGCCTGCGGGGTCGTGGCAGCGGCGGGTGTGGTTGTTGGAGCTTCGGTGGCGGCAGGTTGCTCCGGCGTCGCGGCCGGCGTCGCTTCAGAACGGCCGGGCTTTTGGCCGCGACGTTCCTGTATCTTCTGCTGACGCTCGGCCTGGCGTTGCGCCTGCTGCTCCGCGCGTTGCTTCATTTTTTCCTGCTGCGCGGCGCGAGCGGCGTTGCGGTCGGCTTGCTTGGGTGAAACGACGTTCTCCGCTGGAACGGGTGGGGTCGGGTCGGCTGCCGCGGGGGTCTCGGTCGCTACCGGCTTCGCGGGCGGAGCCGGAGTTGCCGGCGCGGTCGGTTCCGGCCGATTGCCCTTCCGACCTTGCCGGGGCGACGGTGCTTCGCTGGGGGTTGGTCGCGGGCTGGCGGTCGGCGCGACGGTCGGCGGTATGCTCGGTGCTGGGATAGGCGTTCCCATCGGAGTCGCGTTCGCAGTCGGGATCGTCGGCTTTCCGGGTCGGTCTTGGTTCACCGGTCCGGGTCCGGGCGGGACGGCAGCGGGCCGATCCGGCCTAACGAATCGCTTTGGCGGCAGGTTGGGCGGCGGCGTGGCTTCGGACTGCATTTTGGCGCGCGCCTTCTGCGCCGCCTGCGCGTTTTGGATTCCCGCCCAGCCGCGTTCCGCGACGGTTTGCGAAATTGTCCGGCTGACCCGGGTCGGGCGCGTCGCCCGCTCCGCCTGGCGGAAATCAACCGTCGGCAGCGCCACCACTTCGCCCTTGAAGACGGGGACATCGTTCGTCATGCCCTGCGTCCGCTCGAGCCGATAGCGCTCGATCGGTTGCCGGCTCTGCTGGTTGAGGTCGTTGTAGCTCGGGCCCTGGTCGACGATGACGGAGTTGTTGTAGACGATGTTGGTCACGTTGATCGTCTGGTTGATGATCGTGACGTTGCGCTCGGTCGGGAGGATTTCGCGCGGAGTCAGCTTGCGGCCAAATTCGTTCGCCGGAACAAAGGCGTATTGGTCGGGGCCGATGTCGTAATAGTTGTCGGCCCAATTTCGGATGCCGGTCTGGCGATCGAACTGCGCCTCAGGCGGGAGAGGCGCCCAGCCGACGTAGTCGCCGCCTTTGCGCCAGGAAACCCAGGCCGGGGCCCACTGTTCGCCCGGCACCCAGACCCAGCCGACGCTGCGGAGGCGAATCCAGCGGCCGTAGTGATAAGTGGCCCAGCCGAATTTTTCCTCCGAGATCCAAGTCCAGCCGGCATCGGTATAAACCCAGTGGCCGTGCGTGTAAGGGCGCCAATCGCGGGTCTGGGTGGCCTGGCGCGGCTGGAAGACGTAGCCGTAATCGCCCGTCTCCATCCAGTCGCCGTAGGGATCCAGTTTGCGATAGAAAGTGGAATAGGCGCCGGTATCGGCCTCGGGCCGGGAAGCACTCGCGGGCGTGGCGGCGGGTTGGCTGGTCCGCGGCGTGGCGGTGGCGGACGGTTTTTTTTGCGCGGCGGCGAGGGCGTTGATCCGCGCCTCGAGCGCGGCCTGTCGCTCGGCCATCTTTTGCCGATCGTCGGCCGAGCGCTCGGCGTTGAGCCGCTCCTGGACCTGGCGTTCGATCGCGGCGTTGCGTTCCGCTTCGGTCTCTTGTTTCTGGCAGGCCCCGACGCCGAGGGCGAGGGCTGCGATGAGCGGAAGGAGCAAGTTTCTCTTCATAAGATAGTGAGACCATTTCGGTCTGCGGTTATTCGAAACAAAACGGCGTTTTCGGCCGATTTACGATTCGTTAGTGATTGTTAGGGGAGGGCGCCGGCGAGACGTTAGGCGCGGGAACGATCGTGATCGTCTCGCTCTGCGACCGCCGGGAATTCTGCCATTGCCCATAGCCCGCGAGGAGGGCGAAGACAACCAGGATGCCCAGCATCAGCTTCAAGCCGCTCGCCGGGGCGCGCGTCTCGCCCGGCGGGCGCTCGGGTGGGCCGGGTATTTCCATCGCAGAGTATCCGGCGGAGAGGAGCCGCCTGGCAACGTTTAGAGATGGAGCGCCGCGATCGCGTCCATCACGCGCTGGGAGAGGCGCGGGTAAACTTCGCGCCCGTGCCCCTCGATATCGGCCGCGGTGAAGCGGATCGGTTCACCGATCACGATCGTGATCGGACAAAAGCGCAGCTTCCCGCCGCCGCGGGGCAGGGCCTCGTGCGCGCCGAAGATTCGCATCGGTACGACCGGCGCAAGCGTCTTCGCGATGAGGAATCCGACGCCGGGCTGGGCCGGCTGCAACTTTCCATCGAGCGTGCGCGAGCCTTCCGGGAAGACGAGGGTGCCGTGGTTGGCCCGAAGGATGCGGATGAGCGCTTTCAGCGCGCTGCGGTCACCGCCGTCCTGATCGACGGGAACGACATTTATTTTCGGCAGAACCCAACCCAGCACCGGGACGTCGAGGAGCGATTTGCGCGCGAGGAAATAAATCGCGCGGCGCGACGCGATGCCGGCAAAGGGCGGATCGAGATAGCTCTCGTGGTTCATCGCCAGAATGACCGGCCCTTCCTGGATGAGACGATCGCGATGGAGGACGCGAAAACGAAAAAAGACCCGCGCGATCAGCCGGGTCAGATGATAGATCGTGAAATACCAGGGGTTCAACGCGCGCTCGTTAGGCCTTTGAGTTTCAAGCGGCCAATGATTTCGCCGACGACGCCGTCGATCGTCAGGTTCGAGCTGTCGATGACGTGGGCGTCTTCCGCGATGATGAGCGGGGAAGCGCGGCGCGAGGAATCGGCTTCGTCGCGGGCGGTGATGCGATCGCGTTGTCCCTGGGCTTCGCGCCGGCGGAGGCGGATCTCGGGGGAGGCGTCGATGTAAAATTTAAAAGGCGTGTCGGGGAAAACGACCGAGCCGATGTCGCGGCCTTCCATCACGAGATCGTTTTCCGCGGCATAACGGCGGAGATGATCGACCAGGATTTCGCGCACGCGCGGGACGCTGCTGACGCGGGAGACGTTTTCGTTCACGCGATCCTCGCGCAGGTAAGGCTCGGGATCGACGCCATCGATCAGGATGAGCGAATCGCGCTCGCGCAATTCGCAGGAGAGCGGGGCCGTCTCGGCCAGTTGCTCGATCGCGACGGCATCGGCGGCCGGGATTCCGCGCTCGAGGACGAGCCAGGTCATGGCGCGATACATCGCGCCGGAATTGACGTAGACGAAACCGAGCCGGCGGGCCAGCTCACGCGCGACGCTGCTCTTGCCGGAGGCTGCGGGGCCATCGATCGCGATAATCTTGTGCTCGGCGACGGAGTTCATCGTTAGGCGGGCGGCGGCTAATCTTCCTCCGGACGGGTGTGGGAAAGCGAGCTGATGACCCGGGTGGTGGTGCGGAAACCCTTTGGATTGGTCAGCTCGCTCAACGTTTTCTCAAAACCGGGATAGGAGGTCGCGACGCAATCCACATCCTGGATGACGGTCTCGCCTTCCGCGAACATGCCGGCGACGGCGAACGCCATCGCGATGCGGTGATCGCCAAAACTGGAGAGCCGCGCGCCATGGAGCGGGGCGCGACCGTGGATCTCCAGCCCGTCGTTGAGCTCGACCACTTGCGCGCCCATCGAGCGCAGGTTGTGCGCGATGGCGGCGATCCGGTCGGTTTCCTTCACCCGCAGTTCCTGGGCGTGGCGGATGATGGTGGTGCCGCTGGGCGAGCGCGCCGGCGACGGCGAGAATCGGCAGTTCATCGATCAGGCGCGGCACTTCCTTCCCTTGAATCACGGTTGCCTTGAGGTTCGCGCCGGTGATCTCGACGATCCCGCGCGGTTCCACCTGGTCGACGTCCTCGATTGCTTCGCGAACCTGCGCGCCCATCCGCACGAGCACGCCGAGAAGTCCGGTGCGGGTTTCGTTTAAGCCGACATCCCGCACGAGCACATGACCGCCGGGTTGGGCGGCCGCGGCGACGAGCCAGAAAGCGGCCGAAGAAATGTCGCCCGGGATGCTGAAGTCGCGCGACTCCGGCACGTGATCGCCGAAAACGCTCACGCCATGTTCGTCCTTGTGGGTGCGGACGAGAAAATAATTGAGCATCAGCTCGGTGTGATTGCGGGTCGTGACCGGCTCCAGGACAGAGGTTTTTCCCTTCGCGAAAAGCCCGGCGAAAAGGAGCGCGCTCTTCAATTGCGCGCTCGCCACCGGGGTCGTGTATTTGATCCCGTGCAAGGGAGCGCCTTCGATCCGCAACGGCGCGGTATCGTTTTTCCCGCCGGCTTCGATCTTCGCGCCCATCAGGCGGAGCGGCTCGATGATGCGCCCCATCGGGCGGCCCGAGAGAGAGCCGTCGCCGACCAATTGACTGGAAAACGGTTGTCCGGCCAGGATCCCGGCGAGGAGGCGCATGGTGGTGCCGGAATTCCCGCAATTAATTTCCTCTTTCGGCGCGGTTAATTTCCGACGTTTGCCGTGGACGATGAGAACCTCGGGTTCGGGCTGTTCGATTTTGATCCCGAGGGCGCGCATCGCGACGACGGTGTTCATGCAATCGGTGCTGCGCGAAAACCCGCGCAGAACGCAGGGACCGTTGGCGAGCGACGCGATCATGACCGCGCGATGCGAAATGCTTTTGTCGCCCGAGACATTGATCTCGGCCTCGATTCGCGGCGCGCGTTTTATCCGAAGGTCATCCATGGTTCAGGTGAAAAAATGTGCGTCGAGCGGCCGGCGGGTGCCGCAAACGTGGAGAAGAATCCCAAGTTGCGCGGAAATGTCCAGCACCGCCGCGCGCCGGGGAAAACGGCCGGCCGCGCGGGGAGCAGGCAGTCTGAAGCGAAATCCGACTCGTTAGGGGACGAGAAAGATTTTGTTCGTGTACGGGTCGCGCACCTCCGTCCCGGGCGGGAAGCCGCGGACGTCGACATAGCCCTGGTCGGGCGCATAGGGGCTGGTGACGAAGCCGGGTTTGCTCGGGACCGGGATGCCGTAAGGAATGTCGCCCTTGGTCGCCTTGACCTCCGCGGCGGGCGCGGTGGTCTGCGGCGGCGGGACCTGGGTGGCGGCATAGTCCGGAGGCGGAGTCGGCTGCGCCGCCGGGTCAAAGGGTTGTTGGACGGGCGGGTATTGCGTCTCGACCGAGGGCGGCGGATAAGTGGCTGCGCGCTGACGCCGCGGTGGCGGCTCCGGTTCGGAGCAGGCCGAGATAAAAAGAGCGGTGAAGAGCGCGAGCGAGATCGATAGTTTCATAGAAGCGTTGCCTTGGACGATGCCTCCCGTTTTGTAATTCATTCGTTCGCGGGTGACAAAGTTTATTTGCAGCGGTGGAGACGCCCCAACCGATTTCCGACGAAAAAATGCGAATGCGCGCCTCCGCCTTTCCGAATCAAGAAAAGATGACCGAGCGAAAAGGAGATAACATCCTGGTGATCGATGACGACCGGGCGAGCCGGCGGATGCTGACTCATGCCCTGAGCAGCGCCGGCTACTCCTGCCGGGAATCCGCCAGTGGAGTTGAGGCGCTCGAGACGTTGCACGCGGAGGTGCCTTCGCTGCTCCTGCTTGATTTCCACATGCCGGAGTTGAACGGCGCGGAGGTGCTCTCGCGCCTCCGGTCCGATGCCGACCCGGCGATCGCGCAACTCCCGGTGATCATGCTCACCGGCGACGGCGGCGAAGAAAGCGAAGTGCTCTGCCTGGAAGCGGGCGCAAACGATTTCGTGACCAAGCCGATCAACCTCCCGGTCCTGCGCGCGCGGATCGATACCCAGCTGCGGCTGCAATCTTTGCGGCGGCAGTTGCAGCAACAGAATAACGAACTGGAAGCGTGGCGCGAAAACCTCGAACGCGATCTGGCTGCGGCCCGGCTCACCCAGCAATCGCTCATCCCGCAAAAACCACCGGTCTTGCCGGGCTGGGAAATTGCGGCGGAATATCGGCCGGTCATCCAGGTCGGCGGCGATATCTATGGCTGGCGGCGGTTGTCGGATCACCGCACGCTTTTCTGGATCGCCGACGCGACCGGTCACGGCGCCGCCGCGGCTCTCCTCACCACCCTGGCGAAATTGCTTTTTCACCACGGCAGCGTGGAGCACGCGGATCCGGCGAAAATCATGGAAGCGGTGAATGACGATTTCCGCAGCATCTTCGGCGCACGCTCCTTCATGACCGCGATGTGTGTCGCGCTCGATCACGAAAGCGGCCGGGCCAGCGTGGTCGGGGCGGGACATCCGCCCCTGGTGGTGGCGCGGCGCGGTGGCCCGGCCGAGCTGGTGCAGTCGAACGCGCCGCCGTTAGGCTTGCTCGAGCATTCGCAGTTTGCCGAGACCGCGATCGAGCTGCGGCCGGGCGATGGATTTCTCCTCTACACCGACGGGCTCTACGGGGCCTCGAAAAACGAGACGGAACGCTGGACGCCGGCGCGTTTACAGGGGCTGATCGCGCCGGATGAAGCGACCGCCGTAGGCATGCTGCGGAAGGTGATCGATCGCACCGCGCCCGACGCGGGCAAGGCTTTGGAGGACGATCTGGCGGCGATTGTAGTCCTGCGGACCTCTTGATTTTGCACCTAAATTTTTTTCGATCGGGAAAAAATTAGTATTGCTCTCGCACTGCCCAACGATTAATCAGCCTTTATGCCCAAAACCACAGCCAAAAAAACACCCTCGAAACGGAAGCCTAACGCGGCTTTCATGAAACCTGTCCAACCGGATGAGAAACTCTCTCTCATCGTCGGCTCGAAGCCGCTCCCGCGCTCGGAACTGACGAAGAAGCTCTGGGACTACATCAAGAAGAACGGTCTGCAGGACAAAAAGAAGAGAACGCAGATCAACGCCGACGAGGCGATGAAGCCGGTCTTCAACGGCAAGAGCCAGGTGAGCATGTTCGAGATGACCAAGCTCGTCTCGGGTCACCTCAAGGCGACCTAATCGCCTAACGACTCTGTCAGCCTAACGGCTGAAAAATCGAGGCAACTTTTAGTCGCCCGCGGGCAGGATCTCTGTCCGCGGGCGTCTGTCTGTACGGGAGCGGCCGCGGCGAAGAGGCCGTCGCGCGCCTTGCGCACGAGCGGGCTCTCAGCGACTAGTGCGAGGTGAAAATGCTTCGTCTCGGACTGCTCACGGTCCTTCTCAGCCTGACCTCTCTGCCATTGGCCCGGGCGGAAGCAGACTGGACGACCGATTTTACCCGCGCCCAGGCGCTGGCGAAGACGGAGCACAAGCTGCTCCTCCTCGACTTCACCGGCTCGGACTGGTGCGGCTGGTGCCAGGTGATGGAGAAAGAGATTTTTTCGCAACCGGCCTTCGAGGATTACGCCAGGAAAAACCTCGTGCTGGTGCGGCTAGATTTCCCGCGGGCCAAACCGCTCAGCGCGGAAGTGAAATTGCAGAACCGAACCCTGGCCCAGAAGTTCGGGATCCGGGGATTCCCGACCATCGTCATGCTCGACGGAGACGGTAAGCCGCTCGCCCAGCTCGGCTATGTGCCGGGCGGACCCGAAGCTTTCATCAGCGAACTAAAGCAAGTCCCGAAAAGCTGATTGGCCTAACGAGCCGCCGGTCTAGTGGACCGGGCTGGCCGCAATCGACTTTTCCAGGGCGTCGGCCAGTTCGCGGCGGGTAAAAGGTTTGGGCAACGCGCCGCGGAACCCGTAAGAGAGAAATTCCGAGAGCGCCGCTTCGTCGGCATAACCGCTGCAGATGATGGCGTTGACGTCCGGATCGATCCGGCGCAGCCGCGCGATCGTCTCGACTCCGCCGAGCCCGCCCCGCACCGTGGCGTCGAGAATGACGGCCCGGAAGTGCTCCCCTTTGCGCGCGGCTCGTTCGTAAATTCGGACCGCTTCCGAGCCATCCGGCACCGCCGTCACTTCATAGCCCATGGTGGCGAGGAGCTGGGAGGTCAGCTCACGAATGGCGGATTCATCGTCCATCACGAGGACGCGCTGGTGATTGAACTGGAAGGAGCGTTCGTTAGGCTGGAGCGGATCGCTCACGACCTTGCCGCGGGCGGCGGGCAGGTAAAATGCGAAGGTGGCCCCGGCAGGTGAATTGTTTTCGAGGTGAAGGAAGCCGCCGTGCTTGCGGATAATCGAATAACTGATCGCCAGGCCGAGGCCGGACGATGCTTCCTTGGTCGTGAAATAAGGGTCGAAAATTTTGGCCGCCAATTCCGGCGGAACGCCGGGCCCGTGATCGGCCACCGAGATCTTGATGTAGCGTCCGTTTTCCAGCGGCAGCCCGGATTTGTCGCTGACCTGGATATTTTCCGCGCAGAGGTGAACGCTGCCGCCGTTAGGCATGGCTTCCCGCGCGTTGATGATCAAGGCGTTCAAGACCTGCTCGACCTGGGCGGAGTCGATCTCGGCTTTGCCGAGGTGATCTTCAATCTCGATCGTGGAGCGCAGGTTTGAGCCGTGCAGGGAAAATTCTGCGGCGTGCTGGATGAGGTCGGCCACGGAAGCGACTTTCTTCAAGGGAGCACCGCCCTTGGAAAAGGTCAGGAGCTGGCTGGAGAGACGGGCGGCATGCTGCGACGCCTGGCCGGCCTTGGCGAGAAAGGAAAGGAGGTTGCCGTTATTGTTAGGCGCTTCCAGTTGGGCGAGGCCGATATTGCCCGAGATGACGGTCAGAATGTTATTCAGGTCGTGCGCAATGCCGCCGGCGAGCGTGCCTAACGATTCCAATTTGCTCGTCGTGAGGCGCTCGTCCGCCATCCGCTTGCGCTCGGTGATGTCGCGAAAGAAGACGGAAATCCCGCCGCCGCTCGGGTAGGAGTGCACTTCGAACCAGTTTTTTCCCTGGGAATCGAGCGCCTCGAATTCAATCGCGATCTGATCGCGCATGACCGCGCGATAGTTTTGCTCGAAAATGGTCCCGGCCATCTCGGGGAACTTCGCCCAAAGATTCTGCCCCAGGAGCGAGGCGCGGCCCGACTCGAGCATGACTTCCGCCTCGGCGTTGAGGTAAGTGAAATTCCACTCCGTATCGACGGCAAAGAATCCGTCGCTCGTTTTCTCCAGGATATCGGTCATCCGCCGGGCGGAATCCTGCAGCGCGGCGCGGGCGTGATTGCGTTCCTCAAGGCCGAGAATGTGGCGCTCGGCGACGGAAAGACGGACGGCGAGGCGGCGGGCGTCGAGCGGTTTGGTGAGATAATCGTTCGCCCCGGAAGCCAGGGCCTGTTCGAGATCCTCCAAGTCGGCCCGCGCGGTCACGAGCAGGATATACATTTCGTCGCCGTTGGGCCGGGCGCGGAGGTCGGCACAAAGCTCGACCCCGCTTTTCCCCGGCAGCATCCAGTCGAGAATGAGAAAGGGAAAGCGTGCGCCCTTCGCCAGCTCGGCTTCCGCTTCTTCCGCGCTCGCGCAGGCGACGACTTCGTGGCCGCGTTGTTCGATCAGCCGGCGGAGGTTGCGTCGGCTGTCGGCGTGGTCTTCGATTAATAAAATTCTCATGAATTTGGGGACCTTCTCCCACCATTAGACCGCCGTGTCGGCCGGACGTTACATGCAAAGTTGAGAGAATTGGTTGTCGGTATCCTTTTATGCAGCAGAAAAACTGCCAAGGGCTCTCTTATTATCATCGTTTTCATCTTCGTGCCCGGAGCCATTCGCGACGGTAGGGCTTGTGAATGCCGACATTTGCTCGTTTGCCAGATACAGCGCACCCTTGCCCTGTGAAATTGCCGTTCCACGCTTCGCATCGCCTGTTTTTTCTGGTCAGTTCGCTCACGCTCTCTCTGGCGGGCTGCCTCACGGCTCAGAACCCCGCCACCTCTCCGACCGCGCCGCCCGCCGCTTCACCGCTCCCGACAACGGCTGAGCCGGCGATCAGCTACAGCGCCGTGCACGTGGACGGGCCCTACATTGCCCTGACCTTCGACGACGGTCCGAGCGAAAAGCTGACGCCGGAGTTACTCGATCTCCTGGCCAAGCATCATATGCGCGCCACTTTTTTTGTCGTCGGCAAAAATGTCGTCGAGCATCCGGAGATCCTGCAACGGGCGGTGCGCGAGGGCCACGAAATCGCCAATCACAGCTGGTCGCATCCCGCCTTCGGCAAAATGGGAGACGAACGAGTGCGGGCCGAGCTGCAAAAAACCGACGACGCCATTCGCGCCGCGATCGGGAAGCGGCCGACCCTGATGCGGCCGCCTTACGGCTCGATCACCGCCCGGCAAAAGAAATGGATCCACTCGGAGTTCGGCTACCGCACCATTCTCTGGGACGTCGATCCGCTCGATTGGAAACGGCCCGGGCCCTCGGTCGTGACGAGCCGGATCCTAAAGGAAACGCGCTCCGGGTCGATTGTTCTGGCGCACGACATTCATCCCGGGACGATCAAGGCGATGCCGGACACCTTCGACCAGCTCGAGGCGAAAGGGTTTAAGTTTGTCACCGTCTCCGAATTGATCGCGATGGGGAAACCAAGGCCGGCGCAGGAGGTGAGCTCGGAGGGACCGACCCCGCTTTCCTCGCCCGGGGTCAGCCCGGTCGTGATGCCCTCGGTTACGCCCACGCCGAGCCGGACGCAGCCCTAACGAATCGGCATGGTCGCCGACCTTTATTTGCAGTTGCGCGGCCGGACGGAGGCGGCCCTGAACGCGCTGCTCAAGCTGGCGGCCGAGATGCAGCGCGAGCCGACCATGCTCGACACCCTGCAGAACATGCTCAAGGACGTGCGCGAGCCGCTCCTCTTCGTCGTCGTCGGCGAAGTGAAGGCGGGTAAATCCAGCCTCCTCAACGCGCTCTTCGGCCAGGAATTCTGCAAGGTCGACGTCCTTCCCGCGACCGACCGCGTTTACATTTTCAAACACGGGCCGCGCGAGCAGAACGTCGACGTTTCCGCGCAAGTGACCGAGCGCTATCAACCGATCGCTTTCCTCAAGGACTTCAACATCGTCGACACCCCCGGCACCAACACGATGGTGGCCGAGCACCAGACGATCACGGAAAATTTCATCCCGCGCGCCGACCTCGTCCTCTTCGTTTTCTCGGTCGTGAATCCCTGGGGCGCGTCCGCCTGGGAGCTGCTCCGGTTGGTTAACCAGAAGTGGCTCAAGAATGTCATCTTCGTTCTGCAACAGGCCGACCTGCGCGACCCGAGCGAAGTCAAAGTGATCGAGCAACACCTGCGCGAGACGGCCAACCAGAAACTCGGCTTCGCCCCGCCCATTTTCGCGGTCTCGGCCCGAAAGGCATTTCTCTCCCGCACCAGCGGCGTCGACAAAGAACGGCTCTGGAAAGAGAGCGACTTCGCCGCGCTCGAGAAGCACATCAACCTGATGGTGGATCAATCGCGCCATGGCCTGCCGAAATTGATGACGACCTGCCAAACCGCGACCGTCATCCTCTCCGACAGCGCCACGCGGGTGCGCAACATCCTCGACCACGATCGAGCGCGACGAAGAACAGCTCACCCGGCTCGAAGGCATCCTCGAGTCACGCAAAGACCAAACCCTGCGGCAGGTCGGCGGCTTTTTGCGCGGAATCGAGCAGGCCTGCCGGCGCTGTGAAGCGGAAGGCCATGCGTTGCTCGAGCGCAACCTCTCCTTCTGGCGCACCTGGCGGCTGGTTTTTGGAAAATCGGAGTGGCAGGAAAAATTCCAGGCCGACCTCGAGGCAAAAATAAAGGATCTGATTCAGCCCCAGATCGAGAACGCGCTCCAGCTCCTCGAGACCGACCTGCGAAGTCTTTGGCCGCAATTGCAGGATACGATGGAGAACCAGTTCAAGGGCGACTCGCGCATGCAGTTGAACCAGACCATTCCCGACTTTGCGCGGCAGCGGCGCGAGCTGCTCCAGTCGATCGAGCTCACGCTGGTGGAACGCATCGCCGGGCGCGGAATGGAAGCGCAGCTCGAGCGGATGTTTCGCGAGACCACGACCTGGATGCGGGTCCCCGCGGGCGTCGCGGCCGCCGGGGGAATCGTCACCATCATCGCGGCCATGAGCAGCGCCGCAGTCGCGGACGTAACCGGGATCGTGGCGGCGTCCGCCTTTGTCGCCGGCACGCTGGTGGCGTTTGGGCGGCGCCGCAAAATTCTCGCCGAGTATCATCGGCAAATGGATCTGAAGCGCGAGGAGTTGGTGGCGGCGATCGACCAGCAGTTGCGGCACGCGATCGATCTTTTCTACGCCGAGATCGGCGGCGTTTTCCAGCCGTTGCGGGCTTTTTGCACGTCGGAGCGGAAGCGTTACGATCCGCTTCTCAACCGGGTGCGCGAAGTGGAGAAATCTTTCGCGGAGCTCATGGTCGAGCTGGCGCGGAGCAAGTAGCGGAACGCTACTTCTTGGCCTTCGTCTTGGTCGAGTACTGCTCGGCCAGACGCTGCTCCGTCTGCCGGCGCGCGATGACGAAATTATTGTTGTCGCCGTAATTCCGCCATGGGCCGGGCGGGACATCGCGCACTTCGACAAACTGCCAGTCCGTCAGCGAGGTCGGCCCGAGGCCAAGGTAGTCGCGCACTGCGGGCGACACATCGAGCCCGGCGCCCCGGTTCAGGTTCGGCCTCGGTCGCTCGTTGCGGAAAACATACTGGTAATGATCGGTCCGGAAGGGGCCGCAATCTTCCCATTGCGCATAACAAACCCGGTTGCCGCGCCGAACCGCGACCCAGCGACCCTTGCAGACCGAAAGACCCTGCCTCACGAAGGCCTGCCGAAACCACGGCACCACCATCGGCGCCTCAGGTTTGAATTGGCCGCGCGAGACGTCGTTGTAGGGCAGGGCGATGTAAAACGGGTTCTGGCGCGGCACGAAATTGATCGGGATGTAGTCGTGCCGGCGCGACGCGTCGGGGGTGTCGTAGCCGCCGTAGTTCTGGGTCCAGTTCGGGTCCCAGGAGCTTTTGTGATTCGGCACCGGATTATTGGTCGTCGGCATTTCGCCGATCCAGAAAACGGTCGTCACAATATCCGTCTTCCACGGGTATCGGGAGGAGGCGAAGCGCGAGGTCGTCGGGACAAAAACCTGCGGCTCCACCTTGAGCAGGGCCTGGGCGCGCAACTTCATCGCATACTTCGCGAAATCCGCGCTGCTTTCGTAGGGCGATTGAGCCCCGGCGAACGTCGCGGCCAACAGCGTGCCGGCTGCGATTAAGGTGGGCAATGTGAGTTTTTTCACCAGCATTCGTGCCTTCGTTCTAGCCAAATCGGCCGAGCAGGCAAGCCTCTTTCGTCATCCATCTTTAGCACGATCCGTTCCAGAAACCCCTCAGCCGCGGCTCAACAATGTGTCCCGGCGCAACGATTCACCACCTATTTCAGGATAATTCATCGTAAAATGCAACCCGCGGCTCTCTTTGCGGCTGAGCGCGGAATCGACGATCAGGGCCGCTACCGTCGCTAAATTACGCAGTTCCAGGAGGTCAACTGTTATCCGGAAATTCCAGTAAAACTCCTGAATCTCGCGCTGCAAATTACGCAGGCGCGCGCTCGCGCGCTGCAGCCGCTTGTCGGTCCGCACAATCCCGACGTAGTCCCACATCAGGCGCCGGATTTCGTCCCAGTTGTGATAAATCACGACCAGCTCGTCGACATCCTGGACGTCGCCCGATTTCCATTCCGGGAGAGAAACCGATCCGGCCGGGTGCGCCGGCGGCCGGCTCCCGATGATCGCCTCGGCCGCCCGGTGGGCGATGACCAGGCCTTCGAGAAGCGAATTACTCGCGAGGCGATTTGCCCCGTGCAGGCCGGTGCAGGCGACCTCGCCGATGGCGTAGAGCCCGGGCAGGCTGGTCGCGCCGTCGATGTTCGTCTTGATTCCGCCGCATTGATAATGCGCCGCCGGCACGACCGGGATCGGCTCTTTCGCCATGTCGATCCCGTTTTGCAGACAGGTCTCGTAGATGTGCGGGAAGCGCTCCTGCAGGAATTCGCGCGGCTGGTGCGTGATGTCGAGGTAAACGCACTGCGCGCCGGTGCGCTTCATTTCGGCGTCGATCGCCCGGGCGACGATGTCGCGCGGCGCGAGCGATCCGCGGGGATCGACCTTGGCGGTGAAATCTTCCCCCTTGGCGTTGCGCAGGATGCCGCCTTCGCCCCGCACCGCTTCGGAAATGAGAAAGGAAGTCGCCTGTGGGTGGTAGAGGCAGGTTGGGTGAAATTGGATGAACTCCATGTTCGCGATGACCGCGCCCGCGCGCCAGGCCATGGCCACCCCGTCACCCGTCGCAATCGCGGGGTTGGTTGTGTAGAGATAAACTTTTCCGCAGCCCCCGGTGGCGAGGACGAGCCGGTCGGTCCGGATCGTTTCCACTTCGCCGGAAACTTCATCCAGCACATAAACGCCGAGGCAATGGTCCTCGGTCGCGAAACCGAGTTTCGCGGCCGTGATCAAATCGACCGCCATGTGATTCTCGAGCAGCTCGATGTTCGGCGAAGCCGCCACCGCGCGGAGGAGCGTGGTCTCGATCTCGTAGCCGGTCAGGTCATGCACATGCAGGACCCGGCGTTTCGAATGCCCGCCTTCGCGCCCGAGATCGAGCTCGCGATGCCCGGAGACATCGCGCTCGTCGAAATGCAATCCGAGTTCCATCAGCTCCTGCACTCGCGCGGGGCCTTCCTTCACCACCGTCTCGACCGCGAGCGGATCGCACAGGCCCGCCCCCGCCTCGAGGGTGTCGCGAATGTGCAGGTCGAAGGAATCCTCCCCGCTCGTCACGCAGGCCACGCCCCCTTGCGCCCAGGCGGTGTTGGAATCGACCCCTTTGCGTTTCGTGATGATCGCGACCCGTCCCTTTGTCGCCACCTTGAGGGCAAAGGTGAGCCCGGCAATCCCGCTCCCGATTACGACAAAATCGAATTCCTTCATCCGAGCAGAATGTTATCGATCAGGCGCGTCTTGCCGAAGAAAACCGCCACCGCCAGAAGTGAACGCGGTTCGATCGTTAGGCGCGGTTGCAGGTCGTCCGCTCCCACGATCTCGACGTAATCGATCCGGGCGAGGGGGGCCGACTCGATCTTCTCCCGCACCGTCGCCGCCATCTTGCGCGCGCTCGTTTCCGCTCGACTGCGCCGCCTCGAGCAACGCCTGCCGGATAATCGGAGCCTGCGCCCGTTCCTCCGCGCTCAGGTATTGGTTGCGTGAGCTGAGGGCGAGCCCGTCCGTTTCCCGCACCGTCGGGCCGGCGATGATTTCCACCGCGAAATCGAGATCGCGCACGAGGCGTCGAATCATCGCCAGTTGTTGAAAATCCTTTTCCCCAAAAACCGCCGCGTCCGGCGTGAGGAGATGAAACAATTTCGTCACCACCGTGGAGACGCCCCGAAAATGCCCCGGGCGCGAGGCGCCGCAGAGCCGCTCCGAAAGGGTCGTCTCCTCGACGAAGGTGGAGCGGTCCTCAAAATACATTTCGTTAGGCGCGGGCCGGAAAATGAGATCGACGCCCTCTTTCCGGCAAAGTTCCTCATCGGCGGATTCCGGCCGCGGGTAGGTCGAGAGATCCGAGCCGGGTTCGAACTGGAGCGGATTGACGAAGATGCTCACGGCCACTTCGCCCTCTGCGCCGGCACTCTTCCGCGCCAGCCGAATGAGCGAGAGGTGCCCGGCATGCAACGCGCCCATCGTCGGGACGAGCACGCGGCGTTTTCCGGCCGGGCGACTCTGCGCGCGCAGCTCGGCAATGGTGGAAATGATCTTCATCTTGGGTCGCGGTCGGACGCGGCACGCTCCAGCCAAATGGCCTGCCGGGCAAAACGAAAGCGGCGATGACCGAAATCTTCCCAGCCCGCTTCACGCGCGAGCTGAGCCAGTTCCTCGAAGGAAAAAGCGCGCTCGACCGAGACGCGTGCGTCGTTCCGCGTCATCGCCTCGCGAAAAATCGTGGCCGTAAGCAGATCGACCCCGACCTTCGCAAACCAGCCCCGGCAGAGATCGGCCACCAGGACTTTTCCCGCGGGAAAGAGCGCGACAACGCCGAAGCAACGCGACCGCTTCCTCCTCGCTAAAATGATGCAGCGCGAGAGAAAAGAGCACGATGTCGTAGGCCTGCTCGTCGCCGAAGAGATGGATGTCGGCGCAATGGTAACGAATCTCCGGGTAGTCGCTGCTCAGCTGGCGCGCGATCTCGACCGTCGAGGCCTGGAAATCGACCGCGTCGATTTGCACCTCGGCGCCGACCTCACGCGCAAAATCGACGATGAGGCGTGGAATATCACCCGAGCCGGTGGCGAGATCGAGTATCCGCAACCGGTCGCCTGGCTGAATCCAGCGCCGCAGAAAATAGCGGATGAGTCTGTAACTGCCGAAGTAGCGATTGAGCGCGCGCAGATTGCGCAGGTCGGACAAGAGTTCGGCCGAGACCGGCTGCGGCCGATCCATCCACTCCGGATCCGCCGGATCGAACCGGCGCTTCAAAATATCCCGCGAGAAGTCGGCTGCCCGCCCCGCCTGTCATCCCGATCCGCCGCAGGACGGAGAGGGACCTCGCAACTGCAATCCATGTTTTCTCGGACCCAGACGGCGCCTATTGCAACTGAGAGGTCCCTCTCCGCGCTTCGCCGGATCGGGATGACAGGTGAAGGAGCGGCGTTCCCTGGTTGCTCTCACGCGAGAAATTTCTGCCACGATTCCGGCAATTGCGCCGTCTCGACTTCGCTCGCGATTCGTCCTTCAAACTCGGCCTGGAACGAAGTGCTCGTCCCGTAAACCATGATGAGGTCTTCCGAGCCCTCGACCCGGATGGCGTGCGCCACGCCCGCCGGAATGACGATCCCGGCATTGTTAGGCCCGCGATGCTCATCCCCGTCGATGAAAAGCCGCATCGTGCGCACCGGCATCCCGGCGCGCGCCTCGCGCAGGATCATTTCGGCCCGGCCCTGGACGAAAAACATCACGTCCCACTGCTCCTCTTCGTAACGGCGGAGGGAAAAATTCTCCGGTTCCTGGACGAAGAGCCGCTGGAACCACTCGTTAGGCGAACTTTCCGCCGGGACGCTCGGGGGATGAATGTGAAATCCTTTCGCGGTCTGGGCGAACATCCGCGCGCAGGCCCACTGCTGCGGCCAGAGTCCGATCCTGGCGAGCGGCCCTTCGTCGCGCCGGACAAATTCGCCAAACAATCCGCGATGCCGTTGCGGATGAATAGTGCGGGAAAAAATCTCCACTCCCGGAATCCAGGCCTGCGCCACTTCCGGGTCGGATCGATCCGCGCCCGCCAGTTGGCCCGCCTCGATCCCGACCTCGGCGATCCGTTGCCCGAGGGAACGCGCGCCATAATCGCGTTCGACGAGGGCCTGGCGCACCCCGGGATCAAGCGCCTGCCAGCGGTCGGTTGGTTTCTTGCTCATCTTTATTTGCCTAACGAAAAATCAGCGCGTTCCCGGGAGAGGTTGGGATTGTAGTAGGGATCGCGTTCCAGGTATTCCGGCCAGCGTTCCCGCATCACTTCGGTCTCGAGCGCTTCCACGCTCCGCCGCCGCGAGGCCGACTCGTGGTGATACAGCTTGGCGAAGGGCGTGTAAACGATGAGATAACCGGCCCGCCGCATTTTCAGGCAGAGATCGACATCGCTGAAGGTGACCGGGAGCTGTTCCTCATCGAATCCGCCCACCTCTTCGAAGACTTCCCGCCGGGTCAGCAGGCAGGCGCCGGTGACGGAGCTGTAATTGCGCGTCACCTGGAGCTGGCGCGAAACGCCCGGGGCATCGGCCGGGAAATGGCGAAAAGCGTGTTCCGCGATTCCACCGACCCCGAGGACGACGCCGGCGTGCTGCACGGTGTCGTTAGGGTAAAGCAGCCGCGCCCCGACCGCGCCGACCTCCGGTCGCTGGACATGCTCGGCCATGACGGTGAGCCATTCGCTGTCGATCACTTCGACATCGTTGTTCAGAAAGAGAAGCCAGGGCGCGTTGGTTTGTTCGACCGCGAGATTGTTCAGGGCGGAGAAATTGAAGGGCCCGTGGAAATGCAAAAGACGATGTTCGAAGTTGCGGAAGTATTCCTTCGCTTCCTCGGATTTGCTCTCGTTGTCGACCACGATGATTTCATAATTCGGGTAGCTCGTCTTCGCCGGTGATGCTCGCGATGCAACGCGACAAGAGGTCGATCCGGTCGCGCGTCGCGATGATGATTGTGATCCGGCGGGTCTCGCGCAACTCGCGTTTGACCCAATAGGCGTGCGTCTGCCAGTCGACCGTGACATGCCCGCGCTCGCCCCGGCGCCGCAGATGATTCTCCACCGCGCGGCGGCCCGCTTCGAGCGCCTGTGGCTTGCGCCGGATGTTGTCCGAGGTGGAAGTCTCGCTCCGGCGCCAATGGTAAAGGATGCGGGGCAAATGATGAATGCGCGTGGTCAGTTCGCTGACGCGGAGGAAAAGATCGTAATCCTGCGCCCCATCAAACTCCGAGCGAAAGCGGCCGGCCCGCTCCACGATTTCGCGCCGGACAGTGGTGAAATGGCAGAGGTAATTGTAGGAAAGAAGAAAATCGGGCGACCAATCGGGCTTGAACTGGGGCGCGGCCAGGCCTTCCTCGGTGATCTTGTCTTCATCGGAGAAAATGAGGTCGGTTTCCGGATGGCTTTGCAGGTATTTGACCCCTTCGAAGAGCGCGTCCGGTTCCAGGACATCGTCGTGATCGAGGAGCCCGATCCATTCGCCGCGGGCCTGCTCCAGCCCGGAATTGGAAGCCTCTGAGATGCCGCCGGTGCTTTCCCGCCTAACGACGACGATTCGCGAATCGCGCCGGCCTATAGTGGCGAGCAGCTCGACGGTCTCGGTCAGGGTCGAGCCGTCGTCGACCAGGATGAGCTCGAAATTTTCGTAGACCTGGCGGAGGACGGATTCGACCGCTTCGGCCAGCCAGAGGGCGGGAGTGTTGAAGACCGGGGTGATGATGCTGAGCAGGGGGCGATGGGTGAACTTGCGCGCGGCCTCGCGGGCCGCCGCCAGGTCCTTCTCTGAGGGCCGGCGTTTATCGAGCCAATCCTGGTATTCGTTAGGCGAAGGCGCCGGATTTGCCGGCGGAGCGGGACGGCCGTAGCGCTTGCGAACCTCGCGGATCAGTTTTTGCGGCAGACGATAGGGCGCGAGCAGGACCTGCCCGACCTTGCGTTCCGGCGATTTGCGCAGCGCCTGCTTTTCCGCCTTGAGCTGTTTCAGGTCGCGCTGCGCTTTCTTGAGCTTGAGCACTTTTTCCTCCAGCCGGGCGATGTGGCGGTCGGCCGCTTCCAGCTCCGACATGCGGGTGCGAAGGGTGCGATGGAGGCCGCGCATTTGCGCGTTGACGCGGGCAAAGGCGGTCTCGACCGCGGGCAGATCGGCGCCGATCGATTTGGCATCGCTTTTTTTGCTCAGCCAGACCGCGCCCGCCTCGATCTCGACCACCTCGCAATCGTAAGTCGGGTTAAAACCGAGGGCGGCCAGGCGCAGGACGAGGTCCGGGCGGCGCTTCGACATGTCGGCGCCCGCTCCCGGGACGAGAATGACATTTTCCGCGAGCGCCGCCAGCCGCTCGACCATCGGCCCATCGCCGGCCGCCTCGATTTCGGGCGGATAAAACCAGATCGCGAGATCGAAGCGCGGTGCGCTGCCGTTTTGCGGCAGTGCGTCGAGCTCGGCGATCCCGGCGCAGACGGTACTTTCAATGTCGTCTTTCCGGCGCACGTCGGCGAACTGACTCGCCTCGTTCCCCACCAGGAGGAGCCTCTCCGGGGCAAACTTGCGGGCCACGACGCGCGCGAAATCGGAGCGAACGGTTTGGAAGAAACGCGGCTGCACGGGGACACATTATAATGATTGCAGCGGCTCGCAGGCAAAATTACGGTGCAGCCGCGCTCCTACCCGAGCCTCGCCCCCAGCTCTGCATGGTCGATTTTTGCGTTTACTTCCTCTACCGCGCGGCGTTGGCCTTGATCACCGCGCTCCCGTTGCGTTTCGTTTTTTCCCTCGGCCGTCTGCTCGGCTTTTGCGCCTGGGTTCTGCTCCCGGCTTATCGGCATTTGGCGCGCCGCAATCTGGAGATCGCCTTCGGCCGCGAGAAATCCGAGGCCGAAAAAGCGCAGATGGTGCGGCGCCATTTCCAGCAGCTTGGGGCGAACCTTCTGAGCGGGATGAAACTCAATGCCATGTCGCTCGACAAGGTGGCCGCGCTCGTCGCGACCGAGGGAGCGGACGAGGTTCATCGCGAGCTGCGTGCCGGCCGTCCGGTCGTGCTCGTGCTCAGCCATCTCGGGAACTGGGAATTGTTTGCCCAGATCCTGCCGCATCATTTTGCCTACCGGCGGCTGAGCACGGTCTATCAAAAACTCGGTAACCGTCATCTCGACCAGTTCGTCAGGCAGCAGCGGGCTCGCTTCGGGGTGGAGCTTTTTGACCGGAGCGAAGGTTTCCAGGAAGCGATCCGGCTTCTGCGCAGTGGCGGGATGATCGGCATCCTGAGCGATCAGCACGCCGGTGATCATGGCCTCTGGACGCCCTTCTTCGGGCGGCTGGCCTCGACTTCGCCCTTGCCCGCGCTCCTCTGCAAACGGACCGGCGCCGCCCTCATCGTGGCTTCTCTCTACACCGACGGCCCGGGAAAATGGCGCATGACTTTCAGCAAGGCGTTCGGTTCGCCTGCACGACAGCGTGCCGGCGCTGACCGCGCAAACCAACGCCGCCATCGCGGAGCAGATCCGGCGCGCGCCGGAAGATTGGTTTTGGGTGCACAACCGCTGGAAAACGCCGCGACCGAACTGGCTGCTCGAAAAATACAAACGCGGGCTCTTCGTTCCGGAAACGGAGAAAGACCTGCAGCCGTTCCGCATTCTCATCCGCGGAAGCAATTGGCTGGGCGACAGCGTCATGAGCATCCCCGCGGTCCGGGCGATCAAGCGCGGGCGGCCCGATGCCCACGTCACCCTCCTCGCGCCGGCCAAGATCGCGGCCATCTGGCGGCTCGTGCCGGAAGTCGATGAAGTGATTTCGTTAGGCAAAAAATCGCTCTGGCAGGCGCGCGGCTTGATTCGCAGCCGGCCCCGCTTTGACGTCGGGATCGTTTTCCCAAATTCCTTCCGGGTCGCGCTCGAGCTTTGGCTGGCGGGTGTTCCGCGCCGGGTCGGTTATGCCGGTCATCGCCGGCGCGGGCTGCTCAACCAGGTCGTTAGGCGAGTGGAGCGGAAGGGGCCGCCGCGGCACCAGGTGGAAGATTACCTGGATATCGCGCGGTCGTTAGGCGTGGAGGCGGAGGTGGGCGAAATCGCGCTGGCACCGCGGAACGGAGAGGCCAGGCAAATCGGTCTTTGCCCGGGCGCGGAATACGGCCCGGCCAAGCGCTGGCTGCCGGAACGCTTTCGCCGCGGTGGCCGCGGCGGTCGGCGGCGAGTGGGTGCTTTTCGGGACGGAGAAGGACGCAGCTGTCGGCGCGGAAATTGCCACGCGCGCTGGGCAACCAATGCCGCAATCTGATTGGCCAGACCACGCTCGAGCAGTTGATCGAGGAGCTGCAGAAAGTGCCGGCTTCTCCTGACGAACGACACCGGCACGATGCACCTGGCGACGCTTGCTCGGCGTCCCGGTCGTGGCGGTTTTCGGTTCGACCGAGCCGAGCCTGACCGGCCCGCTCGGGACGCGGCAACCAAGTCGTTAGGCATCAGGTCGAATGCAGCCCCTGTTTTCTGCGCGAATGCCCGCTCGACTTTCGCTGCATGAAAGCGGTCAGCGTGGAGGAAGTGGTCGACGCGATAAATTTGTCATCCTGAGCCGGCGAAGCGCGGCGAAGGACCTCGCAATTGCAAGAGCGATCTCCGCCTAACGAGAAGGCACGGATTGCAGTTGCGAGGTCCTTCGCCGTCTGCGCGGCTCAGGATGACAAGCTGGGAGCGCGCGCCCTCTGGCGCGCCTAAACCTTCATCACCTCGGCGTCTTTGCGCTCGAGGTTGTCGTCGATCGATTTCACGAAGCGATCGGTCAGTTTCTGAATCTCCGCTTCGGTGTCGCGGAGCTGGTCTTCGGTCGCTTCGCCGGCTTTCTCCATTTTCTTCGCCTCGTCCATCGCCGTTCGCCGATTGGCCCGGACCCGGACGCGCGCTTCCTCCGCCATCTGCTTGAGCGACTTGACCAAATCCTTGCGGCGCTCTTCCGAGAGCTCGGGAATGGGCAGGCGGATGAGCTTGCCGTCGACCAGCGGAGTGATGCCGATCTTGGATTCTTTCAACGCCTTCTCGATGTCGCGCACGGTCGAGGCGTCGAACGGTTGCACGACGAGCAGGCGCGGTTCGGGAGTGGTGATGAGCGCGAGCTGTTTCAACTTCATGGCCGAGCCGTAAGCGTGGACATCGACGTTCTCGACCAGGGCAGGGGAGGCTTTTCCCGTCCGCACGCTGGCGAATTCGTGGATCATGTAGTCCACACTTTTTTCCATCGCCATTTCGGCTTCGAGAGTGATTTCGTCGGCGCTCATAAAGGTGCTGAAAGAAAGCTGGGGCAGCTTGAATCGCAATCGCTAATCGGTCACGAGGGTGCCGATTTTTTTTCCGAGGACGGCGTCGCGCACGTTGGTCGGCTGGTGCATGTCGAATACCAGGATCGGAACTTTGTTATCCATGCAGAGACTGAATGCGGTCGAATCCATGACCTGCAATCGTTGCGTGAGGGCGTCGTTGAAGCTGATGGTTTCGTAGCGTTTCGCGTCGGGATGCAGTTTCGGGTCGCGGTCGTAGATGCCGTCGACTTTGGTCGCCTTGAGGATGATGTCGGCGCCGATCTCGCTCGCGCGCAGGGCGGCGGTGGTGTCGGTGGAGAAATAGGGATTGCCGGTGCCGGCGACGAAGATGACGACGCGCCCCTGCTCGAGATGCCGCACGGCGCGACGCAGGATGAATGGCTCGGCCACGTTCTGCATTTCGATCGCGGTCTGGACGCGGGTAATGACGCCGCTCTGTTCGAGCTCGCTTTGCAGGGCGAGGCCGTTGATGACGGTGGCGAGCATGCCCATGTAATCCGCGGTCGTGCGATCCATCCCGCGATGGCTGGCGGCGAGTCCGCGCCAGATGTTGCCGCCGCCGACCACGATCGAGATCTGGACGCCGAGGTCGTAGACCTCTTTGACCTGGCGCGCGACCTCCTTCACGATGTGGGGCGAGATCGTGTCGCGGGCGCCGGTTTCACGCAGCGCTTCGCCGCTTAATTTGAGAACGATGCGTTTGTAAGCCGGCTTTGCACTTTCCATTCTGGCGGGATGATCGATCAGAAATGCAGACTTGGGGAGGAAAAACCTCGGAAAAAGTCAGGCGCGCTCATCCGGCGCTTGCCTTCGAGCTGCACTTCCTCGAGCCGGAGGGCGCCGCGGCCGGTTGCGACGAGGATTTCGGCGTCGTTAGGCTGGGAGAGCGTGCCGGGAACGCCGAGGTCTTGTTCGCTGACGGAAGCGCGAAAGATTTTCAGGTGACGCGTTTTCCCGGTCCCGTCGCCGAGCTGGGTGAAAGCAGCCGGGCCACGGATCGTAGGCGCGAATTTTGCGCTCAATCGATTCCGCCGTATCGGCCCAGTCGATCTTGCCATGCTCACGAGTCAATTTGGGCGCGTGGGTCGCTTCGGCGGCCGGTTGCGGGATGCGCGGCGCATTTCCGTTCGCCAGGAATTCGAGCGCACTGCGCAAGGCGTTGGGCGCGAGCTCGGCCAGGCGGTCGTGCAGTGATCCGCCAGTTTCGTTAGGCGAAAGCGCGAGCTTTTTTTGCAGGAGCATGTCGCCGGTGTCGAGGCCTTCATCCATGTAGATGACGGTGATCCCCGTCTCCGCGTCGCCCGCGGCGATGGCGGCCTGGATCGGCGCTGCCCCGCGATATTGTGGGAGGAGCGAGGCATGGAGATTCAGGCAGGCGATTCGCGGTATCTCGAGCACGCTCCTGGGTAGGATTTGGCCGTAGGCCATAACGACGATCACGTCCGGCGCGAGCGCGCGCAGTTGCGCGACGGCTTCCTCCTGGCGGATTCGGGCCGGTTGAAAAATCGGGATCGATCTGTCGGCGAGCTCGGCCTTGATCGGCGGAGCGGTTAGCCGCTGATCGCGCCCGACCGGTTTGTCCGGTTGGGTGACGACGCCGACGAGTTGGTGCTCCGGCGCGGAGCGGAGAAGGCGCAGGGTTGGCAGGCCGATCTCACCCGTGCCGATGAAGACGATCCGCATGCTGCCTTACGGCATCAACCCGCGCGGCGCGATCGCCCGCCTGGGCCGCCGCGTGGTTGCAGCGCGGGCCATGACTTTGTCGCCGGCTGTCACCTCGCGCTGGCCGACCGAAGAGGCGCAGTTGGTGCAAAGATAATCGTAGAGCTCCCGATCCGGCAGCACGAGCAGGAGCCGTTCGCGGACCGGCATGGCCGCTTTGCACTTCTCGCAGTAGAGACTGGAGGCCGTGAAACTCTCAAACTGCTGCTGGCTCATGATCGCCGTTGGCCACGGTCTCGAGAATTTTCAGCAGCACCTTCGCTGGCGGCTGGATGGCGTCGACCATCTGGACCCGGTCGCTGTAATATTCCAGCACCGGCTTGGATTCGTTCTCGTAGGTCTCGAGCCGGCGCTTGATTACTTCCTCGTTGGCGTCGTCGAGCCGGTTGTCCTTGAGGGCGCGTTTTTTGAGCCGGACGAAAAGCTGGTCGCGATCGGGACAGGAAAGGTGGAAGACTTTTTTCACGTCGATCACCTGGTCCATGATCCTGGCCTGGCCGACGTTGCGCGGAATCCCGTCGAGGACGAGGACGTCGATGTCGGGCTTGAATTCGTGCCCGTCGACTGCGGAATCGATCCGCGCCTGCCAGAGCTGGACGGTGATTTCATCCGGCACCAGCTCGCCCTTGCTCGAGTATTCGAGAAAGGCCCGGCCGACCTTGGTGCGGGTATCGAGGGTGCGAAAAACATCGCCGCAGGCGCAATGAAAGAAGCGCGGGATGGAGCCGAGCGAGCGGCCTTGGGTGCCTTTGCCGCTGCCGGGAGCGCCGAAAAGTAAATAGGTGGTGTATTTCATTGCGGTTTACCTTCGCTTATACCCGAAAGCCGGGTGCGGCACAACGCGCAATGCGCCGCGCTTTGGGCGTTCCGGGGAGGCTGCCTAACGACCGGCCAACGGGGCCGAATCAGTTCGCGGAAGCTGTCTCTGCCGGCACGACATTGACCCGGCGACCGGCGCGATCGAAACGCACTTGTCCGTCGACCAACGCGAAGATCGTGTAGTCGCGACCGAGGCCGACGTTTTTACCGGGCAAAAACTTCGTTCCGCGCTGGCGGATGATGATGTTGCCGGCGACGACGGTTTCGCTGCCAAATTTTTTCACGCCAAGTCGCTTGCTGACGCTATCGCGACCGTTCTTGACGCTGCCTTGTCCCTTTTTATGAGCCATTGGAAAATTGGATGTGGAGTCTGACTACTCGGTTTCTTCTTTGCTTGCCGCGGTCTTTTTCGATTTCGAGCCGAGGCTGATGCCGGTGATCTTCACCCGGGTCAATTTGCGGCGATGCCCGACGGTGCGGTGATAGCCTTTGCGGCGGCGATACTTGAAGGCAATGACCTTCTTGTCCTTGCGCTGCTCGACCACTTCGCCGGAAACACTCGCGCCGGCGACCGAAGGGCTGCCATGGGTGAGTTTGTCGCCGTCAGCGTGCATGAGCACGTCGCCGAAAGTCATTTTCTGGCCGGCATCGCCTTCCAGCAGGTCCACGTCGATCGTGTCACCTTCTGCGACGCGATACTGCCGCCCGCCTGTTTTGATAATTGCGTATGCCATAGCCTTGGGAAAAGTCGGTGAAAGTCCCACAGGACCGCCGTTTTGACAAGGGGGAATTCCTGCCACGGGCGAAAGAGTGAATCACGGGCCCGGTCTCTTCTCGTCTTTCCCCGCGATGACGAGCGTGATCTCTCCTTTGGCCGGACGCGCTTCGTAGTGCGCGAGCAGCTCCGCGCCGGTCCCGCGCCGGAATTCCTCGAATTTCTTCGTCAACTCCCGCGCCACGCAGAGCCGCCGGTCGGGCATCACTTCCGCACAGGCGGCCAGGGTTTTGCTGAGGCGGTAAGGCGACTCGAAAAAGACCGTCGTTTCCGCCCGCTCCGCGGCGGCCGTTAGTTCGCGCATGCGTTGTCCGCTCTTGACCGGGAGGAAGCCGCGATAGCAAAAGTATTCCAGATCGAAGCCCGAGCCGACCAGCGCGGTGGTGATAGCCGAAACGCCCGGAATGATGGTAAAAGGCAAATCGTCTGCGATGCAACGGCGGATCAACCGCGCCCCGGGATCGGACAACCCGGGCATGCCCGCGTCGGTAATCAATGCCACCGTCTCGCCGGCCGCGAGTCGCTCGATCAACTCGGCGGTGCGCATCGCTTCGTTATGCTCGTGATAGCTCACGAGCGGTTTCCGAATCTCGAAGTGGCGCAGCAAATTCCCGGAGTGGCGCGTATCTTCCGCCGCGATCAAATCGACGCTGCGCAAAATGTTGAGCGCCCTCTGGGTAATGTCGTCGAGATTTCCAATCGGCGTGCCGACGACATAGAGCATGGCGGATTATCTGCCGGGAAATGGCAGCGCGCCAACCGCGACAAATCTGAGCACAAACAAAAGAACCATTCAGCCAAAGCTGAATGGTTCCTTCCCTGACGACTAAAATTTGCTTCGCAGCGATTCCGGCAGGTTAAACCGCTTTAGGCTGCCAGGAGGCCGGGTCGGACGGCCTCCTGGCGAAGATACCTATCTCCTTTGCGGTCGCTTTAGGGGACTACGACCGTCACTGTGTTCGAGCAGTTGCTCGTGCCAGTCTCGCAGACTTGATAGGTGTAGGTTGTGCCGCTAACAGCTCCCCTGTCCTGAGCACGGCCGCTGTCCGCCGACGTATGGTAAGCCACGCCGTCACGGAGGATGTCGACAGTGCCGCTATGATCCGTCCCGGTATACTTGAGGCCCACGGTGCCTGACCGGCGGATCATCCCGGTGAGCGTGATCCCGCCGCCGCCGCCGCTGGTACCGTTGACGCCCATCGAGAAGTCGTAGGGTTGGCCAAAGTCGGCTGTGTTGGCGAAGAAGGCGCCGAAGAAGTTGCTGTCGAAGAACGCATTTTGGTTGTTGCCGCAAGGCGTTCCGACGCAATTCGCGCCGCTCGTGGTCGAGTCGAATGAACGACCCGTGAGATTGCCGGTTGGCGTGACGTTCAGGTGGTAGGTTCCCGGATCGAGATGGACGCTCAAGCCTCTCGATCCGTGACCATGTATTCGGTGAAACCAAACCCGCTCCGGCCGGTCGGAGTCGACGGTCGGGGTGACCGTCATACCGCTGGCGATGAGAGTGCCCGCGTTACCCGCGGAAACGCCCTGGCGAATTTCGTAGGTGGCGCCGGTGACGCTGGTGTCCGCGAGGTTATTCGAGAAGACCGAAGTCACATCCCATCCGTCGCCGTCCGGGACATTGAAGTCATCATAGACGCTGGCGTACTGGCCCGAGCCGAGGCTGGTGTCGCGCTCGTTGGCGAGGCCGTTGACGTCGTTGAAGTCGCCGTTATACCAGAGGGCGTCGCCCGATTGGGGTCGGCGTCGGGGTCGAGCTCGGCGTCGGGTTGGGGTCGGCGTCGGAGCCGGTTCGCCAGTATCGGCACGGATGAGCCAGTTTCCCGACGAGTCCGTAGACTCATCGCATGCGACCGATAAATCATTATTATCCAAGGTTGTTGATATCAACCGCCGACCGCCGCTGCCCGTAGCCGCGACCTAGCTGACTGTCGATGGAGGTCGGTGCTATTCTGGTCAAACGCCGCCGGAAGAACTGCTGTGGTCCGCTGTTCGAGGGCGTCATGTCGCCGACGAAGAAGCTTGCCGTAGGCGTGAGTCAACCGCCGGGCTGAATGTCGTAACGATGAATGTGTCTGTGCCCTGCGAGTTCGAATCGTGCCACTCGACTGTATTCGAGCAGGACTGCATCGCTCGGATTGCCATCGCCATTCGGATCGCTCCAGATCGCCGACCTGTCACCGCCTTCCGTCGATCGTTTGTCGGGAAATTTCGGGGTTCCCCAATTAACGCTGACCGTCTTGAATCGTGTCTGACCAGCAATGACGTCGAACTTGTTCAACCAGAGCGACTGGAAGTTTTTCGACCCGTCACCGTAAGCCGACGGAATCTTCCATGGTTCCGTCGTCGAGCTCGTAGTATGCGCAAACGGCAACAGGTATGCCATGCGCTCCGCGCGGACCGTCGAAGCTTTGTCGAGCACCGGAAGCCTTGTTGCTGTTTCGCCGACGACATGGTCGGCCTGCCAGCCTGCGCGCGTGAGCGCGAGCGAAGCAACCAAAGCCATAGAAGTCAGCATGACTTTCTGCAGGGTTGGATATTTCATAGGCCGGTAGTAGGCAAAATTTTTTTCGGATGTGTCAAGCTTTTTTCAGGTAAGCAGAGTATTCGTTCTTCGAGTCGAGAATTCAAAAAGACACGGCTCAACGAGAGGCTTATTCCCGTCAGGCGGGCTTCCCGCGCGCTGGCGGAATTATTTTCAGTGCGCGGCCCGGGCAATCGCGCTAGAACAAGCGCATGGCCCGCAAAAAATCCAAAGTCGCAGCGCCGGTCGTGTTGCACGAATCCAAAGTGCTCGCCGGCAACGGCGGCCTCGCGCCTAACGAACGAACTCTCAATTTTGGCGAGCGCTGGCCCTACGCTCCTGCTCCCGAGCAGAGCGATTACGTCAAGATCAAGCCGCGCTACCAGCTCTTCATCGACGGCAAATTCCGCGCCCCGCATTCCGGCGCCCATTTCGATTCCATCAACCCGGCGACGGAAGGGAAGCTGGCCGAAATCGCGGAGGCGGACGCCCATGACGTCGACCTCGCGGTGCGGGCCGCGCGGCGGGCGCATCACAAGGTCTGGAGCCGGATGCCGGGTCGGGAGCGGGGCAAATATCTTTATCGCATCGCGCGCCTCATCCAGGAAAAAACCCGGGAACTCGCCATCCTCGAGTCGATGGACGGCGGGAAGACGATCAAGGAAAGCCGCGACATCGATCTGCCGCTGGTCGCCGCGCATTTTTTTTATTACGCGGGCTGGGCGGATAAGCTGCAGTACGCTTTTCCCGGCCGGGTTCCGCAGTCGTTAGGCGTGGCCGGGCAGATCATTCCCTGGAATTTCCCGCTCCTGATGGCGGCCTGGAAACTCGCGCCCGCCCTCGCCGCTGGTAACTGCTGCGTCCTCAAGCCGGCCGAGACGACCAGTATCACCGCGCTCCATCTGGCGGAGATTTTTCAGGAGGCGGAGTTGCCCGACGGCGTGGTAAACATCGTCACCGGCGCGGGCAAAACCGGCAAGGCACTGGTCGAGCACGACGACGTGAACAAGATCGCGTTCACCGGCTCCACCGCGGTCGGCAAAATGCTCACCCGCGCCGTCGCCGGGACGAAAAAGAAGCTCACGCTCGAACTCGGCGGCAAGGCCGCGAACATCATCTTCGAGGATGCCGCGATCGATCAGGCCGTCGAGGGCATCATCTCCGGCATTTTCTTTAACCAGGGCCATGTCTGCTGCGCGGGCTCGCGCTTGCTTGTGCAGGAAGGCGTTTTCCCGGCGGTCATCCGCAAGCTACGCGACCGGATCTCGTCGCTCCGGGTGGGCAATCCGCTCGACAAGAACACCGACATCGGCGCGATCAATTCCAAGATGCAGTTGGATAAGATTTGCGAGTTGGTCGACAGCGGCCTGCAACAGGGCGCGGAGCTCGTCCAGCCGCGGCTCCGCCTGCCGGAAAAGGGCTACTGGTATCCGCCAAGCTTTTTTACCGGCGTGACCGCGTCCCACCGCATCGCGCAGGAAGAAATCTTCGGCCCGGTCTTGAGCGTCATGACCTTCCGCACGCCGGAAGAAGCGATCGAGCGCGCGAACAACACCCCTTACGGATTGAGCGCCGGGGTTTGGACCGACAAGGGGAGCAAGATTTTCAAGATCGTGAGCAAACTGCGGGCGGGCGTGGTCTGGGCCAATACCTACAACAAATTCGACCCGACCAGTCCCTTCGGCGGTTATCGCGAGAGCGGCTTCGGCCGCGAAGGCGGGCTCCACGGGTTGATGCCGTATCTCGCGTTGAATTAGGCCGAAGCTTTTCGTGCACCGGAAGCAGCCCGGGGCGATTCGGTTGCCACTAAGTGCTGAGTTTTCTCAACCAACTCGATGGCCCGGGAGCCCGGCGAGTGGCTCGCCCGGAAACGGCGGGACGAAGAGCGAGATTCTGACGCTGCACCGGCGTCCTTGCACCGCTATGGAAGATCGAGCGTTCCTTGCGCCGATTGGTAGCGCTCCGCGCTTGCCTCAGCGCCGACACCGCCGGCCACCAGCACCTCTCGGTTACGCAGCAATGTCGCTGTATGGACGAAGCGCCCCATGTTAAAGTTGTCGGTGCGCGTCCAGTTCCCGGTCGCGGGATCGTATTGTTCCGCCTTGTTATATCCGCCGGCGCCGCCGGCCACCAGCACCTGGCCATTTGGGAGCAACGTCGCGGTGTGTGAGTAGTGTCCATAGATCGTGCTGCCCGTCACCCTCCACTTGCCCTCTGTCGAATCGTAGAGCTCCGCGCTCGCCCCACCGTAGAGGCCGCCGACCACCAACACCAGCCCGTCTGATAGCAGCGTCGCGGTGTGAAAGGTGCGTTCCGTAAACATTCTGCCGGTGCGCGTCCAGTTCCCGGTCGCGGGATCGAATAGTTCCGCGCTGAACAACGTGAAAGGGGCCGCGAAGCCGCCAGCCACCAGGACCTTGCCATTCCCCAGCAAGGTCGCAGTCGCCTCGTCTCGAGGCGTGGTCATTGTGCCGGTCAGACTCCACACCCCGGTAGCCGGATCGTATACCTCTGCGCTTGCTGCTTCAATGCCGCCGCCGGCCACCAGCACATTCCCATTCTTTAGCAACGTCGCGGTGTGTAACCAGCGTCCAAAAGTGGGGCTGCCCGTCGGCGTCCATGTCCCAGTCGCAGGATCGTATAGTTCCGCGCTTTCCATGCTGTCAGCACCGCCGACTACCAGCACCATTCCGTTTCGTAGCAGGGTCGCAGTATGGCTTTGCCGCGCAGTGGTCATGTCGCCGGTAGGTGTCCATACCCTGGTCGCGGGATCGTATAGTTCCGCGGTCGCGCCAGCGTCCATCCCGCCGGCCACCAATACCTGTCCGCTCGGCAGCAGCGTCGCGGTATGATAAGCGCGTGGTGTCAGGAGATCCTGGCCAGTCCTCCAGACACCCGGCAACTGGGACGGCGCCGACTGACTCAGCCCTGGGGCAGCATCGCCCTCCCCGGCCTCGCTGCTCGCTACAGCCAAGGCCAAAGAAAAGGCGGCCGCGTAAGGAATAAATCCGATTAAGCCGAGTTGTTTGAGGGAGACGAATCGAGAAGTGCATGCTGTTTTCATAAGCGTCCCTATCTTTCTATCTCGCCGCTTCGGCTTTGTTGTTGGACCGGGTTCCGGAGCTCCACGGTTGGCAGCCGGAGCGGTGGTCGATTGAAACGCCGCGTTTCCCCGGATGTAAAGGCAAAAATAAGAGAAAAGTGAGGAAAAGGTGTCAGCCTGTGGCGATTACAGACGCGCAAAGGCCGTCACTCACGTTTCGTTATTCGGAGCGGGGAGTGTGTCCCTTGGTTTCGAAATAAAGGACGACGAAAACCGCCGCCAGCCACGGCCGCAAGACAGCATGGACGAGGGTGCTCAGGAGCGTCGTTAGGCCGGACATTGGATCGAAGGCATTGTTCGTCGCCATCGTCTGCATCATGGCGGCGGCTTGTTCGACACTGGTCACGCCGCGCATGCGAAAGAGCACGACCGGGAGCTCGATCGCGACGTTCAAAACAATGAGCGCGAGCAGCCAGAGCGAAGCGATCATCGCGCCGCGGTAAAGGGGTCGCTGGCTGCGGGGCCGTTCCGCTCCGCTCCGCGCCAGGTCTTTGCTTTCCTGCAAGGCCTCGACCGTCGGCCGCCCGCCGAGTGCGCCGGCCTGTTGCCAGAAAAGGAAGTTAATGAAAAGACGCATCACCATGTAGGCGGCGAAAACGAGGAGGAGCAGCGCGAGCAGGCTCGCGCTCAACGAGGTCGCGCCGGCCGCGAGTGACAATGCGACCAGCACCGGAAGGGCCGTCCAAAGGATGTAGCTGCCGTAAACGATCAGCCCGAGAATGAACATCCGCGTCCAGAGCGGCTTGGCGCGACTGAGGAGATCGTGCACGGAGGGATCGCGCCCGGCGTGAAGATCCGCCGCCAGCAACTGCGTCGCCGCGAGTGAAAACGGCCAGGCGATGACGAGCAGCACGAGCATGACAAACGCGACCGTCGCGGCCGTCAAGCACCGGCGCGAGCGAGCCCTGATCCTTCGGCATTTCGAGGAACGGCACCGCGAGCTGGAGGAAAAATGCCGGGATCGAAACGAGCAACGCGATGACAAAAAAGCGTTTGAATCCCGCGCGGTAAATCAGCCAGCCGTGCGCCAGGATTTGTCCGAAGCTCGATCGCGCCGCACTCGGCAGCGGCGGCGGTTCTGCGGCCGAATCTTCCTCCGGCTCGTCCGAGAAAATTTCCGGCAGCTCGCCCGCCGGGATCCAGCGGTCGCTTCCCGGCTCGCGGATTTCGTTTTCGCGAATCAGCCGGCCTTCCCGCTTCCAGTCGCGCAATTCGTCGAGATCGACCGGCCCGTATTCCTTGCCCTGGACCCGCACCATCCAGGCATCGCTTTGATTTTTTTCGACAGGGTTCACAGGCAGTTCAATTTTGAGAGCGCGGTTGCACGTTCCGCTTCCCCTCCGGACAATCCAGTAATTCCTGTCCCCAATTTATGAGACTCCTTTTAGTCGACGGCCACTACTACGTTTACCGCTCCTACTTCGCGATCCTCCATCTCTCGAATTCCCGCGGCGAACCGACCAACGCGATCTTCGGGTTCACGAAATCGCTCCGGCTGATGCTGAAACATCTCCAGCCCGACCTCGCCGCGGTGGTCTGGGACATGGGCCTTCCGCAACGCCGGACCGAGCTGCAACCGGAATACAAGGTGACGCGCAAGGAGATGCCGGCCCCGATGGTGCCGCAGATTGATTACATCCAGAAACTCATGCCCGCGCTTGGGTTCAAGAACCTCTCCCTGCCCGACACGGAGGCCGACGATCTGATGGGTTGCTACGCGATCAAGGCGGCCGAGCGCGGCATCGAGACGATCCTGGCGACGAACGACAAGGATCTCTATCAGCTGGTGAATTCGAAGGTGAAGATTTACAGCACGGCGAAGGCCGATCTCGCTTCGCCCAAGGATGGCTTTGCCCTCCTCGGCGAAGAAGAAGTCACCGCCAAATGGGAAGTGCCGCCGCCCATGATCGGCGACGTCCTCGCGATCGCGGGCGATGCGGTCGATAACATCCGCGGGATCGGGCTGGGCCGGAAAACCGCCGCCAAGCTGCTGCGGGAATTTGGCAGCCTCGAGGCGCTCCTGGCCGGGCTCGACAAGGTCAAGCTGCCCAAGACGCGGGACAAGATCGAGACGGCGCGGGAGCAGATCCTGCAAAATCGCAAGATGGTCGAGCTCGATTGCCACCTGCCGCTCCCGGCGCCGATCGACGATCTGAAGATCACCCCCGATTATCCGCGCCTGATCCAGGCGCTGGAGGAATGCGAGTTCAAATCCCTCCTCCAGGAAGTGCGCGACGAGGCGGCCCAGCGCCGGGACCCAGACCCAGGGCGAATTGCTCCTCTGAGTCGCTCGATTTTGCCCCGCGCGAAAATCTTTTGAACGGTGCCTAACCAATGCTGTCTATCTTCACTGGTTAAGGCGATTCGGGCGGTGGCACGCTCTCGCATTCGAAGGTTTCTCCTCGCGTGCCCTGCCCGGATCTTTTTTGTACCGGCTGGGCTTGTTGAGCCGGATTCTTCCCGCATTGTGCAGGCATGGCTTTCACCGCGGAAGATCTCCAACTGATCGACCTCGCCCTGCGCGAGGACATCGGCAGCGGCGACATCACGAGCCAGTATTTCGTGGGTGAAAACGAGAAAGCTTCCGCCCGCGCCATCGCCAAGGAGCGGGCCATCGTCGCCGGCACCGAAGTGGCGGCCGAGGTGTTCCGCCGCGTCGACCCCGAGCTGCGGGTGGAGATTGTCCAGAAAGACGGCGCGACCGCCGCGGGCGGGATGGCGGTCATGGAAATTCGCGGCCGGGCCCGCTCCATCCTCACCGCCGAGCGGGTCGCGCTCAATTTTCTCCAGCGCCTGAGCGGGATCGCGACCCTGACCCGGCAGTTCGTCGAGGCCGCCGGGGCCAATGGCGCCAAGATCCTCGACACCCGCAAGACGACGCCCGGCTTGCGCAAATTCGAGAAGGCGGCGGTCGCGGCCGGAGGCGGAACGAATCATCGCTTCGGGCTCTTCGACATGGTCCTGGTGAAAGACAATCATCTCCTCGCGCGCGACGGACTGGCGAAGCTCAGCGCCGCGATCGAGCGCGTCCACAAGGAGCACCCCGGCCTGAAAATCGAGGTGGAAGCCGACAACCTGGACCAGGTCCGCGCCCTGCTCGAGGTCCCGGGAATCGAAGTGATCCTGCTCGACAACATGCGCGGCACCCAGATGCGCGAAGCGGTCGCGATCGGGAAGGGGAAAGTAAAATTTGAAGCGAGCGGCGGGGTCAACCTGCGCAACATCCGGCAGATCGCCGCCACTGGCGTGGATTTCGTTTCGATCGGGGCGCTCACCCACTCCGCGCCCGCGGTCGATTTCTCGCTCGAGCTGACCCATGTCGCCGCCTGACCGGCTGATCGCGGCCGAACTGAGCGCATCGTTAGGCGAAAGCGTTATCGGGCGGCGCATCATCGTGCTCGAGTCGACCCGTTCGACGAATGATTTCCTTCTGCAAATGCTCACGCCCGAACTTGCCGGAAGGGTTCGTCGTTTTCGCCGAGCACCAGACGGCGGGACGCGGCCAGCGCGGTCATCGCTGGGAGTCCGCGCCGCATCGCGGGCTTTGGTTTTCGATTTTGCTCCGGCCGCAAATTCCAATCGTCGAGTCCGCTCGCCTAACGAATTGGGCGGCGCAGGCGATCGCGGCTACGATCCGGCAGGAAACCGGGCTCGAGCCTGCGATCAAGTTGCCTAACGACGTTTACGTCGAGGGACGCAAAGTGGCCGGTGTGCTGGTCGAGACAAGAGCCGGGCAAGGTTCGGAGTGGGCCGCAGTCGCCGGGATTGGGGTGAACGTGAACCAGGCGCCGGAGGAATTTCCCGAAGAGCTGCGCGAGCGCGCAACTTCCCTCGCCATGGCGCTCGGGCGTCCCGATCGACTCGCCCGGCATTCGCCGTTGCCTTGCTCCGCGAACTGGATCGAACGCGCGAGTTCACCATCGAGCATCCGAACCTCCCCGAAACCTTGTCATCCTGAGCCGCGCAGACGGCGAAGGACCTCGCAGTTGCAAGTGACGTTTTCGCCTAACGAGAAGCCGAGGATTGCAATTGCGAGGTCCCTCGCTGCGCTTCGCCAGCTCGGGATGACAAAAGCAAGCGCTAGCGTGCGCTCGTGAACCTCAGGCTTTCTCCGCGCCGACTTCGGCCAGCCACTTGCGGTAGATCTGCGGCGAAATTTCCGAGGGCTTGATCTCGCTTCGTCCGCCCCAGAAAACGTTGGTGTAAGAAACCGGAATGCCGCATTCCGCGAGATGCCGATCGATCGCCGCCTTGTGCTCGAGCAGCCGCGCTTTGTCGGTCCCATGCGCCACCGCCATGATGTTGACGTTGCGAAATTCCGGCCCGGCTTCGCGCCAGTAGCAATGGGTCAAAATTTCGTGCCGGCCCGCTTCCCCGCCCGCTTCCACTTCGCGGCCCGCCGGTACCGCCCAATGAAAAAGCGCGTTGAAGCGGGTCACGCGCACGCCGCCGGCCGAGGGCTTGACGTGTTCGAGAAAAGTCGAAAACCGCCCGATGATCTTCCGCGTCGTCAGGTCCTCCGCGATCGCGAAAAATTCCCCTAACGACACTCCCGCCTCTTCCGCCCGCGCGATCCAGGGCGACTTGTGAATTTCTTCCGGCGTAAACTCCCGCTTCAGGGCCGTCAGCACCGTCCACTCTTTTTCGGTCAGGCTGGCGGGCTGGACGACAATCATCGTCGCCGGTTGCTCGGCTTTCGCGCCCGGCTCCACGTTCTTCCGGCGCACGTGACCGACGCCAAGGGTGAAGATCCCTTTCGCCGGCATGAGACGGAAATGTTCCGCGCCGACAATCCCGGTCAGAATCTCGCCGTGACGTTGCAGGGAAAATCCGTGCGGCACTTTCAGTGTCGTCCAAAGCTTGTACTCCGAACCCGGCGTGACCGCGTCGGTGGAACGGAGCACGACATGCCCGGAAAACGGATCGCGCTGCGACATGTAATCGAAGGCCGCATCGATTTTCTCCGGCGGCACTTTCCAGGCGACGAGCGCGCCATCGGCCAGGTTGGTTGCGAGCAAAGTCTGGCGAACCCGCCGAACCGTCCCGGCCCGCAGCATCGCGCTGATCCGCTCGAGCACGGTCTCGACCGGCAGCCCGCTGCGCTCGGCGATTTCCGCGAATGGCTCGCGCACAAACCCGGCGATTTTATCCTCCGAAATGGCGAGGATGCGGGCGTTGACCGGGTCGTTGTGTTCGACCGGCAAAGTTTCGTTAGGCAAAGTCGTCATACGGAGGCGCAGGAAAAGACCGCAAGGAAATGGCAGGCCGTCCCGAGAAGGACAAACAGATGCCAGACAAAATGGGTATAGCGAGTGCGTTTGCTGATGAAGAAGTAAACCCCGCCGGTGTAGGCGAGGCCGCCCGCCACGAGCCAGGCCAGGCTGGAGAGCGGGACATGTTGGAGCAGGGGTCGAAACGCAATCACAACCAGCCACCCCATCCCGAGGTAGAGCCCCATCGAAAGTTTCTTCCGTTGCTCGGTGCCGTGAACGCTTTTCATGATCACGCCGAAAATTGCCAGCCCCCAGACAAGAACAAGAATGCTCCAGCCCCAAGGCCCTCGCAGCGGGCCAAGAGTGAAGGGCGTGTAGGTGCCGGCGATGAGCAAGAAAATCGCGGAGTGATCGATTACCTGAAAGACCGACTTGATCGCGCCGCGCGGCCAGGCGTGATAAAGCGTCGAGCCGAGATAGACGAGCAGCATGGCAGCGGTGAAAACCACGGTGCCGACAAAAAAGAATCGATCGCCACCGCGCCAGGCGGTGAACATCAGCATCGGCGCGCCGATGAGGCCGGCGAGGAGCCCGATTCCATGGCTGATGCTGTTGGCCAGTTCTTCGCCGAGCGATTGATCCCACTTCGGATCGTTGCAGGGTAATGGAGCGCTCATGTCATCCGCTGCAGGAGCGGAAAGAACTGTTACGCCCGGCCTGCGATCTCGAAAGTGAAAAGAACGAATGACCAAAGCAATTTTTTTTGATGCCGCCGGGACCCTGATCCGCCTAACGAAAAGCGTGGGCGCGAATTACGCGCTGGTGGCGCAGCGGCAGGGGCTCGCGCTCGATCCCGCGCAATTGGACGCGGCCTTTGGCCAGGTCTGGAAAGAAATGCCGCTGCGCCCCGCGACCGGCGAACCGCGCGAGGACGATGACAAGGGCTGGTGGCGCGACCTGGTCGAGCGCCTCCTCGAGCGCGTTTCGCCGCAGATCGATCCGATGGATCGGAACAGTTTTTTTGAAGCCGCCTACGGGCATTTCGCCGAGGCGGGAGTGTGGGAGTTGTACCCGGAAGTGGTCGAGGTCCTTGAAACTCTCGCTCCGGACTACGAGCTCGCGATCGTTTCCAATTTTGACGGACGGCTGCGCATGATTATCGAGCACCTGACGATCTCGAAATTCTTCCGGCACGTTTTCCTCTCCAGCGAAATGGGCGCGGACAAGCCCGATCCGTTGATCTTTCGCCGCGCGCTCGAGATCAGCGGTTTCGCGCCTAACGAGGTCCTCCATGCGGGCGACGACCCGGAGCGGGATTGGGCCGCCGCCAGAGCCGCGGGGTTGCAGGTATTCGAGCTCAACCGCCCGGACAATTCGCTGCGCGATCTCATGTAGGGCGCGCCATTTTGGCCGCCCCGGGGCGGGGAATGTTTCCCGGACAGCCGCGACGCCCGCACCCGGCGGCCAGGATGGCACGCCCTACAATGCCCTGCGGAAATTTGCGCAGTCTGTTGCGCGAAGGTGCGAATCGTCGTAAAAGCTGAGGCTCCCAACGGGTTGGTAGCTCAATGGTAGAGCAGCGCCCTTTTAAGGCGTTGGTTGAGGGTTCGAGTCCCTCCCAACCCACATTTTATCTCAGGTGCGGGGGGCCAGCCGTCCCGCGGACGAGCGCGACCAGCATCCCGCGACTACGGACCTGTAGTTTTAGGAAAAGTTTGTGCAGCGCGTTCTTGATCGTGCCGAGCGCGCGCCCGGAGAGGGTGGCGATTTCCTGGTTGCTCAGGCCTTCGCAAATCCACCCGATGAGTTCGCGCTCGCGGGTGCTCAACGAGGAGAGCAAGGCGCGACCGGCCGAAGGCGCTGAGCCTTTTTCCAAGAGCGGAGCCTCCGAACTCGATCAGGAAACTCGGCTTCCCGATCAGGCTTCCCTTTGGACGATGAAGCGAGACGGTGGCGGACAAGTGAGCATTCCCGGGATGCCGCACCACCAGGCTGGCGGCCTTTCCGAGGTCGGGCAGGTGCCGGAGGGAAGCTTGCCAGTCGCTTTTCAAACGGAGGCAGGCGGCCCGCACTCGCGGAGGCAACTTGAAGGGCGGCGTTTTCAGATGATGACTGGCCGCGCCGAGATTCCAATGTGCGCAGCTTTCGCGGGCGGGTTTGCCCGCTTCGGCCACCCTGAGATTCCAATCCAGCACGCAGGCCGAGCGGGTGTTTTGCCGCGCGAGCGAGCGCATTTCGCGATGGATGGTGCGTTCCAGTTCCATCATCTCTATCCGGCGCAGCATCGCGTCGATGTGCGGGTAGAGCCGTTCAAAAATGGCCACCTCCGCCTCCTTAAAGTCGGGCTGGCCTTCGCCCCGCAGGACGGAGAAAATTGCCTCTGGCGCCTGGGGCGGTGTCGGCCAGAAGAAGATGCCCACGGCATGGCGGAAACCGATCGTGCGCATGGCTTCGCGATAGAAACGGGACTTTCGCAGAATCCTGTCGGGCGGGAGGGTATCGCGGGTGTTGATGAAACGAATCCCGGGATTAGCCATGAGCAAAGGCATTCCAGGATGCTCGCGAAAAAATTCCTTCTCGAGGAAGGCCGGACCAAACTCGCGGCCGCGCGAATCGATCATGCGATAGGAAAGGTGGCGCGTGTCTTGGCGCACATTGCGCAGGCAAACGTTGACGAAGTCGCACGGGACCGCGCTTTTGAGGAGGCGGAAGGTTGCCTTGATCGCCGCTCCCGGATCGATCGCAGCTTGCAGAGCGACCAGTGCCTTCTCTGTCCGGAGATTGAATGGCGGGGACGCTGGGCGAGGAGGCATGCGTTTGGGTGGTTTACCTCGGAGAAAAAGAAAAAGTCAATCGGTCCCTCGCCTGGAACGCAAAAAAGTTGGGTTGTAAAATCGTGACTAAAGTTTTGCAGACAGCGGGCGACACGAAGCGATATCGTGACGGCCAACGGCTCCAATAAGGCGCCTCTTCACTCTCCCTCGATATGAAAACACACTCTCTTGCCGCCTGCTTTGCGCTTGCCTTCGCCGGTGTCGCCGTCGCCGATACTTTCACGGTCACAAACATAAACGACAGCGGCCCGGGATCGCTCCGGATGGCGCTGACGGACGCAAACACGCACCCAAACATCGACCTTGATGTGCCCGACGTGATCGCTTTTGCCATCCCTGGCGCCGGGGTGCACACGATCACTTTGAATACCAACCTGCCCCCGATTACCGACCCGCTCACGATCGATGGCTATACCCAGCCCGGAGCCAGCGAGAATACCTTGAGCGTGGGGGACAACGCCGTGCTCCTGGTCGAACTCAACGGCGCCGACGTTGGCGGGACAGCGCTCGGACTGGATCTCGCCGCCGGGCGAAGCACGGTGCGCGGGCTAGTCGTCAATCGTTTTGGCACGAACCCGTTCGCCTTCGCCGGCAGCGGCGGCGTTCGCGTCGCTTCCGATGAGAATATCGTGGCGGGAAATTTCTTCGGCTGCAACCCGACCGGCACCGCGGCCCTGGCGAACGTCGGCTTCAGCGTCACGGTTGATTCCGGCTTCGACAATATCATCGGAGGAACGGCCCCGGCCGACCGGAACATCTTCGCGAGTGACGCGGTCGAGAGCAGTTCGAGCGGCGGCGTCGGGATTCAGGTGCGGAATGCCCAGCCCGGAACCCGGATTCGGGGCAACTACATCGGAACCAACGCCGCCGGAGACGCGGCGCTGGGCAACTTCCGCGGGATCGACGTCGTCGGTTTTACCTCGGCCGACCTCGTCATTGGCGGCCTCACTTCCACCCCCGGTCGGGGGGCGGGCAACGTCATCTCCGGCAACAGCAGCAACGGCGGGATCAACAACCACGGTATTTTTGTTGCCAATCGCCCCGGCGACCTGACGATCCAGGGAAATCTCATCGGGCTCACCGCCAGCGGGACAGCGGCCCTGCCTAACGGCGTCAGCGGAATTAATTTCCAGGATGAGGTGCCCGGCTCGGGCACGCTCTTGATCGGCGGAACCGCCGCCAACGCGCGCAATGTCATTTTCAGCAACCGCATCGCCGGCATTGTCAGCAACGCGCTCGGACTCAGCGTGCAGGGCAACTACATCGGGACGGACATCACAGGCACGCGTGAGGTTGGAAGGTGGCAGTGGGGTGGGAATCACCCTCGGGGGTTCGGCGACGATTGGCGGCACGGCCAGCGGTGCCGGCAATGTCATCTCCTGTTCTGGTCTCGGAGTGCGCATCTATGGCGGCGACATTACCGTTCAGGGCAACTTCTTCGGCACCGCCGCCGATGGCGAAACCGCGCTGGGCAACCAGGGGGCGCTCAGTATCGAAAACGACGCCGTCGCCACCGTCGGCGGGACTGCGGCCGGGGCGGGCAACGTCATCGCCTACAGCACTCTCGCCGGCGTGGTGGTGAAGAATACCGCGCACGCTGCCATTCGCCGCAACTCGATTTTCAGCAACGGCATGGATGCGAGCACAAACGGCCATCCCGGGATCGATCTGAATGGCGATGAACTCACGCCTAACGACCCGGGCGATTCCGATAGCGGACCGAACAACCTGCAAAACTTCCCGGTCATCACTGCGGCCACGGTCAGCGGCGGCATGGTCCAGATCACGGGAGTCTTGAACAGTGTCGCCAGCACCACCTTCAGCATCGACTTCTTCAGCAACGAACACATCAGCCCGTTGGGCTACGGCGAAGGAAAAAACTTCCTCGGCTCCGCGAGCGTGACGACGAATGCCAGCGGCACCGCCACCTTTGATGTCAGCTTTCCGTTCGGCGGCGGAGCGCCGCACGTCACTGCGACCGCGACCGATCCGAATGGCAACACTTCGGAATTTTCCGCCGCCCTCGGGCAGCTGCTCAATATTTCGACCCGGCTGCGCGTCCTGACCGGGGACAACGTTCTCATCGGCGGCTTCATCGTTCTCGGTCCCGACTCCAAACAGGTGGTCATCCGCGGGATCGGGCCGTCGTTAGGCGCATTTGTGGCGGACCCGCTGGCCGACCCGACACTCGAGCTGCACGCCGGCGACGGCACGCTCATCGCGACGAACGATAACTGGAAATCCGATCAGCAATCCGACATCGCAGCGACCGGCCTCGCGCCGACCGATGACCTGGAATCAGCCATCCTCGCCACCCTGCCGGGAAACGGCGCGAGCTACACCGCGATCCTGAAAGGCAACCAGGGCGCGACCGGCGTCGGCCTGGTCGAAGTCTATGATCTCGACCCCACGGCCGATGCAAAGATGGCCAACATCAGCACCCGCGGCTTTGTCGATGCGGGCGACAATGTCCTGATCGGCGGCTTCATCGCAGGCGAAGGCGTGGCCGATGTGGTCGTGCGCGCGATTGGTCCGTCGCTGACCGATTTGGGCATCGACGGGGCGCTGCAAAACCCGACCCTCGAGTTGCACGATAATTTCGGCGCGATCATCGCCTCGAACGACGACTGGAAGGACGCGCAGCAGGCGGAAATTTCCGCCACCGGCCTCCCGCCCTCGAACGATCTGGAATCAGCCATCCTCGCCACGCTTCCTCCCGGTGCTTATACCGCCATCGTGCGCGGGCTGAGCGGCACCGCCGGCGTCGGCCTGGTGGAAGTCTACAATTTGAATTGATCCGCTCGCGTCGGGGCTCGTTAGGGCGAGAGATTGGTGCGGCGGAGGAGATCGGCGAAACGCGGATCCTCCCGCAGACTGTCGTACCACGGGTTCACCTTGAGCGAAGTCAGCGCGACCGAGCGCATCGCAAAATCTTTCTCGAGCGCGGCGAAGGCCTTGTCTTTTTCCCCGAGGCCGAGGTAGACGCAAAGCTCGACATGCGGATCGATCGGTTTCTCCAGCGCATGGTTTCCCAAATCGGCCAGGATGTTTTTTGCCTCTTCCTGCCGGCCTGAGATGCCGTAGGTGTAGGCCAGCCAACCCTTGGTCCAGGCGTTCTCCGGAATTCTCTGAAAGGCCGCGATCGCTGCGTCATAACGGCCGGTCGTGGCGTAAACGGAGCCGAGCCAAATCTGCGTTTGCTCGAAATCGGGATCGATCTTGCGCGTGTCCTGCAGTTGGGCGATGGCCTCGTCGTAGCGCCGCGCGTAGTAGAGAATCTTCCCGATGTCGGTGTTGATGATGAGCGAAAGCGGGTCGAGTTCGCGCGCGCGTTTGATTTCGGTCAGCGAATCGTCGGCGCGGCCAAGTGCGATCAGGTACTCGGCATACCAATGGTGGGCCGTGGCGTAGTTGGGATTCAACTCGATCGCGCGGCGGAATTCGCGGTCCGCTGCCGGCCAGTCCCAATCGTAGTTCATGGCGATGAGCCCGAGGGAAGCGTGCGGTTCCGCCAGAGTCGGGTCCAGCTGCAGGGCTTTTTTCGCTGCCTCCCTCGCTTTCGCGTAAAGCTCCGCTCGCGCCGGGGAGTTGAAGGCTGCGAATTGGTAGGCATCACTCAACCCGGAGTAAGCCGGCGCGTATTTGGGATCGATTGCGATCGACTTCTGAAAGTATTCGCCCGCCTTGGCGAAGGCTTCGTCTGTCCGCTTGTTCCAATAGTAACGTCCCTTCAGGTAAGTCTGGTACGCTTCCACATTCCCGGTCGGTTTGGCGGCTAGGGCCTGCTTCTCCGGCGCGCTCAGGGTGGCTTCGAGCGAAGTCGCGATCCGCTGCGCGACTTCGCTCTCGATCACGAACATGTCGGTCAATTTCCGGTCGTAGGTCTCGGCCCAAAGGTGGGTGTCGGTCTGGGCGTGGATCAGCTGCACGGTGATGCGCACGGTTTCGCCCGATTTCTGGACGCTGCCTTCGAGGATATTCGCGACGCCCAGCTGGCGCGCGATCTGGCCGATGTTCTCGGGCGAGCTTTTGAATTTCTGGGTCGAAGTGCGCGAGATGACTTTAAGGTCGGAGATTTTTGAGAGCCGGGTCAGGATCTCGTCTTTGATCCCATCGGTGAAATAGGCGTTTTCCGGATCGCGGCTGAGGTTGTCGAAGGGGAGGACGGCAATGCTCTTTTCCGAGATCGCGCGGGCCGCCGTCCGGGGTTCAGGGTTTTGCGTTTTTGTCGACCAGAGGAGGTAGGCGACCAGTGCAAAGACCAGCACCCCCAGACCGATGAGCAGGAGAGGAGGAAAATTTCGCGCTGGGGAAGACGTGGCTTCTGACGTGACCTCTGGCTCAACGGGAGCGCTCTTCGTTTCCGGAATGATCGGGGCAGCTGGCCTCCGCACCTCCGCGACGAATCGATAACCGCGGCCAGGGACGGTCACGATGTAATGATGGCTCCCCGGCGTTTCGCCGAAGACACGACGCAGGGAGGAGATATTTTGACTGAGATTATTCTCCTCGACGATCGAGTCGGGCCAGACTGCCTCCATCAGGCGCTCTTTATCGAGGACGACGCCGCTGTGCTGGACGAGGAAGAGCAAGGTCTCGAAAACCCGGGGGGTCAGCGGCACGGGCTCGCCGCTCTGCCGAGATACCAGACGTTTGGTCGCGTCGAGCCGGAAGTCGCCGAATTCGTAAATGTCGGGTGGGGCGGTCGTCCCTGATTTTCAGGAACTTTCAGGAAAATTCAACCGCGGCTTAAAGACTTTCAGAGGGGTTTGGCGCAGTTCTGACGGGAAAACCACCCACCAACATGAAAACACATCCGCTTCTTCTTCTCATCACCATCGCCAGCCTGGCAACGACTGCGGCTGACACTTTCACCGTCACCAACACGGACGCGAGCGGTCCGGGCTCGCTTGCCCAGGCCATCTCCGATGCCAACGGCAATACCAACGTCGGCGGGCCCGACCGGGTCGAATTTGACATCCCAAACTCCGACCCGAACCGAAACCCGGCCACCGGAGTCTTCACCCTCACCCCGAGCGTTTTCGGATTTTCCATCACCGACGCCGTGGTGATCGACGGCTACACCCAGCCGGGCGCTTCGCCCAACACGCTCGCGACCGGGAACAATGCGGTTCTCCTGATTGAGTTAAACGGACTCGATGCGATGTCGGGCTCGGTCGCCCTGACTTTTGCGACCGGGAGCGAGGATTCCACGGTGCGCGGGCTGGTCATCAATCGCTTCACCACCGGGATCGATCTCAGTGCCGGCCACATTACCGTGGTCGGCAATTTTATCGGGACCGATGCCGCGGGCGAGACGTCGTTAGGCAACGGCTCCGGCGTTCTCGCTACTGGTGGCAACCAGATCGGCACCGCCGCGCCGGCCGACCGCAACCTGATTTCCGGCAACGGCAACGGGATCGTGCTAACCAATCGCAGCACCGACGCCAACACGGTGCAGAACAACTACATCGGGGTGAATGCGGACGGCGACACCGCCCTTCCCAACACCAGCGGCGGCATCTTCCTCAGCGCTGTCTTTGGCGGGACGGCGGGCGACACCGTGATCGGCGGCCAGCTCGCCAATCCGCTCTCGGGCGAAGGCAACGTCATTTCCGGAACAGCGGGAGCGCCATTTTTTTCAACGTCGGTGGCAGCAGCATTTTGGGCGCAGTCACCATCGGTGGAAACATCATCGGGCTGGGTGCCGACGGTACCACCGCCCTCGGTAATGGCGGCAGCGGCATCGAGCAAATCACCGACCTCACCGCCACCCTCGGCGCGGTCTTGATTCGGCAAAACATCATCTCCAGCAATGGCGGCGACGGCATCCTCTACGCCAGCACGAATACGACCGTGCAAGGCAACGGCATCGGCACCGACATCACCGGGACGCTGGATCGCGGCAATGCTTTTCTCGGCATCGAGATGGCCGGCGATCGCCGAGATGCGCTCGATCCTACCGCCACCTTCCTCACCATCGGCGGCGCGGCGGGCGGCGAGGGCAATGTCATTTCGGGCAATGACGCCGGCGGCATCTCCATCCGTAACGCCAATGCCGTCATCCAGGGAAACTTCATTGGCACTCAGGCCGACGGCGCTTCTCCGCTCGGCAACACTGCCGACGGCATCCGCGCGTTCAACGTCCTGGCCGATCCGACGCTCTCGATCACGGTCGGCGGGATTCCGCCCGGCGCCGGCAATACCATTGCCTTCAACACCGCCGCCGGCGTGCACGTCGAGAGTTCGACCGTCACCATCCTGCGCAATTCCATTTTCAGTAACGGGCCGAGCGACAGCCGGCAGCCAGCAGGGGTTGGGCATCGACCTCGGCAGCGGCCCGGGCGTGGCCGCGAACGATCCGTTGGACGCCGATACCGGGCCTAACGGATTGCAAAATTATCCCGTCCTCACTTCGGTCCGCAGCACTTCCGGAAATGTGAACATCACCGGATCGCTCGAGAGCAAGCCCTCCACCACTTACGAGCTCGAATTCTTCGGCAACGACGCGGTCGATCCCTCGGGCTTCGGCGAAGGCCGCACCTTCCTCGGCGCGACCAACGTCACGACCAACGCCAGCGGCCACGCGGATTTCGAGGTCAGCTATCCGCTCCTCGCCGGCGCGCTCCGGTCCGACCGCGACCGCGACCGATCCGTTAGGCAACACCTCCGAGTTTTCCGCCTCGCTCGGGCGACTGCAAAACATTTCCACCCGGCTCGGTATCCTGACCGGAGATAACGCCGGGATCGGCGGGTTCATCGTCATCGGCCCCGATCCGAAAGTTGTCATCGTGCGCGGGATCGGGCCCTCGTTCGGCGGGTTAGTGGCCGACGCGCTGGCCGACCCGACACTCGAGCTGCACGCTGGCGACGGCTCGCTCATCGCGACGAACAACAATTGGAAATCCGATCAACAGGCGGAAATCGAAGCGACCGGCCTGGCGCCGACCAATGACCTGGAGTCCGCCATCGTCGCCACCCTGCCGGGGAACGGCGCGAGTTACACCGCGATCCTGAAAGGAAATGGCGGCACCACCGGCGTCGGCCTGGTCGAAGCCTACGATCTCGACACCGCGGCCAACTCGAAGCTGGCCAACATCAGCACCCGCGGTTTTGTCGATTCCGGCGACAATGTCCTGATCGGCGGTTTCATCGCCGGAGAGGGCGTAGCGGACGTGATCGTGCGGGCGATTGGCCCGTCTCTCGCCGTTGTTGGTGTGTCCGGCGCACTTCAGAATCCGACCCTGGAGCTGCACAACAATTTTGGGGCGACCCTTGCCTCGAACGATGACTGGAAGGATTCGCAGCAAGCCGAGATCGCCGCGACTGGCCTTCAGCCGTCGGACGATCTCGAATCAGCCATCCTCGCGACCCTCCCGCCAGGAGCCTACACCGCGGTTGTGCGCGGAATCGACGGTACGACCGGCGTTGGTTTGGTCGAGATCTACAACCTGAACTAATCGCGGGCCGGACGATCGCCCGGTCGCGGGCGTTTCCTTGTGCAAGGGCGGCGCGACGTTTCCTCCACCTCTTCCCGGTCAGTCATGCTGGGAACAGGGTTCATGGCAGAACACGGTTTGAATTTCAGGTCCTTCCCTGTGCGGGATCACGGCTTCTCCGCCACCAGAGCGATCTTGTCTCCGCCAGAACTGCGCACAGATCCTGCTTTTTCGAGATTCTGGTTTTTCCGGTTTCTCGACGATTTCTATGATTTCCAACGTTTTACGCCGCATCCTTCTGGCTTTGCTTTTCGTCGCCTCCGCTCGCCCTCATCGGATCCGGCGCCTACGGATACGCCCTCGAAAACAAAACCTGGCCGGGAAGCTCGATCGTCACCGTCCGGATGCAGCTGGGCGCGCCGTCGCAGACACTTCTTGATGGGAGCACGACCTGGAACGAGGCCGCCGTTCCCGCGCTCTATGCTTGGAACGCGCAGATGAACAACATCCAAATGGTCACGGTGATGGATTCGACCCTGCCGGTCTCCTCCGGCGACGGGCTGAATTCCGTCACCTTTTCTTCCACCGTGTTTGGCGACAGTTTCGGCAGCGGCGTTCTGGCGGTCACTTATTACCGGACCCAGGGGAGCTCGATGATCGAAGCCGACGTGCTCTTTAACACCGCGCAGTCCTTCGATTCCTATCGCGGTGATTTGATTTTCAATTCCCAGGGAAAATGCGTTTGCGATATTCAGCGCGTCTTCCTCCACGAACTCGGGCACGCTCTGGGGCTGTCTCACCCGGATACTGCCGGGCAGAAAATCGACGCGGTCATGAATTCCATCGTGAGCAACCGGAGTCTCCTCGCCCCCGACGACATCCAAGGCATCCAGTATCTCTATGGCGCGCCGGTCTCGACGCCGACGCCCACGCCCACGCCCTTGCCGCTCACGACGAGCCGCCTCGTTAACATCTCCACCCGCATGCAGGTCGGCACGGGCGACAATGTTCTGATCGGCGGCTTCATCATCCAGGGGACGCAGCTTAAAAAAATCATCCTGCGCGCGATCGGTCCGTCGCTGAGCGCGGGCGGCGTCGCCGGTGCGCTCCAGGATCCGAAGATGGAGCTTTACGATTCCACCGGCGCGCTCCTCGGCTCGAACGACAACTGGACGGAGAGTCTCGATTCGGGTGAGATCATCGAGAGTGGGCTCGCTCCTTCCGATTCGCGCGAGTCGGCCATCGTCACCCGCCTCGCGCCGGGAAATTACACCGCGGTGATCTCGGGCGTGAACAGCACGACGGGTATTGGCCTGTTCGAGAGCTACACCCTCGACACCAGTGCCACCCACGCCGCCAACATCTCGACCCGCGGCCGCGTCGGCGCCGGCGAAGAGGTCCTGATCGGCGGCTTCATTGTCGGCGGCCGGACGACCAAACAAATCATCGTGCGCGCCCTCGGACCGTCGTTAGGCGGAGACGGGCTCGCGGTCCTGGCCGATCCGATGGTGGAATTGCACGGCAGCGACGGCCAGCTCATCGCCTCGAATGACGATTGGGCGAGCAGCTCGCAACAGAGCGAGATCATCGCGACCGGTCTCCAGCCGGCCGATCCGCGCGAAGCCGCGTTGCTGGCCACTATTCCTTCCGGAAATTACACCGCGATCGTCCAGGGCGTTGGCGGCAGTTCCGGCATCGGTCTGGTGGAAATCTACGATCTAGACTTGTAATTAAACCCAAATTGAAGTTGAACATTCCTGCGCTAAATTCGTCAGAAGTTTCCCGGTCCCGAATATGAAAAAATCAATCGGCTTCCTCGTTTATCCTCTCCTCTTTTCCCTCGGCTTTGTCGCTAACGCCACCACCGTCATCCCGCCGAAGTTCGATGAACTGGTCAGCCGGGCGGAGGTGATCTTCGACGGCGAAGTGACCGGCCTTAAGTCACAATGGATCGGCGAAGGCGCCCAGCATCGCATCGTCACCTTTGTCACTTTCAAGGTGAACCAGGCGATCAAAGGCGACCCCGGCACCACTTATTCCATGCGCATGCTCGGTGGCACGGTCGACGGCCGCACGATGCGAGTGACCGATGCGCCTGAGTTCAAGGTCGGCGACCGCAGTATCCTTTTTGTCGAAAATAACGGCAGCCAGTTCATCCCGCTGGTCGGGATTCAGCACGGAAGTTTTCGCGTCCAAAAAGATCAATCTGGCCGCGAGACACTCCTCACCGGCGGCGGCCAGGCGCTGGCGGATGTAAGCCAACTCGGTGGCGATGAAGCGGCCATCGCCAAAACCAAAGCCGCTCTCTCCCTCAATGATTTTAAAACCGCCATCCAGGGCCGGGTTCGCCAGCAGGGTGAAGCCCAGGCCAAAATTCAATAGGCGGGTTTCTCTTCTCGTCCTGGCCGCCTGCGGTCTCGGCTTTTCCGGGCTGGAGTCGGCACGGGGTTTCTCGTTCCTGAGTTCGCACTGGCTCGTCCCGGTGGTCCCGGTTCGCATTCAGATGGGACCGGCATCGATCGTCCTGGCGGATGGAAGCACAGACTGGGACTCGGTCGCCGAAAATTCGCTCCAGCTCTGGAACGAGCAGATGGCCTCCACCCAGTTCACTTGGACGGTAGCCGCCCCGGGCACTCCCGCGGATTTTGGGGACAGCATTAACTCCATGCAGTTCAGCGATACGGTTTATGGCGATAAGTTCGGCGCCTCGACTCTGGCGGTCGCTTTGACCAATTCCGCCGGAAGCCGGACCGACGAAGTCGACGTCCTTTTCAACACCGCGATGCGCTTCAATTCCTATCGCGGGGTCTACGCCATCTTCAATGGCTTATCCTATTTCGACCTGCACCGCATCGCCCTGCACGAGCTCGGTCATGTCCTGGGTCTCGATCACCCCGATGAACACGGGCAAACGGTCGATGCCATCATGAACGCAAATGTGAGCCAGCTCTACACCTTGCAGGCGGATGACGTCGCCGGCGCCGTCGCGCTCTACGGTGCGCCGCCCAATCCTCCCAGCCCGACTGGCAATGCGCAGATTCTCCAGATCTCGACCCGCGCCCAGGTCGGGACGGGGGATGACGTGCTGATCGGCGGTTTTATTATCCAGGGAACGGCGCCGAAAAAGGTCATCGTGCGCGCGATCGGGCCTTCGTTAGGCGCGTTTGGCGTTGCCGGCGCGCTCCAGAATCCGATGCTCGAATTGCACGACGGCACCGGTGCGGTGATTGCGACGAGCGACGATTGGCAGGAAACCCAGGAGCAGGAAATCATCGATACCGGTCTCGCGCCGACCGATAGCCTCGAGTCTGCGGTCGTGGCGGATCTTGCCCCGGGGAGTTACACCGCGATTGTCAGCGGCAGCGCCGGCGGCACCGGGGTCGGGCTGGTCGAAGTCTACGATCTCGAGGCGGATAGCGGGAAGCTGGCCAATATCTCCACCCGCGCCAAGATCGGCCTGGGCGATGACGTCATGATCGGCGGCTTCATTATCCAAGGGCCGCAAAGCCAGAAAAATGTCATTCGGGCGGTCGGCCCCTCGCTCACCACCGCCGGAGTGCCTGGGGCCATCGCAAATCCTTTGCTCGAGCTTTATAACAGCAACGGCGGTCTCCTGCAGATGAACGACGACTTCAACCGCAACCGCGACGCCGGGACGATCCGGGGGTATGGGCTCGGCTTGGTCAATGGCTTTGAAGCGGGTCTCTTTTTCGAAGGCGCCCCGGGCAGTTTCACCGCCATCATGCGCGGCGAAAATGGCGCGACTGGAATCGGTCTGGTCGAGATTTACGGGGTCGATTGATCGTTCGTTAGGCTTCGCTTTTTCCAGAAGAAGAAGGCCGGGAAGCCACTCAGGACAATGGCAAAGCCAATCCCGCAGGTGGCCGGGGCGAGGATGGCGAGATCGACGATCAGCAGCACCGCGAGCAGAATGGCGACGATCGGCACGACCGGATAACCCCAGGCGCGATAGGGCCGCGGCATCTCCGGCATTTTCCGGCGCAACACCATCACCGCCGCGACCAGCAGGACGTAGAAAACCAGGTCGGCCGCGACGATGTACTCGAGCAACTGGGTGTAGACGTTGCCATAGCGCACCGCGCCGGTTGCCGGATCAGCGCCGATCGTGCGCGGAAGAGTCAGCAGCGCCGCCCAGATTCCCTGCGCCACGAGCGCCGCCGCCGGCACATGCCGCGCGTTGGTCCGCGCGGTCACGCGGAAAAACAAGCGGTCGAGCGCCATCGCGTAGTAAACCCGCGCCCCGGCCAGGATGAGCCCGTTGTTGCAACCAAAGGTCGAGACCAGAATCGCGCCCGCCATTACACTCGCGCCGGTCGCTCCGAGCACCGCCTGCATCGAGGCCACCGCGACCCGGTTCTGCGGCGCGTGCGCGATCTCGCCTAACGACAGGGTGGCGACGTAAGCCAGGTTGGCCAGGACATAAAGGGTCACGACCAGCCCGCAGCCGATGAGGAGCGCGCGCGGCAGGGTCCGACCCGGATCGCGAATTTCGCCCCCGGTAAAAGTGACATTGGTCCAGGCCGTTTGGGCGAAGATCGGGCCCACCATCGCCTTCCCGAAAATCACCACCAGCGCCAGCCCGCCCACCATCGTTAGGCCAGGTTGCGCGGTTTGCGGCGTCCAGCCGTTGGCCCACGGGTTCCACCAGTCTGTAGCCCGCGCCGCGGTCGTGGCCTGCCAGCCTAACAACAGGCCGACGACGATCAACCCGATGAGCGCGGCCGTCTTGGCGAAAGTGAAGGTGTTCTGGACCAGTTTGCCGAGTTCCAGGCCGCGGGTGTTGATCCAGGTGAGAAGCGCAATCAAGAGAACCGCGACCAGTTGCTCGGTCGAGAGGCTGATCGCATAGGCGCCAAACAAATGCACTGGCCTAACGAGGTAATGCTCGGTTGCGACTGTTGAAAAAAAGACTCCGGCAAACTTGGCAAAGGCAATCGCCACCGCTGCGATCGTCCCGGTTTGAATGACCAGAAAAAGCGTCCAGCCAAAAAGAAAACCAATCGAGGGCCCGTAGGCCTGGCGGAGGAAAACATATTGCCCGCCCGCCTTCGGCATCATCGCGGCCAGCTCCGCGCAACAGAGCGCGCCTGTGATCGTGAGCACGCCGGCCATTGTCCAAGCCAGCAGGAGCCAGCCGGGGGCGCCCAGCAGCCGCGTCGATTCCGCCGAAGTGATGAAAATGCCGGACCCGATCATCGAGCCGATCACGATCATCGTCGCGTCGAGCGGTCCCAGGCCGCGCACCAGTTTGTCGTTAGGCGGGTTCATCGAGTCAGGTGGAAGGTGCGACGACCTTTACTCCGGCCGCGCTCAATTGCGCGCGCAACTTCTGCGCGAAGGCGACCGCTTCCGGCTTGTCGCCATGCAGGCAGATCGTGTCCACTTCCAGCGGGATGTCGCTCCCGTCGACCGCCCGCACGACGTTTTCGCGCAGCATGCGCAGGACCCGCTCCGCCGCTTCCTCCGCGTCGTGCAGGAGCGCATCCGGTCGCGTCCGCGGGACGAGCGAGCCGTCGGGTAAATAATTCCGATCGGCAAATACTTCCCGCGCGACCCGCAGCTCGATCGCCTGGGCCGCAGACGCCAGCGCGCTGCCGGCCGGCGCGAAAAGCAGGAGCTTGCGATCGACCGCCAGGATGGCGTGCGTCACCGCCTCGGCCAGGGCGGGATCGCGCGCCGCCATGTTGTAGAGCGCGCCGTGAGGTTTTACATGATTTGGCCGCACGCCTAACGATGTCGCGATGGCCTGAAACGCCCCCACCTGGTAAGCGACGAGGGCAAAGACTTCGCTCGGCGTGACCGGCAGTTCGCGTCGTCCAAAATTCTCGCGATCGGCCAGGCTGGGGTGCGCGCCAACCGCCACTCCCGCCTCTTTCGCAGCCAGGATAGAGGCCGTCATGCTGCTCGGATCGCCCGCATGAAATCCGCAGGCGATATTGGCCGAACTGACGAGCGCGAGGAGTTCGCATTCGCTGGCTGCGCCTTCACCGAGATCAGCATTCAGATCGACCGACAGATTCATAAAGTGCGCAGACTAAGGCCGGTGCGAAAAAGTTGAAGATCGTTCTCGCGCTCCTCGAACAACGCGATCGCCTCGTCCGGGGTGACCTCCTCGAAACGAACGGTATCGTTAGGCTGGAGTTGAGCCGCGGGCGCAAGGTCAACCGTGATCACGTGCGCGATCTTTGGGTAGCCGCCGATGGTTTGGCAATCCCCGAGCAAAAGAATCGGCTGCCCGTCGTGCGCCACCTGGACCGTCCCCGGGGCGACCGCTTCGGAGAGCATCTCGCGCTTGTTTTTGCGGGCCAGCGTCGCGCCTTCCAGGCGCACGCCCATCCGGTCCGCCTGTGCACCAACTCTGAACGCCGTTTCCAGGAAGGTGTGGCGCGACTTGCGGTCAAACATTTCCCATTCCGCGCCGCGGACGACGCGCAGGATCGGCACGGGCCGCGCGGTTAGGGCCCATTCCGGCAGAGAGCCCCAGGACGCGATCCGCGGAGCCTCGCTCGCGGGCGGGACGGCCTTGCCTAACGAAAGCTCATCGCCATCCTGCAGCCCGCGCCCGAGGTGGCCGCCGAAATGGGCCCGCAGATCAGTCGAGCGACTGCCCAAAACGGCCGGGACCTCGATGCCACCGGAGACAGCCAGCCACATCCGGCAGCCATTTTTTGCCCCTCCGATCTTCAAATCTTCTCCCGCCCTAACGATGGCAGGCCGCCCTGCCGGGATCCCGTTGTCCGCGATCAGGACCTCGAAATCGCCGCCGCACCAGGCGATTCGGCGTGCATCGTCGAAACGAAGCCGGACGCCGCCGAGCGCAACTTCGAGGAGCGCGCAATTGATTGCATTTCCGACGAGCAGATTGGCGACCTGGGCGGCGCCGAGATCGAGTGCGCCGCCCCCGGAAACGCCGAGCGCCCGAAGCCCGTCGCGTCCGAGATCCTGCACGCTCGTCAGGGGACCGGATCGCAGGACGGTGGCTATTCCCATGCTTCAAATTCCTCGCGACTGATCGCCCGAATGCGCACCTGATCGCCGGCGCGCAGAAGCGCGGCCGGTTCTCGTGTGACATCGAAAAGCCGGAGCGGCGTGCGCCCGATAATGTTCCATCCCCCGGGCGAGGGGAGCGGATAAATGCCGGTCTGCGCGCCGCCGATCCCGACCGCCCCGGCCGGAACGACAGTGCGCGGCTTTTCGCGGCGCGGCGTCGCCAGTTTCGGGGGTAAGCCGCCGAGGAAGGGAAAGCCCGGGGTGAAACCGACACAGCGCACGTCGTAGCGCGCCGCGGCGTGCCGCTCGACCACCTCGTTAGGCGAAAGGTCGCAATGCCCGGCGACGCGATCGAGATCGAGTGCGAATTTCGCGTCGTAGCAAACCGGCACCTCGACCAGGAGTGGTTTGGCCGTGCCCTTGGGACTGCGCCCGCGTCCGCGCAGAGCCATCTCCACCGCGTTCAGGCCGGCTCGAAGTTTCCCCGGCGAATCAAAAAACACCGCCACGCTGGCAAAGGCCGGGGCGATGTCGCGCACGCCCGGGAGATCGGCTCCCTCGAGCTTGCGCTGCGCGGAAAGAACCGCCCCTAACGAATCGCCGACGCGCACGATCAGCGCCGTGTCGCCCAGCGGTACGATCTCCATGGCCACGGACGAGTCTGCCGCCCGCGGGCGCGTTTGCAAAGTGCGATCCCTTTCGCCCCGGCTAAAAGCTGACGGTCAGCCCGGTCACGAGGTGATGATTAAGGGGCGTGACTTCGATTGAGCCGCCGGGAATCTCGAGTGAGCCGAGATGGGCGTGGGTGAATTTATATTCGAACATCAAAGCGACGTGCGAGGTGAGGGAGATGTTCACCCCGGCCAGCCCTTGGACTCCCGGTCCGTGCAGCTGATAGCCTTCATGAACGCGACCGCCGACGCTCGATTCGACGTGCGGAATCACCGCCCCCAATCCCACACCGACGTACGGTTCAAGGTGACCGAGGAAATTCTCGCCGCGCTGTCCCGGCTTCCAGCGGAAGACAATATCTGCGAGCGCGTAGTTCAGGCCGTGCGAGAGGCTGAACGCCTCGATCGTGTTGTCGATCCGTTCGTTGCCGTGCACGCCGGCGCCGTTCCGCCGGCCGGTCACTCGGACGGTGGCATCAGTCTCCGCGTACATTTTCATGTGAAAAAATTCCGCGCCAAATCCCCAATGTGAATCTTCCGAGGGAAACCAAAGCGCCCGGGCGCCGTAGTAAGGCGGTTCTTCAAAATCGCGTCCCTCGAATGAGACATCGTGAAACGTGAGATCGGTTCCGCCGCTTTGCTGCAAACGCAGATCACTATCCTGACTGAGCGCGACCCCGGTGAAGATGGAGATTTTCACTTCAGCCGCGGCGGGGGAGGCGAGACCGGCCAGCAAAAACAGGAGCAGGCAAGTGCGGACGAGGCCGGAGAAAAAACGAAAAAATCCTTGGGCGAAAATTTGGCGCGTCATGACGGGAAGCTGCGGGAGGCGCGAGCAAACGCCCGCCGTGACCGGCTGTCAATTATGCGCGATTCGTTAGGCGAGCGGTCTGTTCAATGTGGGTTTGTAGACCAGAGACACAATCAGGGCCAGGAGAACGGTTTGCACAATCCCAGTGACAAACCATTTCAACGCAATCTCGGCCGGAAGAGGGGAGACCACGTAGGTGATAATGGTCGTCGCCTGCACGATCAGGCCGATCAACAATCCGTAGCCGCAGGCCAGGCCGGCCCCGCCGCGGCCCGCAAAACCGAGCGCCCAAAGCGTCACGAAGCCGATCGCCACCAGGAGTTGCGCCAGCAGCATCCACGGAAAACGCGCGTTCATTTCCGCCTCAGGTCGCCAGAGTTCCTTGGTCGCGGCGTAGTCCCCCTGCAACCAGACGGCGTGGATCAGGAAATCCGTCGCGAAGATGAAAACGAACGCGACCACGATGGCGAGAAGGAGACGCTTGAGGTTCATGAAGGAGGAGACTAACGAGCACAACTCCTTCGTGGCGAGCGGAAAATGGCGTCCAGCCTCCCCGGGGCGGAGCTTGCCTCCGCCTTCCATTTCCCGGTAGTCTGAAACGATGAAAGCAACCACCCGAGTGAGTTGGATGGCGCTCGTGCTGGCCATTGGGCTGGCGGGAGCGGGAAACGTGGGAGCGAAGGAAGAGCCCTTTTTTCCCGGGCTCGGCCAGCATCACCGAAAGATCACGACCGACTCGCCCAAGGCGCAGCGCTATTTCAACCAGGGGCTCGGCTTTTATCACGGCTTCAATCACGGCGCGGCCATTCGCTCGTTTGAGGAGGCGATCCGGCTCGATCCGAAATGCGCCATGGCCCATTGGGGTATCGCCCTTGCCTCCGGTCCGCATATCAATCTCCCGGTCGTGCCGCCGCCCGCCGCCGAGCTGGCCTGGAAAGAACTCAAGCTCGCGCAGGAAAATGCGGAGCATGCTTCGCCGGTCGAGCGCGCATTGATCGAGGCGCTCAGCCATCGTTACGCCAGCCCTCAGCCCGAGGATCGCGCGCCGCTCGATCTCGCCTACGCCGACGCCATGCGGAAGGTTTGGCAGGAATACCCTAACGACGCTGATGTCGGCGCCTTGTTTGCCGAGGCGATGATGGATCTGCGGCCTTGGGACCAATGGACGCCGGAAGGCCAGCCCAATCCCGGGACGGAAGAAGTGCTCGCGACTTTGGACGCGGTCTTGAAATTGAATCCGAAACATCCCTTCGCGAACCACCTCTACATCCACGCCGTCGAGGCGTCGCCGCATCCGGAGCGCGCGCTGGCGGCAGCCGATCGGCTCCGCACCTTGCAGCCCGGTCTGGCCCACAACGTCCATATGCCGTCGCACATCGATATCCGCACCGGGAACTGGCAGAAGGCGGTGGAGACGAACGAGAAAGCGGTCGCGGCCGCGGAAGGCTATCGCAAGGTGATGGGCCCAGCGGAGGGATTCCTCAACGTCTACAACGCGCACAACCGGCACATGCTTTCCTACGCCGCGATGATGACCGGCCAGCGCGCCCTGGCCTTGAAACACATCCGCGCCATGGTCGCGGAAATGCCGGCCGAGTTTCTGAAGGAGAACGCGCTCCAGGCCGAAGGCTTCGTCGCCATGCCGCTCGAGGTCATGGTCCGCTTCGGGATGTGGGACGAAATCCTGGCCGAGCCTAACGAATATCCCGATTACATGCCCGGGACGCGCGCTTTCCACCACGCGGCGCGCGCGATTGCCCTGGCCGCGAAAGGGGAAACCGAAAAGGCGCGCCAGGAGCAGGCGATCTATCGCGAAAAAGCGAAGCTGGTGCCGAAAGAGGAAGTTCTCGGGAACAACCCGATGGAAAGCATCCTGGCGATCGTCACCCCCATGGTCGAGGGCGAGATCCTCATCCGCGAGGACAAGCTCGAAGCCGGAATTGAGCAATTGCGGGCCGCGATCAAGGCGGAGGAAGCGCTCATCTACGACGAACCGCCCGGCTGGCTCATCCCGGTCCGGCACTCGTTAGGCGCGGCCCTGATGCAGAAGGCCCGCTTCGCGGAGGCGGAGCAGGTTTACCGCGAGGATCTCGCCCGCCTGCCGGACAATGGCTGGTCGCTCTACGGGCTCGCGGAGAGTCTCGCCGCGCAAAAGAAAGACGCCGCCGAAGCAAAAGCGACGAAAGCCAAATTCCAAAAGCTTTGGGCGAAGGCCGATACCAGGATCACCAGCTCCTGTCTCTGCCAGCCCGCTCCGGCGGCCGCAGTTCAGTAAACTCTCTGTGCCTATCCGTTAGTCCGCGCCGGACACGGTTGAATGGCCGGTCAGCTACGAATTGTCAGCGTGACGACCATGGACGCAGAAAAACGACGCACCCGAAAACAGCCTAACGATTTGGTAAAAGTGAAACGCTCCCGGGTCCACGGCACCGGCGTCTTCGCCGCGCAGCCAATCAAGAAGGGGGCCCGGATCATCGAATACACCGGCGAGCGCATCTCGTGGAAGGAGGCGCAGGATCTGCCGCCGCTCGATCCGGATGACCCGCATCACACCTTTTTTTTCTCCCTCGACGACGGGCGGGTGATCAATGCCGCGGTCGGCGGCAACGAGGCCCGCTGGATCAATCACTCCTGCGCCCCGAACTGCAAAACGACCGAACGAGACGGACGCGTTTACATCGTCGCCCTGCGAAATTTGAAGAACAGGCGAAGAACTCTTCTACGATTACTCCCTCGAGCCGGCCGACCGGCGAACGAAAGCGCTGGAGCGCCTTTTCGCCTGTCATTGCGGGAGCGCGGATTGCCGCGGCACGATGCTGGAGCCGCGCTAGCGCATCTTTAAAAATCCCGTGACCGTTTGCCCCAACAACGTCGCGGACGTGCGGTAGAACGCCGGAGGCGTGAAGATAGAACGCCGGAGGCGTGAAAGAAATTAGCCCCGGGCGTCAGCCCGGGGTCAGTTGATTTTGGAGGGAGTAGCCCCGGCCGGGGCGACAGAAATTGCGTGTTCCAAGGATTCTGTCTTCGTCGCCCCTCCGGGGCTCAGCTATTTTTCAGGACGTAAAACCCCGGGCTGAAGCCCGGGGCTAAGATCTAACACGCCTCCGGCGCTAAACGCGGCTCCGGAAAACTGAAAATGCTCCAGCCGCCCGCCGGAATGTTTTTTCGCGGCGCAAGGCTTCCTATTGACACTCTATACGAAGCCGTGCTTTACTCATATAGACAGTCCATATGAGCTGATGAAAAAGAAAATCGATCTTCTGCAAGGCACGCTGCACCTCCTGGTTTTACAGGCGCTCGCGCCGCAACCGCTGCACGGCCTGGGCGTTTCCCAGCGCATCAACCAGATCACCAACCAGACTTTCGAGGTGAAGCCCGGGTCGCTTTTCCCGGCCCTTCACCGGATGGAGGAAGCCGGCTGGCTGAAGGCGAACTGGGGCGAATCGGAAAACAACCGGCGCGCCAAGTTCTATTCCCTAACGAGTGCCGGGCGGCGCCAGCTCGAGACCGAGACCGAAGACTGGCAGCGCATCTCGCTCGGGATCGCGAGCGCGCTGAATGCGAATTGACATGCGGAAATGGAATCACCGACTCGCGGCAGGGCCCGGGGAGCGCACGCGCCTCGCGTGCTGGTTTCGGCGACTCGCCGAAACAGGCTTTCTCTGGAATCGTTTCAGCCGGGGGAAAGTTCGCAATGGCGGGTCGCCATTGCCAGCACGCGAGGCGCGTGCGCTCCCCGGAAAGAACCGCCTGCGACGCCGGCCACTATCCGTCGTCGCTCACTTGGCCTAACGATGCGCTTCTTCTCCTCACTCGCGGCCCTGGGACGGAATCTTTTTCAGCAAAAGCGCGCGGAGCGCGACCTCGCCGAAGAGGTCGACTCGTATCTTGCGCTCTCGACCGACTCCAAGGTGCGCGCGGGACTGGACGAAACCGCCGCGCGCCGCGCCGCCGCCGTCGAACTGGGCGGGGTCGAGCAGGTGAAAGAGCAGGTGCGCGAAGTGCGCTTCGGCCATTTCCTCGAGACGCGTTTCCAGGACCTGCGCTTTGCCTTCCGCACCCTGCGCAAGTCGCCCGTCTTCTCCCTCACCGTCGTGCTCGTGCTCGGGATCGGGATCGGCAGCACCGCGCTCATGTTCGCGCTCGTGAACTCGCTCCTCCTCCGCGGTCCGGCTTTTCCCGAGGCCGAGCGGCTCTACATGATCTGGCAGAAAATTCCGCAGGAAGATCGCGTCTCCTTTTCGCCTAACGAATTCACGGCCTGGGAAAAACAGAGCGAAGTTTTCCAGCAGATGGCGGCGTTTACCGGGACCAGCTTCACCATTTCCGGCCGCGGCGAACCGGACCTGGTCCGCGGGCAGATGGTCACGCCTTCTTTTTTCGAGCGTGCTGGGTGCGGCGCCCAGCCATGGACGCGCGTTTTTGGCGGAGGAGGGGACCCCGGGGCAGGATCACTCCGTCATTTTGAGTCACGGTCTCTGGCGGCAAAAATTCGGCGGTCGTCCGGAAGTGCTCGGAGAGCAGGTGACGATGGATGGCAAGGCCTACACCGTTGTCGGGGTGATGCCGGAAGGCTTCGATTTTCCCGACCACGCCACGAAATTCTGGGTCCCGGCCGCGCTCAGGGGGCCGATCTTCCAGGAAAATCCCGACGCGCATTTTCTGCGCGTGCTCGGCCGCCTGAAGCCAGGCATTTCGCCGGAGCGACTCCAGGCCGAGGCCGACGCTCTCGGCCGGCGGGTAACGGATCCCGCCGACAAAACTGAGCGCCGCTTTCTGGCCGTCGGGTTAAAACAAATGCTCACCGGCGATCTGCGCAGTCCGCTTCTCGTGCTGCTGAGCGCGGTCGGGTTTCTTCTTCTCATCGCCTGCGCCAACGTGGCCAACCTCACCCTCGCCCGCGCCCATGCGCGCCGGAGCGAGATGTCGCTGCGCGCCGCGCTCGGCGCGAGCCGGCGGCGTCTGGTCGCGCAACTCCTGACCGAGGCCGGGGTGCTGGCGGCGTTCGGCGGAGTGCTCGGGCTGGTGATGGCGCAATGGGGCCTGGGATTGTTGCAGCGCTTCGCCAATATTCCGGAATTGTTAGGCGCGCAGATCGACGGAAGCGCGCTCGGTTTTCGTCGTCGTCGCTTCCGCGTTTTGTGCCGCGATCTTCGGACTCGGGCCTGCTTTCAGCGGTTCGCGGACCAATCTCCAGAATTCGCTCAGCGGCTCGACTCGCGCGACCAGCGGCGCGACCGGGGCACGCCACGCTTTGATTTTTGCGGAGGTCGCGCTCGCGGCCGTCCTGCTCATCGGCTGCGCCTTGATGCTGCGCAGTTTCGTTAGGCTGATCCAGGTCGATCCCGGGTTTCGTCCCGCCAACGTCGTCACGGCCGACGCCTTGCTGTCGGAAGATCGGTATCCCGCAAAATCGCAGATGCTCGCCTTTTACCGCAGCTCCCTCGCGAGCGTGCGCAGCCTGCCCGGCGTTGAAAGCGCGGCCATGATCACGCATTTGCCCTTTGGCGGGAACGACTGGGGCAACGGCTACCAGGTCGAAGGCCAATCCGCCCGCGATCCCAATGCGGTGGCGCAGATTCGTCCGGTCAGCCCCGGTTATTTCTCCACTCTCGGCATTCCGCTCCGGAGCGGGGTCGACTTCAGCGAGCGCGACAGCGAAACCGCCGCCGGGGTCGCGATCGTGAGCGAACTCCTCGCGCGCCGGTCCTGGCCTAACGACAACGCGGTCGGGAAAAAAATCCGTTACGGCGACGACTGGCTGACCGTGGTCGGCGTTTGCGGCGACATCAAGCACGGCGCGCTCGACGAATCGGCTGTCAGCATGATTTACGTCCCGTATCCGCAGGTGCCGGCCGAGGTCGCGCAGTTCGTCGCGCGCGACCTGAACTTCGTCGTGCGTTCATCCAGCCCGGGCGCGGCTGCGACCGGGGTGCGTGGCGCGATTCACGCGCTCGACCCTGCCATGGTCGTGAGCGTGAGCACGCTGGAAGCGCTGATTCACGATTCCACGACTCAGCCGCGTTTTCGCACCTGGCTGATCGGCATTTTCTCCATCCTCGCGCTCAGCCTTGCCTGCCTCGGCATCTACGGCGTCATCGCTTATCTGGTTACGCAACGTTACAAGGAGATCGGCATTCGCCTCGCGCTCGGAGCAACGCGGGCCAACATCCTCAGTCTGGTTCTCGGGCCGAACCTTCCAACTTGCCGTCGCCGGCATCGCCGCCGGTTTGCTGGCGGCGTTTTTCCTCGCGCGTTTCCTCGACACCATCCTCTTCGGCATCACCGCGCACGATCCGCTCACCTTTGTTGTGGTGCCGTTGGGATTGATCGCGATTGCGCTTCTAGCCGGTTACCTGCCGGCGCGGCGCGCCACGCAGGTCGATCCGGTCCGATCCCTCCGCTACGAGTAACCCTGAGCGTTTTTTCCAGTCCGTCCCCGGCCGTTCTGTCGTATGGTTTGAGGAAAGAAACAAACCAATCAACCGAACCAGAAAGAAAATATTATTATGCCAGCAAGAATCGGAACAGCAGTTTGGGAAGGCACTCTGAAAGAGGGCAAGGGAACGATGAAACTCGGGAGCGGCGCCTATGAAGGGCCCTACTCGTTTCAATCTCGCTTTGAAAACGGCAGCGGCACCAACCCCGAGGAACTCATCGGCGCGGCGGAAGCGGGTTGCTTCTCCATGGCCCTCTCCTCCAACCTCGAGAAAGCCGGACATCCCGCCAAGAGCATCAGCACGACCGCGAACGTGAAACTCGAGATGGTCGAGGGCGGCCCGAAGATCACCACGATCGATCTCGAGGTCGAAGCCAGCGTTCCGGGAATGGACGACAAGGATTTCCAGGAGCAGGCCGAGAAGACGAAGAAAACCTGTCCGGTTTCCGTCGCGCTCTCCGGCACGCAGATCAATCTGACTGCCAAGCTCGTCTAGTCGTGCTCCCTAACGAGTGTGGGACGGCGGGTGCGCGGGCTCAGGCCCGCGCGCCGTCCTTCAGGAAATGGATGCCGTGCTCGGCGGCGATATCCATCACGTGCGGCATGTCCGGTCCGCCGGGCTTGGCGAATTCCTCGGCGCAGCGGGTGAAGAAGATGTCAAAGCCGGCCGGCGCGGTCGAGATCAGCATGCGTGAGGTCTCAGGGCCGGTGTTTTTGAAGGTGTGAACCTGCCCGCGCGGGACGAAGGCCGAGCCGCCCGGCCCGATCTCATCCCATTGCGAGTTCTGGAAAAACGCGACCTGGCCTTCCAGGACATGAAACGTCTCGTCGTCGTTGATGTGAAAATGGAGCGGCGGCCCACCGCCCGGCGGCGTCGTTTCGATCCACATCGTTAGGCGGCCGCCGGTCTGTTCGCCGTCGAGCAGGATGGTGACCTCCTCGCCGAAGGCGCGCAGGACTGGCCTTTCACCCGCGCCGATGATGATCGCCGTTTCGCCACTCACATTTATTTCGCCAATTCGTCGAGATACTGGACGTAGGACAGGACAGCGCCGTCCCAGCCTTCCACCTTCGGGTTGGTCGATTCGATCACATAATATTCATCCGGCGCGTGCGCGCCGCTGCCGTGGCCAAGCCCGAAATGTCCCGCGCCGAGGCTGAGCGGCGGATTGGTGAAAACGTAGCCCGGCCAGGAACCGCCGAGCCGCGGCACCAGGACCGGATCGATTCCGTGATTTTTGTAGACGGCTTCCTCGGCCTTGATGATCGGCGAATCGGCCGGCGTCGTGGTCGGATCGTAGCCGCCGGTCATGTTGACGTCGATGTCGCCAAAACCGCGTTTCGCGAGATGCGCCTTGAGCGCCGCGAGCGCGCCGTCCGCGGTCTGGTCAGGCACGAGGCGCAGATCGAGTTTCGCGATCGCCTGGTGCGGCAGGACCGTTTTTCCACCGGGGCCGGTGTAGCCGCCGATGATGCCTTCGATGTTGACCGTCGGCGTGCCGGCGAGACGTTCCAGCGCCTCGGTCCAGCTCACGTCTTTCGCCCACACTTTCACGCCCATCAGCTTCTTCGCTTCCGCTTCGTTGAGGCGTTTGGCAGCGGCCGCGATCATCGCCTTGTCGCCCGCCGAAAGCGGCTGGACCTTATCCGTTAGGCCATCGATCGCGGGATCGCCCCCGGCATCGACCAGGCTATTGAGCGCCTGCACGAGATGCCAGACCGGGCTGTCGACCCGCGCCTTGTTCGAGGAATGAATGTCTTTCAGCGGACCGCGGCCCCATTTCTCGCCGTTGGAGGTCAGCTCCACTTCGATCACGCCTTTCGCGCCTAACGTCACCGTGACCATTCCGTCCAGCCCCTGGCTGGCGAAGGGCATGAAAATTCCGGTGCATTTCGCGAGCGCTTTTTCGATCTCGGGCTTGTGCACGACCTGCCCGAAATGGGGCGAGCCGATTTCTTCTTCGCCTTCCGCGACGAGGACAAAATTGATCGGCACCTTTTTGTTCGCGGCCTTCATCGCGTGCAGCGCGGCGAGAAACGCGGCCTGGGGTCCTTTTTGATTCACCGCGCCGCGGCCCATCACCACTTTGCCGAGGCCCGGCTTGTCGACGATCGCGGCCTCGAGCGGCGGCGAGGACCATTCCTTGGGATCGAACTGCTTCACGTCATACATGAAATAAAGACCGACCGTTTTCGCCGCGCCCGCATCGAGGGTCGCGAAGACGCCCGGCTTGCCCTCGGTCTCGACCTTTTCCGCGCGCTGGAAGCCCGCTTCCTTCAGCAGCTTGATCATGTAATCCGCGCCCTGCGGGTAGTTGAGATTTTCCGCCGCGATCGAAGGCAGCTTGATCCAATCCTGGAGCCGCTTGACCCCTTCGGCGTGCTGTTTCGCGATTTGCGCTTTGACCTCCGCGTAATCCGCGTCGGCCGAGCGGGCGGAAGGCTGAGAGAGAAGGACCGCCGCACTCACGGCCGCGGCGAGGAAAGTGTCTTTTCGAATCATCCATCTTCATGCCGCCTCATCGCGGCGCTGGCAAATTGAAATCCGCGCATGCGGGATTGGACGACCCGCGCGCTTTTGGTTATTGCAAGGGGACCGGATGCAGACTTCGCCTAACGAAAGCAAAGAAATCTTCGCGCTCAGCGCGCCGGATCCCGCGCTTTTCACGCTCTACTTCATCCGCGCTCTTTTCACCGGGCCGGGTCTGATTTTTGTCCTGCCGTATCTCTATTTCCGCTATCACACCCTGCGCTACACCTTCGATGAGGAAGGGATCCATATGCGGGTCGGGATTCTTTTCCGGCGCGAGGTCAATCTGACCTACGCGCGGATCCAGGACATTCATCTCAGCACCGGTCTGCTCCAGCGCTGGCTCGGGCTGGCCGACATCCAAATCCAGACCGCGTCCGGCTCGGCCGACGCCGAGCTGGTCATCGAAGGTTTCAAGGAATACGAAGCGATCCGCGATTTTCTTTATACCCGGATGCGCGGCTATCACGCGCCGGCTCCGGCGCGTCCCGCCGAAACTCCCGCGGCGAGCGGCGATCCAAACGCGGAGATGATCGCGCTCCTGCAAACGATTCGCGACGAGCTGCGCCAAACCCGCGAGTCGTTAGGCAAACGTCCGCCGTCCGATCATGTTTAAAAGTTTCCGCGCCTGGTGCGAAAGGGTCCTGCGCATTCCGGGCGATCCGGAACCGCCGCCGGGCGACGAGGCGCGGACCCAGCGTTTCCGGGCCGCGCCTAACTACTACAAGTATCTCCTGGCGGTTTGGGGGCTGAAGACCGCCGCGCTCCTGGTTGTCCTGCTCACCCTCGAGATCGGGCCGCTCATGGCGGTTTTCGGGACCCGCCTGCAGGAACATCGTCTGCCCGCCGCTCTTATCCTCGGCCTGCCGCAACTCGTCATCCTTTTCTTCCTCGTCGGCCGGCTCTTCTCGGGCCTGCTCGTGAAACTGGATTTCGAGAAACGCTGGTATCTCGTGACCGATCGCAGCCTGCGCCTGCGCGAAGGCATCGTGCATGTGCGCGAAATGACGATCACCTTCGCCAACATCCAGAACATCTCGATCTCGCAGGGCCCGATCCAGCGCGCGCTCGGGATTGCCGATCTGCGGGTCGACACCGCGGGTGGCTCGACCTCCAAGCATCGCGAAGGCAAAGGCAAACCGGAAAGCCTGCACACCGCCTTTTTCCGCGGAGTCGACAACGCGAACGCGATTCGTGAACTGATCCAGAACCGCCTGCGCGAGCTGAAGGATTCCGGTTTGGGCGATCACGAAGAAGCGGTGCCGAGACGCGCCGCCCGCGCCTGCGAACCTGAAATCGTTGCAGCCACTTCTTCCGCTGCTGCGCGAAATCGCGGCGGAAGCGACCGCGCTGCGCCAGGCCGCGAGCTGCCTAACGGAGATAAAGCGCGATGAGCACGCCGGCGTAGGTGCCGACGGCGTTGCCTAACGAGCCGGCGAGGATTCCCGGCAGACGCAGATCCCCGCGGCCAATCGCGGTCGCGAGGACGCCGGCCGAAGTGGCGCCGCCGACGTTGGCATTGGAAGCGACCGCGATGATGGCCCAGTCCTGCCGGAACAATCCCCCGAGGCCGAAAATGACGAGCGCGTGAACCCCAACAATGATCGTGACCCAGATCAGGAGCGTGACGGCGACTGCGCCGTTCGCGATCAGCGCGCCGATGTCGCAATACGCGCCGACGACCGCGAGAAAAAGCAGCACCGTGAAATAACCGAGCACGGTTCCGCCGCGCAGTTTTTGGATGGCCGGGATCTGCGCCAGGATGAGCGCAGCCGTCGTTAGGGTCAGAACGTAGGGCACGACCGGCAGCCATTGGCTGACCAATTGCGAGAGAAAGAGGCTGCCCAGACCAAGGGCGAGGAGCAACGAAAGATCGGTCACGCGCAATGGTTCCTTCGCCTCGAGTTCCGGCGCGACGGTGGCGGCCGTCGCCGCGCTGCTGCCGGCGCCGCGCGGCCAGATCCGTTGCAGGAGCCGCGGCAAAAGGAGCGTCGCGATGATCCAGATCGTGGTGATGATATTGTCCGCAGCGTTAATCGCGGCGAAAAGCGTCCCGCTCTTGGTTACGCCGAATTGCAACGCGACCGCGTTCAAATTCACGCTCCCACCGGTGTAGGTGCCGGTAAACATTCCGGCCACCGCATAGGCTTTTTCGACGCCGTGGTTCTGCGGCGCGAGCAGGTAGTAACCGACAAACGCGCCGGCCATCGTCCCGAGCGCGCCGAGCCCGAACATGAGCAGCATCGGCAGACCCGCCTGGCGCAGGTCCTTCAACTTCACGTCGAGAAGGAGAAAGAAAATCGCGAGCGGCGCGATGTAATTGAAGATGCCGTCGTAAAGCGGCGGCGCGTTCTGCGACGAAGGCAGGAGGCGCAGGTTGGCCAGGACCGCGGTGGCCAGGATAACGATCAAAGCCGAGCCGAGATAAGTGAAATGTTTTTGGCGGGAGAGCCATTCCGAAAAGGCGATCAGGAGGCAAAGGACCGCGGCGACGTAAAGAGGTTCGACGATGAATGACATGAGGCGGATTCGCGAGAGTGCCCGGTCTTGATCTCCGATTCGTCGGCCCTTGGCAAACTAAACCGGAAAATCTGCTTGTCGTCTTCGTTGCGCTCCCGCTAAAAAGCGGCGCGTGCTCTTTAACTCGCTGACGTTCATCGTCTTTTTTGTCGTGGTCGTGAGCGCCTATTGGTCGATGCGCTCCTGGCCGGCGCGCAAAAATCTGCTCGTGGTCGCGAGTTACATTTTCTACGGGGCGTGGAACCCGCCTTTTGCTCTCCTCCTCTTCGGCACGACCGCGATGGATTTCTATCTCGGCCGGATCATGGGCAAACAAACCAAGCCGGAGGCGCGCAAGGTCTGGCTCGTGATCAGCATCATGGTCAACCTGAGCATGCTCGGGTTTTTCAAGTACGGGAATTTTCTGCTGGAGAATTTCCAGTGGATCCTGACGCGCGGCGGAATCGCCTATAACCCGCCGCGGCTCGATCTCTTTCTCCCGATCGGCATTTCGTTCTACACCTTCCATTCGCTCTCCTACACGCTCGACATTTATCGGGGAGTGCTGAAGCCGACGCGCTCGCTGCGCGATTTCGTCCTCGCGGTTTCGTTCTTCCCGCAGCTCGTCGCCGGCCCGATCGTGCGGGCGGGTGATTTCCTGCCGCAACTGGAGGCGCCGCCCACGCCGCAGCAGGGCCGGTTCTTCTGGGGCCTGCTCTTAATGACGTTAGGGCTGTTTGAAAAAGTCGTGCTCGCCGACACGCTCCTCGCCGGCTCGGCCGATACGGTCTTCGCTTATGGCGGATCGATCGTCGCGCTCGATTCCTGGGCGGGCGTGATGGCTTTCGCGGGCCAGATCTTTTTCGATTTCGCCGGTTACTCGATCTGCGCGATCGGCGCCGCGCTTTGTCTCGGGTTCCACCTCAAAGACAACTTCCGTTTTCCCTACGCCGCGATCGGGTTCTCGGATTTCTGGCGCCGCTGGCACATCTCGCTTTCGACGTTTCTGCGCGACTACCTTTACATCCCGATCGGCGGCAACCGCGCCGGCGCCGCCCGCGCCATGATCAATCTCATGATCGTGATGTTCATCGGCGGCCTCTGGCACGGCGCGGCCTGGACCTTTGTCGTCTGGGGTCTGCTCCACGGCGCTTATCTTGCCCTGGAGCGGCTGGTCAAGGTCTCGTTAGGCGAAGCGAGCTGGGCGGATCATCTCCCGATCAAACTGCTCCTCGGCCTCGGCACTTACGCCGCCGTCTGCGTCGCCTGGGTCTTCTTTCGCGCGCCGGATTTTACCGTCGCCTGGCGGATTTTGACCGGAATGTTCGGCGGTCATCCGAATGGCGACGCGCTCCTCAGCACGCGCGAGCTTTTACAGGTCGGGCTCGTGAGCTTTTTCATGTTCGCGATCCATTGGTCGCTCCGCGACACGACGATCGAAGCCGCCGTCAACCGCATGCCGGTCTGGGTTCTGACCGGGATTTGGACTTTCATGGCCGCGGCCATCCTGCTCACGCAAGGAAACAGCAATGCCTTCATCTACTTCCAGTTTTGAGCGCGTAATCCCGACGCGGCCGTGGCGCGGGATGACGGTCAGCGTGGTCATGATGCTGGCGGTCGCGACCGCGGCCTGGGAAATTTATTGTCGCTCGTTAGGCTACGCCCCGACCCTGAACGACACCGGCGATCTCTGGACCGAAGCGCGGCGCCGGGTCGAGCCGGAATCGCTTGTCATCGTGGGCGATTCGCGCGCGCTTTTCGATCTCGACCTCGACTTGCTCGAAGAAGGTCTGGGCAAACGCCCGGTCCAGCTCGCCCAACCGGGGAGCACGGCGTTTCCCGTCCTGGCCGACCTGATTCACGACAAGAGCTTTCCACGGCACGATCATTTGCAGCGTGGTGCCGCGATTATTTTTCGCGCCGCCCGGCTCGCCGCCGATGAATCGTTCCGAGAAAGCAGTCCGTCGCGCCCACACCCAGACCTACGCGCAGCGCGCCAGCCACCATCTCGGCGTTTATCTCGAGCAGTGGTTTGCCTTTATGAAACAGGAGGACCTCACGCTCGGCGCGCTCCTCGAGCAATTGCCGATTCCGAATCGGCCTAACGCCCATGTGCCGCCCAGGCTGCCGCCCTATTTCGCCTCGCTCGATCGCGAACGCCGCGCCCGCATGGTCGAGCGCTGCGCGCAGCCGGGGAAATTGCAGGAACGGGTCAAGCACGGCTGGATTCCGCTCTTCACTCCGCCGCCGCCGCCGAGTTTCATTCCACCCGAAACGTTTGGGAAGATGATGCACGATGCTTTCGAAGGGCGTTTTGCCGGCACCAAGGCGCTGGTGGAAAAGTTCCGGGCGCGCGGCGGAAAAATCGTTTTCGTTAGGCTACCGGTCAGCGGCGACCTGAAGAAACTCGAGAACGAAGGCACGCCCCGCGCTCCGACCTGGGACCGGCTGCTCCAGGAAACCGGCGCGCCCGGGATCCACTTCGAGGATTTCCCGGAGCTGGCCGGGTTCACCTGCCCCGAGTGGTCGCATCTTTCCGCCGGCGACTCGGTCGAGTTCACCCGCTGCCTCGTCCCGCACCTGCGCGACGCGCTCGGCACCGGCTCGGTTGCGGCCTCTCGTTAACGACAGAAGCTTCTGCCTCATGAGGCCGTCGCGTTTCGAGATTCGACTCGCCGACGTTTCCGATGCCGCGCTGACCGCGCTGCTGTTGGGCGCGCCAGCGAAAGCGAAAGTCCTCGTGCTGCGCAACGCGTGTGCGTTTCTCGGGGAAAATCTCGAGCGGAAAGAAAACTGCACGATCGAGATTCGCGACGGGAAGATTGCGCGGCTAAATCCGGCCGACATTCCGGCCGATGCGGAAGTGATCGATGCGACGGGGAAATTTGTTTTGCCGGGGTTCGTCGAGATGCACGCGCATTTGCATCTGCATCCCTGGGACAAGGAAGGGAATATCCTGCCGCAATCCGATCGCGCGGCGACAGAGCGTTTTCTCAAGCTGCTGCTCGCGCATGGCATCACGACGGTGCGCGATCCCGGCGCGCCGACCGAGGCGGCGATCATCCTGCGGAAACGCGTCGCCGATGGAGAAGTCGTCGGGCCGCGCATTTTCACCGCCGGGCGCATCATCAACGCCTCGCCTTTCAACCCGGAGCCGTTTCATCCGGTGCGGAACGCGGAGGATGTGCGGGAGGAGATTCGCTACCAGAAAAGTGTCGGGGTCGATTTCATCAAGGTCTATGGCGCGATGCCGCCGGAGCTGGTGAAAGTGGCGATCGAGGAAGCGCACGCGCTCAAGCTCCCGGTCGTCGGGCATCTCGGGGCGACGAATTGGAAAGAGGCGGCGGAGCTCGGGATCGATTGCGTCGAGCATCCCGCGGCATGGTCGTGGGATGAGATCGCGCCGGCGCAGCGCGAACATCCTAACGAACGCGGCCTGCTCGATCGCGTGGCCTGGCTGGAACGGCTCGATCCAAAATCAGGACGCGGTGCGCGCGATGGCGAGAGCGCTGGCCGAACATCACGTCGCGGTTGATCCCACCCTGATGGCGATGCACACGAAATTCTGGGGCAACGACGCGCGCTACCTGCAACGTCCGCAGCTCGCGCTCATGCCGGAAATTTTTCGCGCGGGCTGGCCGAAAGGAAGTTTCACCGCGGACTGGACGCCGGCCGATTACGAACGCGCGCAAAAAGTGTGGCCGAAGCTGCTCGCCTACGTGAAAACCATCCACGACGCCGAAAGTGCGCCTAACGATTGGGACCGACACCCCGACACCGTGGATTATTCCGGGCGACAGTTTCCACGAGGAAATGAAGCTGCTGACCGAGGCGGGAATTCCAATCGGCGAAGTCCTGAAAATGGCGACGGTCAACGGCGCGCGCACCCTCAAGATCGCCGCGCCCGAGGGCACGTATCGCAGTCGGCGCGACGGCCGATCTGGTGGTGCTCGATCGCAATCCGCTGGAGAAAATCGAGAACACCCGCAGCGTCTCGGCAGTGATCAGAGGCGGCGAAGTTTTCGCGCCGGCGGCTTTGCTCGAAAAGTAATCGCACCCCTCCGGGGTGGCACGGAGCGCTCCCCCGGCTCATACTGCGCAGATGGAACGAGCCAACGTCAGCCGCGCAACTTTTCGGACGGCGTTTGTTCTCCTTCTCGTCCTGGGAGTCACGATCCTGTTCCTCCTGGTGACGTGGCCGTTTCTGAAACCGCTCCTGCTCGGGGCCTTGCTCGCGGGATTATTCCGGCCCCTTTATCGCTGGGTGACGCGCTTGCTGCGCGGTCGCGAATCGCTCGCCGCCGCGCTCACGCTTTTGCTGCTCTTCGTCCTGGTGGCGGGCCCGATCAGCGCCTTTATCGGGGTGGTCGTGAACCAGGCGATCGGGATCAGCAACGATGCCATCCCGTGGGTGAAGGAACATCTCGGATCGGCCACCGCGTTTAACGCGCACGACTGGCTGGTGGAGCGGTTCCCGGCGCTCGCCGACTACGTTCCGCAGCAGGAACAGATCACCGATGGCGCGGCCAAGGTGGCGAAAGCGACCGGCGCGTTCCTGGTGGCAGGGGCGACCCAGATCACCGCGGGCACCGCGACGTTTCTGCTCAATCTATTCGTTATGCTCTACGCGATGTTTTTTTTCATGCGCGACGGGCAAATCATCCTCGAGAAAGTTTTTTATTACGTCCCGCTCGATCACGAAGACGAGGTCCGGCTGCTGGAGCGGCTCAGCTCCGTCACGAGGGCGACGATCAAGGGCACGCTCGTTATCGGCGTGATCCAGGGCGCGCTCGCCGGGATCGGTTTTTGGGTGGCGGGACTCGAGGGCGCGGCTTTCTGGGGAACGATCATGGCCGTGCTCTCGGTCGTGCCGGGGATCGGGGCGGCGCTCATCTGGGTGCCGGCGGTGATTTATCTTTTTATCATCGGCAAAACGTTGACCGCAATTCTCCTCCTCGCCTGGTGCGCGGCGGTCGTCGGCACGATCGATAATATCCTGCGTCCGCGCCTGGTCGGGAAAGACGCGAAAATGCCCGACCTGCTCATTCTCGTGGGAACGTTAGGCGGTTTGTTTCTCTTCGGGCCGATCGGGTTCATCGTCGGCCCGCTGGTTTGCGGTTTGTTTCTCACCGTCTGGGATATTTACGGCTCGACCTTTAAGGACATCCTGCCGCCGGTCCGTAGCTTTCGTTCGGGCGAGGCGAAGAAACCGGCTGCCAATCTCGGAAAAGATTGAGCATTCGCCTGCGACCCAGAATTGACTGTTACGGGGCGGTGCCAGCGAGTACGTTGGTCTTTTGGCGGAAGGAGTTCAGATCCGTCGCTCCACTCACCTTAGCGAAAGGAATTAATGACCATGAAGCATTCGAAAACTATTTTGCTCGCGGCCTTCATCGGGTTGGCGCTGTCGTTCCCGGCCTTCGGGCAGGAAGCGTCCGAGAAAGCCGCCACGCCCGGCTTTGTGCAGGATTATCTTGGGCAACTCGATTTCATCCAGAACCGCCTGAGCAGCCTGGAGCAGGCGATGGCGCCCAAAGCCAGCTGGCGTCCGGCGGAGAAAGTCAGATCGACCAGCGAGGTCTTTCTGCATGTCGCCTTCGGGAATTACATCATCACCAAGATGATGGGATTCGAGCCGCCGGCGGAGGCGAAGTTCACCATGGACATCGAGAAGTGGGATACGCAGACGACCGATATGGGAAAGATCGACGCCATCATGAAGGCCTCGTTCGATCATGTCCGGGAGGTGGCGAAAAAAATGAGCGCCGCCGACCTGGAGAAAAAGATGAACCTCTTCGGGATGGAGATGACCTGGCGCAACGGGTTGATTTCAACCCTCGATCACATGCACGAGCACCTCGGCCAGTCGATCGCCTACGCCCGGATGAACGGAATCGTGCCGCCCTGGACCTCGAAGGAGGAAGCGGCCGAGAAAGCGAATAAGGAAAAGGCCGGAGGCTAAAGCCTCGCACTCGCCTGCGGTAGCCGGATTCTCCCGAAGTCGTCACGATCGCTGCCGAACTATGCTTTCCGAAAAACTGCGCCGATGATGTCCACCATGTCCCAATCGACTTCATCGGCATCGGCGCGCCAAAGTGCGGCACGACCTGGCTCTCCGCGCAGCTCGATGCGCATCCGCAAATCATGTTCGCGCCGGACAAGGAGGTCTACTATTTCGCCGACACGCTCCTGCGCCGGATGGCCGGCAAGGAGCTGGGCTGCTTCGAGCGCGGGGAGGCCTGGTATCACGAGCAATTCCCAGCCGCCCCCGGAGCGCTTTCCATCCGCGGCGAGTTTTGCCCTTCCTATCTCTACTCCGAAGAAGCGGCCGAACGGATCAAGGCCTATCGCCCCGACATCAAACTGCTGCTCTGCCTGCGGCCGCCGGTGGAGATGATCTACTCCTGGTATTGGTACAACCGCAACGCGGTCGTGGCGACGTTGCCGGAAAAGTTTGAGGAGATGATGGAAAATCCGTTCCTGCGCGACATCGGTTGTTACGCGCGCCATCTCCAGCCGTATCTCGATCGCTTTCCGCGGGAGAATTTTCTCGTCGTCCAATTCGACGCCATCCGGCGCGAGCCGGACCGCGTTCGCCAGGGGGTCTACGAATTCCTGAACGTGGCGACCGATTTCAAACCGGAACTCGAAGGCGGCAAGAATGAAGCGCGCGCGCCGCGTTTTCCTCTTTTGCAATCCAGCGCGCAGAGCCTTTACCAGGGCGTCTCCGCGCTCCCGGGCGTGGGCAAACTCCTGAAGTCACCGGCCGTGGCCAAGACGCTGCAAAGCGTTTATCACCGCTTCAACAGCAAGGCCCAGCCTTACGCGCCGCTGACGCCGGAAGCGCGGCGGAAATGGGAAGCGTACTATGCGGAGGACCAGGCCGAGCTGGCCCGGATGTTACAAAGCCTGCGCGTGCTCGACTGAGCGAGCCCGCTGGATTACGCGGGGACCGCGACGCTCTTTGGCGCAGTCTCGGCCGGCAACGAGATGGTGAAGACCGAACCGACCCCGTCTTCGCTCGCGACCGACAACTCTCCGCCCATCGCGTGGACCAACTCGCGGCTGATCGCGAGCCCCAGGCCAACGCCGCGTTGGCGCGAATCGATCCGATTGCGATCCACCTGCACGAACGGTTCGAAAATTCGGCCGATCTGTTCGGCCGGAATTCCGCAGCCGGTATCGCGCACCGCGATTTGCGTGGAGTGCGCATCGCCGCGGCATTCCATCGTGATCCGGCCGCCGGCGGGCGTGAACTTGATCGCGTTCGTGAGCAGATTGAGCAGGACCTGCTGGAGCCGGTCGGGATTTGCGCGCAGGTAAAGATCCGGCGCGCAGCGATCGCGCGTGTAATTCAATTGTGCCGCCCCGAGTTTCGGAATGATGAGCCGCTCGGCCCGCTTGATCGCGGCGTCGACGGCGACCGTCTCGAGTTTCACTTCCGCCGTGCCGCTCTCGAAACGTGCGAAGTCGAGGATGTCGTTCAAGAGGCGCACCAATTCGTCGCTCGCACTCTGGACCGAGCGCAGATCGGCTTCCTGCTCGGTCGTGATCGGGCCGCTCGCTTCCTGCAGGAGCAGATCGCAATAACCGGCAATCGCCTGCAGCGGCGTGCGCAGCTCGTGCGACATCATGGAAAGAAATTTCGCCTTCGCTTCGCTCGCCGCCTCGGCCGATTTCTTCGCGCGCAGAAGTTCATCTTCAAACTGCCCCCGTTGCAGCATCCGCATCAGCACGCACTCGCTTCGCATCTCGCCCTCGCGCTCGCGCCGGATGCCGTTGATCAGGATCGGAATGTCGCCGCCGTTGCGGGGGCGCAGCGAAAGGTAAATCTCTTCCGCTTCACCATTCAGTTTCAGGATCGGGAAGAAATGGGTGTGATAAAAAATGCGCGCCCCGACGGCGAGGATCGATTCGAACTTTTGCCCGACAAGTTCTCCCGGCGCGTAACCGAGCAGGCCGGCAAGGGTGGCGTTGACCTCGCGGATCACCCCTTCGTCGGTGAAGGAAAGATAACCGCAGGGCGCGTTGTCGAGCAGGCGCTCCATCGGGCTACAGAACGATGCGCGGCTCAGGCCGCAAGCGACAGCGCAAGGTATTCGTTGATCACTTCGATCGTCTCCGCCGGTGCACTCATGTGCGGACAATGACCGGTGGCCTGGAGGAGCCGATAGGTATTGCCGGGAATTTCGCGGGCGAGAAATTCGCCGGCCGAGACCGGCGCGATGGCGTCGTCGCTGCACTGCATGATCAGCGACGGCACCTTGAGTTTCGCGAAATCAGCCCGGTGATCGGAAAGAAACGTAAGCTGGGCGAAACGCCGCGCGATCTTCGGATCGGTCGAGCAAAAGCTTTGCTCCAGCTCCGTCGTTAGGCCGGGTTGCCCCGGATTTTTCATGACCGCGGGGGCGAGGAAGCTGGCCCAGCCGAGATAATTCTTATCCATCATCTCGAGCAGCCCCTCGATGTCGGCGCGCTCGAACCCGCCGACGTAGGGCGGGTCATTGATGTAGGAAGCGGAAGGTCCGACAAGGACCAGCCGCTCAAACCGTTCGGGAGCGCGATTCGCCGCCAGCGCGCCGATCACGCTGCTGACGGAATGACCGACGAAGATGACGTCGCGCAGGTCGAGGGCCTCGCAGATTTCGACCACGTCCTGCGCGTAGCCATCGAGCGAATCGTAACGCCGCGGGTCGTAGGCGCTGAGATCGGATTTGCCCGAGCCGACATAATCGAAGAGCACCACCTGGTAGCGATCGGCAAAAGCGGGGGTGACGAAGCGCCACATGTTCTGGTCGCAGCCGAAACCATGGGCGAAGAGCATCGGCTGGCCCGAGCCGATCACTTGCACATTATTTCGCCGGAGCACGTCGGATGACACGCGCCCACTTTACGCCGCGGCGGCAGGGCCCGCAGCAAAAGTTTCCCATCCGGTCCTAAGCGCCGGACTCGCCGGCGTTGTCAGCCTGAGTTTTTCCGGGATTTTGCCCGCGACGAATCCAACGTTCTTTTGGATGGCATTAATTGTCTGAAATTTGTCATTGAGACGTTGCGAAGATCGGCCCTTATTCTGAACGTGTCCAAACCGCGGCGAATCGGCATTATTGGGTTCGATCAGGTGGATGCTCTCGATCTGGTGGGGCCGGCGGAAGCATTCGCCAGCGCCTGGGCCAATGACGCAAAGGGAACTCCGGCCCGTGCCTACGAAGTCGTGGTCCTCGGACTAACGAAATCGCGTTTCGTCGCCGAGTCGGGGATTGTTTTTCAACCGCAGACGACTCTCCTCGCTGCATCCGGCCTCGACACGATCATCATCCCGGGGGGCGCCGGCCTGCGCCGGGCCGAGACCAATCGCGCCGTCGCGCGCTGGGTCGAAGGGCGAGCGGCGAAGACCCGCCGCATCGTCTCGATCTGCACCGGCATCTACGCCTTGGCGGCGACCGGTCTGCTCGATGGCCGGCGGGTGACGACCCATTGGCGCTTCGCGGCCGATGTCGCCCGCCGATTTCCAGAACTGCGCGTCCAGCCCAACGCCCTCTTCATTCGTGACGGAAATTTTTACACCTCGGCGGGAGTGACAGCCGGGATCGATCTCGCGCTTGCTCTGATCGAGGAAGACCTCGGCCGCGAGGCCGCCTTGAGGGTGGCGCGGGACCTGGTCGTCTATCTGAAACGGCCAGGCGGTCAGGACCAATATTCGGAGCCGTTGCGCTTTCAAACGATGGCGAACGATCGGTTGGCGGAGCTGGCCAGTTGGATTGCCACCAATCCGCAGCGCGATCTTTCGATTCCGGTCCTGGCCAATCGCGCCTGTCTTTCCCCGCGTCATTTCATCAGGCGTTTCAAGGCCACCTTCGGCCAATCGCCCGGCGCTTTTGTGCAGGACCGCCGGCTGGATGAAGCGCGCCGGCGCTTGACCGCCGAGAATCTTTCGATCGACGCCATCGGCGCTTCCGTCGGTTTCCAAAGCGCGGACGCCTTTCGCCGTGCTTTCCGCCACCGCTTTCGCATCACGCCAGGAAAATATCGGCGAAATTTTGGGTTTGAGGACGAACCCGCGGAATAACTTCCTTGGATCCCACCGGGCGCCGTTCGGCGCCCGGTGTTATCCTAACTGCTGAACCCAGACCTACGAAGCGGGCGTTCCGACTCCCGCCCTTTCAGGAGACGGCCCCACGGGTTTGATCGGTCTCACTGGCAGAGTGTTAGTCCTTTTCGGTTCACTTGTGCCGTTGAGATTGACCTTGGCGAGGAAGCCGTGCTGGCCGCCCGAGGCGTCAACGTAGCGACCACAGATATACCCTTGCTGATTGATTCCGTTGAGAGAGGTAAACGTCGATCCGGGAAAATCGAAAGTCACATACTCACCCGGCGTTACAAAGAAGAGGCCATGAGTTATGCCCGCGGCATCAGCGTATCGCCCCACGATCCAATTCGCATCGTTGTTTCCAAACAGAACCGTTTCCACCGAACCGTCTGGATCGATCGGGTAAGTCAACGTGCCATCGCTGTCACGGAGATATCCATGGACCGTATCGTCGGCGGCATCGACATAGAATCCCTGGGTCTGGTTGGAAGCGTTTATATTATTGGCGATCGTGGCACTGGCGCCAGGGACGGCAAACGCGGTGATCGTTCCGCCGATGCTGACGAAGCCGTCCTGAAAGGTCGGATCACTAATACTGCCGGCAAAATCTCCGGCATCGTTTATTCCCAGGAGAAAAGTGTCCACCACACCGGGGGCATCGAACTCAGTGAAGGCGCGGCGCGCGAGGAAGAAGCCGTGCGAGCTTCCATCACTTCCGTTCCCGTAGACGCCACAGATGACACGCGCGTTATTTATCGCCCGTCCCTGGGTCAGCATACCAGTGTCGTTAGGCTCGACGAACCCGCCGCTGAAATGGCCGTCGCGTCGCCGGAAGAAGCCCCGCGCTTCGCCCGTCGCCGCGTTGATCGCCGTGCCGACGATGTCGCCCTTGTCATTGATCTTCTGTGGCTGCGTCAACATTCCCACGCCGGGAAAATCGAACGTCTCGATCACTTCGATCGTTGCGGCCGAGGCAACGGTGCCGATAAGCGGTAGGGCCGCTAAGACCGCGATAATGCAAACAAACAGATGTCTTACTTTCATGATATTGATTTCCTTTGTTGTTGATTGTTTTTCTTTAACTCTGACGAGCAAAGATCGACTGACATCCTCCTGGCAAAATGACAAAGACCGGACAAAAAATGCCATGGCATTTCCAACTCGGTCTTTGGTCGCTCTCGAATCTCAAAGGCCTAATCGCTGATTGCAGGATTGGAGGTCGCCAGAACGTCTGTCACTCTGAGGCGAGCGAAGAGCCTGGCCCTGAGTTTCTCGCCTAACGAGTGCCGCCTTGGGAAACCACCGGCTCCCAGATCGCGACCGAAGGTCCTGGGCCAGAATTCCCGCAGTCGTGAAACGACCGGTTCGGTCAATTTCCGCGCGGGTATAAACGCGCAGTGGTTCGACCGCGTTTGTGCCGATCGCCTTGACCTGGACCCGCTTGGGAATCCGGGAGCCCGTGACAAAAACGAGCTCCCGTTTAGCGTCCTTGTTCTTGCCCTGACCTTCGACCGCCGCTGCCAACGGTTTCGCGCCCGCGACTCCGGTTCCAACGAGACTCACCAGAGCCATGCTGCACGCAAGTTTCAAGATCTGCGTGGTGTGGCGTAAGCCCAACGCCCGGCTCTGCACTAAGGCTGCGACGAGGTAAACAGACAGACTTTTTGTTCTCATAATACTAACTTCCTTTCTCTTTGACTCTCAAGAGCGAAGGTCGACTGATACCGTCCTGGCAAAATGACAAAAGCCCGACAAGAAATGCCATGCCGGGTTCGAGCGGGTTGTTCCGTGGTCGCCGAAGCGGACAGAGATTGCTTAGGAGATTGTTGAGGAACCGCGAGTGGCCAGAAGGCAAGTCGTTACAAATGCCGCTGGCCGAGCCTACAGCCCCAGGCTCCCCTGCTTCGGCGGTGTCGCTGCGGTCGTGACTCCACCGAACTTCTTCATCAGGTCGTCGAGCTTGGCGATGTAGTAATCGGTGTTTTCGTCGCGGTTTTGCGGGTCGAAGTCGGTTACGAGTTTGGCCGCTTCGTAGGCCGCGACTTTTTTCGGGGTCGCCTTCACGTAGTAGCTGATCTGGTCGCCCGGTTTGTAGTTGCGGCCACTCGTTAGGGCGAGCTCGTAAACAGCGGCCCTATTGCGACCGCCGCCGGCGATCTTTTGCCGATATTTATCGAGCGAATCCTGGAGGGTATCGGTCTTCATCAGCATCTCGATCGGCCACTCCCGGTCGCGGATCTTCTGCGCGAACTCGTCCCGCAGCGGCGGGATTCCTTCCGGCTTTCCTTCCATCAGGAGTTTGATCATTTCCTCGAGGAAGGTTCTCTGGAATTTCTCCAGCCCGCGCGATTTGAGCGCGCCGCCCTTGATCACGACTTCGCCTTCCTTGGTCAGGAGCGCGTAGTTCTTTGCCTTGTAGCTGAACATGGCGTCGAACTGCTCGTCGAACTCGACTTCGATCCCGGGCGGTAGTTCTTTCGCGAGTCCGCGCTGCAGGGCGTCAATTGTAGCGGGGGCGGTGCCCTGGCCGGTTGCGTCCGATGTCTCCGGGGTCAGCGCCCTACAATATCAGCCGGCGGAACGAAATAGATGCCGTCGGTATCGACTTCGATGACCTGCGCGCCCTGCGCTTTGAGCCATTCGATCATCTGCTTGAGAATGTCGCGCCCGATCTGCGTGACGCGCGCGGCGGCTTCGAAGTCGGCGAAGTTCCCCTGCGCGAAACCGAGGTAGCCATAGAAGCTGTTGATCAGAATCTTGAAGGTGTTTTGCAGGGCGTGGAAGTAACGCCGTTGCGGCGCGTCCTTTGCGTCGCGCATGTCGCTCTTCGCCTGCAGTCGAAAGGTGCGCAGATCGGTCAGCAGGCTGCGAAAGATCTGGAGTTCGTCGCTCACCGGGAAGCAATCGAACTGCAGCATGATCGAGGGGTAGAGCGAAGCGACGTCGCAATGCCAGACGTTGCGCGCCACCCCGGTGAAAAAGATGTCGGTGTAGCCGCCCTCGAAGCCGCGCACCATCGGCATTTCCGGAATGCCGTGGCGTTGCCGGTAATACTCGCGCAGGAAGAGCGCGTTGATCCGGGTGGCGTTGCCGCGCACGATCACGTCCTGGTAGTTGTAGGGGAAAATCTGCGCCTGGATGAAGTAACTCGGGCTGAGCAGATCGGCCATCGCGCGAGTCTCACGCACCGCGCAGAGGGCGCGCTCGCGATAACGCTTCGGATCCTCCTCCCACGCGCGTTGCAGTTCCTTCCCCGACAATTGCGAAACGTCGGCCATGCTCGTTAGGCCAAAGTGCTGCGCGACATCGCTCCGCTCGAAACCGGAAAGCGTGCGCATCCCGACGTCGTAGAACTGCGCGAGGAGGAAAGTGTCGACGAAGTGCCGGCCATCGATGACGAACTTCGGGTAATCGATCGTCTTCTCCGCGATCTGGAGCCGCGACGGCCGCGAGCGCAGGAAACCGCCGCTCCGGCCCCAGTCGAGTTTCGTCTTCGCCTTGCGCGCCCGCGCGACGAGGAACGGGAGATCGAACTTGAAAAGGTTATGCCCCTCGATCACATCCGGGTCGCGCTCCTTGATTAGGGTCGTTAGGCGTTTGATCGCGGCGTGCTCCGATTCCTCGATCGCGCGCGGATCGACCTCGAGCAATTCCTCCCAGCCGGTGTTATCGGAAACCGCGATGCTGGTGATGTGATCGTCCGGTCCCGCGTCGAGATCGCCCCCGGCGAAGGAAAGCACCTCGATCTGCATCCGCTTCAGTTCTTCAAAGGGCAGTTGCTTGAAGAGCGTGCGTCCGGTGTGGGTGAGGTAGTGCTGCACCGGATCGCTCAAGCGCGAAAAAGCCGCGGCCGGCGCTTCTTGAGCCCGTTGCGGAGCGCGATCAATTCCTTCCAGCTGTCGACCGTGACCAGCCAGTTGTATTTTGCTTCGCCCGCGAGCTTTTCCGCGTTCGTTAGGCCAAGATCGGCCACGTCGCCATCGGCCCAGACGAAGGGATGAAATTCTTCGACGTCGCAAACCGTCGTGCCGTCCTTCTCCCGCCGATAAACTCGCACCGTCCCGGTATCGCCGAGCTCGATCGCGACGATCCGCGGGGTCGGATCGAAGCCGAAAAGCAGTGTGTTGTCCTCAAACGCATTCGTCCTTAGATTTGCACAGATCGCCCAGATTAGAAGGGCGGGCGGCGTTCCGCTGTCACCGGTCCAATCGATCTTGCTCGATCGCGGGTTCGTAATAACCAAATTGTAAGATTTAGGAGCTTGCAATTTGATCCACGACTTGAGGAAAACCAAGGAGTCGGAATTCAAGAGAATTCAACTTCGCCATTTAAATGCTATGAAAAAGAAATCCACTGCACAATCCGCCTTCTTTAGTCTGCGTGTCCTCATCGGCACGTCTTTGGTCCTGGCTGGTGTCTTGCTCGGGGAGCTGGGCTTTAGCCAGTTCTCTGCCCAGGCGCAGTCGAGGAGTAGCGCTGCCACCAACTCCATTAACCCGCTCGTTCCGGCCGGGTTTGATTGTTCTCAGATTCACGCGCTCGGCATCGACCGGCAGGAAAACCTGCGGTCCGGTGCGATCATGATTTACTGCGGCCAGGCATTAGGCGGCTCAGCTTCCTCTTTCGGCGAATCGTACCCGATTACCCAACAACTGTTGGCGCCCCTCGCGTTTGGCGGCGCCGATGTCGACCTGATCACAGGCCCGGAGAGTTTTCCCAATGTCACCCAGTCGGAGACCATGACGACGGCTAATCCAGATAACCCTCTCGAAGTCGTCGTCGCCTACAACGACTCGCGAGGCCTCAACGCCATCCCCATCAACATCTCCGGCGCGTCGGTCTCGACCGATGGCGGCACGACTTTTACGCGCCTCGCCGCCACCGGCGGTCAAAGCCCCTTCTCCAATACCTTTGGCGACCCGGTTGTTATGTACCACAAGCCAGATAGCACCTGGTACACCGTCTGGCTCGACGCCGCGGCCGGCGGGCAGGGCCTCGGTGGCTACAAGAGCGCGACTCCCTCCAATCCCAATAGCTGGACCCATTTCACGGTTCATAACAACTCCGCCGACGACCGCGAGTCTGGCTGGGCCGACAACAACCCGGCCAGCCCATTCTATGGACGGATGTACGTTTCCTGGAACGACTTCAATATCGGGGGCGGCGCCCTCTTCGTCAGCCGTTCTGACAACGGTTCCACCTGGACTCCCGTCCAGCTCACCAGCGGCACCCCATTCATCCGCAACGTTCAGATTACGGGTGACCTTTCGGGCAACGGAGTGGTCTACGTCGCGGGCATGGACGAAGGCGGTGGTGGCTTCCCGCACAACAACACCAACAAGATCTACAAGTCGACCGACGGCGGCGCGACCTGGAGTAACACCTACACTGGCCCGAGTTTCCCCGGACCGGGCGTTATCGCAGTCGGTTACTTCGCCTGCATGTTTCCCGATAACGGCGGCTATTGGCGGCATGAGGGCTGGGGTCAGCCTGCTGCCTTCAACAACGTGGTTCACCTCGTCTATGCCCAGCACGGCGTCGGCGCTGATGCTGGCGACGTCTATTACATCCGCTCGACCGACGGCGGTGTGACCTTTGGCGCACCGTTCAAGTTGAACAGCGATACCACGACCCGTCCTCAGTGGCAGCCCAACATCTCGGTCAGCCCAAGCGGCACCCTCCTGGCGACGTGGTATGACGGGCGCGAGAGCACCAGTTGCGTGAGTGGTAACCCAGCCGTTCCGTGCTACCGGATGTGGTCGCGCAAGTCCAACGATAACGGCGCAAACTGGCTGCCTGACGATGCATTTTCGGACGTTGTCACCCCGCTCCCCGCCCAACCTGATCCTGGCATTCAAGCAACGTATGCGGGCGACTACGATTACGGCTCCGCCTTGGCCACGAAGCACGTCACTGCATGGACGGACGGGCGCGTGACCATCAGCGGTCAAGCCCAGCAGAATGCCTTTACCGACAGAGATCTGGTGGGCTTTTCGGTTATCAGCACCAGCCCCGCCTGCGGAAGCGTGATCGCCACCCAGCCAACTGACTTCGTTGTTAACCTGACCGACCCCGTGAATCCGGCAACTGTCCAGGCGAGCGACTTCACGGTGAACGGGGCTGCGGCGGACTCGTTTGTGCTAGGCAACGGCAACACACAGATCACCTTTACCTTCAACAGCTCGCCGGTGACAACGCAAGGCGTTCAGACGATGCATATACCTGCCGGCGCCCTTAACCGCGTTTCAGACAATATGGCGAATTTTGATTTCACCTGCACGTTCCGTTACGATGCTGTGCCGCTTCAGGTGGTTTCGACGGTCCCGCCCGATGGCGGGACGTTCTCGCCGCCGGCGCCTAACGATTATCAGTATGACGTGAACTTCAACGAACCCGTTGATGTGGCCTCAGTCCAGACAAGCGATCTGACCGTGACCGGCAATAGTGGCCCCACTGTGACAGCAGTCAGCGTAGTCAACGGAAGCATGACTGCCCGGTTCACGTTGCATATGAATTCTGGGGGGACTTTGACGGCGAGCATTGCCGCCGGGGCAATTACCGATCAATTCGGCAATTCTGGCGCGGCTTTCTCAGGGAATTACACGGTAGAGGGGAGTGTTTGCGGATGGTCACCGGGTCCGGATATGCCGAGTGTCGGGGTCCGCTCGGTTGGCGTTTATTTCCCGGCCAATGGGAAGTTTTATGAAATGGGCGGACGCAGTTCCGATTCAGCGGGCAGCGATTTCCTGCACCCGTTCGAATATGATCCAGGCACGAACAGCTGGACTACCAAGTCGGCCACTTATCCTGATAACCAGGTGAACAACATGGCTTGTGGTGTGCTCACGGTCGCTGGAACGCCCTCCATCTACTGCGTGGGCGGCTCCGCGGCCGGGCAGACGACAGCTGCCGCGCGCGTGTTCTTCTATAACCCGATCACTGACACGATAAGCAGTCTCACCGGTTCGGATAACTGGCCGGGCGATGTGGCAGGCACAACCCTACCTGGCGGCTTCGCCGTCACTGGCAACCAGCTCTACATCCTGGGTGGGTTCAACATCAATATAGCCGCCACCAACCAGATCTGGGCGTTTGACCCGACGGCTGGCGCAGGCGCCAAATGGACACAGAAAGTAAACACGCCGGTAGGGGTGATGTACGCACCCACGTGCGCAATCGGTGGCATCATCTACCTCGGAGGCGCATCAGATTTCTCCGGGGGCGCGGTGATCGACACCACCAACTCGTTCAGCTTCGACCCTGGCACGAACACCATCGGCACGATCGCAGCCATACCGCGCGCCACAGGGGAGACGCGAGCGCTTACATTAAATGGCCAGATGTTGGTCATGGGCGGCGGGAGAGTTGCGCCCAACCCCTCCAATGAGGTGGACGTCTATGATCCAGGCACTAACACCTGGTCAACTAGTATATCGCCATTCGTGACCGCGCGGCGCAACTTTGCCACGGATACCGATGGCACGACCAGGATTTGGGTCGCAGGCGGCTACGGACCGAGCGAACCAGTTAGCTCGATGGAAATCTTCGAATGCACGGGCGGTGAGAACATAGTGCTAGAGGCGCGCGTGCGGAGGCGGGGAACCGACCGGGCCGTTACTCTGCGGTGGAGCCCTGCTGATGGGGGTCAGATGAACATCTTGCGCGACGGCGTGGTCGTCGGCACAACAGAGGACGATGGCCTGGCCCGTTCCAAGATCAACATTACCGGCACATTCACTTACCAAGTGTGCGAGACAGACTCCGGCGACTGCTCGAATGAAGTCGTCATCAACGTAGATTGATTGATCAATCGTTTGGCTCCCGGGCGTCGTCCTAACCGACCCTCGGAAGTCTGAGAGCTAACTTACAAAGCAAAGGGCATTCAGCGACAACGCTGGATGCCCTTTCTGCTTTCTCCGTGCAGCATTCGACGGCATAAGACCAGGCAAAGGCGTCATCCGCGAGAAGAGGTCGCCCACATTCTGCGCGAGAAATTGCAGCGCGAGTCCCGGGATGCACCGGATCGAGCTTGCCCTCATTCCTGGCCCTAGGAAAAGCTGGTCTGCCGGAGAGTCTGCTAGATTGCCATCCATCTCAATCCCAGCGTCGCGAGCCCGAGGAAAAAGAAGAAACCGGCAACGTCGGTCACCGTCGTGAGAAAAATACTGGAGGCGAGCGCGGGGTCGAGCCGGAGAGTTTTCAAACCGAGCGGGATCATCACCCCGGCGACCGCAGCCGCCAGTTGATTGAGCAACATGGCGACGCCCGCCACGACTCCGAGCAGGACGCTCCCTTTCCAAAACCAGCCAATGACGCCGACAGCCAGACCGATGGCCAGACCGTTGAGCAAACCGAGAGTGACCTCCTTGATCAGCGCGCGCCGACCGTCGCCGTGGGTGATCTCGCCGAGCGCGAGGTCGCGAATGATGACGGTGAGAGTTTGCATCCCGGCGTTTCCGCCCTGGCCGGCGACGATGGGGAGGAAGATCGCGAGCGCCGTCCAGCGCGCGATGGTGTTCTCAAACAGCCCAACGACGAAGGCCGCGGCAAAGGCCGTGGCGAGGTTGATGTAAAGCCACGGCAGGCGCCCGCGAATGGACTGTTGCCACGGCGTCAGGGCATGTTCCTCGCCGGACAGACCGACCATCAACTGCATGTCCTCGGTCGCTTCCTTGGCCGCGACTTCAAGCGCATCGCTCGCCTTGACCGCGCCGACCAGTCGGCCGTCGGCGTCGAGCACGGGGAGACCGAGATAGTGATAACGCTCAAACTGTTGCACCAAATTTTCCTGGTCGGTATCGACCCGGACAAACTTGACGTCGCGGTTCACGATCTCGCGCATGCGTCGCCCTTCGCGGCGAAAAACCAGGTCGCGCAGACTAACGACACCGACGAGTTGCTGGTCGGCGTCTGTGACATAGAGGTAGGCGATATCCTCCGTGCGCTCCTCCTGCGCCCGGCCGCGCAACAGCTCGCGCACTTCCTCGACCGTCATTTCCTCGCGCAGAGCGATGAAGCGATTCGTCATGACGCCGCCCGCCGTGTCTTCCGGATAGCGCAGCAGCCGGCGCACGCCTTCGGCGAATTCCGCCGGGAGTTTCGAAAGAGTGTCGCGGCGACTGCCAGGCGGGAGTTGCTGGAGTAAATCGGCGGCGGAATCGGGCGCGACGTGAATCAGAATCTCCGCCAATTGGGGCGCGTCGAAGGTGCCGAGAAAATCCGGCAACCGGTCTTCCTCCGTTTCCGCGAGGGCGGCGGCCACTTTCTTCGCCGGCAACTGGCGGAGCAAGGCCTCGGCTTCATCCGCGTCGAGTCGTTGCAACTGGTCTGCAAGATCGGCGGGGTGCAATTCCAGATATTCTTCGAGAGTCAGCGGACTGGTTTCAGGCATGGCAGAAAAGAGGTTCAGGTTTCACGGAGTGGCAATGATCTGCGTACTGAGATCAACCGCATTATCGGGCTTGGGATGGATGAGAGCGAGACTCGGTACAGACTTCAAATCTCGCCCGCCCGACGGGTGGGCGTTAGGCCGCGAGCGCCCGCAAACGGGTCGAGGGCCTTTTTTGAATCTGGAGCAGCGAGCAGTCTTACTCCTGGCCGACCTGATCGAATTCGATCGCCTGCCAGTAACCGGCCGATCGCCGGTAGATGACTTTCACCTTGTAGAGCTGCTCGCCCGCTGGGGTTTTCCCCTGCGCATACTGCTCTCGTTGAGCTGGGGCAATCCACGCGGTCAAACCGCCGGCAATGGTTCCGCCAGGGCTGGGATTGAATTCGGCGCGGATTTCGACCGTGACGTCACAGCCGGCCTCCGAGGGCGAGATCTTTTCGATCTTGAAGCCGTTGAATTTCAGAACCTCAAAGTCAGGAGTTCCGCTTGGACATTCCGGACAGTCTTTGTTCTCGCCCTTGGGCCGTGCCACTCTCGTGGCCCGGAGAAACGCGACGCAATCTTCGCCGATTTCGTCCGACCCGGGAGTCAGCTCCGATTCTTCAGCTTCTTTTTCGAGGGTGGCGTCCGATTTAATTTCTGCGAGGGACGACGGAGTCGATTTCGCGTCGCGATCCGAACAGGCTGCGATAAGCAGACTCAGGAAAACAAGAATGACGCCTGGAAAAATTCTCCACATGGGATCGTTCGACTTGCCGCAGATTGCTTAGCGCATTCCGCTGTCGGCGGTCCAATCGACGGTCGCCATTTTGCCGGCGGCGACATCGATTTCGAAATGCCACCGCCCGATCGCCGCGTTGGGACCTTCGCGGCTCACGATGTAATGGCCGGGCGGCAAGGCGACACGGAAATGTCCGGTCGCATCGGTCTTGAAGGAGGCGATCGTTTTGTCTTCCTGCTTCACGACAAAAGTGGTGTCGGCCACGGGCGCTTTGCTCGGCATGCCTTCCCGTTGCGGGCCCGGGCGGGCGGGGGAGACGGTGATGACACCTTCAATCCCAGTCTCGGCGGCGTGGGCGGTCCCAATCATGGCAAGGACGAGTAAACCGCACGCGAGAATTCCGCACCAACGGCGAAGAGAACGATCTTTCATGCGACAACTGTCGCCCGCCTAACGTGTCGCCGCCACTGCGTGCCTGGCAAGCGCGCAAAGGGCTCGCCGGTTGGTCCAAGACCAGTCCGGCGAGCCCCACGCAATTTGATGTCTCTAGCGCTTCGGCTTAGAGCCCGCTGCCCGACCTCGACTTCACCAGGCCGATATCGGCGCTGTTGATGGTGCCGTCGTTGGTCACGTCCTGACGGAAATTGGCGCCGGTGACAGGAGAGCCCGACTGCGACTTGGTCTGGCCGATGTCGGCGGAATTCACCGTGCCGTCGTTGGTCGTGTCTCCGATCAGGAATCCGACGTCGACTGCCCCGGTCGGAAGCACGCCGCCGTTGGTCCCGGTAACGTTGGTTGCCGTCACGGTCACGGTCTGCTGGTCAGCCACGCCTGACAGCGGCACGCTCATTTCGTTGCCACTGAAGGTCGGCGCTCCGGCGCTCGCCGCGCCAGAAACACTGGCGCTACCGGACATGACCGGAGCGTCAAAGGTCAGCACCACCGTGTGATTCCCTGAGCCATTGCGGTCTTCGACCCCGCGCGGTCCGCTGAGCGGAAGGTCGGTATCGAAGGTGCCAGCAGGGCTGGTCATCCGGGAGGCGGCCGACAACAGGACCGGTGCCGCAGGCGCGACCGGGCAGGCGCCGGGACCGGGGGTGGTGTCGACGAAGCCTGAGATGACGCCGCTGAAGACCGAGGAGGTGGTCGAGCCAGTGGCCGTGTTGACGACGATGACGAAGTTCGAATTCGGCGCCACCGTAAACGAGTAGGAGGCTGAGCCCACGGTGCTCCCCAAGCCGGAGATACCGCTGTCGCCGAGGTAACCCAGGCACATGTTCCCCGTCGGATCGCCCTGCGCGATCGGCGGAGTGTAGCTGCCCTGATAAGCCGCGCTCTGGATGTCAGCACCGCCCAGGGCGGCGTTGATCGTGGCGGTATAGCACCGGGGTGCTGCACTCGAATTGGTGAAGGTGAACGTCTTGAAGTTGCGAGTGCCCGCACTGTTGATTGCCCCAGGGCAAGCTTTTCCAGCGCAGGTGCTGGCAACACCGTTACGGCCGAGACGGTCCGGCTGGGACGCATCGCTGGTCGTAATCGTGCTCGCAGGAATCGTCTGGTTGGCACCGCCCGAGCAGGTCGGGACGCTGAATGTGACCGTCTTTGTGCCACTGGCATAGGTCAGGTTCAGCGAGAGGTCGATGTTCGTGCCGCAGGCGAAACTGCCCGAGGTCACGAGCTGGAACGGTGTGCTGTTGTTGCTGCTCGCGTCGATGACCAAGTCGGGGTAATTGCTGCTGCCATTGACCACCGTCACGCCGGCCGTTGAGGTCGTGAGCGTGGCGGTAATTGCCGATTCTGTGGCGCACCCGTTGTTCTTCACGTTGGTGTTCACCCGGAAACACTCGTTCTGGTTGACGATGCCGTTGCCGTTGCCGCTTCCGGCGTCATCGATGGTGTAGCCGTTGGCCTCGAGCTTCGAGGCGCCGGACATCGTGAAGTTTTGCGTCGTGCTCGCGTTGACGTTCACGCTCAAGGGTGCGGAGGCGGGCGATGCCACGGTGCAATTACGCGCCGGGTGTGCCGCGACGGCGGTGTAACCACCGGCCGGAACGAGCATCGTGTAAACGCCGGCGGCATTGGTGGCCGCGGCGTAGCCGTTCTCGAGAGTGACCACGACGCCGGAAATCGGCGCTCCGGTTTCCGTCGAGGTGATCGTGCCCGTGAGCGTTCCCCAGGCCGCCGCATCGGAGCAAGATGGGAACCGATATGAGGCAATACGGGTGGACCAATTGAAAGCACCGCTCGTCTTTAGGTACTCGTTCGTGAAGTAGAACGTGCACTGATCGATCGGATCAAGAGTGAGCGAGCTGTAATCACCCCAGCGGTTGCCGCCGGTAGCATCCTGGGAACCAGAGCCAGCCTGCACCTGCACTTCAGTGCCCATCGTATTGATAGGGTCGGTGCCGAGGCGGCCGGTGATCCAGATGCCCGGATACATCGTTGCACTCGATTTGCTGTAGCCGAGAGCGATGTTTTGGTCTTTGTCCATCGCGATCGAGCCCAGCCAGCGATAGGTGCTATCCGGATCGTAGGTGGATTGCTGGTAAATGGTCGGCGCGGTCGTCGAACTGCCGCTGTTGCGGAATTCATACCAGCGGATGGCATCGTGAGTGGTGTTCGTGGTCGCGCCGCGGACCGGGATGTTGACCACGAGAGATTCCTGCGGAGCGGCCTGGGTGCCATTGTTCCGATAAGCGAGGCGATACATGAAATGGGCCTTGATGTTATCGAGAGCGGCAGTGGTCGCCTGGCCCAATTGCGGAACGCAGAGTCGGCCGGTGCTGATGCAATAGGCCGCGGTGTAAGTCGTGTTCGCGATCGTCGTCTCAGTCAGTGAGATCGTTGGGAGGGTTCCCCACGTGACGGCGACGCGAGTTGACGCCGTCAACGCCAGGTTGGTCGGGTGCGGCCCGAGAATAAATGCGGCCGCGCCCACCGGCGGCGGAGTCAAGCTATCGAGATCCGACACGAGGAAGCCATACTGAAAGCTGCCTCCGTAGGTGGCCAGATTTGCGCTCTGCATCCGCGCCGCCTGGCCGAGGATCATTTTCTCGCGCTCGAAGACATAAACGCGGGCACCAATGTAGGCGGTGCCGGTGGAGTTGAAGATATGGGCGGCCATGTAATAGCCGTCCGGCCAGACACCGGTGTGCGGGTAATCGACGAAGTTCACCGGGTCGGTGACAAAGTCGTAAAGGTAATAAGCTCCGGTAGCATCGCTCGTTACCGAGACGGCGACGCACTGGTGTGAGTTGCTGCCAGTTCCGCCGCTGACCACAAATTGAGACAGAACCCAGCGCCCCGAGAGAATGTCGTAGGAGACAACCGGGTCACCATCGTTATGGGAAGCGCAGACGCCGCCCAATCCCTGGAAGAGAGTGTTGCCGGCGGCAGGGCCATACTGCAGGGCACCCGTTACTTTGTCGAAAATGGCGAAGCTGGTGTTGTTCCACTGCACGTATTGCGTCGCGCCGACCCGTCCGTTCACATCCGGCGGATTGCTGGAAGGAGCGAAACCGGCCAGGCCTACGCCGACACCATCGAAACTGGTGCCTGCCGGCGCCGGGGCTGCGGTCGTTTTGCCATAAGTTTTCTGGCGTGCGGTGTCGGTCCCACCGCCCATTGACGCGGTCGGAGGCTGAATCGGTTCAGCGTGGTTATGCCCCGGAGCGGCCTGGGGGCGAATCGGAGTCGTCTCGCGCAGCGGGCGAGTACGAATCGGCGCGACCGGGCCGCGATCTTCTGGGACCGGAGCGGAAAGGTTGACGGTGTCGGGTTGGAACGCTGTGTTCCCCTGCGCCAAGGCGGAGGGGCCGGTGAGGCCGTTGTAAGCAAAGAAGGCCAAAGTCACGCCTAACAAACAAAGCGCGAGCCCGGTGAGAGCGCGCGGATTAAAGAAGGCGGATTGTTTCGAGTTTTGTTTCTTCATGAATTGATTGCGGATTTGCGGAGCGAGAGATCTATCTTGTCGCCCAAAATTGTCACGATTATTTTTCGCTAATTGCAGATTAAACGTGGTAAGTGGCCGGATCAGGTCACGCAAAGGCCTTTGACCCAGTCTGATGCGACTGAGATGACCATTGTATCATTGTCGGCGTCTGGCCGGTTTATCGGCTCCTGCCCGTCTGTTCCGAAAGTCGTCCGCCCGGTGGTGAAAAGAGTGGTCTTCACCGGCGAGCAAACCCAAGGTAGAAGCGTGGAAGATTTCTGCCTAACGACATCCTGCAGGCGGATCGGGCCGGAGGGGCGCGCATGACCTGGCAGATGCTTTTCGTCTTCGGACTGCTGATCGTCTCCTTCGTTCTGATGGTGTGGGAGAAGCTCTCGCTCGACATCATCGCCATGCTCGTCTTTAGCGGCCTTGCTCGCGGCGGGCATTCTGACGCCGCGCGAGGCCTTCCGGGTTTTCGGGAACGAGGCCGCCATCACCGTCGCGAGCATGTTTATCCTCAGCGCTGCGCTCGAACGTACCGGCGTCATCGAATCGATCGCGCATCGCCTGAACCGGGCGGTCGGCCAGAGCGATTGGTCGCTCCTGGTTGTGATGCTGCCAATCGTGGCGGTCCTTTCCGCCTTCATCAACAATACGCCGGTTGTGGTCGTCTTCATGCCGATCATGATTACCCTCGCGGCCTCGCGCGGACTCACCCCCTCCAAGCTCCTGATTCCGCTCTCGTTTGCGTCGATTTTTGGCGGCTTGTGCACGCTCATCGGCACCTCCACCAACATCCTCGTCAGCGCGACCGCGGAGGAGTTCGGCCAGCCGCCGTTAGGCATGTTCGAGTTGGGCAAAGCCGGCTGGGTCCTGGCTGTGGTCGGTTTGATTTACCTCCTTACGATCGGCCGCAAGTTGCTCCCCGATCGCGAAACGCTCGCCTCCATTCTCCAGAGCACGGACAGCAAACAATATCTCACCGAAGTCCTCGTCGTGGCCGACTCGCCGCTGGTCGGCAAAACCCTCGCCGCCACCCCGCTCGCCAACCAGCCCAAGGCGCGCGTCCTCGAAATCATCCGGGCCGGCGAAATGGTTTACACGCCGCTGGATGAAGTCGTCCTGGAGGCGAGCGATCGGCTGCGGCTGAGCACGCCGCTCGGCTCCGTCCTCGAGCTCAATCAGCTCGAGGGCGTGGAATTGCTGCCCAAATCCGTCCTCGGGGTGGAACTGGTCGGCGCGCAAAAAGCCATCGTCGCCGAGTGCGTCATCGGGCCGCGCTCGAGCCTGACCGGGCACAGCATTCGCGAGATGAATTTCCGGCGCCGCTACGGCGTGCTCGTCCTCGCGGTCCATCGCCACGGCGAAAATCTGCGGCAGGATTTTGCCGACGTGAAGCTGCACTACGGCGACACCCTCCTCGTGGAAGGCCCGGAGCTGGCCGTGCAAGAACTGCGCGGCAACCGCGATTTCCTTCTCCTCATGGACGTGCCGCAAACCACCAAACGCCGTCGCAAACAAGTCCTGGCGGTGGGCGCGATTGCGCTTGTTGTCGTCCTGGCGGCGCTAAAAATTTTGCCCATCGGTGCGCTCGCCGTCATGGCCGCGGTCGCGGTCGTCGCGACCGGTTGCCTTGACGCTGAGGAAGCCTACGAGGCGGTCGATTGGAAGATTATTTTCCTCATCTTCGGCATGCTCGCGCTCGGGATGGCGCTGCAGAAAACCCAGGGGGCGGCCCTCGTCGCGCACACCATCATCCGTGGTCTTGGCTCCTTCGGCCCGCTCGTCGTGCTCGCCGCGGTCGTGCTCCTGACTTCCGGCCTAACGAACTTTCTCTCGAACAACGCCGTCGCCGTCCTGCTCACGCCCGTCGCGATCCAGGCCGCGGCCGCGCTCCAGGTCAATACGCGACCGTTTTTGATTGCGGTCGCGCTCGGCGCCTCCGCCTGTTTCGCCACCCCGATCGGCTACCAGACCAATACCCTCGTCTTCGGCGCGGGCGGCTATAAATTTCGCGACTTCATCAAGGTCGGCCTGCCCTTGAACGTGATCTTTTGCGCAATCGCGGTCTTTCTCATCCCGCGACTCTGGCCGTTCTGAGATCAGGGGTGCGGAAAGAGCAGGCAGTAATTGAAATACGCGATCGCGAGCGAGAGAACGAGCAGGGTCGCGGAAGGAATCATGTCAAAAAGTGGGTTCTTCACCCGCACGTGGGTGATGAGCGCAGCGACCATCAGGAGCGCGAGCAACGCCCCGGCGAAAAGCGCGGCGCGCGGGCGCTGAATCCCGACCAGGAGAAGAATCGCGCAGGTAATCTTGAGGATGCCGACAAAATCGCGCAGCCAATCGGGCAGCCCGTATTTTTTGAATTCCGCGATGATGTTCTGATAACGCACGACCCAGACGAAGAAGAGCGAGGCGGCGACAAAGACTTGGAGAAGGATGAGATATCCGCGCATCTCCGCAGGGTGACAGTTCGTTAGGAGGTTGGCACGCCAAATCGTAACCGGCGCTCCTCTGCGTAGGGCAGGATTTCTGGCAGATTACCCGCGCGCAGTTCCTCCTGCACCCCGCGCCAATATTCCGGACGGAAGAGATCGCCGTGCCGCTCCAGCAAAGCCTTTTTCGCCTCCTCCGGAAAGGAAAGGAAACTCAGGAATTCTTCCGGAAAAATATCGTTAGGCCGAACCGAGAACCAGGGCTCGGCCGCCATCTCTTCCTCGTAAGCTGCGCGATTGCGGCAGCTCGCGGAAATTGCAGTCGGTCAGCGGGAGCGAGTTCGTCGTAATCGTAGAAAACGACGCGGCCGCGCCGGGTCAGGCCGAAATTTTTCGTGAGCAGATCGCCCGCGAAAATATTCGAGGCCGCGAGGTCCTTGATCGATTGCGCGTAGTCGCAGGCGGCGTGGATCGCGGTCGCTTCGTCGCATTCGCGGAAGAGCAGATTGAGCGGGCGAACCCGGCGCTCAACATAAGCGTGAGCGATCACGACATCGTCGCCGTCCAGTTTCACCGTCTCGCCGGCATCACGGGTCAGGTCGGCGAGCAACGAAGGCTCGAAGCGATCGCTCGCGATGCGCAAATGCTCGAACTCGTGCGCCTCGACCAGGCGCCCGGCGCGGTCGTGCTCGAAAACCATCCGGTAACGGCCCATCACGTCGCGCCGATCGCTCTCCTTCGGCGCATCGAAGCGGTCGCGGATCAATTTAAAAACGACGTCGTAACTCGGGAGGGTGAAGACCAGCATCACCATCCCGCGCGTGCCTTCCGCGGCGACGAAGCAGTCGTCCGATTGCTCGAGATGCCTAACGAAATCGCGATAAAATTCCGTCTTGGCATGGCGGTTGTAGCCGATCGCGTTGTAGAGATCGGCCACGCGTTTGCCCGGCATGAGCTCGCGCAGCCATTGCACCAGCGCGTAAGTCGCCGGCGCGTCGACCCGGAAATAAGCGCGGGTATAGGAAAACAGGATCGCGAGATCGCTCTCTCCGATCAGGACCGCATCGAGCTCGATCCCGCGCTCATCGGGATGGCGCAGACAAAACGCGACCGGTGTCGCTTCGCTCATCGCCGGTGATGCGACCGACGAGATAGGCGCCTCGACCCCGGTAAAAAACACCGCGAAAAATCTCCAGCCGGAATGCATCAGGTCGCGGGATCGCAGCCCGGATTCGCTCCGCTGCCGCGTCCGCCGCCTGCGGCAAATCTTTCCAGCATTCGACTGCGAAATCCGCGGTCAGCGCCTGCGCCAGCAGGTCGGGCAACGCTCGCTCCGTCATAAACGCAGCAGAGTTCCGCGTCCTGTCCGTTAGGCGGGGCGTCGAAGTCGGTGTCGACGAACTCAATCGCCTGGTCGACGCCCTCGGTCGCGAAAACGCGGCGGGTCAGGGAATTGAAAAAACTCTCGCCGACTTCCCAGCGAATCGAGCGCGCGATGAACGAGGAATAGACCGCCTTGGTCGCGCTCCAGAGTTTGCGTTCGCGCAAACGATCGCCCATCAGCTCCTTCACCCGAGTCGTTAGGCCATCGAGTATCTCCGAGTAAAGGTGGAGCCGCTCGGTCGCATCGTTCTGTGTTCCAGGCCAGTCGCGGGCGAGGAAACGCTCGCGCGCCCGGCGCGTGATTTCGTCGAAGCGGCTCTCGTATTCGCCCAGCGCCTGGCGCGTTTCTTCCGCGCAGAGCGCCGCCAGCCGGCTATCGGTCAGCGGCGGTGACGGGTGGAGCTGCGACATCTTTTAGTGAAACTGCTCTTCCTCAGTCGAGCCCTCGAGCGCCGCGGTCGAAGTTTCACCGCCGCCAATTACCCGCGCGACTTCGTCGAAATATCCGGTCCCGACTTCGTGCTGATGTTTGGTCGCGGTGTAGCCATCCGCCTCGGCCGCGAATTCCGCTTCCTGCAGTTCCGAGTAAGCCGCCATCCCGCGATCGCGGTAACCGTGGGCGAGCTTGAACATGCTGTAATTGAGCGCGTGGAATCCGGCCAGGGTGACGAACTGGAACTTGAAGCCCATCGCGCCGAGTTCGCGCTGGAATTTCGCGATCGTTGGCTGGTCCAGTTTCGCCTTCCAGTTGAATGAGGGCGAACAATTGTAGGCCAGCAGTTTGCCCGGGAATTTGGCGTGCATTTTCTCGGCAAATTTCTTCGCTTCGCCGAGATCGGGCGTGGCGGTTTCAAACCAGAGCATGTCGACATAGGGCGCGTAGCTGAGCGCGCGCGCGATCGCCTGGTCGATCCCTGGCCGGACGCGAAAGAAACCTTCCGCGGTTCGCTCGCCGGTGAGGAATTCCTTGTCGCGCTCATCGATGTCGCTCGTCATGAGCGCGGCGGCGTTGGCGTCGGTCCGCGCGATGATGACGGTCGGCACATTGGAAACATCAGCGGCCAACCGGCCGGCGGTGAGATGCGCGATCGCGGTCCGGGTCGGGACGAGAACTTTACCGCCCATGTGGCCGCACTTTTTTTCGCTCGCGAGTTGATCTTCGAGATGCACGCCAGCCGCGCCGGCTTCGATCATCGCCTTGATCAATTCGAAAACATTCAGCGGACCGCCAAACCCGGCTTCGGCGTCGGCCACGATGGGGAGAAACCAATCGATTTTGGTGTCGCCTTCGGAGTGCGCGATCTGGTCGGCGCGTTGCAGCGCCTGGTTGATTCGCTTCACGACCGCCGGGACGCTGTTCGCCGGATAAAGGCTTTGGTCGGGATACATCTGGCCCGCGAGATTCGCATCCGCCGCGACCTGCCAGCCGCTCAGGTAGATTGCTTTCAAACCGGCGCGCGCCTGTTGCACGGCCTGGTTGCCGGTGAGCGCGCCGAGCGGTCGCGACAAACGGCTCCGTGTTGAGCAAGTGCCACAGTTTCTCCGCGCCGCGCCGGGCGAGGGTGTGCTCGGGGACGACGCTGCCCTGCAGACGCTGGACATCGCCTAACGAGTAGGGGCGGGTGACGCCTTTCCAGCGTGAATCATTAGTCCAGTCGTTGCCCGCCTCCTTATCTTGCGATTTCGTGCGCATAGTAGTTGGACTGTATCATTGAATCGGCGGACATCCTCGCTGAAGTCGAGCATCGACGGAGCGAGCCGTGGCTCTCGCGATACTCGTTGGGGGAGACGGTTTCGCGGGCGGGAAGGAGACTGTTTATCAGGGTTCAAAATCGCCTTTCCGAATCGGGTGGCGTGGTAGCGGGCGGCACCGATAATCGCTCATGCCAAACGAGAGGACTGCCTCGGGAGATCGGCTTTCGAGCGGATTGATCTTCCTGATGGCTGTCGCCTGTGGCGCGATGGCGGCCAATCTCTATTACGCGCAGACTTTGATTGATGAGATCGGGCCGGAGATCGGCCTCTCGAAAGCCCTGGCGGGAATGATCGTCACGCTGACCCAACTCGGCTACGGCCTCGGTCTTTTCCTTCTCGTCCCGCTGGGAGATTTGTATGAAAACCGCCGGCTGGCGTTGCTCATGACGGGCGGGACTGTGCTCGGCAGCCTTGGCGTCGCTCTCGCCGCGGGACCGGCCACATTCCTGGCTGCGTCGCTCATGACCGGCGTTTGCGCGACGGGCGCGCAGATCCTCATGCCGCTGGCTTCGCACCTGACCTCGCCCGCGCATCAGGGCCGAATCATCGGACAGATCATGAGCGGGCTCCTTGCCGGCATCATGCTCGCGCGCCCGCTGGCCAGTTTCATGACCGAGATGATGGGTTGGCGCTCAATCTATTTTCTCTCGTCCGGACTGATGGCGTTGCTCGGCCTTGCGTTGGCCATGACTCTCCCCCGCCGCGTGCCGCCGGCGCAAAAGGGTTACGGCGCGATCCTTGTCTCGATGGTCTCGCTCGCGAAAAAGCATCGCCAGTTGCGGCTGCGCGCCTTCTACCAGGCCGCCATGTACACGGCCTTTAACCTCTTCTGGACGACTGCGCCGCTGATCCTGTTGCGTCGGTTTCACTTTACCCAAAACCAGGTTGCGCTCTTCGCCCTGGCCGGCGCGGGTGGCGCGCTGGCCGCACCGCTCGCCGGGATGCTGGCCGATCGCGGGATGACTCGCCTAACGACTCTGATCGCGCATCTTTTGCTCGTGGGCTGTTTCCTGGCCGCCGGCGCCGTGGTCGCGGCGGGCAGCGTGCTGGCCTTTATCTTCAGCGCGGTCCTGATCGATGCCGCGGTGCAGCTCAACCAGATCACCAGTCAGAAAATTATTTTCGAAATCTCCGCGGAAGCACGCGGCCGGATCAATTCGATTTATTTGACCTCGATGTTTGTCATTGGCGCGAGTGGATCGCTCATCGGTTCCGCCAGTTTCGAAGCAGGCGGCTGGCTGCTCGCCACCGGGATTGGAGCGGGGATCGGCTTAGTCTCGTTAGGCGTATTCCTTTTCTGCGACCGCCCGTTGAAGAGAGGCGACCTGGTCTCTGATTAGAACCGGAATCCCAGGCGTGCCTCGCCGCCGTTCTCGGTCTGGTGGCGGGAAACCCGGCCGCGGTATTGCAGGCGCAAGTCCACCCTGGGCCCGAGAGCGAATTGCAGACCCGCGGTGAACCGACCCACGATGTCATCGTTCTTAAAGGTGCTGCGGTAACCATCGCCCAGGCCACCCAGGGAAGCGAAGCGCGCGTCGACTTCGAAGTTATTCCCGCTCAGGAAACTCACTCCCGCCCCGACAAAGACGCTGCCGAAAGTGCGGCCGTTCGCGGCGAGCGGACTACCGATTTCGACGGTTGGCGTGGCGGCGAAGACAAAATCCTCCAGCGCATCGACCTTGAGATCGAAAGGCGCGGCGCCATTCTCCGTGAAGCCGTCCACCCGGACGTAGTTCGCGTCGAGCTCGAGCGCCGGCTCGACATAAAAACTTTGGATCGGCAGGCGATAAGCCGCCCGCAGATGCAGCCCGCTGTTGAAGACGTTGGACGAAGCGCTGGCGATTCCGACTCCGGGAATACTGCGGCGGGTATCAACCGACCCATAGCTCAAATCGACGACGCCACTCGCCGTCCACGGTCCGTTTTGGTAGCGCAATCCGACGAGGCCCTGCCCGGTGTCGCTGTCTGCTTCGACGCGGCCGTCACCGGCATCGAGTTGACCGTTTTCGTAACCGGCGGCGCCCGCGAGTGAAAAATTGGAGCCGAGATCGATCAGCGCGCCGACGTCGAAACCGCCGGCGGTCCAATCGAACGAAGGAAAGCCGCGGTTGGCATCGTGGTTGATGACAGAACCATTGGCCCGCGCCCAGAACGAGCGGTCGCCGGTAGAATTACTGTCGTTAGGCAAGCCGGTGTTCCCAAACGCGCCCCGGGCAAAATTCTGGCTGCCTTCATAGCGGGCGGAGGCGACGGCGGCGATTTCCTGGCCGGAGATGGCATCGAGGGTGTCGCGGTAGGCCTGGTCGGTGCCGATTCCGCCCAGGTTGAGGAAGCCGTCATCGAAACCGGTCGTTCCGTTGTCGAAGAGCCGTTGCAGATAACCGGCGAGATTGCGTTGCGTGTCCGACTTGCTGCGATCGGCGGAGCCGAAATCGGCATCGGTCGTAATCGCAAGCGTGTTCGCCGTGACGACCGCGCTATGGGAGAAAATGGTCGAGCTATCCTGGAGAGCGAGCGTGGCGTTGATCCCTCCAGCGGCGCTGATAACCGGGTCGGTCGTGCCTTTGCGATAGCTCAACGAGTTGACCGCGACGACGCCGACGATGTCGGCGTGACCGGAGACGACGAGCAGGTCGGCTTCTTGATTCGCCGGATCGATATCGATGCGCACGGTTCCGTTGCCCGATTGATCGAGATCGCCGGTCAGGGTCGTCTGGCCGACCACGCCGGTGCCACCAACATCCAAAGTTCCGGAATTTTTCAGGAGGCCACCGTTAAGATTGAGAGTCGTCGGGGCGGAAAGGAAGCCGCCGGCCTGGTTGTCCACGAGGTTGTCGGTGCCAACGAGGACCACGTCGCCGGTGATGGTGCCGGTATTGTTGATGGTGGTGTTGCTCTTTGGAGTGTTGCCGAGGATCGCGAGGCCGCTCTCGAGTCCGGTGATCGTTCCAGCATTCGTGATCACATTTGCGGTCCCGCCGAGGAGCCGGATGGCCGCGGCGTCGTTAAAGAGAGGTTCGAATTTTGAATCCGGGACTCCGCCTTCGACGACCGAATCCTTGTCGATCGTGATCATGATCTGGCTCGACGATGTGCCGTCGCTTTGGGCGAGGATTCCCGCGGAACCGGTTCCCGTCGCCTTCACCTGGCTGTTCGTGAGCGAGACCGTGACGGTGCCGCCTTTGCCTTCACCGCCCGCGGTGCCGCGTGCGAGGACGTCGCTGGTGGAGGAACTTTCCTGGTTGTAACTCAGCAGCCCGCCGCCCCCGCCCAGACTCTGCGCGAAAATAGCCGGGGCCAGCATGCCGGTCGTCGCGATGACCGTGCCGTCGGCGTTGATCGAGACGGCGCCGCCGTCGCCGGAGTTGGAATGGATGTTATCGACGGTGCCGGTCTTGTAGGATTGAACGGACGAGAGATCGCCCGCGATGCCGCCGCCGCCGCCGATGCTCTGGGCGAGAATGCCGTAGGCGCCATCGCCGGCGGTGGTGATCTCGGTCGAACCTTCGAGCATCAAAGTGACGGTGCCGCCATCTCCATGGCCGCCGCCGGCGCCGCCGCCGCCGTCGGAGGAAAAGTTGACCCGTCCGCCGACCGCAAAACCGCCGCCGCCACCGATCGATTGCGCCACGATGCCGTGTGCATCGAGGCCGCCGGTCGTGATCTTGCCCATGGTGGTGAGGTCAACCGCGCCACCGTCGCCGGAAGCGCCACCCTGGCCGCCGAGGTCCAGATCGAAACCGTGGATGTCGCCGAGACGGCCCTGCGGATTCACGATGATTTTCGACGGATCGAAAGTCTCGTCGGTGGTCATCGTGGTCACTGCGCCGCCGCCGCCGCCGATGCTCTGGGCAAAGATGGCGATGCCGTGTTTGCCCGTAGTCTCGATCGTGCTGCCGCCTTCGCCGGTTGTGACGCTGACCGTTCCGCCGGTGCCACCCGCTCCGCCGTTGCCGCCAATGCCGAGGCCGAGACTTTTGAGCGAACCGGTCACGGTTCCGGCGAGCGAACCTTCGCCGCCGCCGCCGCCCACGCTCTGGGCGAAAACACCGATGGCCGCAACGCCCTCGGTCATGACGGAACCGCCGCTGCTGTTCAGGACGGTGACTGCGCCGCCGTCACCGGCCGCAGCGCCACTACCGCCCACCGCGACGGCGGCCTGGTTTGGGGTATCGTCGCTCGCCGCGCTGGTCGAGCTCGCCGCGCCGCCGCTGCCACCGCCGCCGCCAACGCTCTGGGCGTAAATGCCGTCGGATTGCGCGCCAAAAGTCGAGATCGCTCCGGTGTTGGTCGCCATCACGATGCCGCCTTTCCCGCCCGCACCGCCACTCCCGCCGACCGAGACGGAAACGTCAATCTGCGTACTTTCGCCCTCTTCGGGATCACCCGCCTGCGGTTGCGCGAAAATTCCCTTCAACTCATCCAAGGTCGCCTGAATGTTCTCGCCGATCTGCCCGAGCTGCAGGATGCCGTCGCCGAGGTTCATGACGGTCTGGCCGAAATTGAGCCCGGAGGACAACGTATCGAAGAGATTTTGCGCGTTGGATAACGGACTCACGCCGCCGGCGGTCGCGCCACCTTTTCCGCCCTTGCCACCGCCACCGCCGATGCTTTGCACGGAGAGGCCGATGGAATCAGTCCCGCGGGTGACGATGTTGCCGCTGTTCGCCGCCGTGGCGGTATTGCCGTCGCCGCCGACCCCGCCCTTGCCACCGACGCCGATCGCGATTGCGAGCTTGCCGCCATTGGCGGTGGCGACACCGCCACCAGCGGAGCCGCCGCCGCCACCGACGCTTTGCGAGAAGACCGCGTCGGCGCCGTCGCCGCTCGTGACGATGGAGCCGCTATTCGTTAGGCCGACGGTGCCGGCGTCGCCGCCGCTGCCACCCGAACCGCCCACGGCAGTCGCGATGGCAAAGCTGCCTTTGGCGTCACTGGAAGAAGCGGTCGCATCGCCGCCGCCGCCCGTCCCGCCGCCGCCGCCGATGCTTTGCGAGAACACGCCATACGCGTCCTGCCCGAGGGTGGCGATCAGTCCGGAGTTCGTGATGGAGACGTCACCGCCAAGGGCGCCGCTGCCGCCCGAACCGCCGACCGCGGCCGAGATCGAGATGGCAAGTCCCTTTTCCGGACTGCCGGAATAGGAGGCCGCAGTCGCGTCACCGCCCGTTCCACCTCCGCCGCCGATCGATTGCGCAAGCACGCCGATCGCCGCATCGCCGGCTGTCGTTATCAGCCCGGAATTGGTGAGGTCGACCTTGCCCCCGGTATTGCCCGCGCCGCCCTTGCCGCCGACGGCGATGGCGATGGAAATGGCCGGGACGCGTTTGTCGGGCGAAATATCGACCGCATGTGCCGCCGCCGCGCCGCCGCTGCCGCCGCCGCCGCCGACGCTCTGGAGCGCGACGCCAAACGAATCCGCGCCGTAGGTCGTGATCTGCGCGGTGTTACTGACAGTCACATCGCCCGCCGCGCCGCCGCTCCCGCCTTGTCCGCCGACCGCGATCGACGCGACCGGGACGATGCCGGCGATAAATGAAAACGCCGATCCGCCTTTGCCGCCGCCGCCGCCGATCGACTGCGCCTGCAATCCACCAGCGTGATCGCCGTAGGTCGTGACGAGCGATCCGCTGGTGATGTTGAGCGCGCCGCCGTTGCCGCCGCCTTTCGAGTCGCCGCCGATCACGAGTGAAATAAGCCCGATGCCTTTGGAGACGGCGCTGCCACCCGCGCCACCGGAGCCGCCGATGCTTTGGGCGAGAATGCCCGCGCCGCCCAGGGTGCTGGTCGAAGCGAAAATGCTCTTCCCGAGGTCGAGGGTCACGGTATCGCCGTTACCCCCGAGCCCGCCGTTGCCGCCGATTGCGATCGATGCGCCGATGGCGATGTCGTTCGTGTCGCCACCCGAACCGCCGCCGCCGCCCACGCTTTGCGCCAGGATCGCGAGCGCGCTTGTCCCGTTCACGATGATCGAGCCGTTCGGCGCATCGACGGTGACCTTGCCGCCATCGCCACCTGCCGCGCCGGCGCCGCCTTCCGCGCCGAAGCTGGCATTGCCGCCGTCGCCGCCGCCTCCGCCGACGCTTTGCACGAGCGCGCCATGGGCGAAATTCCCCGAAGTTTTTACAACGCCGGTGCTGTTCGTGTCACCCAGCGTCAAACTCGCACTCCCACCAGCGCCGGCAAATCCGCCGCCGCCTGCTTCACCTTCGAACGCGTTGGCATCCGCCCCATTGCCGCCGCCGCCGCCGTTGGATTGGATGAGGAGGGCCTGGCCGCTCGTCTGGCCGGTGCCGGTCAGTCCATTATAAGTGGCCGAGCCGAGGATGGTCGCGCTCACTGTCCCGCCGACACCGCCAGCACCTCCGGAGCCGCCCCCTGCACCGAGCGCGGTGCCGGCCATGCCGCCGTTCCCGCCGTCCCCGCCAATCGCCGAAACATAAATCGCGTTGCCCGGAAGTGACGGTGGCGCCGGTTCGTTGACGGTGACCGAGCCACCCGCGCCGAGCAAGACACTCGCCGAGCCCGCGTTTCCGCCTGCGCCTGCGTTGCCACCCTGTGTACTGATCGATGCTCCGGCGTCCCCGCCGTCCCCGCCGCCGCCCGCGTCGCTCCCGGCGTAAATCCCGAAATCCAAAGAGACGATGGTGCCCGAAGTCCACTGCACCGAAGCGTTTCCTCCACTTCCTCCGTCGCCGCCGTCGCCGGCGCAGGTGTCGTCGAGTTGATCAATCGTGGTCGCATCGCCTCCGTCCCCGCCGTAGCCGCCCGGAGCGCTTGCGGTGATGCCGAACTCGGCGGCCTGGATCGAGCCGCTGCCTGTCAGTTCGATGGTGCCGCCAGATCCTCCCGCGCCGCCAGTGCCTCCGGTCTTGATGAAAATGCCTCCGTCATCCGAATCACCGCCATCGCCGCCATGACCTCCGCCGGCGAACAAGCTGAGTGCGACAGAGGCCAGCCCGGTTTTGGGATCCGGCACGAAATTGCCATTGAAGGTGGACATGATCGTGCCGCCTTTTCCTCCCACACCTCCGTCTCCTCCCTGGATATCGGCGTTAGTCGTATACCCACCCTGGCCACCGTCTCCTCCGTCGCCGCCAAAAACGCTCAAGACCGCCGCGTTCGTCGGAGCCAGCGGATCCCCAGGACTGACGCCGCCCACGAAGGTGAGATTGGTGCCGATCGAGGTGAGCATTCCGCCGGATTGACCGGGGCTGCCGTTATCGCCCGACTCTCCGTATCCGCCCGCCGCCCCGCCGCATCCGTTGATCCCAAAGCTGGCTTGGACGAAGGGATTGCTGGCGTCGAACGTCATGTTTGAGAGGTTGAAGCTCATCGTCGGCGCGGGGGTCGGATTGGGGTCGGAATTGCACTCCTGCGCCTGGGTCGCGTCCGGCGCCAGGGCGAGCGAGAAAAGGCCGGCGCCGAGAACAGACCAACGCCAGCGCGTGAACCGGGAACTGAACTTCGCCCAGGTTTCCCCAACTGGACGGCGCATCGTCCTCGCGCTCTCCAGATCAAATGGCCTAACGAACATGAGAACCTGCTTCATTCGCACTTCCTCCCGGTTGGATTGTAAAGGCGATTCTGGAGAGCGGCGCCATCGGGCGGCAAGCCCGAAATCGAGGACCGGGAAAAATTAATTCAAAAACGCGATTGCTTTGCGGGGCGGCAATCGTGGTTAAGTAGATCGCTCTCTCTTTGCATATGACCGAGTGGAACGCTGCCGAATACAACCGCCGCTCGTCACTCCAGGAAGCGATGGCTCAGGAAGTCTTGGCATTGCTCGATCTCAAGGACGCGCAGCGAATCCTCGATCTCGGATGCGGCGACGGAAAAATCACGGCGGAAATCGCCGCGCGCTCTCCGCAGGCTTCGGTTGTCGGGATCGATCCGTCGCGCGACATGATCGGTTTTGCCCGGAGTCATTTCGGCCCGGCGGCGCGGCCTAACCTGCGCTTTGAGGTGGCAGATGCTCGGCGTCTCCCTTTTCAAAACGAGTTCGATCTGGTGGTGTCGTTCAATGCCCTGCACTGGGTTCCCGAGCAGGAAGCAGCGCTTGCTTCCATCCATGTCGCCTTGGTTTCAGGCGGCCGCGCGCAGCTTCGAATGGTCGTCGCCGGTGCGCGGCAGAGTTTGGAATCGGTCGTGGAAGAGACGCGGCGGACGTCGCAATGGGAAACCTGCTTCCAGGATTTTCACGATCCGTATCTGCGCCTGACCGCGGACGAATACGTCGCCCTGGCCGAGGGTCACGGCTTTCGCATGCTGAATGTTCAGGTGCGCGATCACGCCTGGGATTTTGAAACGCGCGAGGCTTTCGCCGGTTTCTGCGCGGTCGGTTGCGTGGCCTGGACCGATCATTTGCCCGAAGCCGAGCGGCCTAAGTTCATCGACGAGGTGCTGGATCGATACCGAGCCGTCGCCGCGGATGGGAACGCCGAAGAAAACACCTTCAAGTTTTATCAAATGGATCTGAGCTTGCTCGCGACAGGTTCCTAGCTCCGATTTGCAATCGGAGCATCGTCGATTGCAAATCGACGCTACGGCAGGCCGGGTTCGCGAGTTTTCCTTGACCTTCCACAAGCATTCAGAGTTGAACCCTTGGGATGAATCTCAGACTTGATCCCGGCGCGATCTCGCGCTTCTCCTTCTGGCCGTTCGTCTTTGCCGTCTCTATGGCGAGCCTCTTTGCGGCAGAGAAAGCGGCTCCGCCGGCCAAGGCTGAATCCACTTTCACCCCGATCGTTGCCTCGCTCACCGCGCCGCCGATTCCCGTGCGCGCGACCGACGGCCGCATCCACCTGGCTTACGAATTGGTGCTGATCAACACGCTCTCCCAACCGGTGATAATCCAAGCCGTGCGTGCGCGCGCGGGCGACCGAACGCTGCAGGAATTGGACGCTGAGACCTTGCCGGCGTGGTTCCGCGTTCTTGGTTCGACCACGCCCGGGACCACGCTTGGGCCAGGACAATCTGGCATGGTCTGGATCGACGCCACGGTGGATGATCGTGCGCAGATCCCGTCGCGGATCGAGAACGTGATCGACATCGAAATGGAGAAACCGAATCCGCCGCTGGTGCCGAAGAAGATGAGCGAAACGCTCGCCGAGACGCCGGTCCAGTCTCGCGACGCCGTCGTCATCGCGCCTCCGCTGCGCGGGTCGCGCTGGCTCGATGGCGACGGCTGTTGCACACTGACGGCGCATCGCGGAGCGCTCAATCCAATCAACGGCGCTTTCTGGGGCGCCGAGCGTTTCGCGATCGACTTCGTTCGACTCGATGAAAAAGGACGGATGGTGATCGGCGACAAGAGCAAACTCGAGAGTTATCCCTACTACGGCGCGGATGTGCACGCGGTCGCCGACGGGCCGGTGGTCGCCGTGGTCGGCGATCGACCCGAGCAAACTCCCGGTGCGAACCCGAGCGGATTGAAGCTGGACGAATACGGCGGGAACTACGTCGTGCAGGACATCGGCAACGGTCACTACGCCTTTTACGCCCACCTCCAGACCGGGAGTAACACCGCCCGGGTTCGGGTGGGTCAGGAGTTAAAATCGGGCGCCGTGCTTGGCCTGCTGGGCAACTCGGGCAACTCCGACGCGCCTCATCTGCACTTCCACGTCATGGCTGGAACGGATCCGTTGGCCTCCAACGGAGTGCCCTTCCGGTTCCACTCCTTCGAACTGGAGTCGAGGCTCGCCTCGGACGCGGAACTGGACCGGCTCAGCAGTGGCGCATCCGCCGCGAAGGCGCCAAACGCCTCCTCCGGGAAGCGCACGGACGAGATGCCGCTGGGCCTCGACGTGGTGACCTTTCCGGAGAAGTGACTGGTGTCGCTCCAGTCATCTGCCGATTTAGCAATCATGGACTGGTTGCGCGGTTGCCTGGGTAGCGCACGCGTTCCGCGTGCTGGTTTCGGTGTCCCACCGAAACGAACTTTTCCGGGAGGCGTTGCGGCAATGAAAGTTCGCGACGGCGAGACGCCGTCGCCAGCACGCGAGACGCGTGCGCTACCCGGAAGCGCCGCAATGTCGTTAGGCGAGCTTCTCATACCCCGGTAACGTGAGGAACTCGACGAACTCGTCGTCGGTTGTGATTTTGTCGAAGAGCTCGCGCGCGGCCTCGAATTTGTCGCCGTCGAAGCGTTGCACTTTCGCCAGTTCTTCCTCGAGCACGCTGCGGAAAAGTTCCTTCGTCACTTTGCGGCCGTCGTCGAGCTTGCCTTCGGGATGACGAATCCATTGCCAGACCTGCGCGCGTGAGATTTCTGCCGTGGCGGCGTCTTCCATCAGATTGAAAATCGGGACCGCGCCGCTGCCGCGCAGCCAGGCTTCGAGATATTGCACGCCGACGCTGATGTTCTGGCGCAGACCCGCTTCCGTGATCGGCCCGCTCGGACCGAAATCGAGCAGGTCGTTAGGCGGAGACGTTTACGTCTTCGCGCTTGCGATCGATCTGATTCGGCTCCGGCATCTTTTCGTTAAAGGCATCGAGCGCGAGTTGCACCATGCCGGGGTGCGCGACCCAGGTGCCGTCGTGGCCGTCGCTCGCTTCGCGTTCCTTGTCCGCGCGAACTTTGGCAAACGCTTCCTTGTTCGCCGCCTCATCGTTTTTCACCGGGATCTGCGCCGCCATTCCGCCCATCGCGAAAATGCCGCGCCGATGACAGGTCTTGATGCAGAGGAGCGAATAGGAGCGCATGAAATGCGTCGTCATCGTGATCAGCGCGCGATCGGCGAGACAGGAAGTCGGGCTTGTTCCGGAAACGTTTGATGCAGGAAAAAATGTAATCCCAGCGGCCGCAGTTCAGCCCGGCGGAATGCTCGCGCAGTTCGTAAAGAATTTCGTCCATCTCGAACGCGGCCGGGATGGTCTCGATCAGGACGGTGGCGCGAATCGTGCCCTGCGGAATCCCGAGTTCGTCCTGCGCCAGCTTGAAAACGTCGTTCCAGATCCGCGCCTCGAGATGGCTCTCCATTTTCGGGAGATAAAAATACGGACCGCTCCCGCGCTTGATCAGCTCCTTCGCGTTGTGAAAAAAGTAGAGCCCGAAATCGAAGAGCCCGCCCGCGACCGGTTCGTCGTCGACCAGGACGTGCTTCTCGACCAAATGCCAGCCGCGCGGCCTAACGAGCAGAGTCGCGATCTTTCTCGTTGAGCTGGTATTCCTTCCCGTTCGGATTGGTGAAGGTGATGGTGCGGCGGATGGCGTCGCGCAGGTTGATCTGGCCGTCGATCATGTTTTCCCAGGTCGGCGAGTTCGCGTCCTCGAAATCGGCCATGAACATTTTCGCGCCGCAGTTGAGCGCGTTGATCACCATCTTGCGATCGGTCGGCCCGGTGATCTCGACCCGGCGATCGCGCAGGTCGGGCGGAATCGCCGCACAGGTCCAGTTGCCCTCGCGGATCTCCTTTGTTTCCGGCAAAAAATCGAGCGTCCCGCCGCGCGTCGAGCGCGGCCTGGCGTTCCTGCCGCCGCTCCAGGCAATCCAGTCGTCGGCCGTTAAAACGGCGTTGCAGTTTCGCGACAAAAGCGAGCGCTTCCGGAGTCAGGATTTCCGCGAAGGCGGGCGTGATCTCGCCCACAACCCGGACGCCAGCAGGAGTCCGGGTATGATCAGCTTTCGACATGGCAACGAATTACTTCGTGGCGGGGGCCGACCCCGCGCCTATCTACACGAACACGCTTTGGCCTTCGTCGCCAGCGCCGCCCGCTGACGGCGCTCGACAGAATTAGGTCGCTTTCGGGCCACCGGGTTCGCAATCTGCACAGGTGGAGGAGCGCGACCTCACGACTTTGCAAAAAGCCCGGCGCCTGAATTTGGATTCGTCCAAGTACGGCGTCTTTGCCGAGATCGGCGCCGGCCAGGAAATCGCGCGCTGGTTTTTCCAGGCGGGCGGGGCCGCCGGGACAATCGCGAAAAGTATTTCCGCCTACGACATGCGGGTGAGCGACGCCATTTACGGCCGCTGCAAGCGCTATGTCTGCCGCGAGCGGCTCCTTTGCATGCTCGCCCATGAATACGATCTGCTGCTCAAGCGCCTCGGTCGCGCGCGCGGCCAGGACACGACCTTCTTTGTCATCGCCGACACGGTCGCGGCGCGCAGTTACATCCGGCACGAAGACGGCACGGCCTGGATGGGGATCCGGTTTCAACACGCGTTCGGCGCACCGCCTTCGCAAATCCTGCTCCATCTCCGGCTGCTCGACATTGAGAACCAGCGCCAGCAGGAGGCGATTGGAATCGTCGGTGTAAACCTGGTGCACGGCGCGTTCTTCGAGCGGCGCCGTCCGGAAGCGTTGCTCGAATCGCTCCTCGACGAGCTCAAGCGCGAGCGGGTGGAGATCAATTTTGTCGAGTTCTCCGGACCCGCCTTTCCGCGGGTCGATAACCGCCTGATTGCGCTCCATCTCCTGCGCGAGCGCTTCACTCTCGCCACCATCTTCACCGCCGACGGGCGCGTCATGCAGGTCGGAGAAATGACTTACAATCGGCCGTTGCTCATCCTGCGCGGCGCGTTTCGTCCGGTCACGAATCTCGTCCTCGACATGATGACGCAGGCGAAGTCGGCGCGCATTTTTGAACGCGGAGAGGAGCCTCTGGAATTATTCGAATTGTCATTGCGCGATCTGCGCCGGCGCCGGGTCATCCGGCTGGAGGATTTCCTGCTCCGGGTGGATTTCCTGCGTTCGTTAGGCAAAACCGTCCTCCTTTCGGCGGTCGGTCATTATCATTTGCTGCCCGCTTTTCTGCGGCGTTACACGAAGAAGCGGATCGCCTTCCTGATGGGCCTGCCGAATCTGCGCGATGTCTTCGCGAGCGAGCATTACGAGGGGTTGCCCGGCGGTTTGCTCGAGGGGATGGGCGATTTATTCATGGACGACGTGCGCCTGGCGGTTTACCCGCAGTGGAACGGGCGCCGCCTTCTTTCGCTCGATGATTTCCGCCCCCCGCGCGGCTACGATCTGCTTTATCGCCAGCTCAAGGAATCCGGCCGGCTCGTCCCGGTGCCGCACGCCCCGTCGTCGCACGCGGCCCCGTTGCCCGACGAGGTCTTGACCATGATCCGCCGCGGCGATCCGGCGTGGCGCAAGTTTGTGCCCGCACCGGTGGCGCGCCTCATTCGCAAGCACAAGGCTTTCGGATTGCGGACGAGCGCACGATGATCCGACCGGTCGGTGCGCCGCGCGCGCGTTGCCGTGCCCCGTTTCGTCAGTCGACGGCCCCCGGGGTTTTCCTGAAATGCAATTGCCGCACCTGGCGCGGGCCCGCTTTGGTCACGGTCACGAGATAATCTTCGATCTGCACTTTCTCGCCCGTTTGCGGCAGGCGCCCGAGCAGTTGGGTGACGTAACCGCCGATGGTGCTGACCTCGGCGCTCTGCAATTCCAGCTGCGCCAGGGCGCGCAGCTCGTGCAAGCCGAGCGAGCCCCGGACCGAAAATTCGTCCTCGCCCAGCGCTTCGTATTCCGCGCCCTCGGCGTCGAACTCGTCCTGAATTTCGCCAACCACTTCCTCGATCACATTCTCGAGCGTGACCATGCCGGCGACGCCGCCGTATTCATCCACCGCCAGCGCGATGTGCGCATGTTTGCTCAGAAAAAGATCGAGCAAATTCTCCAGCAACATCATTTCCGGAACCATGAGCAGCTCGCGTTTGATCGTGGCCAGGTCCGGCGCGGGCTCGTCCTGCAAGGTGATCATGTCCTTGACGTGAACCAGGCCGAGCGGCTGTCGTCGAGATGCCCGCGGCAGAGCGGGAAGCGGGTATGGCCGGTGGCTTTGACCCGCCGCAGATTGCTGGCAAAGGAATCCTCCAGATTCAGAAAAACGACCTCGGGCCGCGGGGTCATGATATCGCGCGCCATCAGGCGGCGGAGGTTGAAGGCGTTGGCGGAAATCTGCGCGCCGCGGACCGAGAGCTCGCGGGCTTTCCCGCTCTCGGTCAGGAGCAGGCGGAGCTCTTCTTCGCTGTGCGCCCGCTCGCTTTCGCCGACGGGATCGATGCGCAGGAGATGTTTCAGGAGCCAATTCGCGGCGCCGTTCAGCAGCCAGATCGCGGGCTTGAAGACGGTATGGAAAAGGCCGAGCGGCCTTGTCACCCAGAGCGTCGTGCCGACGGATTTGCGGATGGCGAGCGACTTCGGCGCGAGCTCGCCGAGCACGATGTGGAGGAAGGTGATGGTGGCGAAGGCGAGGCCGAAGGAAACACCGTGGATGACGGTCGGCGAAGTCACTCCCGCCAGGGCAAAGAAAGGCTCGATCATCCGGCCGAGAAACGGTTCGCCGAGCCAGCCGAGCCCGAGGCTCGCCAGAGTGATGCCGAGCTGGGTGGCGGAAAGGTAGGCATCGAGGTGCTTGACGACGTGACGGGCGAATCCGGCGTCCTCGCCGAGCATGTTCAGCTGCGATCCACGCACCTTCACGATCGCAAACTCCGAGGCGACGAAGAATCCATTCAAGAGCACGAGGAAAAGAATCGTGCAGAGCTTGAGAGAAATAAGGAGCGGTGATTCCCATTCCGTCGCGGGCGCGACGCCGATCGTAATCAACATCAGCGGCGCGCTCACGGCCCGCCTCCCTCTGCACCCCCGAGCTGGGGCGGCGCCGGACGCAGGAGCGACGCGATCACCGCGACGAGGAGGATGCCGGCAATGACACCGAGCGCGGCAATCGTCGGCACTTTGTAGACTTCCGCGAGCAGCATTTTCGCGCCGACGAAAACAAGGATGGCCGCGAGGCCGTAGTGCAGGAGATGGAAGCGTTTCATCACATCGGCGAGCGCGAAGTAGAGCGAACGCAGGCCGAGAATGGCCATGATATTCGAGGTCAGAACAATGAAAGGATCGCGCGTCACCGCCAGCACCGCCGGGATCGAATCGACCGCGAAAATCAAATCGGTCCACTCGACAAACAGGAGCACGATGAAGAGCGGCGTGATCGCGAGCACGCCGTTTTGACGAACGAAAAAGCGCTGCCCGTGATCGCCCTGCGCCACCGGGAAAATGCGTCGGACGAGCTGGAGCACGGGATTCTTTGCCGGGTCAATCGCCACCGCGTGACTGCGCCACATCTTGATGCCGCCGAAGATGAGGATCGCGCCGAAGAGATAGATCACCCAATGAAACCTCTCCAGGAGCGCGACCCCGGCGAAGACCATGCCGGCGCGCATGACGAGAGCGCCGAGCACTCCCCAAAAGAGGACGCGATGTTGATCGCGCGGCGGCACCTGGAAATAAGCAAAGAGCAACGCGAAGACGAAGACGTTGTCCACGCTGAGCGAGAGCTCGATGATGTAGCCGGCGAGGAACTCGAGGGCCGCCTGCTGCCGCTGCGCGACCTCGTAGGCTCCGATCCAGCCGAGGTAAATGCCGAGATTAAAGAGAAGAGCGAGCGTGGTCCAGACCCCGACCCAGGTCAGCGCCTCGCGCATTTTTACGACGTGCGCTTTGCGATGAAAAACGCCGAGATCGAGCGCCAGCATCGCGCCAACAAAACCGGCAAACGCAATCCACCAGGCAGATTCAGAAGTCATCGTCCACTCCGGCGGCGGGGCACCGTTCGCGGCTCGTTAGGGCGCGAATTTATCGGACCGCCGGGCTCGCGCCTAAACGCCCAACCGGCGCCTGCCGCGCCGCCGGGTTGCTCTTCCACGCGGTCAGCCGTTTGTGCGCCCGCGCCTTGATCGCTCGCGCCAGCTCCTTCATCACCTTCCCGAGCGCCGCGGCCAGGGTGTGATCGCGGGCCTCCGCGAAGACGTCCGGTCCCGGGGTGACGAGATGCGCGTGGACCCGAAACGGCGGGCTCGACCCGGGATCGCGCGTCAGGCGCACCTTCGCTTCATCGATCTGGCGGAGCGGTTCGAGCGGGCTGATGGCCCGTTGCACGAGCGTGCGCAGCCGGTGGGCCGGGTGGATGCCGGAATGTCTAAGGGTGAGTTTCATGTGCGTGATTTTTTCTGTTTCCTGGCCGCCCCGATTCGGGCCGGCGCGACGAACATGAGGGAGGCGGGCCAATTCCACTAATACGAAAATAGTGTCTAACAGTTCGATTTTCTGGAAGAGTCATCCCTGGCATGGAATGGCTCAATTATCATCACCTGCTTTATTTCTGGACGGTGGCGAAGGAAGGCAGCCTGCGGAAAGCGTCGGAGAAGCTGCACGTCTCGCAGCCCTCCATTTCCGCGCAAATCAGCGCCCTGGAAAAGACGCTCGGCGAACCTCTTTTTCGCCGCAGCGGCCGGACCAAGGTGCCGACCGAAACGGGCCGCGTGGTGATGGGTTACGCCGAGGATATTTTCTCCCTCGGGCGCGAGATGATGAACACCGTCCGGCATCGTCCCGGCCAGCGCCCGGCGCGATTTCGGGTCGGGGTGACTGATTCGGTCCCGAAATTCATCGCCTCAGAAATTCTCCGGCCCGTTTTTCGGCTTCAGCCGCCGGTGCTGATGATTTGTCGCGAAGGAAAAGTAGACGCGCTGCTCGGGCAACTGGCGGCGCATCGGCTCGATATCGTGCTCGCCGACGAGCCGGCTTCGAGTGGATTGAAGCTCAAGACTTTTAACCATCCGCTGGGAGCGAGCGACGTGACTTTTTGCGCCGCGCCGCCGCTCGCCGCCAGGTTGCGCCGCGGTTTTCCCAAATCCCTGCACGGCGCCGCCGCGCTCCTGCCCGCGGAAAACACCGCCTTCCGCATGACCCTGGAACAATGGTTCGACGCCACCGGAATCCGGCCGCGGGTGGTGGCGGAATTTGAAGACACCGCCCTGCTCAATCGCGCGGCGGTGGACGGTTTTGGATTCGTCCCCGTTTACACCGCGATCGCGCGGCCCGCGGCGCGGCAATACGGTTGGAAAACAATTGGCCGGGCGAAGGAATGCTCTGGCCGCTTCTACGCGATCACGGCCGAGCGCCGGCTCAAGCAGCCGGCCATCCTCGCGATCACCGAGCACGCGCAATTCAAACTCTTTGCCTGAATGCGATCGCGTTCACGCCGGCGCGTAAGCCGCCAGCGCGGCCTGATAAATTAAACGCAGCGGTTGTCCGGTTCGCTCGCTGGCCGCGCGGCAGCTTTCGAACTCGGGCGCGACCTGCACGACCGCGCCTTTGAGCAGGCCGAGCTTGAGCGTGATCTCGCCGAAAGCGGTCTGCACTTTTTCGAATCGGCGCTCCAGTTTGTAGCGGCGTTTCTCGCTCCGGCGCACGCCGAAGGCGCTCGTCTCAGTGAGAAGAGCGTGGACGATTTTCCCCTCGAGCGCGGGTTCGCAAAGGACGGCGAGTTGCACGCCGGGCCGGTTCTTTTTCATCTGCACCGGCGTGAGAGTGACGTCGAGCGCGCCGAGCGCGAGGAGGCGCTCCATGACCGCGCCGGTTATTTCGGGCGAGAGATCGTCGAGGTTGGTTTCGATCTCGATGATCGTGTCGGTTTCGTAGTCGTTAGGCGCGGACTCCGCGGCGCGACCGAGGACGGCACGCAAAACGTTTGGCCGCTCCTTCAAGTCGCGCGTCCCGATCCCGTAGCCGATTTTCTCGATCTCCATCCGCGGCATCGGGCCGAACGATTCCGCAAATTCCCGCGCGATCGCCGCGCCGGTCGGCGTGATCGATTCCCAGGATTCATCGACCAGTTCGAGCTCGACTCCGCGCAGAATTTCCAGCGTCGCCGGCGCGGGGAGCGGAAAACGCCCGTGCGCGCAATCGATCCAGCCGCGGCCTTCCCGCAGCGGCGACACGATCACGCGCGGCCGGCCGAGCGCCTCGAGCGCGACGCAGGCGCCGACGATGTCGGCGATCGAGTCGATCGCGCCGACTTCGTGAAAGCCGACCGTCTCCACCGGCACGCCGTGAATTTTTGCTTCCGCGATCGCGACCCGCTCGAAAACGGCGAGCGCTTTTTGCCTAACGAAATCGGAAAGCGCGCTGCCGCCGATTAATTCGCGAATCTCCGACCAGCGCCGTCCGTGAGCATGCCCGTGTTCGTGCACGATAAATTTCGTTCCGCTGATTCCCTGGCGGACCTGGCGTTCGAAATCGAAACGCGTTTCGCCTAACGACAACTTGCCCAGCTCGGCCGTGAGCGTTTCCGGTTCCACCCCGAGATCGCAGAGCGCGCCGACGGTCATGTCGCCGCTGATGCCGGAAAGGCAGTCGAGATAAAGAAGTCGGTTCCATCGCGCTCCGGCCAGGAGAGTAACACGGATTGTAGACGTCGCCCTCTGGGCGACGCGAGAGTTGCGACCGAATGGACCGGACGAGCGGCGCTCACGCCCGCGCTTCGCAGAGCGAAGCGTCTACACGTTGCCCATCAGAAATTTCGTTCTACTCTGCGGGATGAAATTTCCGACGACCGCTCTTTTCCTGCTCGCCCTCGCCGCCGCACCGCTGACCCGCGCCGCGCAAACGCCGAAGGAAATGGCGGACGCCGAGTTGCCCTCGCTCCTTACCATTTACAAGGATCTCCACACCCACCCCGAGCTCTCGACCCATGAAGAACGCTCGGCCGGGATCGTGGCGAAGGAACTCAAAGCCGCCGGCTGCGAAGTGACCGAGCGCGTCGGCAAATACGAGAAATCGAACGCCACCTGCTATGGCGTGGTCGGGGTGATGAAAAACGGCGAAGGCCCGACGGTCATGATCCGGGCCGATCTCGATGGCCTGCCGGTGCGCGAAGAAACCGGCGCGCCCTACGCGAGCAAGGTGAACACGAAAAACGACGCCGGACAGGACGTCGGGGTGATGCACGCCTGCGGCCACGACATTCACATGAGCACCCTCATCGGCACCGCGCGCATGCTCGGGAAGATGAAGGATCAATGGAAAGGCACGATCATTTTCATCGGCCAACCGGCGGAAGAAACTGTCGGCGGCGCGCGCGCGATGTTGAAGGACGGGCTTTATCACCCGCTGGCCGAAACCGGATTTCGCCGTCGCCCTGCATGACGATGCGGAAATCGAGGCGGGTAAGATCGGGGTGACGGAGGGTTACGCCTACGCGGCGGTCGATTCCGTCGATGTCTCGGTCAAAGGCGTCGGCGGGCATGGCGCCTACCCGCACAAAACGAAAGACCCGATCGTGCTTTCGGCGCAGATTATCAACGCCTGGCAGACGATTCATTCCCGCCAGATCGACCCGCTCGAGCCGAGCGTGGTGACGGTGGGTTCCATCCATGGCGGCAACAAACACAACATCATTTCCGATGAAGTGAAGATGCAGCTCACCGTCCGCAGCTACGACAAAGCAGTGCGCGATAAAGTGCTGGGCTCGATCGCCCAGATCGCCAAGGGCTGCGCCATCGCGGCCGGTTTCCCGGACGACAAAATGCCCGATGTGCACGTGCGCGAAGATGAGTTTACGCCCTCGACTTATAACAATCCCGAGCTGACCAAACGCGGAGTGGCCGCGATGAAAGCCGCTCTCGGCGACGACAACATCATCGAGAAAAAGCCGACCATGGGTGGCGAAGATTTTTCTGAATTCAGTCTGCCCGATCACTCGATTCCGGCTTTCATGTTTAATGTCGGCGCGGTCGACCCGGCGAAAGCGGCGGCGGCGAAAAAATCCGGCACTTCGCTTGCCCTCGCTGCACTCGAGCAAGTTCCTGCCCGTGGCGGAACCGACCATTCGCACCGGCCTGATCGGGATGACGAGCGTGGTGCTCGATCTGATGAAGAAATAAGCGGAGGTTCACGGCCTCCAGCCCCGATCCCAGGATCCGGATGAATCAATCCAGATGACGGAGGAAACCCCGGCCGCGCGACCGAAGGCGGAAGAATTCGAATTAGTTCCGGCGGATTATTTCACGCCGCTCGATCTGGCGCAGATTTTTCCGCGCCCCGCGCCGCTCGAAGTCGATATCGGATGTGGCGATGGGTCCTTTGCCGTCGCCCAGGCGGAGCGGTTTCCGGAGCGAAATTTCCTCGGGCTCGAAAAACTTGCCGGTCGAGTCTGGCGTGGTTGCAAGAAAGCCTCGCGCCTCGGCCTAACGAACGTTCGCTTTATCCGGATCGAGAGCAGTTACGCCCTGCAATACCTGCTTCCCGCGGGCTCGGCCGAGATGGTGCATCTGCTCTTTCCCGATCCCTGGCCGAAGAGCAAACATCGCCGCCGGCGAATGGTAACGCCGGAATTTCTGAGCCTGGTGCACCGGTTGCTCGCGCCGGAGGGACGCTTGCGCATCGTGACCGACGATCAGAAATATTTTGGGGCCATCAGCGCGGTGATTTCGCCGGAGATTTTTGTCGAGGCCCCTTCGGCACCCGGTGAAGAATTTCCGATCACGACTTTCGAGAAACATTTCATCGCGGACGGCGCGACGATTCACCGGCTGCTGTTGCGCAAGGTCGGCTGAACGAGAAACGGCGTGTCACGCCAGGTGTCGCGGAAAAATTCCAGGGTGACCGCGCCGGTTTCATCCTGACGCAAGAGCTTAATCCCACGCGCGCGAACCATCTCCGCCCAATCGTCCGGGATCCGCTCGCGGGCAGGGAAATCGATTGAGCTGGCGACGATCAGTGAAGGCCGGACCGCGTCGAGAAATTCCGCCGAACCGGAATCGCCGGAGTAATGCTGGCCCTTGATCAGGATGTCGCTCCGCAGTTCGTTAGGCGGAGTGAGCAGCGCACGTTCCGTTTGCCAGACCGCTGTCCGAGACGAAGAGCACGCGATGCTTCCCGGCGATGACCAGTTGCACGACGAGCGCCTGGTCGTCGGCCGCTTTCGCTTTCAGGCCAGCGGGCGGGTAGAGGACGCGGGCCGTCACTTCGCGGCCGATCGTGAATTCCCGGCCCTGCTCGGCAATTTCCCGTTCTTCCCGTTTATCGATCAGAGCGCGGTGCACGCTGGAACGATCCGGCGCGCCGTTGTCGATCACCCGCCGTGGTCGAAATTCGTCGAGCAATGCGCCAGCCCCGCCAAGGTGGAGGGAATCGCCGTGGCTCAGGACCAGGCCGTCGAGCCGGTCGATCCCGCGCGAATGCAAATAGTCGCGCAGGAACCGCTCGTAATCGCGCGCACTCCCGGCATCGAAGAGCCAGTCCTTGCCGCCGGCGCGGACGTGCACGGCCGCGCCCGCTCCGGCATCGAGCACCGTGATTTCGGCGCGCGCGCCGCTCGGCCAATGGGGACGTTCCACGTAAGCGTGCCCGGTCGGTAACTGGGCAAAGAGTTGGACCAGACCGAGGATGATTTGCGCGAGACTCCAGTTGGCGTTGTTGAAAATGAGCGTGAGCGCGGAAGAAAAAGGCGCCGCGACTAACGACATCAGGCCGACCGCGAGAACGCAGAACGCGACCGGGACCACGATCAGGTTAGCGAGGAGCGAGACCGGAGTGATGAGGTAGAAATACCAGATGATAAGGAAGAGTGAGCCGACCCAGGCTGCGGCCGAGACGGAGATGCCGCCCGCAATCAATCGGTAGATTCCTTCGCCGAAAAGCCGCGCGCGACTGACCAGACTGCGGGGCAGGAAGGGATCGGTTTTCGCCGGCCGGAGCAGGACGGTGAAGATCCGGTTTTGTCCGAGGAGAATGGCCGCGACCACCGCGAAGGAAAGCTGGAAGCCGGAAGTGAAAAGCTGATTCGAGTCGACAGCCAAGAATGACGAGCGCGGCGCCGGCCAGGCTGTTGAGCGCGAGGACGGGGCGATCGAAGAAAATTCCGCCTAACAAGAAGGCGGCCATCGTCGCCGCGCGCAGGCTGGAGACGTGGAAACCGGTGATGGCCGAGTAATAAAAGAGGCACGGGATGATGAGTGCGGCCGCCGCCGCCCGCGGGAGACGCAGAAGCGCAGCCAGGATCCAGAGCAACTGCGCGACGATGCCGACATGGAGACCGGCGACGGCAAAGAGATGCAGCGTCCCGGTTTGCTGGAACGGTTCTTCGATGTCGTTAGGCGTTTCGTGGCGCAGGCCCAGCGCCATCCCGTTGATCAGCGCCGCCACCTCGGGCGAATCATCCAGGTCGCGGGTGAGAGTGGTCCGCATCCATTCGCGGGCCCGGGCGGCCGAGCGTTTGATCGCATTGCCGCTTCCGGCGCGCAGGATCACCCCGTTTTCCGGGTAACGGACGAAGATGCTCTGGAAGACATCCTGCCGCGCAAGATAGGCGCGCAGATCGAAGACGCCCGGATTGCGCGGCGGCGCGATGGGCTCGACCAGACCGGTCAGGCGGATTTCGTCACCCAGCTTTGGGTTTGCTTTCCAGCGCGCCCGGACCGTCGCCTGAGAAGGCTCGGCGCGGCCGTCGAGCGCGATGGAATCGAGCCGGAGGAGAAAGGTCGTGTAGTCGTTAGGCGAAAGTTTCGGTTCGCTCGTCACCATCCCGTTGACGGTGACGACCCGCGCCCGCTCCCCGAGGCGCGCGCTGAGTTCGCGGCCGGGTGTGTTGTGCAGCTGCGTTTGGTGCAGCGCGAAATAAAAGGCGGCGACGAGAAGGTGGGTCAGCCACCAGCGCGGCCGGGCCAGGCTCACGACCGCGCCCAGTGCGATCGCCGGCCCAAAGAACGCGAGCGGCAGCGCGGTGAACTCGGCCAGAAGGATGCCGCCGAGCGCGGAAATCGCCACTCCGGTGAGTGGTTGCCGGCGGGGGACTTCGACGTTCATGGGAGCGCGATTCGTTAGGCCAAATGCTCTCGTTTTGCCGCTCCGGGTGGCGTCCTGCAAAACGATTGCTTCACCCGCGTAAGTTTATATGGTTGGCCGACTGTGCCGACACCTTTTTCGCGGAAAAAGCGCACTCAGGTCGTGCGCGCTTCTGCCAAAAACGGAAGCGCGTCGCCCAGCACGCCCAAGCCCAAGCGGGTCGGCCTCAAGCCCGGCCTCGACTGGCACAAGCGGAACTTCCTCACCGAAGTCCTGATTCCTTCGCTCTTCACCAAGCGCTCGGGCGATCGGGAGAAGCCGCTCTTCCCGAAGGTCGGGCCTAACGAGGTCGGCATCACCTGGATCGGGCACGCCTCTTTTCTCATCCAGGTCGCGGGCATGAACATCCTGGTCGATCCGAACTGGTCGATGTGGCTGAGCGTGATCAAGCGGCTGAAACGCCCGGGATTTCACATCGATCATCTGCCCTCGATCGATCTCGTCCTCGTCACCCACGCCCATTTCGATCACCTCGATCGGCGCAGCCTGCGCCGGGTCGCGGCCGATCAGCCGATCGTGGTCCCGACCGGGGTGGGGAACCTGGTGCACGATCTTGGGTTCAACATCGTGCACGAGCTCGAGCAATGGGAGCAGATCGAAACCGGACCGCTCAAGATTTCGATGACGCCGTGTCATCATTGGGGCGCGCGCATGCTGGCCGATCAGCATCGCGGGTTTGGCGGCTACGTGATCGAGGCGAACGAACGCTCCATTTTTCACTGCGGCGACAGCGCTTATTTTTCCGGCTTCGAGGAAATCGGGGCGCGGTTTCCGATCGAGATCGCGCTCCTGCCGATCGGGGCCTACGACGCGCCGAGCAAACGCGAAGTGCACATGAACCCGGAGGAAGCGGTGCGCGCGTTTCTCGAGCTGCGCGCGCGGAAGCTGGTCCCGATGCATTACGGCACGTTTCCGCCTCGGCTATGAGCCGCTGCACGAGCCGCCGGAGCGGCTCCTCTCGAGCGCGCGCGCTCACGGAGTGGAGGAGAAGGTGCTGGTCATGACCGAGGGCCGCCCGGTCGTCCTGTGACCTTGTAGACGCTTCCCTCTGGGAAGCGCGGGTGTCGGCACAGCGGCGGGATGACTGGCAGCGGAGCTCACGCCCGCGCTTCGCAGAGCGAAGCGTCTACAGTCGCGACGGGCGCGCTAGTAAACGTCGCGCTTGTAGCGTTTCTCGTTCTTCAGCTTCTCGACGTATTCGTTTGCTTCCTCGCCGTCTTTGCCGCCTTCCTGCTGCACGATCTGGCGCAGGGTCGCGTCGACGTCCTTCGCCATCCGCATGGCATCGCCGCAAACGTAAAAGTGCGCGCCTTCCTCGAGCCATTTCCAGATTTCGCCGGAGGCTTCCTTCATCCGGTCCTGCACATAAATCTTGTGCGCCTGGTCGCGCGAAAAGGCGGTGTCGATGCGGGTCAGAATTCCGTCGGCCGTGAACTGGTCGAAGTCTTCCTTGTAGAAATAATCGCTCTGCTCGCGTTGCGCGCCGAAGAAGAGCCAGTTCCGCCCGCGCGCGCCGATCGCCTGGCGTTCCTGGAGGAAAGCGCGGAAAGGCGCCACGCCCGTGCCGGGGCCGACCATGATGATGGGCGCGTCGGTGTCTTCGGGCAGGCGAAATTTCGAAGCGGTCGGATAAATCGGCGCGGGCGAATCGGCGCAGCGCTCAGCGAGGAAGCTGGAGCAAATGCCTTTGCGGACCCGGCCGTGGCTTTGGTAGGTCACGACGTCGATGATGAAATGGACCGCGTCGGGGTGCATCTTCAAACTCGAGGCGATGGAGTAAAGGCGCGGCTGGAGCTTGGGGAGAAGAGCGGCGAATTCCTGCGGTGTCCAGGTGATCGAGGGATGTTCGAGGAGGAAATCGATCACTTCCAAGCCCCAGATGTAGGTCGCGAGATCGTGTTTCCGTTCCGGCTCGAGCAGCTCGTTTAAGAGCGGCGCGGCGGAGGCGCGTTGCGCGATTGCCTTGAGGAATTTCGGGGTCGGCTGGGTGATGCTGTAATCGCGGAGCAAGCCTTCGCGCAGGGTGGTGGGGACGCCGCGGTTGCCCGCGATCTCTTCCTCGCCGGTGGCGTCGAGCGCCGCCAGGATTTCGTCGACCAGCGCGGGATCGTTCGTCGGGTAGACCGCCATCGAATCGCCCACTTCGTAAGCGATTCCAGAACCCTCGAGCGAGATCTCGAAATGGCGGGTGTCCTTTTCCGAGTCCGGACTGTTCAGCCGGCGGTTGACCAGCATCCGGCCGGGGAAAGGATTCTTCCGAGAATAAGCCCCGGCCGCAGGCGGCTCGTTAGGCACGACGGGTTGGTTTACGCTTGCTTCCACATCATTTCTTAACGCCGCGACCTGCGCACCGGCAACGCTAAACTGTGGAGTCGATGGTCAGCTGATGAATTCCGCCAGCGGCTCCATCGGCTCGATGTGGGAACAAAAGATCTTGAACGCGGCCAGGATCGGAACGGCCAGGATGATGCCGGTGATGCCCCACATCCAGCCCCAGAAAGTGAGCGAGAGCAGGACCAGCACCGGATTTAGCGTGAGCGAACGTCCCATGACAAAGGGCGTGATGAAGTTCCCCTCCAGCGTGGCGATGACGAAATAGGTGAGCGGGAAGAGCAGCGCGTAGCTCATGCTGTCGAAACTCAGAACCGCGCCTAACGTCATGCAAATAATGCCGGTGAGGGCGCCGAGATAAGGAATGAAATTCAGGAGCGTGACCATCGCGCCCCACATGATCGGGTTGGGCAAACCGAGGAAGCCGACGGTGGTTCCGACCGCGATCCCGAGCCCGATGTTGATCAGCGTGACGGTAAAAAGGTAGCGCGAGACCTGCGCCTCGATCTCGTGCGCGATCGAGACCGCGCGTTTTTTATCCGAGAGCGTCGGCATCAGCTTGATCAGCTTGGCCAGGAAAACGCCGTCGTAGGCGAGGAGAAAATAAAGCAGGATGAGCATGGTGAGGGCGCTCACCAGCAGCTCCGGGGTGTGCACCATCAGGCGGTCGGTCAGCGGGTGCTGCTTCACTTCCACAGTCTGGGTTTCTTCCTTTTTTGGATCGGTCGCGGTGAGATTCTCGATCGCGCCGCTGGCCTGGGCGACCTTCTCCATCGGCCTCTTGAACGGGACGAGCTTGTATTGCAGCTGCTGCAGGCTGTAAGGCGCCTTTTCCAGCCACCCGGCCGCCGGCGCGGCGAGGAAGGAAGCGCCGTAACCGATCATGCCGACGAGGGAGAAAAGCACGAGCGCGGAGCCGATGAGGGGCGGGATCTTGATCCTGGCCAGGCCGCGAATAATCGGCCGGAGCAGGTAGCTCAGAAGCAGCGCGAGCACGATCGGGAGGAGGAGCGAACGAAGAAAGTAGATGGTGTAAAAAATCGCGAGGAGGAAGAGCCCGGTGGTGGCGAACGAGCGCACATCGAAGGGCCGATGCAGCAGGTCGTGCACGCGCAGCCGCGGCGTGACGACGGTGTTTTCCGCGTTTTCCGCACCTTCTTTGTGTTCGGGCGTCTCTTTTTCGAGTTCGATTTCCACTTCTCGCTGAATCGGTTGCCGCAGGGAGTTTACGCGCCCGCAAAGGCGATTGCGCTCAGAAAATGTGCTTGATCAAAGTGGCTGACCTTGCCGGAGGCCAAAGGACGCGCGGCCGAGCCCTGGACCCCATTTCTTCGAAACGACCGGTTGACGAGCGCGGTGATTGCGCCGTTGAGTTCTCTTCCCAAATGCCGGCTGCTTCTTTACGCGCACTTCTCGCTCACGCGATCGATTACGCGGGACTTTTCCCGCCGGCCGATCTTGCGCTCGAGCCGGCTTTGCAAAATCAGGCGGGCTACCTCCGTTCCCCGGACCGCTGGATGCTGGGCGCGTTTATTCTGCCGGTGGAAAAATTTGGCGAGGCCCGCGCGCAACTGGCGGCCTTCGACCCGGAACATCCGCTCGAGCTTTCCGCGCTCGGACCGAAGACGAGCAAGGCGGCGGAGTTTCGGCCGGCGCTGGAGAACGTGGCGGAGGCGATCAAGGAATTTCACAACGGGCACAAGGGCCTGGTTTCGATCCGGCAGTTCGAAATGCCGCTGCCGCCGGGGCCGATCGCGAAGTCGTTAGGCGTGGCCCGCGCCACTTTAGGCGACCTGCCGCTGAATGTTTTCTGGGAGGCGCCGGCGGACGCCGCGGAGAAGGCGATCGAGGCCCTCTCGGGCAGCGGGGCCGGCTTTAAACTTCGCACCGGCGGGGTGACCGCGGAGGCGTTTCCCGACGGCGCGCAAATCGCGCGCACTCTGGTGACGGCGGCCCGGCATCGGGTCCCGATCAAGTTCACCGCCGGCCTGCATCATCCGGTCCGCCTTTTGCATGAGAGCGTCGGAACGAAGATGCACGGCTTCCTCAACGTCCTCGGCGCCGGCGTGCTCGCGGCCGAGCATCGCTGGAGCGTAACGCAGACGGAGGAGATGCTGGCGGAGGAGGAGGGGAGCGCGTTCACCTTTGATGACGAGATGATGCGCTGGCGGGACTGGAAAATTTCGACCGCGCAGATCGTGGCGCGCCGCCGGCTTGTGACGTCGTTAGGCAGTTGCAGCTTTGATGAGCCGCGCGACGACCTGCGCGCGCTCGGCGTTTTTTAATGACTAGTTCCGAATGACCAATGACCAATCAATTCCAATAGTTCGAATGACGAATTACCGTCATCCGGTCGCGGCAATCATTTGTCATTCGTCACTGGTCATTAATTCGTCATTGGTCATTAGGAATTAATCATTTCACACCATGTCCACACCGCTTCGCTCTTTCATCGAGGTTGCGCCCGAGTCGCACTTCCCGATCCAGAATCTGCCCTACGGAATTTTCCGGCCTAACGACGGCCCGGCCCGGGCTGGGGTGGCGATCGGCGATCTCGTGCTCGATCTCGCCGTCCTGGAAGAAGGCGGATATTTTCGCGCACTGGATTTCGGCCCGCGGCCGATTTTCGCGGGCGACTCGCTGAATGCTTTTCTCGCCCTCGGTCGTCCGGCCTGGCGCAAGACGCGCGAGATTTTGCAGCATCTACTGGCGGCCGAAACGGCCACCCTGCGCGACGACGAAGCGTTGCGGGCGCGAGCTTTTCATCCGCAGGCCGAGGTGACGATGCAGCTGCCGGCCCGGATCGGCGACTACACGGACTTTTATTCTTCCTACCATCACGCCTTCAACGTCGGGACGATGTTTCGCGGTCCGGAGAACGCGCTCATGCCGAATTGGAAATGGCTTCCGATTGCCTACCACGGCCGCGCCAGTTCGATCGTCCCGAGCGGGGCCGATGTGCGCCGGCCGCATGGCCAGATCAAGCCGCCGGACGCGGAGGCGCCGGTCTTCAGCGCCAGCCGGGCGCTCGACTTTGAACTCGAGGCGGCCTTCTTCGTCGGCCCGCCTAACAAACTCGGCGAACCGGTCCCGATCGCGCAGGCGGCGGATCATATTTTCGGGCTCGTGCTGATGAATGACTGGAGCGCGCGCGACATCCAGACCTGGGAATACCAGCCGCTCGGCCCTTTCCTGGCGAAGAATTTCTGCACCAGCATCTCGCCCTGGATCGTGACCCTGGAAGCGCTCGAACCGTTCCGAAAACCGCTCCCTGCCCAGGATCCGGCCCCGATGGATTACCTGCGCGCGCCTAACGACTTCACTTTCGACATCCGGCTGGAGGCGACCCTGCAAACCGCGAAGATGAGCGAGCCGCTCACGATCACGCGCAGTAATTTCTCGAATCTCTACTGGAGCATCGCGCAACAACTGGCGCACCACACCGTCAGCGGCTGCAACCTGCAAGCGGGCGACCTCCTGGCCAGCGGCACGATCAGCGGCCCGGCGGAAGACGGTCGCGGGAGCATGCTCGAGTTGACCTGGCGCGGGGCCAACCCGCTGCAATTGCCGGGCGGCGAGTCGCGCAAATGGCTGGAAGACGGCGATCGCCTAACGATCAGCGGCTGGGCCGAAGGCGACGGCTACCGGGTCGGCTTCGGCGAGGTGAGCGGACGAATCGTCGGCGACAAATAGAAAACCCGCCCAAGAAGGACGGGTTTTCCACACCAAACAGGACAGTTGTTAAGCTCGCCGGCGACGACGCACGAGGAGCAGGCCGCCGAGGAGGGCCGGGCCGCTGAGCAGGATCAGGCTCGAAGGCTCGGGCACGATCGCGAGGTTATCGAAGCCGAGGTTCGCACCCGGGCCTTGATTGAAGTTGAAGATCCGCAAGTTGTCGATGCTGCTGATCCCTCCATTGCTGGACATGAAGTTCACCCCTCCGGCTGATCCAGTGAGGGTAAAGGAATAGCTGCTCCCTCCATTGTAGGTGAGGGAGAAAGAAAACGGAGTATTAGCTGTCGCGGTTGCTCCGGCGCTGAAATCCGATCCGCCATCGTTGAGGATCCAATCGCCCGATCCAGTCGTGGAAAGCGTGATCACCTCATTCGTGCCGCTTCGCAGATTAATTCCAACCGATCCGGCTGCGGCGAATGCCGTGAAGCCGAGATCGATCGAAAACGTGTCGCCAGCGACCAGCGCTCCCGTGAAGGGGCGAATTGCGTCCGTCGTCGTGCTTGTAAAGGTGTTGAACATACCAAACGTGTTGGGGCCGAGACCGGTGCCACCGAGGTAGTGCCCCCCGTCGCCGTCGTTGATTGTCCACGTCCCGAAGCCGGTTCCGCCATTGCTCCCGGTGGTCCAACTGCCGTAATTCCCGGCATTATCGTTTGCCGGAGCAGCTGCAAATACGCTTGTTGCCGCCAGAACGATCGCCGCCAATGCCAAACTCAATCTTTTCATCTTTGCTTAATCTCCTCCTGATTGGGGCAACTCGTTTCTCAATTTTCCGCCGCCATGTCAATCCTATTTCCAGAGTGGCCGGAAGTTTTCCGCCTGATTTGCGGTCTCGTTTGCAAAAAAGTTTCGCGGATTGGGGAATTTTATATTGCGCGGCATTGGAATTGCCTTCATAAGAACCACTCGTGCTTCGTCTTTTTCTCTTTCTCAGCTGTATCCTCGCCCTCTCAAGTCTCCAGGCCGCCGGTCTCTCCAAATCGGAGACCCGTTTTGTCTACGTCGACGCCAAGGGGAAGGTCCAAACCACCGAAATCATCTCGCAATTTACCGGCAAGCTGAAGAATCTGCCGCACCTCGACCCGAAGCTGGCCCGGGCGGCGACGATCGCGGAAGAGCGCGCTAACGCACACTCCAAAAGCCGCTGCTGGCGCTATGTGAAACAGGCGCTGCTCGCTTCCGGCGCGGTCAATTCCTATCCGAAGACCGCCCTCGCGCGGCAGGCCGGCGATGAGTTGGTGAAGTCCTACGGTTTTACCCGTCTCGCGGTGCGTGACCCTTACCAGGCGCCAGTCGGTTCCGTGCTGGTTTACGGCTCGGGCCGGGCTGCCGGTCATGTGGAAATTCGCACCAAACGCGGGTTCGTGAGCGATTTTCGGACGCCGACCCCTTCGCATCGCCCGTTGATTGGCGTTTACGCGAAGCTCGATCCTCCCGCGCCCCGCCGCTAGTCGCCTAGAAGGACGACGGGGTCGCGACCAAAAACCAACTCACCATCGCGAGCGCGATGAGGAGTTTGCCCACCATCGCGGCCAGGTTGCCGAGAAGCGCTCCCCAGCTGGCGCGTCCGGCGTCGATCAGTTTCATTCCGCCAAAAATCTCACCCGCCAGCGCCCCGACGACCGGCCCGACGAGCAGCCCGGGCAGCCCGAAGAAGATTCCAACGATCGCGCCTGCGATCGCCCCAAACCCGCCCCAGCGCGTCGCGCCGAACCTTCGCGCCCCAAACCAGGTGCCGGCGAAATCGACCGCGTAGGAGGCGAGCGTGAGCGCGACGAGCACCGCGAGCCCGGCCCAGCCGAGACTTTTCTCCGGTCCGAGCATGATCCGGTGCAGGATGGCGGCCGCGAGAATAATGATCGTGCCGGGAAAGACGGGCACGATCGTCCCGATGAGCCCAACGGCCATCAGCACCAGGGTGGCGCTCCACCAGAACAACTCCATCGCGGCACTGTAGCCGGGGTCGGTGACCCCGGCCATCGAATCGCCTCAAGGGGTGGAAGTTCGCGCACGCTTTGATTGAAGGCGCGGCCAGGATCACCGATCCCGGCTACAACAGGCTGCAACCTTGACAAGCAGGCACCTGTCCACGACCCTGCCCGCTCACAAATTCTGATTCATGGCCAACTCCAAATCTGCCGCAAAACGCGCTCGTCAAAATCCTCGCCGCACCCTTCGTAACCGGAGCGTGATCACCAACCTGCGTTCGCTCTCGAAACGCCAGGCGACCGGCGGAAAGACCGAGGAGACCCGCGCGCTTGTCTCCGCGCTCGACAAGGCAGCCAAACGCGGAGTCATCCACAAGAACGTCGCCAATCGCCGCAAAGCGCGGTTGGCCAAAGCCGCCGCGAAAGCTTCCGCTTCCCCTTCGTAATCGTGCTCGTGCTCGCTTCAGCCGCGATCGATTACGATCACGAGCAGGAGCACGACAGATAAAGAATCCACATTGCATCTCGTCCGGAACAGTTGAGTTTTGCCCATGATTCCTGCGCTTCTTCTTGTCTTGCTCGCGGTCGTTTACCGCATCGCCTCCGCCATCATTGTGCAGGGCGGCGGAAGCGCGTGGCTTTCCAATTTCGCCCCGCTCGCCGCGATCGCTCTTTGCAGCGCGATTTATTTTCCGCGCAAATATAAGTTCGTCGTCCCGTTCGCGGCCCTGCTCGTTTCCGACCTCGTTCTCGATATTTACTACAAGGCCTCGCTCCTCGATCCGCTGATCTACTGCCGCTATTTTGCTTTCGCGCTCGTCGGCCTGCTCGGGCTCGCGATCAGCCGCCGGCCTTCGCTCAAGACGATCGTCCCGGCCTCGCTCGCCGGCTCCGCCCTTTTCTACGGGATCACGAACTTCTTTTCCTGGCTGACCGATCCCGGCTACCTGAAAAATTTCGCCGGGCTGGTTATGTCTCTCACCTTTGGGTTGCCCGCCTACAGCGCGACCCCGACCTGGATGTTTTTCCGCAACTCGCTCGCGAGCGATTTGCTTTTCACCCTCTTGTTTGTCGCCTGTATGAGCTACAGCCGGCGTTCCGCCGCCCTGCCGGCCGCGGTCGCTCGTCCGTTGCCTAACTAATCGAGATGTCTTCGCCGGAGCAACGCGACGAAGTCGAGATGCTCGCGACGATGTTGCTGATCCGCCGCTTCGAGGAGCGCGCGAGCCAGCAGTATCAAGCGCAGAAGATCGGCGGTTTTTGTCACCTTTACATCGGGCAGGAAGCCGTCGTCGCCGGAGCCGTCGCCGCGACCCGGCCGGATGATTACCTCATCACCGCCTACCGCGACCACGCCCACGCCCTCGCTCGCGGAACCAGCGCCGACGCCTGCATGGCCGAGCTCTTCGGCAAAGTCACCGGCTGCTCGCGCGGTCTCGGCGGCTCGATGCATTATTTCGACAAGGCAAACCACATGTACGGCGGCCACGCCATCGTCGGCGCGCATGTGCCGCTCGCGGCCGGGATGGCGTTTGCCTCCAAGTACCGCAAGGAAGACCGCGTCACGCTCTGCTTTTTCGGCGACGGCGCGATCAACCAGGGCGGTTTCCACGAGGCGCTGAACCTGGCCGGGCTTTTCAAGCTCCCGGTCATCTTCATTTGCGAAAACAACTTCTTCGCCATGGGCACCTCGGTGAAACGCTCGACCTCGCTCAAGGAGATCGTCGACCGCGCCGAGGGCTACGACATGCCGGGCGAAGTCGTCGACGGGATGAGCTTCCGCGAGGTGCGCGACAAGCTGGGCGAGATCATCGCTTCGATCCGGAAAGATCCGCACCCGGCCTTCGTCGAGGCGCGCACTTATCGTTACCGCGGCCATTCCATGTCGGACCCGGCCAGTTATCGGACGAAGGAAGAGCTGGAAAAATATCGGCTGGAAGATCCGATCACGCGTCTGCGCGCCCAGCTCACGCGCGAAGGGAAATTGACCAACGAACAATTCGACAAGCTCGACAAGAAGGCGAAGGACGAGGCGATGGCGAGCGTGAAATTCGCCGAGAAAAGCGCCGAGCCGCCGCTCGAGGATCTCTACAAATACACCTACGCGCAGAACGACGCCGAAGGCGGTGTAGAGGCGGGCGTGTCGCCCGCAAAAACCGAGCGCAAAGCGGGTGCAGCCCGGAAAAAATCGCGCGCCGCACGACGCTTCCAAGAACAACGGGGATGCGGCCGACACGGCCGCCGCTACACCAAGGAAGAAAGCGTGAGAGAAATCACCTACCGCCAGGCGCTGAACGAAGCGCTCGCCGAGGAAATCGCGCGCGACCCGAACGTCTTCCTCATGGGCGAGGAAGTGGCCGAGTACAACGGCGCCTACAAAGTCAGCCAGGGCCTGCTCGACCGCTTCGGCGCCGAGCGCATCATCGACACCCCGATTTCCGAGAACGGTTTTGCCGGGCTCGGCATCGGCGCCGCCATGGTCGGCCTGCGCCCGATCGTCGAGTTCATGACCTTCAGCTTTTCGTTAGTCGCGTTCGACCAGATCGTGAACAACGCGCCCAACATGCTCACCATGTCGGGCGGCCAGTTCAACATCCCGATCACCTTCCGCGGGCCGAACGGACCGGCCCACCAGCTCGGCGCGACCCATTCCCACGCCACCGAGTGCCTCTACGCCAACGTCCCCGGCCTCAAGATCTGCACCCCCGCCACCCCGCGCGACGCCAAGGGCCTGCTCAAGACCGCGATCCGCGACAACAACCCCGTCCTCGTCCTCGAGTGCGAACTTTTCTACAGCCAGAAAGGCGAGGTCGAAGATGAAGACGTCGATCTCCTCATTCCGTTAGGCGAAGCCGAGACCAGGCGCGAAGGCAGCGACGTCACCATCATCGCCTACGCCCAGACCGTGCCGATGGCGCTGGCCGCGGCCGAGCAGCTCGCGGGCGAGAAGATCAACGCCGAAGTGATCGACCTGCGCTCGATCAAGCCGCTCGATTGGCCGGCCGTTTTCGCTTCCGTCAGCAAAACCCACCGGGTCGTGATCGCGGAACAGGATCGCCCCTGGTGCGGCGTCGGGGCCGAGATCGCCTTCCGCATCCAGCAGGAAATTTTCGACGAACTCGACGCCCCGATCCAGCGCGTCGCGCAGGAAGACGTGCCGATGCCGTACAACGAAAAGCTCGAGCAAGCCGTCCTCCCCAACGCCGAGAAGATCATCGCCGCCGTCAAAAAGATTTGTTAAGCCTAACGAAATGTCCTTCTTCGCCATGCCTGAAATTCAAATGCCGAAACTGAGCGACACCATGACCGAGGGGACGCTCGTGAGCTGGAAGAAGAAGATCGGCGACGCAGTGACCGCGGGCGAAGTCCTGGCCGAGATCGAGACCGACAAGGCGACGATGGAATGGGAAGCGACCGATGACGGCGTCCTGAAAGAAATTTACGTCGAGGAAGGCGGGAAGGTAAACGTCGGCGACCGCATCGCCTTCATCGGCGAAGAAGGCGAAGAAGCGCCCGCCGCCGATTCCGGCAAAGCGGAAGAAGAAGGCGGCGAAGGCGGCGAAAGCGACGAGGCCGAGGAGCCAGAAGCCAAAGCCCCCGAGAAAAAGAAGGCGAAGCCTGTAGAGGCGGCCGTGTCGGCCGCAACCCGCCGAGGCAAAAGCAGCCCCCGAGAAAAAAGAAGCCCGCCGCGCCCGAAGAAAAATCCGAGTCCGGCCGCGTCAAAGCCTCGCCCCTCGCGAAGAAAATCGCCGCCGAGAAAGGCATCGACCTAACGAGCCTCAAAGGCACCGGCCCCGGCGGCCGCATCGTCGAGAAAGATGTAGAGGCGGCCGGTTCCGCCGCGCCTTCCGGCAAGGCACCCGCCGCCGAAAACCAAAGCCCCCGCGCCCGAAATTTCCGCCGGCGAAACCGCCCGCATCAGCCTCACCGGCATGCGCAAAGTCATCGCCGATCGCCTCGTCACCAGCCTCGGCCCGGTCCCGCATTTCTATCTCAACATCGAGATCAACGCCGACCCGCTCATGCGCGTCCGCGCCGAGCTCAAATCCGGCGCCGAAGAAGACGACGCGACCAAGATCACGGTCAACGATTTCATCCTCAAAGGCGCGGTCGTCGGCCGCCCTGCGCGAGCCGAAAGTCAACGCCGCCTTCGACGGCGACGCCATCATCCATTACGGCGACATCAACCTCGCGGTCGCGGTCGCGATCGACGAAGGCCTCGTCACCCCGGTCATCAAAGCCGCCCAAAACAAATCGCTCCGCGAGATCAGCGCCGCGGTCAAAGACCTGGCCCACCGCGCGCGCAACAAGCGGATGAAGCCGGAAGAATTCCAGGGCGGCACCCTCACCGTCTCCAACCTCGGCAGCTACGGCATCGATTATTTCTCCGCCATCATCAACCCGCCCCAGGCCATCATCCTGTCGATTGGCGCGATCGTAAAAAAACCGATCGTGAACGAAGAAGACGAGATCGTCCCCGGCTACCGGATGAAGATCGGGATGAGCTGCGACCACCGCGTCGTCGACGGCGCCATCGGCGCCAACTACCTGAAAGCCCTCCGCCAGCTCTTGGAAAACCCGTCGCTGCTCCTGCTTTGATTCATGGACACCGAGGCTTTCGTCGAATGGGCGCTCGACGACGGCCGCACTCGGGAACAGAGATACACGGTTGAAGTCCTGGTCGAACAGGGCATCCGCCATTGGAATTCGCAGCGCAAGATTTACCAGCCGGAGGCTTTCGAGGATTCCTACGCCCGCAGTCGCGAGCGGAAACTGAATCCCGCCTACAAGCCTTCTTACAACGAGGAAGGCTTACGCAAGACAGCCGAATCTCTGGCCGACCTGAAAAACTGGTGGCCGAGCGGGCACACGATCACGAACCTCGACGCGGTCCGATTCTTTCCGACGCTCGAGTGGGTCTGGATTCACGGCTGCGGGGCGGCCGACCTTTCGCCGCTCGCCAGCCTGCCGGCGTTGCGCAAACTCCTCCTCGGTTCGTTAGGTAACGACCATGGCTGCGGCCCGGCGGAGGATTACACCTTTCTCGCGCGTTGCTTCGCCCTGCGCGAGCTCACCCTCGGTTTTGGAGCTGCCTGGCCCGATTTTACCGGCCTTGAAAGACTCGAGCAGCTCGAGCTGCTCGAGATCAGCGGCAACCTCCTCGCGCTCCCCCGCGATTTCAGTTTCCCCAGGGTTCGGCGGGCCAAACTCTATTGCCGCCCGCTTTACGCTCGCGCCTTGGCCGACTTCCCCCAGGTCCCGGCCTGCGAAATCCTCACCCTCTTCGGGGCGGAACGGCTCGACGGAATCGAAAAGATGCCTCGGCTGCGCAACCTCACTCTGCACGGCCACTGCCGCAGCTTCGCCCCGCTCACCGCGCTGCCACACCTGACCTGGCTCAACGTCGAGCCCCTCGAACATCAAGACTACGAAAAACTCCCGCGCGACATCGCGCCGATTGCCCAGCTGCCTGCGCTCCGTTTTTTCCAGATCGGACCGCCCCACGACACCCTGCCCGACATGCCACGCGACTACCTGCCGATGGCGGAGGCGCCCGCCTTGCGCGAGCTCCACGTGCGCAGTTGCCCGCCGGTGCAAATGGAAGTCGCCAGCATCCAGGCCGGACTGCCGCCGTGGGATGATGTCTTTCTCCGCGAAGAGCCCCGCCCGCTCGGCCCGCTCCAGATGGTGCTCGCGCCGCCCGCGCAGCAACCCGGCCAGGGAGAACAGTTCGATCCCGGCGACGACGGCGTGATCGACCTTGGCCTGCGGGACTGCGAGGGTCGCTGGGTTCAACATTTCACCCATCGTCACATCGCCGAGCGAGTGCAGAATCCCGACTGGGGCAACGTCTCCGTCTCGGGCGCGCAACGCCACATCAGCCTCAACATCGAGTCCTTCGATATCGTGGAGCGCCTGCCCGACATCATCCAAGCCGCGCGCGAAATCATCGCCCGGCTGCGCTCCGATTATCGCGGCTCCTTCGGCGTCCATCTGCGAGTCAAGCCGCCTGAGCTTACGCCCGCCCAGCAGGAACTCGAAGATCGCCTGCAAAAAGAGCGCGACGAGTGGGAATGGGAACAGCACCGGCGCGATAAGACCGAATACCTGGAGCGCCTGCACGAGCTGGAATTGAAACAGCAACAGGGAGTGGAAATCGATCCTGCGGAGTTTTCCCCCACCCCCGAAGGAGAGTACCCGCAGCACCCCAAAAAGCCGGCCGGCGAAGAAATTGCCGACGCCGACGACGAGGCCGGCTTCGAGAGCGACGAGGGCGACGGCGGTGGTGAGGAGGGCGAGATCGCCGTTGCCACCGAGCCCGACCCGCCGCCAAGCCTGTTGGACGACGACGAGCACCCACTGGCCGATAACTACCTTTGCGCCGGCACCATCCTGCTCGACGAAGTCTGGTTCTACAGCCACTTCCGCGGCATCGCCTGCCACCTCATGCAGCGCCAGCCCGACCGCGAGATCCCCGAAGAGCCCAAATCCGACGCGTGAGCTGACGGCTCCGCCCTGCCCGCCACCGCGCCAGCGGTCCCCCTTCCGGCGGGCGCCGCCCGGCGCCGCTCGATCCCTTTCCGGCGCAAGTAACCGGCCTCTTCGCCACTGCACCCGGACTTTCGCCGCTGCGAATGTGCCTCACGTGAAAGTCATCGGCGTCCGCGCCGAGGCTGTCCATGCTTTCGCCCCCGCGCGCTGCCGTTTCGCGCCTGTCGGCCGCTAGTTCGTCCTTGTCACCTGCCTTCGCGCCCGTGCGAGTCGCAATTTCGCCGCTGTCATTCTCAGTTCTGCGACTGTTAATGGCCGTTTCGCCAATATAATTACGCTTCGCTCGGATGTAATTGGCCATTTCGCCGCTGTAAATGGCCATTTCGCGGATGTAATGCGCTCTTAACGCCGTGCAAAGAAGACTAATTTTCAGCGACTTATGGAAGAGCGACACGCCACCTCGTGCGAGCTGGTACAGATTGCGGCGGCGGCCTCGAGCGAGTTGCTGAGCGCGCCGACCGAGCTGCCGCTTTTCTTAGCGGCCAAGGTTGGCGGCGCTAAGGACGAGCACGACGAGAGCTATTAGCCCGCCGGCGATGTAGAGGAGCACGGTGCAGAGGAGGGTGCGGTTGAGCCAGGACTGGTAAGGCTCCCATTTCTCCTCGCCTTCGACGCAGCAAGGAACATCGCGGGGGAGGCCGCGGGCCTGGATGAGTGCCTCCAGCTCGGGCTGTGGCCACGGGCCTTCGACGGTGACGCCGTCGGCGCAGAGGTAGAGGGTTTTTTTCATGGGGCGATGTTGTGTTTTCATCCTCTGCCTGGCGATTTTCCAGTCAACTTCTTTGTTGAGGTTGGGCTGGGGGGCAGTGGAATGAGGTTGTCTGGGGTTTTGATTTTTCGGGAGCGGGAACGGAGAGGCTGGAAACGGGCCTTGGCGGCTGCGCAAGCTGGTTTCCCAAGTGGTGGCGATGGCGTGCTCGTCGATGGTGCCGGTGATGGAGAGGCAGTAGATAGTGACCGGCTTTTTGGAATTGATGCGCCAGACGCGATCGACGAATTGGGCGTTCTCGTCGTAAGCCCGGGAGCGAGGGACCTGATAGGTGTGAGTTTGTGATTCTCGCTCCTTAATTCAAGGTCGAACCCGCAGCGCGCGCTACGCGAATCGATCGACACTCAGTTCCCGAACAGGAGCGATAATCACAAACGACCCCGTCTTGTGACCGTCAACTCAAGGAACCGATCGTTCGCAAACTTGTCGAAAAACTCTTGGACCGCCGCCTGTGATTCGCGCGGAGCGAAAGCGGTGTCCGTTCGTAGCGGGAAGTCTTCGTAGGGTCAGACTTCGTAACGTGAATTCTCAAGCTAGAGCCTTTCAGGAGATGACGATGTAACCCCTGACCGTTGCCTCTGCCAGATTAACAATCTGCCCCTGCAGCACCTCGTCAATTCACGAAGACATCATTCAGAAATTTCTTGAGTACAGGGCGGCGTTTTTGAGACAAACTATTTAACAGCCGCTGATCTGAAAGATCGCCGAGGTTCTTGGAGCGGAAAAACTGCCGGAAGCGCTTTAAAGCGGCTTTCCCCGCGACGAAATCGAATCGCTTCGCGGCGTTGTTCCACTGCTGGTCAAACACCGGAGTCTGTTCTGTAATGATTTTCTTAACATTCGGCCTGGGATTTGTGAACTCGTGGTGCAAAGTGATACAGCTGCCATGGCAGTCAGTGTAAAGCTCCGCGAACGCCTTATCGATATATGCTTGTAACTCTTTATGAAGGCCCTGCGGACACAAGTTATACAGAACATCCTCTGAAAGAATTGTGTTTTCGATCTCCTTCCCTGGTGTTAGCACTAATCGGATTCCCGATTGTTGCAGCCAATCTTCGACTTCCTGCAGGTAGTCGGCAGGGTAATAGTCGCGATCGAGAACGGCGCGGTAAGTCACTGTCTTACCAATTAGCAGCTTGTATGCTTGTTTATACGAGGGCGCCTTCTTATATTCACTGAACCCATGGAGCGGAATATTAAATGCCTTAGCCTCCACACTAAAAGCGTTGGCCAATTGCGTTAGTGCTTTGAAGTCGCTGGCATCTTCGGTAAAGACGATTCTTTCGACATCTTCGAATTGCGATGCAATGAAGTTGAAGTCGCTTCCCACTTCAGCGCGGATGACTTCTAAATACGCACGATCCGAGCTATCCTTAAGCTTTGGCTTCCGCTGCGTCTTCCGGACGTTCAGAATATGGCTAACATGGACATTGTTCATCAGCTCGACCGAGTGCGTCGCGATGATAATACTGCCGCTGGCGTATTGCCTAAGTAATCGGACGAGCTCGTTCTGCTTTTCCGGATGAAGATTTATTTCGGGCTCGTCGAGAATGACAACCGGGCGGGATCTCAGCCGTACCAGATGGGTCACAATCTGAATCCAGACCTGCAGACCCTGCCCGGCCCAAGATAGTTCCCTCTGAATGCGCCGTTCGCGGTACCAGCAGTCAAGGCGGCCCTGCCCGGAGACTTCGACCGGCAGTAGCTCAATCTCGGGCCACGATGCGTGGATGATCGTTTGCACAAGCGCGAATTCGGAAGCGCTCAATAGCTGATAGAGATGATTGCGTAGGTGGCGGGGAGCCAGACTAGTCGCAAGGGATGCGATGAGATAATCTTTTCGCTGAATCACGTCCTCGGTCTCACCAACAGGCCCAAGCGGTGGTATGAAGCCGAAGATCTCCGAAATGTCCGCGGGAATGCGCCCGTTACGATCCGCGTAAATGAGGTCATCGATCGGGTCGACGAAAACGGTTAGAGCAAAGCCGTCGTCAAACCGTGCCGTCACCCTTGCAATAACGTCACGGTAATCGTTGACGATCCTGCGTATCTTTACGTTGTCAGTGTCTTGCTTGAGAAAGCGGTAGACAATTTCACCATTAACGTTGGTTTCCTGCTTCTTCAGGCCGATCACCTTTGTGGCGTTAGACAGCAAGCGCAGCGCATTGATAATGCTCGATTTTCCCTCGTTATTCCGCCCGGTCAGAAGGAGCGATACGCTGTCGTCTTTCGCGAACTCGACCTCGTATCGCGGAAAGGGTCCGAAGTTTTCGAGCCGAAGAGATTTGATGCGCACTGAATATTGTATCTAGCGCACCACGCATCCCCCGCGCAACCGCTTTGGGCCGGCGATTTTAGAGAGTCGCGTAAGCATTAGAGTAGAAATCAGAGACTCTGCCTCTCGGTGAGGATTCAAACTGTCTGCCCCGTTCCACCGTCGATCCGGAAATCGTGCCGGAGATAAATCCCGCTGGGGGACCAAAGCGGGGTCAGCTCTAGAATCTCGCTCGAGCTGACCCCGCGACTTTCCTTTTACGGCGCCGGCGGCGCGGGGGCGTCGGCGGGTTTGGCTTGGAGCCGGTATCGGTGATCTTGCGCGCGTTGCGGTAGTCCATCACGAATTGCGGGTTGGTTTCTTCGAAGCCGCGGATGAGGCCGTCGAGGCGTTTATCCAGGAGCATGTCGGCCCGGGCGAACTCTTGTTTGAGCAGCTCGGTATGGGTGCTTTTCGCCTTCCGCGCGTTTTCCGGGCTGGGCAGGGCGAGCCGGTAGGCGTCGATCCGCGTCTGCAGGGCGGCGAGGGTGGCGGCGGTGACGTTGTAATCGGCCAGTTGCGCGATGATGGCGTTGGCTTCGTCGTGCATGTCCTGGGCGAGGTCGTCCCGCAGGTCGTCGCGCAGTTTCTCGAAGTTGTCTTTCTCGAGGTCCGCTTTGGCCAGCAGGGTGTTGTTGGTATTCGCGCTGGCATAGGCCATGAGCGCGCCAGCGACGCGCAGGGCGTAGCTGACCATCTGTTTCTTGAACTCTTTCTTATCCGCGGTGACGCCGGTGGTGACCGCAGCCTGGGCCTGCGCCAGGGAATCGATCAGCGCAACGCTGTCGAGGAGGTTCTGATGTTGGGTGACCATCGCGAGGACCGCCGCGAAGATTGCGGCATCGTTGGTGAGGACTTGCCCGGTGGCGCGAAACATCCCGAGTTTGTTTTCTTGTCGGTCGTTCATAAACGACTTTTTTCCTTTCTGGTTTTTGAGTTGGCGTTGATCGCCGGGGAACTTGCTCGTGGCCTCCAGGGGTCGCGGGGATTGCCCGGCGGGTGAATTAGCGATGTTTTATTTCGATCGCGGCCCGGTCGTCAAATAAAAATGGCCGTCTTGCCGAGTGGTTCTGAAAACGATACTCTGAACCGATGAGCACGGTGGCGGAGATCATTGCTGCGGTGAAAGACCTTTCCGAGGCGGAAAAGGATGAGTTCCTCGAGCAGTTGCGCGCGGTGGAGTTTGAGGATGACTGGGATCGGCAGATGGATGCGGATGCCAAATCGGGCAAGCTGGATTTTCTCGTCCGCGAAGCGGATGACGCCATCGAGGGCGGGACTTTGCGCGACTGGCCCGACGGCCCCCCGGCGTGATCTCCAAGACGACCGCGCAATTTTGGGTGTATCACGACCGCCTTCCGGTGGAGCTGCAGCGCCTTGCCGGCAAGGTTTACGCGCTTTGGAAAAACGATCCCGGACATAGCTCCTTACATTTCAAGAAATTGTCCGGACATGACGCGCTGTGGTCGGTGCGGATCGGGCGACAATATCGGGCACTGGCCCGCCGCCGCGGCGATCTGGTGGTGTGGGTTTGGATTGGCCACCATTCGGAATACGAACGGTTGTTGCGTTGACACGAACGCTTAGACGGCCGCGGTGGCGGAAGACTTGGCCGCGGCGGCGAGGGTGCCGAAGGCGGCGCCCGGGGAGATGAGGCGAAGGCGGAAGCTGCTTTGCCGGACGTTGCCGAGCCGGATGACGGCGGGCTGGTTGTCGGCGCAATCGCCGATGAAGTTCTCGCGCGCGATGGCGGGCGGCCGGAGGTCGGGGATGGCCTTCACTTCCATCACGCAAATGTCGTAGCGGGTGCCGTCGGCACGCCGGAAACGGCCCTCGGGATGTGCGATCTCGCGCAGGTCGCACGTGATCTCGACGCCGGTGGAGAGCAAACCTCGGTTGCGCCGCACCAGGATGGGATCTGCCAGCCGGAGCAGTTCCGGAATGGCGGGCGCGGCTTCCGAAACGTCGCGCTCCCCGGGTTGCATGGGAAAAGCCTAGAACATTTGTGAAGCTGCGGGGTAGAACTTTTCTTTGGAAATGTGAGTCCGCTCTTTTCCTTGGTCATGGCGCCTGGAGGGTTCATCCTCATAGACTTACCGCGTCCGAGGATGGACGGCAGCTTTTAGGTCACTCCCGTCATGACTGCTGCAAAGAGCTAGTCCGGGATGAAGGTGAGTTTTGGTAAGTCAGTTAAACCTTACGAAATGGTTATGGAATTAGCGATGGAAATCCGCGGCAGACTTAGTAGCGTCGCCGCTACTTCGTCACATAACCCAAAACTATAATGAAAAAGTCAGTCGTTTCTCGGTCTGCTTTCTCTGCTCGGCGCGTTCTCGCGCTTTTTTTGTGCTCGGTCGGCCTGCTCGGGCTGTTCGGGTTGAACCTCCTCTCAGGAACCTCAGTGGTGGCTCAAAGCGCCCTTCAGGCCGGGACAGGTCCGGTTCAGGTGGTCGCGTCCTACCACAACGATGTCTCGCCACCGATGTCTGAAGTGCCCGCCTGGAGCGACACGGGTCTGCGCAACGGGAGTGACCGGGAGGCGAACATCAATCCGAAGATTCCTTACCGCCATAGAGATGGCTATGACCCGGTGGTCCAGAACTGGCATGTGTCCGAACATGGCTTTACCGCCCCGAACATCCCGCTGCCGATCCGTAACTTCGACGGAGTGGGCTACCCGGGAGTAGGCTGTAACTGTGCCCCGCCGGATACGAACGGCGCGGTCGGCGCAACGCAGTATGTGCAGAGTGTCAATAAGGGTTACCAAGTCTTTGATAAGGCGACCGGCACGTCCGTCCTGGGACCGAACAGCCTTGCTTCCATCTGGACTGGCTTCGGCGGCGTCTGCGAAACCGGCGGGGCCGGTGACCCAGTGGTGCTCTATGATCGCATCGCCGGCCGCTGGCTAATCAGCCAGTTTGCCGGGGGCAGCACGATCACGGACGAGTGCATCGCCATTTCGACGACCTCGAATGCGACTGGCACTTACTACCGTTATGGGTTTCACCTCGGGAGTAACTTCTACGATTACCCGCACCTGGGTGTGTGGCCCGATGGTTATTACATGGCCATGAACGTCTTCAATGCGGCGGGCACGGCTTACCTTGGTCCGCAGCCTTTCGCCTTTGACCGGGCGAAGATGCTGACGGGCCAGCCGGCGACCTTCGTAAGTCCGGTCGGCCCGCTCGGCGGATCGGTCGACCCCTTTCTGCCATCAGACTTGGATGGTCCCACCTTGCCGCCGGCCGGCGCTCCGAACACTTTTGTCGGTTTCCCGGGACAGGCGACGAATCCGAATTACACGACCTATCATTTCCACGTCGACTTCACGACGCCGGCGAACTCGACCTTTACCACCTTTGCCAACCCGGCGGCGGCGAGTTACACGGCTCTTTGTCCGACGACTCGGGCTTGTGTGCCGCAAAACGGAGCCAGCAGCACCAATAATCTCGATGGCATCGGCGATCGGCTCATGTTCCGGCTGGCTTACCGGAACTTTGGCACGCACGAGTCAGTCGTGGGCACCTACAGCGTGAGCTCCGGCGGAGTGGCCGGTCTGCGCTGGTTTGAGCTGCGCGGAGTCACGGCCGGGCCGGTGACTGTCTACCAGCAAAGCACCTACCAGCCCGATACGACCTGGCGCTGGATGGGAAGCGCGGCGATGGACGGGCAGGGGAATCTGGCGATCGGCTACAGCGCCTCCAGTTCCAGCATCAAGCCGCAGCTGCGCTACGCAGGACGGCTGGTGACCGATCCGCTCAATACTTTGGGCCAGGGGGAGGCGCATCTCTTTGATGGCACGGGCAGCCAGACCGGGAGCGGCAATCGCTGGGGCGACTACAGCGCGCTCACAGTCGATCCGGTAGACGACAGCACCTTCTGGTTTACGAGCGAATACTACTCCTCCACGACCTCGTATAACTGGCGGACGCGGATCGGGAGTTTCAAGATCGCCACCGGCACCCCGACTCCAACTCCGACGCCAACGGCCACCCCGACGCCGACGGCGACACCAACCCCGACGGCTACGCCTACTCCCACGGCGACCCCGACAGCCACTCCGACCCCGACGCCGAGTGAACTCATCGTCAACGGCGCCTTGGAAAGCAGTATCTCGCCGTGGGTCATGTCGGGAACCGGCGCGTTCTACACCAACAACGGCAACTATCCTCATGGCGGGTTGGGCTACATGTATTTCGGAGTAAACAACAGCGTCTCGGGACAGACCTACCAGACGGTGACGATTCCTTCGACCGCGACGGCGACCCTGACCTTCTGGTTCAACTGCAGCTCGAGTGAGTCTGCGACGACGGCCTACGATTATATGTATGTCGAAGTCCGCAGCACCACGGGCACGCTGCTCTCCACGGTTGCGACCTACAGCAACAAGGACAAAGGCACCGCCGGCACTTACCTGCTGAAGTCGTTTAGCCTGGCGGCTTACAAGGGGCAGACGGTCCGGCTGCAATTCCGGAGCACGACGGACAGTTCGATCTCGACCACCTTCCGGGTCGACGACGTCTCGCTGAAGTAAGCAAATCGCAGATTCAAAACAGAGAAGGAACGGCGCGAGCCGTTCCTTTTTTGTTTGGCGGGTGGGGCGCAGCGGTGGGCGGTTGCGTTCCCCCGGTCCCGGTGGAATTTGTTAGGCGAAGATGATTCCGCCTAACGAAGAGCGCCCGCCAGACGAACGCAAGCTGCGGATCGCTTCCTTCGCGACCCACGCCACGCGCGGCATCCTGCGCGACCGGCAGACCCGGCGGCAGGTCATGTTTTGGACCGTGATCGCGGCCGTGGTGATGCTTTTTGTCGGGGCGACCTTCCTCGCGCCGGTGCTCGATCCGCGGGTTCGGCCGGGCTGGTTCATTCTCTACTGGCTGGGTTGTGCCTGGATCACGGTGACGGCGGTGTTGCTGGCGATTCTTGATCTTCTCCAGGTGCGATTGCAGGCGCGCGAGGAGAAACGCCGGCTGTCCCGGGAAATTGTGGAGGAAGACGGGGAGGACGATGCCGACTAACGATTTGCGCAGGGCCGGGGAGCGCGTGCGACCCGCACGCTGGTTGAGGCGACTCGCCTCAACGAACTTTTCCTGGGCGCCGCTGCACTCGAGATTCCGATCGTTTGGAAAAGTCCGCGAATGCGAGTCGCATTCGCCAGCGTGCGGGTCGCACGCGCTCCCCGGCCGTTGCGCCTTCAACGCTAAAAATCATGCCTAACGATTTTCAACAAGGGGCGGAATTGCCCCCCTCCGGCTGGAAACGCCGCGAACAGATGGAGGCCGACGAGCGCCAGACGCTGGCGCCTTACGCGCAGAAGTCGGGCGACTCGCGCGGCCGGAAATTTCCCGAGCCGCGGCACCTCTATCGGACGGAGTTTCAGCGCGACCGGGCGCGAATCATCCATTCGCGCGCTTTTCGTCGGCTGGAATACAAGACGCAGGTTTTCCTGAACGGGACGGCGGATCATTTGCGAACGCGACTGACGCATACGTTTGAAGTGGCTTCCGTCAGCCGCACGGTCGCGCGCGCGCTTTCGCTGAATGAGGACCTGGCGGAAGCGATCGCGCTCGCGCATGACCTCGGGCATTCGCCGTTTGGGCATTCCGGCGAGGAGATGCTGGCGGAATGCATGCATGAGCACGGCGGGTTTGAGCACAACCGGCAAAGCCTGCGCGTAGTGGAATTGCTCGAGGCGGTCTACCCGGCCTTTCCCGGATTGAACCTGACCTTTGAGGTGCTGGACGGATTGCGGAAACGCGACAAGGAGAGCCCGCCTTCGCTGGAGGCGCAGATCGCCGATCTCGCGGATGAGATCACTTATTACAGCCACGATCTCGACGACGCGCTCGATTTCGCCATTCTCGACAGCGATCAGCTGGACGACAGCGCGGTCTGGCAACGGAGCCACCAGCGGGTGGCGCATCGAAATCCCGATTTGTTAGGCGCGGAGCTGCACAAGAATATCATCCGCGACATCATCGACCTGCAGGTGCGCGATGTGGTGGCGACGAGCGCGGCGGCGATCGCGGCGGCGGCGCCGGCCGATCCGGAGGTCGCGCGGCGGCAACCCGCGCCCTTGATTCGCTACAGCGAAGAAGCGGGAGTGGCGAACAAGGAGCTGCGCAATTTTCTCTACACAAATGTCTACTACCATCCGCGAGTGGCGGAGGTGAACCGGCGCGCCTGCGAAATGTTGCGGACGGTTTTTGCGGCCTACGTGGAAGAGCCGGACCGGCTGGGCGACACGGCGGCGCGCCGGATCGAAAGCCAGGGGCTGCATCGGACGGTCTGCGATTACATCGCGGGAATGACCGACCGGTATTTGCTCGAGGAGCACTCGCGCCTGGCCTCCTCGTAATCGTGCTCATGCTCGTGCTCGTGATCGACCCGGGTCGTTAGGGGAATCGATCACGAGCATGAGCACGAGCACGATTACGAATTGAGAATCCGTCAGGCGGACTCCTCGCGCAGGTATTGAATGAGGAGCCGGAGACGCTGGTTCAGGTCGAGTTCTTCGAGGAGCCGCTGGCGACGGGCCGGGTCGGTGATGAAGGTCGCGGCGATGAGGTCGGCCAGCATTTCCGGGTCGCTCATTTCGCTCAGGTAACGATCGATTTTTTCCGGCAGCTCGCGGCCGCTCTCTTTCAGGCGGGTATAGAACTCGAGCACCTTGGCGGCGAGGGCGTCGGTCTCGACGGTGAGCTTGGTCCGGGTCTTGAGCGGCTTGATCCGGGCGATCGGGTAGGGATCTTCCTGTTCAAACTCGCTGAATTTCACCCGCCGGATGCCCTGAAGGATGAGATCGGAGGTGCCGTCGCTCCGCCCGACGCAGGCGCGGATGAGGCCGACGGTGCTGACCGGGAAAAAATCGTCGCTCGTGCGCCATTGCTGGCGTTCCGGCCTAACGAGCGCGACGCAGAGCATGCGATCGTCGTCCAGGGCGTGGGCCAGCATCTTGCGAAAACGCGGCTCGAAGATGTGGAGCGGGAGGAGGGCGTTGGGAAAAAGAAGCACGCCGGTGAGCGGCATGACGGGGACGGCTTCGGGAAGTTCGACGGTTTCGGGCATTTGGTGAGCAGGGTTTCTACTTTATATACGCACGCCGGGCGCGCCGGAGTCGGCTGGAGGATTTTGAATTTCTCCGTACCCGCTTTTAGCGCGGGAGGCGCGTTAGATATTAGCCCTGGGCTTCAGCCCGGGGTTTCGTGTCCCAAAAACAGCGCAGCCCCGGAGGGGCGGCAGAATCCTTGGAAACACGCATTTCTGTCGCCCCTGCCGGGGCTACGGTTCTCCAAAAAATCAACTGACCCCGGGCTCACGCCCGGGGCTAATTTCTTTCACGCCTCCGGCGTGTCTCATACGGCTGCGGGATTTTTTAAGATGCGCTAAGGTGGGCTGGCCCTCGGCGTTCGCCTCACCGAGCGCGACGTAAGTGAGGGCGGACCCGAGGCGGTCGAGTTGCTGGCGGGAGGCGAGGCCGAGTTTTCCCATGCCCATGGCGGCAATCGGAAGTGCTTCGTTTTTCGATTCCAGAAAGAATGAAACGAGGCGCGCGAGTTGAGAAGGAGTGTCGGTGCGGGTGGCGATCTTGAAGATGGCGGGCTGGAAGGCGGCAGCCGTTTTTGCGAGATTATGCAGCCGCTTCGGGGGCGGGGTCTGACGGAAATCGTGATGGGAAACGATGAGGCCGATGTTGCGATGCCGAAGTTCTTCCAGCAGGGGGTTGAATTGCCTAACGGAACGGAGCTCGAGATCGACAAAGGCGGCGTGCTCGAGGAACCGGAGGAGGAGCATGCGCCGCGGGCCCGCCGCCAATGATCCGAGGCCGCCTTCCAGCGGATGCCGGGCGGTGAAAATGAGCGGAGCGCGCAGCCGGGGAAGGGCGCGCTCCACAGCCCCTAACGAATCGCGAAGAGCGTCGAGCCGGAGCTCGAAGAGATCGGGCGGCACCCGCAGGCGCACCGCCCGGGCCAGCGCGGCAGTCGAGGCGACGACGCCGACGAGCCGGGAAACGGCCGCCGGCGGTTTGACCGATGCTTGCACCCTCATTTTTTTGCCTTCGGGCGCGTAACCTGCGATGGCAGACTACGGACCGTCGCGATCCATACCATGCAGAACCGTCAACAGGAACTAAACACGCAGTTCCAGCAACTCATCGATGCCTTCGTCTTCGCGATCTCTCTCTTCGCCGCGCATGCGCTGCGTTTCTACGGCACGGAGTGGCTCGACTTGCCCTACTCGATCGATCCCTTTCAGAATTATCAATGGCTCCTGCTCGTGATCATGCCCTTTGGTCCGATCTTTCTCGATCTCCAGGGATTCTACCAATCGCCTTTCAACAAGACGCTGGCCAAATCGTTCGTCCAGATCGTGCGCACGATGTTTTACCTCGGCATCCTGATCAGCGCCTGCGTCATTTTTCTCCGGCTGCCGCTGACCAGTCGTGCGGTACCGCTGCTTTTCATCGGCATCGCGATCGGGATGCTGCTCTTGAAAGAGCGAATGATCGCGAGCCGCGTCCGGCGCCGGGCGGCCCGTGGGCAGGCGCGTGAACGCGTACTGCTCGCCGGGGTGCCGCAGGATATCGCGGCCCTGGAGAGCTCGCTCAAGCCCGAGGAAAGCGTCCTCCTGCAGGTCGTCGGGCGGATCGACATCGAGAAACAGCCCATCTCCGACCTGGTCGAGGCGATGCATAAGCACGCCGTCTCGCGGGTGATCTTTGCCGCCGGCCACAGCCAGCTCAATCGGGTCGAGCAGGCGATCGGGGCCTGCGAACTGGAAGGCGTTCCGGCCTGGCTGGTGGCGAATTTTATCCAGACCGCAATCGCCAAGCCGGACTTCGACGCCTTCGGCGGACGGCCGATGCTGGTCTTTCGTTCGACGCCGGATGTGTCGTGGGCTTTTCGGATCAAGGGGTTAATCGATCGGTTAGGCGCGCTCCTCGGCCTGATCGTGATGACGATTCCGATGCTGGTCGTGGCGCTCGGCATCCGCCTGAGCTCGAAGGGGCCGATTATTTTCAAACAGGAGCGGGCCGGGAAAAACGGCAAGCCTTTCGTGATGTATAAATTTCGCTCGATGTCGAGCGACGCGGAGATGCGGCGGGCGGAATTGCTCCCGTTCAACCAGATGAGCGGTCCGGTTTTCAAAGTGGCGGAGGATCCGCGGATCACGCCGTTAGGGCGCTGGCTCCGGCGCACGAGCATGGATGAAGTGCCGCAATTGTTTAACGTCCTGATGGGCCACATGAGCCTGGTTGGGCCGCGGCCTTTGCCGCTCTACGAGGTGGAGAAATTTGAAAACACCGCGCAACGGCGGCGGCTGAGCGTGAAACCGGGGCTGACCTGCCTCTGGCAAATCAGCGGCCGCAACCAGGTGAAGGATTTTCGCGACTGGGTGAAGCTCGATCTCGAATACATCGACCGCTGGTCACTCGGGCTCGATCTCAAGATTCTGCTGAAGACGATTCCGGCGGTGCTCTTCGGCCTCGGGGCGAAGTAAACGGCGCGGGGTTTCCGGTGCGATCGAGATTTCGTTAGGGGATCGTTAGGCAGGCGCGAGCATGCGCTCGACATACTTGGCCAGGATGTCGAACTCGACGTTCAGGAGATCGTTAGGCTGAAGGGCCGCGAAATTCGTCTCGCGGTGGGTGTGAGGAATAATCCAGACGACGAAACTCTCCGGATGCAATTCCGCGATCGTTAGGCTGACGCCGTTCAGGGCGACCGAGCCCTTGAGCGCGGCGTAGCGGGCGAAGTCGGGCGGCAATTCCACCTCGAGCCGGTGCTCCGCCCCGCTGGCGGTGTAGCCGATGGCCCGCGCGGTGGCATCGATATGCCCCTGGACGAAATGCCCGCCGAGCCGTGCGCTGGCGGCGAGGGCGCGTTCGAGATTGACCGGACTCTCGGGGCGCAGGGCGCGCAGGTTGGTGCGGGCGAGCGTCTCCTCGAGCAGATCAAAGGTGAGGTAGCCATGGCGAATCGCGGTCGTCGTTAGGCAGCAGCCGTTCACGGCCACGCTGTCGCCACCCCGGAGCCCGTCGGCGATGAGGGGCGCGCTCACCTGCAATTGCGTTCCGCCGTCCGTCGCGCGGATCCAGCGCACCTTCCCCACTTCTTCGATCAGTCCGGTGAACATTGAACGGGAGATTACGCTGCCTCCACCGCCTAACGTCAAGTGTGCGCAGGGTAGGAAGTGACGGGGGCGATTAACAACCGGTGTCCTACCGGGGAACAGCTGCACTTCCCGCGAGCGACTTCGCCGCTCCGTTCGGTCCGAGATTGTCGGCCTTTTTCCTGAAGACGGGCAATTTCCTCACCAAGACAAGCGCCGGGACGCGGCTCACAGCCGAAACACCTCCACCCGAGGGACGAGGGAAAAATCCGCCCTGCTGGCGTTGAAATTGCTCGTTAGGAGCACTCAAGCGTGACGATTTCGCGCGGGCCTTGAAGCAGAATGCGACATAGTCCGGGGCGAGACCGTTCAAAAATATTTTCAAAAAAATGAAAAAAACGCTTGTCAGGGTGGATTTCTTCCTGAATTCTCACCGCCAAACCTAACCAAACCAATGGAGAAACTAATGATCAGAACTATTATTACGAAGTTCGGATTTCTGCGCACGGCCCTCGCGGTCGGCGCGGTGATTCCGATTCTTGCTGGTTCCGCTGCGTTTGCTCAAGAGCCCTCACCGGCAGCCTTGAGCCCTGCGGAACCCCTCAATGCACCCGGCGCCACCGGGGCAGGCCCCAATGCCGGCGGAGTCGCCGAAACCGAACGTATCATCGTCACCGGTTCAAACATCCCGACGGCACAGGAAGTCGGACCGAACCCCGTCCTCAACATCAACCGCGACCTGATCAACAAATCGGGTGAGCGCTCCGCTGAAGAACTGATCAAGAATCTTCCGGTCGCCAACGGTGGTGGTGTTCCCGTTTCCAACAACGGCACTGGATTCACTCCAGGTGCGTCGGCGATCTCGCTGCGCGGCCTCGGACCTGAAGCCACTCTCGTGCTGATCGATGGCCGCCGCGTGGCGCCTTATCCGGTTGGTAACGGCGGAACTTCGTCGTTCTTCGATCTGCGCTCCATTCCGGAAGCGGCGATCGAGAGCATCGAAATTCTGAAAGATGGCGCTTCGACCACCTACGGCGCTGACGCCGTTGCGGGCGTGGTGAACATCAAGCTGCGCAAAGATTACAAAGGCGCGGAAGCATCGATCGAGTACGGCAACACGACGGATAAAGATTCCGGCATGTATCGCGCGTCACTCATCTTCGGTGTGGGCGATGGCAACACCAACGTCACCGGCGTGATGAACTTCTATCATCGCAATTCGATCTTCAATCGGGATCGCGGTTTCTCGGCTGTGCCTCCATTCCTGAGCACGAACTCGACACCGGAGAATCTGCAGTTGACCTACGAGTCCGTCATCGAAGCGGGTGGAACGCCTCCTGCAGGTCGCGGTCCTGGTTCGCTCTTCTTCGGCCATGCTCCGTTCGGTTCGAATGGTTTTGCGCCAGCTAACGCTTACACCTACTCCACCGGTCGTGCGTCGCTCTTCAACTTCAACCAGTTCTCGAGCTCCTTCCCGGAGATCGAAAACTACGGTGGATTCGTCAGCTTCGATCACAAGATCTTCGGCGACCAGATGGTAATCTTCGGAAACTTGTTCTATCAGAACACGACTTCGCACGACGAATTGGCGCCTTCCGCGACTGGCTCGTTCCAGACCGCGGGCAGCACCACGCTGGCCATTCCGCCGCGCGAAAACAACATGGGCGCGACGCCTAACGGTGGCCCGACCTATGAAGAGACTGGCGTTCCGCCAGATGCCTTCAACCCGTTCAATCCGTTCAATCAGATTATCTCGGGCGGCAGCCGTGCGCGTTTGCTGGAATTCGGCAACCGTCTGTTCGACAACGAAACCGACGCCTTCCTCGCGACCATCGGTGTCCGCGGCGACCGGTTGTTTGATGGCAACTGGGGTTATGATGGTGGCTTCCGCTACAGCAATGTAAAGGCGTCCTCCACCGGAACGCTCGTTTCGACCTCGCGCTTCAATCAGATTCTGAACCAAAACGATCCGATCTTCAAAGAGGGCGGCCCGCTAGAGGGAGCGACGGCATTCAATCCCTTCGGTGATGCTCAGTCTGGCGCTGTCAACCCGTTGAACCTGGCCACGACCGGGTATGCCACGGTGCATCCGAAGGATATCAACACCTCGGAGATTGCCACCCTCGACCTCAACATCTACACGACCGAGCTCTTCAAACTGCCGGCGGGTGGTGTTGGATTCGCCTTCGGCGGTCAGTTCCGCAGAGAGCAGCTCACGCAGGATGTCGACCAGATCAACATCGATGGCGACGTTATCGGCAGTTCGCCGGCGGCGACGACCCAGGGTGGTCGGAAAGATTGGGCGATCTACGCGGAAACCGACATTCCGATCTTCAGCCCGACCTTCAGCTTCCCTGGATTCTACTCCTTGAATCTGACGGCAGCCGTCCGGTATGAAGAGTTCCGCAACAACGACACCAACGTCGCTGTGCCGAAGTTTGGTATCCGCTGGCAGCCGCTCGATGAGACCCTCACCGTGCGCGCCACCATCGGTAAAGGCTTCCGCCAGCCGTCACTGATCGAATTGTTCGGCAGCCCGACCTCGGCCCTCACCGGTTCGCAGGATATTCTGCCCGGATCGCTGGGTGGACCGGCGACCCCGGTAAGGCTTCCGGATGGAAGTCCGAATCCAGATCGTTTCGAATCCGAAACGCCGGTGGTCTTCACCAGCAGCCCGGACTTGCAGCCTGAGGATTCGGTTTCGTTCGCTAGCGGTATCGTCTGGACTCCGAAGTTCGTCAACGGTCTCACCTTGTCGGTTGATATCTGGGATATCGAGCGCACAGGCGTTGTCGTCATCTCGAATACGGGTGACGTGCTCCAGCGTGAACTCGACGGCGCTGGTGGCACAGGCCAGGGTCTGCTTCCGGGAGAGCGTGTGGAGCGTGACGATGCCGGCTTGATCAGCCGAATCTTCGTTCCGTTCATCAACAGCGGATCGCTCAAGGCGAACGGTATCGACTTTGGTCTCCAATATGTCTATCCGACGCCTTACGGCACCTTCACCTCGCTCACCAACGCGACCTGGCTGAATTCGTTCCAGTTCGCGAGCGCGGCAGGCACGTCGGAGTCTGAGTTTGCTGGAAGTGCGACCGATCCTTTCTCGGCCAACGACGGCTACGTGAAATGGAAGGGCGTCCATCGCCTCGACTGGGCTTGGAACGGCTTCGATATCATCGGAACCCTTCGCTACCAGGGTGGCTTCCACGATCGCAAACCGGACAGCCGCATTCACTACGTGAGCCAACAGTGGACCATCGACGGTCAGGCCTCGTATGACTTCACCTTCGTCGCTCCTGTGGAGAACCAGCCTGTGGCCGGTTACTCGAAGGACGCCAAGGATATGTCGTCTGGCAAAGACGGCCGTCCCACGATGTCTGCCGATGCGCAGTCTTCCAGCTACGGTCTCCCGGTCTGGCAGCGCGTTCTCAATGGCACCACCATTACGCTCGGTTGCGACAACATCACTGGTGAAGATCCTCCGAAAGCCTACGGCTTCGGCGGTAACTCGACGGGCTACCCTGGCTTCCTTTACGACGCCACCGGCCGGTTCGTTTACGTCCAGCTGACGAAGAAGTTCTAAGCTAGACTTAACCAAGTAGATTCTGCGAAGAGGCAGCGGTTCATTCCGCTGCCTCTTTTGCTTTTCCCGCGAAAGCGGCTCGGCGAGCCCGCAGGTTGGGGCCTCCTCCAATTGGGAAATGACTTCCGTCAGGTATCCACGGGCCTAGACTTTCCAGTCGGAACAGTCCCAGCCGAGCAGGGTTTCCAAGCGAGCGATATCGTCCTTGTAGGCATCGTAGAGATAACGCCGCTCTTCGGCATTCATTTTTCGCTCGTAAGGAATCCGGTTCTGCTCCCGATTTTTCACCGTCGCCAATGGCTCTACCCCCAGAAAAGCAAAGACTTCGTTCACGACTTCCTCGGTTCGTTTGCGGAACTCTTCGAATTTGATGACCTTCACCTGTTCCCGAGGGAAAAAACGGAAAACCCGCTCCATCTGTTCCGCGTAAAAGCCGCGATCCAAATAAGAGGTCCGGCGGGCCTGAAGAGGTTGTGCCGCACGCGCGCGGGCAGGTTCCTCTGCGAGCGCCTCGAGGAAGCCGAGGTCCTCCTGTTTCCGTTCCCGGTACATGTTCCAGTGCGAGAAGGCGCGGTCGGCCGGATTACGCAAGAGGATGAGGAGCTTGATCCCAGGGTGGTAATCCCTGATCCGTTCCATCGCCGGCTTCCAGTAGGTGTAAATCGGAGTGACTGAGCCGGTCACGAGGGAGTTCCGCTTAAACTTGATCCCTTCGTGCAGGATGTCGTATGCGACGTTGCCCGCGGCGAAACGCTTTTCGTCATCGAAGAAGTGCCGACGCGGGTGGTCGATCATGTGTGCTTCCTCGCCATGAGCCATGGTGATGTTGGGATGCTGCTCGAGATGATAGTGCAGCGCGCTCGTCCCACCCTTTTGGGTGCCGGCGACAATAAAATCCAGTCGCTCTATCTGTGCTTTGTTTTGATCGGAACATCGCTTTCGGTCGCAGGCTAGCGGAAGGAGTCGAACCCGGGAAGGTCCCTTCGCAATTTTTTGAAATTGGCCTCCGGCGACTGTCCGCGCAACTCTGATCGACCTCCTTCGGTCGCGCCTCCCTGCGGTCCAGCCGCCTGATCACCGCGGGGAAACAAAAGCGGCGTGACTGCGCTCGATCGCGCCGCCGTGCTTCTGGATAACGCTCAGAATTTCGGGCGTGTAGTACTTACCCTGGTAGGCGGCGTTGAGGTCGAAGAAGATCCGGCCGCCGGGTTTGAGATGTCCCTTCAGATCCGTCAGAAAAAAGTCCCACTCCTCCGGTCCCCAGCGCCAGGAATCTTCGTGCCCGCCGTGGAATGCGGTCGCGAAAGCGGTGATCAGATCGAACTTTCTTCCGAAATCCGGAAGCTTTTCCAGGCCCGTGACCGTGTATTCGAGGCGCTCGACTCCCAGCAGATCGACCAGGTCGTCAAAAACGGGAATACCGCTGACATCCAGACCCAATCCGCGATGGCCGAGCGCTTCGGCGACGAAAAGGAAAAATCCGCCGCCACAACCGATATCGAGAATTTCCTGCGGCGGCAGACGGTGCAGATTGAAATCCTGGGCGCGCTCGATATTGCGCTGCAGATGTTTTCGCGCATCGACATACTTCGCGTAATGACGCCACAAGCTCGGCGTTTCCGGAGACAAGGAGCTGTATTTGTCCTGCAGTTCGCGAAGTCGCTTCTGGTCGATCTTCGCCAGCAACGGCTCCATTTTGATCGGATAAAGAACCCGGCGTACGCGGCGCCAGGCCCGCCGATAAGTGAGCGGCTGGCCGATCTTGGCGAGCGATTCCGAGAACTTCACCAGCGTCGCTCCACCCCGGGTAGATTGCCGCGATCATCGAGTGTTTCGAAGTCTTGGCTCGCTCGTTCTAGTTTCCCGGGCACGCCGCAGAATACGGAGCCGCCCTTTGTTTTTCCAAAGCTTAATTGCAGAAACGTGACATCGCCCCACGTGCCCTGTTACCGTCCGCGCAATGGATGCGGCAGATTGGACGGTATTGAGCGACGAGGAGCTTCTCGAACGCCGTATTTCCAAGCTCGGCCTGCGGCTCGAGGGCACCACACTCGAGCCGCTCATCCGGCAGCTCTACGACGAACTGACCGGGCGCGGGTTGTTGCTGCGGCCGCCGTGTCATATCGGCGACGAATGGTTCGTCCCGGTCGGGATTCCGGCGATTTTCGTTCCATTTTTTCTCGTGCACGATCGCCTGCGCGCGCTCGAGAAAACGATGATGCTGGAGGTCGAGGGCGGAACCCGGGAGTGGTTCATGAAACTCATCCGGCACGAAGCCGCGCACGCCTACAGCTATGCCTATCAATTGCCGCGGAAGAAAAAATGGCAGCAAACTTTCGGCCGCACCTCGCGGGAGGAGACGCCGGACGTGTACCATCCGCGGCCCTTTAGCCGCAGCTACGTGGTACATCTCGACGATTGGTACGCGCAGAGCCATCCGGACGAAGATTTCGCCGAGACCTTCGCGGTCTGGCTCACGCCGGGACTCGATTGGCGCACTCGTTATGCCGGCTGGAAAGCGCTGCAAAAACTCGAATACGTCGATGAATTGATGCGGTCGCTCGTCGGGAATCCGCCACGGCATCTGCCGGATTATCGTGTCGCTGACTACGACTGTTTAAATCAAAAGCTCAAGACCTACTACGGGCGGAAACGCAAGCTCTACGAAGATACCTATCCGGATTTTTACGACGCCGATTTGCGCGAGCTCTTTGCCGCGTCGGCCGGGCCCGGCCGAATCACGGCCACCGCTTATCTGCGCCGGCGTCGCCGGCGACTTCTAAATTCCGTCTGCCAGTGGACTAACGAGAAGAGGTTTCGCGTAAACAAACTCCTCAACCGGCTGATCGATCGCTGCGATCAGCTCGACCTGAATGTCCTGAATGACGATCCACAGCAGGATTTTCGAGTGACCTCTTTCATTACGACGCTGGTGATGAACTATCTTTTTACCGGCAAGTTCAAGCGCACCAAAACGTGAAGAAAAAACTCAAAGTCCTCGCTCTTTTCGACGCCATCGCTCCGACCACGATCGACCAGGACCTCAGCGCGGAACTGTCCACGGCTGATTGGAAAACCGAGGCCAACGTCCTCGATGCACTGCGGACGCTTGGCCACACGACCGAGCATCTCGCCATCTTCGACGATTTCGACTTCCTCCGGCAAAAGCTCGAAAGCTTCGCACCCGATGTGCTCTTCAATCTGGCGGACCAATTCAAAAACAACCGGGGCTTCGACCAAAACATCGTTTCGCTGCTCGAGATGCAGGGCGTTCCCTTTACCGGTTGCGGCGCGACTGGCCTCGTCCTTTGCAAGCACAAGGGGATCTCAAAAAAAATCCTCAGCTATCACCGCATCCACACCCCGAACTTCGTCGTCATCCCGCGCGGGCAACGGATTGCGCGCCCCAAGCAGCTCAAGTTTCCGCTCCTCGTGAAGCCGGTGAAAGAAGAAGCCTCCCTCGGCATCGCGCAGGCTTCCTTTGTCGAGAATGATGATCATTTCCGCGAGCGCGTCGCCTTCATTCACGAAAAACACGATGGTGACGTTATCGCGGAGGAATATATCGCCGGGCGCGAACTCTACGTCAGCGTGCTGGGCAACCTGCGGCTCGAGGTCTTTCCGATTCGCGAACTGGTCTTCCGCGAAGTGCCGCCGGACGAGCCGCGGATCGCCACCTACCGCGCGAAGTGGGACGAGGAATATCGCAAACGCTGGGGCCTGGAAAACCAGTTCGCCGAGGGCCTCGAGCCCGCGCTGGTCACGCAGATCGAGCAGACCTGCAAACGCATTTATCGCCTGCTCACGATCGACGGCTACGCCCGCATCGACCTTCGCCTAACGGCGGCGAACGAAATTTATTTCATCGAGGCGAATCCAAACCCGATCCTCGCGGCCGACGAAGACTTCGCGCTCTCCGCCGGCCAGGCCGGGCTGCCCTACCCGCAATTGATCGACCGGATTATCCGGAACGGAATGAAAACGGTCCGGGATTAACCGGACCGTTTTCCGTCAACCTGCCCGCACTAGCGCAGCAGCCGAAAATTTGCCGGCAATTTCGCCGCGCTCGCTGGCAAATCGCGATCGGCAGCGCTGTTGGCAAATCCGCCACCGCCGCCGGTCTCAGACTCGCTCACCGCGACCTTTGCCGGGGGCGGCTCGATCGCGGGCTGGTTCTTGCCCTTCAACTGTTCGTTTAATTTCGGCAACTCGTTAGTCACGAGGTTGTCGAAATCCTTTTTCGCGTCTTCCAGTTCGCGCCGAAGGGTATCGATCCGGGCAATCTGGTAATCGGCCGGTTTGCCTTCGTAGCTCAGGATCGCGCCGTAAAGCTGATCGGTGTGCTCGCGGAGACGTTCTTCGCCGGTGATCGCACCGCCCTCGGTCGTGGCCACGATCAGTTTGCGCACCGTGTCGACTTTGGCGTCGAAATCCTCCACTGCCTTGCGTGCGGTCTCGTCGGAGGCGACTGCCTGCGCGCTTTGAGCGAGGCTGCCGCGCAGGGCCATGATCCGGTCCATCAGCGCGCTCTCATCGCCGAAAAGATCCTTCACCCGGTGCGCGGCGTCGTATTGCGCCTTGCGCTCGGCTTCGCTGAACTTGTTTCGCCGATCGAGCGCCACCGTCAGCTTCGTTTCGTAGGGCTTGTCGTTCTTCGTCATTCGAACGGTGTAGGTGCCGGGCAGAACGCGCGGCCCGGTCGTGCCGGCGCCGGCAATCTGCGCGGCTGGCGGCACCCGCGGCGGTTTCTCATGCATGCTCCAGGTCACGCGATTAAGACCGGGGCGCTTGCTCGCCGGGAGGCTGTCGATCACTTTGCCCGCGGCGTCGAGCACCTCGATTTTCAGCTTGCCGAAGAGGTGCCGCGATTTTTGATAATAGGTGATGATGGCGGCATCGGGCGGATTTTCGCCCGTGAAAACGGCCGCCCCGTTAGGCCAGCCGCCGTTCGCCTCGATCCGCTGCTGCTGGACCGGCTTGGCCGCGACGAAGCTCGCTTCTTGCGTGAGCAGCGCGGGCGTTAACGAACGCAAGGGCGTGATGTCGTCGATGATCCAGATGCCGCGCCCGTGGGTGCCCAGGACGAGATCGTTTGTCCGCGGCTGAATCGCGAGATCGCGCACCGCGACCGCCGGGAAACGGCTGCCTTTGAACTGCGCCCACGCTTCGCCGCCGTCGATCGAGATGAAAAGTCCAAACTCCGTGCCGAGGAAAAGGAGGTTCGGCTGCACCAGGTCTTCCTTGATCACGTGGGCGTAGCCGCGCACCGTTTTTGCGTTCTGCGGCGTAACCAGCGCCTTCCATGTCTGGCCGTAGTCGGTCGTCTTGTAAACATAGGGCGCGAAGTCGCCAAACGTGTGGCGATCGAACGCCGCATAGGCGGTACCCGGGTCGAAGTTGCTCGCCTGCACCCAGCGGACCCAGGAATTCTTCGGCAAGCCCTGAACGTTGCCAACGACATTATTCCAGGTCTTGGCGCCGTCGCGTGTGACCTGCAGATTCCCGTCGTCGGTCCCGGCCCAGATCACGTTCTTGTCCTTGGGCGATTCGCTGACCGAGAAAATGGTGGTGTGCATTTCCGCGGCCGAATTGTCGATCGTGACGCCGCCCGATTGCTCCTGCTTCTGTTTCTCGGGGTCGTTCGTTGTCAGGTCGGGCGAGATGCGTTCCCAGCTCTGGCCCTGGTCGCGGGAGCGGAAGAGGAACTGCGCGGCGATGTAGATCGTCCCTTTCTCGTTAGGCGAAGCGACAAAGGGCGCGTTCCAGTTGAAGCGGAGCTTTTCCTTGTAGTTCGGCTTCGGCTGAATGAAGCGCGCTTCCAGAGTGTGACGATTGACCCGGCCCGCATAACCGCCCTGGTATTCGGCGTAGATGTAGTCGGGATCGGCCGGGTCGACGAAAGTGTAGAAGCCGTCCCCGTTGAAAATGTTTTCCCACTGCGCGTTGGTGATGCCGCCGGGGTATTCCGACTGGCCGACCCAGCAGCTGTTGTCCTGCAATCCGCCGTAGACCTGGAAGGGATCGGCATCGTCCACGCTGACGTGGTAGAACTGCGAGATCGGCAGGTTGTTCGCTTTCCACCAGCGGTTGCCGCCATCGTAGGCGTACCAAATGCCGCCGTCGTCCCCGGTGATGACCGTCTTGGTGTTGTCAGGGTCGATCCAAACCGCGTGCACGTCGCCATGCGCGCCGTTGAAACCGCCGACGGTGGCGAAACTCTTGCCGCCGTCCTCGCTCAGGATGAGCGCGCCGTCGGTCTTGAAAACGCGATCGGGATTTTTCGGGTCCACGATCAGGTTGGCGAAATAGAACGGGCGCCAAACCATCCACTGGCTCTTGTCCCGCTGCGCCCAGGTTTGGCCGCCATCGTCGGAGACAAAGAGAGCGCTATCGGTCGACTCGACGAAAGCGTAAACACGTTTCGGATTCGAAGGCGCGATCGCGACCGCGAGCCGGCCGTAGGGCTTCTTCGGGAAACCCTTGTTCGCTTCCGGGGTGATTTCCTTCCAGGTCGCGCCGCCATCGGTCGTGCGGAAAAGTCCGCTGCCCGAGGGATCGTTAGGCGAGGCGCCGCCCGAGCGGTAGGTCCAGCCCTGGCGCCGGAAATCCCAGAGACCGGCGAAGAGAATGTTCGGGTTGCTCGGATCCATCGCGATGGTCGAGGCGCCGGTGGAAAGATTCGAACCTTTCAGAACCTGATTCCAGTTCTTGCCGCCATCGGTCGTTTTGTAGAGTCCGCGGTCCGGGGAATCGCTCCAAAGCGCGCCCGGCACGGCCACGAAAACGGTGTCGCTGCTCTTGGGACTAACGATGATTTTCGAGATTCGTTCCGAGTTGGGCAACCCGGTTTTGTTCCAGGTCTCGCCGCCATCGGTCGACTTGTAGATGCCGTCGCCGATCGAGACGCTGTTGCGGACCCATGGTTCGCCCGTGCCGGCCCAGACGTTTTTCGAGTTCTTGGGATCAAGCGCGAGCGCGCCGATCGATTGCACCGGTTGCTCGTCGAAGACGGGGCGGTAATTGGTGCCCCCGTCTTCCGATTTCCAGATGCCGCCGCTGGCCGCGCCGACAAAAATGGTCAGCTTGCCGGAAGCTTCGCGAGTGGCCGCGAGGGAGGCGACGCGGCCGCTCATTGCGGCCGAGCCGATGTTGCGCGCGCCGAGACCCGAGATGGTGGCTGAGCTGTAAGGGACTTCCTGGGCGACGGCTGCGCCGACCAGAGCAAAGGAAGTGAGAAATAAGCTAGAAATTCGCATGGCAGTAAGTGGGCTGAATTATTTCGCGGCTTGGGCGGGGAATTCGAAGATCGAGTCTTCGACCGGAATGTTGGCCTCGCCTTTTTCGATGATGGTTTTTTGTTTGTCGTTTGAGCCTTTGCTTCCGGACTCGATCGAGAACGGGAAGTAAACGCCATTGACCTTTTCGTAGTCTCCGAGATCCGTCTCGACCTCGACCTTGGCGCCTTGTTCGGTCCGCTGCGCGATGACGCGAATCTCGAGGAAATATTCCGGATCGAGGTAGACGTTGCTGATGTCGCCGTTCTTGCGCACGACCTGCAGCTTGTGCGCGGCGGTTCCCTCGACGTCCTCAATTCCGAGATAGGTCACGGTCTTGCCCCGGGCCTTCCAATTCTCCAGCGGGCCGCCGATTTCGGCTTCCTCGAATAACGACTTGGCTTCGTCATTCGACATTTTCTCCGGGTCTTTCCGGCCGTAGATCGGGAAAATTTTCCAGCCGCTCGTGCCGTTGTAGGCCTGGATCAGGTTCATCCCCTGGAGGACGGCATCGGTTCGGACTTTCCCCTCCCGTTTTTTCGTTTCGCTGAATTTCAATTCCAGCTGGCCCTGGTTCACGAGCAACCGGCCTTCGAAGCGGATCGTCTGGATCGCCGCCAGTGCAGCCGCGCCGCCTTTGGCCTCGAGGTTTTTCGCGACCAACTCATCTACAGTTGGCGCCGGATTTTGGGCGTGGAGACCGGACTGCACGAGAAGCCCGGCAAACAAAACGGAAGTGAAGCGTAGGTTCATAAGAAGGATCGGAGAATGCGATCGGACGTGGTCGCGGCGCAGCCTGATGCAAGGGCCGTGCCAGCGCAAGTATCTAGTTCATAGTTGCCTCATTAGAAGCTGGTTACAGATCAAAATTAAAAATGCCTAACGAATACGGTTTCCCGGAAACGGGATTTCGCCGGCCCGAAATCGGGATCGCGCGGAGGGTCACCCTCATCCCATGTAATAGCCGCCGTTCACGTTCAGAACGTGGCCCGTGATGTAGCTCGCCATCGGCGAAGCGAGGAAGAGCGCGGCGTCGACGATTTCGTGGGCGTCACCGAGTCGGCCTAACGGAATCTGTTTCTTGAAGTTTTCCGTCACTTCGTCCGGCATCCCTTTGCTCATCCCGACATCGATGAACCCCGGTGCAATCGCGTTCACCGTGATCTGCTGCCGGGCCAGTTCGCGGGCCGAGACTTTCGTTAGGGCAATGATCGCGGCTTTGCTCGAGGAATAATTGGCCTGGCCGAAAAGCCCCATCTGTCCGCTGACGGAGGAGAGATTGATGATCCGTCCCCCCGTGCGGAGGATCGCGGCCGCCTTTTGCGTGACGTTGAAGGTGCCGGCGAGGTTGACCCGCACCACGCTTTCGAATTCTTCGAAGGTCAGCTTCTTGATCGTCCGGTCGCGAATGATGCCGGAGTTGTTCACGAGCACGTCGAGGCCGCCGAATTTGTCGCTGATCTCTTTCATCATCGCCTCGACCTGCTCGGGTTTGGTCACGTCGCACTCGACCACGAGCGGCGACTTCAAACCGCCCGCGACCGTTTCGGCTTCCGCTTTGTTTTTGCCCTCCGGGTCGTTGATGAAATTGACCACGCATTGCGCGCCGCGGGCGCCGAACGCCTTGATCATTTCCCCGCCCAGCCCGCGCGAGCTGCCGGTGACGAGGACGACTTTGCCGGTGAAATCGAGAGGATCAGTCATCGCGCAAGGTTAACCGGTTGGCGAAACCTTCAACCGTGTCTGGTTGGATTCTTGCCCCCTCGACGAATACCGTTAGGTTTGCCGCTCGCATGGCTTCACCTGTTCGCATTCTCACTGCAGTTCCCATTTGTGACGGCCACGACAGCGCGATCAACACCATCAACCTCGAATTCATCCGGCACGGGATCGAGGTCGTTTACCTTGGTTACCATCGCTCGGTCGAGGATATCGTCCGCACCGCCATCCAGGAGGACGTCGGCGCGGTCGGGATCTCCAGTTACAACGGCGGGCACGTCGAATTTTTCTCCGAAGTGGTTCGGTCACTTCGGAAACGCGGTGCCGATGACATCAAACTTTTCGGCGGCGGCGGCGGAACGATCACGGATGCGGATGCCGTGGTCATGCGCCGGAATGGGGTCGACAAAATTTTCTTCGCCGGCACCGCGCTGACTGAGATGGCGGATTTCGTCCGCGAAAATTACGGCAACACCCATCGCAAGCGGCGCAAGGCCACGCCCGACATGAAGCTGGCTCGGGCGTTGACCGAAATCGAGGACCGCTACGCGAAAAACAAGCGCGCCAAAAAATCCGCGCAGAAAAATCCGAAATCGTTAGGCAAAACCCGCGTCATCGGCTTTACCGGCCCGGGCGGCGCGGGCAAGACGACCTTGATCGACGAACTCGTGCTGCGCCTGGTTCGGCGCGACCCGAAAGCGCGCATCGCGATTCTCTCGCATGATCCGAGCGTGGTCGGCGAAGGCGCGCTCCTCGGCGATCGCGCGACCATGATCAACTCGCAGAACGATCGCGTCTTCATGCGCAGCATGGCGACGCGCGGGCAGGCCGGCGGACTCTCGCCCGCGACGGGCGATTGCCTCGCGCTGCTGGCGGATTCCGATTTCGATTACGTCATTCTCGAGACGGTCGGCACGGGCCAGGAAGCGATGCCGTTCCAGAACAAGCTCGTGCAAAGAACCGTGCTGGTGATGAATCCGGATTACGGCAGCCGCTTGCAGCTGCAAAAGATCGTCATGCTCGACCTGGCTGATCTCGTGGTCGTGAACAAGAGCGACCAGGACCGGGCGCGGACGGCGATGTCGGAGATCGAGCAGCGACTTGAACAGAACAAGCGCGGGCAGAAGTTACTTTCCACCGTGGCGAAGCGGCATCGTGATCCGGGGTGGACGAATTGTGCGACTGGGTCATGGCCGAACCGGAGCCAAAACCGAAGGGGAGGAAGAAAAAATGAGCAAACTTGGGCAGGTCGTTGAGGCGGTAGAAAATTATAATCAGTTCGTCCTCGCGGAAGTGAAGCGGGCGCGCTCGGACAAGAAGTTCGGCAATAAAATGGTCGACCGCTGGAACGACGTGAAGGCGAAGACCCCGATCGGGACCGCGCCGACCGGGTTGAAGTTGCCCCGGCTCGCCTTGCCCGAGATCGACGAGGCGGGCGAGATCACGCGCTATTTGTTAGGCGAAGGTCTGCCCGGCGAATTTCCCTTCACCAACGGCGCCTATCGCGAGATGTATCTCGAGCCTTTGCGCGAACCGGAAGCCGGCAGCTTTGGCAAGATTTCCCCTAACGGGAAAAACGGTCACGCGAAAAACGGCGACAATGGCCACGCGGTCGCGGCGAAAAAACCGAAGGAAGCAGAAGAGCCGACCCGTCTCTTCTCCGGCTTCGGATTGGCCGAGGACACGAACAAGCGCTTTCATTATCTCACCGGCCACCAGCGCAGCGCGCGGCTCAGCACCGCCTTCGATGGCCCGACGCTTTACGGCATCGACAGCGACGCGGACGGCGTCTTCGGCAAAATCGGCGAAGGCGGTCTCGCGATCGACACCTACGAAGACATGGTCCGGCTCTACGACGGGTTCGACATGGGCTCGCCGGATTTTTCCGCCTCGATGACGATCAGCGGCCCGGCGCCGATCATCATGGCGATGTATATCGCGGCGGCGAAGAAACGTTTCGGCGCGAAAGTTGTCCCGAACCTGCGCGGCACCATCCAGGCCGACATTTTCAAGGAAGTGCAGGCGCAGAACGAAACGATTTTCCCGACCGAAGCGTCGCTTCGTTTCCTCTGCGACATGATCGAATACACGACCGAGCACATGCCACGCTGGTATCCGGTTTCGATCAGCGGTTATCACATCGGCGAAGCGGGCGCGACGCCGGTGCAGCAGGCGGCTTACACGGTTTCGAACGGGTTCGCCTACGCGGAAATGCTCGCCGCGCGCGGGATCCCGGTCGATCAATTCGCCCCGCGCCTGTCGTTCTTTTTGGATTGCGGACTCGACGTGGAATACATCGCGCTCGCCCGCGCCTCGCGGCGCATCTGGGCGATCGGCATGCGCGACGTCTTTGGCGCGGGTTACAAGGGCCAGATGTTCAAGCTCCACACCCAGACGAGCGGACGCTCGCTCGTGGCGGCGGAATTCAAGAATAACCTAACGAGAACCGCGGCGGAGCTGATGCTCGCCTACATGAACGGCACGAACTCCTGCCATTCCAACAGCGCGGACGAACCGTTCACCACTCCGAGCGAAGAATGGATCCGGCTCGCCGCGCACGGCCAGGCCATCCTGCTCGATGAGTCCGGCATCTTTAAACACACCATGAACATGCTGACCGGTTCGCCGGGCATGAAGGCGGTCGAAAAAGCAGTGGAAGCGGCCATGCTGGAGGAGTTCCGCCAGATCGAAGAGCTGGGCGGCGTCCTGCCCGCGATCGAGCACCGTTATCAGCGTGCGCAGATCCAGACCGCGGCGCATCGTTACGAAGAGCAGATCTACAACGGCACGCGTCCGATCATCGCGTTGAACAAATACAACGATCTGAAGGACGAAATGCCCGAAGTGAAAATGGTGCGCACGTCCAAGGCGAAGAAGCAGCTGCAAGTCGATCGCCTGGTGAAGTTCAAAAAGCGGAACGCGGCCAAGGCCGAGCGCGCCCTCGATAAACTGACCGAGGTGGTGGAGAGCGGGAAAAATTGCTTCCCGACCCTGATCGAGACAGTCGAAGTCTGCTCGTTAGGCCAAATCACCGGCCGGTTGCAGGAAGTGGTCGGCCACTTCCGCCCGATGGTTTAACGCGCCGGCTGCAGGCGGATGTTTTCTCCGTAGAAAACGACGCAGCGTGGATCGGCCACGCGTGCGGGTTTGAGCGAGAGGATGACCTCGGCGCCGGCGCGCTTGATCGTGCCAGTGCCGCTGTTGTTCGCGCTGTCGATGAAGTTGAATTTGAGTGTTTTGCCGTCGACTACCTGGGCCGGGCCGCTCGCCTGCGGAGCACAGGCGTGGCCATCGTTGTAGGCGGCGTCGAAGTCGACCGTGATCTGCTCGCCTTCCTGCAGGATGTTGAGCTGAAAGACGGCCTGGCCGTTGAGGTATTTTTTGTCGGTGTAATTACCCGACCAGTTAGTCTCCTTCGCCGGTAGAGCTGCTGCCAGCGCGAGACAGAGGAACATTGCCACGCATGATATTTTCATGCGCTGAGAGTGCGAAACGCCTGTTTGAAAAGCGAGCCGGAAAACGGCTACGTGTTTGGCTGCCGGGGTTCGCGATGGGCAAGCGCAAGCGGCTTGGCTTCCTTCAGGACGTGGCGCGCGATGACGAGGCGCTGCACTTCGCTCGTGCCTTCGCCGATCGTGCAAAGTTTCGCGTCCCGCACGTAGCGCTCGATCGGCAGGTCGCGGCTGTAGCCGTAACCGCCGTGAATCTGCATGGACCGGTCGCAGATTTTCACCGCGGACTCGGAAGCGAACAGTTTCGCCATGGCGGATTCCTTGGTCGTGTTCTCGCCTTTGTCCTGGAGATGGGCGGCGTGCATGGTCATGACTTCGGACGCTTCCAGCTCCATCGCGGAATCGACCAGCATCCATTGGATAGCCTGGAAGTTCCCGATCGGATGGCCGAATTGCTTGCGCTCATTCGCGTAGGAATTCGCGCGATCGAAAGCCGCTTCCGCGATGCCAACTGCCAGCGCCGCGATGCTGATGCGGCCGCGATCCAATACCGTGAGCGCCTGCTCGCGTCCGCGTCCGCGTTCGCCGAGGATTTCCGCCTTTGAATTGGTGAAGCGCAGCTCCGAGGTCTCGCTCGCGCGCATCCCGTAGGTGTGAATTTTGCGCACCGGCGTGACCTGGTCCTTCATCATGATGAAGGCGCTGATCTCGTTTTTGCCTTTCTCAGTGCGCCCGGTCGTGGCGATGACGATGAGCAGATCCGCCACGCGACCGCTGGTGATGAAATGTTTCATCCCGTTGATCCGCCAGGCGTCGCCGTCGGCTTCCGCTTTCGTTTCGATCCCGCCGGTGTCGCTACCCGCGTTTGGTTCGGTCAGGCCCCAGCCGCCGATCCATTCGCCACTCGTTAGGCGGGGAAGATATTTTTTCTTTTGCTCCTCGGTCCCGAAGAGATTGATCTGGCCGACGGAAAGCGCGTTGTGCGCGGCAATGTCCATCGCAAGCGAGGCGCAAACTTTTCCCAGCTCCTTCACCGCGAGGGCCGCAGTGACGTAACTCAGGCCGCGTCCGCCATATTCCTTCGGCGCGACCATGCCCATGATGCCGAGCTTACCGGCCTTGGTGAAAATCTCGCGCGGCAGTTGTTCGTCGTGGTCCCATTGGTCGGCAAAGGGCGCGACTTCGGTGCGGTTGAATTCTTCGACTGAAGCGAGAAAGGCGCGGGAAGCGTCGTCGAGCGGATGTTCGAGTGTCATCATGGCGGTGGAAGTTGGACAGGATTTACAGGATTAACAGGATGAGGAGAGGGATTCCCCTCAACCGACGCTGAACTTACGTTCGTTTGGCGCGGATGGATGAATAAAATCCTGAAATCCTGTTAATCCTGTCTTTTCTCAGTCCTTAAGCGCGACGTCAAATGGCGCCTCGGTCTTAGCGCGGATGTCATCGACCGTGGCGCCGCCATGCAGTTCGGTCAGGACGAGCCCGCCGCCCTCCTTCACCTCGAAGACGCAGAGGTCGGTGATGATGAGATTGACGACGCCGAGGCCGGTGATGGGGAGCGTGCATTTTTTCAAGAATCTTCGAGCTGCCGTCCTTGGAGGTGTGCTCGAGCACGGCGACGACGCGTTTCACTCCCGCGACGAGATCCATCGCGCCGCCCGGGCCTTTGACCATTTTGCCGGGGATCATCCAGTTGGCGATGTCGCCCTGATCGGTGACTTCAAAGGCGCCGAGAATGGCGAGATCGATATGGCCGCCGCGGATCATGGTGAAGGAATCGGCGCTGGAGAAAAAGGCCGAGCCGGGCCGGGTCGTGATCGTTTGTTTACCGGCGTTGATGAGGTCGGCGTCGACGTTTTCCTCGGTCGGGAACGGCCCGATGCCGAGGAGGCCGTTCTCGGATTGCAGGGTGACGTTCATGCCTTCGGGAATGAAATTGGCCACGAGTGTCGGAATGCCGATGCCGAGATTGACGTAGTAACCGTCGCGCAGTTCCTTCGCCGCGCGTTTCGCCATCAGATCGCGAATCGGATTTTCCTTCTTCGCCGACGCGCTTCCGGAGACGGTCCGGAATTCGATCCGCTTCTCGTATTTCTCTCCCTGGATGATGCGATCCACGAAAATGCCCGGGGTGTGAATTTGGTCGGGATCGAGTTCTCCGACCTCGACGAGTTGTTCGACTTCGGCCACGCAGATGTCGCCGCAGGAGGCGATCATCGGGTTAAAATTGCGGGAGGTTTTTCGAAAAATGAGGTTGCCGGATTTGTCGCCCTTCCACGCTTTCACGAGCGAGACCTCGGCCTTGATGCCGGGCTCGAGGACGTAATCCTTGCCGTCGAATTTCTTCGTCTCCTTGCCCTCGGCCAGCTTCGTGCCGAAGGCCGTCCGCGTGTAAAACCCCGGAATGCCCGCGCCGCCCGCGCGCAGACGCTCGGCCAGCGTGCCCTGCGGGATGAGTTCGAGTTCGAGTTCGCCCGCCAACACCTGGCGTTCGAACTCCTTGTTCTCGCCCACGTAGGAAGCCATGACTTTTTTCACCTGCCGGGTCTTGAGCAACACGCCCATGCCGAAATCGTCCACGCCGGCGTTGTTGCCGACGATGGTCAGCCCCTTCACCCCGCTGTCGTGCAGCGCGGCGATGAGATTTTCCGGGATGCCGCAGAGCCCAAACCCGCCGGCGGCGATCGTCATGTTGTCGTGCAGGAGACCGGCCAGCGCGGCCTTGGCGTCGGAGTAAACTTTGCTCATGTGAGGGGAAACCTAACCACGGATTGCCGGATGGGCACGGATGAATTGCCCCAAAGCAGCCGCGGCGGTTGTAGACGCCTCCCTCTGGGACGGCGCGGGAGTCGCGGCTGCGATTTTCACCGCAGGCGATATTTTCGCCCCGCGCTTCGCAGAGCGAAGCGTCTACAGTTGCCGCGCGGCAATTCGTCGCCAGATTGCAGGCTCACTTTATGTCTAAATCGCTCGCCCATCGTCTCGCCGAATACGCCTGTTCCTTAACTTTCGAAGATCTCTCGCCCGAGGTGGTGCACGAGGTAAAACGCCGGGTGATCGACTCCTTCGGCTGCGCGCTCGGGGCCTGGCACGAAGAGCCCTGCGTGATCGCGCGCAAGGTCGCGAGCGATTTTTCGGCCAAGAACGGCGGCACCATTATCGGCACCACGCACCAGGCGCCGCCGGATTGGGCCGCTTTCGCGACCGGCTGTTGCATTCGCTATTTCGATTACAACGACACTTACCTTTCCAAGGAACCGGCGCACCCGAGCGACAACATCGCCGCCGCGCTCGCGGTCGGGGAGAGCGTCGGGCGCGAACGGGCGCGAGCTGATCACCGCGATCGCGCTCGCCTACGAGGTGCAATGCCGTTTCTGCGACGCGGCCAGCATCCGCGCGAAGGGCTGGGACCACCCGACTTACGGCGCGTTTTCGACCGCACTGGCAGCGGCGAAATTGATGAAGCTCGACGCGGAGAAGACGCGGCACGCGGTCAATATCGCGGGTGTGAATTGCGCGGCTTTCCGCCAGGCGCGGGTCGGGGAACTCTCGCATTGGAAAGGCGTGGCTTTTGCCAACGCCGCCCGCCATGGCGTTTACGCCGCGCTCCTGGCGCGCGCCGGCATGACCGGTCCGGCCCCGATTTTCGAGGGCCAGATGGGATTTGAAAAGGAACTCGGGGTGTCGTTAGGCGATGTCGGGCGAGGTTTTCGACAAAACGAAGGAAGCGGTCGAGGGAAAAGGTCCAGCCTCGATGATCATGAAAACGAGCATCAAATACTGGCCGGCCGAATATCACAGCCAGAGCGCGATCGAGGCCGCGATGTTCCTGCGCAAGGAGATCGGCGATCCGTCGAAAATCCAGTCGGTCCGGATCGAGAGCCACGATGCTTCGGTCGACATCATCGGGAGCGAGCCGGAGAAATGGAAACCGGAGACGCGCGAGACGGCCGACCACAGTCTGCCTTACATCACCGCGATCGCGTTGATCGACGGCGAAGTGACGGAGAAACAATTTCAGCCGAAGCGGTTCACCGATCCGGAGATCTGGAAGTTTCTCGAGAACGTGACCGTGGAGAGAAACGACGAGTTGTCGTCGCTCTACGCCAAGGCGGTCGCGAACATCGTTCACGTGACGCTGAAAGACGGCAAAGTCCTAACCAAGCGGGTCGATTACCCGCTCGGCAACGCTTTCAACCCGGTCAGTGACGAGCAACTCGAAGGAAAATTCAACGCGCTCGTCGTCCCGGAAATCGGGGAAGAAGGCGCGCAGAAGATCGTCGCCGCGGGCTGGAAGCTGGAGGACGCAAAGAATCCCTCCGAGTTGATGCAGTTGGCGAAGATGCCGGGATAATGAAGGAAATTTCGCGGAATTTTGGGGGCGTAGCGCAGACCCGCGCCTCCCAGAGGGAGGCGTCGACATGTAGACGCTTCGCTCTGCGAAGCGCGGGAGAAGCCTGCACCATGCAAGCCCACGCAAACCGGCTACGATAACAAATGGCATTTCAGAGAGTCACGAAGCGATTACGCGAGCTCTTCGCCAAAGGCATCGTCGCGATGCCGGGCGTGCCGAACGCCTCGATGGCTCGGCAGGTGGAGCGCGCCGGGTTCGAGGCGGTTTATATCAGCGGCGCCGGCCTCGCGAATTGCACCGCCGGTTTGCCGGATGTCGGGCTGCTCACGCTCAATGAAGTGACAACGCTCGCGGGCTTCATCGCCAAAGCGGTGAAAATCCCGGCGATTGTGGACGCGGACACCGGGTTCGGCGGCGCGGAGAATGTCGGGCGCACGATCTACGAATTGGAGCGGGCCGGGCTGGCGGGCTGTCATCTCGAAGACCAGGAATTTCCGAAACGCTGCGGTCATCTCGCCGGCAAACGCCTGGTGGGGATCGATGAGATGGAAGCGAAAATTCGCGCCGCGGTAGCGGCGAAACGCGATCGCGATTTTCTTGTCATCGCGCGGACCGATTCACGCGCGATGGAAAATTTCGACGGCGCGGTGAAACGCGCGAATGCCTACGTCGCGGCCGGTGCGGACGCGATTTTCCCGGAAGCGTTGCAGACAACGGAAGAGTTCCGCGATTTCGCCAAGGAAGTGAAAGTGCCGCTGCTCGCGAACATGACGGAGTTCGGCAAAAGCCCGTCGCTCAGCGCGGCGGAGCTCGACGAACTCGGCTACAAGATGGTGATCTTCCCGCAGAGTGCTTTTCGCGTTTCGATGAAGACGACGGAGGAATTTTTCCGCGCCCTGAAGCAGGCCGGCAAGCCGGACGAATGGCTCGAGCGGATGCAGACCCGGAAGGAACTTTACGCGACCCTCGATTACGATCCGTCGGCCGAAAGCTGGCCGGGATACGACGCCGCGAGGAAGCAGGAAACGTCCAACGTCCAACGTTGAACGTCCAACGTCGAAAGAAGAGGGCGTTGTGCGGCCGTTTCTCTGTAATTGAACGTTGAACGTTGAACGTTGGGCGTTGGACGTTAAGAATAAGAAGCGGACCTCAAAATTTATGACTACCGAACCAAAACCAGCCTACAGCCCCGGACTCGCGGGCGTCATCGCCGGAGAAACCGAAATCTGTTGGGTCGATCCCAACGCCGGCCTGATGTATCGCGGCTACGACATTCACGAGATGGCGGAGAAAGCGAACTTCGAGGAAGTCGCCTACCTCCTGCTCAACGGCGAGCTGCCGACGGTCGACCGAGCGCGAGGAATTTTCCCGCGCCCTGGCGAAGGAGCGCCCGCTCCCGAAGGAAGTGCTCGAAATGATGCGGCTCATGCCGAAGAACACGCATCCGATGGACATGCTTCGCACCGGCGTTTCGATGCTGGCGCCGTTCGATCCCGAGCTGAACGACCACTCGCACGAGGCCAACATCCGCAAAGCGATCCGCTTGATCGCGAAGGTCTCGACCCTCATCACCGACGGTTATCGGATTCAGAAGGGTGAAAATCCGTTGCCGGAACGGCCCGACCTCACCCTGGCGGGAAATATTTTCTACAAACTCTCCGGCGAAGTGCCGCAGGATTGGAAGATCCGGATGATGGACACGATTTTCATCCTTTATGCCGACCACGAATTCAACGCCTCGACCTTCGCGGCGCGCGTGACGGCGGCGACCCTGGCCGACATGTATGCGGGCGTGACGAGCGCCTGCGGCACGCTTGAAAGGCCCGCTCCATGGCGGGGCGAACGAAGAGTCGATGAAGATGCTCGACGACATCAAAACCGAAGACCGCGCCGAGAAATGGATGATGGATGCGCTGGCGAAGAAGGCCAAGATCATGGGCTTCGGCCATCGCGTTTATAAGAGCGGCGACTCACGGGTGCCGATCATGCGCGAGATCGGGCGCGACCTCGGCCAGCGGGTCGGGAAAGATCAATGGATTCCGATCTGCGAGAAACTCGAGGCGACGATGGAGCGGGAGAAGAAGCTTTGCGCGAATGTCGATCTCTACGCCGCACCGGTCTTCACCATGCTGGAGTTCCCGACGTGAATTGAACACGCCGATCTTCGCCGCCTCGCGCGTCGCCGGCTGGTGTGCGCACGTCGTCGAGCAGCACGACCACAACCGCCTCATCCGTCCGCGCTCGCTTTATACCGGGCCGGAAGCGCGTCCCTACAAGGCCCGCCGCCTCAAACGGCGCGAAGAAATAATGGGCGCTGATCGCCGGCCCGTCGCTGCAGGAGCATTACGCGCCTAACAATGCCTGCTGGGGCTGCGGGCCCGCGAACGCGGAAGGCTTGCGCATTCGCAGTTTTGCCGCAGGGCGACGAAGTCGTGGCGGACTGGAAACCGGAACCGAAATACGAGGCGTTCCCCGGCGTCCTGAACGGCGGAATCATCGGGACGCTGCTCGATTGCCACTGCAACTGGACGGCCGCGTATCATCTCATGAAACAGGCGGGCGAAGATCATCCGCCCTGCACGGTGACGGCGGATTACGCGATCAAGTTGCTCCGCCCGACCCCGACGGACGGCACGATTCATCTCTCCGCCAAGGTGGTGGAATCGACCGCCGATCGGGCCACGATCGAAGGCACCCTGACCGCCGGCGGCAAAGCCTGCGCGACCTGCCGCGGGACTTTTGTCGCGGTCAGGGAAGGCCATCCCGCCTTTCATCGCTGGTAGGCGCGCCATGTAGACGCTTCGCTCTGCGAAGCGCGGGGGAAACTGGCACCGCTGGGAGCAAAGGAAACTCACACCCGCGTCTCCCAGAGGGAGACGTCTACAACTGCGGCGACGCCAGGCCGGCTGCTTGCTGCAATGGCGCAGTGAAGATCAAATCCGCCGGCATCGTCCAGCGTGACCTGGCGTGAGCGGCGCGGTCCTGATCGAAGAGCCGCGTCTGCTCGCGCCGCGAAACCGCGATCGAGCACGTTGAGGTTGGCTTCGTCGTTCAACCGGATCGAGCGGTTGTCGAAATTACCAGACCCGACCGAGACGAAAATGTCGTCCACGATCATGCAGTTTCACGTGCACCATCGTGGGCTGGTATTCGTAGATTTTCATCCCGGCCTTGAGCATGGTCGACCAATGCCGTTTCGATGAAATCCGCACGAGCTTTTGATCGATGTGCTTGCCCGGGATTACGATTTCGACCTTCACGCCGCGCTGGGCGGCGGCGATCAATGCTTCGCGCGGGTTTTGTCGTCGGGCAGGAAATAGGCATTCTCGATCCGCAGCGTTTTCTGCGCGGAAGCGATCGCGAGCAGATACATCAGGTGCATGTCGATGTCGCCCTGGCGCGGCGAGCTTTTGAAGGCCTGCGCGAGATAGGGCCCGGTCGGAGGAAGCGGCGGAAAATATTCCGGCCCATGCAGGACGGTGCCGCTCGTCTTCAGCCAGTTGTCCATGAAAATGCCCTGGATCTGGGCGACGACCGGGCCGGTGACCTGGTAATGATTGTCGCGCCAATGTTCCGGCGACTCCGCGTTGCCCATCCATTCCTTGGCGATGCCGACCCCGCCGATGAAGGCGGTCTTTCCATCAACGATCAGAAGCTTGCGATGGGTGCGGTTGTTGAAACGCCGGATATCCCACCAAAAAAGCGTGTGATACTTTTGCACATCGACGCCGGCATTCCGCAGTTTGCTCAGGTTGTCCGAGCCCATCTTGTTCGTGCCCTGCGCGTCGAGAATGACGTTTACCTTTACGCCCGCGCGGGCGCGTTCGGCGAGGGCGTCGGCCAGCTCTTTCGCGATCGGGCTGTCCCAATAGACGTAAGTCTCGAAGTTGATGGTCTGCTGCGCGCCGCGGATCGCGCGCAGCATCGCGGGGAAGATCTGGTCGCCGTTCACCAGGGTGACGATGTTATTTCCGGGAATGAAATTCCCGCTGAACATCGCGCCGGTGGCCTGCCGGAAGGAGGGCGAAGCTCGCGGAATCGATCGGCTGAATGTCTTCTCGGATTTTCTTGCCGCCGGAGAGATTGTTGGTGATCGCGCAACCGGTCAGGAAATGGATGCCGACGAGGACTCCGACCCCGAGCAAAGTGGCGGAGCGGTTAGGGCGAAAGGGCGATCTCATCTGGAATATTCGTTGGGGCTGAGGTTTATGGCTGCGACAGACGGCAATTAGTTTGCCCAAATCCGATATGAGCAGACGCCGTGCGCGGCCCGACATCTCATGACGAAACTTCAAAAAAGATGGGCCCTCGGCCTGGGTGCCGCGCTCCTGCTCCTGGTCGCCGGTTATTTTGCCCTAACGAAAGCGATCGATCATTACCTGAACGATGGCGCGCTGGCGGAGGCGATCGGGAAAAAGACAGCGGTCATTCTCAAGGCTGATGCCGGTTATCTGCCGCTTTTCTGGCGGGGGATGACGGTCCGAAGCGACGGCCTCCTCGTGCGCGGGAAGCCGCCGACCGGGTTAACCGAACTGCAGGCGGCGAACATCCGCGCCTCCTGCAGCCTGCGCGATCTTTGGCAGAGAAAATTTGTCATTAAACGGCTGCAGGCCGATCGGCTGGAGGTTGCATATGGCCCGGCTGCGGCCGCAAAACTGACTTCGGTCCTGCCGTCGGAGCCGACGCTGCAGCCGCAGGTGGACCGGCCGTCGCCGCTCAAGGTCGATATTCGCGAAACCATCGTGCAGCAGATGAGCATCTTTTGGGGTTCGAAACCGGAGGCGGTCGGCGGTGTGCGCGAAGTGCTGGCGAAATTTTACCCGAACGGCTCCGATCTCGATGGCATCGCGACTGGCGGCACCTTTCAGCAAACCGGCTGGCCGGAGCTGCGGGTCGTGCGGGTTGAGACGCACTACGCGAAACCGAAGCTGGAAATTCGGTCGGCCCGGTTCGCCATCGGCAAGGAAGAAGACACGAGCGTGACCGGCGAACTGGATCTGAAGCAAGGCGGCGGGGGCAGGATGCATTTCCAAGTGCAATCGAAAGGAGCGCCGGCGGCGCCTTTCCTGAAAGGTTTTTGGAAAGGGAAGTTCGAAGCGAAAATCGACGGCGATTCGACGATCGACAAGGAATTCAAGCCGGAGGCGAAGGCTTCAGCGAAGGGCCAGCTGAAATTTTCCGACGCGGAAGTGCACGATGTCGCGACGCTCGACCGGATCGCCGCCCTCACGAGACATCCGGAATTCGCGCATCTTAAATTGAGTGAGCTGAGCGGGCGCTACCAATGGTCGGGCACGCGGCTCGAGGTGAGCGAACTGAAGATTGAAGCGAAAAAACTCTTTCGCGTCGAAGGCCGTTTCACGATCGAGGAGCAGGAAATCAACGGGACTTTCCAGATCGGCGCGAGCGCTGACGTGCTCGACGCGATCCCGGGCGCGCGCGAGAAAGTTTTCACCGAAGCGCGCGACGGTTATTTCTGGACCTCGATGAAACTGACCGGTCCGCTCAAGCATCCGCGCGAGGACCTGAAAGAACGACTGGTCGCGGCCGCGAAGGAGAAACTCGCGGAAGGTTTTCTCGCTCCGCTCTTCAAGCCCGGGCAAGTCGTCCTCGGGCTGCTCGAGGCGCTTTACCAATAGATCAGTCGTGCGCCGCGGCGCGATGCTCCTTGAGCGCCTCGGTCAGCCACTCGCTCATCGGCTGCTCTTTGCCACCCTTTGGCTGGGCCAGGTAAAGCTTGCCGCTGAGCAGACTCTTGCTCGCCGCGAGCCGGATGAAATCCTCGGGTGTTTTGATGTCCTTTTTAAAGTGCTCGTATTTGGCCTTGATGTGTGCGGCCGCTTCCGGCCCGGTGTAGTGGCTGCCGTTACGGATGAAAACCGCGTCCGATTTTTCGATGTAATCCAGCAGGTAGTTAACCGTTTGCTCGAGCGATTCCGCGGCGGACGCGGCGGGGATGATGATCAGCGCGAGAGCGACGACGAGGGCCGTGAAATACTTCATTCACTGCAATCGTTTGGCACCGGGGCTTTGCTTGCCTGCGCGGTGGAAGAGGGCTGGAATTCGGTGCCTGAATTCCGTCGATGCGGACCCGGAAGGCGCGCGCTTAGGGTGGGGCATGCAAAAATCAACCTTTCGAATCGTGCCGCTCGCGACCGAAATCGCGGAAGCGGCCCGGGCCCAGGCCCGCGCGGGCGCGCCCGACCATGAGATTCTGACCGCAGACAAGCCGGAAGCTTATCCGTGCCGCCATTGCCTGCGCTGGGCCGAGCCCGGCGAACGGGTGATCCTGTTTCCCTACGCCTCGATTCCGGCCGGTCGGCCCTACGCGGAAAGCGGGCCGATTTTCGTCCACGAAAACGCCTGCGCCCGCTACGATCAGCCGGACAGAATATCCGGCGAATTTTCGCCAGCATCGGGTGCTGCGGGCGTATAATGAAACCAACGACATGATCGACGCCGTAGTCCTCGGGGAAACCGAACCGGAGAAGGTCATCGCGGAGCTTTTCGAAAACCCCGCGACCGATTTTCTCCAGGCCCGGAGCGTGACCCGCGGCTGCTACACCTTTGCCATCGCCCGCGCATGAAAACGCCCGAACTTCTTCCGCCTAACGACACCATGTATCAGGCCCTGGTCAATCGCGACTCGACCTTCGAAGGCATCTTCTTCGTCGGGGTGCGCACGACCGGGATTTTCTGCCGCCCGACCTGCAGCGCGAAAAAGCCGGCCCGGCAAAACGTCGAGTTTTTCCCTTCGCCTAACGAGGCTCTGCTTGGCGGTTATCGCCCCTGCCTGCGCTGCCAGCCGATGGATCCGGCCCGGCGCCGCGCCGGAATTGATCCAGCGCCTCCGCGCCGAAGTGGAGAAGGCGCCCGATGGCCGCCTGACGGACAAGGAACTGTCCTCGCTCGCGATCGATCCCTCGACCGCGCGGCGGCAGTTCAAGCGCTACTACGGGATGACCTTCCAGGCTTATCACCGCGCCCGCCGGATGGGGCTGGCCCTGCGCGAAGTGCGCCGCGGCGAGCCGGTCGAGGAAGCGCGCAACGGGAGCGGCTTCGGTTCCGAGAGCGGATTTCGCGAAGCCTTCACGAAAATCTTCGGCGATCCGCCGACGACGGCGAAGCGGCGCGACTGTCTCTTTGCCGAACGCCTAACGACTCCGCTCGGCACGATGCTGGCGGTGGCGGATGATGACGGTCTGCGCCTGCTCGAGTTTGGCGATCGCCGCGCGCTCGAGCGCGAGCTGCCGCTCCTGCGCGAGCGCCTCGGAAAAAGCGTTGTGCCCGGGGAGCATCCGCACCTGACCGCGATCCGAACGCAGCTGGCTGATTATTTCGCCGGCAAGAATCTGGAATTCGACATCCCGCTCGCTCCGGTCGGCTCCGAGTTTCAGCTCAAGGCCTGGGAAGTTCTGCGCTCCATTCCAATCGGCGAAACGCGCTCCTATTCCTGGATGGCGGAACGCCTGGGCGATCCCGGCGCGCGCCGCGCGGTCGGTCGCGCCAACGGCATGAACATGATGTCGATCATCATTCCGTGTCATCGCGTCATCCGCGCCGATGGCACGCTCTGCGGCTACGGCGGCGGGCTCTGGCGGAAGAAATGGCTCCTCGAGCACGAGCGGAAAGTTAAGTGCGCGCCCAGGAGGACTCGAACCTCCGACCGTCGGATTAGAAATCCGATGCTCTATCCGGCTGAGCTATGGGCGCCATGTCTGCGCGTCGTGCGAACGCGGGAACTCTCCCTGCCGATCTCGTTAGGCACAAGCGGATCGACGGTTACTATGGCAGAGCTTGTGGCAACGGCAAAGACGTTTGGCGGTCGCGCAGGGCGACGCATTCACGGTCGCTGATTTCCACCTGGCGACGGGCCCATTAGCATTGACAAAGGGCCGAGTCGCTCGCCAGACTCGTGCTGCCGCGACAGACCAGCGGCATTCGCACCAAACCCGAAAGGACTAACCATGCGAACATATGCAGCCTCTTATTCGGGGGCGGCGAGCCGCCCATGTCGTCTCCTCATTTCGTTCCTCCTGGCATACCTGGTGTTGCTGCCAATCGTCCGAGCCGTGAGCCCAGCGCCGGATGGGGGATATCTGAATCAAAACACGGCGGAAGGTGAAGACGCGCTCTTTAGCCTCACGATCGGGAAGAACAACACAGCCGTGGGCTATCATGCGCTCTTTAGCGATCTGAACGGTGCCAACAATACCGCCGTCGGCCGGCTTGCCCTGCAGCTCAACACTAAGGGTCTCGCAAATACCGCGATTGGCGCGGATGCACTGGAGAATAATACCACCGGGAACGCCAACACCGCAGTCGGCATGTATGCGCTGTTTAATAACTCCACCGGTTTCAGGAACACCGCCTTTGGAGTCGAGTCCCTCAAGAGAAACACCGGCAGCGACAACGTCGCGCTTGGCTATGAAGCCGGAATGAATATTGGGGCCGGAAGTAACACCATTTGTATTGGTCATATCGGTGTCACGGGCGACACCAACCTGATTCGGATCGGAACGAATGGAATCCAGACAACGACGTTTATCGCCGGCATCAGCGGCGCCACTGTGCCAGCAGGAGTCAGCGTCGATCGTCGATAGCAAACGGTCAGCTCGGCACAGTCGTTTCTTCGGCGCACTACAAGGAGGCGATTCAACCCATGAATGAGGCGAGTGAAGCGATCCTGTCCCTCCAGCCCGTCTCTTTTCGTTACAAAAAGAATTAGATCTCGAGCAGATCCCGCAGTTCGGCCTGGTCGCAGAAGAGGCAGCGAAAGTCGACCCGAATCTCGTGGCCCGCGATGCGCAAGGCCAACCCTATGCGGTGCGATACGACGCGGTGAACGCGATGCTGCTCAACGAGTTTCTCAAGGAACATCGCAAGGTCGAGGAACAGGAGAAACGAATCAACGCTCTTATCGGCCTCGTCGGAGAACAGGCCGCGCAGCTGAAGGAGATCTCCGATCGAATCGATGCCTTAACTGCTGCTCGACCAGTCCCGATGGATTGGACGGAAACGGTCCGTTAGCCGGCGAGGCTCGAAACCCGAGCAGCTCGGAGAGGGGACAGTCTTTCGACGCCCCAAGTTCCATTCTGCGATCTGCTATTCGCGGATCCCGTTTTTCAACTCCCAAACCTTCAAGGCGGCAAGGAGCAGGCTCTTGGTGCGCGATAGGGTGCCGACGGCGGGCCGGACTGGTTCACCGTCCACTGTGGCCGCGCCCTTGGGGCGACGCTTTGGGCTCTTCGTCCGGTTTTTGGGACGGGGACGAACGGCCGCTTCGCTCTGGCTGAGATGTCCACTGGGATTCATCGGTGTCATAATTGACCTACCCAAAGAGCAGCTTCCCTGCCAGCCTCGCCCGCCCTTGTTTCCCATGGAAAAGCGCTTGTGCCCTCGCCCTTCTTCGGCGAGTTCATCCGGGCATGGCGGCTAATCGAAAACTCGGGTGTCTGAGCATTTTTTTGTTCGTCGCGCTTTGCGCCAGCGTGCTGGTGAATTTTTTCCTGGCGGCCGCCGCTTTCAGCAAGCTCGAGGGCCGGAGCGCCGACGTGGAATTCCGGCCGCGTTTTCGGGAAATGATTGTCGAGCGCGGGACGCGCGGCAGCGGGAGCAAGATCGCGGTCATTAGTCTGCGCGGGCTGATCAGCGGCAGCATCGCCGGCAACGTCGGCGAATCGATGGTCGACGATCTGCGCTGGCAGTTTGAACAGGCGCGGGATGACGACAACGTCCGGGCCGTGGTCCTGGAGATCGATTCGCCCGGCGGCGAAGTGACGGCTTCCGACATGATTTACAACGCTGTGGCCAAAACGCGGGCGAAAAAGCCGGTCGTCGTTTACATGGAATCGCTCGCCGCGTCGGGCGGCTATTACGTCGCCTGCGGCGGAAAATATTTGATGGCGAACGAGACCAGCATCACGGGCAGCATCGGCGTCATCATCCAGACCCTGAATTACCAGCAGCTCTTCGACAAAATCGGCCTCGCCTCGGTCGTTTTCAAAAGCGGGAAATTCAAGGACATGCTCAATGGCGCGCGGCCGATCACCGAGGAAGAGCGCGCCTACGTCCAGGCCTTCGTCATGAAGACCTACGATAAATTTCTCGGCATCGTGGCGAAAGAGCGCAATCTGCCGGCGGATGCCCTGCGCAACGGGATCGCGGACGGGCGCATCATGTCGGGTCGCGACGCGCTCGATTTCAAATTGATCGACGGCCTCGGCCAGATCGAGGACGCCTACGCCAAAGCCAGGGAGCTCGGCCACGCGGGGGATGCAAAGGTCGTGAAGTACGGCGCGCCGTTCAGCCTCGGCCGGGTCTTCCGCATGCTGACCAAGAGCGGCGACACGAAGATCGAACTCACGCTTCCCGGCCAGCTCACGCCCCGGCTGGAGAGCGGACGCGCTTATTATTTGCCTGGATTCTACGCCCCGTAGCGGCGCGCCCGCGAAATGGTCGACAGCCTGATCAACACGCTGCTCGTTCTGGCGGGCCTCTACGTTTATCTCTCGCTGTTTCGCCAGGTCGCAGTGCGGCAGAACGGCGCGGCGGAGTTGGGCGAACGGCAACTCGGCGTGCCGGAAGCGGTCGCGGCGGCTCTGCTCATCGGCTGGTTTGCGCTCAATGTCCTGGCCGCCACGAAAGTCCAGCAGTCCACCTTTCAGACGCGCGACCTGCTCGTCACGGGAGCTTTTTCTCTCGCCGTTATTTCCATTCTGACCGCGCTCCTGCATCTGCGCGGCTTCAGCGTCTTGTCGTTAGGCGGATTTTCCAGGCTTGGGTTCGGCCGGATTGTGAGCACGGCCGCGGTCCTTCTCTTCGCGGCCTATCCGCTCCTCTTTGCGGCTGATGGCATTTCGCGCTGGCTGCTCGGGGAAGGCGCCGGCCGGCAACAAATTGTCGAGATGTTCACCGGCTCGGAAACACTCCAGCAACGCATCCTGATCATTGTCCTCGCCGTGGTGATCGCCCCCTTTGCCGAGGAATTTATTTTCCGCTTCTTTTTTGTACGGCGTTTTCAAGCGTTACCTCGGTCGCGGCCCGGGACTGTTCCTGAACGCAATCCTCTTCGCCGCGGTCCATGTGCATCTGCCCAGTCTCGGACCGCTCTTCATCCTCGGCAGCTGTTTTACCCTCGCCTACGAGTGGAGCGGCTCGATCCTGGTCTCGATGACGATGCACGCGCTCTTCAATTTTCTTTCCCTCAGCGCCCTCGCTTTCCCTAACCTGGTCTCGCAATGAAACTTGCGGCGAGCTGGGCGAGGACCGGCTGGTCGCGCAACTGGTGGCGCGGCTCAAAACCCGGCCGGACGTCATTGCCGGGCCGGGCGACGATTGCGCAGTCGTGGCCGCGCCGGAAAAAGGCCGGCTTCTGCTTCTGAAAACGGATTGCGTGGTCGAGGGCGTCCATTTTTTGCCTAACGAAAAGCCACAGAAAGTCGGCTGGAAGGCGATGATGCGGACGCTGAGCGACTTTGCCGCGATGGCGGGCGAACCGCACTACGCGCTGATCACGCTGGTCGCGGCGGCGGAGCGCGAGGCGCGCTGGATGACGCAACTTTACCAGGGACTGCAGCGGGCGGCGGATCGATTTGGAGTCGTGGTGGTGGGCGGAGAAACCAGCAGCACGCGCGGCCCGACGATGATTTCGGTCAGCGCGCTCGGATCGGTCGAAAAAGGAGCGCTGTGTGCGCCGGAGCGGCGGCCGGGCGGGGGACGCCCTTTTCGTGACCGGGAAACTGGGTGGATCCGGGCAGGGGCGGCACCTGAATTTCGTCCCCCGGATCGCGGAAGCGCGCTGGTTGTCTGGCAACTTTCGGCTCCACGCCATGATGGACCTGAGCGATGGCCTTGGCGCGGACCTGCCACGTCTGGCCGAAGCGAGCGGCGTCGGGTACGAGATCGACGAAGCCGCCTTGCCCCGCTCGCGGGGTTGCTCGATCGAACAGGCGCTCAACGATGGCGAAGATTACGAACTGCTCTTCGCCGTCTCGCCTAACGACGCCGCCATGCTGGAAAAAAAATGGCGCAAAAAATTCCCGCGTCTCCCGCTCACCCGCATCGGCCGCCTCACTCGTCACTCCTCACTCATCACTGGTCACTCCCTGCATGGCTACGTTCACTTCCAATAGCGTGGCCGAGACGATCGCATTTGCGCGCCAGTGGGCGCGGCAGATTGCCCCTAACGATGTCGTCGCCCTGGTCGGTGATCTCGGCGCGGGCAAAACGCATTTCGTGAAAGGGCTGCTCGAGGGTCTGGAGAGCACGGAGGATGCAACCAGTCCGACTTTTACCCTCGTCCATGAATACCGGAGCGGACGTCTGCCGGTTTTTCATTTTGATTTCTACCGCCTCAACCAGCCGGCGGAACTGGCCGGGATCGGGTTCGACGATTACCTGGAAGAAGGCGGCGTTGCCGTGATCGAGTGGGCGGACCGGTTCGCTCAGGCGCTCCCCAAACGAACCCGCTGGATCCGGCTCGAGATCGGCGACGACGCATCCACCCGCATCATCAACGACGAAACCAAATGAAAGTGCTGGCGCTGGAACTTTCATCATCGGTCGGGAGTATCGCCTTTCGCGATCTGGGCGATGCGCATCTCCTGAAGGTCTTCCCTGCGGACCGCAAGGATTCCGGATTGTTTTACGAGAACCTGAGCGCGATTCAGGAGACCTCCGGAACTCCCGAAAACATCGTGGTCGGGCTCGGCCCCGGGTCCTATGCCGGCGTCCGGATCGCCATCGCGACCGCGATCGGGCTGCGCGCCGCGAGCGGGGCGCGCCTGCTTGGCCTGCCCTCGATTTGCGCCTTCGATCAGGAGGAATATCTGGCGGTCGGCGATGCCCGGCGGGATTCGTTTTTCTTCGCGCGCGTGGTCGATGGCGAGTGCGTCGAGGGACCGACTCTGGCGACCGAGCCGGAGCTGCGCGACCTGCTCGACCGCCAGCCGGAGCTACCCGTTTTCGCCACGCAACCTTTGCCGCAGTTCGAGCGGGTCACGGTCGCGCATCCCTGCGCTTTGCGGCTGGCGGAGCTCGCGCTCCGAGTGGAAGGTGCGGGCGAAGAAATGCTCGAACCGATTTATTTGCGCGAGCCGCACATCACGACGGCCAGTAGATGAGGTCGTTAGGCGCGGAACGCTGTTGGGCGGAGGTGGACACCGCCGCGCTCCGACACAACGCGGGGGTGGCGCGAGAGCGGGTCGGCGCGGAGACGGCGTTGCTCGCGGTGGTAAAAGCCAACGCTTACGGCCACGGCATGATCGAGGCGGCGGGCGCGCTGCGCGAGGCGGCCGATCTTTTCGGCGTCGCCAATCTCCACGAAGCGCAAGAGTTGCGCGCGAGTGGAATCGAGCACCCGATTCTGATTCTCGGTTCCGCTCTGCCTGACGAACGAACGGAGATCAACGTTAACGGATTCATCGCGACGGTTTCCAGCCTGGAGGAGGCCAGTGCTTTTGCTGGAAATCCGACGGGGATTAATTTCGCAATCGACACCGGGATGGGCCGGATGGGTTGCTGGCAGGACGACGCAGTCGCCGAGCTGGAAAAAATCGCGCAGGTTCCCGGGGCTGACCGTGCACAGCGTTTCCACTCATCTGCCGGTCGCGGACGAAGACCCCGCGTTCACCGAGGAGGAGCTGAGCCGGTTCGAGGCGCTCGTTAGGCAAATGCGCGCTCGCATCCCGGGTTCGTACAAGGTGCACGTCCTTCTCAGCGCCGGGATTTTGGGTTTTGCCCGGCACCATTTCGACCTCGTGCGCGCCGGACTCATGCTTTACGGCAGTTCGCCGCTGCCCGAGGCGCAGGAATTTTTGCACCCGGCATTGGCGCTGAAGTCACGCGTCACCCTCCTGCGCGATCTGCCGGCGGGACGAAGCGTGAGTTATGGCCGGACGTTTATGACCGCGCATCCCACGCGCGTGGCCACGATCAGCGCCGGCTACGCCGACGGTTATCCGCGTTCGATCTCGAATCGCGAGGGCGCGGTCCTGATCGGCGGCCGGCGTTGTCCACTCCTGGGACGCGTCACGATGGACCTGATGATGGCCGACGTGAGCGCGGTGCCGGAGGTGCATTTGGGCGACGAAGTGGTGCTGATCGGAAAGCAGGGTGGGGAGGAAATTTTCGCCGCCGAAGTGGCAGAGCGCGCGGGCACGATCGCGTGGGAGATTTTCACTGGCATTGGCACCCGGGTGCGGCGGGTGTATCTCTGAGGAACGGATGTTCCAGATCATCTTTAACGAACTCAGCGCGGCGGAGATGGCGGCCTTGCCCAAAACGCTCCAGCTCGATCTGCTCGCTGAATTCCAGATCCTCCCCGAAGACCTCGACAAGCTGGACTCGAGCCGTTTCGGAGTGATCGAGCGCGAGGGAAAAAAGCTCCATCGTTACCGCGCGAAAGATTACCGCATCTATTTCGAGCGCAGCCCGGAAGGCGTCACCGTCCATCGCGTGCTGCACAAGAACACCCTGCGGGACTTCCTTTTCCGCAGCAAACTTCCGATGGCGGAAGACGATCAACTGGGCAAGACGCGCGAGTTCTGGAAGTTGATCGAGCAAGGCGAGCGAACCCGCAAAGCATAGGCGCGGTGAGGCAGCGGCCTAGGAAGCGTTGACACAACGGCGCCTGGGCCTCAGAAGTTGATCAATCCGGCTAAATCGTTCGCGTCCCACTCTCCCGCGGGAGAACGAGCACGCGAGCGTGTCTTCGCCGGTAACAAGAAAGGTCAACTATGCAGTCATTCATTCGGATCCTTACCCTCACCCTCCTCGGATTGGCGCCAGTCGCGTCGCTCTGTGCCCAGACCGCTTCGCTCCGCGGCCAGTCCCGCGAAAAGCGACACGGCGGCGGCCGGCAAACGGCCGGAGATCTATCACGTCTTCTTCGTCAAAGCCGCGCTCGGCAAAGCAGCGGAGCTGGCGGAGTTCCTGAAACAACCCGATCCCAACGCCAAAGGCCCGCAACACGGCATTCTCCTGCGCCACCAGGACGGTGACGAGTGGGACTACGTCGCGATCGAGCACATCGGGACCACGGCCACCGTGGAAAATCCTGCAACGCCCATGCCGGCATCGGCTCGGGCCTTGATGGATTCCCACAACGATACCTACGTGAACGGACCGGCCTGGGCGGAGTTTGCGAAAGAGATGGGGATCGATGGTGACGCCTCGAAAACGGCGGGCTCGGTCTATACCGTCTCGGTTTATCGCGCGGCTCCCGGCCATCGCGATCCATTGGAGAAAATGCTGAGCGAACCGCCTAACGGCACCACCGATACCTCGTCAGGCAACGTGCTCATGGCACATCTCGAAGGTGCACCATGGAATTTCCTGACCCTGGTTCGCTATGATTCGTGGGCGAAGTTTGCCACCAACGAGACCAACAGCGTTGCGCAAACGAACAAAAAAGAAGGCGGCTGGTTCGAGCTGCGCAATCACGTCGCGTCGCACAACGACACGTTGACGGACCGCATCCAACCGTAAGTCGGGGGGCGTCTTTATCCCTCGTCGCGGCCGGATCGATCTTCGATCCGGCTGTGGCGGGGGTGCTGCGCCTTTCGGCGCTACTTCATCAACAAGACCGAGCGGCTACGCTTGATCTCGCGCGTGATCTTGCGGTGCATGTGGGCCGGCATTCCGGTCACACGACGGGGCAGGATTTTGCCGCTCTCGGTCACGAACTTGCGCAGCAAATCCGGATTCTTGTAATCGATCGCCTCGGTCGCGATGTCGATGCGACGGCGCGGCATGGTGCGGTTGGCACGGCGGAAAGCAGAACGGCGTTTGGCGGTTTTCGGTTGCATGATTACTTGGTCTCCCGGTGGAGCGTATGCCGCTTCATGAAAGGATTATACTTTTTCTTTTCGAGCCGGTTCGGAGTGCGCGGGCTTTTTTTGTTCCGCGTCGTCATGTAGCGCGAGACGGGTGCACCGGCCGCTTTCGCTTCCGTGCATTCGAGAGTGATGATTTCCTGGGCCATGTTCGTTATTCTTTCGTGTCTGCGGTGGCTTCTTCCTCTTCGCCTTCGCGCGCTTCTTCATCGGTCAGGCCGAAGAGCGACGTGACCGACTGGCGGACACGCGAGGCTTTGCTCTGCTTCTCGAGCTGCGACTGGCATTCCACGGTGTAGCGGGCGAAAGGGATCGCCTCGAGCCGGGCGTGCATGATTGGCTTGCCCGACATTTCACATTTGCCGTAGGTGCCGAGTTCGATCCGCTTCAGCGCTTCGTCGATCTCGTAAAGGGCGTCCTGTTCCTGGGACAAAAGGCTGAGCGCGAAATCGCGATCGTAGGCGTCGCTCCCGGCGTCGGCCTGGTGCATGCCAAAGGCGGAAGCCTCGCTGCCCTCGGCGCGGGCGCGGAGCGTATCCTGCGCAACCCCGGCCATGGAATCGACCATCGCGTCGCGCAGCTGGAGGAGCTTTTCTTTCTGCGAGCGGGTGAACGGATCGAGCCGGCGCTCTTTCCCTTTTTGGTGATTGCCGATGATGGTGAGCGTTTGATTCGCGAAGGCCGCCGTTTTGGCGCGGCCGTTAGGCGCACGGAGAGCAGATGCGCTCGCTTTTTTCGATGGAGCGGCGGCAGGCTTTTTCGCGGCCGCGTTGACCGGTTTCGCCTTTTGTTTGGCTGGTTTCTTCGCCGCCGGGGCTTTCTTGGCAGCAGCCTTCTTGGGCGCGGCTTTTTGAGCCGGCTTTTTCGGAGATGGTTTGGTGGTTGAACGAGCCATAAAAGTGAAAATCGGGGTCGGTCTTACCGACCGTCCGGAGTAAGGGGAGGCTTAATTAAGGGCAATTGGTTTTCGGTGCAAGCGGTTTTGGACCGAATTCGGCCATGGGTTATTTGCCTAGTCCCAAAGCTTTTTCGCTCAGGAACTAGCGCTCGAATAATGCCGCAGCGCCCAGCGCCAGAAGGCGCGGCTGAGCACGGCCGCGATCGTCCCGGCGACGACGAGGTGCAACATCAGCCAGCCGGGTTGACCCAGGGATTTGATCAGCAGCCGGGCCGGGATGTTGGCCACGATCACGACCGGGATGACCCAGCCGAAGACCCAGCGAAAGAGCGGCGGGAATATAACGTCGGGATAACGGGCGATGTTGAGAAAATTGAAATAGCCGTAAACCAGCCCCTGCGCGCGCACGATCCAGAAGCTGACCGCCGCCAGGGCGAGCATGATCGAGTAGTGAATCACGACCCCGAACCCGAGCGCGACGAAGTAGAGCAGGATCGCGAGCGGTCCCGGCACCACGTGCAATTGGTGGAGGGACACGACGACCACGATGGCGCCAATTCCCGCGTTGATCACGCTGTCGAGGCCAAATTGTTTGGTCGAGACTGCGAACTGGCTGTCGATCGGCAGGACCAGGAGCGAATCGAGTTTTCCGGTCCGGACCAGCTCCGGAACGTTTGCGACGTTGGTGAAGAAAAACGCCTGGAACAATTGCGCGATGATCTGGTGCGTCCCGACGAGCAGCACGACTTCCCATTTCGTCCAATCGCCGATCTGGTCGACCTGGCCAAAGATGATGCTGAAGAACAAAATCTGCCCGCAGAACCAGAGCACCTCCACGATCATCCAGAGGATGAAATTGGCCTTGAAGCTCATCTCGCGGATGAGCGAGTTGCGCAGCATGATCGAGTAGATTTCGAGGTAGCGGCGCATGGTTTGTGTAACTAACTCCGGTTCGGCCGGTCTAATCAAGACCGGCGGGCGCCAATTCGTCGGCTTTTTTCATGAATAGAATGTTTCTCATCGGCGGCGGAACGCTGCTCGTCCTCGTTGCGGTGCTCGCCTCCCGTGGTTGCGGCGGCGGCGGGACTAACGAATACCAGACCGCCACTGTGAGTCGCGGGGCTATTACCCAGGCCGTCACCGCCACCGGCACGCTCAACCCGGTCGTGAACGTGCAGGTCGGCAGCCAGATCTCCGGCAATATCCAAAAGCTCGCGGTCGACTTTAATTCTCCGGTCAAAGCCGGCCAGATCGTGGCCGAGATCGATCCCGCCGTTTTTCGGGCCGCGGTCATGCAGGCGCAGGGCGATCTCGACAACGCCAAAGCTGGTCTGGAATTGGCCCGGCTCACCCAGAAACGAATGCAGGATCTCGTCGCGAAGCAGAATTCCTCGCAGTCCGAACTCGATCAGGCCAACGCTTCCCTGCACCAGGCGGAAGCCCAGGTGATGATCAAGGAAGGCGCCTTGCAAAAGGCGAAAGTCGATCTCGATAATTGCACCATCACTTCGCCGATCAACGGCATCGTCATCTCGCGCAGCGTCGACGTCGGGCAAACCGTCGCCGCCAGCCTGAGCGCGCCGGTCATTTTTACGATCGCGAACGACCTCGCAAAAATGCAGATCGACGCCTTCGTCGCCGAGGCTGACATCGGCACGGTCGACGTCGGGCAGAAGGTCGACTTTACGGTCGACGCTTTTCCGCGCCGGACCTTTCACGGCGCCGTGGTGCAGGTCCGGAACGCGCCGACCACAGTCCAGAATGTCGTCACTTACGACACCGTCATCGGGGTCAATAACGCCGATCTCAAACTCAAGCCCGGCATGACCGCGAACGTCTCGATCGTCGGCGCGCAACGCGACAATGCCCTCAAGCTCAGCAACGCCGCGCTGCGTTTTCGTCCGCCGGATGCGACCCCTCCGGCGGGACAGGGGCGCGGTCGTCGCGGAAAACCGGGCGAGCATCAAGGGGAGCGGACGGTTTATGTCCTGCGCGGCTCGCAGCCGAGCCCGGTCCAGATCAAGACCGGGATCAGCGACGGAATTTTCACCGAAGTGCTCGATGGCTTGAAAGAGGGCGATCGAGTCGTGACCGCGATCACCGGCAAGGCGCGCTGACTCCGCACAAAAATCGAACAATCCGTTCGGTGGCGGTCAGCGTCGATTCTAGGCCAGCGCGATGGCCGAAAACAACGCCGTCGTTAGGCTGGAAGAGGTGCACAAAACCTATCGCACCGGCGAGGTCGACGTTCATGCCGTCCGCGGCGTCTCGCTCGAAATCCAGAAAGGCGAGTTCGTCGCGGTCATGGGGTCGAGCGGCTCCGGTAAATCGACTCTCATGAATCTGCTCGGCTGTCTCGATCGCCCAACGAAAGGCCGCTACCTCCTCGATGGCTTCGATGTTTCCGGGCTCGATCGCGATCAACTGGCCGACATTCGCAATCGCAAACTCGGCTTCGTTTTTCAGAGCTTCAATCTCCTGGCCCGCACCTCCGCGCTCGAAAATGTCGAGCTCCCGCTCCTCTACGGCGAGCATCGCCTAACGAGCGCGCAGCTGCGCGAGAAAGCGGAAAAGGTTCTCGTCGCGGTCGGCCTGACCGGCCGCGAAGATCATCACCCGAGCCAGCTTTCCGGCGGCCAGCAGCAGCGGGTCGCGATCGCCCGTGCCCTGATCAACGACCCGGAAGTCGTCCTCGCCGACGAGCCGACCGGCAATCTCGACAGCCGCACCAGCACTGAGATCATGGACATTTTTCAAAAGCTGAACGAACGCGGGATCACGATTGTAATGGTGACGCACGAGGCCGACATCGCGGCCTACGCAAAGCGCAACATCATGATGCGCGACGGCGTCGTGCAAACGGATCGGCCGGTCACGCGGCGGTTGATCGCAGCCGACGAAGCGAAGAAACTGGACGCAGCGTCATGAGAGTAGACTCGACTCTTAAGATCGCCTTTCGCGCCTTGCGCCGAAACAAACTGCGCTCGGTCCTGACCGCGCTCGGCATCATCATCGGTGTTGGCGCGGTCATCGCGATGGTCAGCATCGGCAATGGAGCGAAGGCGCAGGTCGAGCAGCAGATTGCCAGTCTCGGCGAAAACGTAATCCTGATTTTTTCCGGGAGCGTGACCTCGAGCGGCATTCGCACGGGCTGGGGGAGCGCGGGAACTTTAAAGATCGAGGACGCGGAAGCGATTCGGCGCGAAGTGCCCGGCGTCGTCGCGGTCAGCGAAGAAGTGATTTCGACCCGCCAGGTCTCGTCCGGAAACCAAAATTGGTTTACCCGGATTTACGGCGAGTCGCCGGAATATTTCGACATCCGGAAATGGCCCCTGAGCGAAGGCGCCATCTTCACTCCGCAGGACGTGCGAAGTGCAAACAAGGTCTGCGTCATCGGCCGCACCACCGCGAGCCAGATTTTCGGCGCGGAAAATCCGATCGGACAGGTTTTGCGGATCCAGGGCGTGCCTTTTCTCATCACCGGCGTGCTCACGCCGAAAGGGCTCAGTCCGCAGGGAACGGACCAGGACGACATCGTCATCATGCCCTACACCAGCGCGATGAAACGCGTCCTCGGCGGCAGCACCCTGCGCGGATTGAACGTGCAGGTCGCCTCGCCCGACGACCTGGCGCCGGCCCAGCAACAAATCACCGAGCTGCTTCGGCAGCGGCATAACATCCGCGAGGGGCGCGACGATGATTTCACCGTCCGCAACCAGCAGGAGATCGCCGAGACCGCGACCGCGACCTCGCGCGTCATGACCCTGTTGTTAGGCGCGATCGCCAGCGTCTCGCTCATCGTCGGCGGGATCGGGATCATGAACATCATGCTCGTAAGCGTGACCGAGCGGACGCGCGAGATCGGCGTCCGCCTCGCGGTCGGCGCGCACGGCCGCGACATCCTCACCCAATTCCTGATCGAAGCGGTGACGTTGAGCGTGATCGGGGGCGTGATCGGAATTCTTCTCGGCCTCGGCGCGTCGCACCTTCTCTCCCGCTTCGCGCATTGGCCGACACTGATATCGATTCCATCGATCATCGCGGCCTTTTTCGTTAGCGCCGCGGTCGGAATTTTCTTTGGCTTTTATCCCGCCCGCGAGGCCGCCCGTCTCGATCCGATCGAAGCGCTCCGCTACGAATAGGTTTACAAAACCGTCTTCTTTTCCGGGAGATGCGAATCGTCGGGAACGATCGGGACTCCTCGGCCGCTTCCATTTTCAATAACTGCGCCTGGCGCCAGCCGAGCCCGGCCTGGCTGAGAAGGAAAAGGGCCATGATCCCGATCCAGATTGATTGCTGCCAGAGCGCGAGCAGAATGAGCGCGCCGCCGCCGACGAAGCCGATCGCCGTCGCGATGAACAAGCTCCGGATTTGGCCTAACGGGAACCAAAGAAGCGCCCGGACGATCTGACCACCGTCGAGCGGATAGATCGGCAGGAGATTAAAAAGCAGCAGCCCGAGATTGATCTTCCAAAGCCAGAGCAGAACGAGATAGGCATCGGCGTTGGTATTCACCCAGCCCGCGCGCACGGCGGCGTGCTGCGCCAAAGTCAGGATCGGGACCAGCAAAAGATTCACCATCGGTCCGGCCGCAATACTCCAGAGCATGGCCCCTGCGCGCGGCGGCGGACTAACGAACGCGATTCCACCCAGCGGCCAGAGGACAATCTTATTAGCCCTTCCACCGACCTGCCGGCAGGCGAGGGCGTGGCCAAATTCGTGCATCGTAACGAGGACAAACAGGCCGATGTAAAGGAGCAGCGCCCAGAGCGGCGAGGAAAACATCGAGCGCCAGACCTGCACCTCGTAGATCGCGACGAGGAACCAGGACCAGTGCAAAAACACCTCGATCCCGGCGATCTTGAAGAGTCGAATCGAACCTCCCTGGGTTGGCATCGGCGAAGATAGCGCGGTGCGCCATGCCCTGCATCAAGCGATCAGGCGGTTGATCGTGGCCGCGGCGTAGGCGGCGCCGAAACCGTTGTCGATGTTCACCACCGTGACCCCGCTGCCGCAGCTGTTGAGCATGCCGAGGAGCGCGGCCAGCCCGCCGAAGCTGGCGCCATAGCCGGTGCTGGTCGGCACGGCGATGACCGGTTTGTCGACCAGACCCGCGACCACGCTCGGCAGCGCGCCTTCCATTCCCGCGACCACGATGAGCGCGGCGCACTCGCGCAGCCGATCGGTCTCGATCAACAGGCGATGCAATCCGGCCACCCCGGCATCGTAGATCCGCTCGACGCGATTGCCGAAAATCTCCAGCGTCACGGCCGCTTCTTCCGCCACCGGCAAATCGGACGTGCCCGCCGCCACGACCGCGACCGCCAACCTGAGCTTCGGCAACGGCTCGCGCTCGATCGTTAGGCAGCGCGCCCGTTCGTGAAAAATTGCGGCCGGGAATTGCGCCTGCACCGCCTCGAATTGATCGCGCGTCACCCGCGTCGCGAGCAGCACCGGTTCGCGTTCCAGGATGACCTGCGCGATTCGCATCACTTCCTCGGGCGTCTTTCCCTGGCCGAAAATCACTTCCGGAAATCCGGTTCGGCGTCGCCGATCCACATCCACGCGGGCGAATCCGAGGTCGATGAAAGCAGGGTCCTCTGACATGCTTGAAAGCAGCGTGAGCCGCGCTTTTTAGAGCGCGCTTTCGCGTTCCTCGACGTGGGCCGGGAGGAGCAGGCGCATCGGCAGCATCGGCGATTCGTAGAAGCCGTGTTTGCGGAAAAAACTCTGCGAACGCAGCTCCGGCCGGTCGGTCAGGAGCGTGATGCGCCGGAAGTTTTTTTGCCGGGCAAATTCGATCGCGTAATCGAGCAGCATCGACCCGTAGCCATGCCCGCGATGCTCCTTATGCACGACCAGATCCTCCAGCAGAATCACGAACCCGCCTTCCGCGGTGGAGATGGTGAAAAGGAGATTCATCATCCCGACAATCGTGCGATCGCGCCGCAAAACGAAGACGCGCCCGCGGTTTGGCTGCTCGAAAATGAGCCGCAGCCCGCGGAGTTGCTTCCCTTTATCCGGCCGAAAATCGCTCTCTTCACTGAACAACTCCCCGAGCAGGCTCGAGAGTTCGTCCAGGTCTTCCGCAATTGCCGGTTCGATGACCACGTCGCTCATCGCTGATGGTTATTCCATAATAGGACCCGGGGTGCAATGCGGTTGTCAGTCGCCCTCCGTTGACAAACCGGAGCGACCTCCTAAAGTAGCGCCTCTTGCAACGCCCGGCAGCGGGCTTTTCTCTATGAAACGCACCTTACAGCGATCGAAGCGGACCCGGAAACAACAACATGGTTTCCGCGCGCGCATGAGCACCAAGGCCGGCCGTGCCACTCTCGCCCGGCGCCGTCAACGTGGCCGCAAACGCCTCTTGCCCAAGGGCGCAGAGATCCATTTCGCGCGTCACACCCAGGCGTAATTCCGCCTAGCGGTTCAGCCCTTGCAGCGGAGCGGCGTAGCCGGTCAGCTCCAGGTAACCGCGGCCACGGATCGGTTTCCCGGCCTGGGTACCGACAACATCAAACGCGCCTTCCCAGTAGATCAGCGGGCCAAAAACCAGTTCCTGGTTCGGCAAAATCGGCTCGATCGTGAACTCCAGTTGTTCTTTCGGAACCCGCACCCGCCAGCCGATCGGGTAGTTCGCTTTCGTTTGCGGGCTCTTCCAGAACGACGCCGGCGTCATCTCGAAATCCGCGCTCGTTAGTCCGACCGAAGTGCCATCCGCGCGCACAAAGGTGCCGCTCGAAATCGGATCGATCGCGCCGTTCGTCAACCGCATCTGGTAGAGCATCAGCTCCGTCTTGTCCTCAAACTGCGCCGAGACCCAGTTCCAGCCGGCCTGCCCCGGCGCCAGCTGGTTGGTTGCCCATTCGTGATCGAACCAGCTCTCGCCCGAGACCGCGAATTTCTCCTCCCGCACCCGCAGACTGCCGCTCGTCGTTAGGCGCGTGAGCGAGTAATAGTGCGAGGCGTGCCCGTCGCCCTCCGCCTTCCGGCTGATTCCGTCCGTGCCATGAATCACCGGCTCCTTTTGCGTGGCCAGGTGCAGCTCAATCGCCGCATCGTCCGCCGTCGCCGTGAGATCGAACGAACCGTCCGGATTCATCTTCAGGTCCCACGGCCCGATCCAGGCCAGCCGCGCGCCGTCGTCAAAACCCGCGTCTCCGAAACTTCCGCGGCTGATTTTGTCGTGGAAAAGGAACTGTTTCCCGGCCGCGTCCGTGACCGTGAAGTGCGCAAACTTCAGGTCGTCCACGACGAAGCGTGAAGTCGTTCCCGCCCGTTCGTCGGGCGGCCGGATTCCCTGCCGGAAAAAAGTCAGCTCGTAACCAAAGCGGCGTCCGCGGTCGTTCGTTAGGTTCCCGGTGAAATACCACCACTCCGTTTTGAAATCGGCGTGCCGGTGATGGTCTCGCGGGAATTCGTATTTCCATCCCGGCTCGGCCACCTCCCATCCTGCCGCACAGCAGAACAGCCCGAGCGCAACCGCGGCCCAATTGGCAATCTTCCTCATTCGCTCCGCACCGCCTCCGCGATATCCATTCGGCCCGCCCGCCAGGCCGGGATCCATCCCGCCAGCACCGCGGCCGCGACGATCCAAAGCGGCGTCCACGCGAGCGAGGCCCACGGAAATGCCAACTGGATCGTCCAGCCGAAAAAAGCGCGATTGATCACGCCCGTCAGCACGACCGAGAGACAGAGCCCCGAGGCGAGACCGAGCCCGCTGGCGAGCAGCCCGATCATCCCGCTTTCCCACAGGAGCAGCCGCCGGATCTGCGCCGCGGAGGCGCCGACCGAGCGCATCACGCCGAGCTCGCGCGAGCGCTCCGTCACCAGCGTCGTTAGGCCAAGAAAAATGCCGATGACCGCGACCAGGACCGCGATCGTGCGCAGGACGTAGGTGACGGCAAACGTCTGGTCGAAAATCTCGAAGATGCGGGTGCGCAGGAGCCGGTTGGAGTAAATCGAAAATTCGCCGCTGCGGCTGAAACGCGCGCGAAAGTCTTCCGCCACCGCCGCGGGATCGGCCCCGGTTTTCAGGTAAATCCCGAGGCTGTTGACCCGATCGTCGTGCCAAAAGTTGCGGAAGTTCTGTTGGCTGAGAAAAACCGTCCCCTGGTCGCGGGTGTAGTCGTAAAAAACGCCCGCGATCGGAAAAGCCTCGATGCCCGCCGGCGATGGCAACTTCGAGCGTGTCGCCTTCCGCCACCTTGAAAGCGACGGGCAAAGCTCTCCGAAACGAGGACGCACTGCTCGTGGTAAAAGCGGTGGATGATCTGGTCGTTGTTCCCGCGCAGAAAACGCAGGTTGCGCCGATTTTTTCCGCTCACGACCGCGAGCGCGATGGTCTGATCACGAAAAGGAAGCTCGAGGCCCCGGTAAGTATCGACCTCGGCGATCGCCGGATTTTTTTCCAGGAACGCGATCGCTGCCGGCGGAACAAACGAGGTCGGTCCGGCAACCTCATTTGCGGCCGGGCCGATGAAGAGGTCGGCGATCAGGGTCTGGTTGATCCAGTCGCCGACCGTTTGGCGAAAGGAAAAAACCATCACCGCGATCCCCACGGTCATCGCCACCGCTGCGGCGAGGGAGGCGATCGTGACCGAATTGCGCAACAAAGTACGGCCAAGATTTTGCGCGGCCAGCCAGGGTTCGATTCTTTTCCGGCTGCTTCCCCTAACGAGCCGGCTGAAGCGCGCGGTCACCACCGGTGCGATGGAAGAGAAGCCGGCGAGAACAAAAAAGGCCGCCCCAAAACCGAGCCACGGCGGCCCGGTCCGCAGGGCCAGGAACGAGAGCGCGATCGCAAGCAGGAAAGAAACGGCCGCGCCGACGATCCAGCCGCGCGAAAGTCGCACCGACTTCTCGATCCGCGCCCCGCGATGCAGCGTCTCGACCGGATCCATCGCCGCAGCGGCGCGCGCCGGCAGCCATGCCGCGGCCAGGACGGAGCAGAAACCAAGGAGCAAAGCGCTCACCCAAATCCAGGGCGCGACCACCACCTCGCGCACGCTGAGCAGGACGTAGAGCGAGGAAATCGTTTCCGCGACCGTCCCGACCAGCGCCCGGGCGAGAAAATATCCGCCCGCCAGACCGAGCAAAATCCCAACCAGGCCAAGGACCGCGGCTTCGCCGAGAAAAAGCGCGCGCACTTCGCCACGGGTCACGCCTAACGAGCGCAGAATCCCGATCTCGTGCCGGCGCCGAATGACCGAGGCCTCGATCGTGTTGTAGATCAGAAACATGCCGACGAGGAGCGAGACCAGGCTCATCGCCTGGAGATTTAGCTGAAATCCGGAAAGCATTTTTCCAACCTGCTCGCCACGCTGCGCCGGCGCTGCCACCGTGACGTCGGGCGGCAGTTTAGTCCGCAGCGCCACTGCGATTTTTTGCGGATCGCTTCCCTCAGTCAGGCGAAGCGAAATCGAGTCGAGCGTCCCGTGCCGGCCGAGTAGTTCCTGCGCCCAGCCGATATCCATCGCGGCAAAGTGCGGGTTGGCATTCGCGCTCGTCCCGCGCGTCCGGAGCAGGAACCCAATCGTTAGGCGGACGGTTTGGCCGTTGACCTGCCCGTCCACTTCGTCACCCGCCTTGAGCCGATGAGCCCGCGCCAGTTCCTCGCTGATCGCGATGGTACGTGGTCCGCGCAGCCATTGCTGGAGATCGAACTGCTGCTCCGTCTGAAAATCGGTCAGCTCGAAGGTGCGGAAGGCGTCGTTGGTCAGGATGTCGATCCCGAGGAGGTCGAGATATTCCCCCGGGAAAGCCGGCAGGGTGACAATTCCCCTAACGATCGGGGTCGCGGCGCTGACGCCTTTCTCCCGCGCCACAGCGGGAAAAAATTCGTCCCGCAAGGTTCCGGCCGGGGCGCGGACTTCGAGCTGCGCTTTGCCCGCGACGACGTCGATGCTCGCCTCGAAAGCGCGGTTCGCGCTGTGATTCGCGATCTGGATCGCGAGATAAAGGGCGACGCCGAGCGCGACGGTGGCGACGTTCAGCGTCGCGAGCAGGGGATGCTGCGCGAGGTAACGAAGGACGTGCCAGCGAAAGAGGCGGGAATATTGCGCGATCAAAACGTGTCCCGAAAGATGGGGAGAAATGATCTGGCCGCGAATCCCGGGCGGAGATTCGCGCCCCGCCATTCAGGCTCGACGCGGCCTGATGAAACGCCCATCCTGCTCTCCAGCGAGCACTTAGCGTTATGGCTGGCATTTCACTTTCGCTCCGAACCAAGATCGCCTTCGCGATGGCGACGTTGCGGCCCTCGTCGTCGCCGCCATTCGTCGGACTTAATTTTCATTTCCGCCGCGCCCAACTCCTGCAGGAGTTCCAGGACTTCGTCCGCAGCGCCGCCGGCACGACCGCGCTTTCGCTCGATGGCGACGCGATCCGCACGATTCGGTCGCCTAACGACAACGCGTCGGAGGCGTTTCAGAAAACGCGCGCGCTCCTGGAGAAGTCCCGGGTCATCAATCATCTCGCGGAAAACGAGATGTATATCCTGCGCCCGGTCAGCGCGGATTCGCCGTTCGAGACCGAATTCGTGGTCATGTTGCAGAAGAAAACTTTCATCGGCAGCCGCTACACCTTGCCGGTGGCGAATCGCGCGCCCGTTTCTCGAGGCCTGGAAAACGAAGCTGCCGACCAGCAGCGCGATTTACGCCGACGAAAATGGCCGCTGGATCAGCGGCTACGCGCCGGTTCTCGACCGGGCCGGGGAACCGGTCGCGATGATCGAGGCCGACGCCAAAATCAGCCGTTTCATCAGCCGCCAGCGGGAGGAAGTTTTGCTCGCGCTCGCGATCGGCGGCGGCGCTTTCCTGATTGCGATGATTCCCGGCCTGCTGCTCGCGCGCAGTATCACGGGCGGCCTGAACAAGCTCTCGGCCGGCATCCGGCGTTTTCAATCCGGCGAGCACGACGTCCAGGTCCACGTCGGGTCGGGCGACGAGTTGCAGCATCTCGGGATGGTTTTTAACGAAATGATCATCTCGTTAGGCGAAAAGCTTGCTCTTCTGCCTTACGTCTCGCGCTTTACCGCCGAGGCGGTGCGCCGCAGCCGGGAAGACCCGCAATGGCTCGCCGGGATGGAGCAGGAAGTGATCGTGCTCTTTGCCGATCTGCGCGGCTTCACCAGTTGGTGTGAAACGCGCGAGGCCTCTTTTCTCGTCCGCGAACTCAATCGCCTCCTCGCCGTCCAGGCCGATGCCGTGGTCTCGGCCGGCGGCGATGTCGACAAATTTATCGGCGACGCGGTCATGGCGGTCTTTCTCGGCGGAGAAGAATCGGCCGAAAAGGTCTTTGCCTGCGCGCGGAATTGGTCGCGGCCATTCGCCAGGAAATCGAAGCGGAGAAATGGCCGCTCGCGCTCGGGGTCGGCATCCATCGCGGCCGCGCCGTGGTCGGCTCGATCGGCTCGCATACGCGGCGCGATTTCACCGCCATCGGCCACACCGTCAACCTGGCCTCGCGCCTCTGCGATCGGGCGGAGAAATGGCAAATCCTGGTGAGCGAGGATTACTACGAGATGCTCGGTGCGGCGAACCGCGCGTTGTTTGAACGCACGGCGCCGATGGAGTTCAAGCACGTCACGCAATCGGTTGCCACTTATCGTTATACCGTTCCCGTGGCCGGGATGACCCAGCCCGCTTCGGTTTAGCTGCCAGCGAGCAGCGACTCCACTTCGCGATGAAGGCGCAGCGCGAAATGTTTTCGATTTCCCTCAGGAGCAATCGGCGCGGAGACGGAGAGGAAGAACGGCGACCTCCGGCTTCCGGAAGAGATTGACGAGATGCGGAACCAACGTCGCGTCGCCCCAGTAACAGACTTCATCTGCCGCGGTGCCATCCTCCACCCGATAGCGAATCGCCGCTGCGCTCGTGGGCCGTCCGGCGTCAAACGCCGGTTGCAGGAGCGCCGACTTAAAGGGCAGGACTAACGAACCATCCGAACTCGTTCCCTCCGGGAAAAGAACGACGAGACACCCCTCGGCCAACGCCTCCCGGATTTGCCGGGCGGATTCGGCCGCCGCGAGTCTGCGCGTGCGATGGACGAAGATTGTCCCCGCGGCGAGCGCCAGCCAGCCGAAGATCGGCCAGCGCGCCACCTCGCGCTTGGCTACGAACACGCACGGCTGCAGCGCGCTCAGGGCGATGATGTCGAGATAACTGAGGTGGTTGCTGACGAGAAAGCCCGCGCGCGGCAGCGCTCCCTCGATCGTTAGGCGAAGGCCGAGGAGCCGGCAGGCCAAACGCGACCAGCGATGCAACCAGAGCGCCCGCGCGGTTCGACGTTTCGTCACCGGGAGAAATGGAAGGCGAAGGGATATTTCAAGCAGTGCGATGCCGGAAAGGAAAGCGATACAGAAGACACGACCGGTCGAGCGCGCTGTCGCCTGGATCGCTGATCCCGGCCGACGAGCGTCCCATTGTTCATCAGCAATCCCGGCGACAACAGCTTCGCTCATCGCAGGAAATGGGCGCGCACGACCGCGGGGAGCGATTGCAGGTCGAGCAGGGTGAGGAAATCGATCGTGCCAAACTCGCGATCGATCGCGGGCGGTCCGCAGATCTTTGCCCCGATCGTGAGGTAAGCGCGCAGGAGTTTCGGCACTTTGACCGCGCCGGGTCGCTCGCCAGCGGCGACGGAAAAACCGAAGACCGGATGCGGAAACGTCTGCCACGCCGGCGGGACGAGGAATTTCCGCCGCAGCTCGTGATAGACGACGGCTCCCTCGTGCGAATCCTGCGATGTGAGCGAGCTGCAACCGACGAGAAAGCGCGCGCGATGCGCGACGGCGTAGTTCGCGATCCCGCGCCAGAGCAGGTGGAGGAGGTTGAAGTTGCGATGCTCGGCGTGCACGCAGGCGCGGCCGAGCTCGATCATTTCCGCGCGTAGCGGTTTGTAGACCGAGAAATCGAATTCCCGTTCGCTGTAGTAGCCGAGGTTCGCGGCCGCGACCGCGCCGGTTTGCAGCCGGTAGGTGCCGACCACATCGCCGGTCGCGATCTGTTCGACGATCAGGTGATCGCAGACTTCATCGAACGCATCGACATCACGCTCGAGCGCGTGCGATGCGGCCAGACCTTCGCCCAGTTCGAGGTTGAAAACCTCAAACCGCAACCGCTGCGCGCGCCGCACGTCGTCCGCGCTTTGCGCCAGCCGCGCCCGGTAAAGCGCGGACGGCGTCGCGGTTTTCTTCTTCTCGATCAGGATCATCGATCGCGTTCTCCAGTAATTTCACGGCCAGCGCCGTCCAGCCGGTCTGGTGACTCGCCCCCAGGCCGCGGCCGGTTTCGCCGTGGAAGTATTCGTTAAACAAAACCAGCTCGCGCCAGTGCGGATCGGTCGCGTATTTCTCGACCTCGCCGTGGCAGGGCCGCGCGCCGTTCTCGTTAGGCAGAAAAGTGCGGGTGAGCCGGCGCGAGATTTCCTGCGCCACTTGTTTCAGGTTCATCATCTTGCCGGAGCCGGTCGGGCACTCGACCTGGAAGCTGTCGCCGTGGAAATGGTGATAACGCTCGAGCGCCTCGACGATCAGGTAATTGATCGGGAACCAGATCGGCCCGCGCCAGTTGGAGTTGCCGCCGAAGAGATAACTCGTGCCTTCGCCGGGCACGTAATCGACCCGATGCTCTTCGTTCCCGGCGTGGAAGATGTAGGGATGATCGCGGTGGTAGCGGGAGACGGAGCGCAGGCCGAAGGGCGAAAGAAATTCGTTTTCGTCCAGCATGTAGCGCAGGGCGCGCGTCAGCCGGTCCTTCGTCGGCACCGCCAGCATGCGATGGAACGCGCCCGGGCAAAGTTCGCAATAGGTGATCGTGTCGCGCAGGTCGGCGCGGTAATTGAGGAACCAATCCATCCGCTTCTTGAAGCCGCGCAGTTTTTCGATCTTCGAGTTCTCGATCACCTCGACCGCGATCAGCGGGAGCAATCCGACTAACGAACGGGTGCGGAGCGGAATCTCGCGGCCGCCCGGCGTCTTCAGTTTGTCGTAATAGAAACCGTCCTCCTCGTCCCAGAGGCCGGTTCCGCCGATTGTGTTCATGGCGTCGGCGATGTGGATGAAGTGCTCGAAGAATTTCGAAGCCATGTCCTCGTAAACCGGATTGGTTTCCGCGAGCTCGAGCGCCATCGAGAGCATCGTTAGGCAATAAAAGCCCATCCAGGCGGTGCCGTCGGCCTGCTGGAGAAAGCCGCCGGTCGGGAGCGGCTTGGAGCGATCGAAAACGCCGATGTTATCCAGCCCGAGGAAACCGCCGGAGAAGAGATTGTTGCCTTCCGCGTCCTTCCGGTTCACCCACCAGGTGAAGTTGAGCATGAGCTTCTGGAAGGTGCTTTCGAGAAAGGCCCGATCGCGTTGCCCGCGCGGGCCGGTCATTTTGTAAACCCGCCACACCGCCCAGGCGTGGACCGGCGGGTTGACGTCGCCGAAGGCAAACTCGTAGGCCGCGAGCTGGCCGTTCGGGTGCATGTACCATTCGCGCAGGAAGAGCTCGAGCTGCTTCTTGGCGAAGTGCGGATCGACCTTCGAGAACGGCACCATGTGGAAGGCCAGGTCCCAGGCCGCGAACCATGGGTATTCCCACTTGTCCGGCATCGAGATGATGTCGCGATTGAAAAGGTGCTGCCACTCCGCGTTGCGGCCGCCGAGGCGTTCCGGTGGCGGCTTCGGCTGGCCGGGGTCGCCGTTCAGCCATTCGCGAATGACGTAGTTGTAAAACTGTTTGCTCCAGAGCAGCCCGGCGTAGCCCTGGCGGGCGACATTGAGCGATTCCTTATCGCAGCCGTTAGGCGCAATCGCGTGATAAAACTCGTCCGCTTCCGCGATCCGTTGCGCGAAGACCTGGTCGAAATCGGCGAATGGATCTGCCCGGGTAGCGCACGCGTCTCGCGTGCTGGTCTCGGCGTCCCGCCGAGACGAACTTTGTTCCGCGTCGGTTGTGGTGGCGCGCCCATAAGATCCGTTCGCGTCGGAGGAAGTTCGCGAATGCGGGACGCATTCGCCAGCACCTGAGACAGGTGCGCTACCCAGGCGAAGGCGGACCACCCGCTCGGCGCCGGCCTCTATTTCGAGGACATAATGCGGGGCAAACTTCGTCCCGAAGTTGGCGGGATTCACCGCATCCGTCCGGCCATGGATGACGCGCTCGTGGAAAGCGTCCTTCGCGAACGCCGTGCCGTTGACGTAGCCGTAGAGGCGCTGCGCGTTCGTTTCGTTATCGGTGAAGAGCGGCGTGGCCTCTCCCTCGTAAGCGAGTTCGTATTCGCCCAGCTCGTCATGCCGGGCGCGGACGAGGCCATCGCGTTCCAGCGTGAGCGACGGCTTCGTTGTGCACTCCTCCGGGACCGGACCCCACGACCAGGTATTGCGAAACCAGAGTGTCGGGAGGAGATGAAGTGTCGCCTTCTCCGGGCCGCGGTTCGCGATCGTTAGGCGAATCAAGGTGTCGTTCTCGTCCGCTTTCGCGTACTCGGCGAAGACGTCGAAGTAGCGATCCTCGCTAAAAACCCCGGTGTCGATCAGCTCAAATTCCGTCGCGCCCAAGCCGCGTGCGCGATTTTCTCCGACCAGTTGGCCGTAGGGAAATTCCGCCTGCGGATATTTGTAGAGCGCCTTCATGTAGGAATGCGTCGGGGTCGAGTCGAGGTAGTAATAAAGCTCCTTCACGTCCTCGCCGTGATTCCCCTCCGAACCGGTCAGGCCAAAGAGCCGCTCCTTCAGGATCGGGTCGCGCCCGTTCCAGAGCGCAAGACCAAAACAAAGCCGGCACTGCCGGTCGGTGAAGCCTAACAACCCGTCTTCGCCCCAGCGATAGGCCCGGCTGCGCGCGTGATCGTGCGGAAAATAGTCCCAGCAGTTGCCGTAGGCCGAGTAATCCTCCCGCACCGTCGCCCACTGGCGCTCCGACAAGTAGGGGCCCCAGCGTTTCCAGTTTTTCGTGCGGGTGGCGTCTTCCTGCAGACGCGCGTGCTCGGCGGTTGTGGCGCTCATGTCTGTTCGTCGCGGACCGCGTCGGATTCCTTACGCCGCTTTCGTTGCCGGAAGAGATGACTCCGGTTGCTCGGGAGGCGACGTCGCCGCGACCGAGATGACCTGCGATCGCTGATCGAGATACTGCACGAAATCTTTCGCAAAAAAGACGTCGAGCGCCCAGTCGATCGCGACCCGGATCTTCTTCTCCAGCCGCGGGAGTTTGCTCCAGTAGATCCCGCGCCAGAGAAACCAGGCGAAGAACCCCGAGAAGTTGATTCCGAAAATCCGCGCCACCCCGGTGCGTCGGCCGATCGCGGCGAGCAGGCCGATGATCTTGAAATCGAACGGTTTCATTTTCCCGCCGCGCACACTCGCGATGAGGTTGTGCGCCAATACTTTTCCTTCACGCGAGGCATGTTGCGCGGTCGGAGGATGAAACTGCCCAGTGCGGATGTCGGGAATGAGCGCGCAATCACCCAGCGCCCAGACGTTAGGCAACTCTTCCACCGCGAGATTGGCATTTACCTTGAGCCGGCCGCGTTCCTTCGCGCAGGGAATGAGATCGAGCGCCGGGTTCGGTGAAGTCCCGGCGGTCCAGACCAGGGTATGGCTCGCGATGCGCTCGCCATCGCTCAGCTCGATTTCGTGCGGAGTGACGGCCGTGACTTTCGTTTTGGCGTGAATCTCGACCCCGCGCGCGCGGAGTTTTTCATCCGCATAACGACCGAGTTTTTCGCCGATCTCCGGGAGGATGAATTCGCCCGGATGGACGAGCACGATGCGCAGCATCTCTTCCCGCAGGTTGGGATAAAACGGGAGCGCGTCGCGCAGGAAATCGTTGATGCTCGCGATCGTTTCGACGCCCGCAAAACCTCCGCCCGCAACCACGAAAGAAAGCAGCGCCTCGCGATCCGCCTGGGCGCACTCCGTATCGGCTTCCTCAAGGTGGGCGATGAGGCGGTTACGCAACTGGATGGCGTCGCCTAACGATTTCATGGTCAGGGCGCGCTCCGCCAAACCGGGCAGGTTGAAAAAATTCGTGATCGAGCCGAGCCCGAGCACGAGATGATCGTATTCAAGAGTGTGCGCGTGGCGATCGAAGCCATGCGACGACCGAGACGCGCCGGCTCGTGACATCGATGGAGTCGACGTCGCCGACGAAAAAACTGACGTGCCGCAACATCTTGCGAATCGGGTTGACGATATTGGTCAGGTCGAGATCGCTCGCCGCGATCTCGTGCAGCATCGGAGTGAAGAGGAAGAAGTTTTCCCGGCTAACGAGAGTCACTTCGAAATCCGGCAGCCTGAGTTTCTCGAATTGAAGGGCGGCATAAAGCCCGCCGAAGCCGCCGCCGAGAATGAGGACCCGGGTCTTTTTCGCGCTCATCGGGTCAGGCCAGGATCTCGTGCTCGAGCCGGAGCATTTCGCCTAACGACCAGGCCTGGAAAGGACAGCCGGCACGGCATGTGCGGCGAATCGGCGTCGGCGATTTCCGAGATGTGCCCGAGGCCGGCGTGCTGCAGATGCTCGTAGAGCGGCGGGAGAAACCGCGCCCGCGCCTCGGCTTTCGCCTCCGGGGAATTGCCGCGCACCCGCAGCCAGGCGTCGACGAACGCGCCGATCAGCCAGGGCCAGACCGTGCCCTGGTGATAGCTGCCGTCGCGCTGTGCGACCCCACCGCCATAATGACCGACGTAACCTGGCTCGTTAGGCGCAAGCGAGCGCAGGCCGAGCGGAGTCAGCAGCCGCGCCTCGACCGCGTCGACCACCTGACGCGCGCGCTCGGGCGAGAGCAGATTCAGGGGCAGGCCGCCGACGGCGAAAATTTGATTCGGACGAAAAGTGGCGTCGGCCGTCCCGGGCTGATGGTCGCAATCGACGACGTCGAAGAGGCTCCCGCCCGCTTCGTTCCAGAAGCGAGCCTCAAAGGAGTCGCGGCCTTTTTCGAGAACTGGTTGCCAGCGCGGAGAGAATTGCGCGCCGATCGCGAGCGCGTTCAGCCAGAGCGCCTGGATCTCGACCGGCTTGCCGATGCGGGGTGTGATCTCGCGTCCGTCGACGCGCGCATCCATCCAGGTGAGTTGGTAGCCGGGTTCGCCGGCGGCGAGCAGACCGTCGCTGTCGGCGTGGATGCGAAAGCGGGTGCCATCGTGGTAGCCGGTGAGGATGGCCTCGACCGCCGCGCGCAACTTTTCGGTGTGGCAGTCCAGCGGTGAGCTTCGGGTGTTTCTCGACCGCGCGCAGATAATCGCCCACTGCGATGACGTACCAGAGCGAGGCGTCGACGGAATTGAACTCCGGCTGCTCACCCTGGTCGGGGAAGCGGTTGGGCAACATGCCTTCCGATACGACCCCGGCCCATTGCACGAGGATGTCGCGCGCCTCCTCCAGCCGGCCGGTCGCGAGGCAGAGCCCGCGGATGGCGATGAAAGTGTCGCGCCCCCAGTCGCCGAACCAAGGGTAACCCGCGATGATGGTTTTGCCGGCGCCGCGCCTAACGAGATAAGCATCCGCCGCGCGCTCGAAGCGGCGAGGCGAAACTGCTGCGCCGATGCCGTTCCATCGTGCGGGCGTGCAGGTAGCGTGTCTCGATCGATTCGATGTGATTCAGGAAGTGCCCTTCCGCCGCCAGCATCAGGACGGCGGGTTTATGCGTGAGATCGAACTCGAAAACCCCAGGCGCAGCGCAGTCTTCGATCGCGTCCAGACCGCGCGCCTGTTCTTCGCGGTAAAGGAAATTGCGATACCAGGTCGGCTGATGGTCGTAGGTGCCGTTGCTGAAAGTGACGACCGCTGGAAGTCCATCGTAGGGACGCCAAACGCGGCGCTCGCCCTCTTGCTCGGGGTCGAAACGGAAGGCGCCGTTCTCGTGATGGGTGGAATGGAAATCGCGCCCGGAGAAAAATGGCCTAACGAAAAGTTTTGTCGCCCCGGCCGTCGAGTCCACGACGCGCCAGGACAGGAAAATCAGCCGATTCGCCTGGCCTCACGAAAAGTTCCTGTTCAATCGCGAGATCATCCGTCAGGCGAAAACGCCACTGCGGCCATGGCTCGTATTCGAAGTTTTCGATGCGGGTCGCGCCGTCGGGATGGATCACATCCGGCGCATAGCTTTGCGAAGAAAGCGAAAAGTTCCGCTCGGTGTCTCGACCCAGGCGTCGAACCCGTTCACCAGAACGACCCGCCCCGCCGGCGGCGTGGTCGCGGTCAGCAGCAGCCCGTGATAGCGGCGGCTGCGCGCGCCCGAAACCGTCCCGCTGGCGAAACCGCCGAGGCCGTCCGCCTCGATCCACTCTGCGCTGGAATCAATGGGATTCATGGCGTGAGCGCGGATCGATGCGGAACAGCACAATGACGAGCAACAAAATGAGGATCGTGGTCATCTCCTAGCCTCCGGTTTCGAAGCCGGGATAAAGAGTCATGCCGCCGTCGACGAACATCGTGGTCCCCTGGATGTAATCGGATTCGTCGCTCGCCAGCCAGACCGCGGCGCGGCCGATTTCTTCCGGTTCGCCGATGCGTTTGTAGGGGATCAATTTCAGGAGCGAGGCGTAATGCTCGGGCGTGTCCCAGGCTTGCATGTTGATCGGGGTGCGAATGGCGCCGGGCGCGATCGAGTTCACCCGGATGCGGAAGGGCGCGACTTCCTGCGCGATGCTTTTCATCATCAACATGACGCCGCCTTTGGAGGAGGCGTAGTTGACGTGACCGGCCCAGGGAATCACTTCGTGGACCGAGCTGATGCAGATGATCTTGCCCGCGCAGCAGGAAATTTCCGGCCTAACGCCGCGGCGCTTGAATTCACGGATCGCTTCGCGCGCGCAGAGAAATTGGCCGGTGAGATTGACGCCGATGACTTTGTTCCATTGCGCGAGAGTCATCTCATCGACCGGCGCGTCGGATTGCAGGCCGGCGTTGTTGATCAGGATGTCGACCGTGCCGAACTCCTCGCGCACCGCGCCGAACATTTTCGCGACATCGTCCTCGCTCGAGACGTCGGCTTTGAACGCCATCGCGGTGTGGCCGTCGGCGCGCAGTTCGTCGACCATCGCCTGCGCCTTGTCTTCGCCGGCGACGTAATTGATGCAGACGTCCGCCCCGGCGTGGCCGAGGGCGAGGGCGATGGCGCGGCCGATGCCGGAACTCGCGCCGGTCACGATCGCCTTCTGGCCTTTGAGCAGTTTGCGGTTTTCGGTTCTGGGCAGGACGGGCTTCGGGAGTTCGCCGTAGCGCGGGAGAGGAGCGGATGTCGGAAGAGGCGGTGCTTCGGTTGGCATAAGGGTTTTTGGTTTTGCGGATTCGTCGGCAGCGCATTCGGAATCCTTACAAAGCCTGCTCCTGCGCGCCCCGTCGGCCCTCTCGCGTAAGGAATCCCCCGCCGCCGCGACCAATCGGGCATGAGCACTGGCACGCACTACGATTTCATCATCATCGGGTCCGGCGCGGGCGGCGGCACCCTGGCTTATCATCTCGCCCCGAGCGGGAAGAAGATTCTCCTTCTCGAGCGCGGACCGTTCGTTAGGCGGGAAAAGGAAAACTGGAACTCGCTCGAGGTTAACGCGCGCGGCCGCTACAACACGAAGGAACTCTGGCGCAACGCCGACGGAAGCGAACTGCATCCGCACACCAACTATTATGTTGGCGGGAACACGAAATTTTATGGCGCGGCGCTCTTCCGTCTGCGCGAGGAGGATTTCGGCGAGATCCAACATCATGGCGGGATTTCGCCGGCCTGGCCGATTTCCTATGACGAACTCGAGCCCTACTACGCCGAGGCGGAGCGGATCTATCACGTCCACGGCATGGTCGGCGAAGACCCGACCGAGCCGCGCCGGAGCGGGGCGTATCCATATTCCGCGATCCGGCACGAGCCGCGGATCGAGCAATTGAGCGAGGACTTCGCGGCGCACGGTTTGAAGCCGTTCCACACGCCGCTCGGGGTGATGCTGGACGAGGCGAATCCGCAGAAGAGTCCCTGCATCCGCTGCAGCACTTGCGACGGTTTTCCCTGTCTCGTGAACGCGAAAGCCGACGCGCACATCTGCTGTGTCGTTCCCGCGTTGCAGCATCCAAATGTCACTCTCCTAACCGATGCGAAGGTGACGAAGTTGGAGACGAATGGCACCGGCCGCGAAGTGCGCGCGGTGCATGTCGAGCGCGAAGGCGCGCAGGAAATTTTCTCGGCCGATTTCGTGATTGTCGCTGGCGGCGCAATTAATTCCGCGGCACTCCTGCTGCGCTCGGCTAACGACAAGCATCCCAACGGCCTGGCCAACGGCTCGGACGTGGTCGGCCGTCACTACATGGGGCACGTCAATTCCGTCCTGATGGCGCTCTCGAAATGTCCGAACCCGACGGTGTTTCAAAAAACACTTTCGGTGAACGATTTCTATTTCGGCTCGCCGGAATGGGATTTCCCGATGGGCCACATCTCCTTTGTCGGCAAACTCGACGGCGACACGCTCAAGGCCGGGGCGCCGAAGGTCGCGCCGAAATGGACTCTGGATCTGATGGGCAAACACTCGCTCGACTTCTGGCTCACCTCGGAGGACCTGCCCGACCCGAACAACCGCGTCACGCTCAACCGCGACGGCGAAATCGTCCTGCAATACCAGCCTAACAATGAAGAGGGACACAAGCGGCTGATCAAAAAGCTGGAAAAACTCCTGAACGAACAGCGCGCCTGCGCGATGCACGGGCACGAGTGCCACGAAGGTTTGTTCTCGCGTAATCTCTTCCTCGGACAGCGCATCCCGCTGGCCGGTGTGGCTCACCAGAACGGCACGATCCGTTTCGGCAACGACCCCACCACCAGCGCGCTCGATCGCAACTGCAAGGCGCACGAGCTTGACAATCTTTATGTCGCCGACGCGAGCGTCTTCTGCTCAAGCGGCGCGGTCAATCCTGCCCTAACGATCATGGCCAACGCCCTGCGGGTGGGCGACCACCTGCTCGAGCGGATGAACGGGCAGCGTCGGGCAAGCGTGCCGCAACGGGCCGCGGCGTGGGAGGCGGGTGCTGTCGCCAGCATCTAGGATTTTGTCTGAAACATTTCTACTCTCCGTCCCCGGACGAATATCCTTTCCAAACCGAATTCCCTGGCCTTTATCTATCGCTATGGCATTCAGGCCCGGAGGCTTAGCCGGCGGAGTCCCGAAAGCTCTGGACGGACAAATTCCCCCGCGGTCCGGTCCTGTAATCGATCCAGAACGCTGGGTGGATGAGCATGGCGACGTCCTTTATCGTTACGCGCTCGCCCGGGTCCGCAAACCAGAAGTGGCGCAGGATCTCGTGCAGGAAACGCTCCTCGCGGCGATTCGCAACCAGGATCGATTTGCCGGTCAATCCTCGGTCCGGAGCTGGCTCTGCGGTATTCTCAAGCACAAACTCTGTGACTACTTTCGCAAGCGTGGTCGCGAGACCTCCTTTACCGACCTTGAGTTCCTCGCGAACGAATGCGCCGAGAAGTTTGTCCCGGAAGGTTACTGGGTGCATATGATTGGTCCCAGGGAATGGAAGCCCGAAGCCGATGAGGTCCGGCATCGGGATGAGTTCTGGGAAACGATGCGCGATTGCCTGAGCAAACTGCCCGAACGCATTGCCACCGTCTTCATGATGCGGGAGATGGACGAGGTCGAGAGCAAGGAAATTTGCGCGATCCTCGCTATCTCCGAGAACAACCTCTGGGTCATGCTCCATCGCGCCCGCCTCGCGCTACGCGAATGCCTGGCGACGAAATGGTTCGAGAAACCGGAGGTGCAGCATTAAACATCTCAAGCCGCCCTCGGAATGGACGCCTAACCCGCGGCCGCCGGACGACACCTCGATCGTGCAGGAGCAGCGGAGCTGGTTGCAGCTCCAGGTGGTCCTGCTCATCTGCCGCTTCACCGGCACCTGCCCGGAAGTCGTGAAGATACTCTCGTTAGGCATGGAGAAGAAGCTGCCGCTCGGCACGCGTCTCAAGCTGCGGGTTCATTACCTGATGTGTTCCTTCTGTGAACGCTACGCCAGGCAGTTGAAATACATGCGCACGGTGGCGCAGGAGTTCCCTGAGAAGATCGGCGATGTCGCGACGGAAGAGATGCCGGACGACGTGAAGCAACGGATGCGCGAAGCGCTCCGCCCGCGGCCCTAATCCAGAAGCAACACTCCCGGCGCCAAATGCGAGCGGCGCGATGTAAGGATCGCGAGTCCTTCGCGACCAATGAGCAACCACACATTGCTTATGACGTCGCACTCCAAATTCAGAAAACTGCTCAACTGGGCCTGCCGCCTCGCGGCCGCGGGCATCCTCCTGCAAACGCTCTTCTTCAAGTTCACCGGCGCGCCCGAGTCGGTCTACATTTTCAGCAAGATTGGCCTGGAACCCTGGGGCCGGATTGGCTCCGGCGTTGTGGAACTGATCGCGGCGCTGCTCCTGCTCGTGCCCGGGCTGGGATGGTTCGGCGCGACCATTGCCATCGGTGTCCTGAGCGGGGCGATCGTTAGTCACCTTACCATTCTCGGGATCGTGGTCATGAATGACGGCGGGCTGCTCTTTATTCTGGCGCTCCTGACCGTCGCCTGCAGCGCGGTGGTCCTTTTCATCGAACGCCGGAGCATTCCGCTAGTCGGAGCGCGCCTGTGAATACTTCGTCATTAATCGATTCCGCGGTCGAGATCCTGCGCCAGGGCGAAACGCTCCTGGCGGAGTTGGATGACGACAAATATACCCGCCGACTGCCGGCGGTTTTCACCTCGGCGATGGGGAATCACTACCGCCATTGCCTCGATCATTTCCAGTGTCTGCTCGATGGCGTGCAAGTCGGTGAGGTAAATTACGATCACCGCAGGCGCGATGTGCGGGTGGAAAACGACCGGCAGTTTGCGCTTGCCGAAACCCGCCGCCTCCGCGAGGCCTGCGCGAAGATTTCACCGCCCGCGCTCGAGCTGCCGATCAACGTCTGGAGCAAGGTCGATTACGCCGCCGAAGCGGCCCCGATGGTGACCTCGAGTATTGGCCGGGAATTGATGTACGCGGTCGCGCACGCGATTCACCACTACGCACTTCTCGCGGTGATGTGCGGCTTGATCAAGGTGCGCCTGCCCTACGGTTTCGGCTTTGCTCCCTCCACTCTCCAGCACGAGGCCGACCGGGAAAAAGCTGCCTAACGAACAAATGAACCGTCATGACCGACTTTTTGTCCGATCCATCGATCCTCGCGGTCTCCGTCGGGATCGTGCTGCTAAGCTTCCTCTCGGAGGACGCCGCCGCGGTGTCGTCGGCTCTCCTCGTGCTCGGTGGTCCGGTCGCCTGGCCCGTCGGCTTCGCCAGTTGTTTTCTCGGGATCTGGCTCGGCGACCTCACGATCTATTTCGCGGCCCGCTGGGGCGGTAGGCCGTTTCTGCGCAGTCGCTGGCTGGCGCAGCGGGTCAATTTCGACGCGGTCGACCGGTTGGAAGCGAAATTCGCCCGGCACGCCGGGGCGACCCTGTTCGTGAGCCGATTCCTGCCGGGCACGCGCGTCGTTACCTATGTCGCGGCCGGGCTTTTTTCCACCCCGCCGGGGCGGTTTGCCAGAATGTCCGGGGTTGCGGTCCTGGTTTGGGTGGCCGGAATTTTTCTCCTAACGAAAGTGGTCGGAACTTCCATTTTGGTTTGGTTTGGTGGCTGGCCGAACAGGGTCGCGGTCGCGGTGATGATCCTGCTCGGACTCTCCGGAGTGTTTTGGTTGCTCCGGAGAGGAAGCCTTCCCACGGTCGTTAGGCGATGGGCGCGCTGGGAATTTTGGCCGGCCTGGCTTTTCTATCTGCCTGTGGCCTTCTACTACGTCTGGCTCGGGTTGCGTTACCGCAGTTTTACCCTGCCGAGTGCGGCCAACCCCGGCATTCCCACCGGCGGTCTTATCGGCGAGTCCAAGTGCGCCATTCTCGCGGCGCTCCACGAGGTGAACCCGGATCTGGTCGCCGACGCCTATCCGCTGGTCGGTTTGACCACGGCGCAACGCGTGCTCGCGCTCAAGGAAATCCTGCGGGATCACAACATCACGATGCCCTTTATCCTGAAACCGGATGTCGGCCAGCGTGGCGCAGGCGTGAAACTGATTCGCTCGCTTGATGCAGCGTTCGATTATCTCACGCAGGTCGACGCGCCGGTCATCGTGCAACGCTACGCGCCCGGTCCCTGCGAGATCGGTGTTTTCTATTATCGTTTTCCTAACGAGCCGCGCGGTCGCATTTTTGCGCTGACGGAGAAGATTTTCCCGGTGCTAACCGGCGACGGAACCCGAACGATCGAGGAGTTGATCCACGCGGATCCGCGCGCCTCGATGATGGCGGAAAAATATCTGGAGCGCTTCGCACTGCGCCGGGGCGAGGTGTTGCCGGCCGGGACGGAATTGAAGCTGGTCGAGAGCGGCAATCACGCCCAAGGCTGTATTTTTCGCGACGGCCGCCATCTCTGGTCGCCCGAACTGGAAGACGCGATCGATCGGCTCTCGAACATCCCCGGCTTCTTTATTGGTCGTTATGATATTCGTTATGCCGCGGAGGAAGATCTGCGCGCTGGAAATTTCCAGGTGGTGGAGTTGAATGGCGCCGCCTCGGAAGCGACCAACATTTACGATTCGCGCAACTCGTTAGGCGGGGCCTATCGCACCTTGTTTGCCCAATGGCGGTTGGTCTTCGCGATCGGCGCGGCCAACCGCGCCCGGGGCGCCGTCTCCTCCTCGCTCCTCGCGCTTTGGCAGGAGTGGCGGAAGTATTGCCGCGCGGCATCTTCTTACCCGGTCGCAGATTGAATGTGCACGGTCTCGTTCGTTCCCACGCAAAGCGGATTTCGTCTCGCGATGAACCGCGACGAAAAGCGAACCCGCGTCGCGGCCCAACCTCCCGAAGTTTTTTCCTACCCAGGGCGCCGCGCGATTTATCCGCACGAACCGGGCGGCGGCACCTGGCTTTCGGTCAACGACGCCGGTCTCTGTCTCGCGCTCATCAACTGGCACACGATCAAGCGCGAGCCTAACGACAAGCCGGCGAGCCGCGGCCAGATCATTCCCGCGCTGGCCGGGGCGGCAACGCTGCGGACGATCGCGCATCGTCTCGGCACGACTCGATTGCACGATCTTCGGCCCTTCCGCCTGCTCGCCTTCGCGCCCGGAGAAGAGGCGATCCTGGAGTTGCGCTGGGATCTGGAGGGAATCGCGACGCGGCGTTATCCCTGGCGGGTCCGGCACTGGTTTTCCTCCGGCTACGATGAACCGGAGGCGGAGCGCCAGCGCGGGCGCACTTGCGCGGAATGGGGCGCGTCGTTAGGCACGAGCGGCTGCGTTGCGCAGACTCCACGCTTCGCATCTCCCGCGGCGTGGTCCATTTTCGGTCTGCATGCATCGGAACGACGCCGTGACGGTGAGCTACGCCGAAGTCAACGTGACCGAGCAGCGCGTCACCTTGAGATACTCGCCTGGACCGCCCTGCGAAAGATGCCCGGCAACGGTGAAATGGCTCTTTGCCGTCGCCAATCCCGGCTACAACGCTAGCGTGTAAGCTTCCGTTTCTTTTCACGACCAAGCCCTTATGGAATCCATTACTCGACCCGTCTTCCTTCCCGTCATTCTCGGCACTTCGCGCCAGGGCCGGCGCAGTGAACATGCCGCGCGCTTCGTTTTCGAGGAGGTCTCGAAGAGGTCCGATGTGGAAACGGAGTTGATCGATATCCGCAAAATCCGGCTCTCGATCGATGACGCGGGAGAGGCGATCAAGGATGCGCAGTTTTCCGCCACGGTCGACCGCGCGGACGGACTGATTCTCGTGGTGCCCGAGTACAACCACAGTTTCCCGGGCCTGCTCAAGCACGTGCTCGATACGAACCTGAAGGAATACATTCACAAGGCAGCCGGAGTCTGCGGCGTCTCGGCCGGTCCCTTCGGCGGCGCGCGCATGATTCAAAGTCTGTTGCCGGTGCTGCGCGAGCTGGGGTTGGTCACGATTTTCTCGGACGTTTATTTCGGCTCCGCCGGCAAGTTGTTTGATCCGGCGACGGGCGGGATCACCGATCCGGCCTACAGCCGGCGAGTGGGGAAATTCGTCGACGAGCTCGTCTGGATGGCGCGCACGCTGCGTCAGGGGCGCGAGAATCTTCCCGCCGCCTGAACCGGCCACGGCTCCGCACCAGCGATGGCGGGCGAGAATTCCACCGAATCTCCGACGCGGATTTCTCCGCCTTCGAGCACGAAACAATCGAGCGCGATCTTGCCTTCAAAGCGCTCGAAGATGCCGCGGGTGATTTTCCGGTCCTGGACCTGGGTGTCGGGATCGTAGGAGGTCATGATGCAGCGCTCGCGCAATTCCTGGACGCCGATCAGGGCCCGGCCGATGCGGAGGGTGCCGCCGGGCCAATCGCGCTCCGCCAATCCTTCGACGCCCCCGATGACGAGATTCGGCCGCAGACGGCGATAGTCGTGTCCAAAAGCGGCGATCGCTCCATCGGTGGCGATGAGCAGCGGCAGGATGTCGAAGCGCTCCGAGCCCTCGAAGCGCACCAACTTCGCGCCCGGCCCGACAATCTCCACCGACCTCGGCGGCAACCTCGGGACTGTCCCAGCGGCGACCATCGACCAATGGCTCGCCATCCGCGCCTAACGTTCCTTTATGACCGAGAAACCGGGGATGCGTGCGCGAGCTGATCACCCGTTGTTCCGCGTTCTCGACGTGAACCACGCGGTCGCCTTCGATGCCGAGCGTTCCGAGAGAGGCTCTTTGACCAATTTCTCGCCGCCCATGGTCTTGACCGGATACCTCCAGATTTCCGTGATCTCCATCGCCCTCCTAATTACCACGAACGCGATAACGCGCGACTGCTAAGTTCATTTTTGGATCAGGAGAACGTCGTGTCCGTCCGGGTCGCGGACCATGACCCCGCGCGTAAAACCGAGTGTCTCTTTCGGCAACACGACGACATCGGAGGAGACGAAACCCGCGCGGCTTTTGCGGAGCTTTGCTGCGAGCGCATCCAGATCGGTCGTCGCGATCGTGGTTTGCCAATGCGCGAGGTCATTCGCTTTCGCGTCGCTCGGAATGGGCCGGCCATCTCGCGGGGTAAGGTATTCGAGAAACTCGATCCCTGGCCCGCGCGCCGCCCGCAGCCCGGTGATTTGGAGGTGCGCACCAAAGACCTGGTTCAAGTGCTCCTGTTCCGTTCCGAAATTTTCGCTCTCACCCGCTTTGCGCAGCCCGAGGAGATCCTGGTAAAATTGCAGGCTCGCTGCGGTGCTGGCTATCCCGATGGCGGTGTGATCGATCCCGAGGAAAAGCTTTTCGTTAGGCTGCTGCCAGCGCGGATCGCCCTTGCCGGCGGGAAAGTAGATTAACTCCAGGTTGTGCCCGTCCGGGTCGCGAAAATAAAAGGCTTTGATCCCGGCCGCGGCGGGGATCGATGGCGGCAAAGTCTGCGGCGCGGTCGAGACGAACTGCACTTTCAGCGCGCGCACCTTGGCGAAAGCCGCCTCCATGTCGCGCACCACGATCGCGATATGCTGGAACCAGCGATCGTTGCTCCGTGAGTCCGACGGGATCGGCCGGCCGGGCGGGGCGAGGTATTGGGTCAGGTCGATGAATTCAGCGCCGAGTTGCATCCGAACGATCCGCATCCGGGCGCCGAAGACGCCGGTGAGATGTTCGTATTCCGGACCGAGCACCTCCACGTCGGAGACCTTGTGAAAGTCGAGCTTTGCGTAGAATTCCGCGGCTCGATCGGCATCGCTCACCGTCAGGCCGACGGATTCGACGGTAATCTCGGAGAGCGCGGAAGCGGCCGCCGCGAGGAAGACGAGAAAGAGAACCGACCAGCGGCGAAACCGAGAGTGTGCGATCACGATCATTGGTCGCGGAGAGCAGCCAGTCCTTACGCCGGCGATCAGCCTTGCCCCAGCCGGAGCTCGCGTTCCAGCAGTTCCGGGAAACGACAGTTAAAAATGCAACGCTCCCCGTTGTGATGGTGAAATTTCGCGCAATAAATTTCGCGTTTGCTCCGGAGATAGAAAGTTGCCGCCAACTGCATCGCGATCACCGGGGCGGTGAAGTAGATCCAGAGTGCCGTCCAAAGATGCCCGGTGTAGGCGGAGCCGAAGGTGCGCGCCGGATTCATACTCATGCCCGAGAGCGGCGCCTCGACGGTGATGTAGAGCGCCACCAGGCAGCCTGCAAAAATCCCAGTGTAGGAAGCGAGGCGTGGAGTGTTACTCACGCGCAGCACCACCGTCATCAGCACAAACGAAATCACGACCTCAGCCGCAAAAGCGATCCCGGCGCCACGCGGACCGGGTAACGTCGCAACATAATTCACCGTCCGATCCGATAAGGCATCGCGCACGAACCAGGCGACGATCATCACTCCCAGGATTCCGCCGATGAACTGCGCAACGATATAGAAAACCGCGTCCCAACCTTTTACCTTTCCCAGACGCCAGAAGGTGAGTGTGACCGCGGGATTGAAATGCGCGCCGGAACGTTTGCCGAAGGGTGAGAAGACAATCGCGATCGCGGTGACTCCCATCGCAATCCCTATCAGCATCCGGCGCAGAAACGGATCGGGAATCGCGCCCCGCACCGGCGAGGCCGGGTATTCGAGCAGGATGGTGAACAGCCCAGCCGAGATCATGAAGAGCCCCAGCTCGAGCGCCTCGCAGAGATACTCCGGCCAATGACTCTGCAATGCCCTAACAACGCCGACAGGTGTCTCGGGCAAGCGCGCCGTTGTAGCCGGCATCGGTGATGCCGGCCGGCCGGGATCATCGATCCCGGCTACAGTCTTCACGGCCGCACCCCTTCGATATTCAACTTCATCCGGTAAAGGCCGCTGCGCGCGCAGAGATAGAGGGTTTTCCCATCCGCGTCGCCCCAGGCGAAGTTATGTGGATGCTTTGGCCCGATGATCGTGCCCAGGTGTTTGCCGGCTGAAGAAAGGATCCAAAGACCCCCTGGCCCCGAGACATAGAGGTTGCCGGCCTTGTCGACCTTCAATCCGTCGAGCGCGTCTTCGCCCGGGGCAGACGTCATGTCGAAGAAGATGATGCCGTTCCGAAGCGAGCCGTCGGGCTGCACTTCGTAACGCATCACCACCTTCTTCTTCTCGTCCCAGTCACCCACATAAAGGAATTTCTCATCCGGCGAAAAGGCGAGCCCATTCGGACCAGTGAAATCCTTGCTCACGAGTTGAATCTTGTTCTCCTCTGACCGCAAAAACTCCGCTGAAAGGAAGCTCCTTGCGACGATCGTCGAAGAACTTCGGCAGGCCGAAGGGCGGATCGGTGAAATACAAGCGTGCCGTCGCTGCGATAGACCAGGTCGTTAGGGCTATTCAGACGCTTGCCTTCAAACTTGTCGGCCAGGACGGTCAGCCTGCCGTCCGCCTCCTGCCGCACCACGCGGCGGTTTCCGTGTTGGTTAATCGTTAGGCGCCCGTTTTGATCAAAGGTCAACCCGTTCGAGCCCGGCTGGCCGTACTCGGCGATGTCCGCGCCCTCGTAGCCGCTCTTGGCTCCGAAAAACAGTAAGATTGCCCTCTCCCTCCGGCGTGTATTTATAGATCGTATTGTTGTTCGGGTCGCTGAAGAGCAGAAAGCCACCCTTGCGGTCCCAGACCGGGCCCTCGGTAAACTTGAACCCTTCCGCCAGTTTGAAGATCTTTGGGTTAGGCGGAACGATGCCGTCGATCGCCGGATCGACGCGCACCACTTCGACATTCACTTCGCTCGGAGTGAGAGCGACCGGGACCACCCCGCCCCGGTAGAAGTCGAGCCGCGCTTCGCGCATCCAGATGTAGTTGGTCGGCGGGTTGGAAAGCGGCCCGTTGATTCCAAAAATCGCGAGTTGGATCTTCTGCCCGGGCTGGGCACTGCGGCTAACGATCAAACGATTGGGCGCGTTCCATCCCTTCACCACGGAGCCGCCGCTTTGTCCAAGACCGCGGGCCAGTTCGCCGTCCACCCAGATTTCAGCATAGTCATCGAGCGATGTCTGCAGGACCACCGTCGCGCCGGTCGGGTCAAACGCACCGATCCGCTCTGGGATCGTCAGGTTCACTCGATACCAGTTAAAACAGAGGCGACCAGTGGAGCGGCGCGCGTTTAGCGTGTCGGGTTCGATCGTTGACCATTTCGAGTCATCAAAGTCGGCGCCGCCGGCGTGCGGTTCGTAATCGTAGGTCTTGATCGGAGCGCCGGTCGGCTGGTTATCCGGACCCGCTGCCTTGAACTCGACCTCGATGATCTTTGTATCGCTATAACGCCACTGACCCTTCACCTGGCCCAGACCGTTCTTCGTTGCGAGATCGATGGTCGCGTCCGGTTTGCCAGTCGGAGCATCCGCGTTGGTCACGGCAAATGTCCGGCCGGCGAGGAAGATCAGAACGCGCAAGGACTAGGAACGCGACTCGTCGCAGTCGACGTTGGCCCAGCTCATAAGGAAGCCCGCGAAACGCCCGATTCGTATCGCTCGCCCAGCGGCTCACGAGCAGCGCAATGGCGGAAGATTCGTTCACTTCGTCTTCTCCAGGGTTGGTGGTTTTTCCTGGGAAAGCTTCGGCCAATTCGCATCAGCCTTCCTCAGGTTGCCTTCGACATCTTCGTGCCAGAGCTTCCACGCCTTCTCGTTATGCTGCATGACGAGGCGACCGTGCAGGACCTGGAAATATTCCACTTCGATCGGCGCGAGCTTGTTGATGGAAGCGGCATAGCCACAAAAGCCCCCGAACTGCGGGGCATATTTGGAAGGGTTGCCTTCGAAGGTTGCCTTGTGGGCCGCGGAGACGAATTGGTAAGTGCCGCCTTCGTAACTGGCGGTGAACTGCGGATCGCCCTTGATCGGCTTGTTATCGGTGAAATATCCGACGGGATCATAGCCTTGCAGGGCAAGGCCGTTTGGATCGAGGTTAATCGCTTTGCCGGCCGCACTGAGGTGCACGGCAGCAAGTAGAGCGAGCATAGTAAGTAAGAGTGTTTTCATAGGATGGTGTTTTTCATGGACGCTACTGATGAGTTAGCGAGCAGTGAGACGTGGGTTGGCGACGCTGATTGGTTTGCAGACAAAATAGAGAAAGGGCGCACGCACCTCCTTGAACCAGTGCGGGACTCCTGCCGGCACGACAACGACGTCGCCCTTGCCGATCTGACGCGCCTCGCCACCGTCGATGGCGCGACCGCGAAACTCGTTAGGCGCAGTTTCCTTGAGGTCGAGCGCCTTGCCGCCGGTGACAAAGGTAGCGGAGCCCTCCACCACGTAGATGACATCGGTCGCGAGGGTGTGGACTTCCGCCTGACCAGGAGCGTCCCGGCGACTGGCGTTGACCTTGTAGCCGGCGGTCTCAGCCAGTGTGGCATCTTTGGCGAAAGCTGCGGCAACCTCCTGCCGATCGACATACTTGACCATCGCAGCGGGAGCGGATGTCGCCGGATCGAGGGCGGCTTTGGGCGCAGTCATTGGCGAAATGGCGTTGGCGCCGGCAATGGCCAGCTCTTCGTCCTGGACGGCGCTGGCCGCGCCGCTCACGCCGATCCCGCCGACGACCTGTCCGTCGACGGTGATGGGAATTCCGCCGATCAACGGAGTAAAGCCATCGACCGCGGTCATGGCAGTACGCCCTTTGTTGATCAACTCCTCGAAGAATCGAGTGGGCTTCTTGAACAGGACGGCGGTCCGGGCTTTGCCAACAGAGATGGTCGCGCCCATGGCGAAGGTGCCATCGAGACGCTCCAGCGCCATCAGGTTGCCACCTTCATCGACGACTGCGATGACGCCGCCGGGGGCGTTATTCTTGTGCGCGTAATCGACCGCGGCGGCGATCGCCTTTTTCGCACCGGAGAGATCGAGCGATTTTTTCTCCACCACTTGTGCCGGGGCCAGTCGCCGGCGCGATCAACGCGATCGCCGAGAGGATTAAAGTTACGGTTTTCATGGTTAGTTTCGTTAGGTTAGCCGGCTGGCCGGTCCTGAGAGCGCGACCAGCCGGCGTTATGCCTGGCTGCTACTTGACGGGCTGATCGAAACTGGCTTCGCCGAGATTGACTTCGGCGAAGGAGCACCAGATCTGGACCTTGGCGATGTCGCGCACGTATTTCGGCACCTCGATCGCCTTGTTCATCTTGTCGCCCTTGATCAGGAGCTTTTGCAGGAGGTAGGTGTTGCCTTTGGAGTCGACGACCTGCCAGTGCGGATCGGGTGTCTTGGGCGCGACGAAATCGTCGGAGAGCGTGAGCATGCTTTTGCCGTTCTCCGTCGTGTGAGTGACGAAGCCGGTATTGGCCTTTGCTCCCTGGAAGGGGCCGCTCTTGTGTCCTTCGCCAGCAAGGCT
>CAVUGD010000020.1:0-97230 GCA_963740715.1 uncultured Verrucomicrobiae bacterium | reverse complement strand
AACTTCTTCCTTCTGCCTTCTTCCTTCTGACTTCCCCATGATTTCTTCCTTCATCCTTCTGACTTTTCCATTTACATCCGCCAAAAAGATCCGCTAAAAAAAAAGTAGCCCTCCATTCCCCATGGCCGTCCCGGATTCGCCGCCACTGTTTCCCTTGACCGCGCGCGAGCGCGAAGTGCTGCCCCTCGTCGCCGACGGGAAACGCAACTCCGAGATCGGCTGCGTCCTCCAGATCAGCGGGCGCACGGCCGAAGCCCATGTCGGCCGGATCCTCTTCAAACTCGGAGTGGAGACCCGCGGCGCGGCCGGGGCCTGGTGGCATCGCCAGCATGGGAGCCAGGCGCCGCCGCCATAATTTCTGGTACGTGGTTCACCGGATGGTCGGCCCTGCGCGCGCCGGCTACACTCCCCGGCAACACGACAGCTCCCATGTCCCGTTCCACCCTCGTCGCTCACCCCGATTCAGTGGCCGCTGACTTCAATTCAGCGCCCGCTGACACGAATTCAGACGCCGCTTCCACGACTTCAGGGACCGCTGACGGGAGTTCAGATATCGCTCGCGCGATTTCAGGGACCGCTGACGTCAGTTCAAACATCGCTCGCCCGACTTCGGGAATTGCTGACGCGAGTTCAGCCATCACTCGCGCGATTTCAGGAACCGCTCACGCGAGTTCGAACATCGCTGACGCGGCTTCAGAGATCGCTGTCCGGAGTTCGAACCTCGCTTCCGCCAGTTCGAAGAACGCTTCCGGAAATTCGAACAGCGCTGTCCCGGCTTCAAACGCCGCTGACCGGACTTCAAGCGCCTCCCCTTTCCACGCAGCCATCAACCAACAGAAAGGAATCCAATGAACGACAGACAAGAAAACCGCCTCGGAAGCTATCGCACCACGGGGCAAGTCCTGACCGATAACGCCGCCCTCTTCGCGGCCCTCCCCGCCCTCGTCACCCAGCACCAAAACCTCCTCGACAGCATCAGCCTGATCGATTCCCTCGCCATGTTGCAGACCAGCAACACCAAGGGCATCACCCAGGCCAAGGCGGAGATGCTCCGGCAGATGAAAAACAGCGCCTTCGCCGTCGGCGGCGCCGTCGAAGCCTACGCCAGCACGAGCGAGAACCTCGCCCTCAAGGCCCGGGTGCACATCGTCGACAGCAAATTCACCCGCGCCCGCGACGACGTGCGCGACGACATCGCGCAGGACATCCACGACGCGGCCAACGAAAACGTCGCCGCCCTCGCCGACTACGGCGTCACCGCCGCCACCCTGAGCGCGTTCCTGACCCGGATCGATGCCTACCGGCTCTCCATCTCGAGTCCGTCAGTCGCGCGCTCCAACCGGCGTTCCAAGACCGAGCTGCTGGCGGTGGAATTGAACCGGGCGGGGATGCTCTGCAAGGAGCGGATCGACGGGCTCATGAACCAGTTCCGCGAAACCCAGCCCGACTTCTTCCACGCCTACCAGGCCGCGCGCGAAGTCATCGACACCGGCAGCACGCCCGAGGAGTCTGCGACGCCACCAGGGCCGTAGGGGTGTAGCGGCGGGCGTGTCGCCCGCATCCGCGCGGGAATTTGCGGCGCACCAACGAAGCAGCCGGAGGCGAAGCCTCCGGCTGTTTTTCCTTCCCGCCTCTGCTTCGATTTTCGCCATTCTCCCGCGCAACCAGAGGTCCGCATGCCTTTCAACCCCTTCTTCACCCAGTTATACGAACAATTGTTCGTAATTAATTGCGAACGTTTGCAAAGTTTTCGTTAGGCCTCGTTTGCAATCTCCACCGAACTCAACATGAGTGAAGTCTCCGGCATTCAGATCTGGTGCCCGAAGTGCGAATGGCAACCAACGCCTCACAGCCTGTGGACATGCTCTTGCGGAAATAACTGGGATACCTTTGCCACGCGCGCCATCTGCCCGTCGTGCGGCAAGCAATGGGACGAAACAGTGTGCATGGAATGCCACGCGTTAAGTCCGCATGTGACTGGTATCACAATGTCCCATTAAACGAACAAGTTCATGCAGGTTGGCAAGGCGCGATCGCTGAGGCGTCATTCGTTTTCGACAACTTCGTCGATTTCCATGCCATAATCAGAGACCGGACGTGTCCTCACTTTGTCTTTCGCGGAAGTTCCGATACGAATACCTGCCCATTCCGAGAATCGGACGCCGAGTCTTCCTCGCCCCCACACCAAGCGGCAGGAGCAGAGTTTTTTACTCCGGCGAGGGGACATTATTCGGAGTATTTTCGCGCACACGCTCATCTCTACAGCCCGAACCAGAGCCTGCCGTCAGATTGGCATTGGCTGACACTTGCTCAGCACTATGGCCTCGCGACGCGGTTACTGGATTGGACGGAGAATCCCCTAGTAGCGCTGTACCTCGCTAGCCGTGAGAATTTCTCGGAAGACGGAGCTCTCTACTTCCTGCATGTCGATTCTCTAATCACATCCACCGCTGGCTCTCCGTTTGATAACAAGCAACATGGCGCAGTTTTGGCTCCGCACATCACCCAGCGACTTGCCGCCCAAGCTGACTGTTTACCATACACCCAACCCCGTGGAGCCCATATGGGCTGCCGGATGATGAACACAGCCCGCTTCGAGCTCGTATTACAGCTGAGTTCAAGACTGAGTTACGTAAAATTCTTCCGCGATACGGGATATCAGCTCGCACACTCATGGCCGATTTGGAGTCAGCTGCCCGCGAAATTGACCTGCTGCTAGAGAGTCGCGTGTCTACAATCCAATGAGCTTAATTGTACGCAGCACGCCATCTTCAGAGGCCTAACCAGCGAACGGCGGACCGCGGTGCGCTCCACTTTTTAAGGGACTTACGCACCTTTACTTCTAGCCATGCGCGGCCCCGTCCGCTGTCGCTTATCTTGTTCTCGTTAGGCCCTTTCTGCGATGACACCGAACAAAGCTCTTCTTCAGCAAATTCGCTCGGCTAACAAGCCGGAAGACTTTCGTCGTGCGCTGAGTCGCTAATACCAAGCTGCCGAGGCTAATGCCAGCGTCGGCGTCACCCAGCGCCAGACTCAACTGGCGTGTCGTGAGGGCTGGAGTCGGAACCGGGGTCGGTCTGTGCACATTGACATTTTGCGCCGCAATTAACGCTCGTAACACCGTGGCATCTCGACCAATCATGGCAACCCGCACAGACCGACCCCTCTACCTCCACGCAGAGTTGAAATTATCAGCCTCTAAGTCGTGTCCGGTATCGACTCCGCTACGGCGATGGCCCTGGCGCCTTCCACCGGATGATAGTCGTACAGCCAGCTAGCGAATCCAGACGCCCTCTGTTTCTCGTGAACAAAGTCAGATGCATTTTGTTCAATTCGATGAAAATAAGCTCTTAATGCTCGTCGACGATGTCTCGGTATTGATACCCGCTGATTAACCGTAAGTCCCGTAACCTCTCTTCGGATGGACGGCCCCATCAATCGCGTCTTCAGCCTTTGAATACTAAAACCAGCCTCGATTATAGACTCTTCGATATTTCTGCGAAATCCTTCAGCAATCAAACGGTTGCACGAAAAACTTAAGTCGTCGGCGTAACGTGTATAAGTGATTCCCACGTCATCGCTTAATTGTGAAAGTCGCTCATCTAACGGTTTGCAAACCAGATTAGCTAGCGCTGGGCTGGTTGGAGCGCCCTGTGGCAAGCGCCCATTCAAGCAGCACAAACCACTCAGGAAATAGGCGGCCTTATCAGGATGGCCAGCACGCCTAAAAACACCGGTTACCATGCTCTTTCGAATAGAAGGAAAAAAGTCTGCGAGATCAATGTTCCAGAGATAACCGTGCCCAACATGCTTACCGGCTCCATAGCCACAATTCAAGCCGCGACGAAACCCGCTTGCCGCTTCATGCACCGCAAGCTGCGACAATATACAGTCTAACACATATCTTTGCACCGTCTTGAGGAAAACTCGAGGTGCCACTATCGTTCTTTCCCGTCCGTCACGTTTCAGGATCGTGAAGGATCGATAATAACGTTCTGGACTCCTAACCATATGGGTTATCAGTCTCGGTGAAATGCCAAGGAAGAGAGCGATCTCAGGCCCGGCGACGACAGGAATTAGAGACTTCTCCAAAAGTGCCGCAGCTATTACGCGCGATTCCTCGTCGAAATAAGCTGGCAGAGCCTCTATCCAGCGCTCGCGGGATCCGAAAGGATAAAGGGCTGGGAGCATGCTAATCTAAGGCGCTAACAATTGCCGCCCTACTTTGACTGTGGCGCGGAGAGGAATCCCGGAAGGGGTCCCCGCGCGCGCGCAGCAAGACGTGGGGAGGGAGGGATTCCTCTCCGCGCCCTCTTTCTTGTCCAGAACGCATGAAGCGATGGCGAAACGCCATCGAAGCCCGTGCGTGTCGGAGGTTCTATACCTATGCTCCCAACCCAAATTTACCATATCTCTTTTTGTTAAGCGTGATCAAGCGAGCCTTATCTCGATCCTTGGACTTTAGACTTGCCTTTATTAATAAATAGCTTTTAGGTGCCACGACAACCCCACCCGAAGCCGTTTTGAATAGGAATCCGTCGCGCGTCAAGCGTTCGATATGAATGATCATGTCCTGACGTCCCAGTCGGGCTAGTAACGTACCCTGCGCCTCCAGTAAAATATCTTCGGTGGAAGCGGGCTGGATTAGCTAATCAGTCCTAGTAGAGCTGAGTCAATCGGCGCGATTCTGAAATGCATTGTCGTAAACCGTGCCTCGAAGGCGCGATCTTATCTCTCTTACATTATCCACTTCATACAAAGTTTGTAAAATTTACCCTCAACGTGGCGCACCGCATATCCGACGCACGCATCCGCGTTTCCATAATCAAGAAATCGCGTCTTGCCGTTGTATATCTCGAACAACTCGAAGACGACGCCGAAAGAAACTATTCGCAGTGGCGTATTCTTGATGAACGATCGCCATCGTTTTTTCCGCGATGCTGGACTGCCGTGTAAACAACGCCAACTCCGCCATCGAGCCGAAACTTGCGGGAAAGATCACGACGGCTCCGCAGAGTTTCGCCGCATGCAATAGTTCCGCGGCTCCAGCGTTCGGCGCACTAAAGAATTCCTGCCAAAAAGTCAGCATGTCGGGGTTCTCGCCGAATTCGACCCGAAACCCGATTTCTTCGACGCGACTCTTGTTCGATAGCGTAGGTATTTGGCGTGTTCACCAATATGGTTTTGGTCTGGGTTTGAGTTGGATGGTCCACCCATTGATCTTGCGACAATGCCGGACCAAAAACGAAGACCGTAAATTCGTTCCTAGGTAGAGAAGGAACTAACTTGGCTTTGGCTTCTTGAAGGGGATCCGACTGCGACATCTGCTCTCGTTTAATGGAGTTTTCGATCTTCTCGTCAATCACGATGTTCCGATTCACGCCGTTTGAGGCTATTATCGCGGGAGCTGCGAACCGGGTCGTGTCACGAACCCGCGCACTCTTTCCGGTGGCCATATCACGCTCGGCGGCCTCGACCGAGCGTTCGATTTCCCGGGTCTTGGGAATACGAGGTCAGCTCGTGAATCGTGCAAAAAAGGATCTCGACGGACCAAGGATGGTTTGCGAAAGCGCCTTATGTCTCTGCCCTTTAAATCCACCGCAGTGCAACTGCTCGCGGCACTTGTGCTAGCGTTGGCGATGTCTTCAGACGCGAGCGCGCAGTCGCCCATGCCTTTTGTCCCGAAGGAATTCAAGGTCCCGGAAAAGCTCGAGACGAAGGAGTTCCGGTTGCGCATGCTGACCGTGAACGATGTCGTGAAGGACTACGACGCGGTCATGACCAGCGTCGAACATCTCAAGACCGTCTGGCCCGGCGGTTCGTGGCCGGAAGGCCTCACCTTTGAGCAGGACCTGATCGATCTCGGCTGGCACCAGAAGGAATTTCAACGGCGCACCTCCTTTGCCTACACCGTGGTGACGCCGTCGGAGTCGGAGGTGACGGGATGCGTCTACATCAATCCCACGCCGAAGCGCGGCTATGACGCGGTGGTGTATCTCTGGGCCCGGCAAAGCGAACTCGCAGGCGGGTTGGAGACGAGGCTGTTCGCGGCCGTGAAAGAGTGGCTGGCGAAGGAATGGCCCTTCAAGAAGGTGGCCTTCCCCGGGCGCGACATCCCCTGGGAGGAGTGGCGGAAGATCCCGGACGAAAAACGGTGAGCGCCGCGGGCTCGCGGCCGGGGCCGGGGCCGCGCGATCCCGCATTGCAGTGCTCACCTTTCGGATTGAGGATCACGCATCGCCGTTCCGACGGCCGGCCATTCATCGCATGTATTCAGCAGCCTTTATTTTCGAGCCCGGGGAGTACGATGAGGAATTTCATCGGCTGAACGCAATCATCGACGAAGTCGCGCGCTCCATGAGCGCCTTCCGCGGCGCGGAGTCCTGGATTTCACCGGACGGGAAAAGGAAGAATGCCACCTACTATTGGGACAACCTCGAGGCCCTGAAGGAATTCTCCAACCATCCTGTCCACCTGGAAGCCAAGCGCCAGTATTCACGCTGGTATAACGGCTACCACATCGTGATCTCCGAAGTCGTCCGCTCCTACGGCGACGGAGCCTTCCCGCACCAGACGCCAAACGAACGCCGCCCGGCCTGAATCAACTCCGGGCAGCAAGGCGCTGGAGGGAATCGCTCCGTCGATTCCGCGGCATCCACAGAGCGGTGCCCTCCCTTCCCAACCCATGGTAACAACGCTGTAACCTTTTTCCGGTCGACGGAGAAAAAAGGGCGATTAAGATTCGCTCACTTTTTCAAAAATATGACTTCCTTGAAATTCGCTTCCACCCTCGGTGCCATCCTTTTGTTCGGCCACGCAGCCTCGCTTCCGGGCAGTCCCGGCGCCCAGGCTCCGGCTGTCGCGCCCGCAATCACCTCTCTCTCGACGACCACGGCCGACCGGAGCGGATATTTTGAGATTAACGGTACCAAATTCGGAACCAGCGATGGCACCGCTCTGGTCGGCGGGGTGGCCGCTGCGATTGGGACCTGGTCGGATACTCGCATCGTTGCGTGGGTGCCGGAAACAGCCGCGCTGGGCAGCTCCAGCGTACAGGTGGTGAACTCGACTGGCGAAGCCAGCAATAGCGTCGCGCTCACCGTCACGGCCCGGCAGGCGAGTGGAAAAGCGAAATGGCGCTTCCGGCAGAATGGACCCTACTCGCAGGTGCGACCGGCGATCGGAGCGGATGGGACCGTTTACTCAGTCGATGTTTACCAACACCTCTACGCGCTAACGGCGGACGGGGCCTTGAAATGGGTCGTGCGCAATGCGGGCGCAAACGGCGTCTCGATCGGCACCGATGGCACGATCTACACCGGCAACGAGGCCGCGATCAGGGCGTTCAACCCGGATGGGTCGCTTAAGTGGACTTTCCCGATCAACCCACTCGGGCTCTACCTTTATGGCCCGAATGTGGGACCAGACGGGAACATCTACGCCGTGGCTACGGAGGGTATCGGCACCTTCTCGCTCACCCCTGCGGGAACGCTCCGCTGGGCAGTCGCGGAGCGGTTTACTTACCCGGTCGTCTTCCGGAGTGAGATCGTCTTCGGCCCTAATGGGAGCAAGAACCAACTATATTTCAGCGCCAACAATCACACCGTCGCGTACGATCTCGATGGCAAGCTCGTCTGGACCCTCACCGGCAGCGCCCCGCAACTCGCGGTCGGCCCGGAAGGGAATGTGCATGTGCCGTATGGCGCTTATCTCGCCGCGAATGGCCGCCTGGCCTGGGTCTTTTCTTCGCCCTACCCCTACAACGTTTCCGACGCTCCCGATGTGGGCTCGAACGGCATCCACTACACCGTGCAAAACACGGTCGAGCTGTTCGCCCTGAGCACCACCGGGTCGCAAATCTGGCATGTTACGGAGAATGGGATTTTCGGCGGTCCGGTGGTCGATCCGCAGAACACCCAACTGGTTCAGGGGAGCACCCAAACTCTCAACCAGGCCGGCTACATCGCCTCCTCCAGCGCGCAGGATGGGCATGAACTCTGGCGCCTCACTCTCCCGCCTGAGAACGGTTTCAACCAGGCCAGCGACAGCCGCGCCCGGTTCACGCCAGATGGGCAAACCGCTTATATGATGACTTTCACTGCGACCGGGAATAACGACACCAGCGCATCGTTCGTCTACGCCCTCGACACGAGCACGAGTGTCACCCTTCCGACGCTCAAAAGCACCAAGATCACCCTCACCGCCAAGACCAGCGGAACTGCAGTTAAGGGCACAAGCAAGGTCACTATCCAGGATGGGGCCGGTGCGCTTGTCTCCGGCGCGACCGTAGCGGTGAGCTGGAACCTGCCGAGCGGGGCGACCACTTCACAGACCGCGGTCACCACTTCCAAGGGTGTGGCTTCGTTTAGCGTCACAGACGTCGCTGGCACTTACACCATCACAGTCACTGACGTTACCAAAGCCGGTTATACCTTTGATGCCGCGAACAGCGTTCTGAGCAAGACTGCGCGGAGTCGCTAAGTGCCGACAGTTTCTGCGTAACGAAGCGCCCTCGGGGGCGCGATCGCCGGCCGCCGGCACCGCTTGCACTGGAGCGAAGGACGCCGGTGTGGAATTTTCGCTCTTGCGCTGAGAGAGCGTTCCCGTTAGGCATGGCGCTTCCATGACCGAAACAAAGGCTCGCACCTGGCAGAAGATCGGAACTTTCTACGCGCTCACTCTCCTGATCAGCGCTCCGTTTTGGTATCTTTGTTCCTACGGAGGAGATGTCATCCTCGTCACCGGCCTGATGTGGTCGCCGGCGCTGGCGGCGGTGTTTACGAAATGGATCTTCGGAGAAAACCTGCGCGATCTTGGCTGGGGCTGGGGCGCTCGTCGCTATCGAGTCCTGGGCTATCTGATTCCGCTGCTTTATGTGCTCGCAGTCTATGTGCCGGTCTGGATCACCGGGTTGGGCGGGCTGAATGCGGTGGGCTATGTGCAGAGCGTGGCCAAGGACTACGGCCTGGCCGCGCTGCCCGCTCCTTTGGCGTGTGCCGCCTACATCCTCCTCGCGGCGACGGCCGGCTTTATCGCCAAGGCGGGACGTGCAATGGGGGAGGAAATCGGGTGGAGAGGCTTTCTTGTCCCGGAACTTTCGAAGGTGACCGGGTTCACCGGCGTCGGGTTGGTCAGCGGTCTGATGTGGGCCTGCTGGCATTTCCCGCTCATCCTTTTCGGCGACTACAACGCCGGCACGCCCGCCTGGTTCGCGCTCGCGTGCTTTACCGTGATGATCGTGGCCACGAGCTTCATCGCCGCGTGGCTGCGGCTGCGCTCGGGCAGTGTCTGGCCCGCGGTTTTTTTCCATGCAAGCCACAACATGTTTATCCAGACTGATCTTTACCCCCATGACTACGAACACGGGCAAGACCGCGTATCTGATCGACGAGTTCGGCATTGGCCTGGCGATCACAAGCGTGGTCGGGGCGCTCATCGTGTGGAGTAAGCGCGGCCAGCTGCAGCTACCGGCCCTCCAGGCGGCCTAACGAGCCTGGGCAAGGCTCCGCCCGCGCTCCTTCGCCAGCCACTTCAGCAACGGCAGACTGAGCAGCGACGCGGCGGCCATGGTGAGGAAGGCGGCGGCGTAGTTGCCCGGGCCGACGATTCTGCCGCCCGCCCAGGCGGACCACGATTCGCAGCCGTTCGTGGCCGACATGAAGGCGCTGAATTGCGTCCCGCCGAGGCGCGCATCGGTCAGGTCCATGAAGAGGGCGTAGGAGGAGGCGGTGAAGAGGCCGATGAAGAAATACATCGCCGTCAGCCAGCCGATGAGCACGGACGGTCTGCGGCTTTGCCATCGCGAGGTCGGAGATGCGCGAGCCCGGCAATCATGACGACGAAGCCGACGAGAAAGATCGCGACCGCGCGGATGCGCCCCCAGCGGTCGGACAATTTCCCGCCAATCAAACCGCCGACGAGCGTGGCCGCCGACCACCGCGAGGCCGAAGAACAAACCGATCGTCTTTTCCGGCACCCCGCGGTCGACCAGGAACGGCCCCGCGAGCTGGCCGGTGGCCTCGAAGCCGGCCGCGGCCACGAGCGCAAAGGCGAGCCCGAGCCAGGTCGTCCGCCGGCGCAGCGCGGCTTGCAGGTGTTGACGGAAATCGGCCAGGCGATGCCTGATGCCGGCCGTCTCCGGCGGTTCCCGGACGAAAATCACGCAGACGAGCGTGATCCAGATGCACGCGACCAAGCGCCGCGATGACCCACGGGATTCCGCCGGTCGAGGCCACGAGCAGCGCGCCGCCGCCAAACAGCGCTCCGGCCCACCAGCATCCCGGCCTGCATGCAGCCGTTGAGAGTCCCGCGCTGGTGCTCGGGCACGAGATTGATGGCCATGGCGTCGATCGCCACGTCCTGCGTCGCGGCGAAGATCGCGTGGAAGAGCAGAAGCACGCCCCACCATTGAAAATGCCCGGCCGGATCGAGCCAGATGAGCGGCAGCAGCGTCGCGCCCATCGCCAGCTGCGCGGAGATGATCCAGGCGCGAAATCCCCAGCGCGGCGTGCGCATGGCATCGACCAGCGGCGCCCAGAGAAACTTGAAGACCCACGGCAGGACGAGCATCGCCGTCAGCGCGGTGATCTTCGGCACTCCGACTCCGGCCGTGCGGAGGATCGTCGGCAACGCCCACCAGATAAATCCGATCGGCGCGCCTTCGCTCAGGTAGAGCAAGGTGAAGAGCGCGATCCGGCCCTGGCGTTGGTTGAGGAGGCTCACGCGGAAAGATTTAACCGCAGAGAGCGCAGAGGACGCAGAGATTTCTGGAAAATTAATCCATCGCTCCTCCGCCCCTTGGATCACCGTTTTGGCCTTTCGCAGGTCGCGCCTTACACTGAATTCACCGGTCTCCCGGCAACTGGCAGGAACTGCTCCATGACATCGAATCCTTCGCCCGCTTCACCGGTTCTCCAATCGGTTGTCACTTGTCCGCACTGCGGTTTTCGCGGCGAAGAAACCATGCTGACCAACGCGTGCATGTTTTTCTACGACTGCAAAGGGTGTGGCACGGTCCTCAAGGCCAAGGCCGGTGATTGCTGTGTCTTTTGCAGTTACGGCAGCGTGAAGTGTCCGCCCATGCAAGGCGGGAACGCCTGCTGCGAGTAGCAGGAGCACACTGCCAAAGATGCACGATACGCTTTGCTGGCAGCGGCCGTTCTTGTTCTCAAGTCACGGCTCGCCATCATGCCCTCAGAGCGCGTCTGAGAGACTTGCCGGATGACTCTCTCTTATGATAAGTCCCGCGGCACGATGACTAGATCTACCGTCGAAGCAGAGCTTGAGTCGGCGCTGGCCTGGCTTCGGCGTCACAGCAGCAAGCGTAACCGCGAGGCGATGGCGCGGTTCGCCATTCCTTCGGATCACGCGCTCGGTGTTTCAGTCAGCAACATTCGCGTGCTGGGCAAGAAGCTCGGATCCAATCACGCGCTCGCCGCCGCTCTCTGGAAGACGGGCGTTTATGAGGCCCGGATGCTGGCCTCTTTCGTCGATGAACCCGCCCAAGTGACCTCCGCGCAGATGGATCGCTGGTGTCGCGAGTTCGATAACTGGGCGGTCTGCGACACGCTCTGTTTTGCACTTTTTGATCGCACCCCGCACGCCTGGGAAAAAATCGCGCAGTGGCGCAACCTCCCGGGGGAATTCCAAAAGCGCGCGGCCTTCGCGCTTCTCTGGGCGCTGACTGTGCACGACAAGCAGGCCGAGGACGGACTGTTCCAGAAAGGCCTCGGCTATATCGAGGAGGCCGCGACCGACGGCCGGAATTTCGTCAAGAAAGCGGTCAATATGGCCTTGCGCGCGACCGGGAAACGAAATCTGGCGCTCAACACGGCGGCGGTGAAGGTGGCGCGACGGTTGGCCGAGTCTTCGGACGCGACCTCCCGCTGGGTGGGAAAAGACGCGCTGCGGGAACTGACGAGCGCCTCGGTGACTCGCCGACTGGCGGCGCGACGCTAGACCCGTGAGCCGCGGCGGCGCGGGGCGCCGCCACGCGAGTATTTCACCGGCTTGCGCTTCGGTTCTATCTTCGTTAGGCCGGTGCCGCTTTTTACTTCCATGATCTGGTCGCGCAAGCAGGGCGGCGCGCTCGAACTCGAGATTGGCGGAGGCGGTTTGCATCTCTTCTTCCAGTTCGCGCAGGAGCTCGGTGAGGTTGAAGTCGCCGCCGGCTTCGTTGCACGACCGAGGCGGCGATCTCGCGGCCGCGCAGGATGGTGTGGAGGCTTTCCTGCACCGCGCGCCGCACGGTCGTCGGGGTGATGCCGTGCTTCTCGTTGTACTCCATCTGCTTGGTCGCGGCGGTAATCGGAGATCGAGATCAGGGCCTGCATGCTTTGCGTGACGGTGTCGGCGAAGAGGACGACTTCGCCGTTGATGTGGCGCGCGGCGCGGCCGGCCGTCTGGATGAGCGAGGTCTGGCTGCGGAGGAAGCCTTCCTTGTCGGCGTCGAGGATGCAGACTAGCGACACTTCGGGCAGGTCGAGGCCTTCGCGGAGAAGGTTGATGCCGACCAGGATGTCGAACTCGGCCGCGCGCAGGCCGCGCAGGATTTCCACCCGCTCGATGGTGTCGATGTCGCTGTGCAGGTAACGCACTTTCAACCCGACATCGCGCAGGTAATCGGAGAGATCTTCGGCGGTGCGCTTGGTCAGGGTGGTGACGAGGACGCGCTCCTGCAGTTCCACCCGCTGCCGGCAAAGCTCGATCGTGTCGTCGATCTGGTTCTTCAATCCCTTGAGCGTGATCTTCGGATCGAGCAGGCCGGTCGGGCGAATGATCTGCTCGACCACGAGCGGCATGCCCGGGGTGTGGACGTCGAATTCTGCCGGCGGGCTGGTCGGTGCGGGCTGAGGCGCCTTGCGGCGGCGGTGCCGCGGCGAGAGACAGAAGGGCACCTCTTCTTCCTCCCCGATCCGGTCGCGCTTGTGCGGGAAGTAGCCGGTGTTGCCGACGACGCTGTTCTTGATCTCGAACTCGGCCGGGGTCGCGCTGACGTAGACGAGCTGGTTGGCGTTGCCCATGAACTCGGGGAAATTGAGCGGCCGGTTGTCGAGCGCGCTCGGGAGGCGGAAGCCGTATTCGACCAGCACGGTCTTGCGCGATTTGTCGCCCTCGTACATCCCGCCGATCTGCGGGATGGTGGCGTGCGATTCGTCGATCACGAGCAGGAAATCCTTCGGGAAAAAGTCGAGCAGCGTGAACGGCTTCGAGCCCGGCGGGCGGCCGGAGAGATGGCGCGAATAGTTCTCGATCCCGTTGCAGAATCCCATCTCCTGCAACATCTCGAGGTCGTACTCGGTCCGCATTTTCAGGCGCTGCGCCTCGAGCAAGCGGCCCTGCGATTCGAGCAGGACGATCCGCTGGTCGAGTTCGGTCCGGATCGAGGTGAGCGCGCGGTTCAACTTGTCCGCCGGGGTGACGAATTGCTTGGCCGGGAAAAAGGTCATCACGCCTAACGACTCGTGGGCGTGCCCGGTGAGCGGATCGAAGCGCGTGATCGCGTCCATCTCGTCGCCGAAAAATTCCAGCCGGACCGCTTCCTCGTCCGCGGTCGCGGGATAAACCTCGACCACGTCGCCGCGGACCCGGAATTTTCCGCGGACGAAATTCATGTCGTTGCGCTCGTAGAGCATGTCGACCAGCCGGCCGAGGACGGCCTCGCGCGAGATCTGCTGGCCGCGTTTCACCGTCAGCAGCATGCGCAGGTAATCCTCCGGCGAAGTGACGCCGTAGATGCAGGACACGCTCGCGACCACGATCGTGTCGCGCCGGGTGAGGAGCGCGCTGGTCGCGGAAAGCCGGAGCCGCTCGATCTCCTCGTTAATCGACGAATCCTTCTCGATGTAGGTGTCGGAGCGCGGGATGTAGGCCTCGGGCTGGTAGTAATCGAAGTAGCTGACGAAATATTCGACCGCGTTGCGCGGGAAGAACTGCTTGAACTCCGAGTAGAGCTGCGCGGCGAGCGTCTTGTTATGCGAAATGATCAGCGCCGGGCGGTCCAGCTCCTTGATGACGTTGGCGATGGTGAAGGTTTTGCCCGAGCCGGTGACGCCGAGCAGCGTCTGGTGGCGGTTGCCGGCCTCGACCGACTTGAGCAGCTTGGCGATCGCCTGCCCCTGGTCGCCGCGCGGGCGGTAGCTGGATTCGAGCTCGTAGGACATTCGGGGCAATATGCGCCATGCCCGGAGTCGGCACAACGGCCCCGGTGCGCGACCTGCTGTGAAAGTTGCGCTATTCTCCTGACGCCAATCCAATCTATGAAATTCAAGCTCGCTCCGACCATCGCCGCCGGCCTCTTGCTCCTCGCTTCGCTCGCCCGGGCCGACACCTTTTTCGTCTCGAATTTCGGGGTCAACACGATCACGAAATACGACGCCAACGGCAACGGCTCGCTCCTTCACCAGCGCCTTTGTGAATGGCCCCAACGGCCTCGCGCTCGATGGCCAGGGCAACCTCTACGTCTCGACGAACAGCAACACGATCGAGAAATTCGCGCCCGACGGAGCCGATCTCGGCGTCTTCGCCAGCACCGGACTGAACAACGCGATGGGCCTGGCTTTCGATCGCGAGCGGCAATCTTTACGCGGCCAATTTCGGCGGCAACACGGTCGAGAGTTTCGCGCCGGACGGGACCGATCTCGGCGTTTTCGCCAACGTCATCCGCCCGACCGGGCTCGCCTTCGACGCCGCGGGCAATCTTTACGTGGCAAATTTCGGCAACACGATCGAGCGCTTCGCCGCCGACGGCACGCCGCTCGGCACCTTCGCCAGCACCGGCCTGAACAATCCGGCAGGGCTGGCCTTTGACTCGTTAGGCTATCTTTACGCGGCGAACAACGCCGCCAACACGATCGAGGTTTTCGGCCCGGCTGGGACCGATCTCGGGTCGGTCGCGGTCAGCGGGATCGATGCGCCGGTCGGCCTCGCCTTCGACAGCGCCGGCAACCTTTACGTGGTCAACGCCGGGAGCACGACGATCGAAAAAATCACGACCAGCGGCAGTCGCCACGATTTTCGCCATCACCGGCTTCAGCCCGACCTTTCTCGCCATCCAGCGCGACTCCACCCCGGGCGACGGCTCCTCGACCCTGGTCAACATCTCCACCCGGCTCAACGTCCTCACCGGCGACAACGTGCTCGACGGCGGTTTTATCATCACCGGCACCGGGCACGAAGAGGGTGCTCATTCGCGGGCTCGGGCCGTCGCTGGCCGATTCCGGGGTGGACGGCGCGCTGGCCGATCCGCTCATCGAGCTGCACAGCGGCACGACCGACGCGATCATCATGAGCAACGACAACTGGAAAAACAACCAGCAGAACGAGATCGCGGCCACCGGCCTCGCGCCGACGAACGACGCTCGAAGCCGCCCTCATCATCACCCTCGCCGCCGGCGCCTACACCGTGATCGAGCGCGGGAAACAGGCCACACCGGCGTCGGGTTGATGGAAGTCTACGATCTCGGCGCCGGCTTCGGACCGGAGCTGGCGAACATCAGCACGCGCGGTTTTGTCGATGACCGGGAGCAATGTCATGATCGCCGGCTTCATCGTCGCGAGCAGCGACCGGCGGGAGCGGCCAGGTCATCGTGCGCGCGCTCGGGCCGTCGTTAGGCGCATTTGGGTCACCAATCCGCTGGCCGATCCGATGCTGGAATTGCACGACATCAACGGCACCCTCTCGCCGCGAACGACAACTGGAAAAGCGACCAGCAGACCGAGATCGCAGCCGACCGGCCTCGCAGCCCACGGACGACGCGGAAGCGGCGCATCATCGCTACCCTTGCGCCCGGCGCCTACACCGCGATCGAGAGCGGCAAGGACGGCGGCACCGGCGTCGGCTTGGTGGAAGTTTACAACCTGCATTGAGTGTGACGGGCTCGCGAAACGGTCGGACGCCGGGTCCTCTTGTGCGGACCGGCGGCGCGGGGTAAATTTCCCGAAGATTGAAAAAGAACTCTTTCGGCGTTCCGCCGCGGCGTCTCCTTTTCCTTGGCTGTCGGCATTTTTCTTTGCCTAACGGCATCAGCCTGGCGCCGGCGGTCCCCGCGCCGAAGATGCCGGCGCCCGATCGCAGCCACTGGCCGGCCGCCCTGCAGAGTGTCCCGCTCGAGCGCCTCTCCTCCGGCGCGCTCAGCCTGCTCGATCGCGGCGGCGATCTCGTTAGGCCGGCGGCCGCGCCCGGCACTCAGTCCAGGCGGAAACCGCCGCGGTCACGCTCGATCTGCGGGTCGCGCCCAATCTTCGCCTCGGCGACGATCCGGCCCCGCTCCCCGCCAACATGCGCGCGCAGGCCGAGCCGCACATCGCCCGCTCGCCGGTCGACCCGCATTTTCTCGTCGCCACTTTCCAGGAAGGCCGGTTTACCGATGGCGGCGCGGTCGATTGCGGTTACTCGGTCACGCACGACGGCGGCCTGACCTGGACCCGGGCCCTGATTCCCAATCTCACGACCGTGACCGGCGGCCCCTATCTGCGCGCGACCGATCCCGGTCGCCGGGATCGACTTGAGCGGCCGAGTTTTTCTCAACACCGAGGGGGCGACCGACGCAAATTTCACGCGAGGGATTATCCTCGTCAGCCGATCGCTCGACGGCGGCGCGACCTTCGGTTCGCCGGTCGTCGTTTTTCAACCGCAGAACAGCAGCGATTTTCCCGACAAGCCCTGGATGGCGATCAATACCTTCGCCGGCACCGCGATGTCGGGCGCATTCTGGTCACCTGGACGCTTTTCGGCACGACCGACGCGTCGCCCATCCTGCGCTCCTACAGCGACGATCACGGGGTGACCTGGAGCCCCGCCGCTGGCGATCCATTCCGCCAACTCGAGCGCCCAGGGGTCGCAGCCGGTCTTCCTGCCCGATGGCCGGCGTCGCGATCATCTATTGGAATTTCCGAAGGGCGCGGCGATGCGCGGCGACCGGAAGAAATCGATATGGTCCTCTCGAACGACGGCGGGGTGACCTTCGGCGCGCCGACGCTGGTCACGCCCGTCACTCGTTACACGCCGCCGAGTATCCGGAGCGGCGTTTTCCTGCCCTCGGCCGCGACCGATCGCACGACCGGCAACCTCTACGTGGTTTATCAAGGCTTCGACGCCGCCTCAGTCGCCGCGCGTTCTCTTCACCAAATCGACCAACGCCGGCGCCACCTGGTCGGCGCCGATCGCGATCACCGACAATCCCAGCACCGGCGTTTTCAATCCCGCCATCTCCGCCTCGCCCGACGGGCAAACGCTGACCGTTTCGTTTTACGACCAGCGCGACAGCGGCGGCAACACCTTCCTCTGCAATCTCTACCTCGCGCAGTCGTTCGACGGCGGCGCCACCTGGCAGCCGAATATTCGCCTAACGAGTGAAACGACCGACGCCAGCCTCGCCCCGCTCACCGAGCGGCGGTTACATGATCGGCGATTATCTCGGCATCGCGCCCACGACCAGCCCCGATGTTCCGGCCGTCCCGGTCTGGGTCGATACCCGCACCGGAAATCCCGATCCGTTCATCACCCGCGTCGGGATCGCGCCGGAGGTCGACTTCACCAGCTTCCAGGCCTCGCGTTTGTCGCTCGACCAGATCAACGATCCGCAGCTCGGCGGACCCGCCGGCGACGCGGATGGCGACGCCGACGAGCAACCTCTCGGAGTTTCTCTCGCGACCGAGCCTAACGACCCGGCTTCGGTCGTCATCACCTCGCGCCAGCTCAATATTTCGACCCGCGAAATGGTCGGCACGGGAGACAATGTCCTGATCGGCGGCTTCATCGTCGAGCGGCCCGACGCCGAAGCAGGTCATCCTGCGCGCGATCGGTCCATCGCTCGCCGCCGCCGGCGTCGAAGACGTTCTGGCAGATCCCGACCCTCGAACTGCGCGACGAGCTCCGGCTCGCTCATTTTCTCCAACGACAACTGGCGCGAGACCCAGGAGAGCGCGATCGCCGCGACCGGCCTCCAGCCTAACGACGACCTCGAAGCCGCCATCCTGGCCACGCTCGATCCGGGCGCCTACACCGCCATCGTCCAGGGCACGAACGCGACGACCGGCAATGCGCTGGTCGAAGCCTACGATCTCGACGCGACCGCCGCGACCGCAGTTTGCCAACATCAGCACCCGCGGCCAGGTCGGGACCGGCGACGCCGTCCTGATCGGCGGCCTCATCATTTCGAACGAGGCCTCGGCCCAGGCCAACATCATTGTGCGCGCGCTCGGGCCGTCGTTAGGCGCGAATCGGCGTCGCGGGCGCGCTGCAGGATCCGACCCTCGAATTGCGCGACAGCAACGGCACCCTCCTCGCCTTCAACGACAACTGGCGCGACAGCCAGGGCGGAATCATCAGCTCGACCGGCCTGGCCCCGAGCGACGACCGGGAGGCGGCGATTTTCGCGCACCTCGCGGCCGGCGCCTACACCGCCATCGTCCAGGGCAAAGACGGCACGACCGGGGTCGGGTTGGTCGAGGCCTATAACATCCCGTAAAGCGCGTCGCGTAGCGAGCTCGTCGCGCGAGCAGCAGCTTTCGCCAGCGCCCGTCCCCGGCACGACGGCATGCCGCGCGCTACCATTTGACATCGCGACCCGCTCATCCGATGCAGCGCGGTGCGCAACCCAGGGAATTTCGACCGTCGTTAGGCGAATGATTACCCAAGCCTTTGTCCTCGGCGCCGGTCTCGGCCTGCGGCTTCGTCCGCTGACCGAAGATCTGCCCAAGCCGCTCGTCCCGATCTTTCAAAAGCCGCTCATCACCTTCGCCCTCGATCATCTGATCGCGGCCGGGGTGAAGTCGTTCGTCATCAACACCCATCATGCTGCCGGAACATTTCGAGCGCTTTTTTGCGGACGATCATTATCGCCAGCTTCCCGTCAGGCTGGTGCACGAGCCGGTCCTGCTCGAAACCGGCGGCGGGATCAAAAACGCGCAACCGCATGCTCGGGACCGAGCCGTTCATCGTCTACAGCGGCGACGTCCTGACCGATCTCCCGCTCGCGCCCTTGATCGAGGAACATTTCCGGAGCGGAAACGACGTCACCCTCGCGTTGCGCGAGACTGGCCTGGCCGCCGAACGTCGCCTTCCGCGACGGCCGCATGGTCGATATCGGCAATCGCTACGGCCACGCCGGCAATTTCGATTACGCCAACGTCTCGGTCTGGAACCCGCAGATTTTCGAGCGCATTCCGGCGGGCAAAAAGATCTCCTTTATCCCGATCGTGGCCGATTGGATCGGACAGGGCGGCAAGATCGGCGGCGTCGTTTTGAATGAAGGCCATTGGTTCAATCTCGGCTCGCGCGCGGAATATCTCGCGGTCCACCGGACGATCGCGGAGGGCTGGCGGCCGGCTTATGTGCGCGATCGCGGACTGGCCGCAACGCATCGCTCCCGACGCCACGATCGATCCGAGCGCGGAAGTGCGCGGCTGCTCCTGTATCGGGGCCGGTTGCCAGGTCGGCGCGGGCGCGATGATCGATGATTCGATCCTCTGGCCCGGCGCACAAATTGCTTCCCACGCGCAGCTGAAACGCTGTATCGTCCGCACCCGCCGCAGCGCGGAAGGCGCGCTGACCGACGCCGTGATTTAAGATGCGAGAATTTGTAGACGCTTCGCTCTGCGAAGCGCGGAACTGCGCGATCGTTCTGCCAGATACTGTGACCGAAGTTTCTCTCGCGCTTCGCACGATGCGAATATCCGATGATTCTTTCCGACACGCTCCTGCAACAGACGCGCCTCCATTTTCCCCGCTTCGAGGAGGCGCAGGTCCGGATTTCGCCGATCGAAAAGGGCGGCTCGGATCGCAAATTTTATCGCATCCAGTTCTCGCCGCGAGCAGAGCATCGTGCTGGTGAAATACTCCCGCGAACAGGCGGAGAACCAGCGTTACGTCGAGATCGCGGAGTTTCTGGCGCGAACACGGAGTCCGCGCGCCGAAGATTTACTTTCACGATCCGGCGGAAGGCCTGATCTGGATCGAAGACCTGGGCGAGCGCGATCTCTGGAGTTATCGCGAGGAGAGCTGGCCGGTGCGGCGCGCCTTTTACGAATCGGCGCTCGAGGAAGTCGCGAAGCTGCATCGGGTTTCCGGAAGCCGATTCGGCGGAGATCCGGCGCGATCTGCCGGCGCAGTTCGACGCCGCGCTTTATCTCTGGGAGCAAAGTTATTTCTTCGAGAACTGCCTCGGCCGCCATTTCGGTCTCGATCGCCGCGAAGCTGGAGGAGTTGGCCAGCCTCCCGGCCCTGGCGGAAATCGCGGAGCGGCTGGCGAGTTTCCCGCGGGTCTTGTCCATCGCGATTTCCAATCGCAAAACATCATCATGCGCGACGGCCAGGCGCACCTGATCGACTTCCAGGGGATGCGGCCGGGCCTGGCGGAATACGATCTCGCCTCGCTCCTCTACGATCCCTATGTCAGCCTGACGGCGGCGGAGCGGACGGAGTTGCTCGAGTTCTATCGCAACGACGGCGGAGCTGAGCGACCCGGCATTGGCGGAGAAGTTCCAGCTCTGCGCCATGCAACGGCTGATGCAGGCCCTCGGCGCCTACGGTTATCTCGGGCTGGTGAAGAAAAATCGCGCCTTCCTCGCGCACATCCCGGCCGCGCTCGATTCGTTAGGCGAAGTCCTGACCGAGATCGAAGGGCTCGAGCCGCTCGGCGAGCTGGCGAGCGCGCTGTGCAACGACGCTCGAAGCGTGCCGGCGGCCAGCGCGCCGTATCACCGATCGCGGCTACAACGGCGCACGAAGGGATTCCCGCGCCGCTCCGCGCCGATCGTGGTCGGCGGGCCGTGGCCGGGCAGGACGGTGACGTTGTCGCCTAACGGATAAAGTTTTTCCCGAATGCCGGCGAAGAGCAGTTCGCCATCGCCGCCCGGGCAGATCCCAGCGCCCGACGCCGCCGGCGAAAAGGACGTCGCCGCCGATGAGCAGTTCGTTCTCGCGCGAGAAAAAGCAAAGGCTGCCCGGACAATGCCCCGGCACTTCCAGGATCTCGAAATTCATCCCGAGAAAATCGCGCGCCGGCGTCGCCTCGATCAGGAGATCGGGCTGGACCGGCTCGATCTCGAATTGGAAGCCGAAATCGCGAAAGAAATTCGCGTCGGAAATCATCGGCGCGCTGTCGGGATGAACGCCGACCGGGCAACCGAAGCGTTTTTTGATCTTCGCCACGTCCTGGATGTGGTCGATGTGCCCGTGGGTGAGGAGGAGGAGCCGCAGCTCGATCCCCTCCCGCACGAGCCAGTCGCAGGTGCCGTCCGGGGCATCGAAAAGGATCCAGCCCTCCGGCGCCTCGAGGGCATAGCAATTCGTCTCAAAAATTCCGCCGGTAAAACTCCGGTATTTCATCATGTCCTGCTCCTGCTCCTGATCCTACTCTCGATCCAATTTACGGCAGCAGGAGCGGATTAGGAGCACGAGCAGGAGCACTGCCGTCGGGGGAACGGAAATTGCATCCCTTCTAGCCCGCCTCGGATCGAATCTAAATTTGAATCTTCACCGCCGAGCGCTGTCTCACTCTTCACTTCTGGGTTTCAGGGCCTGCTCGCACACCTTGCTTTCAAAGTCGATATCTGCGAGCTTTTTTTTCCGAATTTATGAAAATTTTCCATCGTGGATCTGTCGCGCTCCTGCCGGGTTTGCTGGTCGTCGCGCTCGGGCTGCAACCGCTTCAGGCCAAGTCGGATTCCGAGCAAATCGGCCTCTCGGTCGGGCGGCTCCTCGAGGAAGGCCATTACACCCATCACCCGCTGAACGATGAGATCTCGCGCAAACTTCTCACCGGTTACCTCGAGATCCTCGATTTCAGCCACCTCTTTTTCACCCAGAAAGACATCGACGCTTTCACCGCCAAATACGCCACCACGCCTCGATGACGACATCCTGCTCGGGAACCTGAAGCCGGCGCACGAGATCTTCGCCGTCTTCCAGAAGCGGGTGGAGGATCGGGTCAAGAAAATCAAGGAGCTGGTCAAGCAGCCGATGGATTTCAAGTCGAACGAAACCGTCGTCCTGAACCGGCAAAAAGCGCCCTGGCCGAAGGACGAAGCCGAGGCCGACCAGCTCTGGCACGACCGGATCGCGAACGAGCTGCTCCAGGAAAAATTGAGCGACCACCCGATCGAGCCCGGACCGAAACTGGTCGAGCGCCGCTACGACCGGATGCTGCGCAACATCCACGAGGAAGATGACGAAGAGCAGGTCAAGCTCTTCCTCGACGCGCTCGCCCAATCCTACGATCCGCACTCGGAATACCTGAGCGCTTCCGACCTGAAAAATTTCAGCATCAACATGGGCCTCTCGCTCGTCGGCATCGGCGCGATGCTGCGGAGCGAAGACGGCTACGCCAAAATCGAGAGCCTCGTCGCCGGCGGCCCGGCGCAGACCAGCGGCCGCTTGAAAGTGGGCGACCGGATCAGCGCCGTCGCGCAGGGCGCGAAGGATTTCGTCGATGTCCGCGACATGCGCCTCGACAAAGTGGTCGAGCAGATTCGCGGCAAAAAAGGCACCAAGGTGCGTCTCCTCGTCATCCCGGCGAGCGCGGCCGACCCGGCCCAGCGCAAGACGATCGAGCTCGTGCGCGACGAGATTAAACTGAAAGACCAGGAAGCCCGCGCCGACATCATCATCAAGAAGAACCGCGACGGGAACCCGGTGAAACTCGGCTGGATCACGCTGCCGTCGTTTTACGCCGACATGGATTCGCACAAGAAGAGCACGACCAAGGATGTGCTCGCGCTCCTGAAGCGGTTGAAGCGGGAAAAAATCGGCGGCCTCGTGATCGACCTGCGCCGCAACGGCGGCGGCTCGCTCGAGGAAGCGATTGCCCTCACCGGCCTCTTCTTTAAATCCGGCCCGGTCGTGCAGACCAAGGGCGCCAACGAGCGCGTCGTCATCTCGACCGATCCCGATCCGGCTATCGCCTACGATGGGCCGCTCGTCGTCCTGACCAGCCGGCAGAGCGCATCGGCGAGCGAGATTTTCGCGGCCGCGCTGCAGGATTACGGCCGGGCCGTGATCGTGGGCGACAAGAGCACTTTCGGCAAAGGCACGGTCCAGACCATTCTCGAGATCGGCCGTTTCACTTCGCTCCTCGGCACCCGTTCGCAGGACGATGGCGCGCTCAAGTTAACCATCCAGAAATTCTATCGCGTCGCCGGCGGCTCGACCCAGCTCCACGGCGTCGCCTCCGACATCGTGCTCCCGACCCTGACCGATCTGCCGGAATTCGGCGAAGGCGCGCTGAAAAACGCTCTTCCCTACGACGAAGTGCCGCCCGCGAAATACACCAAGTGGTCCGATTCCCACTCGCTCTTCATCGACGAATTGAAAGCCCGCTCCGCCGCGCGCGTCGCGACCGATCCGGAATTTCATTACGTGATGGAAGACCTGGAACGGTTGCGCAAGAAGCTGGATGAAAATCGCATTTCGCTGAATGAAGACGTCCGCCGCCACGAAGTGGACGAGCAAAAAGCGCGCAAAGAAACGCGCTCCAAGGAACGTCTCGCCCGGCAGGAAGAAGAGCCGAGCATTTACCGCGTCACTCTCGAAACGATCGACGCGCCCAAGCTCGAGCTCATCATGTATCCCGGGAAAATCGCCGAGGCCAAAAGCAAAGGCAGCATGAAGGTCGCGCCGGAAGCCGCGCCCGATGCGGATGACGACACCGATCCCGATCCGAATCTTACCGGCGGCGACGACAGCAAGGCCGCGGCGATCGATCCGGAACGCGACGAGACGCTCAACATCCTGAGCGACCTCGTGCAGCTCAGCGCGGTCCCGAAGACCGCCAGCACCGCGCGCTGATCTTGTAGCCGCGGATCGGTGATTCCGGCCTTGTTGAGGCCCGCGCCCACGCGCAATGCTGCCGGGGTCACCGCCCCCGGCTACAACGCGGCGATAAAACCATCGACGCGCGAGCAAGCGGTCTGGTATATTCCACCCCCATGCATCGACTCGTTAGGCAGGCACAGCTCTTTTTTGCGCTGCTTTTCGCGTTCGCGACATTGCCTGATTTGCCGGCGCAGGATGCGCCCGACCTCGCGACCGCCTACGCCCAGGCGATGGCGGAATTCCAGGCCGGCAATTACGCCAAGGCCGCCAGCGCGCTCGAAGCGCTCGTCGCGCGGGTCGATCCCACGCCGCAGGTCGAGCCGATTTTTTTCACCATCGGCTCCGCTTATTTTAATGCCGGCGATTATCCCAAGGCGATCGCCGCTTTCAAAATCTACCAGGCCAAATTCCCCAAGGGCGCGCACGCCGGCGGCGCCGCTTTCGCCATCGCGCAGTCCAATCTCCTCAGCAAAAATTTCAAGGAAGCGGCCGCGCAGATGGCGGCCCTGGAAAGCGATCCGGCGTTGCGCGAACAGGCGCTGCTCTTCGAGGCCGAAGCCCACAAGGCGGCGGGCAACATCGACGGCGCGATCAAGGCCCTGGAAAAATTGACCGGCCAGGAAATTCGCGACTCCGACGCGATGCGAGGCGCGACCATGCTGGCCCAGCTCTACGCGCAGAAAGGCGATGGCGCCAAGGCGCTGAAAACCCTCGAAGTGATCCACCAGAAAATCGCGCCTGGCGGAAAACATCATCGAACTCAACGCCCTCACCGTCGAACTGGGCGACAAGTTTTATAACAAGCAGCAATTCAAGGAAGCGCTCGCCTGTTATCGCTACGCTTATCCGCGGGAGCAGATCATCCGGCTGCAGCGCGATCGCATCGCCGGGATGCAGCGCCGGATCGAGACAAACATGGCCGCCGTCCGCGCCAACCCGTCCGAGATCACCCAGCTCGCGCCGGTCAATAACCAGATCAAGGAGAACATCGCCAACGCGCAAAAGCTGCTCGCCGATTTTGAAAAACTGCCCTCGATCACGCCGGCGATTTATCTCCGGCTCGGCCGCTGCTTTTACGAACTCGATCGCAAATGGGAAGCGGTCGTGGTTAACCAGGAAATCCTCGACCGGTTCAAGGAAGGACCGGAACGCGAGCCGGCCCTTTTCGGCCTGATCGTCGCCCTGGCCGACGTCAACCAGCCCGCAGCGCGCCCAGGAGCGTTGCGAAGAATACCTGCGCGATTTCAAGAACGGCCCGAACGTCGCGACCGTCGGCTATTTGTTAGGCGCGGTCGCTTTGCAGGCGGGCGACCCGAAAGCGGCGGAGACATTTTTCGGCCGCATCCTCGAATCGCAACCGAAGAGCCAGTTCCGCGAGCAGATTCGCTATCTCCTGGCGAACGCGAAGTTTGCGGCCGGCAATTACGCCGAAGCGGTCGCGGCCTATAACAAATATCTGGGCGAATTCCCCAAAGGCGCGAATGCCGACGATGTGAGGTATCGCATCATTCTCTGCGCGCTTTTCGCCGGGAAATACCAGGACGCGATGACCCAGCTCCAGGGTTACATCGCGAAAAATCCGAAAAGCACTTTTCTGCCCGACGCGAAATACCGGCTCTCGGTCTGTAAATACGCCGCCTCGCTCTACGACGAAGTGATCACCGATTGCCAGGCTTGGGAGAAGGAATTCGGAAATAATCCCCAGCTCGGCGAAGTGCTCGCGCTCCTCGGCGACGCCTACGGGGCGAGCGATCGCGAGTCCGCCGCCATCCCGGTTTACATCCGCTCCTACCAGACGGCCACGACCGACGAGGTGATGAATTACTCGCTCGAAGCCGCGAGCAAGTTGCTCCAGAAACGCGGCGAATGGGACAAGGTGAGCGAGCTCTACACCGGCTTCGTCAAGGACAAGCCGGATCACCCGACCGTCGTCTCGGCCCTTTACTGGATCGGCAAGGCGAAAGCGCGCGAAGGAAAAATCGACGAAGCGAAGCAGCTCGCGGCCGACACGATCAAGAAATACATCGCCGATCCGACAACGCGACGCGGTCGAGCAATTGATCACCCAACTGGCGCAACTCTGCGTGAAGAAAAAGAAGCCGGCGGAGACCGCGGACCGGCGGCGCGCCGGCAGAACCGGCTCGCCGACCGCCCGCGGCCGGAGGCTGAAGATCCGGGCGCGGAACTGGACCGCCTGCTTTCCTCGGCCGCCAATGAAGAATCACCCACCGCCAAGGCGCGCATCCTTTTTGCCAAGGCCGAACTCGGCCGGCTCCGCCGCCAGCCCGCCGACGAGGAAAAAAATATCGCGGAGATTGCGACCCAGTTTAAGCCGGAAGACCTCAGTCCGCTCCTCCTGGGCGCCGCGGGCGATCACCTTCTTGAGCCAGGGGAAATTTGATCAGGCGGCGGCCTTTTATCAGCACCTGCTGGATAATTTCGCGAAGAGCCCAGATGATCGACTACGCCTACCAGGGGCTCGGGGAAATCGCCTACCAGAAGAAGGATTACCAGAAGGCGCTGCACTTTTTCAACGACGGCACGGAGAAGATCGCGGCCACGACCAAACTGAAAGATATCTCGCTCGGCCAGGCCAAGACCCTGCTCGCACTCGGCAAACTGGATGAAGCACAGAAAGCCTTCGAGCAGGTCGCCTCGGTCCGGGAATGGCGCGGCGAAGCGACCGCCTACAGCGTCTATTCGTTAGGCCAGATCGCGGCCAAGCGGGGCAAGTGGGCGGAGGCCAACGCCTTTTACCAGCGCGTTTTTGTCGGTTACCAGAAGTTCCTGCCCTGGGTCGCGAAAGCCTATCTCGGGAGCGGCGAGAGTTTCGAGAAACTCGGCAAAACCCAGGAAGCGACCAACACCTACCGCGAATTGCTGCGGAATGAAAAGCTGGCCAATTTCAGCGAAGCGGCCGAAGCGCGGAAACGGCTGGAGGCGCTAGGCCAAGGATGATGACGACGCCTATTCATTCCCGTTCCCTAACGTTGTCATCCCGAGCCGCGCAGACGGCGAGGGACCTCACAGGCGACGATCGACGCACGATTTTTTCGCGGATTCAAGACGCTTGGGAGGTCCCTCGCCGTCCTGCGGCGGCTCGGGATGACAAAGTTTTTTCGCTCTGCTCGTGCTCGTGCTCCTGCTCGTGCTCGCTCCTTCGGGGTTCGCCCAAAGCATCCTCCTCAAAACCGGCCAGACGATCGAAACCAAGGGCGTGCGCCGTTCCGGCGACATGATCATGGGCAAGGTGCAGGTCGGCGCCAGCAGCGGCGAGGTCGGTTACCAGGCCTCGACCATTGCCAAGATCAATTTCCCCGATCCGCCGCAGCTGAAAACGACGGCCGCTTTTCTTTCCCAGGGCCAGCCGGAGAGAGCACTCGCCGATATCGAGCCGGTGGTGAAATACTACGAACCGTTCCGTGACCTGCCGGGAAATTTCTGGGCGCCGGCCGCTTTGCTCAAGGTCTCTGCCTTGAGCGGGATGCAGCTCGACAAACAAGCCGAGGCGCTCGGGGACGAAATCCGCAAGAGCGTGACCGACCCCGAAACCGCCCGCGCCGCCCAGCTCCAACTCGTCCCCGGTCTCGTGCGCCGCGAAAATTTCGAAAAGGCGCTCCAACTTTGCGACGCCGTGATCAAGGATAGCGCCCAGGCCGATGTCCTCGCCGAAGCCTGGGTGCGCAAGGGCGACGCTCTTCTCGCGCAACGCCAGTGGGACGGCGCCGCCCTCGCCTACCTGCACGTGCCGGTTTTTTACGAAGACGAAAAACGCTGGATGCCGCAGGCGCTCCTCGGCAGCGCGCGCGCTTTTCGCGGCTTGGAAGACTTGGAAAGGGCGAAGAGATCACTTAATGATCTGACCGCCGGATATCCGAAATCGGCGCAGGCGGAAATCGCCCGGGCTGAATTGCAGAAGATGCCAAAATGAAAAACATGACACGACCGATCCTTCGCCTAACGAGAACAAAGCGGCTCGCCGCTCTCCTCGCCCTTGCCCTAACGAGCGCTTTTCTCCTCCTCGCCACACCCGGCTTTGCCCAGGAGGCCACGCCGGCGCCTGCCGCCGCCGGGGTGCATTCCAAAACGCTCTGGGAGCAGATCAAGGAAGGCGGCTGGGTCATGTTCCCGATCGCGCTCTGCTCGGTCGCGACGCTCTACCTCATCGGCGACGGAATCATTCGGACGAGCCGGAAAAAAACTTCGCCGCCGGAACAGGAGGAAACGCTCAAGACATTGTTTCGGCAGGGCGATTACGTCGGCGCGCACAATTATTGCAAAACCAATCCATCGCCGCTGACCAACGTTCTCCGGACCGGGATCAGCCTCCTCGGCGAAGGCAAGGAAGTGGCGGAAGACGGCATGATCGGCGCGCTCTCGAAGGAAAATTCGCAGATGCAGACCTACATCAGCTACCTCTCGGTCATCGGTGTCACCACCCCGATGATCGGTTTGTTAGGCACGGTCACGGGCATGATCAAGGCCTTCGCCAAGCTCGGCTCCAGCGGCATCGGCGATCCCTCCGGCCTCTCGGCCGCGATCGGCGAAGTGCTGGTCGCGACGGCGAGCGGTCTCGTCATCGCCATCCCGGCCTTCGGCGCCTTCTATTTCCTGCGCAACCGCGCGACCGATGCGCTTCACCACATCCAGGACATCGTGAACAGCCTCTTCCGCAAGATGCCCTACGAGTCCCTCGCCGGGGTCCATCTCGGGGACGACGAACTTTTCGCCGCCACGCCCAACTGGCTGGCCGGCGACGCCCATGCCCAGGCCGATCCGGCCGAGCAGCCAGCCTAACGAGGAGGAACGGCGATGGCAGGCGGAGGAGGAGGAACAGAACAGGGCGAACCTGAATTTCAGGTCGCGCCGATGATTGACGTGCTCCTCGTCATTCTCGTTTTCTTCATGACCATCACCTCGACCCAGGTCTTGAAGGTCGATCAAACGATTCAGTTGCCGATCGCGAAGGACGCGCAGAAAAAGGACAACACCCGCGCCGAAGCGATCGTGAACGTGCGCTGGAAGCTGCCGCAGAAGAAGCCGCAATTCGTCTTCGACGACCGGGTTTACACGAACGCGAACGAGATGGTCGAGAAGATCAAGACGGCGCGGATCACGGGTGAGAAAAAAATCACCGCCGGCGCCAACCCGACTTTTCGCGCCGTCATCCGCGGCGATCGCGACGTGCCGGCGATTTACGTTTCGCAGGCGATGAATGCCTGCGCCGAAGCCGGCATCAGCGACATCTCGTTTTCGGCCGTGAACAAGAGAATAACGAAAGTGAGAAGATCCGTCATTGTCATTAGTCATTGGTCATTTTCGCCGCCTCGAGATTAATCCCAACGAAGGCAACACCGGTTTCCAGATCGCGCCGATGATCGACGTTGTTTTCGTGATCATGCTTTTTTTCATGGTCATGGCTGGCGCGGTCAAAGTGGAGAATGAACTGAACACGCAGTTGCCCGGGACGGCGGAAACCTCCTCTTCGACCGATTTTGTCGACGAACAGATCATCACCATTTCCGATACCGGCGAGATTTCGCTGAACGACGAGCCGTTCGATTCCGCCACGAGCAAGGATTTGCCGAAGCTGAAGGGCACGCTGATGCGGCTTAAGCAAAATGCCGACGCCGCCAAGACGCCGTCGGTGGTGACGATCATCAGCGACACCCAGGCGAAATACAGCCGCACGATCGACGTTCTCGATGCGCTCGCGGTGGCGAAGATCGACAACGTCACCTTCACGGTGGCGGAAGAAGAATAGCGCAGCCGCCCGATTCGTTAGGCGCGGGGCAGATAGCGCTGGACCGCCGTCCGGTCCCCCTGCACCGCGATCGTGTAGACGCGCCCGTTTTCGACCCAGCTCGCGGTGGTCCATCCCTTGGCAGTCGGCATAAACCGGCTCCCTCGCCCGCCTTCATTCCCGGCAGGGCCGTGCGCGTTGACCACAAAAAGGTGAGCGAGACGATCTTCCCCGCGCAGAAAACAAATCAACGTCACCTCCTGGCCGCGGAACGAGAGGATGCGGCAACCCACCGGCTGCAATCCGGCGAGCGGCGCCGGAACGTCCATCGGCGGCAGCTCCTTCTTCGCGAGCCAGCCTTTGATTGCGCCCAGGTCCGAGCTCATCATTTCGAGCGGTGGATCGAGTTGAATAAAGCTCACCATCTCGCGCGCAAAATCCGGAACCGCGGCCGTAACCGGCGCGGGAGTGCGGAAGAAACTAACGACCTGCAGGAGAAGAAATAGCAGCGCCGCGGCTCCGGCCAGCTTGACGATCCAACTCCATTGCCGGGGTTCGTCGGGCGCCGCGGCATTGGCCACGATGCGGGTTTTCAGTCCCAGCGGAGCGGGGATCGCCTCGAGATGCGCAGCCATCGCGCGATCGAAAGCCTGCTCCTCCGCGAACCATCGGGACAGCTCCGGATCGGCGTCCGCGGCGCGGAGCGCCTCGGCCATTTGCGAATCGTCGCGATCCGCGCCCGGCCGGTAGGCCTGCAAAAACAGCCGCGCCTCCTCTTTATCCATGAAGCGCTCCTCCCTCTTCGTCTGTCGTTAGGCGGGCGCCGTCGGCGAGAGCCCGGCGGAGATGTTCCTTCCCGCGCGAGATGCGCGACATGACGGTGCCGATCGGCACCTCGAGCGTCTCCGCGATTTCCTTGTAGGAATGTTGCTGCAGATAAAAAAGCGTGAGCGGCGCGCGGTAGATCTCTTCCAGCGCAAAAAGCGCGCGCTGCACGATGTCGCCGTCGAGTTGATTCACGACCGAGGCTGGGACGGTCTGGGCCGCGACCGCTTCCGCGCTGCTCTCGGATTCAACGAAGCGATCCTGTTGCCGTTTGCGACCGAGAAATTCCCGGTAAAGCGAGGTGAAAAGCCAGGTCTTCACCTTCGAGGAATCGCGCAATTGATGGCCCTTTCGAGGCCCAGAGCAGAAAACGTCTGCTGCGTCAGGTCGGCCGCGTCCGCTTCCTGGCGGCTAAGAGAGAGAGCAAAGCGATAAAGTGGCATGTAAAAATCCTCGACCAATTTTTCGAAGTCGAGCGTCGCCACGCTCCGAGCCTAGGCGAGGTCCCAAAACCCGCCAAGAAAATCGAAGACCCGCAAACGGTTTCGCCTTCAGGGTGCGAGGCGAGAGCGGACCGATTATTCCTTTGCCGCCTGGGAAGATCAGTAAACCCACTTCCCGCCGGCGGAGGAAAGCGCGGGGATTTCACCGGTCGAGTAATCGGTCTTGCCGATCGCGCCCCACATCTTGGTCCCGGTCGCGTCCCGCCAATGTTTGCTCATGCTCTCACCGGTGTGGCAGCCCCAGCTCTTGACGTAGGCGTCCCGGGCAAAGGCGCGCCGGTTGATCCGGGTCAGCTCCGATTCGTGCAGCCACGCCTTCGACGCGCTGTCGACCACGTTGCTGTAATCGAAGAGGAAACAGGCCTTGTTCGAGTGCCCGAAATACTCCAGGCCGGAAATCTTCACCTGGTTCCGCGGCATGCCGTTGTTCAGGTAATCGATCACCTCGCCGCCGCGGTCGAAGTAGACCATCTTGAGATTGAATTTATCGCGCACGCTGTTGATGTGCGAAATCAGGTCCTGGTTCTCCTGTTTCCCGCGATCGACGTAGCCCGGTCGATAAACCAGCCACGTGATCAAGGCGTCGGGGCCGTACTGGGCGCGCAATTGCTCGGTCCGAACCCGCCCGGAACGAACGAAATTTGCCCACCAATGATCGTGCGGCTGGGCCTTGTATTGCTCCCACTGGTGCAGGGACGGTCCGCCAATGAGCAGAATGTATTCGCGCTGCTGGGCCTGGGCCGCGGCGGTGGCGAAAAGGCTGAAAAGGATGAGGAGAGCGAGGCGCTGTTTCATGAGATGGACCGGAGCAGTATCTATGCGCGGAACGGAAGTGGGTGCAAGGGGCGGCGTCTCAATTCGGATTGCGCCGCAGGAACAGGCCGACTGCGCCGACCAGGACGAGGAGCACGCCAAAGGTGCAGACGATCGCCGCGCCCGAAGGCAGGTCCCATTGGAAGGAAAGAATCAGACCAGCGACCCCGCCGACGAGCGCGATCAGCCAGCCGATCAGGAGGCGGTTGGCGAGCGAGCGCGCGAGACTGATTCCGCAAACCGCCGGCACGATGAGGTAGCTGAAAACGAGCAGCACACCCGCGATCCGGACGAAGCTGGTCACGACCAGCCCGAAGAGCGCGTAGAACAAAAAATCCCACCAGCGCACCCGCAGCCCCTGCTCGTAGGCCTCTTCGCGGTCGAAGGAAACGAGGAGGAACGATTTGCGGAGCGCGAAATGGACGAGCCCGACGAGAAGGAAAAGCCCGAAACATTTCCAGACCTCCTCCGGCGTCACGAGCAGGATATTGCCGACGAGCATGTTCTTGATCTCCTCGTCGCCTTCCGCCGCCCGGCTGAGGAGGAGCACGGCGGCAGCCGCAGCCACGACGTAGCTGATGCCGATGATCGCCTCCTGCGGGATCTGGCTGGCGCGTTTCCCAGTCACGGAAAAGATCGCCGCCCCGAAGAGGGTGAAACCGAGCGCGATCAAAAACGCCGGCCAGCCATCGAGCGGAAGATGGAGCAGGACCGCGACGCAAATGCCTAACGACGCCATTTGCGCCATCGCGATATCGATGAAGATGATCCCGCGCCTAACGACATGCAGGCCGAGGTAAACCAGCAGCCAGGGCAACAAAACGCTCGCCACCACCGGCCAAAACATGACTTCCCACATATCTTAAAGCGATGACACGAAGTCCCCTCCGGGGAGCGCACGCGACTCGCGTGCCCATTTCGGCGACTCGCCGAAATGTTCTTTGCGCGGAGCGCTCCGACCACAGAAGCAGACGGCGAGTCGCCGTCTGCGGCACGCGGGTCGCGTGCGCTCCCCAGAGCAGGATCGCGCGTAGCGTTTCATTTCAGCGCCGCCGCGAGGTTGTTGACCAGGGCGTCGATCAATTGCACGTAGCTCCCGGTGTTCGGCAGCGCGCCCGGGAACTGCGCGAAATCGACCACCTTGGCTCCGGTCGATTGCGCCGCTTTCTCCGCGATTTTCCGGTTGTGATACGGCTCGACGATGATCGCCTTGATCTGCTGCGCCTTTATTTGCCCGATAACCTCGGCGAGATGCGAGGGCGACGGCGGAATGCCCGGCTTCGGCTCGAGGAAAACATCGATCTTGAACCCGAAGCGATGCGCGAAATAAGGCCACGAATCGTGGTAGGCGACGATGCTTTGCCCGCGGAACGGGAGCAGCTTCGTCCCCCACTCCTGCAATTTGGTGTTGATCGTGTTTTCGAATTTCTTCTCGCTCGCCGCGTACTCCGCCGCGTGCGGCGGATCGACCGCGGCGAAGGCGTTCGCGATATGCTGCGCGACCGCCTTGGCGATGATCGGGTCGATCATGAAATGCGGGTTGCCCTGCGCGTGCACGTCGCCGGCCGCGCGGGTGAGTTGCCCCGGCACTTCCAGCAACTTGATCCCTTGCGAAGCCTGGACCCGGCCCGGCTGGCCCGCTTCCAGTTTCGGATTGCGCGCATTTTGCAGGAGCGGCGGCAACCAGCCGATCTCGAGTTCCGCGCCGCCATCGATCAGGACATCGGCTTGCCGAAGTTTCACGACGAAACTGGGCCGGGCATCGACAAAGTGTGGATCCTCGGTCGGCTTGGCCAGGACCGTGACGTCGACGTTTTCGCCCCCAACTTCGCGCGCGACCGCGGCGAGATCGGGCAGGGTCGCGACGACGTTGAGTTTCGCTGCCGCGGGCAACGCCGAGGCCAGTCCGAAGGCGAGGACGAGGACGAGTTTCGTTAGGTGGGTTGGTTTCATAATTTCAGAATTTGTGGGCGCCATGCGCGCCGAGGATGAATTCGAACTGCAGGAAAATGGAATCGACCTGGCGGGCGCTGAGGAAATCATTCGCCTCCAAAAAATCGTGATTGTACTGCAAACGCAGCTTGGAAAATTCCGTCGGATACCAGGTGAGATCGCCCGAAACACGCGACCGGCTTTGCCGTACCGGGTCGTCGGTGAAAGCAGAGTTCTGCATCTGCAGGTAGTCACCGCGCGCGCCGGCGGTCCATCCTTTTTTGAACCCCCAGACGACTTGCGAGTACATCCCCCAATCGTGAAACGTTTCCGCCACCGGGAACGATTGATCGATCCCGCGCCCGGCCTCAAAGCGCCGATACATCACTTCGCTCTGCCATTTCACGTACGGGAACCCGCCCTCCGCGCGCGGCGATTTCCATTTGTAGAGCAGATCCGCTCCGTAAATCTGAGTGCGCGAGTTCGCCCCGGTTTCGTTTGAACCGAAGGCGCCGGAAACGCCCGCCAGCACGGTCTGGCTCGGGCTCAGGTCGACCGAGTTTTCCCAGCGCGGGATGTAAACGAAATCCTGCAGGCCACGCGCCTCGCGGTCGGTCGTTAGGCGGCCGAAGAAGGTGCCGTTGTCGCCTGGATTGCGGAAGGAGTAGCCGGTATTGCCGCGCCCATTCTGCACCCCGAAGAGAAGCTGCGAATACCACGACACCGGCACCGTCCACGAGACCTGAGCGCCGGCCCCGCGCAGGCCATCGGCGCCGAGGAGCCGCCCATGCACGATCGGATCGTCCGCGAAATCCCAGGTGTGGGGATGCATCGGGTTAAGCCGGCCGAAGGCGGAAAAAAATTGGCCGCCTTTGAGCTGCAATCCCCAGGGCAGAGCGGTCGTCTGGAGAAATGCTTCCTCCACTTCGAGCTCGGTTTCGTTGTCGTTGTTGAGCTTGAAAACAATGTTGGCGAAGCCTTCGAAATAAGGATCGACCGCGCCGTCGAGCGCGAGTTCGAGGTTGCGCGCGTTAAAGCCGCGCTGCTGCGGATCGTGGTCGCCGGTTTCGAGCTGATCGAGGTTGCGATCGCTCGAATAGGCGAGCGCAAACTGCCCATCGAACGAGATGTTCATGTAGGTCCTGCCGCCGCCCGCCGAGAGTGAGCGGCGCGGCCAGCGCAGCGCCGGCCCCGGACGTCGTAACCGAAGCGTCGGTTGTCGGAAACGTCCCGTCCGCGACAGGCGCAAGCGCGACCGCGGGAGCATTCGCGGGCAAGGGAGTCGGCTGGACGGTCGCCGCCACGACTGAGTCATCGGTCGTCGGAAAAAGCGGCGGTGCACTGGCCGCAGGCGTGGGCGAAGCGGCCGCGGTGCTGCTCTCGCGCTCCGGCAACGCGGTCGGGCCGGCGTTCATTTTCGCCAGCGTCTCCTGCTGCTCCTGCAATTGTTGCTGTAGTCCCTTGACCGTTTCGGTCAGGGCCTGGACCTGCTGGCGCAAGCGTCTCGACGTCGTTAGGCGCGGGCACCGCCTCCTGGCTCCAACCGATCTGCGGCAGGCAAAGCGCCGCCACGACACACAATAGTTTTTTCACATTCCTGCTCCACGAACTCCGGCCCGGGCCGGACATTTTTCATCGTCAAAGAAATGCGTCCGACGCGAGGTTGGATCAGCAGGACGCGGAACGCGCGCGCGCCACCGCCGCGCACAAGGCGCGGTCAATCCAATTCGTTAGGCGAACGAGGGCGGCGCGTGCTCGAGCCGCGAAAAATCGCCGACGGTGGCGCGTGACGGGAGATCGGAGGAGAAGAAGAGCGGGGCCCAAAGCAACCGGGCCGGAGCCGTCGCCGGACCGCTGTTCAGCAGAAAATCACAGGCGCCGGAAGAAAAGACCGTGACCGCGCATTCATGATCGCCGAGCGATTTGTGCAGGCGTTCATGAAGGCGGGGAGAATCGGCCAGCGCGATCGTGAAGAGAAACGCGGCCATGACTCCCAAGGCGGCCAACCCGCGCCGGAGCGAGGTCGTGCCGCGAAGAAAATCCAGCCGCATGGAGACGAGTTAGCCACCGCGAAGAAATTGCGCAAGAGGGATTTCTTGGGCGGCGAGGAGCGCGCCTCAGGCAAAGACCACTTTGTAGAGCAGCCCGAGCAGCCCGCTGCCGACGATGACGGGAATCACATCCCATTTCCATTTCAGCATCCCGACCAGCGCGACCAGGCCAAGGACGAGAGCGAACCAATCGAGGGCGCGATGATTTGGAAACAGCGCGTTGAGGGCAAACCAGACCGCGAGATTCAAGACCACGCCGACAACCGCGGCCGTGATCGCGGAAAGCGCGGCGGTGAGGCGGAGGTTGCCGCGCAGTTTCTCGATGTACGGTCCGCCCAAAAAAATCCAGAGGAAGCAGGGCGTGAACGTGACCCAAGTCGTGAGCAGGCGCCAATCGTGGCCGCAAGCAACGGCGACAAACCCTGCGGATGCTGCCAGCCGCCCATGAACCCGACGAATTGCAGGACCATGATGAGCGGCCCCGGAGTCGTCTCGGCGAGACCGAGGCCGTCCATCATCTGCCCGGGTCTCAACCAGCCGTAGTGAGAAAGCGCCTGCTGGGTGACATACGGCAGGACGGCATAGGCGCCGCCGAACGTGACCACCGCCGCTTTGCTGAAGAAAATGCCTTCCTGAAAAAGCGTGTGCCTCCAGCCTAACCACAAGCCGATCGCGACGATCGGCGCCAGCCAAAGCGTGAGCCAGATGGCCGTGACTTTGAGCGCGCGAGAGAGAACCGGCTGGGTGTGTGCGGGCGACTCGGTTTCGTCATCGAGAACGGAACTGGTCCCGGGTTTCCCGTGGCCGCTGACCACGTTGAATTTCGATTTCCAAAAATAACCGCCGAGGAGCCCGACCAAGCCCGCACCCAAAATGATGACCGGGAAAGGCACCTTGAAGAAATAAATCGCGACAAAAGCGAGCGCGGCGATCGTCCACATCACTTCGTTCTTGAGCGCTTTCCGGCCGATGCGAATCACGGCGACGGCGACGATTCCCATCACCGCCGGCTTCAGGCCGTAGAAGATGGCCGCGATCCAGGGCAGGTTGCCGTAGGCGGCGTAAACGAAACTCAGTCCCCAAAGAATAAAGATGGAGGGAATGACAAAAAAAGCGCCGGCGACGACGCCGCCCCAGGTCTTGTGCAGCAGCCACCCGATGTAAGTGGCGAGCTGCTGCGCCTCCGGGCCGGGCAGGAGCATGCAATAATTCAGCGCGTGGAGAAATCGCGCCTGGCTGATCCATCGCTTTTTCTCGACCAGCTCGGTCTGCATGATCGCGATCTGGCCGGTCGGTCCGCCAAAAGAGATGAAGCCGAGCTTGAGCCAGAAGCGGAAAGCTTCGGCGAAGGAAGGATGAGCGACCTCGCTGTTTGTTTCTTTCATCGTCGTGGCCGGGACGGAGTATTACATGCGCCGGTCGCGCCGCCGCCAGTCAAATGAGCGCGAGTTGTCGCGCCTGCCGCGTCGGGCGAAGCTGGATTCGTCTTATGAATTCGATCATCAAAAACGTCACTCCCTGTTTGCTGCTCATCGGCTGTGCGTTCCTCGGCTTCGGCTGAATCGAACGCGCGGGTCGCGGCCTGGAATGTGGCCTGCGGACGGAGCGCTTCCGGCGCCACTCCGATCGAGCCGGACCGGATCGAGCGCCTGGGCGCGGTCATCGCAAACAAGATCAAGCCCGACATCATCGTGCTCGAGGAAGTCTGGCCGGCGAGCGCCGCAGAGGAGATCGCGAAAGCCGCGACGAAGAATGGTTTTGAGCTCGTCGCCGTGCCCGTGCCGCCGCAGGGCTCCGACGTGGTGCAACTCATCTCGATTTTGAAACGCCCAAACGTGGAAGTGAAAGATGCCGAACTGATCGAAGCCTCCGACGATCTCATCGAGGGCGACGATCCCGGAGGAAAAGACGAGCCGCAAAGCCCTCCTGGCGAAGGCTCGGATCGATCATTTCGATTTCTATCTGGTCGGCGTCCATCTCAAATCGAAACGGCCCTCCAAGACCGTGTCGATGACGCCGCTCGAGATGCGCGACCGGCAATGCCAGGTCATCGCGGATCGCCTGCACGATCTGACCTCGCACGGGGCGGAGAAAGACATCCTTTTAGTGGGCGACTACAACATGACGCCCGCGGGGCAGTCCGAGGCAGGCGAAAAGAGCGACGATAAAAATTTCGCCACCCTGGATCGCCATCAGGAATTGCGCTTCATCTCCAGCGAAGACAAGACGCCGACGCATCTCGGTTTCTTCAAAGGCGGTTTCCATCGCAGCAAGCTGGACGGCTTCGCCATCGCGCATGCGACGGAGAAAGAATATGTCGCCGGAAGTTATCGCGCCCTCTCCGACAAGGCGCTCGGGCTGGAGGAAAAACAATTTTCCGACAGTCGTTCGCCGAAATTTCTCTCCGATCATTTCCCGATCGTGGCCGAGTTCAAGACGGCCAGCGACGACGACTAGCGGGAGTGCAATTCTGCCTGGTACGCCTGCCAGGATTGCCATGCCCGCTCCCAGTTTTCCTTCGCCGCCCAGACTTCCGCCTGCAGGTAATGGAAATAAAAGGGCGCGTCCGGGCGCACGGTGAAGTGACGCAGGGTATCGAGCGCATCGTCCGTCTTGCCGGCGTCGATCTGCGCGCGATAAAGCGCGTAACCCGCGGCGTAGTCTCCCGGGCTCTGGTAAAGCTCTTCCTGTAATTTCGCGATCGAGCTGCCGGGCGCGTGTTGCGGCAAAGCGGGCGGCGGAGCATAACGCCTAACGAGTTCCCAGGCTTCCTCAAATTCGCGCCGGCCGGCGTGATGGCGGGCCACGCCCGGCCAGGCAAACTCCAGCCACTCGGGATGGGTCTGGACATTGCGCAGCAACTCGTCCAGCGGATCGCGCTGCGACCATAATTCAAAAAAACGCTTCTTTTGCGCCGGCGTGAACTGCCGCAATTCGGGATCGGCCGCGAGCAACTGGTGCAGAGCCGCCTCGAATTGCGGGCCGGTCGCGGTCTCGAGGTATTTGATCGTTAGGCCGGGGCGATTGACAGCGAACTCCCGCAGCGCCTCGTGCACGCGCGCGTCGTAATTCGCCGCATCCGCCAGCATGAGAGAGTAAATGCCCGCTTCGTCCGCGCCGCGCCGCTGCAAAGCCGCGCGCCAGGCGGTGACGGCGAGAGTCGGTTGCCAGCCGAGCCAGGCTTTCCCTTCCTCGAAAGGGAGCTGATACGCGTTCGGCTCGAGGAAACGCGCGCGCCGAAAATCATCGAGCGCGAGAGCCGGCGTCTCGCGCTGGCCGATGCGGGCGACGGCGCGGAGGAAGTAGAGTTGCCAATCGATCGGCGCCCATTCCAGGCTGCGATCGAGCAGGACGACCGCATCGCCAAAGCGGTGGCCGCGATTGGCCACGACCGCGGCTTTTTTTGCATTCTCCACCCCGAGCCGCCCCGGCACCGGCAGGCCTCGGCGCCAGCCGAAAAACCAAGTCAGGCTCACCAGCGCCAGGAGGAGCCCGGCGAAGCGGAAAAGAACCGGCGGCCAGCGTCGCGGGGTCGAGGCGAAGGGACGAAACTGCGCCAGGCCGAGAAGCAAAGTGCCGGCGAGAAAACTGCCCAGGCGATGCCCGGAAACGTCGACGAAACCGTGGAGCAAAAACAGCACCGCCCCGACGAGCGCGGCGTAACGCAGGCGCTGGTTCGTTCCTTCGCGCAAGGGAAACGCTCGCCTAACGAAAAGAAGGGCGCCGGCCAGAAGCAACACCAGCGCCGGCCAGCCCATCTCGGCCGCGACCCAGAACCAGTCGCTTTCGGGATGGAGCGAGCGCGTCACTCCGCGCGAAGCGTCGCGATAAAGCGCAAACACGCTTTCGAAATTTCCCAGGCCCAGGCCGCACCAGGGCGAGGCTTGGATCATCCCCCAGGCATCGCGAAAAATGAGCCAGCGAAAATCGGAAGGAATCGAGTCCGAGCTCCCGAGCTGCGGCCGGAAACGCGCGATCGTTTCCCCGCCGAAAATAAGGAGGCCGGCGAGGAGGGTGAGCATGGCGGAAACGGCGATCGCGATCCCACCGCCCGACCATTTGCGAAAAGCCAGCCGCACCAGCCAGGCCGTCACGCCGACGACCAGGATCAGAATGCCGGCCCGGGAAAAGGCGAGGATGAGCGCGGCGGTGAGGACACCGACCCCGAGCAGCCAAATGAGCCAGCGTTTGTGACCGCGCCGAAAATCGTCCTGCATGCAGCCGAGGACGACGAGGGTCGAGATGCCGAAGAGGTCGCCGGTCTGGTTGCGATTTGGGAACGGCCCGAAGCCGCGCTCGTTATGCCAGAACGGCAGCGCCGTCCCGCGGTAGTGCAGGTAAAGGCAAAAGCCGGCGAGCGCGATGATCGCGGCGGAGTAGACGCGGGCGGCGAGCCGGATGTCGCGCAGATTGGCGTCGAGAGTCGCGACGTAATAAATCCAGCAGAGCCCGGCGAAGAGGAGGATCATGCCATCGAGCGTGATCCAAGGCTGGACCGTGACGGTGGAAGCGAGCTGGACCCCGAAATCTTTCGTTAGGGCAACGCGCCAGTGCGGGAGAATAAACCAGCGCGCGGGCAGAAAAGCGGCCGCGGCCAAGGCCAGGAAGAGCAGCGCCACCGTATTGAGAGCCGGTCCGAGCGAAAAACGGGGAGGCCGGACGAGGAGGAGAAGAGAAAAACAGCCGAGGACAATGGCAATGCTCCAGCGCTGCGTCGCGCCGCCGAGAAAAGCGGCCCCGACGACAAGAAGAGGGAGCGCGATTGCGGCCCAACTGGCGGCGGGAGTGCCGCCGGAAGTCAGTCGGGTGCGCGGGGTTGGGTCGGAAGGTTGCATCGATCTTTCAATTGCGGTGAAATGGGATTGGCGTAACCAACTTGCGCTCTCTCATGCAGCGAACCAATCTTTCTTCCGGCGATCGGACTAGCGAACTCTCTGCCGTTCCCACTGCAGTTGTGATTCCAAGTCGATAACCATGCTGACCCAGCGCACGCAAGGATTGTATCGCCTTTTTCTGCTTTGCCAGATCGCGATCGTGGCCGGGCTTTTCTGGTTTGGGGTCTGGATGATGGTGACCTTTTACTCGGAAGGGGCCGAGCTCACCTGGCGGCGCTACAGCATTTATTGCACGATGCTCGTCGTCGGCCTGCTCGGGGAATCGCTCAGCCGGGAAGGCTCGAAGAGATATTTTCTCCAGAGCGAATTGCTGCGCCAGCATCGCCTCGCCCTGCGCCAGACCTTTGCCAGCGTCGGCCTGCTCGTCTTTTACCTGGTCGCGACCAAGGACGGCTTCATCTCGCGAATTTTCTTCTTCAATTTCATCCCCTGGCTTTATATCGCGCTCCTGTTTTCCCACCATTTCCTGCCGGAATTTCTGGCCCGAAAAATTTTTCGGCGGGAAGAAAAAACTCTCCTCGTCGGCTCGACCGCGAAGGCCGCGCAGCTTCGCCGCTGGCTCCGGCGCAAGTCGGAGATGGGCTTGCGGACGGTCGGCATTATTTGCGAGGAACCGCTCGATTGCACGGAAGACAAGATCCCCGTGCTCGGTGGTGCGGACCGCTTTCGGAGCGCCATCGAGGAATTTGGCGTGACCCAGGTGATCATGCTCGAGTTCCCGCAATTCACCGAACTGAACCGGAACCTGATCGCGACCTGCGATCAGCTCGGGGTCCGGCTCATGATGGTGAGCGACCTGGAGGAAAAGCTCGGCCATCCCGGTGACGCACTTCGACGACGACGGCTTCCGCTTCGTCGGCCTGCGCGAGGAGCCGCTGGAGAATCCGTTCAACCGGGCGGTCAAGCGCACGATCGATTTTCTGCTCGCGCTGCCGATCATGCTTTTCGTTTTTCCGCCCCTCGCCGTGATCGTCTGGCTCGCGCAGCGGTTGCAATCGCCCGGGCCGCTTTTCCATAAACAGACCCGGGCCGGGATCCAAAACCGGCGCTTCGATATCTGGAAATTCCGCACCATGCATCCGGCAAATAACGATCTCGCGCGCCAGGCGACGAGCGAGGACGAACGCGTCTATCCGTTAGGCAAATTGTTTCGCAAGCTGAGCATCGACGAGATCCCGCAATTCTGGAACGTCCTCCGCGGCGACATGAGCGTGGTCGGGCCGCGCCCGCATCTGATCGAGCACAACGCCCAGTTTTCGCAGCTGATGGCGAACTACCAGGTGCGCACTTTCGTCAAGCCGGGGATCACCGGCCTGGCCCAGGTGCGCGGTTTCCGGGGCGAAGCGCAGACGAGCAAAGACATCCAGAACCGGGTCGCCTGCGACATCGAGTATCTGGAAAATTGGAACCTGACTTTGGAGGCCGGGATCATCGTCCGGACGATGGCGCAGCTCATCGTTCCGCCGCCCTCGGCGTATTGAGCTGCTTTCGGAGACGCTTCGCTCTGCGAAGCGCGGGTGGCTAGCGTGGATCGCGAAGACGCGGCGATCGAGCGGCGCAGACCGCGCTCTCAAGCATTGTCATCCCGACCCGGCGAAGCGCGGAGAGGGACCTCACAATTGCAATCCACGCTTCCTGAAACAGAGACCGCCGATTCCAACTGCGAGGTCCCTCGCCGTCTGCGCGGCTCGGGATGACAAGTTAGCGGAGTTGCCTAACGAGCGAGTCGCTCCGCGACCTTTTTTTGCTCCGCGAGCAACTCTTCCGGAACGTAGGGAGCGAGGGTTTGGAAAAATTCTTCCTGCCCCGCCAGCTCCTTCGCCCATTCGTCGGGTTTGACCGAGAGTAGCTCGCTCAGGTTCTCCTCGGAAACACCTTCCAGACCTTTCAGGTCGAGATCTTCCGGACGCGGGACCGCGCCGATCGGGCTCTCCCCCGCCCCGCCGCTGCCTTCGCAGCGATCGATGATCCATTTCAAGACCCGCATGTTGTCGCCGAAACCGGGCCAGAGAAATTTTCCCTCAGCATTTTTGCGGAACCAGTTGACGTGAAAAATGAGCGGCGGATTCGTTAGGCGAGGCCCGGTCTGGAGCCAGTGCCGGAAATAATCGCCGATGTTGTAGCCGCAAAACGGCAGCATCGCCATCGGGTCGCGCCGCACCTGGCCGACCGCGCCGGTCGCGGCCGCGGTCGTCTCGGAAGCCATCGTGGCGCCGATGTAGACCCCGTGCTGCCAATCGGCCGCCTGGAAAACGAGCGGCATGGTGTTGCTCCGGCGCCCGCCGAAAATGATCGCGCTGATCGGGACGCCCACCGGGTCTTCCACCTCCGGGTCGAGCACCGGGTTGTTCCGCATCGGGACGGCGAAACGGCTGTTTGGATGAGCCGCCTTGGTGTTCGAGGCGGGCGTCCAGGGATTGCCTTTCCAGTCGGTGGCCTCGTCCGGCACGGGACCGTCTTTTCCTTCCCACCAGACATCGCCCTCTTTCGTCAGGGCGACATTGGTGAAGAGCGTGTCGTGCTCGATTGCGTGCATCGCGTTGGGATTCGACTTGTAGCTCGTTCCCGGCACGACGCCGAAATATCCGTTCTCGGGATTGACCGCGTACAGCCGGCCGTCTTTCCCGATTTCCATCCAGGCGATGTCGTCGCCGATGGTGGTGATTTTCCAGCCGTCGAAACGTTTCGGCGGAATGAGCATGGCGAAATTCGTTTTCCCGCACGCGCTCGGGAAGGCGGCGGCGACGTAATGCTTTTTCCCTTCGGGCGATTCCACCCCAAGGATGAGCATGTGCTCGGCGAGCCAGCCCTGCTTTTTCGCGAGATAAGAAGCGATGCGCAGCGCGAGGCACTTCTTGCTCAGGAGGACATTGCCGCCGTAGCCGGACCCGACCGAGATGATGGCGTTGTCCTGCGGGAAGTGGCAGATCCAGCGGCGCTCCGGGTTGAGATCGAGGAGCGAATGCACCCCGCGATTGAATTCCGCGTTCGCTTTTTCGCCCAGCTTCTCGGAGGCCTGCGCGCCCATCCGGGTCATGATGCGCATGCTCAGGACGACGTAGATCGAGTCGGTAATCTCGTAGCCGACCTTGGCCAGCGGCGACTCGGGCGGTCCCATGATGTAGGGCACGACGAACATGGTGCGCCCGCGCATCGCGCCCTTCAGCATGCCGTGCAATTTGCTGTAGGTCTCAGCCGGGTCGGCCCAATGATTGGTCGGGCCGGCTTCTTTCTCCGTCGGCGTGCAGATGAGGGTGAACTGCTCGACCCGCGCGACGTCGTTTGGGTTGGAGCGATGCAGGTAGCAACCGGGCGCCTTCTCCTGGTTCAGTTTGATCACGACTTCCTGCCGGCAGGCTTCGCCTAACAAATAGTCGTTCTCCGCTTCGGACCCGTCGCACCAGAAGATGTTGTCCGGATTGGTCAGCGACTCGACCTCATGGACCCAGTCGAGAACGGCCTGGTTGGCCGGCTTATTTTCACCCATGCCACTGGGCGCTGAAATGGCAGGAGCGATGTTATCCATAAATTTGCGGCCGGCGCGTGCAGGCGGACTCCTAATTTGACCGCTTCGGCCGCTTGGCCAAGGAAAAAAATCCCGGAACAAATTGGCCGGCGTCGCGCGCTTCCCGCTCATTTCGCGCGCCGGGAATGTTGGACGCTTGCGCTTGCCCGCGCGGAGCCGTTTACTGTCGCTATGTTCGGCGTCGCGACCTCGGATGACTACCAGCCGGTAGCCTGGATGGGGCGTTATCCGATTCATGTCACGACGCTCCTCGTCATCATCCACGTCGTCTGCATGGTCATCAGCAGCCTGCTGATGGCGTTGGGCGCGGGAGGCTTCCTCGACCTGCTGGTCTTCGACAGCGCCCAGGTGCTCTCCGGCGGCCGGCTCTGGCAGGTCGTCACCTACGCCTTCGTCCACTCGCCTTCCGGCCTGATCTGGTTCGCAATCGAGATGTACATGCTTTTCGCGTTCGGACGTGAAGTGGAACGCTTCATCGGGCGGCGCGCTTTCATCGCGCTTTACCTTTCGCTCCTCAGTGTGCCGACGATTTTGCTCACCATCTGGGGACTTTGGCATCGCACCGGACTGGCCGGCTCGGCCACGCTTCACTTCGCCATCTTCATCGCCTTCGCCACGATCTACCCCAACGTCGAGCTCTTCCTCCGCATCATGGTGAAGTGGATCGCGCTCGTTTTTGTCGCCGCCTACACGCTGCAGCTGCTGGCTTTTCACGCCTGGTCGGAGCTGGCCGTGCTCTGGATAAGCGTGGGCGTGGCCTACGCTTTCATCCAGATGCGCGGCGCCGGCCCCGAGCTCGCCTGGCTGACGGACTGGACCTCGCACTGGCGCTCGAAACGCTCGCTCAAGGTGGTCCCGCGGCCAACAGCCCGCCGGGTGGTGGAACCCGAGAACATTTATGAATCGATCGACCCGGTCCTGGACAAGATTTCGAAATCCGGCATCGGCAGCCTGACCGCGAGTGAACGGCGCGCGCTCGACCGGGCGCGCAACCGGCTCCTGAAAAAATCCGAGTGAGCGACCCGGCGACCGCTTCCTTGCGGCTCAGCGTCATTGTCCCGTCCTGGAACGACCACGCCAACCTGGCGCGCCTTCTACCCCAGCTCGTTAGGCTGAACCAGCTCCACGAAGTGATCGTGGCCGACGCTTCCCCCTGCCCGCTCGCGGCCGAGGCGGCGCGGGCGGCCGGCGCCACCTACCTGCCCGCCCCGCAACCAAACCGCGGCGCGCAGATGAATCTGGCCGCGGGGCAAGCCACCGGCGACGTCCTCATTTTTCATCACGCGGACTCCATCCTGACTGCGGCCCACCTCGCCGCCATCGCGCAGGCCCTGCAAAATCCGGCGATCGTCGGCGGCGCGTTCTACCGGAAATTCGACGCCCGTCATCCGCGGCTCGTTTGGTTTGAATCCGTCGGGCGCTTTCTCACCCGGCACGGCGGCAGTTTTTTTGGCGACCAATCCGTTTTCGTTAGGCGAGAAACCTTTCGCGCGCTCGGCGGCTTCGCGCCCATCCCGCTGATGGAAGACATGGAATTTTCCCGGCGCCTCCGCCGCTCCGGGCCGGTCGCAGTCCTCGATCCGCCGCTCGAATCCTCCACCCGCCGGCACCTCGGGCGCGGCCCGTGGCGGACCTCGATCCAGAACGGGCTCTTCATCGTTCTCTACAAATGCGGGCTTTCGCCCCACCACCTGCATCGCTGGTATTATCGCAAGCAACTGCCTCCGCCTCACAAGCCAGTCCTCGGCCCGCCGTTGGAAGAATTGAGCCAGCCTTAGACCCCTCGGAGCCTTTTCTCGGGCGAAGGGCGTGAGCAAACCAAGCCCTCCAGGGTGATTAGGGTGCGGCGGCGGAGGTCACGGTCAGCTTGGCACTATTGCTCGTTACGCTCCCATTCGCATTTGTGACAGTCACCGCGAAGAGAGAACCGTCATCCCCTAACGACGTCGGAGGAGTTGTGTAGGAGGGTCGGGTCGCCCCCGCGACGTTTACGCCATTTTTAGCCCACTGATACCGGAGACGCGGCGTGCCGGATGCCACGACCTTGAATTTGGCTGCGTTGCCTACCGCGACGGATTCGGCCTTGGGTTGCACCACAATGAAAGGCGGGGCAGGAGTCGGGCTGGGAGTGGGCGTCGCCGTGGGGTGGCGTCGCTGTGGGGGTGGGCGTCGGCGTGGGGGTGGGCGTGCCCATCACCGCGTATGAGACCTGGATATTTCCCGATTGATCAACCGCTTCCAAGACGAGTCGGTCAGGATTTTCCTCGATCGAAACGACCCCATACCCACTGCAAGGATTTTCAAAGTATCCTTCGCTCCAAATCCCTTCCGCCGCGGTCGCGCAGCTACCCGCGAGCGTTTCGGAATTTGCTTTCGCGACACACATTTCAGGAAAACCTGCCGACGTCCCATTGTCGATCGCTCCAAGGTGAAGGTCGCCTGAGACGAAGACCACCCCTTCAATATGATTGCTGGTGATAAAGCTCTTCAGAGCATTCCATTCAGTCTGATACGCCGCCCAACCGTCATTGAGTTTTGTACTCGTATTAGTGACCACTGACGTAAAGATAATTTTCCAGCGGGCAGTGGATGCAAGTAACCCATTCTCAAGCCAGGCCAGTTGCCCGCCGGGGCCGAGGTCGTTCCCATCGAGCATACTCTTGTTCGCGTCGTCCGGATCGTCCGCCACGTCCCGCTGGCTGCGGCAATCAAGAACGAAGCCTTCGAGCTGAGCGTAGCTGAATCTTTGCCAGATCCCCGGCTTGACCGCGGAGAGCGGATACGTTGGCACGTACTCTTCGAACACCTGCTGACTCAGGCCCCAACCCGGATAGGTCTTATCACAATTGTTTGAACCCGCGTCGTGATCGTCCCACTGATGAATCATCGGCAATTTCTGCAGAATCAACGGGACAAAGCCGCTCATATAGCGTGTCGACGGATCGTAGAGATCCTTGAACATCACTCGTTTTCGGTCAAGTGTCGGCGGGTTGCGATGGTCGAAATCGCCACCGATAAAGACGAAGGCCGGAGACTCGGCGGCGGCGCTGGCAAAGGTCGTCGTTGTCTTAGTCAAGTTCTTCACCGTCTCGAAGTCCGACAGGACAACAAATTTGAAGGTTCGGGAGCTGCCGCTTGGCGGAAAGGTCGTAAAGGAAGGGTATGGTGCAGCGCTCCGAGGCACGCCGTTCACCACCGGATTAAGATAATAGGTTTGTTCCGCGGCCAGGCCCGTTAGGGGAATGATTTTCGTAAAGTCACTATCAGCGGAGAGAGCGAAGGAGCTTGAAACCGAGTAGGTCGTGAGATTTGGGTCGGTTCCGTAGCGGAGTGCCACGGTGGCAATCCCGCTGGCGCGCACGAACACGTTTGCACTCGAATCAGTCACCCCTCCCACGACCGGGCCGTGGGTTAGGCTTTCACCGAAGGCCAGGGGGGCGGCAAAGGCCTCTCCAAGGACAAGAAGAACAACCGCCAGCGGTAAGGCCAAACGTCGACTGAGCAGATCAAGCGTAAAGCTATTTGTCATACTTCGTTGGAAGTGAAAGGGGCAGGCGTTTAAAAGATGCTTGCGAAGCACCGCCGGAAACCGGGGAACCGTATCCGCAGTTGCCTAATAAAATCCCGCCAAACCACTGTCTTTGCTATTTCTCATCGTGTGAAAAGAATCACCGAAAAGGCAAGAAACTTCTGACAAAAAGCGGTCGATTGATCAACCGAGTTTTAGACTTGATGTTTAGGTCTCGCTCTGAAACTCTCGGCCTGCGGATTCGATCAGCACGAAAGCGTGACGATCGAAAAAAGCGTTGAGCCAAATTCTAAAGCAACCAGGAAGTTAGATGAGCCTAAGCGCAAATATTTGCCACTCGACCCCGCGTTTTATCGCAACGATCTGGTTGTCCGCGGCCCTATTTTTCAGTTGCTCGTACGGCAGCGTATTTGCTTCCAGCAGCGCTCGAAAAGGCACCTCGGTCTTCGACCGCCCTTTGCCATATCCAGTCTTCACTGACGTGACGGCTGCGGCTGGGCTCAACTCGGTGGGCTTTCCTTTCGGGGATCCGATCTGGGGCGATTTCGACAATGACGGAGACCTCGATCTCTTCGTCGATAATCATTATAATCTCCCGCCTTATCTTTACCTGGATAATGGCAACGGGACCTTCATTGACGTCTTTTTGAACACCGGCATCCGGAGGACTCTGGACCGGCATGGATCGGGTTGGTGCGACTTTGATAACGACGGCGACCTCGACCTCCATATCACCACTGGCGCCAGGAAAGGGGGGACCTTGGGCTTGAAGCACGACGAGTTGCTTTTCAATCTGGGAGGGAACCAGTTCAGTGATGACGCGGAGATGGCAGATGTGATCAATACCTGGGGAAGAGGGAGAAGCGTTGCCTGGGGCGACTATAACAATGACGGATATCCCGACCTCCTTCTCGGTAACATCGGAACCGATCTGGTTCTCTATCAGAACAACGGAGATGGCACTTTCACTGATGCCACTGTTGCCGCCGGGATGGGTAGCCTTCACTACGACGAGGTGGTTTTTGCCGACTACGACAATGATGGGTTCCCCGATATTTTCTGCACGGATGTTCAGAGTTCCGAATCTAGCTATGACCTTCTGATGAAGAACAAGGGCGACGGGACATTCACGAATGTCACACAACAGGCAGGCATCCAGAAGCTCAACGACGGTCGCAGTATCGCCTGGGGAGATTATAACAACGATGGCTATCTTGATCTGTTCATCACACGAGGCACGGACATGCCGATGAAACAGACTTTTTACGAGAACAACGGCGACGGGACATTTACCGAGGTCACTGACGCGGCGGGTTTGGGAGCAATGAATAACAATCGCGCCGCCGCCTGGGGAGACTTCGACAACGACGGATACCTGGATCTGTATGTTGTGAACTCCGGGACGGACCCTGACGGCAAAGGTCCCAACTTCCTTTACCACAACAATCGCAATGGAACCTTTACCGACGTCGCCGCCGATACCGGCGTCGGGTCTCTCGTTCGCAGCCGCGGCCGCGGAGCCGCCTGGGCGGACTACGACAAGGATGGATTTCTCGATCTCTTCGTGACCAACGGCGAGGATAACACCCAATATCCGGACGGTCAGCAGTTTCTCTTTCATAACGCGGGCAGCGCCAACCACTGGCTCGAGGTCCGGTTAGTGGGCACGACAAGTAATCGCCAGGGCCTGGGCGCGAAAGTGACCATCACAGTAGGTCGGACCAACCAATACCGGGAAAACAATGGCGCTTCGGGTCATTATCTCTCGCAGGGAGCCACACCCCTCCATTTTGGCGTGGGTAAAGCGACGACCATCCGTCAAGTCACCGTCAGTTGGCCGAGTGGCCAGACGCAGATTCTGCGCAGCGTGGCGACAGATCAAGAGCTGGTTGTCACCGAGGGGCGGTGAGCAATTGATCTGTCCCGCCTCGCTCCAAAGGTCGGCTAGCTCTCCGCGCGCAGCCGGTCGAAGAACTCAGCCGGCGTGGAAACTTCCAGCAAATCCTTGCGTCGGCCTTCATGACTGAGGAGGCGCGCCAGCCCGCCGACACAGATGAGGTAGTCGTTCACCATCTGTTGCGGGACGGCGAGGAGAAAAATGAGGTGGACCAGGGCGCCTTCCGGGCCAAAGGGAACCCCCTTCACGCTGCGGCCAATTCCAAGCAACATATCTTCCACCAGGTCGGTCCGGGCGTGCGGAAACGCGACCCCGCCGTTGGCCACGGTCGAGGCCTTCTCTTCCCGCTCCATGACCGCGTCGAAAAACTCGTTTGTCTTGCTCAACTCGCCGCTTTCCCGGAGGAGCTCGACGATTTCCCAGACCGCCTCGCCGCCGGTTTTCCCGCTGACCTCGAGAAGGACATGTCGCGGATCGAGTAGACCATCGAGCAAAGGTGAGATCATGGGCAATGGAATGATAGATTGACGGGCGCGGCGCGGATGTCGAACTATTCGGCACGCGTGTCGAACGAAAATCCAGGAACGGCTAACGACGTGGTCCAGGCCGCACAGGCCAGCCTTTACGACCAAGGCTACGTCAATGCCATGTCGCACTTCTACCGGGGAGAGCTGGGCCGGATCATGGTCTGGCGGCAGCGCCTCGACACGACGACGAACTGGGCCGTCACGAGCAGCACCGCCATCATCACGATCGCGTTCTCCAATGCCGGCGTCCCGCATCTCATCTTCTTTTTCAACCTCGCGATCGTCTGGATCATGCTCTGGATCGAGGCCCGGCGTTATCGTTTTTACGATGCTTTCCGGGCGCGCGTGCGCATGCTGGAAGCGCATTTTCTCGTCCCGATGGTGATGGAAAATCGCCACCTGCTGCAGGGCGAATGGAAGAAACTCGTTTGCGAGGATTTGATTTTGCCCTCGTTCAAGATCGGTAAACTCGAGGCCGTCGGGCGCCGCCTGAAACGCAATTACGTCTTCATTTTCGTCCTCATCATGATCGCGTGGGTGATGAAGATTTTCCTCCACGCGACCGAGCCGATCGACGGCGTCTGGGCCTTCTATCGCGCGCTGCGGGTCGGTCACATTCCGTCGTGGCTGGTCGCGATCATTTTTGTCGGCACCCTCGTTTCCGTGATCGGGATCGCGGTTTACGTCGGCCGCAAAACCTCCGGTGAAATCTCCGAGTTCGGGAGTCACCGTTCGCTCTGGCGGATTTGATCCGTGGATGCATCCGCAATTTGCCAGCCTCTGCGAGATCGTCGCGCAATTGCGCGCGCCCGGCGGCTGCCCCTGGGACCGGGAACAGACGCACGAATCGTTAGTCCCGAGCCTGCTCGAAGAAGCCTACGAGGTGGCGGAAGCAATCCGGTCGAAGGACGACGCCAACCTGCGCGAAGAACTGGGCGACCTTCTGCTCCAGGTGGTGATTCATTCCGAAATCGCGAGCGAAGACGGGCGCTTCACGATCGAAGAGGTGGCGCGCGAGATCGGCGACAAGCTGGTCCGGCGACATCCGCATGTTTTCCTGTAGCCGAGGGCGGTGACCCCGGCGTCCGCGATACCGGCGCCGTCCTGAAACAATGGGACGCAATCAAACGCGCGGAAAAGAAATCGGAGGACGCCGCCTATTTCAGTGGCCTAACGAGAGCGTTGCCGGCCCTGATGCTGGCCCAGAAAACGCAGAGCAAGGCGGCGCGGGTGAATTTCGACTGGAGCGAACTGAGCGACGTGATGGCGAAAGTCGACGAAGAGCTGGCCGAGACGAAGGAAGCGATCGCGTCCGGCGAGCAGGAGGCGATCGCGGACGAAGTGGGCGATCTCCTCTTCGCGGTCGTGAATCTGGCGCGCAAAAGCCAACTCGATGCCGAGACCGTGCTGGCCGCGGCGACGGAAAAATTCATTGCCCGTTTTCACAAGGTGGAGTGCGAGTTGCGAGAGCAAGGGCGCCGGCTGGGCGAGGTCGATCTCGCCGCGCTCGACGAAATCTGGAATCGCGTGAAAGCGCTGTAGACGTCTCCCTCTGGGAGACGCGGAGGTCATCACCGCGGCAACCTTTACCCCCGCGTTTCGCAGAGCGAAACGTCTACATGACAACCCGAATGCTCACCGTTAAAATCCCAGCCTAACGATGGAGACCGAATACAAAGTCCGGCTCGAGATTTTCGAGGGTCCGCTCGATCTCCTGCTTTACCTGATCAAGCGCGACGAGCTCGACATTTACGACATCTCGCTCGAGCGGATCACCCAGCAATACCTCGAGTATCTGCAGGCTTTCAAGGAGCTGAACATCGACGTCGCGGGCGAGTTCGTCGTCATGGCGGCGAACCTGATTTATCTCAAGAGCCGCAGCCTGCTCCCGGTCGATCAGCAGCCGCCGGAGGAGGACGTGGAGGAAGACGATCCGCGCTGGGATTTGATCCGGCAGTTGATCGAATACAAAAAATTCAAGGAAGCGGCCGGACAATTGCAGGTGCGCGAGCTGGAACAGGAACGCATCTTCGCCCGGATCGGCGACGGAAAAGCGCCGGAACTCGCCCCCCTGCACCTGGGCGAGGTCGGAATTTTCCAACTCATCAACGCCTTCCAAAACGTGCTCAAGCGGATCGATGCGAAGGAAGATCTGCGCGAGATGTTCGGCGAAAATTTCACCGTCTCGGACAAGATCGAGTGGATCCTGCAAAGCACGGCCGGGGGAAAAGCGATCCGTTTTTCGGACTTGTTCGCGCGGATGGCGTCGCGGGTTGAGATCGTCGTCACTTTCCTTGCCCTGCTCGAATTGATCCGGCTCAAACAAGTGCGCGCGATCCAGGCCGATCCTTTCCAGGAAATCGAGATCGCGCCGCTCGCTCAGTGAAACGCCGGGTTTTGATTGCCGGCTGCGGTTATGTTGGCACCGCGACGGCCGATCTGTTTCACGCCGCAGGCTGGGCAGTGGAAGGCTGGACGCACTCGCCCGAGTCCGCCGCACAGTTAAGCGGCAAACCCTACGCCATTCGCGCAGTCGACATCGCGGCGAGCGAGGCGGTGGAAAAATGCCGCAACTGCATTCGATGCCGTGATTCATTGCGCCAGCTCCGGCGGCGGCGGAGCGGAAGGATATCGGCGGGTTTACTTCGAGGGCGCGAAAAATCTCCTCACCACGCTCCGGTCGCCGGGCTTTGTCTTCACCAGCAGCACCTCCGTCTATGCCCAGACCGATGGCGAATGGGTCGACGAAACGAGCGCGGCGGAGCCGCGGCACGAGACCGGCCGGATCCTGCGCGAAACCGAGGAGCTCGTTAGGCAACACGACGGCCTGGTCGTTCGCCTCGCGGGAATTTACGGGCCGGGACGCTCCGCGCTCCTGCGCAAATTTCTTTCCGGCGAAGCGCGGATCGAGGGGAGCGGCGCCCGTTATCTCAATCACGCGCATCGCGATGACATCGCGGCAGCTCTCTTTCACCTCGTCGCGGCGGGCAATGAAAACCCAGCGCTGCCGGCGATTTTAAACGTCGCGGATGATCAGCCGATCACGCAGCTCGACGCTTATGCATGGCTGGCGGCGAAATTGAATCGCCCGCTTCCCGGAGTCGCCGCCAGTCCGGCGGAAAGGAAGCGCGGGGCCAGCAACAAGCGCGTCTCAAACCGCCAACTGCGCGCGCTCGGCTGGGTGCCGAAATTTCCGACCTTTGCGATCGGGATGGAGAACTCGGTGCTCCCTGCTCTGCCCACGCTGGGCGCCTGAGATCAGGCGGCCGCGGTATCCGACGGCGGAATGACCGGAGTGGCGTCTTCGGTTTTGCAGGCCCACCAAACGCTGGTGAGGACGGAACCGGTGGTGAGGATGAAAGCGGAGATCGTGAGCATGTGAGTGCGTTTGTCTTTAGCAACGGGCATGCCCTTGGGTCTTTACGAGGGAAGAGCCGGGAAGCAGGCGTTAAAAAACGTCACCCCGGCAACAGAAGTGTCACTATCCTGAACAGTCCAAGCGGCGAATTATCCTACCCTGACGCCGGCTCGATCAGCCCGAAATCGCCGCTTTTGCGGCGATAAAGAACGTTCACTCGCGAGTTCCGCGCGTTCATGAAAACGATGAACTGACGGGTCGACATCTCCAGTTGCAGGACCGCTTCATCGACAAACATCGGCTTGACCGGATGCCGTTCCGTCCGGACGACAGCGTGCTCGTGGTGTTCGTCTTCCTCGACCGGGTCGGGATGAAGAATCTGCTCTTCGATGTGGCGGATATCTTCCTTGCGCGGCCGGTGGCGGCGCAGAAGGCGGGTCTTGTACTTGCGCATCTGGCGCGCGATTTTGTCCATCACGGCGTCGATCGCGGCGTAGAGATCGTCGGTTTCTTCCTGGGCCTCGATCGTGATGTGATTCGAGCAAATCAGGATGACTTCGGCCCAGTGCCGGTATTTTTCGACGCCGAGAATGACATGGGCTTCGATGATTTTGGGATAGTCGAGGTGCAGGCCTTCGATTTTGCGGGTGGCGTACTCGTTGATCGCATCGGTGATCGCGAGATGGCGGCCGGTGACCTTGACGTGGGGATTGGCGTTAGCGGTTTGCATGCGGCTCCTTTGGTTTACATCTGAAAACGTTCGCCGAGGTACAACTGGCGGCTGATCGGGTCGTTGATCAGGAAATCTTTTGTCCCCTCGCTGACGACGCGGCCTTCATCGATGAGGTAGGCGCGATCGACGATCGAGAGAGTCTCGCGCACGTTGTGGTCGGTGATGAGAATGGCGAGCCCGGATTTGCGCAGGTTCACGACCAGTTGCTGGACGTCGTAAACCGCGATCGGGTCGACCCCGCTGAAGGGCTCGTCGAGCATGAGCAGTTTCGGGCGGGTGACGAGGGAGCGGGCGATCGTGAGGCGCCGCTTCTCGCCGCCGCTCAGGGTGAGCGCGGTATTTTTTGCGATCCGGTCGATGCCAAATTGATGGAGGAGCTCCTCGCAGCGATGGCGCCGCTCCTTTTTGCTCAACGGCATCGTCTCGAGAATGGCGAGGATGTTTTGCTCCACCGTCATCTTGCGGAAGATCGATTCTTCCTGCGGCAGGTAACCCATCCCGAGCCGGGCGCGTTTGTACATCGGGTAATCGGTCACGTCGGTGCCGGAGAAAATAACCCGGCCGCTGTTTGGCCTAACGAGACCGACGATCATGTAAAAGCTGGTCGTCTTGCCGGCGCCGTTTTTGCCCAGGAGACCGACGATCTCGCCCTGGCGGACGTTGAGCTTGATCCCGTTCACGACCGCGCGGCCGCCATAAATCTTGACCAGGTCGTCGGTCAACAGGACATCGGCCCGTTCGTTAGGCGAGGTCGCGTCGCGCGGCGCGGATTCCGGCGCGGGTGGCGGCGCAGTCTGGCTGATCATGGGTTCCTGGTTTCGACGTCCGGCGATGGTTTGCCGCCTTTGTCCTTTTTCGAATCCTGCCGGATCTCCGTCCGGCTGGGACCGCGGGTGGTGAGGTGGCCGTCCTGATTCAGGACCATGACTGTATCCGGGCTGGTGGCGACATGAGTATCGAGGCCTTGCTGCACGCGCGGACTCCCGGTCAGCACGACATTGCCATCGGCGGAAGTATAGACCGCTTTCTCGGCCAGGCCGACTGCTTTCGAGGACTTCCCGCCTTTGGGATCGGGTTTGTCGCGGACCACGCCGACGTGACCTTCGGCGATCGCTTTCTCCAGGCCTTCGCCTTCCTCCTTGTGGATGTAAACGGTCAGCTTGTCGGATTGAATATTGAACCGCGGATCGAAGACGCGGACGTGACCGGAGAAAATGCCGATGCGTTTCTCGGTGTCGAAGGAGGCTTCGTCCGCATAAATCTGGGTCGCGATCGGCTGGCCGTTGGCGTCGGTCGTGGCGACGGCCGGCGAGGCCGGCGGTTTGTCCGCGGCTTTGGCGGTGATCGAATCCTGTGCCTCGGCCCGCGCCAACAGCGCGAGCGCAAAAAGGAAAGCGGCTATTTTTTTCATGGCTTGGCGGCGGCGCCGGCGATTTCCTTCTGGTTGAAAAGGGTCATGTGGACGTTGCCCTTGAGCAATCCCAATTTGGTCGTGGTGTTGAAGGTCATGGCGTCGCCGGCGATCTCGAAATCGGCCCGCTTCACCTTTGTCCTGCGCCTTGGAATCGATCACGCGGGTCTCGAGATCGAGCACCGCGTCGCTCATGTCGACCTTGAAATCGGCCTGCTCGCGCTCGTCGTAGGTGGTCATCTTCAGGTCGGTAAAACGGACATGGTTTTCATCGACCCGGGCGGCGGTGGCAGCCTCGAACCGGCCGATCAGGCGCCCCTTGATGTCGTAGTTGGGCAGGATCAGGCCCTTGGCTTCGTGTCCGACGGTGAGCGGGATGTTCTTGAGGCCGAACGCTTCCCCCGGGGTCGGGGTGGGCGAGGCTTTGCGGTGTTTGCGTTCACCGGCCACGGCCAGAGAGCTGCCCGCAAGCAACAAAACAAAACTCAGGCGCGCCCCGCGAAAAAGGCGGAACCCGCTACGACACGGCAGCATGAATAGCTTTTAACATGCGCAAATGCTTCGGCAAATCCTTTAGCGGAACTTGATTGGGCCCATCGGAGAGCGCGCGCGCCGGGTTTTCGTGCACCTCCATGAAAATACCGTCGCATCCCGCGGCGAGAGCGGCCCGGGCCAGGACCGGCGCGAGGGCCGCGTCGCCGGAAGTGGCGTCGCCCGCGCCGCCGGGGCGCTGGACCGAGTGGGTGGCGTCGAAAATGACGTGGTAACCGGCCTCGCGCAGCCAGGCGAGCGAGCGCATGTCGGCGACGAGATTGTTGTAGCCGAAGGTCGTGCCGCGCTCGGTGAAGAAAAATTTCTTTGCGCCGAAGGCCTGGAGTTTCTCCGCGATATTGCGCACGTCCCACGGGGCGAGGAACTGGCCTTTTTTTACATTCACGACGCGGCCCGTCTCGGCGGCGGCGCGAATGAGGTCCGTTTGCCGGCAAAGAAAAGCGGGGATTTGCAGGACGTCGATAAACTCGGCCGCGATTTCGACTTCGTTAGGCGAATGGACATCGGTCGTGACCGGCATGCCGATCTCGCGCCCGATCTCGGCGAGAAGCGCGCAGCCATCGCGGGCATCGATCCCGCGATAGGAGCGGACGGAAGTACGGTTCGCCTTGTCGTAGGAAGCCTTGAAAATAAAGGGCAACTCTTCCGCGGCGCAGATCCGCGCGATCTTGCGCGCCATCCGCCTAACGAACGCTTCGGATTCGATCACGCAGGGCCCGAGAATAAAGGCCGGCTTGCTGCCGCCAAGGGCGACGGGTCCGATTGTTAGGCGCTTCAACTTCACGAGCCCTCATTCTGGCGAGAAACGTTCTTAAGTCCAAACCGAAAGCCGCCGCCGCGGCCTTCCGCTACGGTCGAACTACGAGCAGGCTGTAGACCTCGATCAGCGCGATGCCGGTGGAGTTGCCGGCCCCTCGGACGATCGCGGTGTAGTTGCCCGGCCGGACCGTCATGTAGACCGCCGCTTCATGGCTGTCGCTCGGCGCTAATAGCACCCGCTTCAGATCGGTCGGGGTGCCATCCTCCCAATTGTCGTTGCCGCCGCTGAGGTTTCCGTCCCGGTCGTAAAGCTCCAGAATCGGATCGGCGAGCCAGCCGTTTACGCCCGCGTCCTTGAGCGATGGTCCGAGAGCGCGCACGACATAGAGCGAGGTATCGGCGGGGGTGCCGCCGACGATGAAGCCTCCGATCATCACGTTGTCGCCCGTCCCGGTAAATCCGCGCGTGCTGAGATTCGCCAGCTTCGCCGAACTGGTCTGAAGCAGATCGTAAACCTCGACCAGACCGACGCCGCCGAGATTGTTTTTGTCGCGCAGGATGGCGGTGTAACTGAGCGGTTGAAGTTCCAGGAGCAGGGCCGCCTCGCGGTCGTCGAGGGGTGCCAGGCCGCTGGCCGCGATGACGTCGGCCTGCGCATCCTTCCAGTTGTCGTTGGTGGTGATAAGGGCGCCGTTGCCATCGTGTAATTCGAGCACCGGATCCTGCATGGCGTTGGTAACCCCGGACGCCCCTAACGACGGCCCGATGCCGCGGATCAGGATCGGTTTGGGCGGGCCCCCGGAGAGGATGAAGCCGGCAATGCCGACGCTGTCCCCGCTGCCGATCTGGAGCCGGGTCGAGAGGTTGAGTGGCTTGCGGACATTCGCAATATCGAAAGTGACCACATCGACCGCGGGAATGGTGCTGCCCGGCCCGGTCGCGGTGACGTTGAGCGAAAACCGGCCGCTCGTCGTCGGCGTGCCGGTAATGAGCCCGCTCGTGGCGTCCAAATTCAGACCGGCGGGCAAGCCCGGCACCTCCCAATGCGGAGTCGTGATGTTGGTTTCGAGCTGGTAACTAAAGCTTTGGCCGATCTGTCCCTCGGCGTGCAGCGGGCTCTTGATGACGGATCCGGCACGGTAGAAAACCTCTCCGCTGGTCGTCCCAATTTCGTTGCCACAATGCCGGCTAAACGTGGCCTGGAAGGAAACGAGCAGGCCCGCCGCGTCGAAAGCGATCTGCCGAATGACGAAGCTTGCCGGACCGGGGTCGCAGACCTCGGAGTGGACGTCGACCGAGAATTGCGGACTATCCGGCACCTCGTCCGAGAATACGGTCGGCACGGCGTTGGGGTAATCGCCAATGTCGAGCCGCTTACCGTTGGCAGCCCGGAACTCGACGAAAGCAGTATTACCAGGGGTTTGGTCGGCAAACATCCGCACGTCGCTCGGATCGGCGAAAACGGTGTAGGAGCCGGATTCGTCCGCATCGAAATCGGGGCCGACATCGAGCTGGGTGCCGAGATCGGAGAAAAGGAAAAGACCGGTGTAGGGGTCGACCTGGAGCGTCAGCGTCGCGCTTACGGTCGTGTCGCCGATCGCGCCCACCGTCACGGCGAAGGCCCCGCCCTGGGTCGGCGTTCCGGAAATGACGCCAGTGGCGGCATTGAGGCTCAGGCCGTCGGGCAACCCGCTGGCAGTGAAGCTGGTCGGCCCATTGTCCGCCATGATCTGGTAGCTGAAGGCCTGGCCGCGATAGGCGAGCACGACGCGCGGACTCGAGATCTGCGACGCCACGTTGAAGACTTGCAGGTAATCGGCGTAGCCGAGATTAAAACGCGCAACCGCCACGAAGAGATGCTGGCCGGTGGCATCCGTGACCATGTCACTAAAAGATGATCCGCCGACCGCAATCGTGCCGACGCGGGCAAAGTCGCTGCGATGGAAAACTTCAATCTGGAATCGAGAATCGAGCGCCTGGAAAAATTTCTAGTTGTCCGCGCTGAAAGCAGTAATGGAGGCATAGCCATTATCGAGCGGGAGAATCAGGGGAGACTGGGTCAGGTCGGACGCATTGTAGAGGGCGGAAGAATAAGTTCTCGGGTAGGAGATGGTGGCCGCATCGGGGCTCAGGACGGCAATACCATACTCGCCCACTCCATCCACCAAGTCGCGCACGACCGGGTCCGCGCCGGAGACGTCGTAGGCCACGAGCGAGCCCGGCGAAGAGTCGTTGTCGCCTCGAAACAACGTCTGGCGATCCGGAGTGATGGCGAGGATTCCACCCCCGTATCCTTCTGCTCGGGAAATATTTCCAGGACCCATCGGCGAGGTGGAAATCAATGCTCCCGCCGTTCGTCGAAGTGAGATAAAGATGGTCGCCCAGACCAACCGCGATCCCGTAACAATCAATCGGCGTCGCGACATACGAAGAGACCGTCAGAGTCGTTAGGTCGATGATCGCCATGCCCTGGGCGCGGTCGCCGCTTTCCGTGACGTAGAGTTTCGAGTTGTCGGGCGAGAGCGCCATATTGCGCGGCTCGGGCCCCACTGTGATCGTCTTCGTGACGGTGAAACTGGTCGTATTGATGACCTTGATCGTGTTGCTCTCCCTGTGAAGTGCGTAAACGCGCGGGCGAATCGGATCGGCCAACAATCGGTCGACCGGGAGCGCGAGTTCGGTCTCAAAAGGATACTGCGCGCGCGCGCCGGCCGCTCCGAGGAGAAGTAGGAAGACGAGCGGCAGCGAGAGAACGAAGCGGTGGCGGAGAATTGCGGGAGGATTCATGCGGCGAGAATTAAAGCGCCAAGGGCCCGATTTGGCCAGCCTTTAAGACGAAGTCGTCTCGACCAATTCGGGATCGGGCGGAACCTGGTCAAGCGGCGCGGGCTCGATCGAAAGAATGGCGTAGCGGCCGCTGTCGTCCTCGGCATTCAATTCCACGATCTCGCCGAGGCGATGGCCTAACAATGACTTCCCGATCGCCGTCTGGTAGGAAATGATGCCGCGATCCGGATCGCCATCCCAGGCCCCGAGAATGGTGTAGGTCTCTTCCTCGTTCGTGCTCGTCTCGCGCAGGGTCACGACGGTGCCGATCGAGACCTGGGAAAGATCGGGGCTCTCGAAGGTCGTGCCGCGGGCGCGATGAAGATCGCGTTCCAGTTCCGATTTGCGGCGCATGAGGACGGCCTGCATTTCCTTGGCGGCCTTGAATTCGAAATTTTCCCGCAAGTCGCCGTAGGAACGAGCGACGCCGATCTCCTTGCTGTTCTCGGGAATTTTTTTGTTCACCAACTCCTCGAGCTCGCCTTTGCGTTTTTGCAGGCTGCTCCAGGAAACGACCAGCGCTTCGCTCTTTTCCTCCGGTTGCTCGCCGCTGACCAGGCTTTGCAGGTCGGGGTAAAGTTTGATGATCCGCGCCATGAGGGAGCGCTTGGTCAGCTCGTCGAAGACCGGGCTGAGCATGAGGCGGCGCATGGCGTCGCGGGCCAGGCCGAGCTCGGCCCCGGCGAAAATATCGGGGATGAGAGAACGATCGGAGAGAAGGAGGTCGCGCAGGCGAGTGCTGCGGCTGTTGCTTTCGTTATGCTGGTCGCGTTCGCAGGCGGAGAGGATGGCGCTGAGCAGTTCGGGATTGATCAGCTCCGGCCACTCGCTGCGGTTTTTGCAAAGCCAGTAAAGCATTTCGCTGGTCGCGGAATGTTCCCGCAGGCTGCGGTCGAGCGCGGCGCGCAATTCGTCGAGTTTGCCGGCCTCGGCGAAGACTTTCGGCATCGAGGAGACGAGGCGGGCGTTGCTGCCCTGCATGAGTTGGAGGGCGCGCTGGGTCCAGCGTTCGCCGAGCGCGGCGGGGAAGACATGAAGGACGCGACGTTCCTTGGCCGAGGGAAGTTTCGGGAGGATGGTCGCCAGCCGCGGCTCTTCCTCCACGATCAACCGCTCGATCGTGAAATCGGGATTGGCGCTGCGCAATTTCGGCTCGCGCTGGATGAGATCGTCGCGGCCGATGATGAGCTCGAAAGCCATCGCGGGATTGAGCCGCTGGTTGCGGCGCGCCGTTTCCTCGATCGCCTCGAGCAGCGGCTGCAACTGTTTTTCCGGCTCGGTGAATTCGTGATGGAGCTTGATGATCTGGTCGAGGGCGGCGGCCTGTTCCTTGGGCTGGCGCGTCTGGCTGAAAAACGTGAGCAGCTCGTCGGCCCGCGAGACGGGCGCGTCGCGCAGCTCGATCGGGTCGTTCTTTTTCGCCGGAATCAAAAAGTGTCCCTCTTTCTTGAGCAGCTTCTTGGTCGAGTCCCACCAGCGCTTGAATTCCGGCTCGCTGAAGACGTCGCCTAACAACCAGCCGCTGATCTGGGTCTGGGTCGCTTTTCCGCCGAGGCTCTGGAGAATGTTCCGCATCACTCCGGCGGCGTTGTCCTTCAGTTGCGCCTTGAGCGCGTTCAGGTCGGTCGCTTTCTGGGCGAGGAAATGTTCGGCCGGAATCGGGGTGAGGTTTTCCGCCGCATACTGCAACTGCATGGGGTGGGCTTTTTTCTTTTCGAAATCGATCAGGATCTGGTTCAGGAGCAGATTCCAATCGGCCACCCGGCCGAAGCCCCAGCTTTTGTGCAGACAGAAACTGCCGGGCTTGAGTTGATCGAGCTGTTCGGCATTGGCCACCGTGAGCTTTCCTGAGTCGACCAACTTTTGCAGTTCAGCATCCATAAAAATGTGGGGAGGTAATGATGCACGAGGCGCCGCTCGTCGCAAACCATGCTCTTTCTTTCCCGTTGCCCGCCCCGGTCAGCCGTGGAAGCCTAGCGCCGCGTGACGGTCAGCATCTGGTTTTGGGTCGCATTTCATATCGGAGTTCTGATTGCACTGGCAGTCGATCTCTTCAGCGACCGAGGGCGCGATCGGATTAGCCTGGCCAGCGCCGTCCGGCGCAGTCTGCTCTGGGTTGGACTCTCGTTAGGCTTCAACCTCTTCGTCTGGTGGTGGCAGGGGCCCGACCAGGCGGTCGATTTCTTCACCGGCTACCTCATCGAGTACCTCGCTCAGCGTCGATAACATCTTCGTTTTCGGGCTCATCTTTGCCTACTTCCGGGTCCCGCCCCAGTACGAGCATCGGGTCTTGATCTGGGGAATCCTGGGCGCGCTCATCATGCGGGCGACCATGATCGGGCTCGGCGTGGCGCTGGTCTCGCGCTTTCATTTCGTCATTTATATTTTCGGGGCGTTTCTCCTCATCACCGGGATGCGGATGATGTTCAGCAAATCGGAGGCGATCGATCTCGAGCACAACTTCATCCTCCGGATTGTGCGGCGGTTGTTGCCGGTGACGAACGATTATCATGGGCCGAAATTCATCGCCCTCGTCGGCGGCCGGCGCGTCCTGACGCCGCTCGCCCTGGTCCTGATCGTGATCGAGCTGATGGACCTGGTTTTCGCGGTCGACTCCATCCCCGCCGTGCTCGCGATCACGCGCGACACCTTCATCGTTTACACCTCCAACATCTGCGCCATCCTCGGCCTGCGCTCGCTTTACTTTCTCCTCGCCAATCTTGTCGCCCGCTTCATTTACCTGCGTATCGGTCTGGCCATCATCCTCTGTTTCGTCGGGCTGAAAATGCTGATCGAGTGGTGGTTGAAAATCCCGAGCTGGCTCTCGCTCGTCGTCATCGTCGCGGTCCTGGCCACGACCACGGTCGCCTCCCTCATGGCGACCAGGAAGCAGGGCGCTTCCGAACCTTTCTAAAGAAGTGTTGCAATCCCTGCGACGAACCGATTTACTCGCGACGCTCTTATGAAATTGCCGCTCGTTATTCTTCTCTGCGCGGGATGTGCCGCGAGTTCGTTAGCCGATATCCAGGATCCGCCCGGGGCGGATTATGGCCCGACGCGCAAACTCGCGCGCGGCCTGGGCAACATGGCTTTCGGCTGGTCGGAAATTCCGGTCACGATCGGGCGGATCAATACCGAAGAAGGCAATTCCGCCGCGGCCAGCTACGGCGTGGTCAAGGGAACCGGCCGGGCTTTTGCCCGTTTCGGGGTCGGCTTTTACGAGGCGCTGCTCTGGCCGTTTCCGGTTTACAAGGGCACCTATTATCCGGTCCTGCGGAGCGATATTCCCTGGATTCACCGCGGCTACAGCGAATTTCCGCCGGAGCTCGGGAACGAATCGAAATATCCCTACGTGCGGGAATATTGATCCGCTCGTTAGGCGGAGCACGGCTTGAGGACCTTTCGCGCGGACGAGTTGGCGGCGCGGATCCGGCCGCTTTTTGAGGAAAATTTTTCTCGCTTCGGCGAACTCGGCGCGGCGGTCTCGATCTGGCAGAACGGCCGCCCGCTCCTCGAACTGCATGGGCGGCTTCCGCGACGCGGGCCGCGAGCAACCCTGGACGAGCGACACGATCGTTCTTTTCTGGTCGGCCACCAAGGGGCTCGGCAGCGCCTGCCTTCTCCACGTTCTGCAGGAACACGCGATCGGGCTCGAGCGCGGCGTGGCGGAATTCTGGCCGGAATTTGCGCAGGCCGGCAAAGGCGAGATCACGCTCGCGCAGCTCCTCTCCCACCAGGCCGGGCTGGCCGCGCTCGATGAGCCGGCGGAGATGACGGACCATGACGCGGTCGTTAGGGCGTTGGAAAAGCAGACGCCGCTTTGGCCGCCGGGGACGGCGCACGGTTACCATGCGCGCACGTTCGGTTTTCTGCTCGACGAGCTGGTGCGGCGGATCGACGGCCGGCCGCTCGGCGTTTATTGGCGCGAAATCTTCGCGGAACCGCTCGAGCTCGACATTTGGATCGGTCTCCCGGCCGAGGAAAACGCGCGCGCGGCCAGCATCTACGCGGCCAAAGCCTCCGGTCCGCCGGTCGATCCATTCTACAAAACGCTCACCACTCCGGGATCGCTGCAACGCCGGGTCTTCACCTCTCCGCGCGGCCTGAACGCGGTCAGCGCCATGAACGACCCGACGAATCGCGCCCGATCGCTCGTCTCGCTCGGCGGAATCGGCAGCGGCAGCGCGCTGGCCAAGTTTTACGCGCTGCTCGCGAACGGCGGTGAACTCGATGGTCGCCAGTTCTTCTCCGCCGAGACCATCGCGCAAATGACCACCACCCTGGCTTCCGGCCCGGATCAGGTTTTCCTGGTCCCGACGGCTTTCTCCGCGGGCTTCATGAAGGATCCCGACGACGCCACCGCGCGCATCTTCGGCCCTTCAGCCGGGGCCTTCGGTCATCCGGGAGCCGGCGGGAGCCACGCCTTCGCCGATCCGGAGAATCGGTCTCTCCTTCGCCTACGTGATGAACCAGATGGAGCAGCAAGTCCTGCCTAACGCCAAGTCGCTCCGCCTGGTGGCCGCGCTTTATCAATAGGCGCGTGCCTGGAGGGATTCGAACCCCCAACCTTCTGGTTCGAAGCCAGAAACTCTATCCGGTTGAGCTACAGGCACTCGGCCGAAAGCAAACAACAGGGAGCGCCCGCGCGCCAACCAAAAACCGAAGTCGTTAGGCCGCGAGGAGATCGACGCCGTCCAGCGCCGCGATGATCTCACAACCGACCAGAATTTTTTCCAGCGGCTGGCAGCTTTGCAGCTCTTCTTCGTTGAGCAGGCGTTGCCAAAAGGAGAGCGCGTCGTTTGCTTCAGAGCCGCGGGAGAAGTCAGGAGTCAGGATCATGCCGGCTGTTTAGCAGCCGCTGTGCCAGCACCCGCGCGCCGATCAAATGAGGCGCCGAAAGGGGAAAAGGGTGGCCAACGGGACTCGAACCCGCAACAGCCAGAACCACAATCTGGGGCTCTACCATTGAGCTATGGCCACCGTCGAAGTGCGACTCTAATTTTTCCCCGCACAATTGCAAAGGCAAAGGCGCGTCTCCCGCCGCGGTGAGCGTTGCATGCACCGGACACGTCGGCTATCATCCGCGGCTTGGCGATGATCAAACTCGGGCTGCTTCTCCTCCCCGTCTTCGCGTTTTTCGCGCTGCCGTCGTCCTCCTTTGCCCAGGAGACAGATCCCTCCGAGGTCTTCCTCAAGGCCTACATGACCGCGCAGCAGGCGGAAAAAATGGAGCGCGAGAATCAGCTCAAGCCGGCCCTGGCCAAGTTTCGTTTTGCCGGTTCCATGCTGGAGGAGTTGAAAAAGAACAGCGGCGACTGGCAGCCCGCGATCGTCGATTACCGGAGCCGCAAAATTGGCGAGGCCATCCTCCGGGTCCAAAGCAAAATCGAAACCCAGACCGATCTCGCCGCGACCGCCCAACCACCCGCGACCGACACCGGCGAACCCGCCTTGCCTGGCGGCGCCCCGACCGAGCCGAGCGTCGAGATTGGGGCCCGGCCCGCCCCACCGAGGCCGGTCGACGTCCAGGCCGCCATCCAGGACGCGACCAAGGAGCTGCGCGACCGGGTGGAGGCGCTCGAGGCCGAACTGAAAAAATCGCAAAAGGAAATTTCGACCGCCCAAAAAGAGAAATCCGAAATCTCCGGCCGGCTGCAGCAGACCAACGCCGAGTTGGAGCAGGCGAAAGGCGATCTGGCCAAGAAATCGCAGAGCGAGAAAGAGGTCCGCGACCAGCTCGCAGCCGCGCAGGAATCGCTCCAGGTCATTCAATCGACCGGCAAGGGCGACGAGAAGGCCGCCGCCGCGCTGCAGGCGGAGATCGCGCAGTTGAAAAAGGCGCTCCAAGTCGCCGAAGTGGGCCGGACCGCCGCGGAAAAGGAAAGCTCCGAGGCGAAAACGAAGCTGACCGATTCCCGCAAAGAAGTCGCCGGCATCACCCAGGAACGCGACGCGATTAAACGCGAGCGGGACGACGCCGTGCGCGAATTGAAGATCGCGGGCGACGCCAAGGCCCGCGTCCAGGTCCTGATGGCGGAGAACAGCGACCTCCAGCAAAAACTCGCCACGGCCGAGAACACGGTGCGGGATATCAGCGCCGATCGGCCGCGCAAAGCCCAGGAATTGCAGAGCGTGAAAGAGGAGCTCGAAAAACTGCGCGGCCAGCTCGTCGCGAGCCAGAAGGCGAACCAGGATTCCGAGAAAATGATCGCCGACCTGCGCGCCCAGCTCGACGACGCGAGCAGCGCCCTGGCCTCAGCCCAGCTCGAAGGCGGCACGCCCGAGGAAACCGAGCGGCTGGTGAAAGAGAACCAGATGTTGCGCGCCATCGTCATCCGCGAACGGCAGGAAGAAGCGCGCCGCGAGCAGGCGAAGAAGCTGATGCTGGCCGAGTTCGACAAACTGAAAATCAAATCCGACGTCCTCGACCAGCAGATCCATCTCCTGGCCGAACCGATCACGAAGCTGAGCGCGGAAGAACTGGCCCTCTTGAAGACCCCGGTGGTCTCGATTTCCGATACCGCGCCGGGAATGGTCAAAGCCGGCCTGGCCATGGCCAAGCCGCCGAGCACGATCACGATCAGCAATTCGCCCCAGGCGCCGGGGACGGCGGATAAATCTCCGCTCGCAGCGGTCGCCGAAGGCGAAGCCAACACCATCGGGCCCGAGGTCGGCGCGACCTTCAAGCCGGGCGTGCCGCCGGACCTCATGCCTCTCGCGCGCGAAGCCAAGGCCAGCTTCGACAAGGGGAATTTCAAACAGGCGGAAAAGCAGTACCAGGCCATCCTCACGAAAAGCCCTAACAATCTCTACTCGCTCTCCAACCTCGGCGTCGTCCTTTTCCGCAACGGCAAACTCAAGGCCGCCGAGCTCACCCTGAAGAAGGCGATCGCGCTCGCGCCGCAGGATGAGTTCACCCACACCACGCTCGGGATCGTTTATTACCAGCAGAGCAAATTTGACGACGCCCTCTCCGAGCTGACCAAATCGCTCGCGATCAATCCGAAGAGCGCGACGGCGCACAATTACCTCGGCATCACCGCCAGCCAGAAGGGCTGGCAGGAAGCGGCCGAGAAAGAAATGCTGGCCGCGATCGAGGTGAACCCGGAATACGCCGACGCGCATTTCAATCTCGCGGTCGTTTATTCCACCTCGCAGCCGCCGGCGAAGGAACTGGCCCGCCGCCACTACGAGAAAGCGCTCGCCCTCGGCGCCGCGCCCGATCCGTCGCTCGATAAGCTCCTGCGCTAGGCCGCGACTGGCGCCGGTTCCGCGAAATCACGTTCCTGACACGCCAATACTGGCGTCGGACCTGCAAATCACGTTCCTAACACGCCGATACTGGCGTCGGATCTGCGAAATCACGTTCCTGACACGCCGTATACTGGCGCTCGGACCTGCGAAATCACGTTCCTGACACGCCGATACCTGGCGTCAGACCTGCGAAATCACGTTCCTGACACGCCGAATCCTGGCGTCAGACCTGCGAAATCACGTTCCTGACACGCCGATCACTGGCGTCAGATTTGCGAAATCACGTTCCTGATACGCCGGATCCTGGCGTCCGTTTCGCGACGTTACGCTCCTGATTTCCAATCTCCACACTACGCTCGGGATCGAGGTGAACCCGGATTACGCCGCGGAAAGCCCCGCTTTGTCATCCCGATCCGGCGCAGCGCGGAGAGGGACCTCGCAGTTGCAATCCGCGTTGCCTCAAAATAGAAGGCGCAAACTGCAAGAGAGAGGTCCCTCACCGTCCTTCGGCGGATCGGGATGACAAGAATAGGAGAGTCGCGCCGGCCCCGGCCTAACGAGCCATCAATTCCCGCAGGACGAACTGCAGGATCCCGCCATGCCGGTAATAATCGACCTCGATCGGGGTATCGATGCGCAGTTTCACCGGCACCGTCTCCGTTTTGCCGTCGGCCCGCTTGATCTCGAGCTGGAGCTCCTGGCCCGGGCTGGATCGATTCCGACAGGCCGGTCAGGCTGTAGATCTCCGAGCCGTCCAGGCCGAGCGATTGCGCGCTGGTGCCTTCCATGAACTGGAGCGGCAGCACGCCCATCCCGACCAGGTTGGAGCGATGGATGCGCTCGAAGCTCGCGGCCACGACCGCTTTCACGCCTAACAATCGCGTTCCTTTCGCCGCCCAGTCGCGGCTCGAGCCGGTGCCGTATTCGTGCCCGGTGAGAATGATGAGCGGCGTTTTCGCCTCGGCATATTTCATCGCCGCGTCGAAGATCGACATCTGCTCGCCGTCCGCTTTGCCGTTGCCGAAATATTTCGTGACCCCGCCTTCCACGCCCGGGACCATCAGGTTCTTGATCCGGACGTTGGCGAAGGTGCCGCGGGTCATGACGAGGTCGTTCCCGCGCCGGCTGCCGTAGCTGTTGAAATCCTCCGGCTTGATCCCGCGCTCCTGGAGATATTTCCCGGCGGGCGAGTTGGCCTTGATCGCGCCGGCCGGCGAAATGTGATCGGTCGTGACCGAGTCGCCAAAAATGCCTAACGGACGGGCGTCGCGGATGTCCTCGATCTTGCCCGGCTCCATCGAGAAATCGGCGAAGAAGGGCGGGTCGTGGATGTAATCGCTCGCGTCATCCCATTGGTAGACTTCGCCGGTGCTGGAGGAGATCTCGTTCCACTTCGGATTCTGGTCGGCAAAATCGCGGTAGAGCTTGCGGAAGATTTCCGGCGTGAGGGCGGATTGCATCATGTCGCGGATTTCGCCTAACGACGGCCAGAGATCCTTCAGGAAAACGTCCTGGCCGTTTTTGTCCTGCCCGAGCGGGTCCTTGTTCAGGTCGAGATCGACCCGGCCGGCGAGGGCAAACGCGACCACCAGCGGCGGCGACATGAGGAAGTTGGCCTTGATGTTCTGGTGCACGCGCGCCTCGAAATTGCGGTTCCCGGAAAGGACCGAGGCCGCGATGAGGTCGTGCTCGGCGATCGCTTTCTCGATCTTCGGATGGAGCGGGCCGGAGTTGCCGATGCAGGTGGTGCAGCCGTAGCCGACGATGTTGAACCCGAGCTGGTCGAGATAAGTTTGCAGGCCGGTCTTGTTGAGATAATCGGAAACGACGCGCGAGCCCGGCGCGAGCGAAGTCTTGACCGACGGGTCGATCGTTAGGCCGCGCTCGACTGCTTTTTTGGCGAGAAGACCGGCGGCGAGCATGACGCTCGGGTTGCTCGTGTTGGTGCAACTGGTGATGGCCGCGATGAGCACGCTGCCGTGGCCGATGCGGCTCTGGCCGTGATGGAAAACTTCGCCGTTCTCGGCCTCGATGTCTTCGCCGGAGTCGGGCGTGGGACGGTTCGAAACCATCTCGACCTTGTTGCGTTCGTCGCCCGGCTCGATCCCCTGCTCTTCGCGATCGGTCGAGACCATGTCCTCGGTCTCGGGCGCGGAACCGTTGAGCTGGACGAGGTGGCGCTCCTCGAGATTGGCGCCGGCTTTGCCGTAGCCGCCTTCCGGGAGGGGCTTGGCGAGGAGATCGCGGAACGCGCTTCCGAGTTCCGGGAGATTGATCCGATCCTGCGGCCGCTTCGGGCCGGCGACGCTCGGTTGCACGACGCTGAGATCGAGCTCGAGATCGATGCTGTAATCGATGTCGCCTTTGCGCGGCATGCCGAACATCTTTTGCGCTTTGAAGTAGGCTTCGAAGGCCGCGCATTGTTCGTCGGTGCGGCCGGTGGCGCGGAGGTAATTGACCGACTCGGCGTCGACCGGGAAATAACCCATCGTCGCGCCGTACTCGGGCGACATGTTGCCGATCGTGGCCCGATCCGGCAGCGGGAGCGAGGCCGCGCCTTCGCCGTAAAACTCGACAAACTTCCCGACCACTTTCTGCGCGCGCAGCATCTGCGTGATGTGGAGCGCGAGATCGGTCGCGGTCACGCCTTCGCGGAGCGAGCCGGTCATGTGCACGCCGACGACTTCCGGGCGTGAAGAAATAGACGGGCTGGCCGAGCATGCCGGCTTCCGCTTCGATGCCGCCGACGCCCCAACCGACGACGCCGAGGCCGTTGATCATGGTGGTGTGCGAGTCGGTTCCGACCAGCGTGTCGGGATAATAAAGATCGCCGCTGCTGAGCACGCCCTTGGCGAGATACTCGAGATTGACCTGGTGCACGATGCCGATGCCCGGCGGGACGAGGCCGAAAGTCTTGAACGCCTGCTGGCCCCACTTGAGGAATTCGTAACGCTCGCGGTTGCGCTTGAATTCCATGTCCATGTTCAGCTTCAGCGCCATGGCCGAGCCGGCGAAATCGACCTGGACCGAGTGATCGACCACGAGATCGACCGGGACGAGCGGCTCGATGATTTTCGGATCGCCGCCCAGCCGTTTCACCGCGCTGCGCATGGCGGCGAGATCGACCACCAGCGGGACGCCGGTGAAATCCTGCAGGACGATCCGCGCGACGACGAAAGGAATTTCCTCGTTCGCCGGCTTCTTCGCGTTCCAGTTGGCCAGCGTCTCGACATCTTTGCGGCCGACTTTTTTGCCGTCGCAATTGCGCAGGACGGATTCGAGCACGATCCGGATGCTGACCGGCAGGCGCGAGATCGGGCCGATGCCCTGTTCCTCGAGCGCGGGGAGAGAGTGGAGCGACGCCTCGCGACCCAGGCCGGCGTCGAACTTCTTGAGTGTATTGAATTCGTTAGGCATTACTTTAACTCCGCCAGTTTGGCTTTGATCTTATCGAAATTCGGCAGCTCCCGGGCGTCCTCGAGCACCTCGGCGTATTGCACGACGCCGTCGCGATCGATGAGAAAGGCGGAGCGCTTGGCCACGCCGGCGAAGCCGAGGTTGAGCTGCGGGAGAAAGGAGTCGTAGGCGACGCCGTAATCGTTCGTCACCTTGTGCTCGTAATCGCTCAGGAGCGTGACGTTGATCTTTTCCTTCTGCGCCCAGGCTTCCTGCGAAAAGGGATTGTCGCCGCTGATCCCGTAGACTTCGCAATTGAAGTCGCCGTATTCGCGCAGGCCGTTGCCGACGCCGCACATCTCGGTCGTGCAGGTGCCGGTGAAGGCCATGGGGAAGAAAAGGAGAAGGGTGTTTTTGCTCCCGAAATTTTCGCTCAGCCGAACCGGGCGCGGTCCGTCGGCGGTCTTGGTGGGAAGGGTGAAATCGGGTGCTTTACTGCCAACTGCGAGTGCCATAATGATTGCTCCGGTAAAGGTTGCGGGGGGACCTGCAGTATAGAAACGCGCAAGGCGCGGTCAAACCGCCGCAGACGCGGCTAACTTTCCCCGGAGCCGGGGACGAGACGTCGTTAGGCGTCGCTGCCGGCGCGAGCTTCCGCGACCGAGGAAACGTGCTTGCGAGCGGTCGCCGGTTTGCTGGTGTCGGCGGATTTCACCGGCGGCGCGGCCGGCTTGTCTTTGGCGTCGGCGGTGAAGATGACTTTGCTCGGCTGGGCTTTCAGTTTCGGCAGCTTGGGCAGCGAATCGGGAATGATCCTGACGAGGGCGCCGATCCGAATCTGCGCGTAAACCTCCTGCACGTCCTTCGAACTCATCCGGACGCAGCCGTAGCTGGCCGGTTTGCCGATGATCTTCTCCTCGGGCGTGCCGTGGATGTAGATGCAGCGGTTGAAGGCGTTGGCGTTTTCGCGCTCGAGCCCGCGCAGCCAGATGATCCGGGTCACGATCGGATCGCGGCCGGGGGCGTTCGGCGGAAGAATCTCACCGGTGAAACGGCGTTTGTGGAAAACCGCTCCCGGAGGAGCGTGGTCGCCGATCTTTTGCGCGACCTGGAGCCAGCCTAACGGAGTCGCCATGCTGCCCCAGCGATCGCCGAGCCCGAACTTCGAGGTCGAGACCGGGTAGACCGCGGCCCGTTTGCCGTCCTCGATCACCATCAACTTCTGGTCTTTGACGCTGATGATGACGCGCGGCGGGATGACGGTCTCGGTGCGCGGCTTCCAGCCTAACGATCGCGCAGGAAAGAAAAAGAGAGGCGACAAGGCCGAGACGGAAAAACATGAGCGACGTTCTTAATTAAATCGTAGGCAGCTTGTCACGCGGGAAATGCGACCGGTCGCGGCGCGGGGATACTAAACCGGGGCAGCCATTGGGCAAGCGAACAGAGGGCGACGTAGAGGAAGCCGGCCTGGAACATGAGCAGGAACGGCAGGGTCAGATACTGGCCGTGCATTGAAGGCCTGCCAGACGAAGTAGCTGAAGTAAACGGCGAAGCCGACCTCGATCAGCGGGAGGAGCGACTTGAGCGGCCGGTAGCGGCAGGAACGCCAGACCTGCGCGTTGCTTTCGATGCCGTATTTCGGAGTGCGCTTGAATTCCGACTCGTGATTGAAGACCGCCTCGAGGACGGCGCGCGCGTTGTTGATCGAGAGGCCGACGCCGAGCGCGATCAAGGCCGGGAGGAGGAGAATCTCCTTCATCCAGGTGCGGGGATGGAGTTCGCGCTGCGCGCAAATGTAGAAGACCGCCACGGAGACCGACGCGGTCAGGAAAATCGGGACGTCGAAGAGGAACATGCGCATCCAGCCGGACTGCGGCCCGCCCGCCGAGGGATGGAGGAGGAGGCAGAGACAGGCGAGGAGGAGGTAGGCAAAGTTGGAGGTGAGATGGCCGGTCGCCTCGATCTTGATCGGCAACGGAAGATTGCTCCGCCAGATGCGGGGCAGCAGTTTCTTGCAGGTCTGGATGGAGCCTTTCGTCCAGCGATGCTGCTGCGATTTGAAACCATTCATGTCGACGGGTAATTCCGCCGGCGTCACGACATCGGTCAGGAAAACAAACTTCCAGCCCTCGAGCTGCGCCCGGTAGCTGAGGTCGAGGTCTTCCGTGAGCGTGTCATGTTGCCAGCCACCCGAGTCAGAGATGCAGGATTTGCGCCAGAGCCCGGCGGTGCCGTTGAAATTAAAGAAGCGCCCGCTCCGGCTGCGCGCGACCTGTTCGAGGAGGAGATGGCCGTCGAGAAACATCGCCTGCACCCGGGTGAGGAGCGAGTAGCCGCGGTTGATGTGCCCCCAGCGGGTCTGGATCATGCCCACCTTCGGATCGGTGAAAAAATGGACGGTGGATTTGAGCAGCCCGGGTTGCGGGACAAAGTCGGCGTCGAGGATGCAAACGAAGTCGCCGCGCGCGGTCGCCAGCCCTTCCTCCAGCGCGCCGGCCTTGTAGCCGACGCGATTGGTCCGATGCAGCAGCTCGACATCGAAGCCGCGCTCCTGCAAACGGCGCACGCAGGAAGCGGTTAGTTCCCGGGTCTCGTCGGTCGAATCATCGAGCACCTGGATCTGGAGGAGTTCTTTCGGGTAATCGAGTTCGCTGACCGACTGGAGGAGCCGCTCGACGACATAGATTTCGTTGAAGAGCGGCAACTGCACGGTGATGACCGGGAGCTGCTCGAAATGGGAGAGCGGTTGCGGCACCCGCTTCCGGTTTTTCAGGAAGAGATAGACGATAAAATAGCGGTGCAATCCGTAACCGGAGAGGCCGATGAGGACACTCAGGTAACAGAACGTCCAGACTACATCCACAAAGCTTCCTCCCATATGACTGCTAGACGGTGCCGCGGGTTAAGGCGCACAGAGGCGACATGATGCCGCTTCCGTGTCTTGCGTCAAATCAAATCTCCGGTCGAACGAGCGCGGAATCCCTCGACACAGCGGACCAAAAAAGCCCGCCCGCGACGAAGCAAATCGCCCTCGGAAGCGAGCGTCTCGCGCCTCAGGCGCGAATTGAGTTCACCGGGAAGGATCGATAGCGGTCCACTGGGCGCGCCCGACCGCGGTTGGCGATTCGCGGTCGAGGTGACTTGAAATCGTCATTTGCTTCCCCTCCGAACCAGCCGAAAACTGACCGGGTAGTCGGATCGAAATCGTGCAAGAACAAGAAAAACTGCGCAGCCAGCCTCGCCGCCGATTCGAGCGCCTCAATATCGTCATCGCCATCCTGATCGCGGGCTGGGTGCCCTCGATTTTGATGCTGGTCGTCTCCTACACGATCCTGACCAAGACTCTCGAATCGAAGATCCAGCGCGACCGCCAGACCTTCGTGCAATTGACCGCGCGCCTCGTCGGCGACGATCTCGCCCGCAGCGGCGAGATCACTTCTTTCTATCAATCCTACCCGCCGGTCGCGAAAATCTTCAGCGCCCGCTATCCCGATCTGGCGGCGAAGAACTGGCTCCAGGAAACCTATTTCACCCATCCGCGGATCGACGGGATGTTCCTCGCCACCGGCGACGGGCGGCTCATTGCCTCGATCCCGGACGATCCCGCGCGGATGCTGGACAACCGGTTTTCGAAATCGTGGCTGGCCGCTGCCCAGACCGCGTCCGGCTTCTACGTCTCGCCGGTCCATCCGCGCTTCTCCGACGGCCGGCTCGCGACCGATCTGGTGAGTGCGATTCGCGGACCGGATGGGACGCCGATCGGATTTGTCGGCGTCTCGGTTTTGGTGGAGCGCATCGGGCGCCGGCTTTCGCTGATCGATCTGGCCGACCAGGCGAAAGTGCAGATCGTCGATCAAAACGGCGCCGCCCTTTTTGCGGACGATTTCAAACCGAATCCGGGTCCGATCTCCGACGCCGCCACGGCGTTGATCAACGATATTCGCTCAGACAAAAGCGGACACATCGAGCGGCTCGGAAAACTCTACGCCTACGCGCCGGTCGAATCGACGCGGCTGGATCACCGTGGTCGAGCAACCGCGCACCGTCGCCTACAAACCCGTGCGCGATTTGCTCGAGCGAATGACCGTGCTCGCGGCCTGGCTGATCGTCGGGACGGCCATCATCGCCTGGCTGGCGGGCAAGTTTTACCGGCGCCAAAGGGAAGCCGCCGCCCGGATCGAGCGGGAAGTGATTTTCAACGACAAGATCCTGGCCAACATGCCGAGCGGCATCGCCCTGGTCGACCCGGAGACGCGCAAGTTTCTCCAGGCGAACGAGGCCTTCGGGCAAATGGCGCGGCGGCTGGGCAATCTGCCGCCCGAAAAAGAAATGACCGATGCGACCTACGCGGAGGTCAACATCGCGCCCCCCGACGCGATCGAGAAAGTGCTCTCCTTCGGCACGCCCTTCCAACTCGTCGAGCAGCCGCTCGTCGATCGCGCCGGCACGACCAACTTCGTGAACGTGAATCTGCTCCGGTTGCAGGATTCGAAACAGACCGTGCAAGGCGTGCTCTTCCTCGTCGAAGACAAGACGCGCGACGTGCGCCTGCGGCAGGAATTGATCTCGGCCAACGCGGCCAAGGATCAGTTCCTGGCTTTGCTCTCGCACGAATTGCGCAACCCGCTCTCGCCCGTCATCGCGATGGTCGGCGAGCTGGAAGCGCGCGGGTCGGACGATGCCGAGATCCGCCAGTCGCTCGCGGTCATCCGGCGCAACGTCGAACTGGAAGCACGCCTGATCGACGATCTGCTCGATGTCACCCGCATCGCCAAGGGCAAGCTCCAGCTCAGTTTCGAGGTGACCTCCGTTCACGAGACCCTGGAACGCGCCTACGAGATCTGCCGCGAGGATCTGATGAACAAGAAACTCGAATTTGAGTTCCGGCTCAAAGCCGAACACGACTTCGTCAACGGCGACCCGGCGCGACTCCAGCAGGTCTTCTGGAACCTGATCAAGAACGGCGTGAAATTCACCCCGCAGGGCGGCAAGATCGTCGTCGAAACGAGCAACCTGAGCGGCGATCGGATCGCGATCCGCACGATCGACACCGGCATTGGCATCGCCAGCGACAAGATGGCGAAAATTTTCAACGCCTTCGAGCAGGGCCAGAGCTCCATCACCCGCAAGTTTGGCGGCCTCGGCCTGGGCCTCGCGATTTCCAAAGCGATGGTGAGGGCGCATGGCGGCACCCTCTCCGTCGAGAGCGACGGCGCGGACAAGGGCTCGACTTTCATCGTCGTCTTGAACACCGTGCCCGCGCCGGCCGAGACGCAAACCCGTTGCCCCGGTCCAGAGCGCCCGGCGCACAGGATGGAAAATCTCGGCACCGGGAAGGGTCACCTCCTGGTCGTGGACGATCATCACGACACCTGCCTGGGAATGAAGATGCTCCTCGAGCGCCGCGGCTACCGCATCACGCTTGCGCACACCGCCGACCAGGCGATCGAGAAAGCGCAGGCCGAGAAATTCGATCTTCTGATCAGCGACATCGGCCTGCCCGATCGCAGCGGCTATGAATTAATGAAGGAACTGCGCGAGACCAACTCGCTCCGCGGAATCGCCCTGAGCGGTTTCGGGATGGAAAACGACATCAACCAGGCGCGCGCGGCCGGTTTTTCCGAGCACCTGACCAAGCCGATCAATTTCGAGCGGCTCGATGAAGCGATTCGCAGTCTGCTCGTGAAAGAGAGCTGACGCCCGTCAGGCTTTCGGCAGCCGGGCGTCGACCAGCCCGCAAATGACGTGAAGGAGAAACTTGTGCGCCTCCTGAATGCGCGCCGTCGTCTCGCTCCGGACGAGCAATTCGATCTCCGCCATTCCCTTCGCCGGGCCGCCGCCCCGGCCGAGCAAGGCCACCGTCGTGAGGCCGCGAGTTTTTCCTTCTTCCAGCGCGCGCAGGATGTTTTTCGAGTTGCCGCTGGTCGTGATCGCGACCAGGACATCGCCTTTCTGACCCAGCCCCGCGACCTGCCGGGCGAAGACTTCGTCGTAGCCGTAATCGTTGCCGATCGCGCTCATCAGGCTGCCGCCCTGGGCGAGATTGAGCGCCGGGTAGGGCCGGCGATCAGTCACGAAACGACAACCAAACTCGGCCGAGAAATCGGCGCCATCAGCCGCGCTGCCGCCATTGCCGCAGACGAGGAGTTTGCGCCCTGCACAGAGACATTCCACCATCGCATCCGCCGCCCGGGCGACCGGTTCCGCCAGCTCGTTGAGCGACTCAAAAGTGGCGCAGGCAGCGCGAATCGATTCCTGAAGATGTTGGGTGACGTCGGCCATGAGTTTCTCCGGATGTTGGATGCTAAAATCTCGCTGCCGATACAATCGGGGCCACGCGGTTGCAACCGATTATCCCCGATTCGTTCCGAGTTCCAGCGGAGGCTGAAATATGACAAGGAGTTCATTTTGCTTGATCTTACGGGCCCATCTGTCTTACAACTGATCCCCCGAGCAAAACCGATTGAGGGTAACCGCGCAGTCGCCCTCAGCGAGCGTCTCTCCAGTTGAAAGAAGGCGTTCGAGATGCTCGTGGGAGCGCGGGTGCGGTTTGTGCTTTCAAGCATCAGACCACGTCCTGATGAGTGAGTCCGAACCAGAATTCACTATACAGAAATTTCGAAACTTCATAAACTCTAGCAGGAATTAGCAACGGACATTTTAAGCTCATGAGAGACCTATCCAGCACAGAGAACGAATCCTCCGAGACGCATTGAACCAAGGTCGTCGGCCCCCGTCACTCTCTCGGTCATCTTCCCCGCCTTCAACGAAGAAGCTAATATCCGCCACACCGTGGAAGCCGCCCGCATGGTGCTTCCGAAACTGGCGCAAACCTGGGAAATCATCCTCGTCAACGACGGCAGCCGGGATGCCACAACCCCGATCTGCGATGAACTCGCCGAACAGTACCCTGAGGTGCGGGCGATTCACCACGTCGAAAACCGCGGTTACGGAGCGGCGCTCAAGAGCGGCATCCTGGCGGCACGCCTCGACTACATTTTCTTCACCGATTCCGACGGCCAATTCGATCTCCAGGAACTCGAAAACCTCATCGATTGGGCGAGCCACTACGAGATCGTGACCGGCTACCGCGCCAAGCGGCAGGACCCGCCGCATCGGCTGATCAACGCCTGGGGCTGGCGGACGCTCGTGCGCATGGTTCTCGGGGTGAAAGTGCGCGACATCGATTGCGCGTTTAAGATTTTTCAACGCTCCGTTTTCGACCGGGTCCAAATCCGGTCGGTTGGCGCGATGGTGAACACCGAGATCCTGGCCCAGGCCAATAGTTTCGGAATGCGCATCCATGAAGTGAAGGTGAGCCACTATCCGCGGCGCGCCGGAAAGCCCTCGGGCGCAAATTTGCGGGTCATCGCGAAAGCCTTCAAAGAGCTTTTCCGGCTTTGGGGACAGCTCCGCAATGTGACTCATGAACAGCCGGGACTTTTCCGGACGGAGGCTGCTCTCGTGGAGACGGGCGCGTATCGCCAGGAAAATGGCTACGATGCGGTCCGTGGGGGCGCGACGGCTCTGGCCGGCCGCTTGAGCGTCGAGTCGGCCAGGCAGACGCCTCCGCGTAACCGCTGCTTTGCCGATTAACACCCGCCAGTCGGGTCTGACTTTTTGCCGATCGTTAGGCAAAAACGGACCGGGGCGGAAGCGATGTCGGCTTAACCATCCGGGCGAAGTTGATTTCGCGCGGCTGCAAGTTCGAATCCGGTCCAAAATGCAACTCTGGCCCGGGGGTCGAACTCCCATCTTGTCTATGGATAACAAAATGCAGTTCGTGCAGCGGCGCCAAAGGCCGCATACTTGCCTTGCGAGCTGCTTCCCGCCGCGTGCCGCTGGCGCGCCATCTGCTAACTTCACCCTGCGCTCGCGACCATGCTAAAAGGACTTTTCTCCCGCCAATCTGCCGCTGAAAAACCTGCCGAGACGCCGCCGGCCGCGGCCAATGGGGCGCGCCGGCGTGTCATGGTCATTGGGCTCGATTGTGCTGCGCCGGAATTGATTTTCGATCGCTGGCTCGATGACCTGCCGAATATAAAATCGCTTTACGAACAGGGCGTCCACGGCGACCTCCGCTCCTGCGATCCGCCGATCACGGTCCCGGCCTGGTCCGTCATGATGTCGTCGAAGAGCCCGGGACGCCTTGGCGTTTACGGATTTCGCAATCGCGCGGATCATTCCTACGATCGCTACTCGATCGCCAACTCCCTCGCGATCAAGGAAGATCGGCTCTGGGAAATTCTCACCCAGCGCGGCAAACGCTCGATTGTCATCGGCGTGCCGGGCACCTACCCGCCCAAGCCGCTCAATGGCACGATGGTGACCGACTTCCTCACGCCGGATACCTCCTGCGAGTACACCCACCCGCCGGCTTTCAAACAGGAGATCGAGCAGGTCGTCGGGGAATACATTCTCGACGTGCGCGACTTCCGCTCCGGCAACAAGGAAAAGATCCTGGCCGACATTTACGAGATGACGAAGAAGCGGTTCCAGCTCGCGCGTCATCTCCTGGCGAAGGACGACTGGGATTATTTCATCATGGTCGAGATGGGCACCGACCGGATCCATCATGCGCTCTGGGATAACATGGATCCCGCGCATCGCTTTCTACGAAAAGGGGAACAAGCTCGAGACCGCGATTCACGACTACTACATCGAAGTCGACCGCGAAATCGGCGAGCTGCTGAAGTTCGCCGACGAGCATACCGATGTGCTGATCGTCTCCGATCACGGCGCGAAGCGAATGGATGGCGGCATCTGCGTGAACGAATGGCTGATGGCCAATGGCTACCTCGCCCTGAAGGAACAACCGACCAGCGCCGTTCCGCTTTCGAAGGTGAAGATCGATTGGCCGCGGACGAAGGCGTGGGGCGACGGCGGCTACTACGCGCGCGTTTTTCTGAATGTCGCCGGCCGCGAACCGGAAGGCACGATCGCACCGGAAGATTATGAAAAGGTGCGCGACGAACTGATCGCCGGCCTCAAATCCATCCCGGACGAAAACGGTCGCGACATCGGCACCCAGGTCTTCCGGCCGGAAGAGCTCTACAAAGAAGTCCGCGGCGTGGCGCCGGATTTGATCGTTTATTTCGGCGATCTCTACTGGAGATCGGTCGGGACGATCGGCGGCGGGAAGCTGCATACTTTCGAGAACGACACCGGTCCCGACGGTGCGAATCACGCGCAGAACGGCATGATTCTCTGGCGGCCGGCCGGCGGCACCACCGGCTCGCGTCAACTCGAAGGCGCCCAGATCACCGACGTCGCGCCGACGATTTTGGAAATTCTCGGCTTGGCGATCCCGCAAGACATGGAGGGCAAAGCACTCGTTAGCTAGCGCGAATAAAAATGACTCCGCAGCCGAAAAATTTTCTCAGCCAAATCAAGATGGTGCGCGCGCGCACACCGCTCCGCCTGAGCTTTGGCGGCGGCGGGACCGACGTCTCGCCCTACGCGGACTCGCACGGCGGCTGCGTTCTTAACGCCACCATCTCGCGCTACGTCTACGGCACGCTGGTGCCGAAGTCGGAACGCTCGATCGGTTTTCGTTCCTTCGATTACGGGACGGTCGTTTACTGGACGCAGGAAGAGCAATTCAAGTTCGACGGCCAGATGGATCTCGTGAAGGGCGTGCTCAAGCGCTTCGATCTCGACAAATTCCAGACCGACGGCTTCGACCTTTTCGTGCACGCCGATGCGCCTCCGGGCTCCGGCCTCGGCAGCTCTTCCACCTTCACCGTCGCGCTGATCGGTCTCTTCCGGGAGCTGCTCGGCCTGCCCATTACTTCGGACGGCATGGCCAAGCTCGCCTACGACATCGAGCGCAACGACGTCGGCATCAAAGGCGGCCGGCAGGACCAGTGGGCCGCTGCTTTCGGCGGTTTTAATTTCATGGAATTCAAAGGCGAAGAGGTCTTCGTCACGCCGCTCCGCCTGAGCGAATACCTGATCAACGAGCTCGAATACAACCTCATCCTTTGCTTCACCGGCAGCCGGGAATCGCAGCCCATCATCGACAGCCAGATGGAGAGCGCGAAAAACAAAGAAGCAGCGCCGCTCGCGGCCATGGATCAGGTAAAAGCGATCGCCTACGAAATGAAAAAGGCGCTTCTCGCGAGCGATCTCGACCGCTTCGGCGACATGTTGCACGAGGGCTGGCTGCAGAAAAAGCAGATGGCCAAGGGCATCACGACTCCGCGCATCGACGAACTCTACGAAGAAGCGCGCAAAGCCGGCGCCATCGGCGGCAAAATCACCGGCGCCGGCGGCGGCGGCCACCTCCTGCTTTATTGCCCTTTCAACAAGCGGCACATCGTCCGCGAGCGCCTCAGCGCTCTCGGTACTTCGGTGACCGATTTCCGCTTCGATCCGGTCGGCATGCAAACCTGGCGGGTCTACAAATGATTACGTTTTCCGGTCAAATCTTTACGCCTGTCCGCCAGAAGGCTAACTCTCGTCGCCACGTGAAGAAGGTTCCAAAGGTCGTCGTTATTGGTTTGGATTCTGCGACATGGACCGTGATCCGGCCATGGATCGCGGAAGGCAGCCTGCCGAACCTGGCGAAGATGATGAAAGGCGGCGTCGCGGGTTCGCTCGAGTCGGTCCTGCCGCCGATCACTCCTCCGGCCTGGACGTCGTTCATGACCGGCAAGAATCCCGGGAAACATGGCATCTTCCATTTCGTCGAAACCGAGCATGGCGGCTACGCGATGAATTACGCGAACGCGACCTCGCGCCGTTCGCCGACCGTCTGGAAACTCCTGAACAACGCCGGCTACTCCGTCGGCACGATGAACATCCCGTTCACCTATCCGCCGGAGCCGCTGAACGGATTTCAAATTTCCGGAATGGATACGCCCTCGGAGTCGAGCCCGTTCATTCATCCGCCTGAGTTGCGGGAAGAACTGTTCAAGCACCTCGGCGAGATCCAACTCGATCTCCGCTTCCTCGGCGCGATGACGACCGACGAACGGCGCCAGCAGGTGCTGGATGAAATGGAGAAGCTGGATAAGCAGTGGACCAAGGCCGCGCATTACCTGCTCGAGAACCATCCGCAGGACGTGATGATGTTTGTCTTCATGTCGATCGACACGGTCCAGCACTACTTCTGGCAGCACATGGATAAGGATCACTTCATCCATGATCCGAAACTGGCGCCGAAATTTGGCGGACGCGATCCGCAAAGTCTACGAGCGGCTCGACGCCGCGGCTGGGGAGATCATCGATCGACTTCCGCCCGAGACGGCCGTCTTTGTCGTTTCCGATCACGGCGGCGGGCCGGTGGTGGACCGGACGATTTTCCTGAACCGTTACCTGGCCCAAATCGGCCTCTTGCATTACCACGAGAAAGCGACCGCTGGTCTTGGCTCGCTAGGCAAGAAATTGCTCCGCCTTGGATTTTCGGTCGTGCGCGGCACTCTCTCCTCGCGCCAAAAAAGCCGGCTGGCTCAGCTTTTTCCCAAGCTCTTGCAGAAGACCGAGATGGCTTACTCGGCCTTCACGAGCATCGATTGGAGCCGGACCAAGGCCTATTGCAGCGAGGTGCTGGCTTCGCCGCCCAGTATCTGGATTAACTTAAAAGGAGTTAAACCGCAGGGGATCGTCGACCCGAAAGACTACGACGAGTTAATCAACTTCATCATCGGTAAACTAGCCGAGTTAAAAGATCCGCGGGACGGGCAGCCAGTCATCAAACGCGTCTATCGGCGCGACGAAATTTTCCACGGTCCCTTCGCCAATGAAGGCGCGGACCTGGTGCTCGATTGGTGGAGCGAGAACAGTCTCTTTTCGACTCAGCCGAGCTTTCCTGAAGACACGCACAAGCCGGCTCTGGTCATCCGGGAACACAAGCCGTCCGCTAACTCCGAATGGGGCGGAACGCACCGGCTCGAGGGCATCATTGTCGGTCGCGCGCCGGCCTTAAAGGTGGGCGCGGAAATCGAAAATTCGCACCTCATCGATCTGGCTCCGACTATTCTGCATCTCCTCGGAGTTTCCGTGCCCGAGGACATGGATGGCGCGGTTTTGACCAGTGCCTTCCGGCCCGAGTTTCTGGCCGAGCATCCCGTAGAATCCGGCGCGGCCTCTGGCACCTCCGGTGGCGATCGCCCCAGTGGCTATACCGATGAAGAGTCGGCCAAGGTCGAAGAGCGCCTGCAGGCTCTCGGTTATCTCGAGTAAATTTTAAATAAGTAATCCTATGTTCGAACTCATTCGTGCTGATCTCGATCGCAAAATGCGAGGCTTCGGCGTCCGCCCTGAAGATCAAACCTTCTTCCGCAAACGCATCACGCCTTTCCTCGAATTCGGCACCTTTGCCGTCGTCGTTTACCGGTTTGGCTCCTGGGCTTACACCGTCAAGATCCCGGTGATCCGCCAGATCCTGATCGCGCTCTACCTCTTCATTAACGTCTTTTGCATGGCGGTAACCGGGATCCATATCGCGCGCGAAAATAAGATCGGTCCTGGTCTCGTTATCCATAACTTCTGCGGCATTCTCGTCCTGGCGAAAGAGATCGGACATAGCTGCACTCTGAACCAGGGCGCGAGCATCATGAACGTCCGCGGCGTCGGTCGTGCGACGATCGGGAACAACTGCTACTTCGGAGCCGGCTGCAAAGTCGTCGGCGCCGTAACCATCGGCGATAACGTGGTCGTGAGCGCAAACTCAGTCGTGGTCACTGACGTCCCCAGCGGCGCGACGGTCTTTGGCGTCCCGGCCCGGGTCATTTCGCGCGAGGCGACCAGCGCTTATCTCAAAAACCCTGTTGTGCCCGTGGCCACCACGAGCACTCCGGCTACGAGCACTCCGGCCACAAGCACTCCGGCCACAACCGCTCCGTGAGCAACACCGCTTACAACACTCCCAATCAGGAAGACCGGCTATTCAGTCGCGATGGTCGCGGCTTGCCCATTCCCAGCTAACCATGGCTCCGCCGCCAGCATTCGGGAAATGTCCGATACCTTGACCGACATGGGCCACGATGTGCATATCGTCACCTATCCGGTTGGCCAGGAAGACATCCGCGTCCGGCGCGCCAAGGTCCATCGCACGGCTCCTTTTCAACAGGAACACAACGCCAAGGTCGGTCCTTCCTCGGATAAGTTTGTGCTCGATTTCCAACTCCTTCGCCTGCTTTGCCGGGTCATTCGCGAGGAACAGATTGATGTCATTCATGCGCATAACTACGAAGGCGCCTTGGTCGGAATCATGGCCAAGTGGATAACTGGACGCCCGCTTCTCTATAACGCGGTCAACCTCATGTCCGATGAACTGGCCGGTTATCGCTTCATTCGGCCAGACTGGCTGGCCCACGGGATCGCCCGGGCCCTGGATTGGTTCATTCCTATTTTTCCAAATCACATCACGGCCGTTTCTCCCGAATTAAAGGATTGGTTCATCGAGCACGGTGTTCCGGCGAGCAAAGTGGACATGGTGCCGGCCGGGATTGAGCCGGACCTGTTCGATCACCCCGAGCCGGAGAAATTTCGGCAGCAGCATCAGCTCAACGGCCGGCCGATCGTCATGTATACCGGCGTGCTCAACGCCTTTCAGCGGGTCGATTACCTGCTCCGCGCTTTTGCCGTTGTCTTGCAGGCGCAACCGGATGCTCTTTTGCTGATCGTTAGTCCGCTCGTTAACGCGAAAAACGAAAAGGAACACAAAGAGCTGGCCGAACAGCTCGGAATCTCTCAGTCCATTATCTGGATCGCACCGCATGCGTTGGCCGACCTGCCAAGTTATCTCGCGCTGGCCGACGTGACGGTCGTGCCGCGACCGGAATGTCCCGGGCACCCGGTCAAGTTGTTGAACTACATGCTCGCGAGCAAACCGGTCGTTTCCTTTGCCGGCGGCGCTAAAGGCGTCCGTCATCTGCACGATGCCTACATCGTTCCAAACCACGATCACGAAGCGCTCGGCCGCGGCATCGTCACGCTCTTAAAAGACAAGACGCTTGCCGCCGAACTAGCAGCCAACGGCCGGGCGACCGTGCTGGCCGACTTTGATTGGCGCCAAATTTGCCGGAAGATCGAGCGAATCTACGATCAGCTGCTGGGCGCGCCCTCGACCGTCAACGCCGCATCCGCCGCCTCGCCCTTGGAGAAGTCACCGGCCCCGGCTGTAGTTGAGCATTAATGTTAAAGCTTCCCGTGGGATCAAAGATAAAATACTATCGCAATACCCTCACACCGAGGCGCGCCGGCATTTTTAATTAATATCGACAACCTTCGCCGCCCGGCTATGAACGCTCTGCATTTGCCGTCCTGACGGCACTCTTATAAACCGATATGGACACGAAAAATGAAATGGCTGATTCACCGTCGCGCCCCGGCCCCGGCGGCTCTTATCCTCGCCAAACTTCCGCACCGCACATGAAGCGCTCACACTGGATTATCTTTCTCTCCATTTGCATCATCCTGGGGCTCCTCGTCTTCTTCACGGTCATCCACGTGATTAACACCACGCCGTCGAGAGCCCGCCTGGTCAACGCGCCAGCTCCGGTCGAGACCGTCCCGGTCCGTCGCCAGGATCTGAACGAAGTGATCGGCGGCAGCGGAGCGATCGAACAAGCTCAGACGGTGCAGCTGACCAGCCAGGTGACCGCGCAGGTTCTCGAGGTGCCGGTGAAGATCGGTGATGTCGTGAAAAAGGGAGACCTGCTGGTGAAATGGGACGACCGCCTGATCACCGCCACCCTGGAAGCCAATCGCGCCTATGTCGATGCCAGTAACATTAAGATCAAGGATGCGACCCGGCAGGTCGAGCGCTACACCGCGTTGCAGCAGAAAAACATGGGGACGCCCCTGGAGTTGGAGAAAAGCGAGGGATCCCTCGCGGATGCGAAAGAAGCGCTCGCCAAGGCGACTTTATCCCTCCGCCAGGCGGAACTCGATCTCGAGCATGTCAAAATGGCCGCTCCGCTCGATGGCATCGTCCTCGAGCGCCTCGTCAATCCCGGCGAAAACACCCATCGCGACCAAATCGTGATGAAGATCGGCTCGCTGAACAATGTGCTTTTGGCCGCCAAGATCGGTGAAGAAAAGATGCACTCCGTCCAGCTGAGTCTGGCGGCCGAAGCCAGCTTCCCCGCCTATCCGGGCGAACGTTTTGAAGGCAAGGTGGTCAAGATCGATCCCAACATCGACCCCGTGACCCGGACCTTTACGACCTATGTCGAAATCAAGAACGAAGACTTTCGCTTGAAACCGGGTCTTTCCGGTTTTGCTCGCATCCGCCGCTCCGCCAAGGATGTGCTCGCGGTCCCGAGCATCTCGATTACGAATCCTTCCGGCGAACAAGCCTCCGTTTTCGTGGTCGACTCGGATAAGAAAGCGACCCTGCGCAAGATTCGCCCCGGCATCGTGGTCGATGCCATGACCGAAGTGCGGGATGGTCTGAAGGAGGGCGAAAAGGTGGTGACGGTGGGCCAGATATATCTCAACAACAATGACAAAGTGCGCACAACCGAGAAATCGCTTGAGAAATAGCATCGCCCTCAGCCTCACCGTTCTCCTCTTTGTCGCTCCGCTGACTCAGGCGGGAGAGGGCGAAGTTTTTACGGGCTCGCGGGCTCTAACCCTGTCCGACTGCATCGCCCTCGCGCTGGACGAAAGTCCATTACTGGAGGCCAGCCGGCTCGACGTCGCCTCGGCCACCGAGGCCGCCCGTTCTGCCCGCGCTCGGAATCTTCCAGAACTTACCGCCACCGCCTCCGCCCAAGTCTTTTCCGGCAGTCCAACGAGCAAGTTTTCTATCGTCAATTCCGATACGGGGGTCGTCATACCCCGGAACCCAAACGGCAACTCCGACCGCAGCGTCAGCGGCGCGGCAGTCGAGGTTTACTCCGCTCACCTCGCTTATCCCCTCTTCCGGGACGGAAGCATCCTTGGCTTGAACACCGCCCCGGCCGAAGCCAGCCAACTGGCGCGGCGCAGGAACCTGGCCTGGACGACGCGCCTCCGGCGAGAGGACGTCATTGCGCGCATCACCGATGCCTACATTACGACTGTCTCGGCCGAGAATCGCGCGGGCTATGCCGAACGACGGGTCAATCTTTTGCGGGAGCAGGTCAACATCACTGAGGAACAACAGAAGCAGGGACTGACTCTTCCGATCGATCTTAAACTCGCCAAGAGTCAGTTAAGCGGATCTGAGACTCTTTCCAAGATTCTCCGCCAGCAGGCCGTCGCGGGTAAGATTGAACTCTCCCGGGCTCTTGGCTTCGACTCGCCTAACGAACTAAACCTGTCCAACGAACTGCCGGAACCGCCCGAGCCGCCCAGTGCCGAGCTTCTCCTCGGAACGAAAAATCTGAGTCAGCATCCTTCGCTCGAGGTTCAAAAAGCCGTCATCGATCAGGCCCGCCAGGATTATCGCCTGGAAAGGTTCCGTCTCTATCCCTCGGTCACCCTTCAGGGTTCGGCCGTGCATATCGATGACTTCGGGTCGTCCGGCGCCGAAGTTTATTCCGGCGCGGTCGCGGTCAATGTGCCGATCTTCGATTTCGGTGCGCAACAGGCCGCAACCCGCGCCCGGCTGGCCAAATACCAGGCGGAGCGTTCCCGGCTTTCCGCGGTCACCGACGACGTCACTTTTGAAATCGTCACGATCTACCAAAGCATTTACGTCCTGAGTCAAAACATCCTTTCGCTCCAGCAGGAGGTGGCCAAGGCGGACCGCGATTTTCAAGTCACCGGTTCGCAACAACAACAGGGAATTGCCACTCCGCTGACTGCGATCGAGAAGGAATTGCATCTCATCGCGAAGCGAGATGATTTGGACGGTCTTCAGGTTCGCCGGCTCATGCTCTATGCGGCTCTTCAGAAAGCCTCGGGCGGCTCCTGGAAGTGGTTTCAATGAAGCAATCCCAGCGGATCGTCAAAAACGCTGTTCTCGGGATCGCGGCCTCCGTCATAGGAGGCCTCGTTTATCTCGCGACGGTCCTGACTATTGCCCACCAGGTCAGCGTGGTTGAGTTCGGTAAGTATTCCTTCGTTCTTGCCTTTGCCATGTTCTTCCAGCTCGTGGCCGACGCCGGGTTGCCCCGCATGATGATCCGGGAGATCGCCAAGAACCCCGAGACTGTCTCTCATCTCGTCGGGGCTTCTGCGGCCTTGATCTGGGTCGTCTCAGCAGGTGTCATCCTGATTGTCGCGGCGATCGTGCCGTTTCTCCATTACGGGATAGACGTCAAGATCGCCGCTCTGATCATGAGTTTTGCGGCTTTGGCCACCTTTCATGGCGCGGGTTACAGCGCAGTCCTGCGAGCCTTCGAAGATAACGAGTTGAATTACGTCGGGTTTATCCTGCACAAGGTCCTGCTCCTCGCTTTCATCCTCGTCGCCATTTATTTCAAGACCGGCCTGATCGGCTTTGTCGGAGCGCACCTCCTCTCCAATGTGCTGCTCTGGAATTTCTACCACCTCGTGGTCGCCAAGTTCTACACCAAGAGCAAGCTGGTGGTGGATCTTCCGCTCTGGAAATCGCTTCTTGTCTCGGCCCTGCCGATGGGAGGCGGTGTCATGCTCCGTCAGCTGGCCCTGCAACTCGATATCCTGGTTCTTACCTGGATGACCAATATGGCTACCGTCGGTCTCTTCAGCGGACCCTATCGCTTGAGCATGGCCCTTCGGACCGTCCCCCAAACCTTATCGCTCCCTCTTTATCCTCTCTATTCCCGCACTGCACATTTCTCGCCGGATCGCTTTGCCGAGGTCTATCGGCAGAGCCTGAAATTTTTCGCGCTCGTTAGCATTCCTTTCGCCGCCTTCTTTATCGCCTGGGCTCAGCCCATCCTTCTCCTTGCCTTGGGAAAGAAGTTTCTTCCGGCCCTTCCCGCGATGCAGTTACTTGGCTTGGGACTCGTCCCTTTCTTTCTTTCTACATTGTTCCAATACCTCTTTGCCGCGCTCGATGAGCAGAAGAAATTCCTCATCAGCACGTGTGTCGGATCAACTCTCCGCCTTGTGCTCCTCGTGGCTCTCATCCCGCGGTATGGCTTTGTCGGTCCTTCGATCGCCTTTGTCTGTGCGGAGACGGTGATTGTCGGCATCTGGATCTATCAGCTCTCCAGGCTCGGCTACTCTGCGAACTTTGGCCGGCTCATCTGGCGTCCTCTCGTCGCCGGGGCGGCGATGGGTTTCGTCCTTTATGCCGTGCGCGAGGCGCCAGTGGTCTGGCAGGTTGCGGGCGCGGCGCTTTCTTTGGTGGTCTACGCCCTGGCAGTTCTGGCTCTCCGCACCTTTTCCGGTCCGGAAATTCAGCAGGCGCGTGAGGGAATCGCTTTCGTGTCGCCCTTCGTGGCGTCCTGGGCCAAAAAACTTCGACGCGACTCGTGAAGACTCCGACAAGCGTAGCAACCGGCTGGGCGCGGCTCACTTCGTGGGCGGAGGTTGGCGCTCGTTTCTGGGCTTCTTACTGGCTCCTGCTCATCGGATGTTTTTTGGTCATTGGGTCAGTCGTTCTGAAGTGGGTTCAATCTCCCTTTAGTCATAACATCTCTGGCCTGAGTTTTTCCTTCCTGAATGATCCGGGAATAAGTCCGCACCTCACTCTTTTTTCTGCTGGATTCCTCGGCCTTGTCGTTCTCGGGATTGCGCTTGTCCTCCACCGGGAACTACCTTTCGTCCTCGGCCTGGCCGCAGCCATCATCATCATGCTTTGGGCGATTGTCCCGGCCCAGATCGCGTTCCGTGAGCCGTCAATGCTGCGGCGGCTTACCTATGAGTTGCAAGTCACGCCGCTGCAGAATGTCTTTGCCAAAGATTACCTCCTGCAGAACTACGGATCGCCCGAACTCATTCCCAAGCGCCTTGTCCTCTACAGTGCCTGGGGACGCTTCGTCGCGGCCTGGTCTTTTCTCCGCCTCGGCTGGTATTGCTTCGGATTTGGAGGATTACTGCTCGGCTTTTATGCCATCGCGCAAATGCCGACGGGCAAACTGAGCCGCTTTCTGACGCTGCTTTGTTTACCCATCGGCGCACTCGCCATCATCTTAATCCCGCCGGCCATCGGTCAGCATTACTTTACGGATGGCACTCTGGCCGCGGCCCATGGACGCGATCAGGAAGCGATCGCTGGTTACCGCAAGGCAATCCGCTGGGATAGTTGGCATGCGCACGATATCGATCTTTATGCCACGATCGGCACCTTGCAGAAGCAGGGAGGGGTCTCCCCTAGCTCAGCGGAACGTCACGTGGCCCGCGCGGTCGATTTACGCAGCGAAAATCAATTCGAGGCGGCGATTTTTGAATTCAGCCTGGCCGAGGAAGCAGGCGGAGCGCTGGCCGATACTGTGCATCGGGAACTGGCCGCCACGCGCATGTTGCTCGGCCTTGCCCTGTATCGCGCCGGAGGGATTGGCAGTGCGGTCACGAATTGGGAACTAGCTCTCGCCGAAGATCCGACTCTGATTTATGTCCTGCCGTATCTCGCTCGTGGCTATTACGATATTGGTCGTTACCAGGCCGGGATCGAGGCGGCCGAGCGGCTGGCCAAGTTGATCAAGGACCATAAGTTTGCCTTGGCCAACGCCTATTCCACGGCGGCGGACTGCTACGCGAAACTTGGCCGGGATGCCGAAGCACGCCGCTATTATGCGCTCTCACTCGCAGCCGATCCAATCTTGAATTACTGGGCTTTAACTGGCCTCGCGGGAGAATAGTCATGGAACACCCTGCTCAGGAAACATACGAATCACGCCAGGCCATCCGCTGGTCTTGGGTGTTGGTCATTCTTTGTGGATTCCTGCTTGGATACTACGTCCTCCAGACTTACGGGCTCCCTCGGCATCGACAATATCAGCTCGATTTCGGCAAGGCGAAGTGGATCGAACCAGCCGAAGCCCGCGCTCCGATCGCATATTTCCGCAAAGACATTTACCTGACGGCTCCGCCGACTCAGGCGTGGATCAAGATCGCCGCCTCAGATAACTTTGGTCTGCTCATCAACGGTCATACCATTGGTAATCTCGGCTCGGTGAAGACTTACGAGGCCGGCCTCTATGACATCAAACGGGCGCTCAAGGCGGGCACGAACGTCATTGCCGTCTCTATCTCTCGGACCTCCTATCCTGGTTCGGCCCAGTTGCGCCTGCACGGCGAGATCATTGAACAAGGCGGCCAGACGACCCAGCTTCTTTCCGATGAATCGTGGGCCGTTACGAATAAGACCGGCATCGTCGCCGGATCGGAGGAATGGAATTCGAAACGCGTGCAGGACGAGACTTGGCCAAAGGCACGTCTCTCGGCGTTGAATGATCGGGATGTAGCCACCTCCTGGGTCGACATGAATCCCCTTCTCCTCGAGCTACCCCGGATCGGATACTGGATCATGGCGGATAATGGACCGTCTGAAGCAGTTTTCTCCACCACGATCAAGGCGGATAGGTCGAAGCAGGAAACGTGGATTCAGATTGCCAGTTCCGGTAATCTCGATCTGGCAATTAACGGCCACATCATCAGCCTCGCGAGTTCCGCCGCCCGGGGGAGCAAAAAATTGCCGCACTTGCCGTCGGAAGAGGATGAAGCACCCACGGTGGACAAATATGGAAGGGTTGCAAAGGACAGGACGGAACCCACCAAGCCAGAGAGCGCACCGACTCAGTCCGTTAACCTCTCCGCCTACGATGTGAGTCACTGGATTAGGAGAGGACAGAATGTCATCGTTGCGACCGTCCGCAGCGAACGCATACCGGCCAGTCTTTTCGTCAATGGCATGGTTGTGAAAGGAGATAGGGTTGAACGCTTCTCCACCAACGGAGCCTGGCGGATAGGCGATCGCCCGAACTCCGACCAAGGCGACGCGCAACAGCGCACCGTCCAGATTGGCCCGGATGGGATTGCTCCCTGGGGTTATCTGCCGCAGGAAATGGCCAAGCCTCTCGACCATTCCGGATTTGCCACTCTCTTTCAATCGTGGGCCATCGTTAGCCTGACCCTGGGTCTTGTGATTGCTCTTTGGTTAATCGTCTCGGCCGTCGTCTCCCAATGGCTGGGTGAACCTTTGGAGGTGGCGATGGGACGAGACGCCTTGCTCCACGGCCCGATCCTCGCCGGTCTGCTTCTCCTGCTATTGCCGAACTACGATCCAAGATTTCCGGTCGAGTGGTCTTTTCAGCCGATCTTCGTCGTCGGCGCCTTCTCTGCCCTGATCCTGGTTCGCCTCTTTCATTTGCTTGTTCAAAGCTGGACGCCAGAAGTGAACCGCGCCGGTTTAGATCGAATGAAGGCCGGTGCAAATTGGGAAACGCGCAGCTCGCAGGCGAAAGCCATGATCTCGCGTGATCTTCGATTGCCGGAGCTGTTTGAAATACCGTTCCGCCAGTTACTCCCCTACATGATTCTTATCCTGATCATGTTCCTCGGCCTTGGCTTGCGTTACCAGGGTTTGGGTTACATGTCGTTTGACCACGACGAAATGGGCCTGGTCGCGAAATCACAGGGGATCTTCCACCTTGGTTTCCCTTACACGCTGTTTGCAGGCGAGGTTCGTTGGGCGACGACCTACGAGGCGGTGCCATACCCTCTGGCGTTTTTCGGTTTTCTCTTCGGTTACTCCGAATGGTCCATGCGACTGCCGGCCTGCCTCATGGGCACGCTCTGCATCGGGGTGATCGGACTCTTTGGAAAGCGGCTGTTCGACTGGCGGGTCGGTCTCTTTGCCGCCCTTGTCTACGCCTGTCTCCCACTCAATATCCGCTGGGCGCAGAACGCCTTTTATCTCTCCCAATGCCAACTCATGGCGATGCTGACGTATTGGTTCTTCTACGAAGCCATTCGGACGCGCCCCTTTAACAACAAATTCCTCACCGCCGCGGCTGTCACCTTTGGTTTATCCTATCTTTCATGGGAAGGGACTGGCTTTCTCCTGCCCGCCCTCTTCATGGGTCTGCTCGTCGCACGCTGGGGCCAATGGTGGTGGCTGAAAGAGTTTCACCTTTATCGATGCCTCTTTTTCATCGGCGCCCTCGTTGTCGCCCAATATTGCTCGCGCATGTTTGCCGGAGCCGCCTATCTCCAGGTCGGGTCGGGCCTGTCTAACTTGACCGGCCCTTCGCTCTTCTTCCTGGCGCCGGGTTACCAGCCGATGTTCTACGTCGACAAGCTGCTTCTTTCGGAAAACCACGTTTTCTTCACCGTCATGCTTTTGATGGGGCTGCCTTTCTGCTGGAAGCACTCCGGCTTCCGCTACATCGTCGTCATCCTCGCGACGCTCTTTGTCCTCCACACCAACTTTCTTGCCGCGATTTCCCCTCGCTACTGCTACTACTTTCAGCCGCTCCTGATCATGGGTGGAGTAGCGGCGACAGTCATGCTCTATGACCGCGTCCTGACGCTGGCGCGAAGAGCTGGGGACTCAATCGTGGCGCGGTTCGCCGCCCATGCCACCGGCATGGCGCTGTTGCTTCTGCTCTTTGTGCAAAGCAATGAGTCTGTGCTCAAGGAATACCAACTTTCCAGCACCGGTGACATGCCGCAGATGATGTCTCGCCTGAACACCTATCGCTATGATTATCGCGGAGCGGCCGAATTTGTGAAAAATCATGCCCGACCGGGAGACGTCGTTTTACCCGGCATCCCGCATGTCTTTAACTACTACGCCGGCTATCCCGGCACCTACTTCCTGGACACAATGTTCAGCTCCAAGGTTCCTTACAATCAGCTCCTCGACGAACCGCGTTTCGCCGACAAGTTCGGCGGGTTACCGGTGATTCGAAATATCACGGAGTTAAAGGAGGTCGTGAATCGCTCGGGGCGCGCCTGGATTGTGTTTGCTCCCTATTCCTCGTTCGAGAAACTAAACAGCCCGGCCGTGCTGGACTATATCCATGAACACTCCCGGACGGAATTCGAGAGCTACCGGGCGAAAGTGCTCTTGATCCAGGGAGCCCAGCCCGGGGTTACCGTGGCCCAGGCTTCTCAGACAGCTGAGTAAACGCGATTCATCGCTTTGCGCGCCGCGGAGCGCGCGTTGAAGAGCATCGCGCCGAGCGAACCTTGCGAACGCGAACGAGCGGCTTCGAGTTCGCCTGCGATTCTTTTTACCTCGTCCGCGTTGGCTTGGACTGCGCTCTCGAAAATCTCCTGGGCGCACGCATACAGCTCAATGTCGAAAGCATTCCGCTGGTGAATCAAATCCAGCGTCGCTTGCGGGAGGTCGCGCTTTTTCGGCCGGGAGCGGGTGACATTAAAGCTCGAATAAGAACTTAGCTTCCATCCGAAGCGGAGCTTCATTAAGGCCAGGCTTTCTTCCAGGCGCGCGGAAAGTCCTACGATACTAAAATGGTTCCGCAGATTGTTCTTAGCCGTTTCGACAATCTCCCGCGTACAAGGCTCATTATATTCCGAACCGGCTACGATTTTCGACTGCACGTTGTCGCGCTGCGAGTTGTTTACAAAATCTTCCAAGGTCCAGTTCTGACGCCGCATCTTCCAGTAGAGCGGGTGCAACTTGTAACTCCGCATGAAATAGAAGGCCGAGATCACTCGGTCCACCGGATCCCGCAGAACCGTGATGTAGGTCGCCTTTTGGGGAAGGACTTCATGCAGGCCGAAAGCCATATGGCCCTTGAACATCCGGATCTTCCTCAGCCGCTCGGGCGGGAGGGCGCGCAGATGCGCCGCGGACCACTGGAAAAGGACCGGGTCGACTGAATACATCTCCTTGAGCGGATACTCCCATTCGATCAAGCGATTGACTGTCGTCCCCGCGGTCTTGGGCAGATGCAGAAAGATGACCGCTTCTTTCGAATCGCCATTGCGCGAAGTGGGGTCGCTTTCTGCGACGTGACTTGTCACTGGCGGTGTGGATTGGGCGCTCATCGTTGTTGACGGTATTTTCCTTCGGAGATCAGTTTCTTTTTGAACGCATCATAGCCCAATTTCTCTGCTTCCTGCCACATCTTTGAAACAGCGGAGGAGGTTTTAAGGCTAAAGCCATCGCCATGCCAAAGCTCCCAGTATTCACCCCGGGCGTGCACCAACTTGAGACACGCCATTTCGATCGAGCCCATCCGGTCGTTCGGTCGTGACAGTCCGGCCAGACTTTGAAAGCCGTGATGCGCCCGGTCTCGATACTTCTGTACCAGGTCATAAGACATCATTCCTGTGTCCTCCCTGCGGCCGGTTAGTTGGCAATTTTGGATGCTGAAACGCTCGGGATATTTGCTGAGACCGGCGTCGACGATGCGTTCAAGAAAGGAGGGTGGCAGGTCCAAGACTTTCGAAATATGGAGGGAAAGGTCCTGTTTTGGAAAAGCTGTGCCCCAAACGTCGATAAACTTTTCGTAAACCTCGAGCAGCTTCGCTTCGTAATCGCCCAATGCCTGCCAGCGGGTAAGGTCCTGGCGTGTCTTGGGCAGATGCATTTCAGCGCTTAGGAAATTGGCACAGGTAAGGACGACGCTGACACAAAGCGGGTCGCTGGCATACTTCTCCCCAAGCTGTCGGATGATGCGTGTGAAATCCCGCTCATAAACAGGATCCCAGGGGATGGGGAGCTTTACCGGCTCGCCGACATTGGCGCGATGCGGATTGGTCACCTTCGTTTCAAATGGTTTCGCGCCTTCCGCGTAGACAAACGACGGTGTGTAAACTCCGGGCTTAAGGCAAAGTTGATACTTCATCCCAATGCCGCGCAAGACAGCCACCGTCTTATCGATCGCGCTGAAGTCCGGCTTTCCCGACTCCTTCTCAATCCAATCCCATGGGATATGAAGACTAACTCCCGCCAGGTGGGGATTGATCCGCACCTGCTCAGAAAACTCAGCAAAGGCCGCCGCATCTTCCGGCAGCTTTTGCATCACCCAGAGGCCTGTCCGAAGAGGAGGCCCGCTGATCGCGGAAGTCGGGCAACCGTGAGTAACTCGACCGCGAGGACGAGGAGAATCCGCAGAGCCGGCACGCGGAAAAGCAGGCGCCTCTTCGGCGAACCACAACGGTTAGTGCGTGCCACCGGCCTTAAGGTGTTTGTCGAAGAAACTCGTGATGACACTGGCAAACATTGGCCCCCCCACTCCATGCCCCCGCCCCTTCGCGACCTCCAGAGTCGCATCGACGCCCGCAGCCTTCAGCTTCTCGACAAACTGCTCACTCTGGCTGACCGGAATCGACATGTCATTCTCGCCGTGGATCACAAGAAACGCGGCGTCATCCTTTGAAACATAGTTGATCGGGCTGGCGGCAATTGCCTTTGCCTTAAGCTGTTCCCCTTTTCCACCCAGGAACTGCTCCACATACGTTTTCGCTCTGCGACTCGATCCTTCTGTCGCGTTCGAGACATTTTCGTAGAGGCGCAGAATGTCCGAAGGGCCCGACATGTCGCAGGCCGCCTGGATGCTGCTCGAAAATTTAGAGTTATCTCCAGCGCCCTCTAACTCAGCGACACCGCCAGAGGTTCCCAATAACGCCGCCAGATGTCCGCCCGCGGAGTGACCCCACGCGCCGATGTGATCGGGATCGATCTGATAGGTCGAGGCGTTGGCGCGCAACCAGCGAACCGCGGCCTTGCAATCTTCGATTTGAGCCGGAAAGGGCGCCTCATCTGACAGCCGGTATTCTATGCTGACGATGATATAGCCCTGGGCCATCAGGTTGACGGGGGGCCTTTGCTCTTTGCGCCCGCGGCTCCAGCCGCCGCCGTGGATCCAGAGGACAACCGGCAATGGATGACTGATCGACTTCGGGGAATAGATGTCGAGCCGCAGGCTAAGGCCGTTGATTTTCTTGTAAACCACGTCGCGCTGAACGTCGACGTCGGGGAAATTCGGCCGAGGCTGCCGTTGCCGACCCGGGGCGATCTGCGCCCAAAGGAGGGAACCCGCTATGACTGCCAGCAGCCAGGCGTTCCGATTATGTCTACCGATTGGAAATCCTTTATTTTTCATACCGCGGAGGCGATTTTGGTCATCAAGAATCGGCCGGCGCCAACGGTCGACTTATACATGCTTTCGATGGAACCAGGTTTTTGGAGAGCGCGGAAAGCCGCCAGGCCTTCCCTGACTTCGTTCTCCTTTTTGGCCAGGCTGGCTTCGAACAGATCTTTGCCGAATTCGTAGAGTTCGAGATCGAGTCGATTGTGCTCCTTGATCATTTCCACGGCGCTCGGCTCCACTTTCGGACGGGTCTTGGAAACCTTCCGATTCTCATAAAACGGAATCTCCCAGTCGAAGGTCTTGGCAATGAGCATGAGGCTTTCCTCAAACCGTTCGCTTAGTCCGACGATGCTGAATGATTTCGCCAGGTTCTCCTTGGCGATCTCCAAGGTGCTCTCCTCGCATTTCCCGGTGCTCTTGATGCCGGCGATGAGACTGCATTGCAGGTTCTGGCGCTGCGGGGTCAGACGAATGAAATCCTCCACGCCGATCCGCTCGCTCTTCACTTTCCGGTGCATCGGATGAAGTGGCCGCCGTTGCAGAAAATAGTAGGCCGACAGGAAACGGGCGACCGGCTCGCGCAGCATCGTAATATAAGTCGAACCCTGCGGCAGATACTCGTGAATCCCGTAGTAGAAATGCCCGCGCACCATGCGCAAACGCCGGCGCCGCGCCTCCGGCAACTGCTTCAGCCGCTCCGGCGTCGCCCGAATCCGATACGGATCCATCGTAAAAATGGAGAGCGGATTATACTGCCACTCGATGATGCGATTGAGCGTCGTCCCTGCTGTCTTCGGGATGTGAAGAAAGATAAGTGAGCGCTGATCCATTGCGTCCATCATAACGGCAGCGCTTTTTGCGGGCAACTGCCCCGGAGACAAGAGCCCACCGCCGGATCAGCCGGCGGCGAGCGCTTCCGGCGCGCCGCGACGCTTGGCCAGCAGACGGCGCATCGCCTGACGCGACGCGTTGTTCCGCAACACCTCCCCGTAAACGCGTCCGGCA
>CAVUGD010000019.1:0-93474 GCA_963740715.1 uncultured Verrucomicrobiae bacterium | reverse complement strand
GTGGGCGACGCAGCAGAAGAACAGAATCGCCAGCAGAGCGAGGCGGTGAGGTTTCCCCGAAAAGTGAAATGATTTCATTCCACAGAGTGCCGGAACTTCATCTCCGCGGTCAATGCAAAACCTGATCAACAATTCCATGCCAGAGATTTGTGTAGCGTTTTCCCATTTCGTCCCAGGCTTGGCCACCGGGAAGGGGAACACCCGGCTCAAGCCGACTCGTTAGCCGTTAATGCGGGGCGCTCAATTCCTCGAGTGACTTGCGATCGTCTTCCGCTTTGCGCGAGCAGGCCGAGCTTGCGATAGCATTCCTCGCGCCTGGCCAGGGCGGCGGCGGTTTGATTGATCGCGAGGGCGCGCGAGAGCGATTCGACCGCGGCCTGGTAGTCGCTCTGTTCCATTTCCAACTCGCCGCGGTACTGCCAGGCGGTGGAAAAATTCGGATCGAGTTCGGTGGCCTGCTTGATCCGCGCGTAGGCCTCGGGCGCGCGCTTTAGTTTGGCCAGGGCGTAGCTCGCTTCCGCGGCGGCGCCGGCGGATTTCGGATCGACCGCGAGCGCCGCCTCGGCATCGGCGAGGGCGAGTTTGGGTTGGCCGATCTCGTTTGTTTGCCAGGCGCGATTCGTCAGCAGATCGGCGCTTTTCGGCTCGACCGCGATCTCGGCATCGAGGCGCCGGATGATTTGCAGGAAATCAGGAGAAAGTTTTTCGAGGGTGAGGGAACCGGGCGCGGCGGCGGCGTCGGGCGCGCGGCCGAGCATCTGTTCCGCGAGCGCGCGAAATAATTTCGGGCGAACCGCGCCTCGGCGCGAGCTGGCCGGCCTCGTTCGCGTCATCGAGCGCGAGGGCGGCGTCACCCGCGCGCAGGAAAAGCAGCGCGCGATCGGCCAGGATCAGGTGGTCGTTAGGGTGAGCGATCAGGTCGCGGTCGAGATCGCGCACTTCGGCGAGGAATTTGCCCAGCCGATCAAGCAGCGCGAGCTCTTGCCTAACCAGCGGATCGTCCGGCGCGAGCTGGGCGGCGCGCTGCAGATCGGCCGAGGCCGGCTTCCCAGCTGTGGAGGTGGCGGTAACAGATCGCGCGGTTGAGCAACGCCTTGGCGTTTTCATGGCCTTTCATCCCGCGCGTCCAGGCCGCGGCCGCTTCCGCCCAATGGCGGTTGGCCTGTTCGAGTCGCGCAATCTTGGTGAAGACGCGCGGCCGGCGATCTTTCGGCGCGACCGCCTTCGTCCAGGCGGCGAGAGCCTCGGCCGGATGGCCCTCGGCCAAGGCGAGATCGCCGCGGTACTCATCAAATTTGGCCGAGGTCTTTCGCACCGCGCCCCGCCAATCCGCCAGCGTTTGCCGCAGGCCTTTCAGGTCGCGGATGCCGAACTGGGCCTGGGCGAGGCGAGCCCAGGCGCCGTTGTCGTTAGGCGCAAATTGCAGGACGCGGCGGGCGAGGGGAACGGCGCGCTCGAAGGCGCGCTCCTGCAACGCTTCGCGCACTTCCTGGCGCGCGGCTTTTTCCTCGGGCCCGATCGTGCGCCGGCACCCAGCCGTCCCGAGGACGACGAGGAGGGCGGGCAGAAGAAGGGCGCGGGAAAAATTCATTGGCGCGAGCTGGGAAATACGGAAGATAACGAGAGCGGCTCCGTTTAGATCAGGAATTCATCATCAGCAAACATCAATTACCTCATGCCTTCCTTCGACATCGTATCTGAAATAGACAAGCAGGAGATCGACAACGCGCTCAACCAGGCGCGGAAAGAACTCGCCACCCGTTTCGATTTCAAGGGGACGGTGGCCGAGATCGAGTTTGAAAAAGACGCCATCACCCTGACCGCGGAAGACGCCTCGCGCCTGCGCGGGCTGCGCGAAATCGTCATCGGCAAACTCTCCAAGCGCGGGGTCGATCTGCGCAATCTCGACCAGAAAGAGCCGGCCATTTCCTCGATCGGGCATGCCAGCCAGGAACTGAAAATTCAGCAGGGACTCGAAGGCGACAAGGCGAAGGAAATCATCCTCGCGATCAAAGGGCAGGGCTTCAAAACCCAGAACCAGCTCCAGGACCGGCAGATTCGCGTGACCGGAAAAAAGCGCGACGAGCTCCAGGAAGTGATCGCTTTTGTGAAAAGCAAAGATTTCGGCGTCGCGACCTATTTCAAAAACTTTCGGGACTGAGCGATGCCGTCCCAGTTTTCCCCATGTCACGCTCGTTAGGCCTGTTTCTCCTCGGGCTCCTCCTCGGCGGTCTCGCCGGGTATGCGCTCCATCGCCCGGCCGGCAGCGAAGCGGACGGCAAAGTCTCGGCGCGCTCCCGCAGCGAGCAGGCGTCGCTCGGCGACACTGCAACCCGGGCGAACGAAAAGCGCCGGCAGGAAGACGCAAGAATCCTCCTCGGCGATATCGCCTCCGTTCCTTTCCAGGAGGTCTATGAAATCCTCTCGCGCCAGACGGCCGCCGAAGTGGCCCGGCTCGCGCAGCAGCTCGACGGCCTGCCGCCGAGCCCGCGGGTAACGGAGAAGATCCGCACGTTTTTCAAAGCCTGGGCGGCGCTCGATCCAACCGCGGCTTTCGCCAGCGCGCGCATCTTTCACACTCCCGAAACGCGCTTCGCCGCGATCGGGGCGACGATCGAGGGGACCGATCCCGGCGCCGCCGGCGCGCTGGCGAGCGCCATCGCCGCTCTGCCTAACGACGTCGTCCCGGAATCGAAGCAGGGCAATCTTTTCGGACTGGCGGTGGAGAAGTGGAGCGCGCTCGAACCGGCGGCGGCGGCCCGGCTCTTGAGCGAGACCCGCATGGTCGGGCTGGGGTTGACCATGATTTTTACACCGTGGCGCAGAATTGGGCGGCGCTCGATCCCGCCGCCGCTCTCGCCTGGGCGCAGGAACAGCGGGAGGTCCCCTCCGGCATCAACCCGGTCAATGGCGCCGTCCAGGGTTGGTGGAAAAAAGATCCGGCGGCGGCGGAAGCCTTTGCCCTGGCGCAGATCGGGACCCCGTTAGGCAAACAACTCATCAGCAGCCTGGCGAGCCAGATTGCGATCGAGGATCGGGCCAAGGCAACGGCCTGGGTGAGCAAGATTCCCGATGACGATTTGCGCCGCCAGGCCTACTCCATCGTCGGGAGCCAACTGGCCTTCAGCGATCCCAAAGCGGCCGGGGAGTGGGCGCTGACCCTGCCGCCCGATGCCGTTCCCATGGCCATCGAGACCTCCATGTCGATCTGGGCGCAAACCAATCCGGCCGCGGCGGCGCAATGGATCGGCGGTTTGACCGGGAGCACGCGGGACGCGCCGTGAGCTCCTACAGTTTCACCACGGCGGAGACCGACCCGGCGGCCGCCACCGCCTGGGCGGCCACGATCGTGGATGAAGGCAAACGCGCGAGCACGCTCCGCCGCACGATCAGGCAATGGCTGGAGCGGGATCCCGCGGCGGCCCGGACCTGGGTCGAGGGTAGTTCGTTAGGCGAAAAAGAAAAGGCCTCCTACCTCGCCTCGCCTTCACCGACCCCCTGAGGCTCGCTCAGCCGCCCTGGACCGGAGGCATGATCGCGACCTCGTCGTTAGGCGAGATCGGGTGATCGCGCCCGACGAAATCGACCCCGACGCCGACGAGAAGATTGCGGTCCCATTTCGCCAGGGCCGGAAAATCGCGGTAGAGCCGGGCGAGCAGTTCAGCGACCGGGGTGCCGGGCGGCAGATCGAGGGTGAGTTCGCTCGCTCCGACGATCTCCTTCAGCTGGGAAAAAAACTGGACCTTCACTGTTTGGACAGGATTAACAGGATTTACAGGATTGGGTGGACGGAAAGCGGCGCGGCAGTTTCTGAAATCCAGAAAATCCCGTTAATCCTGTCTCATCATCCCCCATGGGCGGGCGCGATCTTGTCTTTCCGCAGGACACCGATGCAGGGCAGGTTGCGATAGCGTTCCATGTAATCGAGCCCGTAACCGACGACGAATTCATCCCCGATATTGAACCCGACGTGATCGGCCTCGACCGGCCGCAGGCGCGGCTTCAGTTTCCGGAGCAGGACGCAAATCTTCACGCTTAAGGGGCGCTCGTTAGTCAGCTTTTCGCGGATGGCGGCGAGGGTGACGCCGCTGTCGAGAATGTCGTCGAGAATGAGGATGTGCCGCCCGGTTACGTCGGGCAAAGCGATTTGCTTGAACACAACCGAGCCGGTGGTGGTGGTGCCGCCGTGGTAGCTGGCCACGCTCAGGCAATCCAGTTTCAGCGGCAGCGGAATGCGGCGGAGCAGGTCGGCGGCGAAAATGAGGCTGCCATTGAGGACCGCGATGACAGTGAGCTCGCGACCCTGGTATTCCGCGGTGATAACCGCCGCGAGTTCGTCGATTCGGCGCAGGATCGTTTTCTCCTCGAAAAGGACGCGCTCCATATCTTCCTGCATGTCGGAATGGTTCACAGGTTCCATAGCTTTTTCAGGTTACTTCACGGCGGCGGCAATTGCGCTTGCGATTTCCGTGGTCAGACGCGGATCGGCCTTGAGCGCGAGGCCCCGTTTCCAAAGGGACTGCGCGCGCGCTGTTTCGCCCGCGCGCTGGGCGGCTTCGCCCGCATTCAGGTAAAGAAGTTGCCGGTCGGGGGGCGTCAGCGCGGCGGGATCTTTCTCGACCTGGACGACGAGCTGGTCGAGCTGCTCGCGCGCGACTTTGCGACGGCCGAGAAACGCGGGCATGGCGGCGTTGGTCACGGCGCGGTTGAGCTGAACATTGGCGTCCACCGGCGCGGCCGCGGCCGCCTCGTCCATGAGGGCGAGCCCTTTGCGCAACGCGCTCAGCTTGGCCGGCCCGATTGAAAGATCGCGGCTAAGCAGGGTGTAGGTGCTGCCGAGATAGACCCGGGCCAGCTGGTCGTCAGGCTGGGCGGCGAGCCGTTTTTCGAGGGCGGCGATGCATTCGGTCACGGCCACGCGATCGCCGGCCAGCCCGCGCGCGTAAAGGGCGCTGATCAGGGGGTCGTTAGGCACAGCGGGCGCGCTCGGGATCGCAATCAGGGCGCAAACGAGCGCGAGCCAGGGCCGTTTCATTTGAAACAATGGACAAAGCGCCCCGGAAAAACAAACTTGAGCTCAGGCCCGCGTGGCCGCCTGCAATGATTTTCCGAAACAAATGGCGCGATCCGAGCCGCAACATCATCGCTTACACGACGCACAAGGCGGGCTCGATGGTCCTGCACCGTGTCCTGAAGGATATCTGCGAGCTGAATCAGATTCGTTTTTATTCGCCTAACAAATCCGAGCTGCCTTTCGAGGAGATGTTTGCCGGCGAAGATTTTTTCTCGAAGAAGCGCGGCTGTTTCGGGCCGGTCCGTTTTTTTGTCCCGAGCGAGGCGTTGGGCGAGGCAAGCATCCTTCTGCACCTGCGCGATCCGCGCGACGTGCTGGTCTCGATGTTTTTTTCCTACTGCTACATGCACGCGGGCGAGATCGAAGCCCACACCGGCTATCGCAAAGAAGTGGCCGAGGCCGGGATCGATCGCTTCGTGCTCGATATGGCGGGCGCGCCGTTTTACGAGTACCGCGGCGATTACGGGATTGGTTCCCGCTACAAAAAACATGTCGGGACCGTGCTCGATCGTTACCAGCGTTATCTCGATGAAGTGCTCAGCCGGCCAAACACCACCGCCGTTTCCTACGAAGAGATGGTCCTGAGTTTTCCTTCCTGGCTGGAAAAAATCGTCGGCGCGTTTGACCTGAAGGACCCCGAGGAGACGCGCGCCGTCGTGGCCGAGCGCCACGCCAACAGCGTCGCGGCGCAGGATAAAGAGGATGTCTGGTCCCACAAACGCAAGGTCACGCCGGGCGATCACCGCGAAAAATTGCAGTCGGAAACGATCCGGGAACTGGATCGCATCTTTGCCCCGGTGCTGGAGAAGCTCGGTTATTCCGGGGAGGGCTACGCGAAGACGAGCATCCCGGTTCCGACGAAAGCAGATCGTTAGGCAAATTGAGACTATCTCCTTCGGGCGACAAACTTGACGAGCGGCTCCAAGCCGCGCCGCTTTAGAGCAGCGAATATACTTCGACCAAACTGACGCCGGTCGTGTCGTTCGCGCCCCTAACGACCGCGGTGTAACTCCCGGCCGGGAGCGGCGCGATGAGGGCAGACTCTTTGTCGTTCGTGGGCGCGAGGCCGGCCGCCTCGATCTCCGCCTGCTGCGTTTCTTTCCAATCATCATTCGACGCAATGCTGGCGCCGTTGCCGTCATGCAATTCCAGGATCGGATCCTGCAAGGGATTGGCCACGCCAAACCCACCGAGCGACGGCCCGATGGCGCGAACCAGTATCATGCCCATATCCCGTCCGACCGGCCCGGCGATGACGCCGCCGATCATGACGCCGTCTTTGGTGCCAACCAGGCCGCGGGTGCTGATGTTGGCGAGCTGCCCGTCCGTTTCCGAACTCAGATCGTAGCCTTCGACCAGGCCGACACCGGTCCCGTCGTTCACCCCGCGCACCACGGCGGTGTAACTGCCGGGAGCGAGCGTCATGAGGAGCGCTGACTCCAACGGGTCGTTCGGCGCCAGGCCCGAGGCCAGGATCTCGGCCCCTTGGGTGTCTTGCCAATTATCGTTCGACGTGATCAACGCCCCGCTGCTGTCGTGCAACTCCAGCGTCGGGTCGGCCAGGGCGCCGCTGACGCCGAGGGCAGTGAGCGAGGGGCCGGTGGCGCGGAAGATCAGCTCTTTCGAGCTGTTCCCGGTAATAATGAAACCGCCGATCAAAACGTTATCGTCCTTTCCCACGTTGAGCCGGGTCGAGATGTTGAGGAGCTGCGCGTCCGGTGAGATGACGGCGAGCCCGTTATCGCGCCCGACCTCCAGATCCAGCCCCGAGACGTAGTAACGCGTCTGATAATAGCTCACGACGCCATTCATCAGGTCGAGAATCAGTTCGCTGCCCGGCCGCGGCGGATTATTGCCGAAATGAAAAATATTTCCAAAGGTGAGCGGGACCGGTCCGCCATAGCGAGAGACCGCTTTGCTCCCGACGAAGTAGAAGTTCGTCCCGTCGAAATTCACGTTGGCATCGAACGGTCCCTCAAAAGTCGGCGGGACCTCGCCGGTCGTCTCGTCGGTGAAGCCGTTAAAAGTAAAACCGTGTCCCAGTTCGTGGGCGAAGACGGAAATGGCGTCGAGCTTATTGGGCGGAATGACGGCGGTGCGACTGGCCGGGTCGGGGTCGAACCAGAGTTGAGTCACGAGAAAATCGGTTCCGACCCGGATGCTGATATCCGGTTCCGCCCCGTTCGGGTCCGACCCGGTGCGCAACTCATAAGCGGCGCCCAGTTCGAAAATGTCGCGCGTTCCATCGTTGCGCACGAAACCGCTCGTGACGCTCGTCCCGTTGGCCGTCGACACGGTCTTATCCATCACGATTTCCACTTCGATGCTGGCAGAACCGGACAGGTGCGTGGCCCAATCCGCGCCGGCCGCGAGGAGCGCCGCTTCCATCTGCGGGAAGTAGGACGAGTAAGAGCCATAAGGATCGACGAAGGTAACGTGATAGACGATGGCTCCGGCGGGCGCTTTTGGGGTCGCCAAAGGAAGGGCCGGTTTGGGGGAGAGGCCTTTGGTGCCATAGTTAGGGGCAGGCATCTTGCCGGTCTGATCGACAGGCACTCCACGCGGGACGGTTTGGGAGTGCGCAGGGCTGGTGCAAGCCAGGACGAGGGCGAGAACAGGGAGATACTTTTTCATTACGCCGACGGATAACAGAAACGGACTGAAATTGCCAACCGCTATCGGCAGTGGGATCGGCGGCAATCCATCACCGCAGCGAAAAAAATGAGCTCAGGGTTGAGCAAAGGCTCAACCGGCCTATTCCATCGGCCGGCGTTTCAACTCCCAGACCCGAAGGGCTGCGAGAAGTAACCGGCGCGTTCTTTCCATCCGGCCCATCGCGACCGGAGCCTTCTCTTCCGCGGCCTCGGTCTTTTTCACGGCAGGAGCTTTCCGCGCCTGCCCGTTGAGAGCACGGCGCGGCTTGGACTTTCTCGGGGAAGATTTCTTCTTCCCGGATTTTCCGCCTGTGGGATTCAGCTCCGCCATATTCAGCTATGGCCAATAGCACCTCCCGCGCCAACCCCGTGGCCGGGAAGGAAATCCACGAATCCCTGCCAGTCCGGGCGGGTCCTAACGAGGCGGCAGGTGAACGGTCGCCAGCATGCAGCGCGCGCTGCCGCCGGCCAGTTCGATCGTCGGCAAGTCGAGGGGCAGGAGGCGGGCGAAGCGCTCGATCGTGGCCCGCTCTTCGTCGCCGAGATGGGCCGCCGCCCGGGCCGAGAGAACGAGCAGGTTGCCTTCCTCACTCCGCAATTCGAGCGCGTTGCCGGCGAAATTTTCGATCTGGTTCTGCGAGAGGGGAACGATGGTTTTACCGGTCGCTTCGAGCTGTCGCCGCACGGTTTCGCGCTCGGTTGGGTCGGCGATCATCTCGAGCCCCACCAGCGCGTAGGTCGTCCCGAGACACATCATGACGTTGGTGTGATAGATCGCGCGCCCGTCGGCGCTCATGCTCTGGAAAGTGACCGGCGCATAATCGAAATCGGCGCAGAATTTCTCCAGCGGCTCGCGATCGGCCCGCCGCGAAAGCGAGACGTAGGCGAGACGATGAACGTGATCGAGGATCAGACTCCCGGTGCCTTCGAGATAGAGCCCGCGTTTTTCGTAGGGCGAGTAATCGATCACCTCGGTGACGCGGTAAATTTCGCGCAAGCTCTCGATGATGTCGGCCCGTCGCTCCGCGCGGCGCGAAGGGGTATACATCGGGTAGAGCGCGATTCTTCCGTCGTGATGGGTCGTAAACCAATTGTTCGGGAAAACCGCGTCCGGTTTCACCGGCGTGGGCGTGTCCTCGAAGACATGGACCGTTACCCCGGCCGCGGATAACGCCCGAACCGCTTCATCGAACTCCGCCAAGGCGCGGGCGGCGACCACTCCGGCCGGCTCCGCTCCCGCTTCCTGCTGGAAAGCGTTATCCTGCGCCGTCTCCGGGTTCGGAAAAAACCGGCTCGGCCGGATCATGACGACGGCGCTGGCGCTTTGTTCGGACATCTCCACGAAAGTAGAAGCAAAGTGCACCTCGGACAACGCCCGGCCGAGCAACCTTGCGTCCGTCGCGGCAGGCGTGACATAGTCGCCGGGTGACGAACGTCGAACCAAAGCGGTCCTGGCGAAATCAAGTGGGCCGCTGGCTGGCGGAACTGCTCCTCGTTTTCCTCGGCGCCTATGCCGCCTTTTGGCTGACCGGTTACCAGCAGCATCAACAGGACGCGAAGCGCCGTGACCAGATCCTCGCCTCGCTCGAACAGCAGGCCCGGGAAAATATAAAGGACGCCCAGAACGGCAGCGCGCGGCAGGCCAAACGCATCGCCGACTTCGAGCGCGCGCTCGCCGCCGGCGAAATGCCGCCGCTGCAACCCGTCAGCTTTTCCTCTGATTACAGCGCGGGCGACGTGACCGCTTTTCTCCAGGCAGGCGGTCTCGACGTGCTCGATGTCAAAACCATCGTCGCCCTGCGCAAGGCCGAGTCAGCGATCCGGTCCGGCCTGAGCCGGATGGCGCACGACGAGCGGCTGAGCGATCAACTCATCGTCCCGAATCTCGATGAGGAGACCTCGTTTTTCTACGACCCGGCCACGGGCAAACTTCGCAAGCGCTTCGATTTTTATCTCCCGGCTCTGCGTGCCATCGCGCAGTTGTTTCACGAGGAAGAACGCGCCAACGAAATCCTCCTCGAGCAAATCCAGGCGGAGCGGCAACGGCCCTGGTGACGAGCTCGCCGTACGATTGGGCCGGGAGTCTTCGACTACTCGGCGCTGGGTTCACATTCGCGGCCACGCTAACCATGGCTCGCGCTGCGGATCCGGCCGCGACTTTGCCGGCCGATCTCATCGAGCGCCTGGAAGCGGCGAAAAATCCGGCTGAACAAGACCGCGTTATCGGCGGAGTGGCCGCCGAAATTTCCGGCGAGGTTTTGCGGAAAGCGATCCTGACTCGCGCCTACCAGCTCACGCTGACCGGCGAATATCTGCGCGCCGCGGCGGATTGCGATCTCGTCCTGCGTCTCGCACACGAAGCCGGCGCGGAAGACGACGCGGCTGCGGCGCGAATCGAGTTGGCTTTTGTCCTGCGCGAATGCGGCGATCTCGGCGGCGCGCTCGGCGCGATCAACCAGGCGGTCGATTATTACGAAGCGCATCCCGAAGATGCGCACGGCCGGATCAGCGCCCACCAGGCGCGCGGGATCATCTATCTCGTTCAGTCGGATTTCGCGCACGCCCTTCAATCTTTGCAGCGCGCGCTCACGCTCTCGGAAAAAATAAAATACCGCGAAGGAATCATCCCGGCGCTGAACAGCATCGGCGAAGTCTACCGCACCCAGGGCCAGCCGGAACGCGCCCTGGAATACTACGAAAAGGCGCGCCAGGCGGTCGGCGACGACAACGCCTGGAACATGGCCTTCATCTTTAACAACATCGGCATGAGCTACGACGCGCGCGGCGACCTCGATCGCGCGGTCCAGTTCATTGATCGCGCGCGGGCGGTGGCGGAGAAGGCCGGGTTTCGTCCACGGGTGGAAAATTCGCTCGCCGTCCTGGGCGATTTGGAATTGAAGCGCGGGCATCTCGACGCCGCGCGCGACGACTACGAGGCCAGCCTGAAGCTGGCGCGCGAATTGCGCGATGTCAGCGGCGAAGCGCAGGCCACGTTAGGCGCGGCCAAGGTCGCGCACGCGCGGGGCGACGAGGAAGCCGCGCTTTCCCTGGCGCAGAAGGCGGCCACTCTCTCGCGCCAGATCGCGCAGCTCGATCAACTCGTCCCGGCACTCACCCTGTCCGGTCGCTCCCTGCGCGCCTTGCAGCGTGAGAAGGAAGCCGCGGCCGCTTTCGAGGAAGCGATCGCCGCGGTCGAGGAAATGCGCGGCCGGGTGGCCGGCGGCGAGGTCGAACGTGAAACTTTTTTCTCGCAGCAGATCGAGCCTTATCACGCCATGGTCAGCCTGCTCGTTAGGCAAAATAAAGCGGCGGAAGCGCTCGCCATGGCCGAGCGCGCCAGCGCCCGCGTCCTGCTCGACATCACTAGCGGCGGGCGCGCGGAAACAGCCGCCGTCCTGACCGAAGAGGAGCGAAAAGCGCAGCGCGAGATTGATCTGAAACTGGCCGACGCGCAGCGCCAGTCGGCCCGTCTCCGGACCGCGGACAAGCGGGACGAAAGCGCGATCGCGAAAAACGAAGCCAGCCGGCGCGAGCTCCAGAAGGAATTGGAACATTTCGAAGCCCTAATTCGTTCGGCACATCCGGAATTGCGCCGCACTGCCGTTCCTGAGCCGCTCGCTTCTCTTGCCGCCGCGGGACCACTCCTGCGCGATGGAAAAACCGCGCTTCTCCGTTTTGTCGTGACCGGTGAGGAATCGTTTCTCTTTCTTCTCACCCGCCCGCCGGAGGCGAGCGAGCCGCAGCTGCAGGTAGTGTCGTTAGGTAAAAAACGTGCGGAGCTGACGAGCCTGACAGATGATTTTCGCAGCCGCCTGGCGGCGCGCAGCCTGGCCTGGGAAAAGCCAGCGCGTGAATTTTATGACCTGCTCTTGCGCCCAGTTGAAGAACAACTGCGCGGGGTCGAGTCCCTCGTCATCGTGCCCGACGGACCGCTGTGGGAACTGCCTTTCCAAGTGCTGGAGAAAAAGGTCGATCAGCCGCTGCTGGCCGCGTATACGATTCGTTATGCGCCGTCGCTCGCGTTGCTCAGCCGGCTGGAAAATTCCGCGCCCGCCGGATCGCCCGAGCCCGCCCTGCTCGCCTTCGTCAATCCCGCTTTGAGCGAGAAGGGCCCCAGTCGCGTTGATGAGCGACAATTGGCAGCCCCTGCCGCAGACCGAGAAACAGGCGCCCGCGCTCCGGGAAATGTATCCGCCGCCGGCCGGTCGCGTTTTGGTGGGAGCCGCCGCCAGCGAGACGGTTTTCAAGCGGGAAGCGGCCCGGGCCGGCATCCTGCATTTCGCGATGCACGGCGTGCTCGACGATCGGGCGCCGCTTTATTCCTACCTCCTCTTTTCCCAAGTCGGGACCGGGGCGGAAGATGGCCGCCTCGAGGCGCGTGAATTAATGAAACTGAAACTGCAGGCGCGCCTCGCCGTTTTGTGCGGCTGCGAAACCGCGCGCGGGCAGGTCACGGCGGGCGAAGGCGTGATCGGTTTGTCATGGGGATTTTTCGTCGCGGGCTGTCCGGCGACGATCGTGAGCCAGTGGAAAGTGGACAGCGCGAGCAGCACGCCGCTCATGGTCGGGCTGCATCGGCGCTTGCACGACGGCGCAGGAAACGCGGAGGCGTTGCGCAGGCGAGCCTGGAATTGCGCAAGGACGCGCGTTACCGGCATCCGTTCTATTGGGCACCTTTTGTTCTCGTTGGTGCGAGCCGTTAGCGATCGCTAAATAAACTCTGTCATCCCGATCCGGCGAAGCGCGGAAAAAGAGGGCCTGCACTGAGCGAAGCGAATGTGGACCCCGCGCTTGGAATAGACGCTTCCTTTTCCGCCAGCGCGCGGATTGCAACTGGGAGGTCCCTCGCCGTCTGCGCGGCTCGGGATGACAAAAAGAAAGAGAGTCGCTATTTCTCCGAGTTCGTTAGGCCGCCGAGCAGTTTTTTCGGGAGCGGGTTTTCCGGGTTCTCCTTTGCCAGTTGCTCGAACTCGCCTCGCGCTTCCGCGACCAGGCCAGCTTTCGCGTAGGCCAGACCCATGATGAGGTGCGATCCGCTAAACTTGCCGCGCTGCTGCGCGAGCGCGGCCCGGCCCGCGGGATCGAGCACGCGAAAGCGCGCTTCCGGCTCGGGCGGAGCGGGGGCCTTGGCCAGCAATTCGCCATCGCGCAGCGCCTCCACTTCCCACTCGTAGGTTTCGTTAGGCGAAAGTTCCTCGTTTGGCGTCCAGCTCGTCTGGCTCGCGGGCAGGATCGGACTGCTGATCGGTTCGCCGCCGTTTTTGGAAAGATTCACCCGGTAGCCGCTGGCGCCGGGGTCGGCACTCCAGCGCAGGACCGGTTTCTCCGTCACCGTCCCGATGGGCGCGAGGGCCTGGAAGCCGGCCTTCGTCGTCGGCGCGCCGGCCAGTTCCGCGTTCGATCCGCCCAGGCCGGCCAGGCTCGCGGGAAGATCGATCTTGCCTAACGAGACCGCGTCGCGCACCGCCTCCTGCAAACCGTCCGGCAGTTCGCCGAGCGCGGGGATGGCGCCGTTTGGCCTAACGATAAGCTGATGTCCCTGGTCGAGCAGCGCCACGCTCCGGCTGTGTTCGCGCCCGATCGTGGTCAGCCAGAAAATGGCGATCCCGATGGTGAGCCCGGCGGCGAGCGGCAGAAGGCGGCTGGGAATGCCAAAAAAACGGCGCACCTGGACCGGAGCGTGATCGGCCGCGGGCAATTCATTCATCTCGTCGCGAAAGCGCAGGAGATTGACCAGTTCGGCAGAAGTTTTGGGCGAGCTGCTGATCCGTTCCGCCAGTTCACGACGGGCGAGGGGATCGAGATCGTTCTCCATCCAGGCGACGAGTTCTGCGTAACTCACCGGGTCCCTGCCGGCCGCGGCGACGCCCGAAGATTTCTCCCGCGCGAGCTCTTCCCGACAGGCCGCGCATTCCTGCAAATGATCGCTCACTGCGAGCAGCGCCTCGGGCGCGAGCGTGCGTTGCCAGTAAGCGGCGCGTTCTTCGCTCGTTAGGTGACTTTTCATCTCGAGTTATGAAGACGGAGACTGCGCTCTCATATTACCATCGCGCCATTGCCGCCAGGCCGCGCCGAGTTTATCGCGCGCCACCCGCCGCAGATTGATCACCTGTTGCCGGCTGCAATCGAGCATTTTTGCGATCGTCAGGTCGTCGAGCGGGAGGCGATTCCAGATTTCGGCCAGTTCGTTCGCTTTCAATTGCAGACTGGCCGCGACGGCGCGGAGGGAAGCGATCCCGAGCGAATCGAAATCGCGCACCACCTCGGCATGGAGAAGAAAGGCGCGCCGTTGTCGCTCCGAGAGCGTCGCGATTTCCTGCCAGAGCCAGCGCAGGTATTCCTTCCAGATCAATTCTTCCGCGGGCGAGTTGCGCGGGTCGATCTCGGCTTCGTCTGTCGGACGACTTTCGGTTCGGGCAAAGCCGGATACTTCCGCCAGCGCGGTCGTGAGATCGCGCAACTCGATCGGCCCGCCGAGCCAGCGCAAAAGGCCCGCGACCAGCTCGGGCAGGATCATCGCCGCGGGATTGGCCCCGGGGAGCGCGTCGGCCACGGCGGCGGCCGGATCAACGAGCAGCCATTGCAGCTTCGGCGAGGCGCCGCCCATGCGCTCGCGCCAGGTAGAAAAGCCGCACCATTTCTGCCCTTCCGCGTCGTCCCAGAGCGCGAAGCCTTTTTGCGCGGTGCGATTCTCGAGCAGATAGCGCAGCCGATTGAGGAGCATGGCGCGTTGCGGATGGCGTTCGCGCAGATATTCCGCCCAGGCGGAATAGGTCACGCTCGCGACGTAGCCGCGGAAGTCGCGGATCGGTTCGCGCGCGCCGGCGCGCAGGAGACCGAGTTGCCTAACGAGATATTCCCGGGCCGCGCTCGCGACATCGGCGACGTCGTTAGGCTGGCCGCTCCGGGCGCGTTTTACGCGCAGAATTTGCTCGATGATCGGCTCGGCCTGGAGCGCAAAGAGCGCGGCGAGGGGAGCGGCCGCGTCGCGTTCTGCTGAGGCTTCAAGATACGGCTGCAGGAGCGGGTCGGACTCCGCCAGGAAAACGGCCGGGAGCGAATCTTGGGAAGAGCTCATCAAGAAGGCGTCCAGCTTAACGCAGCCGGTTCACCACCGGTGAAAACTTTTTTTCGATCGGCCGGTAATATCCCCGCCGCTTCTCCATCTGCACCTCTGGAACGGCGCGATTTAGCAGCCGGCAGTTTGAATCTATGAAGACACTTCTTACCAACATCCTACTTGCGGTCACCATGCTTCTCGGTTCGGCCTCGGTTTTCGCCGAGTCCGACCTGAGCATCGCCGTCACGGTTAGTCCCGAGACGGCGGTGATCGGCGACGAAATCATTTACACCTGCAAGGTGACCAACAACGGCCCCGACGCCACGACCGGCATGCACGGCTACATCGGCCCGGATGACTCGTCCGGCACCGACGTTTACATGACGTTCGACACCGCCGAACCGCCGGTGACTTCGATTGATCAGACTGGTTTTCGTTACATCACGCTTCCGAATATCCCGGCGGGCGGGAATACGACATTTTTAGTGGCTTATGTCGCAACGAAAGCGGGCTCCCCAGTGCGGCTCGTCGGGGTGAGCACCGATCCTTTCACCGACGACCCCAACCCCGGCAACAACTCGACCAACGCCTCGGTGACGATCAACAGCCTCACGACCCCAACCCCGCCACCGCACGGCGGGCTTTCTGCGACGCAGTTCACGGTCAATGGCGTGACCGTCAACCCGAACGGAGGCGGGACGGACACGGTAATGAAGTTCGCCGCGGTGCAGACCGGAAATCCCGCCGGGTTAGTGGTGCGCGTGCAGGCATCGGCCACGCCAACCGTCGAAAGTTCCTGGGTCGATCTGCCGAACGGGAGCGGCGGCTACATGACGCGCGACGAAACGAGCGATCTCTTCGTCCTCAACAGCCTCAATTATCCCCTGCAAAATGGAATGCATTTCCGCGCCATCTCTTCCGCGCCCGGTTACCCCGACAGCGTTTCCAACGTGGTCGGAGATTACGATCTTGCCACCAGCACGGCCCATGTGCCGCCGGTCACTCTCTTTCTCGCGACCAACGGCGCGGGCCAGCAGATCAATTTCCAGGGCCAACTCGCGACCGCGCTCAGCGGCACGACGATGCGGGTGCAGGCGACGACCACGCCGGGCGATGAATCGAGCTGGGAGGACCTCGCCGATGGCAACGGGGGCGCGATGTTCCCCTATTCCAACCCAACACTGTTTTACCTGAACACGACCAAGTATCCTCCGGGCAGTCCTACTTATTTCCGCATCGTCGCCTCGCACAGCGGGCGGATCGACAGCATCTCCAACTTCGTTGGCGTGCAAAGCACAGTCGTCGGGACTGCTCCCGAGATGGAAATTCTGCCGCCCTTCCCTGAACCAGGCAGTGGCAGCGGGCTCACGCCGCTCGATCCGATTATTGTTTCTTCCGGCAGCCTGACCTTTGGAGTGCAGCTCGCAAACAGTGGGACATTGTCCGAACTCGCGCTTCTCTACGACGGCACCGTGCTCGAGACGCGCAATGGCGGCACCAGCTTCAGCCTGCCCTACTTCACCACCGCCGGCGGCGATCATGTCATCACCGGCTACGGAATTAACAGCGCCGGGATCAAAGGCTACGCGCCGCCGGTCTACATCCGGATCAAGCCGCCGATCGGTAAAATATTCACCCGCACCAGCTCGGGCGCCTGGAATGACGCCTCGAAATGGAAAGATGGCCTCGGCGCGAATGGCGTCCCGTCGTCGAATGACGTGGCCGTCATTCCGTTTTGCACGGTCGACATCACGGCCAACGTGAGCGTCTACGCCGTCGCGCTCAACAGCGCGACCCTGCACGGCGCGGGCGGCAACCTCACGGTCAGTCAGGCCTTTAACATCACCGGGAGCGCCGCGATCAAGGACTTGAACACCACCGTGACCTCGAGTGGAACGGTTGCCCTTTGGAGCGATGTCGACGTGCCGATGAGCGGTTCCTGGATCAACTACGGCAGCTTCAAATTCAATGGCCGGGGGAACATCGTGCCGGTGACAACTGCCGGCACGGCCCGAGCTCTCGGTGCGCCGCAGCCGGCCGGGTTCCTCGACGGTGTCGCCACCTTCTTCACCAACATCGGGAAATTTTTCTTCCCCAAGCCGAGCACGCCGATTCCTGCAGCGACTCCGCCTCCGGTTACTCCGCCGGCGGTCAAGCCCATCCGCACGCTGGTGGCAAGCGTCTTCGAAAATAAAGGGCAGTTGATCGGCCCGAACGGTGCCTCGCTCATCAGTCCGAATGGTGGCACGATCGTGAGCCCCAATGGAGGCACTTTGATCAGCCAGGATGGGGCCAGCCTCATCTCGCAGGACGGGGGTAGCATTATCAGCACAGATGGAGCCAGCCTCATCTCGCAGGATGGCGCCAGCCTGATCAGCCAGGACGGCGCCAGCATCGTGAGCCCAAATGGGGGCACGGTGCAAAACAGCCTGGCCCCGGGTGCTCCCACGGCCGGCAACAGCGGTCTCATCCAGACGAGTGGCGAGACGGATCTTGGCGGCCTGACCATGATTGGCGATGTCTCTCTCCAGGGCGGCGTCCTTTCCGGCTCAGGCGTGATCGCCGGCACCCTGACCAACTCTGCCGGCTTCGTCTCGCCCGGACACTCGGCCGGACGGATCGATGTCGTCGGGAACTTCGCCCAGACGGCGGACGGAACGCTCATCGTCGAGGATGGGGGGCCGGCGCCTAACGAATTCGACCAGGTCGTCTGCACTGGCTCGGCGTCGTTAGGGGGAAACCTCGATCTCAAGTTGATCGACGGCTACACGCCCGACCCGGCCGACACTTTCTCCCCAATCGCGGCGAGCACGGTCAGCGGCACGTTTGCCTCTGTCAGCTCCAATGCGCAGGCCGCGGTCACCGCGGACGGCGTGTTGTTGTCCGCCGACCCGGCGCTTCCCTCGCCGCAGGCGGCCAAGCCGTTGAACATCTCCACCCGGCTCAATGTGCAGACGGACGACAACGTTCTTATTGCCGGGTTCATCGTGAATGGCCCGCCTGGTTCGACCAAGAAAGTCCTGATCCGCGCCATCGGCCCGTCCCTGCCCCTGACCGGTTCGTTAGCCGATCCGGTCCTGGAATTGCACCCGAGCGGTGGCGACGTGATCACGAACGACAACTGGAAATCCGATCAAGAAAACGAGATCGCCGCCACGGGTCTGCAGCCGACGAGCGACCTCGAATCCGCCATCATCGCCACCCTCCCGGTTGGCGCTCATACGGCGATCGTGAAAGGACAAAATAACGGCACCGGCATCGGGCTGGTGGAAGTGTACGATCTTGAAGGCGACAACCCGGAGGTGGAACTGGCCAACATCTCCACCCGCGGCAAAGTCGAGATCGGCGACAACGTCATGATCGGCGGCTTCATCGTTGGCGGCACGGAGCCGACCACAGTGCTGGTCCGCGCGCTCGGGCCTTCGCTCGCGGCCTCGGGTGTGACCGGCGTGCTGGAAAATCCAGTCCTCGAATTACACGACAGCAACGGCAACACGACCGTGAACGACGACTGGCGGAGTGACCAGGCTCTCGCGATTGAGAGCTCGCTTCCGCCTTCCAACGACGCGGAGTCCGCCCTCTCGATCACGCTCGTGCCCGGCGCTTACACCGCGATCGTGCGCGGGAACGCCGACACCACCGGCGTCGCCCTGGTCGAAGTTTATAACCTCCAGTAACGGGCGAAAAATTGCGGTCGCCGGCGGCTGCGTTTAGCGTGGCCGCCGGCGATGCGCGTTTACTCGGGGAATTTCACGGTCTCTACGAAGGGCAAAGGAACCTACGAAATCACCGAGCAGGTCGCGGCGGCGATCAAGGCCAGCGGCGGTCCAGGCCGGCACGGTCACCGTGTTCGTTAGGCACACCAGTTGCAGCCTCATCATCATGGAAAACGCCGACCCGAGCGCGCGGCGCGATCTTGAGAAGATTTTTCGAGAAACTAGTCCCGGAGGACACGCCGTGGTTTGAACACACCGCGGAAGGCGCCGACGACAGCACCTCGCATATTCGTTCCGTCCTCACCCGCTCGAGCGAAGTGATCCCGATCGCGGACGGCCGGATGCAGCTCGGCACCTGGCAGGGGATTTTCCTTTTTGAGCATCGCCGCGCCTCGCACCGGCGCGAGATCACGCTCAGCGTGAGCGGCACGTAACTCAGGCCTCTGGCCTGACCCGTCGCGCGGGCGTCTCGCCCGCCGCGCGGTCCCGGTAGGGCGAGACGCCGTCGAGCCGGGGGGCCAACAGTCGCTTGCACATCGACACCCTACCAAAAGCTCGCGTTCCGGGAGTGGACATGCGGTCGCCGTTTCGTTAGCCTCGCTGCGCTTGAAAACTTTGCCTGAGTCCCGCAACCGCCACAACGCGCTCCGCGACCGCTGGGAAATCCCGACCGTCGATCAAGTCATGATCGAGGAACGCGCCGCCGCTTTCACCAAACGCAGCATCAAGACCTCGGCCAAACTGGCCGGCCTTAAGCTCGCCATCTCGATGATGGACCTGACGACGCTGGAAGGAAAAGACACGCCCGGCAAAGTCGCGTTCCTCTGCCGCAAGGCGATGCAGCCGATCGATCCGCGCTACGACGTGCCCCCCTGCGCCGCGGTCTGCGTTTATCCGAATCTCGTTCGGGTGGCGAAGCGTTTTCTCGGCACTTCCGGGGTGAAAGTCGCCTCGGTCGCAACCGCTTTCCCGACCGGCCTCATGCCGCTCGATTTGAAACTCGAGGAAGTGCGCCGCGCCTCCGGCGACGGCGCGGATGAGATCGACATGGTGATCGATCGCGGAGTTTTCCTGGCCGGCGATTACAACCGCGTCTTCGACGAGATCGCGGCAGTCAAGGAAGCCTGCGGTCCTTCGCACCTAAAAGTGATTCTCGAAACCGGCGAGCTCCAGACTTACGACAACGTCCGGCTCGCGAGCGAAATCGGAATGCGCGCCGGCGGCGATTTCATCAAGACTTCCACCGGCAAGATCGCGCCCGCCGCCACCATCCCGGTCACGCTCGTGATGCTGGAAGCGATCCGCGATTATTTCTACGAAACCGGCGTCCGCATCGGGATGAAACCGGCCGGCGGCATCCGCAACGCCAAGCAGGCGCTGGCTTATCTCGTGATGGTGAAGGAAACGCTGGGCGACGACTGGCTCACGCCGGATCTTTTCCGTTTCGGGGCGAGCACCCTGGTCAACGACGTCCTGATGCAGATCGTGAAAACGGTCGACGGCAATTACCAGAGCGCCGATTATTTTTCGTTGCCCTGACGGAAACGATCGCCCGCCCTCCGCGCTTCGCAGAGCGAACATTGTAGACGCCTCCCTCTGGGAGGCGCGGAGGTGCGCTTTCGCGACGAGACAAACGTTCTCCCGCGTTTCGCAGAGCGAAACGTCTACAAATCCATCGTGAAATGGTGCGACGCGATTTTCATCCGCTTCATCAGGTAAAAGCGATGCGCGGCGAATCGCTGCACCCCGGAATCGAGCTGGAATTCCTTGCAGCCGGCCGCGCGCGACTCCGCCACCAGCCAGTCGAAGAGCGCGCCGCCGTAGCCTAACGAGCGGGCCGACTCGTCCGTCACCAGGTCGTCGACGTAGCAATAGCGCCCGGCGAAAAGCGATTCCGCCATCCGGTAGCCGGCGACCGCGCGGACCCCGCCTTCGTCTTCCAGGAAGGCGATCTTGAAACCGTCCGCGCGCTGGCGTTCCACCTGTTCGACGAAGACTTTTCTCGTCCTCAAAATGGGTCCGCAGCTGTCGCATGACCGGGAAACAGCGGGCGACTTCGGCGGGGGTCCTGGCTTCAGCGATTCGCATTTTTGACCTCTCTTTGCCTAACGATCTGGTTTCCGGCCGGCGCGCCGTCTTGCTCCCAGTTCCTCCAGGAGTTCGATCTGGATCTGCTGAATCTCGAAGAGCCGGTTGTATTGCTTGCGCAGGAGATGGTCGATTTTTTCGTGCAGGTGCCGGATCTCCAGCTCGGCTTTCAGGTTGACCTTGTAATCGTTCTCGGCCCGCGCCCGATCGCGCGCTTCCGCCCGGTTCTGGCTCATCATGATGATCGGCGCCTGGATCGCCGCGAGGCAGGAGAGGATCAGGTTCATGAGGATGAAGGGATAGGGATCGAAGGCGCGGGTCGCGAGGATGACGCCGTTGATCGCGATCCAGACGAGGAGGATGGCGAAGAAGACGATGATGAAGGTCCAACTCCCGCCGAAGGAGGCGATGTGGTCCGAGAGGCGCTCGCCGAAAGTCAGGTCGCTCTCGAATTCCTTGCCGATGTTCTCGGAAAGAATTTCGTGTTCCTGCAGGCTGTCGACGACTTCCTGGTCGAGCGCGGTCAGTTCGCCGATTTCATCCTCCAGCACTTCCTTTACGTAATCGCGCCGGAAATGACCGAGGTCGTCGAGGCAGATGAAGCCGTGCGGATCAAAGTCCGGCGCTGCGCTTTTGAATGAACTCGAGCAGGGAGGGCCGAAGCAGATCGCCCACCGTGCCGGCGTTAGGCAGGGTCGCTTTGTGACAGATCTGGCACTGCGGCTTGGAGTTTTCCGCCACGATGGGCAATGAAAACGCACGGACCGGCGTTTGTCGACTTCCGTCTTGCTGGGAAGCGGCGCGAACCCTAAGCTTGGTCATGCCCCGTTCCGCCGCCTGCCAACTGGCCTAACGATGCGAGTCCTGGCGATCGACGCGTCTCTGCGCAATTCCGGTGTCGCGATCATCGACTCCACCGGCGGTAAATTTCAGGCGCTTCATTTCGGGGTCATCCATAATCGGAGTTCGCTCACGATGTCGTCCTGCCTGGTCGCGATTCATGATCGGCTGGCCGAGTTGATCCATCAGCATGAGCCCGATTGTTGCGCGCTCGAAGCGGTCATCTATGTGCAGAGTCACAGGACCGCGATCACGCTGGGCGCGGCTCGCGGGGCCGCGATCCTGGCCGCGGCCGGACGCGGTCTTTCGATTTTTGAATATGCGCCGAAGCGGATCAAACAGGCCACGGTGGGGAACGGCTCGGCCGACAAGTCGCAGGTCGCCTTCATGGTGCGGGCGCTCCTTAGCCTGACGGAAACGCCCGGGCCGGATGCGGCCGATGCGCTCGCGATTGGATTGACGCATCTGCGCGCGCAGGAAGGGGTGCGAGTCGGTTTGCCGGCCTCCGCCAGGATATGAGCGAGGCGCTGGAAACACGCTGGCTGGGCCGGATCGCTTTTGCCGATGCGCTCGCGCGGCAGGAAGAATGCGTTAGGCAAAAACGCGCGAATCCCGACACCCCAGACGAGCTTTGGCTGCTCGAGCACGACCCGGTTTACACCATCGGACGCACTCCGGATCAATCGAGCCTGCGCGGCGTGGCCCACCTCCCGCATCCGCTGGTCGCGATCAATCGTGGCGGGCAGGCGACTTACCACGGACCGGGGCAGCTGGTCGGTTATTTTCTTCTCGACCTGCGACGCCACGGCCAGGATCTGCATCGCTACCTGCGCTGGATCGAAACGCTCCTGGTCGAGCTGCTCGGTTATTTCGAAATCAACGCCTCCACCCGCGCCGGCCTAACGGGTGCCTGGGTCGAGCAGCGCAAGATCGCCTCGATCGGCGTCGGCGTGCGGCACTGGATCACGATGCATGGTTTCGCGCTCAACGTGGGCGGCGACCTCTCGGCCTTCGACGCCATCACGCCCTGCGGCATCGCCGATGTGACCATGACCTCCATCGAAAAAGAGACCGGCATCGTCCACTCGGTCCAGGATGTGGCCAACCAAACCGCGCACCTCGCAAGTGAGCGCCTCGCCAGAGTTGCCGCGCCGCGCTCGACAGGGACGCTGGTTGTTCTTTAGTGGAAGCATGGCCATCCCACTGGAAGACAATTTCACCGACATCATCGGCAAGGCGCAGCGCGGCCTTGGCTTCTCCGACAGTCAGCTCGCGGAAAAATCCGGCGCCGACGCGGAAAAAATCCGGCAACTGCGCGACGGTCATTTCGACCGCGCCACGTCCGACCGAATCGCGCCCGTCCTGAAACTCGACGCCGACGCGCTCGCTCGTTTCGCAGAGGGTGGCTGGCTGCCCGACGAGATTCGAGCTCGAGGGCCTGGCGCAGTTCAACACCCCGTATCACGACATGCAGGTAAACGCGTATCTGGTTTGGGACCCAGCCAGCAAAGACGCCGTGGTTTTCGACAGCGGGGCGGACGCTTCGGCCATGCTTGAGAAATGCCAGCGCGACGGGCTCACGATCAGGTTAATCCTTCTCACCCACGCCCATCCGGATCATGTCGCCGATCTTGACCGGCTGGTGCAGGCCAGCGGCGCGCCGGTCCGCCTTTCCGATCTCGAGGAAACTCCCGGGGCGCAGCCCTTCGCCGAGGGCGAGAAGTTCAAAGTCGGCGGCCTAACGATTGAATCGTTCCTCACTTCGGGTCATTCCGCGGGCGGCACGACTTTCTTTGTCCGCGGCCTGGATCGCCCGGTCGCGATCGTGGGCGACTCGCTGTTCGCCGGCTCGATGGGCGGCGGAAATGTCTCTTACCCGGATGCGATCCGAAACAATCTCGAGAAGATTCTCACCCTGCCTGACGACACCGTGCTTTGTCCCGGCCACGGTCCGCTGACCACGGTGTGCGAAGAGAAAAAACACAACGCGTTTTTCGCCGGGCGCATCTGATCTTATGAATATCGCGATCGTTGGAGTTGGCCGGATGGGCGCGAACATGGCGCGGCGCCTGCAGGAGAAAGGCTTTCATGTCACGGCGGTTTTCGATGCGCACCGGCCCATTGCCACGACCCTGGCGCAGGAGCTTGGGAGCTTCGCCAGCCAGTCGTTAGGCGAAGTGACCGCCGCGGCGGAGGTCGTCATCACGGTGGTGTCGGACGATGCCGCGATGCGCGAGATTTTTTCCGCGGCGGACGACAACCTGCTCGTCAACGCGCAGGAGAAATTGTTCATCAACTGCGCCACTGTTTCGCCCGAAGTGCACCTCGAGGTCGAGGGCCTGGCGCAAAAAGCCGGCGCGCAGACGCTCGAAGCCTGCATGGCCTCGAGCATCACGCAGGCCCGGGAAGGCTCGCTTTACCTCATGTGCGGCGGCGAAAAATCCGCCTTCGATCGCGCTGAGCCGATCCTGCAGGCGCTCGGTTCCAAGATTCGTTTCATCGGAAAGTCTGGGCAGGCCGCGAAGGTGAAGGCGCTGGTCAACATGGTGATGAACATCAACACCGCCGGCCTGGCCGAGGGGCTTGGGCTGGGCGACGCGCTCGGGCTCGATCTCACGATGTTGCGCGAAGTGTTCAGCGAGACCGGCGCGGGCTCGCGCGTGCTTCAGACGGACGGCGAGGATATGCAGAATCGCGATCACGCCTGTTTCTTCTCCGCGGCGCACGCCGCGAAGGATAGCGGGATCGCGTTGCATCTCGCGGAGCTGGCCGGGCTCAAGCTCCCGCTCGCGCGGGCGACGAAGTCGCAATACGACCGGATGATTTTCGAGGGCCTGGGCGAGCTCGACAAATCAGGCGTCGCCGAGCTGACGTTCAAGGGGCGGGCGTAACACAGGCGTCTCGCCTGTCGAGTCGCGCGGGCGTCCCGCCCGGCGGGTCCAGCATCCGGGCGGGACGCCCGGGCGACGGAACAGCCGGGACGGCTGTGTTACGCCGCTCTGCCGTGACCTAGCGTGTAATTCGCTCTGTCCCGGCATAGACGTTCATCGTGTCGCCGCGGAGAAAGCCGATCAGGGTTTGATGATTGGCGCGGGCGAACTCAATCGCCAGACTGGTCGGGGCAGAGATGGCCGCGACCACGCCAATCCCGGCGGCGAGCGCTTTCTGTGTCATCTCGAAGGAGACCCGGCCGCTGAGCAGGAGGATGCAATTGCCTAACGGAAGCTCTTTCGCGAGCAACTGGTGGCCGATCAGCTTGTCGAGCGCGTTGTGTCGCCCCACGTCCTCGCGCAGGAGGATCAGTTCGCCGTTCGCATCGAAAAGCGCGCAGGCATGAAGACCGCCGGTACGCTGGAATGTCTTTTGCGCAGCGGCCAGTTTCTCCGGGAGCTGAAGCAGCAGCTTCGCGTCGAGCGATGGAGCCGCTTTGATCGGCGCGAACTGCTGCATCGCCGATTCGATTGTCGCCTTGCCGCAGATCCCGCAACTAGAGGAACTGAAAACGTGGCGGCTCAATTTCGTGAGATCGAACCTGGCAGGATCGGCCAGGGTGATGTCGATGCCGTTGCCAGCCGACTCGCCTTTCGTTAGGCAGGAGGTAATCTCAAAAATATCCGCGCCTTCGCGCACGATCCCTTCGGTCAAAACAAAGCCGGCGGCCAGTTCGCGATCGTGTCCGGGAGTGCGCATTACGACCGCGACGCTCTGGCCTTCGATCCGAATCTCGAGCGGTTCTTCCGTCGCGACTTCGTCGGGTTCCGCCGGGAGCGGTTTGCCCGCCCGATATTTTACGACCTCGATCGCTTTCGCACTGTCCCGGTTGTTCACAGGTCGGCTGGAGTGTTGAGGTTGGAAAAAAGCGGATACTCGGCTTCGGAAATCTTTCGCTCGACGAGCAGGCCTTGGTCTATCGCGTTTCGCACAAAACTCTGCATGGAAAAATCACCATTCCTCAGCGCCTGGAGCGCAAGCGGAAGGCAAGTGGCCGGGTAAATGGCCGCCAGCGGTTCGAACCCGGCCGAGCCGCACGGGACTGTACCGTGGCCAAGTGTCCGAAGAAAATGAGCGGTCATTCGAGGCAGATCCACTGCCAGCACGACGAGCCACGGTGCGGTGCACTTCTGCAACGCCGCGGTCACTCCCGCGAGCGGTCCGGCGTCGGCGATTTCATCGGCGATGACGTCGTATTCACTCCATTCGTCGTGAGGCGGACCGGAAATCATCAATTGCTCGGGCGATAATTGCCGCAGCGTCTCGAGCTGCCGCCGCCAGAGCGGTTGGCCTTCAAACTCGAGAAACGCTTTGTCGCAGCCCATGCGCGACGATTTTCCGCCCGCGAGAAGGACGGCACTGCAGCGCATCGTTAGGGCCGGGCGACGGGTTGCAGGATTTTCAACTGCGCGGCGCCCACACTGATTATCCCGTCGGTCAAAATTCGCGCGCGCAAACCGCCGCGGCCGGCGAGAAACTTTTCCGCGCCCGGCGCGAAGGCGGTATCCATCCAGTAGCAGGGCGCGCAGTGCGCGGTGCCGCGAAACTGCACCCCTTGCAGCTCGAAGTCGGCGCCGATCAGATCCTTTAATTCGACGCCGGAGACGATGACGTTGCGGCGCAGGACGCCGGGCGATTTATCCGCGATGCCGAAGTGCCGCGTGAGCTCGCGGAACACTTCCGCCGAGAAAAAAGTGATCTGTCCTTTGTAATTATCCCGGTAATCAAAGAAGCGATCGTCGCGGATGCCGCGCCCGGCGACGCACTCGATCTCGGTCGTTTCGAGGAGTGGAAAATCATCCGGCGGCTTGCCGTGATGGCCAAAGAAGTTGTGGCCGGGCGAGGTGAAGATTCGTTCGATCGTCATGCAGCGGTCGGGAAACGTCCAACGTCCAACGCGCAACGTCCAACGTCGAAATTGGGGAGGCTCTCTGCTTTGAACGTTGGACGTTGAGCGTTGGACGTTGGACGTTTCTGCCAATGGGAACCGTCCGGCGTGTCTTTGCTTACCTGAAACGTTATCCGCTTCTCGCGTGCGGAACCCTCACCTGCGCGATCCTGGGCACCCTGATGGTGATTGTCTTTCCCGCGGTCACGAAACGGGTGATCGATGAAGTCCTCGTGCAACATCGGACGGAGCGTCTCACGCCGCTGGTCTTGATCGCGGCGCTCGCCTTCGTTCTGCAACACGGCTTGAATTCGCTCCGGATCGTCTTGAACAACACTTTCGAGCAGAAAGTGATCTTCGATCTGCGGAGCGATCTTTATTCGCACATCCAGCTCCTGCCGCTGCGCTGGTTTGATAATCGCGCGACGGGCGATTTGATGACGCGCATCCTGGAGGACGTGAATTCGGTCGAGCGGATGTTGATCGACGGCGTGGAGCAGGGGGTGGTGGCGCTGTTGCAGGCGGTGATCGTGCTCGGGATGATGTTTTACGTCAGCACCTCGCTCACCCTCGTGGGGCTGGCGCCCGCGCCCTTCCTCGCCGGTGGCGCGCTTTGGTACACGCTCACCGCGCACCGCCGTTATCGGCTGCAACGGCGGGCCTCGTCCGCGATGAATTCGCTCCTGCACGACAACCTCGCGGGCATCCGGCAAATCAAGAGCTTCGTCCGCGAGCGCGAGGAGCACGCGCGCTTTAACTCGGTCAGCGATCGACTGCGCCACGCCACCCTCGTCGTCATGCGAGTGTGGGCGATTTATCACCCCTCGATGTATCTGATCGGTTCGTTAGGCATCGTCCTCGTGGTCTGGGTCGGGGCGCGCGCGGTCCTCGCCGGGACGATGGCAGTGGGCGACCTGGTGGCGTTCCTGATGCTGACGGGATTTTTGTACGAACCGATCAACAAGCTTCATCAGTTAAACCAACTCGTGCAGGCGGGCCGGGCCGCGGGCGAGCGCGTCTTCGAGATCATGGATCAACCGATCGAGCCGGGCTGGGAGGGACCAGACACGAGCCACCGGATCCGCGGCGAGGTGCGCTACGAGAATGTGAGTTTCAACTACAGCGATGAAAAACACGCGCCCGCTCTGAGCAACATCTCGTTCCACGCCCAGCCGGGTGAAACGATCGCGCTCGTGGGCGCGACCGGCGCGGGGAAATCGACCCTGGTCAATCTGCTCGCGCGCTTCTACGAATTCACTTCCGGTGCGATCACGATCGATGAGAGACCGATGCGCGAATTCGGGGTGCGCGCCCTGCGCGGGATGATCGGAATGGTGACGCAGGAGAGTTTTCTTTTTAATGGAACGATCCGGGAAAACCTGCTCCTCGGGAAACCGGACGCGACGGAGGAAGAGCTGCTCGAGGCCACGGAAGCGGCCAACGCGCGCCCCTTCATCGATCGCCTGCCGCAGGGGCTCGAGAGCATGGTCGGCGAGCGCGGCGTGAAACTAAGTGTCGGTGAAAAGCAGCGTCTCTCGATCGCGCGCGCACTGCTCAAGGATCCGCCCATTCTCATCCTCGACGAAGCGACCGCCAGCGTCGACACCGCGACCGAGCGGCTCATCCAGCAGGCGCTGGAAAATCTGATGTTCCACCGCACCTGCATCGTGATCGCCCACCGGCTCTCGACCATCGTGCGCGCGGACCAGATCCTGGTCCTCGATCACGGCCGGATCATCGAGCGTGGAACGCACGCCGAGCTCTTGTCGTTAGGCGGAAAATACGCCCGGCTCTGCGAGCAAAGTTTTCTCGAGACGTCGGGTGATTGAAGGCCGCGGTCGGAAGACGCGAATCTGGACGCCGGCTTAACCGCAGCCGACTGCTCGTTTCCGCGCAGCTCGGCTTGCAGCGCTCTTCCAATTCGCGGCAGCGCTCTTCGCACTCCTGCAGCGCGTGACGTTCCTCGAAGAGGCTTTGTTCCAGGTCGCTGATCCGGTTGCGGAGATTGATCGCCATCGTGGTGGTGGCGGGAGCTTCTTCCTCCGCGCCGTTCAACTCCTCCGTCTGCGGGAGCAATTCGCGCAATTCACGGATCTGGCGCCGCGAGCCGTCGCACGAATTGATGACAAATGTCTCGTCGCCGATCTCGCCGAGCCGGAGAAATTCCTGGACAGCGCCGAGAGTGGTCGGCCCGTAGTAGCGCTCGCTCGTGACCTCGACCAGCCAGTCCATTTCCAGCTCGGGGAACATCGGGGCCTTCAGCCAGGTGAGCTGATCGTGGGAAAGTTTGTCGTGCGGAGCGACCTGCGCGGTGGCGGCCCAGCGCCGCACCTGGGAAAACGGCAGAGGTCCGAAAATGCTGCCGTCCTCGTGCTTGCAGAGGAACCAATTCTGATTCGAGGTCGATTCCATTATTGGCCAGGCACGGAGGCGCTCGGGGAGGGGGAAGCAGCGGGAGAAGGAGAGGCGGCCGCGTTGGCCGTTCCGGGGATAACGAGGGTTTGCCCGATCTGCAGCTTCCGATCGTTCTCGATATGATTGAGTTTTTGCAGCTCGTCGATCGTGACTTTGTGCATGCGGGCGATGGAAGTGAGCGTCTCGCCGCGGGCCACGACGTGGGTGTTGGCGTCCGCTGGGACGGGGGCGGGGACGGCACTCGCAGGCGCGATGTTGTGATCGAGTCCCATCGCCTTGGGGTGTTCGATCGCCTGCTGCAAACGCAGGATTTGCTGCGAGAGGAGGTCGATCTTGACGTTTTGTTCGTCGATCTTTTTCGTGAGGGTGAGGAGTTCGGAGGACTCCGCCGTGGGCGAAGGGGCCGGACTTTGTGCGTCCGCGCGAACGAGGAGCGAAAGACCGAAAAGAACAAGCGCGAGAGTGCGAAAACGGCGGGTCATGGCGCAACCTTGGCATTTTCGTTAGCTGCTGGCAAGCTCGCGGCGGTTGCGTTTCGGGCGCATTGGCGATAGCGTTTTTTTATGCCAGAACGGACGGAAAAACCGGTGGCGCCCGTGCCGTGGGGGCCCAAGCAAGGGGATGGTGGCGGACCTAAATCTCCCGACATTTCCAAGCCGGACACGCGCGATCTGTTGAAGAAGATGCGCAAGGTGGATCCGAACCAATCCAAGCGCTACCGGCAGCGCACCGGCCAGTGACGCCCGACTCGTTAGGCGGCGGTGCTTTCGATTTTCCGGCGCTCTTGCGGCGGCACGGTTTGTTCAGAACGATCCGGCCGCTGGTGCCAAGTTCGTCCGCCGCGGCGCCGTCGGGTTTCACCCCGACGCAGGCGACGACGATTCTCGCCTTCAAGTTTACCGGCGGAGTCCTGGTGGCGGGCGACCGGCGCGCGACGGCGGGGAACACGGTGGTCTACGACCGGGCGGACAAGGTGCTGGAGATCGACCGGCACTCGATCATGGCGATCGCGGGCGTGCCGGCGACGGCCTGGGAGATGGCGCGGGTGCTCGAGCATTCGCTCCAATTTTTTCGCCGAACCCAGCTCCAGGAAATGAGCGTGGACGGCAAGGTGCGCGCGCTCTCGAAATTGCTGCGCGATAATTTTGGCTTCGTCATGCAGGGCATCGGCGTGGTCGTGCCGATTTTCGCGACTTATGATTTTGCCGGCGACGGACAGGCGCGCCTTTATTTTTACGACGCGATGGGTGCGCAGTTTGAAGTGACCGAGTACGCCGCCACCGGGTCGGGTTCGCCGGCGGTGCGCGGGATTTTGTTTTACGAAAACCGCTGGGGAAAAAAGCCGCTGCATAAATTGCGCGAAGACGATGCGGTCACGGTCGCCCTGCGCGCGCTCGATACCGCGGCGGAAGCGGATACCGCGACCGGCGGCGTCGATCGCAACGCGCGGATCTTTCCGCTGATCAAAATCATCTCGCGCGACGGCATCAAGACGCTGCCGGAAAAACAAATCGCGTCACGTTTCAAAAACACCGTGGCATGATCGAAGAACCGTATCGTTGGGTCGAGGCGATCGCGAACCGGCGCGAGTACATCGAGACGCAGCTCGCGCCGGGCAGCCCGATCGCGGCGCTGAGTTATCGCGACGGGATTTTGTTCGTCACGGTCGGCCGGGCGCGGCAGAAACTTTTCGAGGTTTACGATCGGATCGCAATGGGAGCGATTGGGCATCCCGGTGATATCGAGCGGTTGCGGATGGCGGCGATCGAGCTCGCGAGCACGGAGGGTTTCACTCGTTCGGCGGCGGATGTCTCGCTGCGGCGACTGGCTTTTTATTCGCTGAGTCCGCTTTTAAAAACGGCCTTCGAGCAAGTCTACGGCGCGCCGTATCTGGCGCGGATGATTTTCGCCGAGGTCGGCGCGACGCCGGCGGACGATCTCTTTCTGCGGGTGGAGTATGACGGCGCGATTGCGGCGAATGGGACGGCGGCAGATTCGAATCCGCCGCGTTTCAGCGTCATTGCTGGGACGACGCGCGCGACCAGCCTGATGGAAGATTTGCTCCGGCGCGATCACGATCCCGGTTGCACCCTGAACCGCGCGATGAAACTGGCGCTCGATGCCTGGAGCGCCGGGAACATGCCGGCGCCGGAGGAATCCGGGAGCTCGATTCCTTCGTCCGAGATGCTGCACGAACATCGGGCCGAGGAATTGAAGAGCGGGAACGTCGAGGCCTGCGTCCTGGAGCGCAGCGGACCGGCCGCGATCCGCTACCGCGCGATCACGGGCGACGAATTAAAAGAGCTGAGCGCGGCCTAACGAGTGAGCCTGCTTGCTCGCGGCGCGTTGCGTAGGTAAAGAGGATTTATGCGGCGTGCCCTTGCCTGGCTCGGGTTGGTTTGTCTGACGATCTCCTTCGTCTGGTTTGTGCGTTTGCCCGTGCCGATGCATCCCGCGACGGCGTCGCGGCCGCCCCTGGTTCGAGGCGAGGTGTTGCCGGTGGTGGTCTTGGATGCGGGCCACGGCGGCCACGATTCCGGCGCGATGTGCGGGACGGTGCTGGAGAAGGATCTCACCCTCGACGTGGCGCAGCGTGCCGAACTGCTCCTGCGCGCGGCTGGTTACGTCACCGTCCTGACGCGCGACAGCGATCGCTATCTGACCCTCGCGGAACGGGCGGCGGTCGGAAACGAGGAGGACGATTCGCTTTTCATCAGCATCCATTTCAACGACGGCGAACGGGCCGCGGCTTCCGGGGTGGAGACGTATTATGCGCTGCGCGAATCTTCCGGCGGTTCGCGCCTTTTTTCCTGGCTGCCGTTTCTGCAACGCGCCGACAACGGGGCGCTGGCGAGCAAAAGCGAAAGTTTGGCGACCTGCATCCAGGCGTCACTGGTGGAGCGAACGAGCGCGGTCGATCGTGGAATCAAGTCGGAGCAGTTCTACGTCATTGCCAATGTGCGCCATCCGGCTGCTTTGGTGGAGGGTGGATTCATCACGAATAAATCGGACATGATGAAACTGGCGACGACGGAATATCGGCAGCAGATTGCGCTCGCGATCAGCGACGGGGTGCAGCGCTATTGGGAAACGACCCGCGCGGCCGAGCCGACTCTCGCCCTGGCGACCACGCGATCTGAATAATCGGAAAATACGAAGCGTCGAATGCACCCTATGAAGCGAAGCTGTCTCCTTCTTGCGATTTTTCTCTGGGCCGGCGCCGGCCTGGTGCGGGCGGACCAGACCACTTCCACCGTGCAGCGGGCGTTGAAGGAGCAGGGCTTTTATTACGGCGACGTGACGGGCACGAAAAACGCGGACACGACGGCGGCGATCCGTCGTTACCAGATCCGCAATGGCTTGCAGATCACGGGAGAGATCGATGCCGAGACTTTGCGATCGTTAGGGGTGGGGACGGGCGCGGCGCGCTCGAAGGCGCAACCGCAACCGGTCGAGCCGGCGGAGGAAGAAACGAGCGACGGCGAGCCGCCCATCCAATCGGCGGAGGTTTCGCCGCAGCAACCGCCGGCTAATTATCCCGCGCCGCGCGCACCTGGCGGCGACAACTACGGGCCGGGACCCGGGCCGGGCATCAGCCAACCGCCCCCGCTGGTGAGCAATGTCTTTGCCGGAACGCCCTACGAAATGGCGCCGCCTGATCTGCAGCGTCACGTCATTGTCGGCGCGCAGACGCTTCTCGCGCGCTACGGCTACTATCGGAGCGGGATCGACGGCGAGTTTGGGCCGGGGACGGCGGCCGCGCTCCGTGGGTTCCAGGCGCGGAGCCGCCTGGTCCCGGACGGCCGGCTGAACATGCCAACGCTGGCGGCGCTGGGTTTGTTGCCGGGCCAACATGGACCGACCCTGCGCGTGCAGCCGCGCCGGACTCTGCGCCGCCCGATTTACCGCGGCGAGTTTGTGCCGGAACGTTAGACCGGCGGGCCGGGATTATTTCCCGTTGCCGGGAAAACGGACCGATTGCAGCTCGGTGAAGACTTTGCCGACAAAAATGCTCGCTTCGATCCGCAACAATAGCCGGTCGGAATCGTCGGAGAGCCAGACGCTGGCGCGCTTGAATTTTTTGTGCGGCTCGAGTTCGCGTTTCTTGCCGATCTTGTTCAGCTGCACGTCGAACCGGATCGCGGGATAGGTGCCGGCCGCGGTCGTGATCTGCTCCCGTGCCGCGACCGTGAGCGTTGCGAGGTAGGCATTGGTGGCCGGGTAAACCACCACATGGAAAACGTCGCCCTCTTTCAACGGCTGGCTGCGCAAATAGAGTAGCGCGGAATGCATGTCGAAGACGCCGCCGGCAAAAGAGAACGTTTTCGGCTTCGGAATCTTGTTCGCTTTCGTGTCGGTGCGGACGCGCTCGAGCACGTCGCGCTTGAAGGTGATATCGGTCGTGACGGTCTTGCTTCGGACTTCGTCCACCTGATGCAAGGAGATGGGGCGAAGGGTGGTGGCGTCGGCGACGGAGCGGTTGCGGGTATCGAATTTCCACAGCGCGCGCACCATCCCGATGGTCCCTCCGGCGGCTTGGAGCTGGAGGTGGTCGCCGCTTTTGTCGAACCGGATCTCAGCCGTGGCCGCGACCACTTCGTTCCAGCCGAAGTTGTAGGTCGCGACGAGGGGGCGGGGGTTGGGGAAATCGCCGCGCGGAAGAACGGTGACGGTCTTCTCCCAATCGGGAGTGGCCGCGGCCGCGGTGAGTTGAAGAACACTCGCGCCAAGCAAAATCCGTATCGTCCGTCCAAAGCCCACCGGCCGAAGTTCCGCTGGCGGCTGCCGGGTTGCAACCGGTGGGGCGTGAACAAAAAAAACGCACGCCGGTCGGCGTGCGTTTTCTTTTAAATGGAATCCCGTGTTAGGGCTTTTTCGGGCTGGCGGCAGCGGCTGGGCTGGCGGCTGGTTTCGGCGCCGCGGCGGCCGCGGGAGCGTTCTTATTCAGCTGGGCGACGACGTCGCTGGTGAAATCCATGTCGGCGCGGGCAAACATGATCATGGGCACGCCATTCAGGCTCACGCCTGAAATGTCGAAAACGAGGTCCATGTTGGACGCTTTCACCTTCGTCATCACGACATCGGTGATTTCTTTCACGATCCCGTCGCGCATACGGACGGCCTGCTCCTGGAGCTGCTTCTCGCGGGTCTGGCGGAATTCGTTGATCTCGCGCTCCATGTTCTTGATGCTGGCGATCTTTTCATCGCGCTCTTTCGCTTTCTGCGTCTTGGCATCGGCGCTCAGGGCCGGGGCCTCGAGCTGCTGGTTGAGCTTGTTGATTTCGTCGAGCGCCTTTTTGTAGGAATCGGCGCGGTCGTCGTATTCCTTCTTCGCGCTGTTCTTGGCGTCGTTGATTTTGGTCTCGGCGTCCTTGGTTTTATTATATTCCTTGAACGCGCGATTCATGTCGATGGTGCCGACTTTCATGCCTTGGGCAAAGGCCCCGCAAGGGAGCGCAAAAGCAGAAAGAACGGCCACGAGGATAAGCTTTTTCATAGATGTAAGGTGAGACTGGTAGTTGGGATGGCGTTAGACTGCAAGTGCCACCTTTTGTTCAAAATTGGTAGCCCACGCTGAACTGGATTTTGCCGCCGCCGTCGTTGTTCCCCTTTTGCAGCGGGATGCCGTAATCGATCTTGAGCGGGCCGACCGGCAGGTCGAGACGAAGGCCAACGCCGAAGTCGGAGACGAGGTTCTGGGTGCCAAAGTCGTAGGCCCCCGCATTCACAAAACCGGTATCGTAAAAGACCGCACCGCGGACGCGCGGAATGATCGGCACAGTGACCTCGATGGTGGCGCGGGCGAGCGTCTGGCCGCCGATGGGTTCGCCGTTTTCATCCCGCGGCGAGACATCGCGGAAGTTAAAGCCGCGCAGGTCGTTCGCGCCGCCGAGGAAAAGGCGGTCGAAGAGCGGGACGCGATCGCCGCTTCCCCAAACGTCGATCCCGCCGACCTCCCCGTTCAGAGTGAGGATGATATCGTAGGGGAAGAGGAAATACTGCGAGGCCTCGAGGTTGAAGCCATAGTTTTGCGTGTTGCCCCCGAGGAAACCACCGGAGATCTGCGGAGTGAAGACGACCCGGTGCCCCCGGCGGGTGAGGAAGACGCTGTCGCGAGTGTCCCAAAGGACGGTCGTGCTAACCTGGCTCTTAAGGCGGTTGCCCGCTTCCATTTGGATGAGCGGGGAGGAAAGAATGTCGACGTTGAAGATGTCGATCTCCTCCAGCCGATAATCCAGGCTCACGGAGACGAAAGGGGTGACCGGTTTGCGGACCTGGAGCGCGAAGCCGTAGTTGCGCTGGTCGTAGATGGAGCTGAGGAAGCCCGCCTCGCGATAAAAGAGATCGCCTCCGACCGATAGGCGGCGATCGAGGAAATAAGGCTCGGTCAGCGAGATGAGGTAATTCTGCTGCTGGGTGCCGACCTGGGCGCGAGCGCGGAATTTCTGTCCGCCGCCGGTAAACGTCGGGTAATTGAGGAGATCAAAATTGCCCTGGGTGAGTTCGACGAAACCGAGCAGGCTTTCAATCGTGCTGAAGCCGGCCCCGAAGTTAAGCGCGCCGGTTCGTTTTTCCTGCACCTGCACGAGGAGATCCCTGCGGCCGGGAACGCCGGTGTCTTCCGGGTAGGTGTCGACTTTTTCGAAGTAGCCGAGATTCTCGAGCCTAGTCCGGCTCGTCTCGACGCGGACGGTGTTGAAGACGTCGCCGGGGAGAATGGAAATTTCACGGCGCAGCACTTTATCCTTGGTGCGGGTGTTGCCCGCGATGTTGACGCGCTCGACGAAAGAGCGGCTGCCTTCCACGATCGAGTAGGTCAGGTCAACCGCGCCGGGGCCGGCCGGGAGACCTTGCGGCCGAATGTCGGCGTCGACAAAACCGCCCGCGCCATAGCCATCGGTGATGGCCTTCATGTCTTCCTTTAGTCCCTTCGGGGTATAGACCGATCCCTCCTTCATCTTCACCAGGGCGCGCAGGCCGGCTTCCTTGGCCGTTTCCTGGCCGACGAAGGCGAGTTTGCCGACGTGGTACTGCGTGCCTTCGTTTACCACCACGACCAGGCGCACTCCCTTGGGAATCCGTTCCTGGCGCACTTCGGGGACAGCGATGTCGATGTAGCCGCGGTTTTGATAGAATTCGCGGACACTATCGAGATCCTGTTGCAATTGCGCCTGATCGAGCCGGCCCGATTTGTCGAAAAAGGAAATGAGCGTCTTCGCCTTCGTCTTCATCTGCTTGCGCAGGACGCGATCGCTGAACTTGGTGTTGCCCTCGAAACGGACCGCTTCCACCGCGCCTTTCTCGCCTTCGTTAATCGTGTAAATCGCCCGGGCCGTGCCGCGATTCTCATCCGTCACCAGCTGCAACTGGACGTCGACCCCGGGGAAACCTTTGCGCTGATAAAAGTCGACGATGTTCTGGCGGCCTTCCTCCAGTTTTTCGGCACTGGTCGGCGAAGGCACTTTGAATTTGATCTTGCTGCGCAGGGTGGAGGCCTTGTAGCTCTGCGCGCCGGCGATCTCGATCTCGGTCACGAGCGCGCGGGTCGCGAGGATGACCTGGACCCGGACTCCGCTGCCGGCCCGTTCGCCAAAGATGCGGACGTTCTGGATTTTACCGGTGGCGTAGAGCGCCCGGATGTCGTCCTCGACCGTGGTCTCGGAATAAGCCGCGCCGACCTTGGTCCGCATATTGGCCAGGATCCGGTCCTTCGCGATCGTCTCCGGTCCGACATAGCGCACCTCGATCGAGTTGATCGGCGCGCCTTCCTGGGCGGCGGCCGGGGTCGGCAGGCCGAGGGCCCAGACTAACGAGAAGAAAACCGCGGCAAAGCGGAGAGACGAGGTGAGATTTTTCATAGCAGGAAGAGAGAGCGCCGGAGAGCCGTCGATGCTGAACTGGCGTATTAGATGAGTATTGCGAGGAGCAACGTCAAGGCAGGAATGGCGAAATTTGTGATATCGGGATAATCGGTGACGGCAGCCCGTTCGCCCTTCTTGGCCGAGCAAGCAACCGTCAAAAACCAGAAATTTAAATTAACTCGTACCAGTTATTGCGCCGGCGCGGTTCGTAGCCGGCCTCGCGGATCAGGCGTTCGATCTTTTCCGCATCGAGGCGAAAGCTGGTCCCGGCGCTGCTCACGACATTTTCTTCCATCATGACGGAACCGAAATCGTTCGCGCCATATTTGAGCGCGACCTGGCCGATCTCCGGGCCCTGGGTCACCCAGGAGCTTTGGATGTTTGGGATGTTATCGAGAAAAATGCGGGCCAACGCCTGGGTGCGAAGATATTCCGCCGAACTGGTCGGGTGCTCGACTTTCAACACCGTGTGCTGCGGCTGAAAAGTCCAGCAAATGAAAGCAGTGAAGCCTCCGCTCGCGTCCTGCTGATCGCGCAGCCGCTGCAGATGCTGGATGCGATCCTCGATCGTCTCGACGTGACCGAACATCATCGTCGCGCTCGACTTCAAGCCGAGCTCGTGGGCGATCTGCATGACCTCGAGCCATTGGTCGCTCTTGCATTTCAACGGGGCGATTCGTTGCCGGACGGAATCGACCAGGATCTCGCCGCCGCCGCCGGGGATGGAGCCGAGACCGGCTTCTTTGAAACGGGCGATCACTTCGCGCAGCGGCATCGCGAAAACCTCGGCGAAATGCTGGAACTCCGGCGGGCTGAACCCGTGGATGTTGATGTGCGGATATTTTTCCCGGATGTGATGGAGGAGATCGAGGTACCAATCGAAACCGAGCTTCGGATGATGCCCGCCCTGCATCAGGATTTGCACCCCGCCGGCGGCGGTCAGCTCGTCGAGTTTTTGGTCGAACTGCTCTCGCGTCAGGACATAGTGGTCGTCGTCTTTTTCCGTGCGATAGAACGCGCAGAACTTGCAATAGACGTTGCAGACGTTGGTGTAATTGATGTTGCGATCGATGATGTAGGTCACGATCTCGCGCCCGTGCTTGTCGTAGCTTTTTCCCTTCGCCAGGTTGCGCCGCGCATCGGCCAGGGCGCCGAGTTCGGCCAGCGGCAAACGAAAGATTTCGAGCGCTTCCGCGGCTGAAATGCGTTCGCCAGCGAGGATTTTTTCCTGCAACGGTTCAGGGTTAAGCGCCACCATCGGAGCGCAATCTAAAGCACCGGATTAGAAGTTGCGACCGGATTCTCTTACGGCCAGACTTGTCGAGGCGTCGACATTTAGACGCTTCCCTCTGGAAGTGCGGGCATGGGCTGCGCACGCAGCACTACGGGATGCAATTACCCCCGCGCTTCGCAGAGCGAAGCGTCTACAGCGTTCGCGGGCGGTTTCCGTTAGGTCAGAGCGATCGCTTTAAACAAGCTGATTCTTTTTCAGAAACGCGACCACGGCCGCGTTGAATTCCGCCGGTTTGTCGAGCATGAGGAAATGCGAGACGCCGTCGAAGGTTTCATACTCGAGCCGCGGCGCGAGACCGCGCACAAATTGCTCGTAATCCGTCGTCCAGAAAGGCGATTTCGCGAGCACCACCAGAAGGGGCACTTCGATTTTGTCGGGCTTCCAGATGGCGGGATCGATCGCCGCCTCGAATTCGCTCAGCGCGACCCGCTGCGGAGTGCGCAACATCATGGTTTTGACCGCGGTCCGTTCCGCCGGGTCTTTCATCGGCGCGGTGATGCCATCGATGAATTTCCCCGCGGTCTCGGCATAGCCAGGCCCGCGCAAGGGCGCGATAAATTTCTCCATCTCCTCGGCGGTGCCCATGGGTCGCAGGCTGCCATCGACCACGATCAGGCCGCTCACTGCCTCCGGGTAGCGCCGGTAAAACTGCCTAACGACCGGCGTGCCGTTGCTGTGTCCGGCGAGGACGGTTTTTTTCACGCCCGCATCGCGCAGGACCGCGTCCAGGGCGCGGGCGTAATAATCCATCGTGTAGTCGATCTCGGGTTGATCGCTCTGGCCGTGCCCGGGCAGATCGACCGTGATCACCCGCGTCGTTTTGGCCAGCTCGGAGGCCTGCTTTTTCCAGACCGTCTCGTCCGAACTCCAGCCGTGGACGAGAAGGAGAGCCTTCTCGCCCACGCCGTAGTTCGTGTAATGAATCCGGACCCCCTCGAGCGTCGCGAAATGCGAGGTGGCCTCCGGCGCGGCCAGGGCCAGCGCCGCGCCAAAGAAGAGCGCGCCTGCCGATAAAAGCGAGGCGGTCGCGGTCATCCTCCGGCTGATCGTTAGGCGTTAGGTCAGGCCAATCGCCTGGAAGGAGCTGACCACGTCGTCCGGGCCGGCCTCGGTGAAGAAGCACTCGTAGAAGCCCGGGCCCAGATCCCAATGGTCGCCTTTGTAGTGTTCGTCGCGATAGAAACGCCAGACGCCGCTGACGACGATGAGCGAGCTGATGCGATCGTTCCAAAAATCTCCCAGGTAGTGGAAGCTGAGATTGGTCCGGGCATAAGCTCCCTTGAAACCGATGTGATCGTAGATGACCACCTCGGGAAGCCGGGAATCTCCCTCGGCCGGTTTTTCATAGGTCGGTCCGGCAGCGCAGGCGTGATAGCTCAACGGTCCGACTTTCCATTTCGTATCGATGATAGCGCCATTGTCTGGCGACAGCTCGGTCTTGGGTACTGATTTCATAGCTTTGTTAATTCGAATTTGAACAGGCCGATTCGTGCTTGTCGAGCGCGAGATTGAAGAATGTAGAGGTTTCGCTCTGCGAAACGCGGGTCCGCGCCCGGCGACAAAAGGGCTTTCCCGCCGGAAAACAACCCTCGCGTTTCGCAGAGCGAAACCTCTACAGGTTAGATTCGGTGCTCGCGGTTGTCGGAACGAAGGCGGATGGTTTTGGATTGGAGGTCGTGCGAGGCGCGAATAAAACGCACGGTTTTGCTCTTCGCCCGCATCAGGACGGAATAGGTGATCGCATTCGGACCCTGCGATTTTACGCCGCGCAAAAGCGCGCTGTCGCTGATCCCGGTCGCGCAAAAGATGATGTTCTTCTCCATTCGCCAGATCGTCCGCGAAAAAAACGCGGTCGAGATCTTTTTCGTGGCCGTCGGCGATGAGCTGGGCGCGTTCCTCCTTGTCCCGGGGCCACATCATGCATTGCATGTCGCCGCCGAGGCATTTGATGCCGGCCGCGGCCAGCACGGCCTCGGGCGCGCCACCGATCCCGACGTAAAGATCGATCCCGCTGTCCGGATAAGAAGGCGCCATGGCAGCCGCGATGTCGCCGTCGCTGATCATGCGCAGGGAAGCACCGGCGCGGCGAATCTCCGCCACGATCTCCTTGTGGCGCGGGCGGTCGAGCATCATCACGATGACGTCCTGCACTCGCTTCTGTAATGCCTTCGCCACAGTGATGAGCGTCTCTTCGATCGGGCTTTCCAGTTTCAGGGTTTCGATCCCCGCTTTTTTCATGCTCCGGATGACGTCCGGGCCGTAAGCCAGCTTCATCATATAAAAGGAGGGGATATCGCGGAGGGCGACCTTGACCCCTTTTTCCGGGCTGGCGGCGGCGATACAGGCGATCGAGTTGGGCGCGCCCTTGGCGATGTTGGTCGTGCCGTCGATCGGGTCGAGCGCGATGTCGAATTGCGGCGCCCCGGGCAGCCACATCCCGAGCTGTTCGCCCTTGAAAATGCCGGGCGCGTCGTCCTTGATCCCTTCGCCGATCACGACCTCGCCGCAGATGTTCATGAGATCGAACATCCCGCGAATGGCGTCACAGGCGGCTTCGTCGGCTTTTTCTTTTTCGCCGCGACCGAGCCAGGGGAGCGCGTTGAGGGCGGCGGCTTCCGTCGCCCTAACGAAATCGAATTCGATAATGCGTTCGATGTCGTCGTAGTTCTGCTTTGGGATCCGCATCGGTGGAGCTTGGCAAAGGAGGGAGGATAGAGCAAGGACGGAAGACCGGGTGGTCCCGCGACCTTGAGTTGATGGCGAGGTTTAGGGGGCGCGCGCCGGGGCGCTCGCGGAAGTGACGGTCAGCTTGGCGGCGCGGCTCGTCACGCTCCCGGAAACATTACTTACCGTCACGGAGAAGAGGGAGCCGTTATCCGCCAGGGTGGTCGACGGCGTGCTGTATGAAGCCTTGGTCGCGCCGGCGATGTTGGTTCCGTTCTTGGCCCATTGATAGACCAGCGGAGGCGCCCCGGAGGCCAGGACTTTAAATTTTGCGCGATTTCCCACCGTCACGCTCGTGTCCTTGGGTTGAGTAGTGATGGCAGGCGGAACAGGAGTTGGCGTCGGCGTCGGGGTCGGTGTCGGTGTCGGGGTCGGTGTTGGTGTTGGTGTCGGGGTCGGGGTTGGGGTCGGTGTCGGCGCTGCTACGGTGTAGGAAAGGCGAGTTGTCCCTGATTGATCGACCGATTCCAGAACGAGGCGGTCGGGATTTTGCAAGACGCTGACCCGGCCGTAACCGCTGCATGGGTCCTCGAAATATCCCTGGCTCCAGATTCCTTGCGCGTCGGTCGAGCAGGGAGCACCGACCGGTCTTTCAGAATTTGGCTGCGGGATGCACATTTCGGGAAACCCAGCCTGTGACCCGTTGTCGATCGCCCCGAGGTGGAGGTCACCCGAGATAAAGACGACGCCCTGGATGTTATTGCTGGTGATGAAGTTCTTCAGATCGTTCCATTCCGTCTGATAACCGCCCCAGCCGTCCGGAAATTTCGTGCTCGTGTTCGTGACCACTGAAGTGAAAATAACCTTCCACTGCGCGGTGGAGGTAAGCAGACCGCCTTTAGCCACGCTAACTGCCCCGATCGCCCCGAGATTGTTCCCATCGAGCATGCTCTTGTTGCCATCGTCCGGATCGGACGACAGGTCGCGTTGGCTTCGGCAATCCAAAACAAAGCCATCCATCTGGGCATAACTGAATTTCTGCCAAATCGCCGGCTTAACCGTGGAGAGCGGATAGGTCGGCACGTATTCTTCAAAGACCTGCTGGCTCAAGGCCCACTTGGTATACGTCTTGTCGATGTTGTTGATGCCCGCGTCATGATCGTCCCACTGGTGGATGATCGGCAGTTTCTCCAGGATGAGGGGAACAAAGTCGCTCATCAAGACTTGGGAACGATCGTAAAGTTCCTTGAACATTATCCTTTTGCTATCGAGTGACGCCGGATTCCGGTGGTCAAAATCGCCGCCAATGAAGGCGAAGGCAGCGGATTCCGCGGAGGCAGTGGTGTAAGTCGGCGTGGTCGAGGTCAGGCTGCGCAGGTTCACAAAGTCTGCCAGGACGATAAACTTGAACGTCCTCGCGCTGCCGCTGACCGGAAAGGTCTGGAACGAAGGATAAGGTGGTGCCGTCCGCGCCGCTACCCCATTGACGACTGGATTGAGGTAGTAGGTTTGTTCCGGAGTCAGGCCGGTCAGGCCGATGATTTTGGTAAAGTCGCTGGTGGAACTGGTCGTGAAAGAGTCTGAGACCTGGTAGGTCGTTAGATTAGGATCAGTCCCATAACGAATGGCAACGGTCGTCACCTGGCTCGCGCGCAGAAAGACGTTTGCGGTCGAATCTGTCACTCCGCCTACGACCGGTCCATGAGTCAGCATCTGCCCAAGTGTGGAATTGACGGTAAGGTGCAGGAGCAGGCAGCCGAGCGGCAAAAGGAAAATCCGTCCGCCACTGATACTCTGGGGCAAACGAGTGCGGTGTCGCGGAGAGGTCGATCTGGCGGAATTCATGAGCGGCTTATAAGATCAAACTTTGGTCGATTCGGCAAGCAAACACTGGAGACCTGTCGATTATGCATCGCAAAATGGATGACAGTGCTGGAAATGGAGCGCTGCTTCCGTGAATAGCCCAGCGCTAATTAGAGGATCCTAGCGCGCTTCGCGGGCGAGAAGAAACGTAGACGAAGGGCCATCTTCCCTCTCTCGGGAATGCTCAGGGCACGTGGTAAACTTCCACCAGGCCGATTCCGTTGGTGTCACTCTTGCCCGCGACAATTGCCGTGTAGGCTCCCTCCGGGAGGACGGCAAAAATAGCCGACTCCAAGGCATCGGCGGGCTCGAGATTGGATGGGATATCGCCAGAATTTGCAGCATCTTGCCAATTGTCGTTTTCCGCCACAACCGCGCCATTGATATCGCGCAATTCCAGCGTTGGATCGGCCAGGGCGGCGTCGACTCCCTGCTGTGTGAGGGAAGGTCCAATGGCACGAACCAAGACAGTCGAGTTGTTCCCCTGGCCACCGAGAATAAAGCCCCCAATCATGACACTGTTGCCACCGTCGACAAAGCCGCGCGTGCTGATATTCGCTAACTCTGAATCGACCGTATCATCCAAGTCATAAACCTCGACTAATCCGACTCCAGTTCCTCCACCGTTTCCGCTCACGATCGCAGTGTAGAGACCAGGATCGAGGACAGCGAGGATAGCGGACTCCAGGGCATCTGTCGGCTGGAGGTTGGCTGGTATGCTGCCGGAATTTGAAGCTTCCTCCCAATTATCGTTAGTCCCTATGATTGAACCGTCAGCAGCGTGAAGTTCCAGGACTGGGTCTGCCAGGGGATCTGAGATTCCAGCCCCAGCCAGAGATGGCCCAATCGCGCGCAGTATCACTTGTTTGGGATCGTTGCCAGTGATTATGAATCCCCCGATGAGTACTTGGTCGTCCGTCAGCACCTGCAAGCGGGTAGAGATATTGAGCGGCTGGGCCGGAGTTGGTGTTGGGCTGGGCGACGGGCTTGGCGAGGGACTCGGGCTCGGCGAGGGACTCGGAGACGGAGACGGGCTTGGAGATGGCGTAGGGGTCGGGGTCGGCGACGGAGTCGGGGTTGGACTTGGAGTTGGAGTTGGGATTGGTGCCGGAACGGTATAAGAAATCCGGGTGGTCCCTGATTCGTCCACCGCTTCCAGGACCAAACGGTCAGGGTTCTGCAAAACGGTGACCCGGCCATAGCCCTGGCACGTATCATCGAAGTAACCCTCGCTCCAGATCCCCTGCGCGTCGGTAGAGCAGGGAACGCCGGGGGGTTTTTCCGAGTTGGCTGACATGAGGCACATCTCGGGAAAACCAGCCTGAACTCCATTGTCGATCGCCCCCAGATGGAGATCACCCGAGATGAAAACCACGCCTTGGATATTGTTCGCGGCAATGAAGTCTTTTAACTCGTTCCATTCCGTCTGATAGCCGGCCCAGCCGTCGGGAAACTTCGTGCTCGTGTTAGTGACCACGGAAGTGAAAATAACCTTCCATAGCGCGGTAGAGTTAAGGAGACCGCTCTTGAGCCACTCTAACTGCCCGAGCGGCCCGAGATTGTTCCCATCGAGCATACTCTTATTGGCATCGTCCAAGTCGTCCGCTATGTCGCGCTGGCTGCGGCAATCCAAGACGAAGCCCTCCATCTGAGCGTAGCTAAACTTTTGCCAGATCCCCGGTTTCACGGTGGGGAGTTGATAAGGCGGGACATACTCTTCAAAGACCTGCTGGCTCAGGGTCCACCGTGTATAAGTCTTGTCGAGATTATTGCCACCCGCATCATGATCATCCCAATGGTGGATGATGGGCATCTTTTCCAAGATAAGAGGCACAAAGTCGCTCATAAAGACCTGTGACCGGTCATAAAGCTCTCTGAACATCTGCCTTTTGCTCTCCAGGCCAAAGGGGTTTCGGTGGTCAAAGTCGCCGCCAATGAAAGCAAAGGCGGGGGACTCGGCGGAGGCGCTGGCAAAAGTCTGAGTGGTCGTGGTCAGGTTGGCCACGCTGGCGAAATCTGATAGAACGATGAACTTGAACTCCCTCGCGCTGCCACTGGCTGGGAAGGTGCGGAAAGTCGGGTAAGGCGGCGCCGAGAGCTGCGCGACGCCGTTAACGACAGGATTGAGATAGTATGTCTGTTCTGGAGTCAGACTGCTCAGGGCGATGATTTTAGTAAAGTCGCTCGCTGCGCTGGTCGTGGCGGAAGCTGTGACTTGGTAAGTCACCAGGTCGGGATCGGTTCCATAACGAAGAGCGACCGTGGTCTCCTCGCTGGAGCGCAGAAAGACGTTCGCGCTCGAATCGGTCACACCGCCGACGACCGGGCCATGGGTCAAGGTCTGGGCAAACGTGAAGCTGCCGCCCGCCAGATGCAGGGCCAGGAGAAGGCCGAAAATTCTTCCGCGACGCAGAAAGGAAAAGGGGCGAGAGTTAGAATGCCGCTCAGATTGGGATGGATCGGCAAACATTCGTGCGATCAGTTCAGCCGAAGTTAAGATGCTTTGCAAGGAAAAATCGGAAGAACTTGCTGGAATGGCCCGAGCACCGCGAAAATCCTTGCCGATGTCTGCCAGCGGAAACGGTCCTTGGGCTTGCGCTACGTTCGCCGTTGATTTCCGTTTGAGGGAGGGAAGTGAAAATCCGGTGTAACCATAAATTCGTTGACTTTAATAGCTTGATGGAGTCAAATTCCGAACATCCCGTCGGAGCTCGCTTCAAGACCTTACAGGGATCCGTCGTGTGCAACTGGTAAACTCACAACACCTGGCGATCGCACCGAAGATTTTTTTTTTATGGAGTCCTCTCAGAAGATTCGTCAACCTATCTATCTGCGACAGGTCGCGCTGCACAACCTTGCGCGAAAGCGAGCGAAGCGGCTTTGGGCTATCCTCTTCTGTCTAACGCTCTTGGCGGCCGTCTCCCCGATTGGTGCGCAGCAATTCAGTAACGTCTCCGTCGAGACTGGCCTCGTGCTGGAGCCCAAAAAGAGTTGGGGTAACCCGATTTGGGGCGACATAAACAATGACGGATTTCTCGACCTGATCGTTCCGACTCACGGTCTCGCCTCCTCGCTCGGACCTTTCGTTTACCTCAATAATGCGGGCAACACTTTCATCGATATCCGTGCCACCTCGGGGATAATGGCGGGCCCGGAGCTGGATAGCAGGGATTGGCATGGCATCTCTTTCGGCGACTACAACGGGGATGGAAATCTGGATGTCTACGTTGCCGAAGGGGCCAAGGGGGAAGAGAACAAGAGGGACCTGTTTTTCAGCGGGCGCGGCGATGGGACCTTCGAATACGTCAGTGACACCATCGGGATTGAAACTTCCGCGAACCGCGGCCGAACCGGGTTTTTCGTCGATTACGACAACGACGGTGAGCTTGATCTGTTCGTGAAGAATTTCGATACCAGCAACGTGCTTTACCACAACGATGGAACCATGCTCGTTCCCGTGCCGGGCGCGGGCGGGTTGGCCGACCAGACTTTTGGCATCGGCTTTGGCAGCATCGTGGCGTTCCATGACTACGACCTTGACGGTTTCATGGACCTCGTGATCGACGGCGATGGGAACACCCTCCAGCTCTATCACAACGAAGGCGACGGAACTTTTACGAATGTCTCAGTGGGGTCCGGAGTTGTCCCGCAATTCAACTCGAAGGGGATCGCCTGGGGCGATTACGATAACGATGGTTTACCGGATTTGTTTGTCGCCCGGGCAGAGCAGGGGACCAGCGGCATTGTCGGCGCGTCGCTTTATCACAATAACGGCGATGGAACCTTCCTCGATGTGACCGACGCCGCCGGGGTCTCGATCACCGGCAGCTGTTGGGCCGCGGTCTGGGGTGATTACGACAATGACGGCCATCTCGACGTCTTTGTGACCAGCTCCGGAGATGCCGGTCTTGGACCGGGGAACGCGAATCGGCTTTTTCATAACAACGGCGACGGCACTTTCACCGACGTGGCCGCCGCGGAAGGTGTCGATATGGAGGACGGCGTTGCCCTCCACAAAGGAGCGGCCTGGGGGGACTACAACAATGATGGTTTCCTCGATCTCGTGATCAAGGATGGAGTCGGCGGCGAAGAAGACCACGGCCTTGGTGCCCTCGGTTTGCATCAGCTTTTCAAGAACAACCGGAACGCGAATCATTTCCTCAAGATCAACTTGCAGGGGGTCGAATCGAACCTGCATGGCATCGGCGCGCGGGTCACGGTCACCACCGACGCGGGAGCGAGCTATCGGCAGAACGATGGTGGCGGCGGTGGCAATTACGATTCCCAGGGAAGTCAGCCTCTGCATTTTGGGCTCGGCACCGCCAACAGTGCAGCGGTCGAAGTGCGGTGGCCGAGCGGGCTGGTGAACACTTTGTCGGTCGCCGCCAATTCGACCGTCACCATTACGGAGGGAGTCAATCCGCCTACGGCTCATGCGCAGAATATCTCGACCCGTCTCGATGTGCAGACTGAAGAGAAAGTGGGTATCGGCGGTTTTATCGTTAGTGGCACGGGGACGACGCAGGTCGTCGTGCGCGGGATCGGGCCTTCCCTCGCAGCAGGTGGAGTTTCAGGCGCCTTGGCCGATCCCGTCTTGGAATTGCACGGGCCGGACGGCCTCGTTCTGAGCAACGACAATTGGCGGGATAGCCAGGCGAGCGAGATCACCGCTGCCGGGCTGGCGCCGACGGATGATGCCGAGGCGGCCTTGATTACCGATGTCGGACCGGGCGCCTACACCGCCATCCTCACTGGCAAAGACGGTGGCACCGGGATTGGCCTGGTCGAGGTCTATGATCTCAATGCCGGGACCGTCGCGGAATTGGCCAACGTCAGCACGCGTGGCTTTGATGGAACCCTCGGGAATGTGATGATCGGTGGAATCATTGTCGGACCCACCGACGCGTTTCCAGCCTTTTTGATTGTGCGCGCGATCGGTCCCAGCCTGGAGGCCTCGGGAGTGGCCGGGAGCCTCGCCGACCCGACCTTGGAATTACACGACCAGGACGGAACTCTGATCGCCGAAAACGACGATTGGCAGGATGATCCTCTTCAAGCCGAGAGCATTGCCGCGGCCGGTCTGGCTCCAGAGGATCCGCGTGAGAGTGCCATCCAGGCGACCGTTCCGGCAGGTGCTTACACCGCTATCGTCCAGGGGATCGACGGCACCACCGGCATCGCCCTGGTCGAAGTCTACAACCTGAAGTAAGACCGCAGCGTCGCGGTTCGTTAGGGCTTTTTCTCCGCCGGCGGATTGGGTTTGGCGGAGACTTCTCCCTTGGGCGCGACCTCGTATTCCGGTTTCGCCACGCCCATCAGCCAGTGGTCGAACCACCCGACGATGTGCTGCAGGCGTTCGATCCGATGCCAGGGTTGGCCGGAGCGGGAAAGCTCGTGGCCTTCACCGGGAAATTTCACCATCACGGTCGGGATCTTGAGGAATTTAAGCGCGCGAAACATCATCTCCCCGCCGGCCTCGGGCGGAGTGCGGGTGTCTTCTTCGCCGAGCACGAGCATGAGCGGCGTCTTGACGTTGTTGATGTAAGTGAGAGGCGAGCGCGCCTTGTAATCGCCTTCCTCATCCTTGAACGGCGGAGTCTTGAACCAGGCCGGCTGGAAGAGGGTGAAATCGGCCGTGTACCACCAGGCCGCCCAATCCGCGATGTCGCGCTGCGCCACCCCGGCCGCGAAACGGTCGGTGTGCCCGACGACCCAGTTGGTCAGGAGCCCGCCGCCGCTGCCGCCGGTCACGCCCATCTTCTTCTCGTCGATCCCGCCTCGCCTAACGACTTCGTCAACGCCCGCCATCAGGTCTTTGAAATCGTCGCCGGGATATTTGTATTGGATGACGTTCCCGAATGCCTGGCCGTAGCTCGTGCTCCCGCGCGGGTTCGGATAAAGCACGACGTAGCCCTTCGCTGCCATCCACTGGAACTCGTGCTCGAAGATGTAACCGTAGGCCGCGTGCGGGCCGCCGTGGATGTTGAGGATGAGCGGATATTTTTTCGTCGGATCGAACCCCGGCGGCTTCTGCACCCAGGCCTGGATGCGTTTGCCGTCAAAACTTTCGTACCAGATTTCCTCCGGCTCGGTCAGGTTGAGTTGCCCGAAAAGCGCGTCGTTCGAGTGCGTCAGCTGACGCGGTTCCGCGCCCGGCTGATCGATGCAAAAGAGATCGTTGATCCGGGTCGTGGTGGAAACAAGGTAGACGAATTTTTTCGCGTCCGCCGCGGCTGAAAAACGGAGCACGGCCTGGTTGCCCTGGGTGAGATCGGTCGCGGTGCCATGCGTGGCGTCAAAGGAAGCGAGCTGGGTGCGTCCTTCCTTGGCGTAAATCTCGAAAATGCTTTTGCCGTCCGCCGACCAGATCGGCGCGTTCCGGCCGAAAGCGCGCGGCGCGGCATTGTCGCCGAAGACGCTGTCACCCGCGTCGAAATCAAAATTAGTCGTCAGGTTCACCGGCTTGGCGTTCTCCGTCAGCTCGAGCGTCCAGAGATCCGACTGGGTGTAGGAATTCACCGGCTCATTGACGGAGGCGATGAAGGCGACGCGTTTCCCGTCCGGGCTCAGCGCGAGAGTGCGCACATCGAGCGGGAGGGTGGTGAGCAATTTGGCGTTTCCGCCTTTCGTCGGCAGCACATAGAGCTCGGTTTTCGGCAGCTCGTAGTAGGGCTCGTCGACGTGCCAGGAAGTGAAATAGATCTGCGCCCCGTCGTTCGACCAAAGCGCGTTGCCTTCGTCGAAACGGCCGTTCGTGAGCTGGCGGGGTTCGACCTTTTCATCCGCGCTCCGCGGCGCCGACACGAGCCAGAGATGAGCGGGACGATCCGGGTCGAGGTAACCTTCGTTATCTTCCCGATAAACCGCGCGAGTCACGACGTGGACATCGCTCTCGCGCTCTTCCTCGGCCGCGGGCTCGGCGGTTTTCTTCTTGTCGTTAGGCGCAGGCGAGGACTCGGTCTGGGCCATCTTTTTGGCTTCCTCTTCCTTCTTTTTCTGGCGCGCGTGTTTCGCGAGATCTTCCGGGTTCGAGCTGCTGGTGAAGACGATCGATTTTCCATCCGGCGACCACTTCGGACTCCCTGCGCCTTTCGGCAGATCGGTGAAAACAAAAGCGTCGCCGCCCGCCATCGGGAGGAGACAAAGTTGTGGCGGCTCTGGCTTGCCTTCCTTCTCCGCGGCCCGGGTAAAGACGATCCATTTCCCATCCGGCGACCAGCGCGGGCCGCTGTCGCGCGGACCGCTCGTCAATTGCCGCGGCGCTTCATCGCCCGCGGTCGGCACCATCCAGATGGAAGTGACGTAGCCGTCCTTCTTTTCGTTCGTCGTCACCCGCACGTAAGCGACGCGCGCGCCGTCGGGGGAGACCTGCGGGCTCCCGATCCAGACGAAATCGAAGAGATCTTTTTCCGTGATGCCGCGCTTCGCCGAGACGGCGTGAGCGAGCGGCGTGATCGTTAGGCAAAGGCAGAGCAGAAGGGCAACGCGCAGGATTCGGTTCGGCATCCGCTAAACTGGCACTCTCGCCGTTTGGCGCAATCGCCGCCGGGTTTCGGCCTAACGTTTTTTTGGAGACGGGAGTCGGTTCGCCGCTTCTCGAAAACGGTAAAAGATTCCTCCATGGAGAAGGACTCCCCCTTCAACTCCTCGCGGACCGCTGGCGGCGCGGGAGGAGCACGAAACTCCAGAATTGATCTGCGCGCGATCAGTTCGTTCATCCAACCGCCCGTATTCGAGACCACCCGCAGATTGCGCACCCGGCCTCCGGCCGCCGGGATCTCGAACTTCAAGACAGTTGTTCCGACACTGAGAAGACGCTCGTTCGCCTCGGCCAGCCGGTACCAGGGCGGCCCGAGCCGGTCCTCCAGCTTCTCTTGTACTTTCGCGAAAGCGTCGTGGGCGAACGCTGCGGTTTTTTTCCCGACGGGGTGACTCTGGCAGGAGGTGAACCCGAACCAGAACAGAAAGCTCAAGCACAAAAACCATCTGGTCCCGCGACCAAGGCATGCAGGGAGAAACATTACCCGGCTATATCAAAGCCGGGGGAATCGGGCCAACTTTTTGTTGCTTCCTTCGTAAGTCGCCCCTTACTCTTCCGGCGCATGTTTCGTTTTCGGGTTTCTCCGCTCGCGGCTCTGGCCGGTTTACTCATCGTCTTCACTTCCTGCGAACGGCATCACGTCGGGGAATTGCCCGAGCTGCAAAAGGAACATCTCCATCCGCTCGAGGCCGCCGCGAGGAACCAGGCCACGCCGCCATTCCGAAGCCGCCGGTCTCTTCTCCCACGCCCGCGAATTTTTTTCCAAAGCAGCAGCCCTAACGCGAGCGGTCGCTCGCCTAACGAAAAGTAGCGCCATGGCCAAGCACGAATACGCGACCAAACCCCCCAACATCAGCACCATGCCGCCGGGCGTCCCGTACATCATCGGGAACGAGGCCGCCGAGCGCTTCTCCTTCTACGGGATGCGCTCCATCCTGATCATTTTCATGACCTCCTACATCATGACGAGCGGGGGCAAACCCGATCACATGAGCGAGGCGGAGGCGCGCGGTTACTTCGCGCTTTTTGTCGGCGCGGTTTATTTGCTCCCGATCGCCGGGCGCCATCCTGGCGGAGGCGTTTCTGGGCAAATACAAGACGATCTTCTTTCTCTCGATCGTTTATTGCGCGGGGCATTTTGCCCTCGCCCTGAATGATACCCGCCTCGGCCTCGTCATCGGCCTCGGGTTAATCGCGATCGGCTCCGGCGGCATCAAGCCGTGTGTCTCGGCCAACGTCGGCGATCAGTTTGGCGCCTCCAACAAGCACCTGCTACTCGAAGGTTTTTGGCTGGTTTTATTTTTCGATCAACGCCGGTTCCTTCATCTCCACTCTGCTCTGCCCGGTGCTCCTCCATAATCCGAACTGGGGACCGCGCTGGGCCTTTGGTGTGCCGGGCATCGCGATGGTGATCGCGACGATTTTCTTCTGGGCCGGCCGCAAAAAATTTGTCCACATCCCGCCGGGCGGCTGGCAGTTCGTGAAACAATTCTTCAGCCGGGAAGGTCTCGGCGCGCTTGGGCGGCTCATCATTGTTTACGTTTTTGTCGCCGTTTTCTGGTCGCTCTGGGACCAGAGCAGCGGCGGTTCCTGGACGTTGCAGGCCCGCGGGATGGATCTCTTCGTGCCCTGGCTGCCGTGGCTGCAATGGAACCCCTTCACCATCGGCTGGGGCGTGACCCTGCTCCCCGCTCAGGTGCAGACGGCCAACCCGATCTTCATCCTCCTCTTCATTCCGCTGGTGAACTACATCATCTACCCGGCGATCGATAAATTTTTCCCGCTCACCCCGCTGCGCAAAATCGGCATCGGCCTTTTCCTGACCGCGGGCAGCTTCCTTGTCATCGCCTACATCCAGACGCTGCTCGAGGCCGGGCAGAAGCCGAATGTGAACTGGCAGTTCCTCGCTTACGCCATCCTGACGATGGGCGAAGCGATGGTCTCGATCACCGGCCTGGAGCTTTCCTACACCCAGGCGCCGAACAAGATGAAGAGCGCGATCATGGCGGCCTGGCTTTTCACCGTCTCGATGGGCAACTTCTTCACCGCCGGGGTGAACTTCGTCATTCTTAATCCCGACGGCTCCGCGAAGATGACCGATCTGCAGTATTACCTCTTCTTCGCCGGGCTGATGTTCGTCGCGGCGGTTCTCTTCACCATTGTGGCGAAGTTCTATCGCTACCGGACTTACCTGCAATCGCAGGAAACGCCGGACGAAGAAGCGACCGAACCAATGCTGGCGGGCGGCACGCCGACCTAGCGGGTTATCGGCAAAATTTCACTCCGCATGGTGTCGTTAGGCAAAGCGGGACGGGCGGCCTTGGTCTGCCTTCTTTTTCTCGCCCCCTCGCCCCTTTGGGCGGGAGCCGGGGGCTGGTTTGGAATGTCGGTCAAGGTCGATGGCGCTGGATTCTTTCTTAATCCGACGGTCAAATCTGCCACGATCACGAAAGTCTTGCCGGGTTCGCCCGCGGCCGCAAAGGGAGTGGCGGTCGGCGATCAAATCATCGAGGTCGAAGGCCGGACGGTGGCGGGCCGCAAAGCGAAGGAACTCGAGCCTCTCATGCAAAAGGCGGTCGGCGAAACGCTCCATCTTCGGCTGCAGCGGAAAGACGGAACGCGTTATGGCGCCGACTTGGTGGGGGCCGCGCCGCCGCCGTTCGGGAGACTTCCGGCTTTTCTTTTCCCGCCCCGGCGACGATGTTTCTCCGCGCATGCCGCCGCCGAATGAAGAATACGTCCTCGACCTCCTCCGGGACGTCGGTTTGCTGACCCGCAAACAAATCGAGGACGCGCGCGCCGATCTCAACGGCTCGCCGCCGACGATCTTCCTTCGCGCATGCCGCCGCCGAATGAAGAATACGTCCTCGACCTCCTCCGGGACGTCGGTTTGCTGACCCGCAAACAAATCGAGGACGCCCGCGCCGATCTCAATGGCTCGACCAGCATCGTCGAGCGTCTCGTTAGGCAAGGCCTCGTCACGGCCGACGATATTTCCCGCACCGTCGCCGCCCAGGCCCAGATGCATTGGGTCGACCTGGCCGACATGGTCGTGCCGCAGGAGGTGATCGACGAGATCAAGCCGCACGACGCGCGCCGTTTCAAGATGATCCCGATCGCGCGCAACGAACACGGGCTCGTCGTCGCGACCGGCGACCCGCTCGATTTCGACAGCATCGACAGCCTCAGTTTTTTGCTCAAGCGCGAGATCGAGCTCGTCTGCACGACCCCGGAAAAAATCCGCCAGGCGCTGATCAAATATTACGGGAGCGCGGAGGAAGCAGTCGATGTCCTGCGCGAAAAAATCGGCGACGCCGCGATCGAGGAACTCGACATCGCCGAGGGCGCGGAGCTGCCCGAAGGCGAGGGGGGCGACGCGCCGATCGTGCGCATGGTTTCGATGCTTCTGCTCGAGGCGCACAAGCTGGGCGCGAGCGATGTCCACCTCGAGCCGCTCGAGAAAAGTTTCCGGGTCCGCTTCCGGATCGACGGCGTCCTCCAGGAAATGCAGTCGCCGCCGAAGAAATTGCAGTCCGCCATCATCAGCCGGCTCAAGATTATGACCGGCTCGATGAGCATCGCGGAAAAGCGCCTCCCGCAGGACGGCCGCATCCAGGTGAAGATGGGAAAAAAGTCGATCGACCTCCGCGTCTCGACCGTCCCGACCAACCACGGCGAAAGCATGGTCATGCGTTTGCTCGACAAGACGAGCCTGCTTCTCGGCCTGCCCGAGCTCGGTTTCCTGAGCGACGACCAGGAAGTTTTCGAGCGCCTCCTGCAGGCGCCCGACGGCATCCTGCTCGTCACCGGGCCGACCGGTTCGGGCAAGACGAGCACGCTCTACGCCTGCCTCAATTACATCAACAAACCCGACCGCAAGATCATCACCGTGGAGGAGCCGGTCGAGTACCAGATGAACGGGATCAACCAGGTGCAGGTGAATTCCGACATCGGGATGACTTTCCCGGCGGCGCTCCGTTCCATTCTGCGGCAGGCGCCGAACATCATCATGATCGGTGAAATTCGCGACCTCGAGACGGCCGCGATCGCGACCAACGCCAGCCTCACCGGTCACCTCGTCTTCAGCACCCTGCACACAAACGACGCGCCTTCCGCCGTCGCGCGCCTGATCGACATCGGAGTGCAGCCCTTCCTGGTCGCGACCTCCATCCGCGCCATCATGGCCCAGCGACTCGTTAGGCGACTCTGTTCCAACTGCAAGGAACCGGGCCACCTTTCCGAAACCGAGCTGCGCGGCCTGCACATCGAGGCGTCGCAACTGGGCGAGGCCAACGTCATGCGCCCGGTCGGTTGCGAGCGTTGCCGGCAGACCGGCTACAAGGGGCGGATGGGCATTTTCGAGCTCTTCGAGATCGACGACGAAGTGCGCCACATGGTGAACAACCGCACCTCGACCATGGCTCTGCGCCAGCGCGCGCGCGAACTCGGCATGCGCACCCTGCGCGAAGATGGCGTGCGCAAGGTCCTCGCCGGCATGACCTGGCCGAGGAAGTGATCTCGATCACGATCGGAGACGCGAATTAAAAAAGTTTGCCTAACGAATGAATAACGAACGCATCGCCGACTTCTTCATCGACCAGGGCCTGATGGACCGGGAGCAGGCCGACGACGTTCTGCTCGAGACGACGCAGAACGGCAAGGCGATCGAGCAGGCGCTGGTCGACCACGGCATCGTCGACGAACACCAGTTTTATCTCGCGATCGCCGACGCTCTCGGGACCGAGGTGGTCGATCTCGAGGCGATCGAGTTTTCACCGCAAATTTTGCGCCTCATCCCGGCCGGTCTGGCTCGGTTGCATCGGGCGCTGCCCATCGGAGAGCAGGACAACTCGATTAGAGTCGCGCTCGTCGATCCGCTCGATACCCAGACGATCGAAGACCTGCGTTTCGCACTCGGGCGCGACATCGAGGTCGTCCTCGCGCCGAGCCTCGAGATCGAAGAGCGGCTCCGCAAACACTACGGCGAAGACACCTCCAGCATGGAGGACATCCTCAAGCAGCTCGGCGAAGCCGGCGAGCTCATGACCCTCGATGGCGACAAATCGATCGGGTCCAACATCGAAGCCGAGGCCAGCGCCACCCCGATCATTCGGTTTGTCGACCTCATCCTCTACCAGGCGATCCAGGACCGGGCGAGCGACATCCATTTCGAGCCGTTCGAGGCCGAGTTCAAAGTTCGTTACCGGGTCGACGGCGCGCTTTACGAAATGGCCCCGCCGCCGCGCCATCTCGCGCTCCCGGTCATTTCGCGGGTCAAGGTGATGGCGAACATGAACATCGCCGAGCGCCGCCTCCCGCAGGACGGCCGGATCCAGAAAAACATCGCGGGCCGCGCGGTCGATCTCCGCGTTTCCACTTTGCCGACGCAATTCGGCGAGAGCGTCGTCTTGCGCGTGCTCGATCGCTCGACCGTCAATCTCGATCTCGAGGCGCTCGGGATGCCCGATTACATCCTGGAATACATCCTCGAGGTGATCAATCGGCCTAACGGAATCTTCATCGTCACCGGGCCGACCGGTTCGGGAAAAACAACCACGCTTTATTCCTGCCTGCGCAAGATCAACACGATCGACTCCAAGCTCCTGACCGCGGAAGAGCCGGTCGAGTACGACCTCGAAGGCGTCATGCAGGTGCCGGTGAACGAAGCCATCGGGCTCAATTTCGCCCGCGTCCTGCGCGCTTTTCTGCGCCAGGATCCCGATCGCATCATGGTCGGGGAAACACGCGACCTCGAGACCGCGCAGATCGCGATCCAGGCCTCCCTCACCGGGCACCTCGTTTTCACCACCCTGCACACGAACGACGCCCCGGGCGCGATCGCCCGTCTCATCGACATGGGGGTCGAGCCCTTCCTCATCTCCTCCACCCTCGATGCCGTGCTCGGCCAGCGCCTCATCCGCAGCATCTGTCCCGATTGCAAGACCGATTACCAGCCTAACGAGTCGCTCCTCGCCCAGCTCAATCTTTCCCCGCACGAAATCGGCGACCGCCGTTTTTATTACGGCCGTGGCTGCGACAAATGCAATCGCACCGGCTACAAGGGCCGCAAAGGCATCTACGAGCTGATGCAAATCACCGATCCGATTCGCATCCTGATCAACGAGCGCGCCCCGTCGGTGGTTTTGAAACAGAAGGCGGTCGAGCTCGGGATGGTCACCCTGCGGCAGGACGGCATTCGCAGCATTTTCGAGGGCGACACGACGATCGAGGAAGTGTTGAAGTACACATGACCCATCGCAGCGCGGTTCCTTTTCCGGGGAGCACGGGCTGTCAGCCCGTTTCGCGGTTGGCTGTTAGCCAACCGCGTTTGCGCACGGCGCAACCAATCGGCACGAGGTGTGCGGAGACGCGGCAAATAATTCCAGCCGGTGTCGTCTCCTCGGTTGGAGGCAGACTGCCTCCAACGACGGGCTAACAGCCCGTGCTCCCCGGAAGCGGCAGCCGCGCACAAAGGCTCGACAGCGCTTTTTCTCTCCTCTATTCTCGCGCTCGCTCATTCTTCTTATGCCGCGATTCACTTACACAGCGCTCGATTCACGTGGCCAGGAGTCCACCGGCCTGGTCGAAGCCTCTTCGACCAACGAAGCCATCGGCCAACTGCGCCAGGCCGGTTATTTTCCGACCAATGTTTTCGAGGAAGGCCGGGGCGGAGTGGCGGAAAAGAAAGCGCTCCGCGGCGCCAAGACCGCCGTCGCCGCTTCAGGCGCGACGAAGTCAAAAAAAGGCATCGTTCTTTTCGCCAAGAAGACTGTCAAAGCCAAGATTCTGATGGTCTTCACCCGCCAGCTCGCGACTCTGATCGACGCTGGCCTGCCGCTCCTCCGCGGGCTCAACGTCCTCGCCAAACAGGAGCGCGACGTTCTGCTCAAGGACACGATCAACCAGCTGGCCGATTCCGTGCAGGGCGGCAGCACTTTCTCCGAGAGCCTGGCGCAGCATCCGAGAATCTTTAACAAGCTCTTCGTCAACATGGTGAAAGCCGGCGAGCTCGGCGGTGTTCTCGAACTCGTCCTCAGCCGTCTCGCGGAGTTCCAGGAAAAGGCGCAGAAGGTCAAAAACAAGGTCAAGTCGGCGATGATCTATCCGGTCATCGTGCTTTCCCTCGCCATGGTCATCATGGCCTTCCTCATGGTCTTCATCGTGCCGAAGTTCGAGTCGATCTTCCACGACATGCTCGGCGACAAACCGCTGCCCGCCATCACCCAGTTCGTCATCGGGATCAGCGGTTTCATGCAAAATCATTGGCTCCTCCTGATCGGCGGACTCGTGGGCATGATCTTCGGTTACAAGGCGGTCGCCAAAACCCCGGGCGGGCGCGCCGTGATCGATCGGCTCGCTTTGCGCGCGCCGCTCTTCGGCGACCTGACGCGGAAGAGCTCGATCTCGCGTTTCGCGCGAACGTTAGGCACGCTTGTCACCAGCGGCGTCCCGATTTTGCAGGCGCTTAACATTACCCGCGAAACCGCCGGCAACACCGTCATCGCCAACGCCATTTCGCAGGTGCACGACTCGGTCAAGGAAGGCGAATCGATCGTCCAGCCGCTGGAAGCGAGCGGGGCCTTTCCGCCCATGGTCATCAGCATGGTCGACGTCGGCGAGGAGACCGGTCAATTGCCCGAGATGCTGCTCAAGATCGCGGAAGTCTACGACGACGAAGTCGACAACTCGGTCGCGGGCCTGACCTCGATGCTGGAGCCGATCATGATCGTCATGCTCGCGGTCATCGTGGGCACGATCGTGATCGCGTTGTTCATGCCGTTGATCAGCATCATCGGCGGCCTGCAGGCGCAGACCTAACGAATGCGAATAGCGCACCGCAAATTCGCCGCAGGCTGTAGCGGCGGCCGTGTCGGCCGCAAGCCGTCTTGGAAAGCGGGCGACACGCCCGCCTCTACACTGGGCTTCACCGTGGTCGAGTTGTTGGTGGTGATGTCGATCATCCTCGTCCTCGCGGGGCTGATCCTGGCCACGAGCAGCTACGTGCATAACAAAGGCGCCCGCTCCCGCGCCGAAGCCGAGATCGCCGCCATGTCGGCCGCGCTGGAGAATTACAAGGCGGATAATGGGATTTATCCGGTGGATATTTCTGTCGATGCCAAAACGAACTCAGATCCTGGCAGTCTATCACGGCTGCCAGCTTAACGCTCTATCGAGCGCTTAGTGGCGACGCCGATAATGACGGCAACCGTAGCGCTGAAGCTACGTCCTATATGAGTTTCAAGCCGAATCAACTCGCTCCTGCGGATACAGCCCAAACAGTCACTTACATTAAAGATCCGTTTGGCAACAGCTACGGATACTCGACTGCTGGCCAGGCTGGTGGCGCGACAGGTTATAATCCGACCTTCGATCTTTGGAGCACTTCGGGCTCGACCGTCGATAGTGGCAAAGCCGGCTGGGTCAAGAATTGGTAACGCCGCCCCGAATTGTCATCCCGAGCCCGGCGAAGCGCGGCGAGGGACCTCGCAACTGCAATAGGCGCATCCGCCAATCAGAACGCGTGTATTGCAGTTGGGAGGTCCCTCGCCGTCTGCGCGACTCGGGATGACAGGAATTTGGCGGGCCTAACGACGTCCGCTAGTGCACCACCACGACCACCCGCCGATTGATTTCCTGCTCCTCGATCGACGCATCCGGTGAAGTAAGCAGGTTCGCCTTCCCGTAACCACGCGTCTCGATCTGCGCCGGATCGATCCCCAGCACCCCGACCAGATACCCTTTCACGCTCTCCGCCCGGCGCCGGCTCAGGTCGAGATTGTATTCCGGCGACCCATACGAATCGGTGTAACCCTCGAGCGTAAAGGTCGCGTTCGGGTTCCGCTTGATCAGGGTCGCGACCTTCTGCAGTTGCGCGACCGCGCCCCCGCCCAGGTCCGCGCTGTCGTAGGCGAAAAGCTGATTGTTAGGCATCTTGAATTTCGTCCCCGCCCCGAGCGGTCCTTTCTGCGAAAGGAGCGACTCGAGATCGCTGAAACCCGGCGAGCGGTCGGTCCGCGGCCCGGCGCTGTCGCCCGGGATGGCGGTGAAATTATTCGGCCGCTTGATCGTCGTGCTCGTCGCCAGCTCCGTCCCGGTCATCGCCGGCTGCGGGCGGCCGGAATCCGGCACGTTGTTGAGCAGCGACTGTTCGCGCTTGGCATTCGGCGCCTGGTCGAGCGACTGCGCCGTCGTTCGCTCGATCTCGTTGATGACCGAATTCAGGTTCGCCTGCTCGACCTGCGGTTTGTCGGGCAAGACATCGCGCGTGTCGTCCGGCATCGCCGCGGTCGAATGCACTTCCTGCAGGAGCTTGTCGAAAGATTTCTGGTCATCCGGCAGCTGCACATCCGTTTTGTCCGGATTCGGCTTGGCCGCTTCCGTCGCCGAGCTGGCCGCGGCCTGGTCGAGCGGCTTGGCGGTGGCATCGACGCTCGTCACCTTGAAGGCCGGCGGCTGGCGTTTCCCGACTCCGAGCGGGACCGAGGCCTGGAAACCGGTCCGGTAAAAGAAAAAGCAGAGCAGCCCGTGGAGCGCGAGGGAAAGAATGAGGCCGACCAGGAGCCAGTTGCGCTGTTTGCTCCGGCCCGACCAGACGGGGAGGGGCTCGGACGTGCGTGCGGTGACGGCGTTCATGGCGAGTTAGACAAACGACTCGCGAAAATGTTTGTCAAACTTTGCCGTTGTAGCCGGGATCGGTGATCCCGGGAGCCTACACGGTCGCGGCGCGAGAGCCGGGATCGCCGATCCCGGCTACAACTACCGAATATTCCCGCGCGTCCGATCGGTGAAAATGCGCGCGGCGCGCCGGATTTCCTCCGCCACGTGCACCTCGGGCGAGACAAATTTCGGCGTGAACCAGGGATACAAACCGATCAGGTCATGCGTCACCAGAATCTGGCCGTCGCAATGTTCGCCCGAGCCGATCCCGATCGTCGGGATGCTGATCGCCTCGGTGATCTGCCGGGCCGCCTCGGCCGCGACGATCTCGAGCACGACGGAGAAAGCGCCCGCCGCTTCGACCGCGCGCGCGTCTTCGATCAGACGCTCCGCCGCCTCTGCCCCGCGGCCTTTCACCTTGTAGCCGCCCTCCAGGCGCACGCTTTGAGGCAACATGCCGATGTGCGCCATCAGCGGAATATTTTCCCTAACGATCGCCTCGATCTGCGGGACGTGGCTGACGCCGCCTTCCAGCTTGACCGCTTGCGCGCCGGCCTCGACCAGGCGGCGCGCGTTCGCGACCGCCTCTTCCGGCGTGTTGTAGGTGCCGATGGAAAGATCGGCCACGAGCAGCGCTCGCTTCACCCCGCGCGCCGCCGCCCGGGTGTGATGCAGCATTTCCTCGAACGTGACCTGGGTCGTGTCCTCGTAACCGAGGACGACCATGCCTAACGAGTCGCCGACCAGGATGATGTCGATCCCGCTTTCGTCGAGCAGACGGGCTGTCGGGTAATCGTAAGCGGTCAGCGCCGTGATGCGTTCGCCACGGCTTTTGCGGGCGCGGAAATCGTCCATCGTCCGCGACACTACCATTGCCGGGCGGAACGCACCACCGAAGGTGAAGGCGGCAAATCCGCGCTCAATTCGCCGATGGTTTTGGCCTGGCCGGGCAGGACGAGATCGGGCCGGATTTCGGCCAGCGGATGGAGGACAAAGCCGCGCAGGTGCAGCCGCGGATGCGGGAGTTGCAGTCCCGGTTCATCAACCGTACAGCCCGTCGTGATAAAGGAGATCGAGATCGATCGTGCGCGAGCGGTTGCGTTCGTGGTCCGGGGGACGGCCGAGCGCGTCTTCGATTTTCCGGAGTTCCTCCAGCAGTTGGAGAGAGGAACCGCCGTAGCCGATCTCGACCACCGCGTTGAGAAATTTCTCCGCGCCCGGTTCGCAGCCGACCGGTTCGGTTTCGTAGAGGGCGGAGGAAAGAAAGGGCGGTGCCGCGCCGGCCAGGGCAAAAATGCGATCGCGCGCATTCGTTAGGCTGAAGCAGCCGCTCCCCGAGGTTGGCGCCGAGCGCGATGCCCGCTCTCATTTTGCTATCCACCGCCCGCGGCTCCTCCGGGGAGCACGGGCTGTCAGCCCGTCCTTGGAGGCAGTCTGCCTCCAAGGCGCGCGGAGTGGAGGGCACTGACCAGGTTACTGGGTCGAGCGTAGATTGGCCTCATGATCGCAAGTCTGCCGGGCGTATTCTCTGCGGCGATACCGTCTCGGGTTGCGCTGCGCGCAAACGCATTTGGCTGGCAGCCAAACGCGGACGGGCTGGCAGCCCGTGCTCCCGGAATTTGGCCGCTACAATCCGAGGACATTTTCCATGCTGTAAAGGCCGGCTGGTTGGCCGATCACCCAGCGCGCGGCGCGCAGGGCGCCGACCGCAAATGTTTCGCGACTCGCGGCGCGATGGGTCAGCTCGAGGCGCTCGCCCGGTCCGGCAAAAAGGACGGTGTGCTCGCCGACGATGTCGCCCGCGCGAACGGAGTGAGCGGGGATTTCGCCGCCGCCGTGCTGCTCCTGCAGGATTTCGAGCAGCCGCTTCGCCGTCCCGCTCGGTGCATCCTTTTTCGTTCGGTGATGCAGCTCGACCACCTCGACATCGAATTCCTTGCCTAACAACTCCGCGGCGCGCCGGGTGAGGGCGAAAAGCGCATTGACTCCGACGCTGAAATTCGCCGCGTAAACGAGCGGAATCTTCTCCGCGGCCGATGCGATCAAGGATTTCTGGGCCGCGCTGTGGCCGGTAGTGCCGAGCACGAGCGGCTTGCCTTTCGCGGCGCAAGCCCGGCAAACGGCCTCCGTCGCTTCCGCGAGGCTGAAGTCGATCACGACCTCGCAATTATCCAATGCCGGCTCGAGCGCTTCGCCGCGTCCAATTCCAGCGATCGTTAGGCGAGAATCTTTCGCGGCCGCGGCCGCGACGGCTTTTCCCATCCGCCCGCCGGCGCCCACGAGCAGAACGCGAGTCGCGGCGCTCACGATTCCAGGCGCGCCAGAGTCTGGCGCAGGCGCTCTTCGTTCGCCTTGCTCATCGGGACGAGCGGCAGTCGGCAATCGGCCGCCATCGTTCCGCGCCAGGCCAGCGCGGTCTTCGCCGGGACCGGGTTCGGTTCGATGAAGGCATCCTTGAAGAGCGGGAAGAATTTCTGGTGCAGCTGGCGCGCTTCCTCGGCTTTGCCCTCGAGGAAGAGCGTGACGAGGCGGGCGACCTCGGCCGGGAAAAGATTGGAAACGACACTGACCACGCCGACCGCGCCGACCGCGAGGAAGGGCAGAGTGAGGGAATCATCGCCGCTTAGGATCGTGAATTCGTTAGGTAAACGCAGTGCCAACTCGCTCACCCGGTCGACGCTCCCGCTCGCTTCCTTGATCGAGACAATGTTGGGACAACTCTCCGCCAGCCTAACGACCGTGTCGGCCGCGATATCGACCCCGCATCTCCCGGGGATGTTGTAGAGCACGAGCTTGAGCGACGTTTCGCGGGCGATCGCGGCGAAGTGTTGGAAGAGTCCTTCCTGGCTCGGCTTGTTGTAATAGGGAGCGACGAGGAGCGCGCCGTCCACGCCCGATTTCCTCCGCCGCCTTGGTGTGGGCGATGGCGTCGCGGGTCGAATTCGAACCGGTCCCGGCGATCACCTGGCAACGGCCGCGCGCCACTTTCACCGCCCGCTCGATCACGTGGTGGCGTTCGCCGCAACTCAGGGTGGGCGATTCGCCCGTCGTCCCGACCGGGACGAGGCCGGTGATGCCGGCGGCGATCTGGTCTTCGATCAGTCGCTCAAACGCCTCGAGGTCGATCTTCGTCGTTTTTGAAGGGCGTAACCAGCGCTGTGTAGGTGCCGCGGAACATGGTCGTTAGGCAATCAGAGTTCGATCGTGCCGTCGAAAACAAAATCGGCCGGGCCGGTCAGGGTCACCTTTGTGAAGCGATCGCCCTGGCGGGTGAAATCGACGCTCAAGGTGTCGCCGCCGCGGACCAGGACGTCGATCGGGCCGGAGACGTTTTCGTTCGCCGCGAACAGGATCGCGCTCGCCACCACGCCCGTGCCGCAGGCCAGCGTTTCGTCTTCCACACCCCGCTCGTAGGTGCGAATCGCGATGTGATGCGGGCCGCGCTTCTCGCTGAAATTGGCGTTGGCGCCGCGGGGCGCAAAATCCGGATGATGCCGGAGAGCCGCGCCGACCGTTCGCACGTCGATCTCGTCAATTTTCGCGACCGGAACAACCACATGCGGAACGCCGCTGTCGACGTAATCGGCGTGGATTTTTTCCCCCGCGATTCCAAGTTCGAGCCCGCGCCGGAGATCGTTAGGCTCGCTCATTTGGAGCGTGACCAGTTCGCCGACCAGTTGCGCGCCAATGACGCCGGCGGGGGTTTCGAAAGTCAGTTGCTGAAGCGGCCCCGCCGTCCGGTCCGCGTAACGCGCGAAACAGCGGGCGCCGTTGCCGCACATTTCCGCTTCGCCGCCGTCGGCATTGTAGTAGCGCATGCGGAAATCGGCGCTGTTCGCGGGACGTTCGAGGAGAAGGATTCCGTCCGCTCCGACCCCGCGATGTCGATCGCAGACGCGCGCGATTTGTTCGCGGGTCAGCTCGAGATCGCCCATCCGGTTATCGAGCAGGACGAAATCGTTGCCCGCCCCGTTCATTTTCGTGAAACGCAGCATGTGATGGCTGGTTAACATACTCTTGCGCGAAAGCCAACTCTCCGCCGCATCTTGCTCCCCTCCGAATTTCCCCTATTGATCTGACGTGCGTTTTTTCCTCATCGCGATTCTGGCTCTGGTCCTTTTGCCTAACGAATCGCGCGCCCAGCTCGCGTCCAGTCCGCTCAATGAAGTCATCCTCGAGCAAATCAAAGGGATGCCGGTCGGCGGCAAATATTCCGTTTCCCGCACCGCCACCATCCGGCTCCAGTCCGCCGCGCACTTTGAGTCGGGGAAATTTTTCGTCCTGCCGGATGGCGCCTCTCCCAGTTATTGCTCGGGCGCGACCTATCTCGTGTTCATGAAAACGATCGAGGCCCTGCGCGAGCGCGGGGATCTCGATTTGAATTACGAAACGCTCGATGCGCTCATGATTCGCGGGCAGCACGACGGCGAGGGGATCTGGGGGCGCTGGAACGCAAACGGTCCGGGGACCGCGCGGCTTTTCCACGAGCTCGGGATCGGGCGCAACTTCGATGATTTCGCCGAGGCGCAGCCGGGGGATTTCATGAAGATCTTCTGGTCGCCGGAAGTCGGCCGCGAAGAGCACGGGCACTCGGTCATTTATCTCGGGATGGAGAAGAAGGCCGGGCTCGATTATGTGCGTTACTGGTCGAGCAACATCCCGTTTGGCTACGGCGAACGGAGCGTGCCGCGGACGAAGATCGTGCGCGCGGTTTTCTCGCGACTCTACGCGCCGGCCAATCTCACCCGGATCGAGGCCGCGCCGCGGATCGATCGCTATCTCGCCAGCCTGCTTCGCGTGCGGTCGACCTACGCCGAATTGAAGACGCAGTGCGGGTTGTGAGTTGGCGATGAGCGGGTTGTCGGGCGCAACAATCGTCAATGGTTTGGTCCTCGGTTGGTCGGTCGCCTGGCCGCCGGGGCCGATCAACGCCGAGATGATCCGGCGCGTTCTTCTGCCGCGCGCGCAGGGCGGGGGATTCTGGCCGGCCTGGCAACTGGGGCTCGGGGCTTGCACCGGTGATTTCATCTGGGCGCTGGGCGTGGCGGCGGGTGCGGGCGCGCTCCTGGCCTCGCCGCGGCTGCATCTCGCGCTCGGGGTAATCAGCTTCGGTCTCCTGCTTTTCCTCGCCTTCAATTTTGCGCGCGGCGCCTGGCGAGCCTGGCAGGCGCACTCGAATCCAACCGCGGTTGCTCCGCTCCGGCGCGGCAACGCGCGCGGCTATTTTCTTGGGCTGATCCTTGCCCTGACGAGCCCGTGGAACATCGGTTTCTGGTTCGCGGTCGTCGGCGGCCAGGGGGCGGCCCAGGGGCACTCGACTTTTCTCAGCTCGCTTCTGCTCGCGGCGTCGGTGGTCTCGGGCGCGATCGCCTGGACGATTGTCCTTTGTACCGCCTTGAAACTGGGCGCGCGGATTTTTGCCCGGCCGGCCTGGCAAATTGGAACGCAGGTGGTCAGCGCGCGTCGTCATGCTCGCCTTCGCGGCCCGGCTGGTCTGGCTCTGGCGCTGACCGCATTGTAGCCGGGGGCGGTGACCCCGGTTTTCCGGCGATAGCGCCTACTCCCGGCCGGGGTCACCGCCCCCGGCTACAACTCGACACGGCGGTCATAGACCGCTTGAGCAGAACGGATACATTTGGCAGCCGCATGTCCGACCGCGAAAAAAAACTAACGATCAACGAGATCTACTTCTCGGTGCAGGGGGAGAGCACCTGGGCCGGGCTGCCCTGTGTTTTCGTGCGCCTGACTTTCTGCGATCTGCGCTGCACCTACTGCGACACCGAGTACGCCTTCTACGACGGCAAAAAGAAGTCGTTAGGCGAAATCGTGGAGGAAGTTCTCAAATACGATTGCCCGCTGGTCGAGATCACGGGCGGCGAGCCGCTCCTGCAAAAAAACGTCCTGCCGCTGATGTCGATGCTGGCCGATGAAGACCGCACCATTCTCCTCGAAACGAGCGGCGCGCACGACATCTCCGGCGTCGATCCTCGGGTCCATCGGATCATGGATTTGAAAACCCCGGGGAGCGGCGAGGTCGCGCGCAATTTGCCTTCCAACCTCGAGCACCTCACGCCTAACGACGAAGTGAAATTCGTCATCGGCTCGCGGGAAGATTACGAATGGTCGCGCGCGCAGCTGCGCGAGCATCGCCTGGCGGAACGCTGCCGCGCGGTTTTGTTCTCGCCCATCTTCGGTCGGATCGATCCGCGGGAGATCGTCGAGTGGGTCCTGCTCGACAACCTGCCGGTCCGGTTCCAGCTCCAGATGCACAAGTTCATCTGGACCCCGACCAAACGCGGAGTGTAGCCCGGCCAACCTGGCCGGTGTAGAGGCGGGCGTGTCGCCCGCTGGGGGCAAACGCTCATTGCAATAGACGTTCTTCGCCAACGCGGGGACCGATATTGCAAGATTGTGCGGCCGACACGGCCGCCGCTACACTCGCGCGTGATCAAGAAGCGCCCTCCCAGGCTAGAGCGGATCTTTCAATCTTACGACGCTCCGGTTTTCTTCGTGACTTTCTGCACCCGGCAACGCGACGCAAGATCCCGATCTCTCGAATCGTGCTCACGACGCTTTTGAAGAATATGCGCGTCGCGCGCGCGACGAGTTCAACGTCGCGGTCGGGCGTTATGTCATCATGCCTGATCACGTCCATCTCTTCGTTCAAGGGGATGCGAATTTTCGCCTCGAAACCTGGGTTAGCGGGCTCAAGCGAGCGCTTTCAATATCGTTAGGCCACTCCTCTAAGACACCGCTCTGGCAGCCGGGATTCTTCGATCACCTTCTGCGCAACGACGAAAGCTATGCGGGCAAGTGGGAATACGTGCGCGAAAATCCCGTGCGGCACGGATTAGTGAGAGATTCGAGAGAATGGCCCTATCAAGGCGAGGTCGTCTTGATCGATCGGGTGTAGTGTAGCGGCGGGCGTGTCGCCCGCAGGCGGAAAACGTCGCAGCTATGACAGTTTCTCTCGCCTGGCAGATGCCGCCATCCCAAGCGGCCGACACGGCCGCCGCTACACTCGCCGGAGATTCGGCAGGAAGACGGTGAGCAGCCCGATGAGCGGGAGAAACGAGCAGAGGTAAAAAACGTGCTCGATGCTGGTCCGATCGGCCAGCGCTCCGAGCACGGCCGAACCGATGCCGGCCATGCCGAAGGCCCAGCCGAAAAAGAGCCCCGAGATGAGCCCGATTTTTCCAGGCACCAGCTCCTGCGCGTAAACCAGGATGGCGGAAAAGGCCGAGGCCAGAATGACTCCGATGATGAAGGCGAGGATGCCGGTCCAGAACAAATTGGCGTAAGGCAGGGCGAGGGTGAAGGGAGCGACGCCGAGAATGGAAATCCAGATGACGAGCTTGCGCCCGTAACGATCGCCGACCGGTCCGCCGAGGATGGTCCCGAGCGCGACGGCGAAGAGAAAAAGAAACAAATGGTATTGCGCGCCCTGGACCGAGAGATGGAAGCGATGGATGAGGTAGAAGGTGTAGTAATTCGTTAGGCAGGCGAGGTAGAAATATTTCGAAAAGATGAGGACGCCGAGGACGGCGAGGGCCATCCAGACGCCGCGGGGCAGGCTGCGGAAGGAGGCACTGGGAGGCGCCGGGCGGCTCCTCGCTTCGACCAGATGCGCCCGATACCAGCCGCCGACCCAGGTCAGGATCGCGATCCCGAGGAGCGCGACGAGGGCAAACCAAAGGACGCTGCCCTGGCCGCGCGGGACTACGATCAAGGCGGCGGCGAGCGGGCCTATCGAACTGCCGGTATTCCCGCCGACCTGGAAAACCGATTGCGCAAAACCATGCCGGCCGCCGGAAGCGAGGCGCGCGACGCGGGACGATTCGGGATGAAAAACCGACGAGCCCAGGCCGACGAGCGCGGCCGCGCCCAGCACCATGGCGTAGTGGCTGGCTTGCGAAAGCAGCACCAGCCCACCGAGGGTAAAGCCCATCCCGCAGGCGAGCGAATACGGCCGCGGCTGGCGATCGGTGTAAAAGCCGACGAACGGCTGCAGGATCGAAGCCGTCATCTGGAAGGCGAGGGTGATGAACCCGATCTGGACAAAGCTGAGGTGGAAGCTGGTTTTGAGCAGCGGATAGATCGCCGGGATGAGCGATTGGATGGTGTCGTTCAGGAGATGGGAAAAGCTGATCGCGAAGAGAATCGCGAGCACGGTCGGGTTGGCGGAAGGCGCGCCCGGTTTGCCTTCACTTTGGGTCAAATGCGTTTCGGAGCTAACAGGACCCATGATGAGGAGCAGAAATTAACCAAGCGCGGTCCGAACGCGAATTTCCGAGTGTAGACGTTTCGCTCTGCGAAACGCGGGGAAAGCATCGACAATAATTTTCATAGCCGCAATCGGAACCCTAAGACTCGCGCAGACCCGCGCTTCGCAGAGCGAAGCGTCTACAACATCGCGTTAGGGCTTTTTCTTGAAGGCTTCGTCCCAGTTGGTGCCGCTGGGCGATTTGATCGAGCTGCCGGCTGGTGTCGCAGCAGTCGTAGCCGCGGCTGTGATCGGTGCGGGAGCGGCAACATCGGAATGCGCGACGCCGCTCGCGTCGCCGGTCAGCAGTTTCTTCAGGTCGCCCATGACCTTGTGCGGCCCGAGATACTTGCCGCCCGACATAGCTGTGGGAAAGGACTTCGCCTTTTTCGTTGAGCAAGACGAGGCAGGGAATGCCGGGCCCGGCGAACTTGGCCAGCCGGCTTCCTTTCACCGCGCTGTAGCGCATGGCCGGCCATGGCATCGACATCTCGCTCATGTATTTCTCCATCGCGCTCGCGCCCTGGTCCTCGCTCATGAAGACGATCTCAAACTCGGGATGGCTCGGCTTCATCTCGTTGTAAAATTTCACCAGGTCGGGCGTGAACTGGTGGCACGGCCCGCACCAGCCGGCCGAGAAATAAAGCGCGATGTATTTCGCCTTCGGCAAATCGGGCGCGGCGAAGGGCAGCGCTGATTTTCCGCGCAACGCGACCAGTTTGCCGTTGAGCTGGGTCGGGATGTCCTGCGCATGAACGCCGAGCGCGAGAAACAGCCCGAGGAGCGGGAGGCCAATTCGTTTCATGCGCCCAGCTGTTATCGGGTCGCTGGCGCGGCGTCAATCCCGGGCGCGGATGACAGGCGGCCGGTCCAGTGCGATTTTCCGCCGCGATGCGTGCCCGCCTCACAAAAGATTTTACCTTCGAAGCTGCCCAGACTCTTCCTTCCGCCCCGGAAGGTCACAAGTGCCGCAAGATGCATGGGCACAGTTTCAAGGTGGAAGTCTCGGTCGAAGGCGAAGTGAACCCGGAGAGCGGCTGGGTTTACGATCACGCCCAGATCGGGGCGGCCATGAAACCGCTCGTCGCGCAGCTCGATCACTCTTATTTGAATGAGATCGCCGGGCTGGAAAATCCGACGATCGAAATCATGGCGGCGTGGTTTTGGGAAAAGCTCGCGCCGCAATGCCCGGGCCTGTGCGAGATCGTGATCCACGAAACGCCGACCGCGCGCTGCGTCTATCGCGGGGAATAACGATCCGCAGATTACGCAGATTTTCGCAGATTAAAGAGGGGAGAGATTTGGCGTTCTCCCCATCTGCGTAAATCTGCGTAATCTGCGGACGATAATTCTTGGTTTGCGCTCTGCGCGACTTCGGCGGGCCTAGTGCCGCGGCGCGCGCACCGTGCCGGTCTCGATCGCGCTGCGGCGTTGCTCGACCATCCGGCTGGCGATTTCATCCACCATCTGCTCGAGCAGCATGCGCAGATGACTCCCGCGCCGATAATCCGCCTGCGCGATGTGCCGCACCCGGTCGGCATGCGTGGAAAGCTGATAGCATTTCTTGAATCCGACCCGCTCCGGATCGTCCGGGTTATAGACCGCGATGGCGTGCCCGTCGTTCTTGCGCATGACGGTGAAACACGGCACATCGGTCGGCCCGTCGCCGAGGTAGATCATGTTCGGGAAAGGGATCGGCCGGATGGCCGCCTCCATGTGATCGTTCACGTCCTGCGACATATCGAGCAGGCCCTTGTTGATCCGAAATAGGAACTGCGTTTTCTGCGTGTGACTGATGACCCGCTTCGGAAAAGTGATCCGGCCCTGCTCGTCCTCGGCAAATTCGCAGCCGAAAATCGCCCGCACATAAGGCGCCAGCCGGCTCCCCTCGATCAGCACCTTCATCCCCGAGGAGATGATGTAATGCTCGACGTTGATCCCGTGTTCGCGCTGCTCCGCGCTCAACAGATCGTCGCGGAAATCGTCGAACATTTCCGGGAGCCCCTTGTAGAAATTGAGTTTCGCGCCTAACGACCGGAGCTCGTCATTAGTCGGGCGATCCATCCCGAGCGTGTCGAGCAGCACCTTCATGTAGGCCAGTTCGCTGTCGTAGCCCTGGTCGCGCACAAACTCGGAACAGCGCCGCCAGAAGCTTTTGCCATCGATCCCGAAAGTCGGGAAAACGACTTCGTCCTGCATGTAGCTCGGGCTCAGCGTCTGGTCGTAGTCGTAGACGATCGCGATCGTGTTTTGCGGTGTGGACATGGGAAAGCAGACAGGATTAACAGGATTTTCCGGATTGGGGGAGAAGGAACGAAGGGCGAATTCTGAATCCTCTAAATCCCGTTAATCCTGTCTAAAAAATCGGCAAAGAGCGCGCCGTAAATGGTGCCGCGCTCGGGATGATACTGCACCGCGACGCCGAACGGGCCGATCCGTTAGGCGAAACTGTTCGATCACGTCGTCCTTCGCCGCCCACGACTCCACCACGCAACCATCGGCCAGCCGGTCGATCGCCTGGTGATGCGAGCTGTTCACTTTCTCAAAACGATGCGCGGCGGAGGCATCGTTGCGCAGCGTCTGCACGTCCTCGTTTTTCTGCTCCGGCAGGTTGTGCCCGGGAATGTCGAGCCGCAGGGTGCCGCCCATCGCGACGTTCACGAGCTGCATTCCCTTGCAGATGGCGAAGATCGGCAACCCGCGCTCGAGCGCGTTCTGCACCGCCGCAAATTCCCATTTGTCCCGCGGCAGATCGGCCTCTTCCAGGATCGACGGATCCGGCACCGGCTGGCGCAGAAACTCCGGCGCGATGTCGTTCCCGCCCGTGAGCAGGAGCGCGTCCATTTCCGCCAGCTGCACCGCGTGCTGCGCCGCATTGCAGACCTTGACCTCCGGGCGCAGCGCCAGGAACGGGTGAAACCACTTCTCGTCCGAGGGGCGAATCCAGCTGGCAAGGTTTGGCATCGGCGAACTTGCGACCGCTCCTCCTGCCTGTAAAGCGGCGCTGACTTTATGATTGACCCGGGCGGCGGCAAGGAGCTTTCTAGTTGGAACAAGCGAAGGAACTCCTATGGCTAAGAAACCCACCAAAACAACGAGCAAGAAATCCTCCACCAAAGTGCGCGATCTTTCTGCGCGCAAAGATCCCAAGGGCGGCGCGCAAAAAAGAGAGGACTCCGGCCTCGGGCGGCGGCACCCGCGCCCGTTCGACCTCGCGCGGCAGCAAAGACGCGCCTCTCGTAGCTGGCCGCGCAGTGTAGCGGCGGCCGAGCCGGCCGCAATCTCCGGGGAGCGCACGCGACTCGCGTGCCGCATTCGGCGACTCGCCGAATGCACGCACGTCGAGCGGTTCCCAAGAAGCATCTCGATTCCGGCGAGGCGCGAACAGACCGGTCGGCGAGTCGCCGACCGGGACACGCGAGTCGCGTGTGCTCCCCGGAAAAAAGACCGCCCTGCGTGCGCGGCGCGCACTTCACGCTATCGTTCCCCTCCATGCCCGCGCCTGCCCTAACGACCAGCGACCTCACTCATCGTTATGGCGATCGCGTCGCGCTCGATCATCTCTCGCTCCAGGTCGCGCCGCGCGAGATCTTCGGCCTCCTCGGCCCGAATGGCGGCGGCAAGACCACCCTCTTTCGCATTCTTTCCACGCTCGTTAGGCCGAGCAGCGGCTCCGCTTCCATCCTCGGGTTCGATCTCCTGCGCGACACCGCCGCCTTGCGCAGCCGGATCGGCGTCGTCTTCCAGGCCCCGAGCCTCGACAAGAAATTGCGCGTCCGCGAAAACCTCGCGCACCAGGGCCACCTCTACGGCCTCTCCGGGGCCGCGCTGCGCGAGCGAATCGATCATCTCCTGATCGAGTTCAACCTGCGCGATCGGGCGCACGACCTGGTCGAGACCCTCTCCGGCGGGTTGCAGCGCCGGGTCGAGATTGCGAAGAGCCTGCTCCATCGCCCCGAGCTTCTCTTGCTCGACGAGCCGTCGACCGGGCTCGATCCCGGGGCGCGGATCGATCTCTGGCAGACGCTTTACCGTCTGCGCGACCAGCAGAACGTGACCGTTTGCCTAACGACACACCTGATGGAAGAAGCGGCCCGCTGCGACCGGGTCGCGATCCTCGACCGCGGCCGGCTCGTCGCGCTCGACACGCCGGAGGCGCTCTGCGCCGGGATCGGCGGCGACGTCATCAGCGCGCGGACGAAGGACGCCACTTCGCTGGCCGAGCGAATCGTCGAGTCGTTAGGCGTGGAAGTCAGCGTCCTGAACGACGAAGTGCGGATCGAGCATCCGGAAGGCGCCGCCTTCATCACCCGTTTGCTCGAGACCTTCCCGGGCGAGATCGACGCCGTCACCCTGGCCAAGCCGACCCTGGAAGACGTCTTCATCGCCAAAACCGGCCGGCGCCTGAGCGAAGACGAGATGTAGCGGCGGCCGTGCCGGCCGCAATTCCTCCGGGTAGCGCACCCGTCCCGGGTGCTGGTCGCGGTGTTCCACCGCGACGAACTTTTCTTGCGCGACGAATTTTTTCCTGCAGGACCGCGCTTCTAAAAAGATCGCCCGAGGAAAAGTTCGCGACGGTGAGACACCGTCGCCAGCACACGAGACGTGTGCGCTACCCGGAGGGGCGCAGGGCCGTCATCCACCGGCCTGCTCTTCCCGGGCGGCTGCGTCATAGCGCCGCCCGAGCCACCAGCCGTTTGCCGCCCAAAGGATTGCGCCCAAGGCTCCAAGTAAAGCCACCGTCTGCGCGCCCAGTCCCGCGCCTTCGATCGCGCGTTGCAGTTGCGCGACGGCCGCGTCTGCCCCGCGATAGACCGGCACATCCACGAAGTTCTTCGCTTTGTACTTGGTCTCCTTGTCCATCGGTGTCCAGAGCATTTCCCGGCCGGGTCGCACAAAGGCGTATTCGCCGCTGCGCCGCAGGACGATGACGATTGCAAGAACGGCGAAGCTGTTCCAGACCGCCAGCGCCAGGAAACCAAAGACAATCGCCACCGGAATAATCGTCAGGAGAACCACCAGCCCCAGACGCGAAGCGACCCGGCCGGTGATGAAGAGCTGCGCCAGGATGGTGAGGCTTTGCACAATCCAATCGATCCGCGCAAAGACGCTCGTGCGCATTTGCGGGTCCGGGAATGTCGTCGCGACCAGGCGCAACTGTTCGAAATAAAGAAAGGTGTTGGCGGTCGCGAGCAGAACGACATAGGCAGCAATCCCGAGCAGGTAGGGCGAACGCAGGACAAGGGTAATTCCCGCAAAAGGATTTCCGCCCAGCGCGCGATCCCGCGATTTCGGATCCGCTGCGCCGCCGTCTCGCCGCGGTTCGGGCCCACTCTTCCAGAGGCGGATCAGGATTGCCTGCAACACGACTGCCAGAACAAAGAGCGCCGCGCCGACGAAGAGAATGCCGGCGTTTCCGATCGTCCGCGCGGTAATATCGGTAAAGAGCGGTCCGATCAGGGCACCGGCGGTTCCGCCGGCCGCGATCACCGGAAACAATCGCTTCGCCTGTCCGGAGTCGAAAAGCTCAACCAGAAAGCTCCAGAAAACGGAGACCAGAAAAAGGCTGAGCACGCTGATGTAAACGTAGAAGAACTGCGAGAGAGCGACGCTTTTGGGTTGGGCGCGGAGGGCGGCGCCCACCAGTGCGAGCGACACCGCCACGGTGCCGTAAATGAGCGGAAGGAAAACGCTGCGCCTGACTTTTGCGACGACCGCGCCGTAAAGCGGGATGATCGCCAGCGACACGATCCAGGTGGCCAGCCAGAGATTGGCCACGCGCTCGCGACCGAGAATCGTGCCGACCGTTTCGCGCACGGGTCGCACGGCGAAGTAGCCGCCCAGGACGCAAAAGAAGAGGAAGAAGGCGGTAATGACCGTCGGCAGTTCGCTGCGCTCGACCGAAGTAAACGTCGAGAAAACCCGGCCTGTCACCCTGCGCAGAAATGAATCAGCCCGACTCATGCGCTTTGAGCATAACGCTTAAAGCTGAAACCAACAGTCTGGAGGTGTAGGGCGCGCCATCCTGGCCGCCATCCCCGCCGCCATCCGCGGAATCTGGTCGTCCGCAGAGGACGCAGATTTCCGCAGATGGTCTTGCCGCCAGATCCCGGCGCCTAGTCCGGCGCCGTCTCGCACGTCTGGGGATTGTAAACGTAAGCCGCGCCCGGCCCGAACTCCTCCGCGTGCAACGGCGCCCCGACAACCAGACGCCGCGGATCGAGCGCGACGGAATAGCCAAACTCATCGATCACCGTTTCATCGGAGGCCTCGATTTTTGCCACCTCGTTCCAGGTCGCCCCGTCGAAACGGAAAAGATACGTCGCGCCCTGGTCCTCATCGTAGGGCGCGCCGATGGCGCATTCCTCGCCGCTCACCGCGACCGAGAATCCAAACTGGTCGAACGCCGTCGTATCGTTCCCTGCGAGTTTCGCTTCCAGGCTCCAGGAGGTCCCGTCCCGGCGAAAGACATAAGCCGCACCCGCGTCGAAGCCGTTTTCATTGTCGCCCACCGCACCCGCGACGATGCGGCTGCCGTCGGACGTGATCGCGACCGCGCTACCGAGAAAATCGAGATCGTCCGGATCGTCCGCCACCAGCTTGGCTTCCTCGATCCAGGTGCCGCCGTCGCGCCGGAAGACATAGACCGCGCCGACGCGCACGCCGTCGGTTTGCGCCCCGAGCGCACCGACGGCGATCCGCCGGCCGCCCATCGCGACCGAGACACCGAAGATGTCGAACGCCTTGATATCGCTCGAGAGCAACTTCGCTTCCTCGACCCAGCCGCCCTCCTCGAGCCGGAAAACATAAGCCGAGCCGGCCGCGAATCCCGCCCCGTCATCGCCGCGCGCGCCGACCACGATCCGTTTGCCCTCGGTCGCGACATCGATTCCAAACTGATCTTCGGCCAAGCCATCGGAAGCGGTCAATTTCACTTCCGCAAAACCGCCCGGCGCCTGCGGGTCGCGGGTGAGGACGTAAACCGAGCCGGAGTTATTGCCGCGGTCGTCATCGAAGGGGGCGGCGATCACGAGCCGGTCGCGGTAGAACGCGAGCGCGTTGCCGAAGCTGTCGCCCGACGCGCGATCGGAGGCGACGAGCTTTTGTTGCTCGGTCCAGGTGCCGCCGGTCTGGCGGTAAAGGTAAACCGACCCTGCGGCGACATCGTCCCAGATCGCGCCGACCGCGATGAGATTTCGAGAGAGCGCGACGTCGCCGAAATGGTCGCCGTCCTGCGCGTCGGAAGCGGTCAGCTTGACCTCTTCGCATTGGCCCTGGGCGGGGGACGTGGTCGCGGTCAGCCACGACAGAGTGACGAGGAGCAAGCTCGTCGGGATAATTTTAGTGAGTGCATTCATGGCACGATCCTCCCTTGGTTGAGTTTTCAAGAATCCCCGGGCGCGAAAGCGTCGGGGCAGCAACCTTTTATACCGGCGATCGGATGGGAAGGGAAGGAAGAAGCTGTAGGGCGGCTATCCTGGCCGCCGCCTCCTCTTACCTCGGAAGGGACGTGCGCGCCCCGGCAAAGGGAGGCGGCCAGGATGGCACGCCCTACATGGCGATCCGCAGATTACGCAGATTTGCGCAGACGCAGAAGCGGCATCGGAGAGCCGGGAGGATCCGAAAATAATCTGCGAAAATCTGCGTAATCTGCGGACGATTACTTCCCCGTCTTCCCCACGCCCTACATTCTCTTCCGCGCCGCGAGCACTTCCGCCTCGCGCTCGGGCGTGATCCCGGCCTTCAATTTCTGCCGCTCTTTCGGCTGCGCCTTGAACCACGCCACCGTGTCGCGCGCCGTCACCGCCAGCGGCCGGAAGGTCAGCCCCTTGGCCAGCGCTTTCTTTATGCTGACCGCGCCGAGCCCGCCTTCCTCGCCCGCGGGCGGCACCCACACCGGCATGTCCGTCCACGGCGCCACCTTCTGCTTTTCCAGGAAATCCGCCGGCACCCAGGTAAATGTCGCGTCCGACCCGAGCGCGGTCTTTATCCCCTCCAGCATGCCGCCCACGCCCAGCGGCTTGGCCGGGCCGGTCGCGTTGTAAATCCCCGTCGCGCCCTGCTCGACCATCCGGATCGTCCATTCCGCCAGGTCGCGACCATCGATGAACTGCACCGGATCGGCCGGATCCCCCGGCGCCAGCACTTCGCCCCCGCGATCGATCCGCACCGGCCAATAAGTGAACCGGTCCGACTCGTCCCGCGGCCCCACGATCAACCCCGGCCGGATGATGAGCGCCTTGCCCGGGAACCATTTCTCCGCCTCCGCTTCCGAGAGCGCCTTGAGCGGGCCGTAGAGGGCAAACTCCGACGCCACCACCGTCTCGCGCGTCTCCGCCATCGCGTCCTTGCCCGTGTATTTCGCCACCGGCGCGGTCTCGTCCATCCCCGGCTTGGTGTTGTCGCCGTAAACCGAGATGGTCGAGATGAAGACATACCGGTCGACATTCCCCTTCAGGATCTCGGCCGCGTCGTGGACCCATTTCGGGAGCATGGTCGGGTTATCGATCGCCACGTCCCACTTCCGGCCCTTGAGCGCGTCGAGCTGGCCGTTGCGATCGCCCACCAGCTGCTCCACCCCGTCCGGCACCTCGCCCGGGTGCGACTTGCCGCGATTGAACACCGTCACCTTGTGCCCGCGGGCGAGCGCATATTTCACCTGGAACGGCCCGGTAAAACCAGTCCCGCCCAGGATCAAAATGTGGAGCGGCTTCTTGGCCTTGCCCACATCGCCCGGCTCGTAGTTGTAGCCGGGGGCGCTGACCCCGGCCGCCTTAGCCTTCTCCCCGGCCGGGCTCGCGGCCGGCGAGGGCGATGGATCCGCGGCGGACATCCGGCAGACGTTCGTGGAAATAAGAAGCGAGACAAGGAGCGCAAGGCGCAAGGTGGATTGGGTGATCATGCTGATCGGTTATTAGTTGTTGGTTGTTTGTTGTTAGTTGGAAAGCGGGACTCGCTGACCTTAGCAGCGGCGATGCCAGCGTGGCGAGCCTGTTGTAAGTCACTGTTGAACAGAGGCTTTCGAAGATGGCTTCAAAGTCCGCTCCGCCGCCGTCGTCCCAATCGCGGGAAACAGCCATCCCAAAAAAGGTGTAGGGCGTGCCATCCTGGCCGCCCGCCGGAATTAACCTCGCGCCAAATTTTCGGGCGGGTTAGGAATTGCCCATCGCATCGAAGCTGGCGTTTGAACTCCGGGAGCGACGTTTGCAGCACTTCCCAGATGATCTCCAGATCCAGTCCGAAATAATCGTGGACGATTCGATTGCGCAGGCCCGCGATCTGGCCCCATGGAATCGCGTCGTGCTGACGGGTGAATGTCTCCGGGAGCCAGCGGACTGCTTCGCCGATGATCTCGAGATTTCGAACGACGGCGTCGATGGTCTTTTCGTCGGAAAGAAATTTCTCCCTATCCAAGCCCTCCACTGTAGCGCTCAACCCGCCGGAGAGGCGAGCGCGTAGCGTCGATTTACGAATCGACGATCTCCGATTGGCATCGATCAATTCCGGCTCGATGCGTTTCCAGAGCGAAGGCTTGATCGCCCGTCTAGAGACCAAATCGACCCGCTGGCCCAGCACTTGTTCGAGGCGCTCGGCCAAGGCCACGAAGGCGAGCCCGATGGAGGGCTCCACCTCCACCAGGATATCGATATCGCTCTCGCCCGGGACCTCCGCGTCGCGCGCGTAGGACCCGAAGAGCGCGAGGCGGCTGATGGGAAACTCTGCCTGCAGACGAGCCTTCGCTTCCCGCAATCGCAGGAGGATTTCTTCGCGGTTGGCGACCATACTGATTTGGAGACTAACCTGACAAGGCAGGTTGGTGCAACCTGGGTCCGGTGTTTCAAGGGCGGAGGGCAGCTCGCAAAAAAAAATCAGCCGCGCGCAGAAAAATCAGCCCGCGCGAAAGATTTTCGAGAATCTCCTCCGGCAGATTCCGTAGTAATAGATAGAGCCCCTGGAGTTTTCGTGAATGTTTCCCCTCCGGCACATTTGCGGTCCCCGGCCTGTAGTCGGGGCGTTTGCGGGTGCCGGCGGGAGCGCAAGCTCCCGCCGGCTATGCTTTTTGAATCAGCCTCGCGTGAGCGGGGCCGGCCGTCCTTTTCTGATGTCCCTCCCCGAGAACACCCCCGGACGACCGAAGAAAGAAGGCATCTTCGTCAAGACCGAATGGAGCGCCATCCGGCACACGCCGGGGGCGAAAGCGGCGCAATGGGAGCGCGCGCGGGAAGAAATCTGCCGCCACTACTGGGCGCCGATCTTCCTCATCCTCTGCAAGCGCGGCTACCCGAGCGACCAGGCCAGGGACATCACCCAGGGATTCCTGCTCCACTTTCTCAAGACCAACGCCGCCGCCGCCGCCGACCCGGCCAAAGGCCGCTTCCGCCACTTCCTCGTCGGCGCGCTCGACCATTACCTGGCCGACCTGCGTGACCGCGAACGCGCGCAGCGCAGAGGCGGCGGCGCGCTTCATCTCAGCCTCGACGATCCCACCGCGATCGAGCCCGGCGCCCTCGTCTGCGAGAACTCCTCGACCCAGTTCGAGCTCGTCTCCGATCGCGAGTGGGCGCTGGGACTGGTCCTGCGCGCCTTCCAGCTCCTGGAAACAAAATACGTCGAGAGCGGGCGGGGCGAACTTTTCCGGCTGCTCAAATCCAGCCTCCTGCCCGAGCGCGATGTGCCGCGCCCTTACGCCTCGCTCGCCGCCCAGCTCGGCCGCACCGAGGCCACCGTGCGGAGCGATGCGAAACGGCTGCGCGAACAATTCCGCGCTCAGCTCCGGGAAGTGCTCTGCCAGCTCGTCGGCCCGGCCCGGCTGGACGAGGAATGGGAAAACCTGCGCCAGATCCTGCACCGGAAATGAAGTTGGAGCGTCCGCGGTTCCAGCGGAAATCCCTGCGCGTTGTAGCGTCCGCTGTCTCAGCGGAACGGCGTAACACAGGCGTCCCGCCTGTTCGGGTCGTGCGGGCGTCCCGCCCGCAGAGTGAGCAGGCGTAACACAGGCGTCCCGCCTGTTCGGTCGTGCGGGCGTCCCGCCCGCAGAGTGAGCAGGCGGGACGCCCGCTCGACGAGACAGGCGAGACGCCTGTGTTACGTCGCAGCCGGGGGGAACCGATGCGCTGGGGACAGCGCACGCTACAAAAAAAGGCGCGCCACCCTTCGCAGGATGGCGCGCCCGGACTCCCGTCGCTGTCGCCGGCCTACTCGATCAGGATCGAGACCGGATTGCTCCAGCCGCTCTTGGTATTGTTCGGCCCGATGGCCCGCGAACGCACCCACAGATCCTTCGCCCGCTCGAAGCCTTTCAACACCATGTGGCGGGTGGAGCTGAAAACATCGTAGGGCGTCCAGGGGCCGTCCACGCTCGGCGCCGTCTGCACCTCGTAGCCGCGCGAGCGATCCGAGGCTTCGGTGATGTATTGGGCCTCGCCGCCGATGCCGGTGCGGCGGAGCCGGGGATTTTGCGGGATGTCGGGCGGATCGCTGGATTGGACGCGTCGGCTTGCGCATCGGGAAGCCGGTCGTGGAGAGCGGCACCGGGTCGAGGTTGACGGTCGTTTCGAGGTTGTCGGCCAGGTCGTCGAGCATTTGCTCGAGGTCGCGCCGGCCGCCAGGATCGCCGTCTCGCGCGCCACCGGGTCGGCGATGAGCATGGCGGTCTTGCAGCACTCCCAGTTGCGCGCTGAGCGCGGCAAGGGTGGGATTGGTCGTTGGGAAGGCGGCGTTTCCGGTCAGGTTCGAGATGATCAACAGCACCAGGCGTGACAGTTCCTTCGGGAGACAACTCGGAGAAACCGCGATTGAGGATGTTTTTCATACCGGGGAATTCGGGAAAATTTTCATTTCGTGGCAAAAAATCTTCATTTCCCCAAAAAAAATTTCGATTTGCCTGAATCCGCCCGGGAAACACCTGGATCGGTCCGCGCTTCATATGCTTCCGCGCGTTCCGCACCTGAATCGTCCGGGATCGCACACGAAACTTTCCCGGTCGCATATGAATCGCCGCGCGACGCATATGGATCTTGCGCCGTCGCACATGCTTCGCGGCGGGAAGCGCATGAAACTTTCCGGGTCGCACATGAAACTTCCCGCGCCGCATATGAATCGGCGCGGATCGCACATCCTTTGCGGCGGATCGCATATGCTTCGCCGCGGATCGCATATGCGGAACGAAAAGATTTATCTAAACCGTCGCGAGAAAGACATGGAACCCGCGCCCCTTCACACGAATCCCGCCGCGATTCACATGAATCGCGCGACGATTCATACGGATCTTCCCGCGAAGCATATGAGTCGCCGGCGATCTGCATGAAACTTCCGCCGAAACACATGAAACGCGCGGCGAAGGCATGCAACGCGCGGCGATTCACATGAATCCGCCGGAGAAACACATGAAACTTCGCGAGAAGCATATGCGATTCGGCGATGGCGTGAATCGTCCGGCCGTGGTCGCGAATCGCGGTACATTTGGTCAGGTATCCCAGGCATGCCCAACGTTCGCAGGCAAAAGTTCCCGTACCATTGCTAGCGTGACAGGCGTAAATTTGTTCTCCGCGGAATTCGATCCGGTGGCCGGGGGCTGCGCTCAGCGCGGTCCGACGGAACATTTATGGCTGTCGCCGCGGTCAGGCGGCGGCGCATCGCACCAGCGATAGATTCGCTGCGACGAGGACGCTTCGCAATTTATTGTCGGGCATTCTGAAAGCGAACAAATAGAAACTTCCCTTAATGTCTGGAATTGTCTCCTCCGTCTGCCCTGTCTCGTCCGAAACCTTTACGGTGTTGGCTCTAAAAGCGACCGGCTTACCAAAGGACCGGTCTGCGGTCCGTCCGCCACCGGTGACTTTCACGGCTGCCGGAATAGTCAAGAGACATACGCTGTGATTAGATATTTCTTCTCTTGTTCCTGTGCTGGAGAGCTGAAAGGCTCGCAGGATATTCGGACTCGCTTGGTGACGGGATCGGTAACCTTTTCGAGGTATGCAACTACGATCGGAGTCGTACCTTCAGCTACTTTTGACTGCCACAGTGGCCGGCTCGCATCCGGGCCGCCGAAATTAGAACCTGATAGTTTCCAACTTCGAGCCCGAGCCCACTAGTCGCCATCCCCGAGTTCGAGGCCGCTGTTGGTCAGCTTTTTGCCGTTAGCTGAAACATCAGCTTTTCCCGCGTCCCAATCGCGTTGACGAAAACGAAACCAGCGAGAGGCGTTGACTGTGAACTAGCAGAGCTCGCGAAGAGGCAAACAAATAAAAGAGCGAACAGATTAAAAGCAGCTTCATACCTTACCTCAACTGTCTGGGAGTTTATGGCTCCGGTTGTGGGATCCCGAGACGGACTTAGAAAAAGTTGAAACACCTTTGAAGTGGTGGAGAAAAACCGTCCCGTTTTTGTCCAGCGACTGTCCGGTAACAAAAACCCTGAAATTGCGGCTGCGAACGGTCGTTAAGTTAAGAATCTTCGAAAACAGCTCTTCGCGGCCGGATCGTTCCATTCCGTAGGCTGAGTTTGATCTTGCCATTGCTTTGGATTTGCAAAAAACGGACCTACCGAATTTGTGATTGTTTGGAGTTGTCCCAAGGAAAGAAAAGGCCGGGAATTAATAACAGCCTGGGCGAACAAATTGGCTTGAGCGCCCGCTGTTCTGGTTGTGTCTTCCGAGGATGTGCGAGCGGTCGCTTTTGGCGGGTAAAAATTAGTAGCGAGGCCCGACGGAACAATCGCTGGATCCTGGCTCTGCAAAATGCCCACGGCAAGAGCACGTAACGCCTCGAAAGACGCCGTGTTTACATTGACGAGTCCGCTGGTGGTTGTCCGCGGTGCAAGCGCGAAGGTGTCCAGCAGCTGCCAGGCCGCTGTCCGTTGACGTCGAACTTTGAGAATTCCGGCCGTCCGATGGCGAGGGAGAAGCCGCCCCCCGAGGTGCTGTCGGCGTCGCGGTCGTCGGGATATCGGGCAAGTTGGTTGTTGCATTGAGGGTCGGAATCAAAAAGTTCCACTGTGCCGGATCGAACACATTTCCCAGCTCCCCGAGCGATGTCAGGGAGCCCGTGGTTGAAAGACGGGATACCCACATGTTGAGGTCCGCAGCTGACGGCGTGATATTTCCTGCAGCTACATCGGGCGTGACAGAATCTGTCGGGTTGAAGCCTTTGATGGAATTATGTGCCTCCATCGGGCCAAATCGTGGGCTGCATCTCGATGTTGGTGGTCTTTAACCAGGGACGGCCTCCCCACGAGGAACTGTTGGCGTAGTTAGCGATCGTCCAAATTTTGGTCAGGTAGACCGAGGCCCGAGCATCACCGGGGGCGCCGAGATTGGGGAAGATCGGGGGGGCGGCATTTCCTCGCCACACCCAGTTCCCCGAGGAGTTGGGATTAGTTCCATTGTATTTCATGCCGACCGTGGCGGTCGGCCGCGAAACATTAGCGTTTGTTTTATCCCAGCTTTCCGCTCCATAACAAAGTAGAGCTTATTACTGCTGATCCTGGGAAGGGAATATGGCGTTGGGGAGCAGGGGGGCCCCAATTAATTGTATGGCTTTGCGGGACGTAGGGACCAGAGGGGGGCTTGGGGATTAGAATTACCTTGTAACTATTTGGCTGGAGCGTGAAAGCTGGGTCAACGTAATCGGGCGGAGGAGTGTAATTGTAATTGGTTCCGTTCACTGTGATCGTATCAACGTTGTTGTAGCGGACAGTCAGACTGCCGTGACGGGGATGTTATGGGGATTCCAGAGTTGGACGTAGGTGCTCACTTGGATGGTGACTGGATAGGGGGGCGCAGTTCCCGTTGCCACCCAATTGTTGCGATCAAAGGCTGACGACCAGGAAAGGGAACGCGCCGATGCCGCGGTATGGTGGCCGATCCGGTTGTGGGATCGTAATCTGTGGTGGGGGCGCTGAGCAGCCGTCGTATAGTCAATTATATTTGCTGCGAGATTCTTGGTGTAACTGAACGTGTTTCCCCCTGCTCGGCTTGCGAACGAGGGCAAGGTCGTTGTGATCGCAGTCGATATGGAATTTACGTCCTTCGCCTGCGACCAGTGCGGCCGAAATTGGCTTTAGGTGTTCCTTCGTTAGTGTAGCCGTAGCCCCTCGGGGATAAGATTTTGTTGGCCGCCAACATCCGTTCCAAAGCGAACTGCGAGCTGTTTCTGCTCGCAGCAGAGCCAGCAGCCGGGACGAAACTGTTTCATGGTTGGAACGGTGAAAAGTGTGGGGCGGTTTCTAGAGTGCTTTCGCCGAAAGGTCACCTGCGTCGGTCACTTGATCTGGCTGAAAAACGGTAAATAGCGCGATCTCATTTGGATTTGTTCCTGACGCGCGTTGATGTTTGCCAGCGGCGAGCAAGTTGCCGGCCACCCCTGCGTCGAGATAACCGGATAGGTCCTCTACCCAATAGGTATAGCGCTGATAGGGCAGCGTGTGAGTGCCTCCCGATCCAGTGTCATTCGGGTCGCGCAGACTCCTGCCACTGCGTGAAGACCGGTTGCTGGAAAGAATACAAAGGGGGGTATTTCTTTGTGGTGCTGCCATTCACCTCCTGTGCAGGATTGGAAAAAGCCGCAGCGGGGCCGGCGGCGTTTTACTATGGGCTGCGCGGCAAGGTTGATTGTGACAGGAGCAGCAGTGCCTCCGGCGAAAAGCGGATAACAGTCGACGAGATTAGCAGTTCCTGCCCTGGCTTTGGCCATGTAGTAATAAGCGTCCTTTGTCTCCGTGCTATCGCTTAAAGTTCCGTCGGCTCGTAATACTAAGAACGGTGTCGTCTGCGGTGGCAGCGGTTGCGCCGTCGGCGATGCTAGCAATGCTTTTTTTGCCGCCTCCAGGCCGTTCTTGACTGCGATTTCGGCTTGATAGCGGTCGGCGACGGATTTCGAGGTTGTCCGGATCAAGGTGGCGTTCGTAAGGAGAGCGACGACGATCACGGCGGCCAGCGCAACCATGATCAATGTGATGACCAAGGCGAAACCCTGACGGTCGGGTCGACTTCTGGCGGGCGTAGGTTCGGCGTCATTTCAGGCGGATTCGCGTGCGAAAATCGTAAACGTATGGCTTGATCAAATTATTGTAGAGCGTTTGGTCGCCGCTCGCTGGTGCGGCATTATCGACCACTTTCCATACTTCGTATGCGTCCGCTCGTCCTGCCGTGGCGGCGACCACTGTCCGCGCGGCGTCAATTCCTAATGCCTTGAAGGAAATTTCGATCGAGGCCGGAAGGGGATTGTTAGGCTGCCATTCGGTCGCAGGTGTAAGGCGCCGTCGTTGGGTTTCCGAAGACATCATTTGTGGATTTTATGATGTTCCCGCTGGCTAGTCGTAGGCCACTATCTGGAGATTCCACGCGCAACTTGCGATTGCTTCATCGGCTCCGCTCCGTCGTAGTAGAGACTTCTGCCCCGTGGGACGTAGCCAAGAATCCCCGCCGATCAAGTTTGCCTTGAATGTCTTTAAGTGTCTGGTCGCTGTCTTTGAAGTAACGGTGAAGTGTGTAAACGCGCGCCGTTGCGTCCCACGACGAATAGTAACGAACTGCACAGAGATCGCCGGCGACGGCACCGCCAGCGGGCTGATTTTTCGCGCTGATCAGACCGCAGAGTTGCCGGACATCTGGGCCAATTCCGGCATCGGGATCGAGGAGAAGTAAGCGGCAGGCTGAGCCTTTACCAAGGTCTCAAAGTCTCGCCGGATCAGTTGAAGGGCAGCGCGGGCATCCCGGAAAGCGTCGATGCGATGGCTGGCGCGACCAGTCGTGGTGATCAGCGCCCCAAACATGGAGCCCAACATTACAACGATGAGCACCGTGATGGCAGCCGCGACCAACAATTCGACGATGGTGAAGGCGGCTTGCGATGGCGGGCGGCTCTTCATGTCCTTCAGTATTTGGTGATGATCCGGACGAAATCCCGGAAATTTTGCGCGAATGGCTTCCATGCGACGCGGACTGTTACGAGGGCGGCGTAGCCGGCGTCGAAACCAACCGGAGCGTGTTCGCAACATAGACGGTGACCTGGTAAGGATAGGCTTTCGTGGCGTCGGGCAACGGCGAGATGTCCATCGTTGTCCGCGGCGAAAGTGTAGCTCCTGTCGATCCATCAAGATTCAACGGCGTAAGGTGAAATCCGACGCCGTCTGTGTGGCGGATTGTTTGATCACGCAGTTCGGGTAGTTCGTCTGTGCCTGGCTGGCGAGCGAAGTCAGCACGTCTTGCGCGATCTGTCCGGAGCGGGTGTCGTCCTGAGAAGAATGGCTGGCGTTTAGTCCGACGGGCAGCGCACCGAATATCGCGACGATCGCAAAGGCCACAACACCTAGCGCAATCACCACCTCGACCAGGCTGAAGGCTGGCGAACCTTGCCTAGATTTCCGACGTTTCATGTGTTGTGCCGGGCCCGACCCGTGAGGCTGGAAATGGTGAGGGATTCGATCACGATCGGGTTCTTGGTTAGAACTTCGCTTCCTGCCTTGACGAAACCTTCAAAGACGGACAACGAAACATCGGTGTTGGGTGCCTCCACTCCTCCTTCGGCATTGAATTTAATGCAGCGGTAACTGGTGTGGCCGTCGTATCGGGTTGAAAGGTGAGCGTGAGCGTGCGGCGTCAGGTCGGCCGTGGCGGGGTTTGGCAGGGCGGCTAGTGAGCCAGAACGAACGCTCACCCCGGTGGGCAGTGTTTTCCACAGGTGAAATCTGCTTCGGGACCGCAGCGTTAGCCGGATCGTCCTCAAAGATCGCGTACGATTTGTGATTGTATCGCTCGACGTCGCCTGCGGCGTCGCCGCAGCGAAGGTTGGGAATACAAGTAGGTGGACTGGCCGTCTTTGATTGCCGCGAGCGCGCCTGTTCGATCGCACCCAGCAGATTTGTGATGGCACCCTTTCGGCCGCTCGACTTCGAGAGCGAGTTCACCGCCGGGATCACCGCCACCAGCAAGATCGAGATGATCACGATCACCACCAGCATCTCGACCAGCGTGAAGGCGCCTGGCGCCGGGCGCGGGATCAGCGCGGCGCGGGGAGTCGGGGAGACCGAGCTGGTGGACGGGTTTGGCACGGCGGTCGAATTCAGGGCGCGGTTATACCCCGAAAGGCCCGCACAACGCAAAGGGTGCTTTTTCCCGGTTTTTGGATTTCTGATTTACAGTTGACCGCGCCACCCGCCCCCCGGGAGCCGTCGCCCGTCGTGCCCGGGACTTTTTTCCCCTCCGGCGCCGCCCCAATCGCACAAAACCTGCCCGTCTCCCGCACATGGGCATGGTTCTAGCTTTACGCCACTTCGTGCTGGAACACACATTATCCGAAGAGGAGCGCAGCCAGATCCTCCAGACGATTGAGATGTTTGAGGTCATTACTCAAACACAACAGAGACGACTATCAATCGCTCGAGATCCTCAAGGTCGCCTACCAAAAACTCGGTAAACCCGAGGAGGCGATGCGCATCTCGCGTCGCCTGGCGGAGGCTTTCCTTTGTGCACAAGTCACTTGTCGTTTGTCACTTCCCGGTTGCCCTCCCGGCTTCCGGAGGTCGTTTTCGTCCGGGCCCGGGGGCATCCTGTCGCGCGGTTTTTCGCAAAAATGGGACTCCGGCAGGGCATGGGCATGGTTCTAGCTTTTTACGCTCTCGTGCTGGAACACACACTATCCGAAGAGGAGCGCAGCCAGATCCTCCAGACGATTGAGATGTTTGAGGTAATCACTCAATCTCAACAGGACGACTATCAATCGCTCGAGATCCTCAAGGTCGCTTATCGCAAGCTCGGCAAGACCGAGGAAGCGCTCAAGGTGTCTCGACGCCTGGCGGAAGCTTATTTCGGGGTCGGCTCTTTCTCTCTCGCGATGCAGGAATGCGAGGCCGTCCTGGCGACCCAACCGGACGCCCCGGAGATCGTGGCCATGCTGGGCGAGATCGAGTCCCGCCTCCAGCAGGCGGGCCAAACCAAGGCGCAAGCCGGCGCCCACAATGGTCTCGTCGCCGATTATACCGCGGCTACGCCCTCGGCCGATAGCGGGCTGCTCGAAGTGGGCGGACGCAACACCGGCAAGGTGCGCAAGCGCGCTGCACTCCACGATGCCGAGCAGGGGAACGATCAGCTGGCGAAGTTTTTGGTCCTGCAACAAATGTTTCCGGAAGATGAAGTGAACGCCGCGCTCGAGGCGGTGAAGGCAGCGAACCAGGCGATGACCGGCCCGATGCTGGCCAGCTCGCTCCTGGATCGTCTTTGCCATGGCAATAACGAGAAGATGGAGACGATCCTCTCGGCTTTGATCGATCGGACGAAGTTCGCCTACGTCCCGCTGGAATATTACGATATCGATCGGCAGGTCGTGCGGATGTTACCCGACGACCTGACGATCAACCGGCTCTTTGTGCCGTTCGACCTGATCAGCCGCACCATCATGGTGGCGGTCTGCAATCCGTTCGACGCGGAAGCGCGCGAGGCGGTGCAGCAGTCGCTCGATTACACCGTCACCTGGTATCTGGCCAAGCCGGCGGTCATCATCAAGACGCTGCAGGAAATCTACAAGCTGGAGTCGAAATGAGGAGCAAGTCTTTCGGCGAACGCATCGCAGATGTCCTGATCGAGGACGGCCTCCTCCTGCCCAACCAGCTGGACGAGGCGATCAACCTGCAGAAGCAGCAGGGCGGCCGGCTGCTCAAGATTTTAACCGACAAGCAATTTGTCACCGACCAGGACATGGCCTTCAGCATGGGCCGGTGCCTGAATACGCCGCCGATCAACCTCTCGAAGGTGCGCGTGCCGGAGGAGATCCTCGATCTCGTCCCGCGCGACATGGCGAAGACGCACAAGCTCATCCCGATCGCGCGTCTCGGTGGCAAGCTCTTCGTCGCCATGGCCGACCCGACCAACGTGCTCGCGGTCGACGACCTGAAGCGCCGGGTGCAGCTCGAGATCGTGCCGATGATCGCGACCGAGCGCGCGGTGAGCGAAGCGCTCAGCGGCGTGCACGGCGCGAGCACGAACATGAGCGAGGTGCTCAAGCAGGTCGCGGAAGAAGCGGCCAACGATGTCGAGGTGCAGCAGAACAAGCGCGAAGACATCGATCTCGACCGGCTCGCGAACGACAGCGAAGACGCGCCTGTGATCAAGATCGTGAACCTGATCCTGGCCCAGGCGATCAAGGAAAAAGCTTCCGACATTCACATCGAGCCGTTCCAGAAAGCGCTCCGGCTCCGTTACCGTATCGACGGCGAACTGATCGCGGCGGAGTCGCCGCCCAAGGCCCTCCAGCTCGCGATCACGTCGCGTATCAAAATTCTCGCCGGCCTCAACATCGCGGAGCGCCGCGTCCCGCAGGACGGCCGTTTCCGGATCAAGGTGATGGGGAAAGAAGTCGATCTGCGTATCTCGATTCTGCCCACCTCGCACGGCGAGAAGGTCGTGATCCGTATCCTCGATAAGTCGGCCCTGGCCGGCAGCATCGACACCATGGGGATGGACGAGGAAACGGTGCGCCGTTTCCGCAAGGCGATCGACGCGCCGCACGGGATGATCCTCGTCACCGGCCCGACGGGTTCCGGTAAAACGACGACGCTTTATTCCGTTCTGCAGGAACTGAACAGCCCGAACTACAACATCGTGACGGTCGAAGACCCGATCGAATACGAGCTCATGGGCGTGAACCAGGTCGCGGCCCGGCCCGATATCGGTCTCGATTTCGCCTCCGCGCTGCGCTCGATTCTGCGGCAGGATCCGGACATCGTGATGGTCGGCGAAATTCGTGATAACGAAACGGCCGACATCGCGGTCAAGGCCGCGCTCACGGGTCACCAGGTTTTAAGCACGCTGCACACGAACGACGCCGCCGGCGCGATCGCGCGACTCGACGACATGGGGATCGAGCCGTTCCTGATCTCGAGCTCGGTCATCATGGCCTGCGCGCAACGACTCATCCGGCGGGTCTGCAGCAATTGCCGCGAAGAATTTGTCCCCGAGCCGGAGATGTTTGAACGCCTCGCGATGGAGCCGGCGGAAGGCGCGGTCTTCTATCACGGCGTCGGCTGCGATCGCTGCAAAGGCCGCGGTTATTCCGGCCGGGCCGCGATCATCGAAGCGCTCCCGGTGAGCGAAGCGATCCGGCGTCTGATCATCAAGCGCGCCTCGGCCGCGGTGATCAAGAACCAGGCCATCGCCGAGGGCATGAAAACTTTGCGCATGGTCGGAATCGACAAGGCCATGGAAGGCATCACCACGCTGGAAGAAGTCTGGCGCGTCACTGCTGAGGATCACTAGAATGAAGTTACCGTTTTTCCGATACTTTAGTTGGGCGGACGCAACACCGGCCAGGTGCGCAAGCGCGCTGCACTCCACGATGCCGAGCAGGGGAACGATCAGCTCGCGAAGTTTTTGGTCCTGCAACAGATGTTTCCGGAAGACGAGGTGAACACCGCGCTCGAGGCGGTGAAGGCAGCGAACAAGGCGATGACCGGCCAGATGCTGGCCAGCTCGCTCCTGGAGCGCCTTTGCCATGGCAATAACGAGAAAATGGAGGCGGTCCTCTCGGCTTTGATCGACCGGACGAAGTTCGCCTACGTCCCGCTGGAATATTACGATATCGATCGGCAGGTCGTGCGGATGTTACCCGACGACCTGACGATCAACCGGCTCTTTGTGCCGTTCGACCTGATCAGCCGCACCATCATGGTGGCGGTCTGCAATCCCTTCGACGCGGAAGCGCGCGAGGCGGTGCAGCAGTCGCTCGATTACACCGTCACCTGGTATCTGGCGAAGCCGGCGGTCATCATCAAGACGCTGCAGGAAATCTACAAGCTGGAGTCGAAATGAGGAGCAAGTCTTTCGGCGAACGCATCGCAGATGTCCTGATCGAGGACGGGCTCCTCCTGCCTAACCAGCTCGACGAGGCGATCAACCTCCAGAAGCAGCAGGGCGGCCGGCTGCTCAAGATTTTGACCGACAAGCAATTTGTCACCGACCAGGACATGGCCTTCAGCGATGGGCCGCTGCCTGAATACGCCGCCGATCAATCTCTCGAAAGTGCGGGTGCCGGAGGAGATCCTCGATCTCGTCCCGCGCGACATGGCGAAGACGCACAAGCTCATCCCGATCGCGCGTCTCGATAGCAAGCTCTTCGTCGCCATGGCCGACCCGACCAACGTGCTCGCGGTCGACGACCTGAAGCGCCGGGTGCAGCTCGAGATCGTGCCGATGATCGCGACCGAGCGCGCGGTGAGCGAAGCGCTCAGCGGCGTGCACGGCGCGAGCACGAACATGAGCGAGGTGCTCAAGCAGGTCGCGGAAGAAGCGGCCAACGATGTCGAGGTGCAGGCAGAACAAGCGCGAAGACATCGATCTCGACCGGCTCGCGAACGACAGCGAAGACGCGCCTGTGATCAAGATCGTGAACCTGATCCTGGCCCAGGCGATCAAGGAAAAAGCTTCCGACATTCACATCGAGCCGTTCCAGAAAGCGCTCCGGCTCCGTTACCGTATCGACGGCGAACTGATCGCCGCCGAGTCGCCGCCCAAGGCCCTCCAGCTCGCGATCACGTCGCGTATCAAAATTCTCGCCGGCCTCAACATCGCGGAGCGCCGCGTCCCGCAGGACGGCCGTTTCCGGATCAAGGTGATGGGGAAAGAAGTCGATCTGCGTATCTCGATTCTGCCCACCTCGCACGGCGAGAAGGTCGTGATCCGTATCCTCGATAAGTCGGCCCTGGCCGGCAGCATCGACACCATGGGGATGGACGAGGAAACGGTGCGCCGTTTCCGCAAGGCGATCGACGCGCCGCACGGCATGATCCTCGTCACCGGCCCGACGGTTCCGGTAAAACGACGACGCTTTATTCCGTCCTCCAGGAACTGAACAGCCCGAACTACAACATCGTGACGGTCGAAGACCCGATCGAATACGAGCTCATGGGCGTGAACCAGGTCGCGGCCCGGCCCGATATCGGTCTCGATTTCGCCTCCGCGCTGCGCTCGATTCTGCGGCAGGATCCGGACATCGTGATGGTCGGCGAAATTCGTGACAACGAAACGGCCGACATCGCGGTCAAGGCCGCGCTCACGGGTCACCAGGTTTTAAGCACGCTGCACACGAACGACGCCGCCGGCGCGATCGCGCGACTCGACGACATGGGGATCGAGCCGTTCCTGATCTCGAGCTCGGTCATCATGGCCTGCGCGCAACGACTCATCCGGCGGGTCTGCAGCAATTGCCGCGAAGAATTTGTCCCCGAGCCGGAGATGTTTGAACGCCTCGCGATGGAGCCGGCGGAAGGCGCGGTCTTCTATCACGGCGTCGGCTGCGATCGCTGCAAGGGCCGCGGTTATTCCGGCCGGGCCGCGATCATCGAAGCGCTCCCGGTGAGCGAAGCGATCCGGCGTCTGATCATCAAGCGCGCCTCGGCCGCGGTGATCAAGAACCAGGCCATCGCCGAGGGCATGAAAACTTTGCGCATGGTCGGGATCGACAAGGCCATGGAAGGCATCACCACGCTGGAAGAAGTCTGGCGCGTCACTGCTGAGGATCACTAGAATGAACTTACCGTTTCTCCGATACTTTAATTTCAAGAAGGACAAAGGCTCCGAGAGCGAGGGCGGCGTCGCCGTCGCCACCGCCCCGGAACCGGTCACGCCGATAGCCAAGCCGGCCTCGGAACGTTTCGGCAAGACGGTCATGCCGAATGCCAACCGCATCGTCGGCGCAGCGCCGCTCGGCAGTTTCCCGATGTCGATGCCGGTGAGCAATCCGTCGTCCGCCCCGACCGGGCCGCGCAAGATTTCGTTAGGCGGGAATGGCGCCATCGCGGTCGCAGCGAAACCGGATGCGGGCAGTCCAGTGGCGCGAACGCACGATCACGCTGCAACTGGCCGACCTGGTCGAGCAGATGCCGGCCGGCGTTCTGCAACCGACCCCGGTCGATCCGGAAAAGCGCGTCCTTTTCAAGGCCTCCGAACTCGAGCGCGGGATGTCGAGCGGTCGGCCGACGGTTTCGCTCCGGTCCATTTTCCAACAGGCGCCGGACTTTTTCGTGACCGATGTGGCGGCGGATGACGCCCGCGAAGTGGTGCTGCCCTTCGGCAAAGTGCTGGAGCAATTTACCGCCTTCCAGGTCCGCCCCGACCAGGTGGCCGACGAAGCGGTGCCGCAGCTCGAAACGCCTTTCCTGAAAATGACGGAGGAGGACGGCAAGCGCTTTGGAAAAGCGTCCGCGCCCATCCCGGCGCCGACGCCCGTCGCCCCGGCGGCGATGGCAGCGGAACCTGCGCCTGTCGCAGAGGCCGCGCCTGCACCGCGCCCGCGCCTCGTTGCCGCTGCGCCCGCCGCGCCGGAGGCGCCGAGGGCAACTCGTGCGATCCGGCTCCCCGTGCCTAACGACGTCAAACCGGCCGCGGCGGCAGCTCCTGCTCCCGCGCCGCTCAAAATTTCACCGAACGGAATGGGCGTGCCCGCCACTGAGAGAGTTCCAGCCTCAAGTGGGCCGTCCATTCCTACCCCTTTACCGTCGCCCTTCGCGCCGGCCCCGCCGATGCGGATCCCGTTCAAGGTCAGCCCGCCTTCGAACGATCTGCGCGAACCGCCCGCCGGCCCGCCACCACGGCGCTGCCCAAACCGGCCGCGGTCGACTTCTCGCCGGATGGACCGCGCGTCCGTCTGCCCTTGCGCAATCGTCCTGCGCGGCATTTCGCCTTTCCAGTTATCCGGCCCGATCGACACGGTGCCGGAGACGGCCACGATCGAGATCCCGTATTCGATCGTCGAGCCGCAGTTGTCGTTAGGCCGGATCGCGGTCTCGCCGGCGCAATTCCAGGCCGCGTTGCCGGAAGAATACCGGGCGCTGTTCAAGCTCGAGGAAACCGAGCAGCCGGTCATCCTGCCACTTCAGGAAGTGCTGCAGAATTTGCCTCACGAGAGCCTCCAGCTCCGGGGCGACCAGGAGGAAATCGTCCTCACGGAAACTTTCGAGACGCCTTTCAGCACCAAGGCCGCGGAAGACGCGGCCCGGATGAAAGTGTCGTCCGGCCCGATCGCGAAGCCGGCGCTGCACGGCATCGAGCGCGAGCGTGGAGGAAGTGGTGGCCGCGATTCGCTGCAGCCGCAGAACCAGCCGCCATCCCGGCAACCAAAATTCCTCGCGCGAAACCGAGCCCGCTGCGGCCGGCACAGACGCCGCTATCCGCGGAGCCGCCAGGCTAGCCGAGCGCGCGGCGCCGGCGGCGCCGGCGGCCCGGAGCGCGCTCCAGGTCGTTTTCGATACCGACGAAACGCTCGACGCCAAAACGATCGTCGCCCACGCCAGCAAACTGCCGGGCGTGCTCGCCTGCGCGGTCGTTTTCTCCGACGGGCTCAGCCTGGCCGGGAATATCCCGGCCGAGTACCAGACCGAGGCGCTCTGCGCTCTCGCGCCCTCGATCATGAAACGGATCAACGACCAGATGGTCGGGGCCACTCTCGGGCCGCTCAACGGGATCACTCTCTACTGCGCGAAGACGCCGGTCAGCTTTTTCGCCCACGGAAACATTTGCCTCGCCGCTCTCCATTCGGCCGGGGAGATCGCCTCCGAAGTCCGGGCCCGCCTCAGTTGTGCGGCGCGGGAGCTCGCCGAGACGTATGCCCAGCCAGC
>CAVUGD010000018.1:0-72410 GCA_963740715.1 uncultured Verrucomicrobiae bacterium | reverse complement strand
CGGGCCAGGTCGTGCTCGCGGCCGACACCCTCGTCGCGCTCGATCATCAGTTCATCGGCAAACCCGCCGACCACGCCGAGGCCGCGCGTCTCCTGCGCCTGCTCAGCGGCCGCACTCACGTGGTGGCTTCGGGTGTTTTTATCGCCCATCTACATTTCGGGAAATCGATTGCCTTTTCCGTCTTGTCCCGGGTCGTCTTCAAAAACTGAGCGAGCAAATGATCGCGGACTATCTCGCCACGATCGATCCGCTCGACAAAGCCGGCGCCTACGCCGCCCAGGGCGAAGGCGGCGCGATCATTTCCCGCATCATTGGTTCGCGCAGCAACGTCATCGGCCTGCCGCTGGAGAGGACGCGCAGCGCGCTCGGGCTTTTCGAGATCCGGCCCCGGCCCTCACGCCTAACGAATCTCGACCAGCGTCTCGGCTCCTCGGCCGCGGCCTGCGCTTCCTCGCGCCGCTCCCGCTGCAGCACGCGGTAGAGGAACCAGACGATGAAGCAATTCACCGCCAGGATGAGGATCGAGACCGCGCCCGGATGGTACCAGACGTGCCGCACCTCAAACGGGATGAGGAGTCCGGTCGCGAAAACCATCAGCATCTCGGCCCAGCGTTTCTGCAGGTAAACCCCGATCCCTTCCGTAAAAAGAACCGCCGCGGTAAAGAGCGCGATCAGGCCCGTCAACTGCAGCAGCCCGCCCGTCATCACCGCCTGCAACTTGTTCAGGAAATAAAGCATCGTCCGGCTGTGCGCCACCATCAGCTCGCCATCGACCCAGTCCGAGATGCTGGCCATCCAATTCGCCCGGCTATGGAGGAAGAGAAGCGAAACGCCGATCGCGAGCAGAGCGGTGCCCTGCAGGATCTTGAAAATCGCGATCATTTTCAGGTAACGAACGCGCCGCTGCGGTCGCAGCATTTTCTGGATCGGCGTCGGCGTGCTCATTTCCGTACGTGTCGCAGAAGCGCCCGCGATCTCAAGAGGGACGGCTCTCGCGGACAGCAAATCTCGAGTTTGTTCCCGCTCGGGTCCTCGAAAAAAACCGCGTAATAGCCGGGCGAATACTCCCGGCACAACTCCGGGCCTTCGATATTTCGTCCGCCCGCCTGCCTGACGACCTCGCCCAGCCGATCCACTTCCGCCCGCGACTCCGCCCAGAAGGCGATCCGGTTTTCGTTAGGCTGATGATTCGGCTCCTTGGTCGAAGGCAAAAAACGCCTCCGGTTCGTCGCCCGGGGCCTGGTAGGTGCGCGATTCGTCATCGCCGCTGGCCTCGGAAAAGCCGAGCGCGGGCAGGAGCTGGCCGTAAAACTTTTGCGCCGCCGCCATGTCGGCGACGCGCAGGTCGATGTGGTCGTAGATGCGAGTTTTCATAGTCGTTAGGCAGGAGAAAGCAGGAGCCGGGCAATCGAGAGATAGAAGAGCAAAGTCAAAATATCCGCCAGCGCCAGGGTGAGCGGCCCGGCCGCGATCTTGGGATCGAGGCGCGAGGCGTGGAGCACGGAGGGAATGCTCAACCCCAGCACGCAAGCCATCACGAGCGAGACCACGATGCTCCCGCCGATCGCGAGCGCCGGCCAGCCCTCGCCGCGCCAGAACCAGACAATCGCGCCGACCAACAGGCCGCAAGCCACGCCTAACAAGAGCGCGGTCGCCACCTCCCGGCGCAGCGTTTGCAGATACCAGCGCAGGGTCGGCCGGCTCGTGCGCAGCGCCTGGATCGTCACCGCCATCGATTGAATGCTCACGCTCTCCCCCAGCCCGAGCACGAGGGTGAGAAAAAAAGCGATGACCAGGCTCTGCGCCAGCGTCAGGGCAAAGACACTGGCCAGCAGCGCGCAAGCCGTCCCGCTCACGATCGTCGCGAGCAGCCACGGAAACCGATAACGAAACGCCCGGAGCGGCCCGGCATCGCGCACCTGCGAGACATGGAAACCGATCGTCTCAAAGACGTCCTCATGCTGTTCGCGCTCCGCGATATCGAAGACCTCCTCCGTGAAAACGCCGACATCGATCAGCCCGAGAATGCGCCGTTCCGCGTCCACCACCGGGAAAGCAAAAAACTTGTGCAGGACAAAAAATTCGCACGCCTCGAGCAGCGTCGCGCTCTGCGGAATCGCCACCACCCGCTTGATCATGAGATCGCCGATGCGCTGGTCTTCCGCCGCGGTCAGCAGCCGCCGTGTCGGGAGCACCCCGACCAGGCGCTCTTCCTCATCGAGGACATAAAAGTAAACGATCTTTTCCCCGACCCCCTCCCGCCGCACTGCCTCGAGCGCCTCGCGCGTCGTCATCGCCTCGCGCAATTGCGCAAAATCGTGCCGGATGAATTCCGTCACCGGCTGGTCGAGATGTTGCGGCGCGCCGTTCACAGGGCCGATCATAGCCGCGAACAGGCGTCCTTTCGAACCTTGTCAGCACCACGGTTTGCGACCGACGAAGGCGCCGCGGACCTTCCGACATGCGTAAGACTGTTTTCATCCTCCTGATTGCATTGGCAGCCGGTGCGGCAGTATTGCTCTGGCGGTGGGAGCGAAAGGATGAATCCAAGGTGACGAAGGAATCGCCCGCAGCGTTGAAGACGATTCAAGATCGGCTGGAGGAATTTGGCGAGCCCGTGCGGGAGCGCCTCGCGCCCCATTTCCAGCAAGCGGGCGTGTCGTATCCGCCTTCGCGGATGGCTTTCGTCGCGATCAAGGACGCGCGGAAACTGGAACTTGTGGGCCGCGAATGAAGGCGAAGCTCTGCGTTTGATCCGCGAATATGACGTGCTCGCCGCCAGCGGCGAGCTCGGGCCGAAATTGCGCGAAGGCGATCGGCAGGTGCCGGAAGGGGTTTATCGGATCGTGCTTCTCAATCCAAACAGCCGCTATCACCTCTCGCTCCGGGTCAGTTATCCGAACGACTTCGATCTCGCCCAGGCCGCGCGCGAGGGCCGGACCGAGCCCGGGACAGACATCATGATCCACGGCGGCGCGCGCTCGCGCGGCTGTCTCGCGGTGGGCGATGAAGGGGCGGAAGATTTATTTATCGTCGCGGCGTTGACGGAGACGCGGGAAATCCCGCTCGTCATTAGCCCGGTGGATTTTCGGGTGCGTGAATTTGCCGCGCCCGCGGAGGCACCGGTGTGGACGGAAGAACTCTACGGAAATATTCGGGCGGCGATGGCGGGTTTCGCCCGGTCGGAGGCGGCGGCGCGGTAGACGGCGCGGGCAAGCGAAGTGCCCGCGTACGATGGGATTGCGGCCGGGGACCTGCGAGTTGTGCTATGGTTTGGCTCGGTTCTCTTTCTCTCGATGCAAATTACGACTTCATCCGGTTCCTCCGCTTCGCCCTTTCCACCGGGGTTTGAGTTTCACCCGTTTCGCTTTGTTCTGGGGCTGATCGGATTTATCGGGATCGTGATCACGGTCCTTTCGCTCCTGCTCGGGTTTGTTTCCATCCCGACAAATTCGGTCGGCCTGAAACTGCGTTTCGGCGCTTATCACTCCACAGAGGGTCCCGGTCTGGCCTACGCAATTCCCTATGTGGATGACATCCGGCTCATTCCCACCCAGCGATTGTTGAAATTGGAATTTGGTTTCACGACGCCGCAGTCGACGAACGAATTCCAAGGCGATAGCGCGCCCGAGGACACGGAGACCATGATCACGGGCGACCTTAACACCGCCCTCGTGCCCTGGGTCGTGCAATACCGGATTACCGACCCGAAGCAATACCTCTTCGGCGCGCGCGAGCCGGAAAAAACCCTGCGCGACCTCTCGGAGAGCGTGATGCGCGAAGTGATCGGCGACCGAACGGTCGACGAGGTCCTGACCATCGGCCGGCACGACATCGAGATCGCGGCGCTCGGACGGATGGCAAAATTGTCGGGCGAATACGGGCTCGGATTGGAGATCCAGCAGGTGCAGCTCGCGACCGTGCGTCCGCCGCCGGCGGTGCAGGCGGCCTTCAACGAAGTGAACCAGGCGCAGCAGGAAAAGCAGACTGCGATCAACCAGGCGTGGGCGATCTACAACGACGCCGTGCCGAACGCCCGCGGCAAGGGGAAAGAGCGCGAAAAACAGGCCGAAGCCTACGCCTTTCGCCGGGTCAATGGCGCCAAGGGCGACACGGAGAAGTTTACTCTCCTGCTGGCCGAGTACTCGAAAGCGCCGGAGATCACCCGGCAACGACTCTATTTTGAATCGATGCAATCCATCCTGCCGTCGCTCGAGCGCAAGGTGGTCGTCGATGACAGCATCAAAGGCGTGCTCCAAACCCTGCCCTTGATGGCGCCGGCCTCGACCCCGGTCCCACAACCCTGACCATGGCTAACGAATCCCTTTACCGCTCCCATTTTTCCGTTCGCTTCGTCGGCTTCATGCAGAGCCCGGTGCTCGCGATCATCGGCCTTGTTGTCCTCTTCACCGGTCTGAAATGGGGCGCCTTTATCTTCACCGTGCACCAATACGAAAGCGCGGTCGTGACCCGCTTCGGCAAAGCCGTCCGTGAGGTAAAAACACCCGGCCTGAAATTCAAGGTGCCGTTCATCGACACCGTGCACCGCTTCGACAATCGCATCCTGGCCTGGGATGGCCCCCCGACCGAAACCCCGACCAAGGATAAGCTCTACCTCATCGTCGATTGTTTCGCGCGCTGGCGGATCAGCGATCCGCTTCTCTATTACAACCGTCTGAATGATGAGCGCAGCGCTCTCTCCCGCCTCGACGATATCCTCGGCAGCGAGACAAGAACCGCCGTCGCTTCCAACGATCTGGTCGAGATCGTGCGGGTGACGAAAGGACGTAAACCGGTCCGCGACGAGGAGCTGGAGAAGTCCGGCACCATCCTGCCGGCCAACCTGCCCGACATCGAACTCGGCCGGAGCGCGATCGAGCAACAGATCACCGAACGCGCGCGCCAGAAGATCGAAGGGTTCGGCATCGAGCTGCTCGACGAGCGTTTCAAGCGGAGCAAATACAACCCGGCGGTGGCCGAGAAAATCATCGAGCGAATGTCGAGCGAGCGACATCAGATCGCGGCCAAGTTCCGCTCCGAAGGGCGCGGTGAAGCGGCTAATATCAACGGCCAAAAGGAGAGCGACGTCGCCAACATCCAATCGTCCGCCACCCGCAAAGCGCTCAAGATTGAAGGCGAAGCGGATGCCGAGGCGGCGCGCATTTATTCCGAGGCCTACAACTCGCCCGGAGCGCAGAACCTCTACTCGTTTGTCCGCCGCCTGGAAGTGGCGCGGGCGGCCTTTGCGCAAGACACCACGGCGGTCATTTCGACCGGGAGCGATTTTGGCGGCGTCCTGAAAGGGATCGGCGGCGCCGGTCTCGCCCCGAACCCGCCGCTCGCGCCACTCGATCGTTAGGCGGAGACACGCGCGGTCTATCTCTCTTGTCATCCCGAGTCGCGCAGACGGCGAGGGACCTCGCAAGCGGCCCATGGCTTTCGCCAAGGCCGCAGATCGCCCGTGCCGAAACACCGCCCCGCGACAAGAAGACCGAAATTCCAATTGCGAGGTCCTTCGCCGCGCTGCGCCGGCTCAGGATGACAACTCTTGGTGCGACGAAAACCTCCCCTCCTGGCCGACTTGATTATCGGCTTCCCCTCGCGAACTTTTCGCACCCTTTTCATGACTCTCCGATCCGATCAAAGTCGAACGCGTCACGACCGACTCGAAAGTTTTCGCTTTCACCCGCTGGGACGCGCTGCCCGCGCTCGCCGGGCTCTTTCACCTCGCGTTTTTCTTCGCGCTTTTCTTCCTCTACCCGCACACGCCGCTCTGGATCATGCTCATCCTCGGCTTCATCTACGCGCTGATGGTGAACGCCAACATCAACGGGGTGGCGCACAACTTCATTCACAACCCGTTCTTCCGCGCACCGCTCCTGAATCGACTCTTCGGCGTCGCCGAATCGGTCGCCTGCTGTTTTTCGCAGACCTATTACGACGTCGTCCACCTGCAGCACCATAAAGGGAACAGCGACCGGAAAGGCGAGGACGGGGAGACGATCGACTGGCTCTCGATCTATCGGCACGGACACGACGACGAGCCGGAGAATCCGTGGAGTTATGTCTTCCTGAGCTTCTTTCGCGACAACCCCGCGGCGATCAAACGCGAGCTAAGGAAGCGCGGCGAGACCGAAGTCCGCTGGGGCAACATCGAGCTGGCCGCGGTCGTGGTGACGCTCCTGACGATGTTTTTCTTCAACTGGCGCTACGTCGTCTTTTATTTCCTGCCCTTCTTTTATCTCGGGCATTGCTTCAGCTACCTGAACGGCTATTTCCGCCACTACGGCGCGGACCCCGACAAACCGATCGCCTGGGGCGTGAGCAGTTACGGCAAGATTTATAACTGGCTCTTCTTCTACAACGGCTATCACGCCGAGCATCATTTCCGGCCCAAGGTGCATTGGACGACCATGGAATCGTTCCACCAGCAGATCGCCGATTTGCAGCAGGCCGAAGGGGTGCGGGTGATCGAGCGCGCCCACATGCTCGGGTTCCTCGATCCAAACCTGCCGCCGCGCAAAGACAGGGGCGAACAGACGGCAGCCGCGTCGTAGGAGCCAGACAAACCTCTGGAGGGAAGCGCTTCGTCGCTTCCGCGGGATGGCGCATCTCTCCACCATGCCGCATCGTCCACCCCCGGCACCGACGAAGCGGGTGCCCTCCAGTTAACCCGCCGCGGGCGAGAGCAGGTTGTGCCCCGTCATCTCCGCCGGCTGCGGTAACCCGAGGAGGAAAAGCAGCGTCGGCGCGATATCGGCCAGGATGCCGCTCTCGAGCCGAAACTTCTTCGCATCCTCGGCCACGTAGATCAGGTGCACCAGATTCGTGGTGTGCGCGGTATTCGGCGAGCCGTCGGGATTCCGCATCAATTCGCAATTTCCGTGATCGGCCGTGAGCAGAAGTTTTCCGCCTAACGACAACACCGCCGGCACCAGCCGCGCCACGCAGGCGTCGATCGTTTCGACCGCTTTCACCCCCGCTGCCACCACCCCGGTATGCCCGACCATGTCGGGATTGGCGTAGTTCAGAATGACGAGATCGTATTGCCCGAGCCGGCTCAGCACTTCATCGGTCACCTGCACCGCGCTCATCTCCGGCTGCAAATCGTAGGTCGCGACCTTGGGCGACGGGATGATCTTCCGATCCTCGCCCGGCGCCGCCTTTTCCACCCCGCCGTTAAAGAAATAGGTGACGTGCGGATACTTCTCCGTCTCCGCGATCCGCAGCTGTGTCTTCCCCGCCCCGCTCACCACATTATCGAGAATGTTCGCGAGCGACTGCGGACCGAAAACATTCGGGCAGCGATAGGTCGCATCGTATTCCGTCAGCGTGACGTAATGCACCCGCGGCCAGACTTCGCGCTCGAAGCCGTCGAAATCCGGGAAGAGGAAAGCCTGCGAAAGTTGCCGCGCGCGGTCGGCCCGGAAATTGAAGAAGATCACGGTATCGCCGTCACGGATCCGTTGTTCGTTAGGCTCGGCGAAGATCAGCGCGGGCATGAATTCATCCGTCTTGCCCGCCGCATAATGCCGGCTGACCGCGGCCGAAGGCGAATCTTCACAAATCTCGCCGCGCCCGAGCACGATCGCGTCCCAGCCCAGTTTCGTCCGGTCCCAGCGGCGGTCGCGGTCCATCGCAAAATAACGACCGACAACCGTGATGATCCGCGCCCCGCTCTGCGCCAACTGCGCGGCGCAGATCGTCAGGTAATCAGCCCCGCCGGTGGGCGACGCGTCGCGACCATCGGTGATCGCGTGCACGAGGATTTGCTCCACGCCCGCTTCTTTCGCCGCCGCGGCGAGCGCAAGAAGATGCAGATAATGGCTGTGCACCCCGCCGTCCGAAACAAGGCCGATGAAATGCAGCCGCCCGCTCTTCGCGTTCCGGAACGCCTCCTGCAAAACCGGATTCTGCTTCAGCTCGCCGTCCTTGATCGCCTTATTGATCCGGGTCAGATCCTGGTAAACGATCCGGCCGGCACCGAGATTGAGATGGCCAACTTCGGAATTCCCCATCTGTCCTTCCGGTAGCCCGACATCCTCGCCGCTCGCGCTCAGCGTGGCGCAGGGATATTCCTGGTAGAGCCGGTCATGAAACGGCGTCTGTGCGAGCAAGGTCGCGTCGCCATTCTTCTCCGCCTCCGTCTTCCCCCCGGGATTGATGCCCCATCCGTCGCGGATGACTAAAACGACCGGCTTTGCCATAGGCTCCACTCTCCCGACGCGCACCGCCGTCTCAAGCGGTTTCCCGCCGGTGCGCCATTGACAACCTACCCCGCGCTTCGCTCTATCGATGGATGAAATGGCGCAACCAGATGCTGGCAATCCTTTGCCTCCTGGCTTTTATCGCGCTCGGAGTCCTCTATTTCCGCAACTGGGTCGTGCAAAAGCCTTTCGCGATCGTGCTTTTCATCGGGGAAGGCCTGACCCCCGATCGCGTCGCCGCGACCCGGCTCTACGCGGGCGGCGCCAACGCCCGTCTCGCGCTCGAGTCGCTCCCCGCAGTCGCGCTTCTGGCCAACCATTCGCAGGACTTCGCCGTCCCGGATGAAGCCGCCGCCGCCACGACCCTCGCGACCGGGGTCAAAGTGAACAACCGCAGCCTGGGCGTCGGGCCTAACAATAAGCGGCTGGCCAGCATCATCGACCTCGCTCGCGATAAAGGTCGCGCCATCGGCCTGGTGACGAACGCTCGCCTAACGAGTCCAACCGCGGCCGCCTTTTACGGGACGAGCCAGGGAGAAGCGGATCTGGCGCGGCAATTGGCCGAAGAAAAGAAGATCGACATCGTGCTCGGGGGCGGCGGCTCGAAGTTTCTTCCCGAAGCGAAAAGCGGAGAGCGGACCGACGGCCGCGACCTCGTCCTGGAGATGCGGCGCAACGGCTACCAGATCGTTCGGACCAAGGCGGAATTGGAAAACATCCCGCAATGGCGCCGCCCGCGCTTGCTCGGGATTTTCAGCGATCGCGAAATGGCTTTCGGAAACGAGATCGCGGCCGGGAGCGAGCAACCGGCGCTGGCCGACATGACGCGGCGCGCGATCGAGCTGCTGCAATGGAATACCGGCGGTTATCTGCTCATCGTCGACGCCGGCCTGATGCGTACCGCGGCCCGCCAAAATCACGGCGAGCGCACCCTCGCGGAAACGATCGAGCTGGACCAGGCGATCGCGACCGCGAGCCGGTATGTCGGTGCGAACTCGACTGTCCTGGTCGCGGGAAATCTTGGCATCGGCGGCCTCTCGCTCAACGGCACTCCGTTTCGGAAAGACAGCGGGGTGGCGTTGCTGGGCGTCAATTCCTCGGGCGAGCCCGCGCTGACCTGGGCAACCGGGCCTAACGGAACCATCAGCCGCGGTGCGCTCCCGGCCACGAACCCGGAGGAAGAGCCCGCTCCGCCCGGCGAAGATCCGGAGGGCGACGGGACACAGGAACCCGCCGCCGCTTACGCGCCGGAGGCGCGCAATACCGTCAACGACGTCCTCGCCGCGGGTCGCGGCCCGGGGACGGAACAGCTCCACGGTTTTCTCGATAACACGGTGATCTTTCGAATCATCGCCGAGCAATTGTAGACGCTTCGCTCTGCGAAGCGCGGGGGAAAACGCTGCCTCCGGAAGCGGCGCCTTCCCCCGCGTCGCCCAGAGGGCGACGTCTACAAATCGCGGCTTCGCGATCGAATCAGCTTCATCATTCCGCGACCGGCAACCCCGCTTCCTGCCAGGCGCGGAAGCCGCCGCTCATCGAGCGCACGTTGCGGTAACCCATCTTTTGCAGGCTCTCCGCCACGAGGGCGGAGCGGCTCCCGCCCCCGCAATAACAGATGATTCGCTGATCGAGATTCGGCACCTGTTCTTCAATCTCGATTTCGATTTCGCCCCGGTCGAGATGCCTGCGCCCCGCGGGCATGGCCCGCCTTCCATTCTTCCGCCGAGCGGACATCGATCAGAGTCGCGGCGCCGCAACCGACTTCGTGCACGGCGTCGTTAGGCGAGATTTCCGTGATCTTTGTTTTCGCCTCCGCGACCAGTTTCTGGAAACGGTTCATCGGGTCTCGATCCAAGTGTTCAATTGCGGCACGAGCCGCTGCTTCAGTTCCGCCCGAAAACCGATTTCATCGACCGCCTTCGCGACCGAGCCTGCCGAAGCCTTCGGCAGATTCGTTTTCGCGTAGCGCTCCAGCGCCTGGGCATCCTTCGGATCGGAGAAAAAGGTGAAGAGGCCGGCGGCGAAATCGTTGATCCCAAGGGAAGACTGTTTCGCGAGGAGCTCTTTCATATGCGCCTGCGCGTATTCCCAGACCAGCTGCGGGTGCTCGCCGCGACGCGCCGCCAGCGGAACCAGCGCCGCCGCCCGACTGGTCGGCAATTCGTCGGTCAGCGCCAACGCCATGGTGCGCTGGATCAGGCGCGGCTCGATCGCGCTCGCGAGTGCTTCATAGAGATATTGTTTCTCTTCCGTGCTGTTGGTTTTCAGCCCGAGCTTGTGCAGTTTTTCCCAGGTCCCGGAGTCAGCATAACGACCGACGACCGCGAGAATGGCCGGGCGCGAATCCGGGGCCACGGTCGAGGGATCGGAGAGGAAACCATCGAAGCGGGAACGGCATCCGGCGATGACGTCGGAATCGTTCAAGACCCCAAGGCCGCGGATGAGTGAAGCGCGGAGTAAGGCCCGCATCGGTTTCTCACCCGGCTTGGCTTCCCAGCCGATGCGATCGAAAGCCGGTCGCAAAGCGGCGCGGGCATATTGCTGGAAGCGCGGACGCACCCGGTCCCCGACGAGGAGGCCATTGAGGAAAGTAAAGGTGTCGATGATCTGGTCGTAGACCGCGAGTTGATCCTCGTTCAGGACCTGATCGACCAGATTGAGGTAATGCGAGAGCGGCTCGCGACCTGCCTCGACCAGCGCCCAGGCGTCGATCAGTAGGTTGACCCGGTCGGCCTCCGAGAGCCGGGGAATCTGCGCGAGGAGCAGATCCCACGAGGCTTTGTCGTACTGGACCCGGTAATAGCCGGCGTCCTCGACGTTGAACTTGATCGCCTTGTCGTTAGGCAATTCCTCCGGCAGATTCGCCGCCTTGTCGCGCAGCAGAAAGCCGTTCGCGGCCGGCTGGTCCTGAGTCATGTAAGTGAGCGGAATCTGCCACTGCAACGCGGGCGGGTCGGCGAAGTGGACGGTGAAACGCTCCTGCGTGAGTTGGATCGTGTTCTCCTTGCGTTCTACTTTCACGACCGGGAAACCCGGCCGCTCCGTCCAGCCCGGGGCGATTTCACCGACCGGCTTGCCCGAGACTTCGGTCAGGGCCTGCCAGAGATCGGCCGTCGTCGTGTTGGAATATTTATGCGCGACGATGTATTTGCGGATGCCGTCGCGGAAGACCTCTTCGCCGAGGAAACTTTCCAGCATGCGGATGATCGCCCGTCCTTTTTTGTAGCTGATCTCATCGAAAGCCCCGCTCGCCTCCGCTTCGGTCTCGATCGGCGTTTGCACCGGGTGGGTTGTGTCACGCGCGTCGACTTGCATGGCGGTGTCTTTTGAGAAACCGATGCGGCGGCTTGGATCGCGCGATTCGTTCCGGCGCAGCCACTCGTTCCATTCCGGGTTGAAACGATCGGTGCATTTCGAGCCCATCCAGGAGGCGAAACCCTCGTTCAGCCAGAGGTTGTCCCACCACGCCATGGTGACGAGGTCGCCAAACCACTGGTGCGCTATTTCGTGCGCGATCACGGCAAAGATATCCTGCTTCGTGCGGGTCGAAGAACTCTTCGGGTCAAAGAGCAGGACCGACTCGAAATAGGTGATCCCGCCCCAGTTCTCCATCGCGCCGCCGAATCCGCCCGGGATGGCGATGAGATCGAGCTTCGGGAGCGGGTAAGGCACGCCGAAATATTCGTTGAAGTAGTGGAGGATTTTCGCCCCGCTCTCGAGCGCGTAACGGCCCATCTCCGCCTTTCCCTTGGTCGTGACGACGCGCAGTTTCACCCCGTCCTGTTCCATCTCGATGGAATCGAGCTCGCCCGCACAGAGAACGACGAGATAACTCGACATCGAGGGCGAAACGCCAAAGCGCACTTCTTTGGTGCCGCTGGCTTTCTCCCCGCCGGGGTCACCGCCCCCGGCTACAGGCGTTTCGCTTTCCACCGGCATGTTTGAGACCGCGAGAAACTTCTCCGGGACGACCGCCGTCAGTTGAAACCGGGCGCGGAAACTCGGCTCATCCCAGCAGGGAAACATCCGGCGCGCATCGGTCGGCTCGAACTGGGTGCCGAGCATGATCTTTTTCTCGTTCGTCCCGAGCTCCTGGTAGCGGGCGAAGAAAAGGCCCTGGCCCTGGGCGTTGATCTTGCCGCTAAACTTGAGCGCGACTTCGTGTTCGCCCGCATCGATCTCGTTAGGCAAGTTCAGGGTCAGCGTTTCGTCCTCGGCGTTCAGGACGATCGACTTTTTCGGGAGGGCCTGGCCATCGACCGAGGCGGAAACGATCTCCATTTCGAGCGCGTTGAGGACGAGCTTTGTCACCGGTTTTTCGACCGTGACCTTGACCGTCTCCGAGCCGGTGAAAGTGAGTTTCTCGAGATCAGGAACGAGGCGGATGGCGTACTCGGTCGGCCTGACTTCTTTCGGCAATTTCCCGGGCGTGCTGGCGAAGTCGAATTTGGATTCCGCCTGCACCGGAATAAGAGCGAAAAGAAGAAAAACGGCGGAAAGCAGAAAACGCATAGGGCACTTAACGCTGGGCGAGAAGGGGATCAAACCCCGGGCTCCGATCACTGCACGACCAACAGGAGCAGCAATTGCCCCGCGCCAATCTGCGGCCCCCGGATGACGAGCGGGCTGCGCGTGCTCAGGGTCGCGTCGGTCTGGAGGAGGAGCTGGCGATCCTGAAACAACTGTAGATTTACCCGGTAACCATCGCTGGTGACACCACGCGGATCGACTCGGAGCGAGAAATGTTTACTCACCGCCATCCAGCTCGATTCGCCGTTTTGCAGGGCGCGCCGGGACTGCGCGATGACCTCGAATTGGTTATATCCAAAGGTGCGACGCAAGGTGCCATCGAGCGGCCTCACTTCCGCGGGCGCCGGCTGCGGCCGGCGCTCGTTCGTGGCCACCACGAGGCCACTCCAGACGTTCTTCCCACCCTTTCGCGGCTGGCCGCCCCGGCGCGGCTTGCCAGCATCGGCCGGCAAGACGGTCGCACTCACAAAAGCGAGTGTGAGCAGGGCGGTGAAAAAAGTCCGGCCCATTGAGTTACTTGGCCGCGTAGTCGGCCGGAAGTGATTTGAGGCCATCGACCCAGAGCACCGTGACGCGGTCCTCTTTCGTCTGGAAAATCGAAACCGTTGCGTAAGGACTCACCTTCGGATCCACCTGGGCGTTCAGAATCTGGGTCAGATATTGCGACTGATCCGGCCCCGGCTGCTGGCGCAGGACGAAAAAGGTGCAGACCGCAAATGCCGCAAGCGAAGCCGAGCCGGTCCAGAGCAAACGCCGGATCGTCCACCAGCTTCCTCTCGCCCCGGCGGCGCCGGCCGGCGCGGGCTGCTTTGTTTCCGCGGCTATCCGTTCGCGCAGCTGATGATGAAAGAACTCCTCGTTCCCCATCGCGTGCGGCTGCAATTGCTCTTTCAAAAACGCGCCCAGTTTTTGGGCCTGATTCTTCTCCAGCTCGGCCGCGGCGCGATCTTCGAGCGAGGCTTCAAACTCCGCGCGTTCCGCGTCGCTCAGCTCGTTATCGACCCAGGCGGTCCACTTTTCCTCAAACGTTTTCATAAACATCCCGCAACGAAGTCTGCAGTTTTTTGCGCGCATAAAACAAGCGCGACATGACCGTTCCGATCGAGCAGCCTAACGACTCCGCGATCTCATGGTATTGCATATCTTCAATTTCCTTCATTAAAATAACCGCCCGATGTTCCGGCGAAAGCTGGGCGATGGCGGCGTCGATCCGACCGCGAATTTCCTTGTGCTCCATTCGCTCGTGCGGCAGCGCGTCGGCGTGCGGCACGGTGCGCGAGGCCGGGTCGATCTCTTTCAACTGGATCTCGTCGTTGAACTCCGCGCCCCCGCCTTTGACCTGCTTCTTGCGCATGGCATCGATCGTCACGTTCATCACGATGCGGTAGAGCCAGGTGTAAAACGACGACTGCCCCCGGAAGCGCGCGATCGATTTCCACGCCTTGAGGAAGCTGTCCTGGGCAAGATCCCAGGCATCCTGCTCGTTGTGCACCATGTTGTAAATCATCCCAAAAACCCGGTTGCGGAACCGGCCGACGAGCTGATCGAAGGCCGCGGTATCACCCGCCTGGGCTTGCCGCACCAGGTCGAGTTCCGGGACATCGGCTTCTGCCGCAGTCGGTTCCGTGTCCATATTTGGACGGGCGCGGCCCCGATTCATTCAATCGCTAGAGGCTGCCGTAGCGCCGCAGCCATTCCCCGCGGAATTCACCCATGAGGAGGATGATCCCGTCGCGCACTTGGAAGAGCCGGTGTTGCAGGGCGGCGTGCTGGGTGCGGGAGACAGATTTTTCGGCGATCAGCTGCCCCGAGGCGTCCATCGCGACGGTGACTGCTTTGAGCGAGCGCTTGAGGTAGGCAATCGTCATCCCCAGCTCCTCCGCCTCCTCGTCGCTCAAGGCCGCGGCCAGTTTCGCGCTCGCCAGCGCGGTGTGGGTGGCGAGCTTGACCGCCGCCGGGTCGTTTTGCAGCGCGGGGTTGCTCTCAAAGAGGCGATCGATCCAGATCGTTAGGGAAAAAGCCGCGCGGTAAAGGACGTGCTGCTCGAAACTCTCGGCGCAATCGTTGATCAAGTCGCTGGGCGAGATCTCCTCTTCCTCCTCGTCCTCGAAGGCGAGATCGGGATCGTCATTCCATTCTTCGGCGCTGTCCTCGGTCTGATGACACCAGCCCATCTCGCGGGCCACGATTTCGTCGCGCTGCGGATCGTCGATGTACTTTTCGAGCAGCTCCATGTATTTCTCCGTCTTCTGATCCTGCTGCTGGAGAAAGCGTTCCCACTCGTATTCATCCCAAGCGCGGTCTGAGTCGTGCCCGGCCATACTGTCATGTAGGCCATCTTGAGAGGCTGCGCAAAAAGGTTTTGCCGCGGCCGGGGGTCCGCCGATGACCTATCCCAGAGGCCTTTTTGACCGCGGCGCGGGTTGGCCCGTAAGCTAGCGCACTGATGCGCGCGAGCGACGAGGAGCAGGACGAGCAGTTTTATCGCGATACGGAATCGATCGCGTTTCCCAAGATCGACGATTATCAGCTCGCGCTGCTGGAGCCGTTAGGCGAACGCCGCCGGCTGCGGCGGGGCGAAATGGTTTTCAAAGCAGGGCAACGCGATCTTCCCCTCACGGTCATCCTGGAGGGCGAGATCGAGATCTTCGAAAAACGTGAGGAAACCGAGCAAATCCTCGGCACTCCGGGGGTGCGCGACTTCATCGGCGACGTCGCCATGCTGCAGGGAACCTCGGCCCTGGCCAGCGCCCGGGTGAAATCGGACGAGGCGGAAATTTTACAGGTCCCGGCGATCCAACTGCGGCGCGCCCTGGCGGAGTTGCCGGGAGTGGCCGAGCCGGTCGTGAACGCCTTCATCATGCGCCGGCAGCGTCTCATGCGCGACCGGGAGTTTGCCGGCCTGCGCGTCATTGCCCAGCGCGACTCGCGTGACGGACGGCACCTGCACGATTTCCTGACCAGGAACCATGTGCCGCACCGGCTGATCGAGTTTGAAGCTGAAGCCGGCCAGGCCCTGGCCCGCCGTCTGAACCTAACGAGTCGCGATCTGCCGGCCCTGATCACCGCCGCCGGCGCGCCGCTGCGCAAACCCTCCCTGCGCGAGGTGGCGCAAAACGCCGGCCTGCTCCGGCCACTGGCGAGCGACGAAGAAGAGGAAATCCGCTGCGACCTGACAATCGTGGGAGCGGGACCGGCTGGGCTGGCCGCCGCGGTTTACGCCTGCTCGGAAGGACTCAAGACCGTTGTCCTGGAAAGTTATGCTCCGGGCGGCCAGGCGGGGTCGTCTTCTTTGATCGAAAACTTTTTCGGTTTCCCGACCGGGATCAGCGGCGGGGACCTGACCTATCGCGCGCAACTCCAGGCTTATCGTTTCGGCGCGAAATTTTCCACGCCCTCGCAGGCTTTGAGCATGGCTCTGCACGATGGGGAAGAGTATCGCGCCTGCCTCCAGGTCGAAGGTTGCAGCGCGAGCCTGCATTCGAAATCGATCCTGATCGCGACCGGCGCGGATTATCGCCGGCTCGAGGCGGAAGGCCGGGAGGAGTTTGAAGGCTCCGGCGTTTACTACGCCGCCACCGCGCTCGAAGGGCAACTTTGCCGGGGCGTGACCGTGATCGTGGCCGGAGCAGGCAACTCCGCCGGGCAGGCCGCAATGTTTCTTTCCGACGGCGCGGAGAAGGTTCTGCTCGTCGTTAGGGGCGATGACCTGGGCAAGAGCATGTCGAGTTATCTTTCCCGCCGGGTCGAGACCCGGCCTAACATCGAGATCCTCTACCAGACCGAAATCCGGAAAATGCAGGGCGGTAAAATGCTGGAAACCGTCGAGCTGGAGAATCTGCAAACCGGCGAACGCCGGACGATCGAAACCCCGGCCGTCTTTTCCATGATCGGGGCCAAACCATGCACCAACTGGCTGCCGGCCGAGATCGAGTGTGATGAAAAAGGTTTCATCAAAACCGGGACCGCGGTTGCCGGCGCGCCGGCCTGGCAGAAAAGCAAGCGCCCGCCCGGGCCGCTCGAAACCAGCGTCCCGGGGATTTTCGCGGCGGGCGACGTGCGCTCGGGCTCGGTCAAGCGTTGCGCCGCGGCGGTCGGCGAAGGCGGAATGGCGATCGCGGGAGTGCAGGAAGCGCTCAGCGCTTTTGCCTAACGAGTGCTAGACAGCGGTAGGTTCCGCTTCCGCGCGCTTCGTTTGCAAACGTAACTGGCCGCAGGCGGCGGCAATGTCGTGGCCTTTCTCGCGCCGCAAAGTCGCGACCGCGCCGTGACCGCGCACGATGCGGAGGAAAGTTTCCTGGCGATTGCGCGACGGCCGCGACCATTCCAGGCCTTCGACGGTGTTGTAGGGAATGAGATTGATCTTGGCCGAAAGGCGCAACGCATGCCGCGCGAGTTGGTGCGCCTGTTCATCGCTGTCGTTCACCCCGGCGATGAGGATGTATTCAAACATCAGCCGCTTCTTTTGCGCGACGTAGGCGTCGCAGGCCTCGAGCAAAACGGCGAGCGGGTATTTGCGGTTCACCGGCATGATCTGGCTGCGCACCTCGTCGGTCGCGCCGTGGAGCGAAATCGCGAGACGAAATTGAGTCGGCTCGTTCGCCAGTTTGCGGATCTGCGGGGCGAGGCCGCTGGTCGAGATGGTGATGTGACGCGCGCCGATCTCGAGCCCCCAGGGCGCGTTGATGATGCGGATGGCGCGGAGCAGGTTGGTCAGGTTGGCCAGCGGTTCGCCCATCCCCATGAAAACGACGTTGTCGATCTTCTCGCCGCTCTCTTTTTCAATCGCGAGGAGTTGATCGACGATCTCGCTCGCGTCCAGGTTGCGCGAGAAGCCGTCCAGCCCGCTCGCGCAAAATTTGCAGCCGTAGGCGCAACCGACCTGGGTCGAGACACAGGCGGTACGGCGGTCGGACGTCTCGCCGTAGAGCGCGGGCGAGGCCGGGATGAGGACCGACTCGATCAGGTTGCCGTCGGCGAGCCGGAACAAAAATTTGCGGGTCGTGTCTTTCGAGCCGAGGACGCGGACGAGGTCGGGCCTAACGAACGAGAATTCGCCCGCCAACTGGGCGCGGATGGCGGCCGGGAGATCGGTCATGGCCTCGAAGGAGTCGACCCGCTTCTTGTAAAGCCAGTCGGTCACCTGTTTCGCGCGATAAGTGGGCGCGCCTTGCGGCCTTCAGGTATGCTCCCAATCTCGTCGAGCGTCTGTGATTTGATGGACGGCCTGGTCACCGGGCAGCTTACGGGGAAATACAGGACGCGGTCAATCGGCGGGGCGTCTTCTGTAGACGTCTCCCTCTGGGAGGACGCGGGAGTTCGCGTATCCTGCAGCGAGAGCGCACGCTCCGCGCTTCGCAGATGCGAAGCGTCTACAACTGTCGCGACGAGGATGCCGTCGGGCTGTTCTTTTGTGTCGTTCCGATCGACTTCGATCGTGTATCCGTGCGCCTGCAGAAGATCGCGGCATTCCTGGTGTAAAGTCAGGCCGACCATGCGGCCGTGTGTGCCGATGAGGAAAGTCCTGATCGCGCCGGTGCGCATGCTTTCGGTCGCGCCTTTCAGGACCTCGACTTCCAGGCCCTGCACATCCATCTGCACAAGATCGACCGAGCCACCGATTCGCCTAACGAGTGTATCGAGGGTGATCGTCGGAATGGTGATGGTGGCGTTTTTCGGCCGGCGCAGCCCAATCGATTCCAGCAAACCTTTCCAGCGCCGGCTGAGCGAAACCTCTCTGTTTCGCCGGCGGGCGCGAGCTTGCTGCTGTAGCCGCGATCCATGAAAGTCTGGCTGCCTTCGGAGGAGGTCAGGCCTTCGGGGTGAAGCGTAAAGTCGCTATCCGTCAGGCCATTCAGGAGCAGGTTTTCGCTTAGTAGCCGCCGATGCCGTTCGAGCGGCTCGACCCCGTGAATCGCAAGGCGCGGTGCGAGTTTGCGGGCGAGGATGAGGTAGTAGCCGATGGCCGCGCCGACATCGACATAGCAGCCCTCCGGCGGGATCCGTCCAATCAGATCGACAAAGATGTCCTCTTCTTCCGCTTCGTGGACATTGCGTTTTTCGTAACGGGCGCGCTGGCCTTCCCAGAGTTGGTCCTCATAGACGCGCACGCCATTGTCGAAAGTGTGAACAGGGCGCGGCATTGACCGGGCATGTTACGCTTCGTTGCGGTCGGGTCACAAGTGCGGAGGCGCCAGCGGCGGAGTTGACGCACCCCCGGGCGGCCAGGATGGCGCGCCCTACAGGGCGACAAGCCGCGCGCCTAACGAATCGCGCTGACCCGCCAGATGGTGCCGTGCGCGTCTTCGCTGAAGAGCAGGCTGCCGTCTTTCGCCACCGTCAGGCCGACCGGGCGGCCCCAGACATCTCCGTTCGGCGTCACAAAACCGGTCACGAAATCCTCGTACTCACCGCGCGCTTTGCCCTGCTCGAGCGGGACGCGCACGATTTTGTAACCGGTCCGCTCGTTCCGATTCCAGGAACCGTGAAAGGCGGCAAAAATATCGCCCCGGTATTCTTCGGGAAATTGTTTGCCGTCATAAAAACAGAGATTGAGCGAGGCCGAGTGCGACTGCACGAGCACATCGGGCACGATCGTTTTCTCGGCGAGTTCGGGATGCTTCCCTTTGTGCCGCGGGTCCTGGTGATTCCCAATGTAAAACCAGGGCCAGCCATAGAACCCGCCCGGCTTCACGCTGCTGATGTAATCGGGCACGAGATCATCGCCCAGTTCGTCGCGCTCGTTCACGCTCATCCAGAGCTCGTCCGTTCCCGGACGCATCGCGATTCCGACCGCGTTGCGGATGCCCCAGGCGTAAACTTTCTGCCCGCTCCCGTCGGGATTGAACTCGAAGATCCGCGCCCGGTCCGCCTCGTCCCTGTTGTCGGAAACGTTCGAAAGCGAACCGATCGAGACGTACATCTTCTTTCCGTTAGGCGAAAAAGCCAGCCCGCGCGTCCAATGCCCGCCGCCCCGGAGCAGACCGCCGGGCGAGAGATGCGCGCCGAGTTTCTCGGCCGGGCCGCGCGCCTTGAGATCGCCGTTGCGATAGGGAAAGCGGATGACGCCGTCGGTGTTTGCGACGTAGAGATATTGCGGGTCCGGCCCGGGCGGATAAAAGGCGGTCCCGAAAGGTTTGTTCAGGTCGTTTTCGGCGAAGACCTGGTTGCTGTCCGGTTTGCCGTCGCCATCCGTGTCGCGCAGGACCTTGATCTGGTTGGTGCGGCTCTCGGTCACGAAAATGTCGCCGTTAGGCGCGGTCAGGAGAACGCGCGGATCGCGGAAACCGGCGGCGTATTCCTCGATCTTGAACCCGGCCGGAACATGGAGTTGAGCGCCCTCCGGTCGAGCCACCTCTCGCGGAGAATTGTTCGCCGAACGGGTCGCGCCCGGCGGCGGGAGATCTGCCACGGTGATTTTGCGCCGGACACCGGGCGCGTCGCTTGTCCAATCACCCAGCGCCGCGCGACCGGTCAGCAATTTGCCGCCGGAATTTTGGGCCGGCGATTGCTTGGCCAGACTGCAAACGGCAGCGCCGACCAGGAGGAAGGTGATAAGCAGCCGGTGAAAGAGCACGAAGATTTCGCCTAACGAAAGACGGCGGAGCTCTTTTCCTTCGCCTTCGCAAGCTGCTGATCCGCTTTGCGCTTATTCAGAACGAAGGTGTTGTTGTCCCCATGCCTGGCCCAGGGGCCGGGCGGCACTTCGCTGAACTCGACAAATTTCCAGTCGGTCACGTCGGTGTCCGCCATGCCGAGATAATCGCGCACCGCCGGCGAGACATCGAGGCCGGCGCCACGGTTCAGGTTCGGTTTCGGACGCTCGTTGCCAAAAACGTATTCCCAATGATCGGTCCGGAACGGCCCGGCATCTTCCCATTGCGCATAGACCGTGCGGTTGCCTTTGCGAATGGCGACCCAGCGGCCTTTGCAAACCGACACCGCGGGACCGCGATACGCTTCCTTGAACCAGGGCACCACTTTGGGCGCCTCGGGCCGGTGGCCTTCGCGGGCTTTGTCGTTGTAAGGCAGGGCCACGTAAAACGGGTTCTGCCGGGGAGTGAAATTGGCCGGGATATAATCGTGCCGCTGCGAGGGCCGCGGATCGTCGTAACCGCCGTAATTTTTCGCCCAGGCCGCGTCCCAGCTGCTGGCGTGATTCGGCACCGGGTTATTCGCGGTTGGCTTTTCTCCAATCCAAAAAACCGTGGTCACAATCTGTTTCTTCCAGGGGAAACGGTCTTCTGCCTTTTTTCGCGTTCAGCGCAAAACTGGGCGGGGTGTAGCCGACTGGATCGACCTTGAAAAGAACGTCCTCGTTCAGGCGGCTGTGTTTCTTGTTCAGTTGGGTTTTTTTGGTCGGCGCCTGCGCGACCACGGAGGGCGCGAAGCAGGCCGAGACTGACGAGAGCAAAACGGCAATAGCGTGAGTAAATTTTCCAGGTTTCATTCGCAGGCAAAAACTTCAGCAATCGGGCTGAAGAAAAGGCGCATATTTAAGATTCGGTCAGCGGACCGGAAATGCGCGTAAGTTGAAGTCGCGGAACGTAGCACGCGAGCCGCGAGAAGCAACCCCCGCGCTAGTCTAAAAACTTGCCCGGATTGAGGATACCGCGCGGATCGAGCGCCTGTTTCAGGCGCCCATGCAGAGCGCGCGCGACGTCGCTTGTCGCCTCGGGCCACCAGCGTTTTTTGGCCAGCCCGATGCCGTGTTCGCCGGTAATAACGCCGCCCCATTCCAGAACCTGGGCGAAGAGCTCATCGAGCACCTTTTCCACCCGTTCGCGAACAGCCGGGTCGGCGTAATTCGCCGCCATGATGTTGACGTGAATATTGCCATCGCCGGCGTGGCCAAAGCTGGCGATCGGGAAACCGTGGCGTTCCTGCAATTGACCGGCAAACTCGACCAGGTCGACGAGCCGGCTGCGCGGCACGACGATGTCCTCGTTCAATTTCGTCAGGCCGGTGGCGCGGAGAGAGTTGCTGAACTCGCGCCGGAGCGCCCAAAGTTTTTCCGAGCCTTCCTCAGTCGTCGCAATGTTGAGTGAATTTGGCTTGAGGGCGGTGAGCAAAGACTCGAGCGCGGCCGCTTCCATCCGCACTGTTTCCTCGCGGCCATCGACGTCGACCAGGAGATGCGCGTCGCCATCCGGGACGATGCCCTGCCCGCGGTCGCGGCGCGCGGCCGCGAGGGTGTATTGGTCCGCGATTTCGAGTGAGGAAGGCAAAAATCCGGCGGCAAAGATCGCCTGCACGGCGGCAGCCGCCTCCGCCATGTTGGCAAAGGAAGCGGAAAGCGTGGCCCGCGCCTGCGGCAGCGGGAGAAGGCGCACGGTGATCTCGGTCACCACGCCTAACAATCCTTCGGAGCCGACAAAAAGCCCGATCAAGTCGAAGCCGGTCTTGTTTTTGTGCACGCGTCCGCCGGTGCGCAGGATCTCGCCGTTCGCGAGCACCACCTCCAGGCCGATGATGTAATGACGGGTCACGCCGTACTTGAGACAGCGCGGACCGCCGGCGTTGGTCGCGACGTTTCCGCCCATGCTGCAATCATGCAGACTGGCCGGATCGGGCGGGTAAAACAGCTTCTGCGCCCGGGCCGCGGCCTGCAGCTCGCCGGTGATGACGCCCGGTTCCACGATCGCGATCGCGTCGCCGAAATTGATTTCCTTGATCCGATTCATCCGCGCGAGCGAGAGCGCGACGCCGCCCCGCAGCGGCACGCAACCGCCGACGTAACCGAAGCCGGCGCCGCGCGCGGTCACCGGCACATTATTCTCCGAGGCGAAACGCAGGAGGCGGCTGACCTGGTCGGTCGTTTGCGCGAAGACGACGACTTCGGGCTCATGGTTGGCGACCCATTTGTCGCCGCCGTGGGCGGTGCGGGTGGATTGATCGGCGGCGACGATCGCATCGCCGAGGAGCGCGCGGAGATCGGAAACCAGGTTCACTGCTCCACCATAATCGGTGGTTCGATCACTTCCACACGGGTCCCGATTTCGGCCGCTTCGAAGAAATGCTTCGCCATTTTGAGCGGCATGCGGATGCAACCGTGAGACGCGCGAAAACGCGGGACAAAGCCGGCGTGCATTCCGTAGCCGCCGCGGAAGCGGAGGAAATAGGGCATCGGCGAACCGACAAATTTCGCGCCTTTCGGAGCGGGGGTGTTGTTCACATCGACATCGCGGCGCAGGACCGCGCCCGACTTGCGGTGGACATATTGCCCGTACTGGCTGGAGACATGGTTGGCGTCCTTTTGGATGACGCGGTATTTGCCCGGGGGCGTTTCAAATTCCCTGCGACCCGAGGAAATGTTGGTCCGGCCGATGAGGGTTTCGCCGCGGTAAAAAAAGGCCTGCTGTTTGGTGAGATCGATCAGGATCCTGGCCTCGCCCTTGGCGGTCGGATCGTCATACCAGGATGAAAAGACCGGGTGCCGCGAAGCGAGCTTTGTCTGGGCGGCCTCCGAGCGATGGCGGCGGACGCCGACGTCGTTAGGCAACTCGGTGCAACCGGCCACGGTCAACACGATCAAACCCGCGCCAAGGAGGGCGCGCGGCAACGGGGGCAGAGTCATGGTGGCGCGATTGTAGCGGTGGTTGCCGATTTGCACAACGTCCCTGAAACGGGGCGCCGGCAGGGTATCGTAGCGAGGTGGATTTGGGCAAGATTCCCGGCTTATTCGTCGCGCGCGCGGCACTCGTGTGGACGATTTGGGTGTCGCTCTGCGCATGTTCAGCGCGGTCAGACGATGGTATGGCAAGATCGATGTTTGCACCCTGCCCGGCTTCGCCTAATTGCGTTTCGAGTGATGCCCGGGATCGCCGTCACGCGATTGCGCCCTTTGTCCCGAAGTCTTCGCCCAATGACGTCTGGCCCGAGATCCGCGCCGCGATTGTGAACTTGCCCCGCACCAAACTCGTGGTGGACGAGAAGAACTACCTGCGCGTCGAATGCCGGAGCGCGGTCCTCGGTTTTACCGACGACCTGGAAATCCAGCTGCGACCCGGCGAGAACGTGCTCGCGGTGCGTTCGGCTTCGCGGAGCGGCTACTACGATTTCGGAGTCAACCGCCGCCGCATCGAAACGCTGCGCGGTCTTCTGCAAAGCCGCGGGCTTATCCAGTAACTGCCTTCGGTTTTTCCTCCGGCGGCCGGATGGTATAACCGACATAGCGCTGAGTATGAATGAGCGGCTGGTCGAAACCGGTCTCCAGCTTTTTGCGCAGCCGGGTGATGAAAATCTCCACCGTGCGGGTGTCGTATTCGTGTTCGCGCTGCCAGACGCGCTCGCACAGTTCGGTCCGGGAAAAAACGCGGCCGGGCTCCTGCATCAGGACTTGGAGAACGTCGAACTCCCGCGGCGAAAGAGCGATCGCCTGGCCCGCGCGCGCGACGTGGCGATGGAGCACGTCCATCTGCAAGTCGCCGACCTTCAAAAATTCTGGAGCGGTCGGCGTCGCAGCGCGCCGGCCGAGCGCTTCGACGCGGGCCATCAGTTCGTTCATGGAAAATGGCTTGGCCAAATAATCATCCGCGCCGGCCTTCAGCCCTTTGACCCGGTCGGCCACGCCGCTGAGCCCGGTCAGGATGAGAATGCGCGCCGGGGAATGTGCCTCGCGCAAACGGGCCAGAACCGACAAACCGTCGAGGCTGGGCAGAGTGAGATCGAGCACGATGAGATCCGGCGAGTCGAGCAGCGCGGCCTGCAAGCCCTCCGCGCCGTCGTTGCGCGCGGTCGGCTCATGTTCGGAGCGCCGCAGTTCACTCGTGATCTGCCGGGCTAAACGAGGATCGTCTTCGATAACCAGGACGCGCATGCAGTTCCTGAGCTAGTCGGATTGCCAGAAAACGGCTGCAAACGCGAGCCATTTCTGGAAACGAAGGCCACGCCTAACGACGCAGGAGATTCTGGCAATCCGGGTCGGTTCGGGATACATCTGCGGTGCGCATGAGTCTGGAACCGATCGTTCAAACAATTAGTTCCGGGAGCCGTCAGCGAATGAATATCCCGGTCGTGACGGTGGCGAAGTTTTTCGAGCGCCACGCGAAAGCGCTCCAGCTGAAACTGGAAGGCGAACAGATCGGCTTCGACCGGCGCATCCGCGAACCGACGATCAATCGACCAGGCCTCGCCCTCGCCGGGTTCTACACCTATTTCGCGCACAAGCGGGTGCAGGTGCTCGGCGCGGCCGAACAATCGTATCTCAAGAGTCTGACGCAAGGCAGAACGGCAGGAGCGTTTCCGCGCCCTTTGCCATCAGAAAATCCCCTGCCTCGTCGCTTCGCGCGGCTTCCATCTCGCGCCCGATCTGCTCGCGATCGCAGAGTCGGCCGGCGTCGCCGTTTTCCGGACGCCGATGATCACGATGAAGTTCATCAACGCGGCCACGATCGCGCTCGAGCTCGATTTTTCGCCGATCGTGACGGAGTTCGGCAGCATGGTCGATATTCTCGGAGTCGGCGTCCTCATCCGCGGCTCGAGTGGAGTCGGCAAGAGCGAGGCCGTCCTCGGCCTGATCGAGCGCGGCTACAGCCTGGTGGCGGATGACGTGACGAAAATCAAATCGCTCGAAGGCCGCGAGCTGATGGCGACGGCGCCCGATCTGACCCGCTACCACATGGAAGTGCGCGGCATCGGCATTATCAATGTCGTCTCGATTTTCGGGATCGGCGCGATCCGGATCGAGAAGCGGCTTGATCTGGTGGTGACGTTAAAAGATTGGCAGGAGCTGGAAGAAGTGGATAGAATCGGTCTGGACCGCGAACTTTACGAGATTCTCAAGATCGAAGTGCCGCACATCACGATTCCGGTGCGGCCGGGACGGGACATCGCGCGATTGATCGAGGTGGCAGCGATGGATCAAAAGCTGAAGGGCCTCGGGTTGAATAGCGCAGTGGAATTTAATGAGAAGTTGCTCGGTCTAATGAAGACGCAGGACACGTAATGGGATTATTAAACCGCCGCTCAGCACCCGCCACGAACGAGAAGGTCGAGAAGGAAATCACGATCATCAACCGGCTTGGCATGCACGCGCGTCCCGCGGCCATGTTCGTCCGCATCGCGAGCCGCCATCGCTGCGATATCTGGGTGGCGAAGGGGATGAGGAGATCAACGGCAAGAGCATCATGGGCCTGATGATGCTGGCCGCTGGCCAGGGCTCGAAGTTGCGCGTCCGGGCGGAGGGCCCCGACGCGGCGCAGGCGATCCAGGATATCGAAGAATTAATCCAGTCGCGCTTCAACGAAGAATAGTTGACGTTCCGGTTATTGTTACCGGAATGAAGGGCGAGCCCGGCCACCAGGAAAAACGTTGTCAGGGTGTGCCCGCCGCACCCGGGATTGCGCGCGGACCGATCCACGTTTTCTCGATTGAGACGGACGACGTCGTTCGTTACCAGGTCGACCCGGCCAATGTCCCGGACGAGATCGCGCGTTTTGAAAACGCGCTCATCCAGACCCGGGCGCAGATCCTCGAGATGCAGCAGCAGATCGCGGAAGCGATCGGCGCGAAGGATGCGGGGATTTTCGACGCCCACCTCCTGGTCGTGGAAGACCAGACCCTGATCGACGAAGTCCTGCGCAAACTCGAGGCCGATCATTGCAACGTCGAGTTCACCTTCCAGGAAGTGGCGAATCGCTACGTCGAATCGCTTGAGCAAGATCGACGACCCCTACCTGCGCGAGCGCGCGATCGACATCCAGGACGTGACCCGGCGGGTCATTCGCAATCTCCAGGGGAAATCGCCGCGGCCTTTTCTCTCGATCAACGAGCCGCACATCCTGGTCGCACATAATCTCACGCCCTCCGACACCGCCACGATGAACCGCGAACAGGTGCGCGGCCTCGTCCTCGATCTCGGCAGCCGCACTTCGCACACCGCGATCATGGCCCAGTCGTTAGGCATTCCTTCCGTCGTCGGATTGCACGATGCGACCGAGACCCTGGAAACCGGCGCGCCGGCCCTGATCGACGGCTACCACGGCCTGCTCATCGTTTATCCAACCGAAGAAACGCTCCGCGAATACGAGGAAATCGAACGCCAGAAAGGCGTCATCGCGGAAAGCCTGACCCAGCTTCGCGAAACCAAATCCACCACCCGCGACGGGCGCCACATCGTTCTCTCGGCCAACATCGAGCTGCCCGACGAGGTCGATGCCGTGCTCGCTAACGGCGCGGAAGGCGTCGGACTTTATCGGACCGAATTTCTCTACCTGAATCAGACAACTCTGCCGTCGGAGGAGGAGCAATTCGAGGTTTACCGCACCGTGGCGGAGCGGGTCGCGCCCGATCCGCTCATCATTCGCACGCTCGATCTCGGCGGCGACAAGATCTCGGACGGAATGGAGAGCGGCGACGAACTCAATCCTTTTCTCGGCTGGCGGGCGATCCGTTTCTGCCTCGAGAATATCGATATTTTCAAGACCCAGCTCCGCGCCATCCTGCGCGCGAGTGTGGCCACGAACGTGAAGATGATGTTCCCCATGATCTCCGGGCTCGATGAAGTGCGGCGCGGCCTCGAGATCGTGGAAGAATGCAAGACGCGAGCTGCGCCGGGAAGGCCAGCCGTTCAATGACGAGCTCGATATCGGCGTCATGATCGAGGTCCCGACGGCAGCCATCATCGCCGACCGCCTGGCGCGCGAAGTCGACTTCTTCAGCATCGGAACGAACGACCTGATCCAGTATTCCGTCGCGATCGATCGGACGAATGAACGGGTCGCCCACCTCTACGAGCCGAGCCATCCCGGCGTGGTCAGGCTCTTGAAGATGGTGGCCGACGCCGCGCACGCCAATGGCATCTGGGTCGGGATTTGCGGTGAGATGGCGGGCGACGTTTTGTTCACTCCGCTTCTTCTCGGTCTCGGCATGGACGAACTGAGCGCGGGTCCAGCCCTCGTCCCGCGGGTGAAGAGCGCGCTCCAGCGCCTAACGATCACGGAGTGCCAGCGCCTGGTGGTGGAAGTGCTGCAACTCGATACGCCCGCCGCCATTCTCGCCCGCTGCACAGAAATGGCGGAACGAAATTATCCCGAGCTGATCGGTTGATTCGGGGGCGGGAGTCGAGCTACTCCTCTTCTTCCTCGCCCAGCTCTTCGCCGGATTCCATCTCCGGCTTGATCCCGTCCTCTTCCATCTTGCGCAGGACGTCGCTCATATCGTCAACTTCGTCCCAGACTTCCTGGCTGACGTAAATCTGCGCCTTTTGCTGCACCGCCATCGCGATGCAATCACTCGGGCGGCCATCGAGCTCGATGATCTTTTTCTGCTGCAGCTCGTTTTCCGCCCGGATGATCATGCGCGCGTAATAGGTCGCGTTCTTGAGATCGTTGATGATGACGCGCTCGACCCGCGCGCCGAGAGCGGTCATGAGGTGGGCCATGAGATCGTGGGTCAGCGGCCGTTCCTTCACCGTCCCGCGCATAAACATGGTGATCGCGCTGCCCACGCTTTGATCGACGTAAATGATGAACACCTTGTCCGCGTTCCCGAGGAAGACCGCGCACCCGCCGCTCGTCGGCAGGACTGCACGCACCTGCACTTCAATGACCGTTTTGTTCATCTGAAAAAACCGTATCAGACCGAACTTGAAAAACAAGCGAGGCAGCCCGGCGCCCGCCGCTCGAAGGCGCATTTCATGCATCCGTTTCGGCGCGGTGGACGGTTGGTTTTTGGTGCTGAATCTGTCGATTGAATTTGCAGACTGGTGCCCTACACTGCGCCACGATGACGAAGGGTGACTGGGATGTGGAAGCCGCGAGCGCGACATACAATGTCGACGGTTGGGGCGACGGTTACTTTTCGGTCAACCCCGCCGGCAACGTCGCGGCGCGGCCACTAAAGGAAGCGGGCGGCGCGATCGACCTCCTCGAGGTCGTGAACGAAGCGCGCGCGCGCGGTCTTGGTTTTCCACTCGTCATCCGGTTCCAGGATCTGCTGCGCCATCGGGTCGAGACGGTCAATCGCGCTTTCCAGGCCGCGATGGAGGAGTTCGGTTATCGCAGTCCTTATCGCGGCGTTTTTCCGATCAAGGTCAATCAGCTGCGCGAAGTGATCGAAGAGATCGTCGAAGCGGGCGAGCAATTTCATTTCGGCCTCGAGGCGGGCAGCAAGCCGGAATTGATCGCGGCCCTCGCGATGCACAAGGACCCGGAGAGCCTCATCATTTGCAACGGCTACAAGGACCGCGCGTTTATTCGCACCGCCATGCTCGGGCGCCGGCTCGGCAAGTCGGTCATCATCGTCGTCGAAAAACTCGAAGAACTGGAACAGACGCTCCGGGTCGCGAAGGAAATGGGCGTGGAACCGCACATCGGTATCCGGGTGCGACTGCACAGCAAAGGCGCCGGCAAATGGACGACGAGCGGCGGGGAAAATGCCAAATTTGGCCTGAGCACGACGAACCTGATCGCAGCCAGTGAAATGTTGAAAGCAGCCGGGCTCGCCCATTGCCTTAAGCTCGTCCATTTCCACGTCGGCTCGCAGGTGCCGGATATCTCGACGATCAAGCGCGCCGTGCGCGAAGCGGCCCGCTATTACGCGAAACTTTCCAAGATGGGCCATCAGCTCGGCTACCTCGATGTCGGCGGCGGACTCGGGGTCGATTACGATGGTTCGCGCACCAGTTTCGACAGCTCGACCAACTACACGCTGCAGGAATACTGCAACGACGTCGTCTACAACATCATGGAAGTGTGCGACTCCGAAGCCGTCGCTCACCCCGCGATCGTGAGCGAAGGCGGCCGCGCGATCGTGGCCCACCATTCCGTCCTCGTGGTCGAGGCTTTCGGCGCGATCGAGAAAGACGTGCCGCTGACAAAGATCGAAGCCACGGCGGCGGATCCGAAGCCGTTGCGCGACATCCTCGACGTGAAACAGAAGCTGAAACGCGGCAACCGCCTCGAGAGCTTGCACGATGCGCAGCAGATCAAGGAAGAGACGCAGCAGATGTTTAATCTCGGGCTGCTCGACCTCGAAGCGAAAGCCAAGATCGAATCGCTCTACTGGCAGCTCGCCCGCCAGATCGTCGCTCTCCACCGCGGCCTGAAGTACGTCCCGGAGGAAGTGAAGGAACTGGAGACGTCGTTAGGCGACCAGTACATCTGCAACTTTTCGATTTTCCAATCGCTCCTCGATCATTGGGCGCTCGGCCAGCTCTTCCCGATCATGCCGATCCATCGCCTGCAGACCCCGCCGGATCACCAGGGAACGCTGGTCGACATCACCTGCGATTCCGACGGGAAGATCAACAAATTTACCGACCTGCAGGATGTCAAAGACACCCTCCCGTTGCACAAGATCATCCCCGGCGAGATGTACTACCTCGGAGTCTTCCTCGTCGGCGCCTACCAGGACATCATGGGCGACCTGCACAACCTCTTCGGCCGCGTGACCGAAGTGCATGTCTTCCTCGACGAGGATGAGGAATCCGGTTGGTACATCGAGGAAGTGATCGAGGGCAGCACGATCGGCCAGGTCCTGGCGTTGACGCAGTGGGACAAGATCGAGCTGATGCGGCTGGTGAAGCTGCAAGTCGACGCCGCGATCAAAAGCGACCGGCTCAAGCCTAACGACGCGATGAAAATCCTGGCCGACTACGAACGCGGCCTGCAGGGCTACACCTACCTTTCGCTCGAAGGCGCTGCCCTTCCCGCGAACGGGGCCACCGCCCCCGCTCCGGCCGCGGCAGGTTAGCCGCAGGCGCTGGGGAGCGTTCGGCTACTGCAGATTGTAGATTTCGACCAGGGCCACTCCGGTGCCGCCGTCTTTTCCACGCACGACCGCAGTGTAGTTGCCGGGCAGGAGCGATCGGATAATTGCCGATTCCGCATCGTTCGTCGGGGCGAGGCCGGTCGACTGGATCAGGGACTCCTGCGCGTCTCGCCAGTTATCGTTGCTCAGGATGAGTGCGCCGTTCCCGTCGTAAAGATCAAGGGTCGGATCGGCCAGCGGATTACCGATTCCAGCATCAGCCAGCGAAGGCCCGATCGCCCTAACGACGGCGGTATCGCTCCCGCCGTTGCCGACAATGAAACCGCCGATCAAGACATCGTCACCCGTCTGGACAAGGCCGCGGGTGCTGGTGTTGGCGAGCGTGGAAGCGATGGTGGTGTCGAGATCATAGGCTTCGAACAAGCCGATGCCGGTTCCGCCGTTCTGACCATGCAGGACGACGGTGTAGCTGCCCGGAGTGAGCGTCGTGAGGATGGCGGATTCCGCGTCGTCCGTCGGAGCAAGACCGGTCGCCTCGATTTCCGTCTGCTGAGTGTCTTTCCAATTGTCGTTGCTCGTGATGAGCACGTCGTCCTGGTAGAGCTCGATGACGGGATCGGAGAGCGTGCCGGCCAGCGGCATTCCGTCCACGGTAAGCGAAGGACCGATTCCCCTAACGATGACCTGTTTCGCTTCCGTGCCGTCGATGATGAGGCCGCCGATGAGGACGTTTTCATCGATCCCGACGGCGAGTCGGGCGGAGAGGTTGAGCGACTGCGCGGGCGGCTGGGCCGTGCCGTTGAGGAGTTCGAAGGCCGCTTCGGCAATCCGAAAATGTCCCGCGGTCGTCGGGTGGATGTCGTCCCAGAAAAGATATTCATCCGGATCGACGCTGCCGTTGCCCTGGGAGCTGTCGCTGATGTTGACGAAGCCGTAGTCCTCCGGGTTGGCCGCGAGGCGATAGAAAAGCCCGTAGATATCGAGGCGATAGAGCGTGATCGTGATCGATTCCGCGGCCAAAGTCGCGACCGCGGCGTCGAGCTGCGCGTTGAGTTGATCGCGATAATCGGCCGAGGCGGCGCTCAGTTCGATCGCCTTGGCCGTCGTCGTCCTTGTAATTCGGAACGAGACCAAGCGGAGGAACGTTCGGCGTCAGGATGTAGACGGCACCGGCGCGCGCCAGTTGCTCGACCAAAGCCGCCATGCGTTCGGCGGTGGCGGTCACGTTGGCGGCACTGTCGTCATGCGAACAGATCGTTTCCCCCGCCCCAGACAATGTAGAGCGCGGCCGGGTCGACCGTGTTGTCGGCGAGGTAATCGTCCACCTGCTTGCCGAGGTTATCGACCGTCACGGTCAGCTCACCGCCGACGAACGGATCGGGATTGGAAATGACGGTCACTTCGCGCGTGCCGCTTTCGGTCGTGGCGCCGCCAAAGGCGTAATTCGTCCCGCCATCGAGACTGTTGGTGGAAGCGGCCAGGCCGAGGAAATCGCGCGAGAGCTGCTCGTGCCAGGTCCCGGCGTAGGTGCCGGAGTTCGGATCGGTATCGGAGCTGTTGGTGAAACGGCCGTCGCTGTAATTATAATCTCCGCCGGGATAGCTGATAAAATAAGCGTCCTCGAGCCGGTTCCGGATGTTCCCGTCGTCGGACAAGCTGTCGCCGAAAACGATGACCTGGGTGAAAGCGGGCGCCCCCTGGCCAAAAAGACCGGAAACGGAAGCGAGAAGAATGGTCGCGGCGAAGAGCACGCCGAACCGGCGAAGACGAGTGAATGAATACATAGAATTTTAGAACGGAAAGTTCGGGAACAAGCGCCGCCGTTATCCCTGAGGCGCTCCCGGAACGGTTGGCTGGCAGGGCAGCTCCGTTTGAGATAATTCGGGGCGGCACCATGCCGCGGCCCCATTTTTCTCCGCCCGAGCTACTGCAGATTATAGACCTCGACCAGGGCGACCCCGGTGCTGCCGTCCTTGCCGCGCACGACCGCGGTGTAATTGCCGGGTTCGAGGGAGCGAATGACGGCAGCCTCGGCATCGTCGGTAGGAGCGAGGCCGGTGGAACGGATGAGCGACTCCTGCGTGTCGCGCCAATCGTCGTTGCTGCGGATGACTGCACCATTCGCGTCGAAGAGATCGAGGGTCGGGTCGGCCAGCGGAGTCGTCACGCCGGCCGCAGCGAGGGACGGACCAATGGCCCTAACGAGAACCGTATCGCTGCCGCCGTTTCCAATGATAAATCCGGCGATCAGAACATCGTCATCGGTCTGCACAAAACCGCGGGTGCTGGTGTTGGCGAGCGCAGCCTGGGCCGTGGGATTCAGATCGTAGGCTTCAACCAAGCCAATACCGGTGCCGGCGTTCTGCCCATGGAGAACGACGGTGTAGGACCCGGGCTCGAGCGTGGCGACGATCGCGGATTCAAGATCGTTCTCCGGGGCGAGGCCGGTGGCTTCAATCTCGCTCGCTTGCGCGTCTCTCCAGTTGTCGTTGCGGGTGATGAGCGCGTCGTCCTGGTAAAGTTCGAGCACGGGATCGACCAGGGAATTGGGCAGCGGCACGCCGTTAAGCGCGAGCGACGGACCCAATCCCCTAACGATGACCTTTTTCGCTTCCGTCCCGGTCACGATGAGGCCGCCGATCAAGACATTCTCTTCTGTGCCGACGGCGAGACGCGCGGAAAGATTCAGCGACTGCGCCGGCGGCAGGGTGGTGCCGTTGAGAAGAGAAAAAGCGCCAGCCGCGATCTGGTAGTGGCCGGCGGTGGTCGGATGAATGTCGTCCCAGAAAAGATATTGATCGGGATCGACCGCCTTGGCTTGGGAAACGTCGCTGATATTGACGAAGTCGACGTCCTCGGGATTGGCGGCAAGGCGGTAGAAGAGCCCAAAGATGTCGTAGCGATAAAGCGAGATCGTGATCCCATCGCTCGCCAGCGCGCTGACCGCGGCGTCGAGCTGCGTATTGAACTCCACCCGATACTGAGCCGACCCGGCATCGAGCGCGGGACCCTTCACGAGGTCGTGATTGTAACTCGGAACCAGGCCAAGCGGCGGAACGTTAGGCACGAGAATGTAATAGGCGCCAGCCCGGGCCAGTTGCTCGACCAAACCGGCGACGCGTTGCGCGGTCTCGATGACGTAAGACGAGCCGGGATGATCGAAGACGTCGTTGCCCCCACCCCAGACGATGTAGAGCGCGGCGGGATCGACCGTCTGCTGGGCGAGATAGTCGTCGACCTGTTTCCCGAGGTTATCGATGGTGATCGTGAGGTCGCCACCGAGGAACGGCTCGGGATTGGAAATGACCGTGCGCTCGCTCGCACCCGCGATCGTGGTCGCGCCGCCGAACGCGTAATTCAGTCCGCCGTCGAGGCTGTTGGTCGCGGCCGGGAGGCCGAGGAAGGTTTCCGCGAGTTGTTCGTGCCAGGTGCCGGAATAGTCGCGCGAAGGCGGCAGGGTCACCGAGCTGTTGGTGAAGCGGCCGTCGGCGTAGTCGAAGATCAGGCTCGGGAAATCTGATGAAGAACGTCTTGTCTTTGACGACGTGCTGGATGTTGCCGTTATCCGAGAGGCTGTCGCCGAAGACGATGACCTTGCGGAACGCCGGCAGCGCTCTGCGCGCCGATGACGCCGGGCAAAAAGCGTCAGCGCGGCAAGGATAAAGAAACGAAGAAGCGAAAACGCATGATGAGATAGGGGACGTTGCGCTCTGCGAAACGCGAGTGTCGAGACGGATCCCCTGAAAGCGACGAAGATCGAGTCTTGTCCCGCGCTTCGCAGACGCGAAACGCCTACAAGCGATCGCTTCGCGATCTACTTCTTCTTCGCTTCGCCGGGACGATAATCTTCCTCGGCGGCTTCGAAAGCCTTCTCGAGTCCGACCATGTCTTCGCCCGGACGGAAGTTGTCGAACGCTTCGGATTCGCGCTTGAGTTCTTCCTCGGAGTAGTTCGCGGCCTTGATCGAGAGACCGATGCGGCGCTCGACTTTGTCGACCTTGATGACGCGGGCTTCGACTTCCTGGCCGACCTTGAGCACGTCTTTCACTTTCGCGACGTGATCTTCGCTCAACTGGGAAATGTGGACGAGACCATCGATGTCATCCTGCAACTGCACGAAGGCGCCAAAGCTGGCCAGCTTCGTGACTTTGCCGGTGACGAGATCGCCGATCTTGTACTTGGTATCGATTTCTTTCCAGGGATCGTCGGAGAGCTGTTTGATGCCGAGGCTGATGCGCTGGTTGGTCTTGTCGATGTCGATCACTTCCGCTTCGACTTCGTCGTTCTTTTTGAAGACCTCCATCGGGTGATTGATCTTGCGGGTCCAGCTCAGGTCGGAGACGTGGATCATGCCGTCGATGCCGTCTTCCAATTCCACGAACGCGCCGTAGGCGGTCATGTTGCGGATCTGGCCCTTCACCCGGCTGCCGATGGTGAATTTCTTCTCGATCTCATCCCACGGATTGGTTTCGAGCTGGCGCAGGCCTAACGAAATTTTCTGCTCTTCCTTGTTCACGCCGAGGACAACGGCTTCCACTTCCTGGCCGACGGTGAGGATATCCGACGGGCGCATGATGCGCTTCGTCCAGGAAAGCTCGGAGACGTGGATGAGGCCTTCGACGCCTTCTTCCAATTCCACAAACGCGCCGTAAGGAACGAGGTTGGTGATCTTGCCTTTGACCTTCTGGCCGGCCGGGAAACGCTCTTCGATCTGGTCCCACGGATTCTTCTGGGTCTGCTTCAGGCCTAACGAGACGCGCTCTTTCTCCTTGTTGATGTCGAGGACGAGGACTTCGAGCTGCTGACCGACCTTGAGCAATTCGCTCGGGTGACCGAGGCGGCCCCAGGTCATGTCGGTGATGTGGAGGAGGCCGTCCATGCCGCCGAGGTCGATGAAGGCACCGAAATCGGTCAGGTTCTTGACCGCGCCGGAGACGGTGTCGCCGACTTTGACGCCTTCGAGGAATTTCTGGCGCTTCTCGCTCCGCTCCTGCTCGATGAGCTCGCGGCGGCTGAGGACGACGTTTTTGCGGTCGTCGTTGATTTTAACGATCTTGAAATCGTAAGTGTTGCCGACGAACTGCTGGAGGTCGCGCGGCGGGATGATGTCGATCTGCGAGGCGGGAAGGAAAGCTTCGACGCCGATGTTGACCATGAGGCCGCCTTTGACGACGGACTTCACTTTGCCCTTGATCAGGCCGTCGCCGGCGAAAACCTGGGCGATCTTGTTCCAGTTCTGGCGATAGGCGGCTTTCTCCTTGGAGAGAACGACCATGCCTTCATCGTTTTCGAGACGCTCGAGGAGCACTTCGACTTCGTCTCCCACTTCGAGCGACTCGATGTCGTCGAATTCCGCCGTCGGGATCACGCCCTCCGACTTGTAACCAATATCCACGAGCACTTCCCGTGGCCGAATCTCCAGAATGCGTCCCTTGACGATGCTGCCTTCTTTGAAGTCCTTCATGGACTTCGCCATCAAATCCTGCATTTGCAACATAACGGTGTGTGACTCTCCTGGTGAGGCGGGGCTCGGTGGTTAAAAACAGCAGCGACAATCGCCAGCTGTTCCCGCGGAAAGGGGATGGAAAGTAGCCACGTTCTCGGGCGTGGTCAACTGGGAGAGCCAGAATGGGTTTGCCCCCTGCTCCCGCCGCCTATACTTTTGTCTTCCTATGAGTTGGAGCACGAGCGAGGCCCTGACGGATCCGGCGATTCGCGAGCCGATGTCATTTCGCTCGGAATTTAAGTTTCACCTGCGCGATATTCCGACTGAAATCACCCTCCGCTTATATAACCGCGTTCATTCCAGCACGGTGATTGTCCGGCAGAGCCACACTGATTTCGGTCCCGGGGCTAGACCCGCAGGAACAGGCAGCGTGCGAGGATCAGACGGAAGACGGTGAAGCCCTGCAAGGCGTGATCAGTCAATTCGTCTGCGTTTATAATGCCGCAACCGCCAAGGGGCTGAAACCGGATGCGAGCTGGTTGCAGCAGAACCCCGAATTCAAGTAACCGGTTTCCGAGCCATCCTGCATGATCAAATATTTCTTCTTCGCCATTTTCTCCGCCGCGCTTCTTTCTTCTCCCCTGATCGCAGCGCCGCCTTCCGCCGAACAACAGGTTACCGAAGCGATCAAAGCTCCGGGCTCCACCGTGGTGCATTTCTGGGCGCCGTGGTGTGGCAATTGCAAAGCCGAGCTCAAAAGCGGCGGCTGGACAAAAATGGTCAAGGACAACCCGGAGGTGAAATTCTACTTCGTCTCGGTCTGGAACAGCGGCGAGGATGGCCGCGCCTTGCTGGCGAGCCACGACATCTCGCAGCAACCGAACGTCACCATCCTGGCGGATCCCGGCCCGCGCGGAGCCGGGCACATCACGAAATTTGCCGGCCTGCCGCTGAGTTGGATCCCGACGACCTGGATCTTCAAGGGCGGCGATCTGCGCTACGCCTTGAATTACGGCGAGGTCCGTTTTCCGATGCTGCAGCAAATGATTTCCGACAGCGATTCCTCGTGGGATCACTAGCGCCGACGAGACGCGAAATTGCAGTTGCCAGAGCGGGAGGCGTGTAGCATCTTCCCCGTCCGCTGCGCCCCCCCGGCGATTGCAAACTACCTATGTCCACCACGATTGAATTAGTGCCTGAGCTGCTCGAAGCCGGCGTCCATTTTGGCCACCAAACCAAACGCTGGAACCCGAAGATGAAGCCCTTCATTTTCGAAAAACGCAACGCCATTTACATCATCAATCTCGATGAAACGGTGAAGCAATTGCAGATGGCGACAGACTTCCTCCAAACGGTGACGCAGCGCGGCGGCAAGATCCTTTTCGTCGGCTGCAAGAAGCAGGCGCAGGAAGCGGTCAAGGAAGCGGCTGTGGCTTGCGGACAATTTTACGTCAACCAGCGTTGGCTGGGCGGCACCCTGACCAATCTGGCGACCATCCGGAAAAGCATCGGACGCTTGAAATACATCGAGGAGATCGAAGCTTCGCCCGACTACAAGAAGATGGGCAAGCAGGAGCTCGCCGCCCTCGGTCGTGAAGCCGCTAAATTGCGCCGCAACCTCGAAGGCATTCTCGAAATGTCGCAACTCCCCGACGCCCTTATCATCATCGACACGACCCGCGAACAGAACGCGGTCAACGAAGCGCGCCGGCTCGGCATCCCGATCGTCGGCGTCGTCGATACGAATGCCGATCCCGAAGTCATCGATTACCCGATCCCGGGGAACGACGACGCGATTCGTGCCATCCGCGTGATGCTGCAGAAGCTGGTCGACGCGATCGTCTCGGCCAGCGGCGAAGCGCGCATGCGCGAAGAAGTCGAGATGGCCGGCGTCTCGGCCTAACGACAGTTCAGTTGAGAGTCGGTCGTTGAGAGTTGAGAAACTCCGGCGCTCCGTCTTCCTCTCAACTCTCAACCAACAATTCTCAACTTCTTTTCACTCATGGAAATTAATCCCCAAACCGTCAAACAACTGCGCGAAAAAACCAACGCCGGCTTCATGGATTGCAAGCGCGCCCTGACCGAGGCCGGTGGCGATCTCGAGAAAGCCGAGACGCTTCTGCGCACCAAGGGAATCGCAAGCGCGGGCAAGAAATCGTCGCGCGCGACAAAGGAAGGCATCGTTGCTTCCTACATTCACCTCCAAGGCAAGGTCGGCGTCCTCGTGGAAGTCAATTGCGAGACCGATTTCGTGGCCAAGAACGAAGGCTTCCGCGCCTTCGTCAAAGATATCACGCTCCACATTGCCGCGGCGCAGCCGCTTTACGTCAGCCGCGATGAAGTGCCGGCCGCGACTGTGGAATCCGAGCGCGCGATCTATGCCGCGCAGATGAAGGGCAAGCCGGAGAACGTGATCGAGAAGATCGTCGACGGGAAGCTCGACAAATTTTACAGCACCGTCTGCCTGCTGGAGCAGGGCTTCATCAAGAATCCCGACCTGACGATCAAGGAATTGATCGCGACGAAGATTGCCGAGATCGGCGAGAACATCGTTATCCGGCGCTTCACACGTTACTCCGTCGGAGAGCCTCTCGGCAACGAGGCGACTCCCGCCGCCGACTCCGCCGAATAAGCAACGTCCGGGTTTACTCGGCCGGGCTGCTTCCTCCTGCGTCTAAGCTGTTCCGCGTGAAAACGCGAAACCCGCCAACCGGCGTTTTCACGTCAGCGGGCGGGCCCTCGCAGTCGAAGCTGTTTGTTTTGATTTAGGGGCTGGTGGGCGGCACCTGCGGGATGAAGGTGAAGGGCGGCACACCCGGGAGTGCAGGAGGAGGACCTTCTGCGGGCGCTAGTGCTTCATCCGCACCTTCCGCGGGGATGTCTTTGTTATCGAGGATGTCTTTCCCGTCGAAGCTGGTCTTGCCATCGCCTTGCACATAAGTCGCCTGGTCGCCGGGGGCTCCACTGCGTTTGGCCGGACCGAAAGCCGCCACTTGCGCGATCGAAAAGGCCTCGCCGCTGACGGCCGGATGCCATTTCAGCATCACATAACGGCCGGCGACTTCCGGGAAATTCACCGAGGCCCGGCCTTCACCGGTGCTGACCACCGAACCGACGGGCTTCAGGCCGGCAAACGCCGCCTCGCTGATTTTGAGGGACGGCGGAAGATCCGCGCCTTGGCCGACATTTGCGATTTGCTGCACGTTGGCTTCCGCCGCGTTGGAGTCGTCGGAGGTGCCAGCAGGCAGTTGATTCAGAACGTAGAAGTCCACACTGCCCGCCTGGGAAGCATAAGTCGCCGCCAGGCGACTAAGGTTGCGCTCCCGGCCGAGATCGATCACGGCCGTCGGCGAGGCGTCGTCGTGCGCGAATTGGTAAGAGGTCGCAGGCTGGTCATCGATCATGGCATTGACCCGGTTGACGTCGCCTGAGCTGACATAGAGGGCGCGCGCCTTCGCATGAACGTCGCTGAAGTTAAAGTTGATCAGCGCGAAGCTCTCGGAGTTGCCCTCGAAGCTCACCTTGCGCGGACGCGGCATGGTGAAATCGGAGAGCGCCGGTGTCGCATAAACCCCAAAGGCCGCAATGCGACCGGCCTGCTTGATCTTGAAGCTCAACTTCACATACTTGGCTTCGCCCGGACCGATCTTGGTCGCGACTGCGCCTTGCGCGAGGGCGCTGCTCTCGATGCGGCGCCATTCGGGGCTGTTCTCGGGAACGTCCGCATTGGAGATCGCGATCGCCATTTCGCCCTGGGTGCCCTCGTTCAAGAAAGAGATGCTCTGGATGTTCTCGATGTTAGGCAACGAGACGAGAATCGATGACGCGCCCGCCGGGAGCCGATAGCCGGTCGTCGGATCGTCGCACAGCAGCGCGGCCGCGGCGGTGTTTTGATCCTGGCCGTTGGAGCTCAGTTGCAGTTTGGCCAGCGAAGCGCTCTCCGGGCTCGCCTTGACGTCGGCTCCGAAATGATAACGGGCCAGGTTCTCGGGATATTCGGGCGCTTGGCGGACCGTTAACGGTGGCGCCTTTTGCAGGACGACATCTCCGGCCATGCCGATCGATGGTCCGAGGAGCAGGACCGTGAAGAGTGCCTTGGCAGAGGAGGACATGGTGTTTAGTTTCATATAATTTCCATACTTACAAAAACGGATAGTAGAAAATCATGACCCCATTGGCAATGAAAATCTCGTCCGGCTAATAATAATCTTCAGTGAAGCCGCCGATTCGTCGCCAGCCGGGGAGAAACTGGCTCTCTCCGTAGAAAAGGAAAGATGAATCTGCCGGTCAAGCGTTCCCGATCGAAAACCGACGGTTTCTCCAATGGGGCTTGGAATAAACGAGCCGGTTAAGCCGAGCAAGTCGCAGCCAGATCCCCGCAAGCTTGCGTGGGCATCGGCTGAAATTAATTCTGCGCCACGAGCGTCGCCGGGGCCGCCCGGAACTTGCGGGTCCCTTCGTAGGCATAAAACGGGATGTAGGACCGACGGCCAACTTCCCGGCCTCGATATGCCCGCCAATTGATCGTCGGATCCAAAACGTAAGTGCCCGTCTCAGTATCCCATTCCAGCCAGGCATGGGTTGAGCGACTGGTCGAGGCTCGTTTGCCGATCACCAACCGGACATTAGTCGCGCCATGAGCCTGCATCCTCTCATAGAGGGCGACTGCCTTGGCCTTGCAGTCGGCCGGCGCGCCGGACTGGGTCTCGGCCGGTGTTTTCCATTCTTTGGTAAAGCCGTAGGGGATGGAACGAAGATCCCCCATCCAATAATTGACGATCCCAAGGGAGAGATCGTTTTTCACCCGCCGGCTTTCTCCGGCGAGAAACGGCCGGATCCGGCTCATCTGCTTGTCATAAGGCGTGTTCTTCACGCTGAGCAGGATGGACTGTCCAAAACAGGAAACGCAGGAGAACCCAATGGCGGCGAGAAGGAAAAGGAAAAACCGCTTAAGGGCGAAAGGGTTTACGCTTACAAAAATCATAATATCTATGGTTTCTATAAGCAGCGTTCGTGCCATTCAAGGCCGACGCGAAAAGCAGTTGCAAGTTTCGTTCCGCCACACCGTTTTTTTCCCGGTTCAGGCGGAAAGGGTCTGGATCAGAGCAGGTGCTTCGGCAAAAAGCCGAAAACGCAGGGGTCGACGCCTCCAAGGATATTGAGCGAGGCAACGGGCTTTTAGCCGGGACGGGGACTATCAGGACCCAATCGCCGGGCGGGGAAAGAAGGAAACTACGTCGACAAGAAACTGAGATGGAACGCTGAGTCTGCCCAGAGGCCGGGCAAAAAAAAGCGATGAACCGGCTGGCTCGCGCCAACCGTCATCGCTTCAAGTAGCCGGAATAGAGCTTGCTGGCTCTACTAGTGCGTGCCGTTTCCGATGATCGTCACAGAAGGATCCTGCGCCAGGATGCCCTCGGTGGTGAATCGTCCGGTTCGGTCCATTTCCTCGCGGGTATAGACACGCAATTGGCCAACGGTGTTGGTGCCAATCGCCTTCACCTGAATTCGCTTGGGAATTCGCGAACCGGTCACAAAGACGAGCTTATCTCCCTTTGCGTCCTTCGCCTGTTTTTCCCCCGTGACCGCGGGCGCCAACGGATCGGCTGCTGCGATTCCGATTCCAACGAGACTCACGACGGCCATGCCGAGCGCCAGTTTTAACGTTTTCATGGTATACGGTAACCCCAACGGCCGAGATATCAATGCCGGTCGGCGTCAGATCTCCCTCGTCCATGGGCTCTCCCGGCCGCCTGTTTTGCCTAACGAGGCCGCAAATCCTAATCCGCCACCTGGACACCCTCGGCGGAGGTTCGTTCCGCGAAGAGCACGCTCAGGCGCCGCGTCATCGGGCCGATTTCTCCGTTCCCGATCGTGCGATCGTCGACCCGGGTCACGCCCGCCAATTCGCCCATCGTGCCCGTGCAGAAAACCTCGTCCGCTTGATAGAGGTCCTCCATCGTCAGGTAAGTCTCGACCCGTGGGATTTTCTCCGCCTCACAAATCTCGAGCACGGTTGCCCGGGTGATTCCCTCCGGGCAGGCGACGACGCGGCTGGTCGCAACCTCGCCGCGGCGGACGATGAAGACGTGCGTCGCGTTCGTCTCGGCGACATGGCCAGACAAATCGAGCATGAGGGCATCGTCCGCACCGGCGGCGTTCGCCTCGATCTTCGCCAGGATGGAGTTGAGCAAATTGGCGTGATGGATCTGCGGATCGAGCACCTCCGGCGGTGGCCGGCGCATTTTGCTCGTGATCAATTTCAGGCCGCTCTTCGCGTAAACGGGCGCCTTGTGCTCAGCCAGGATGATCAGAGTCGGTCCGCTCTGATTCAGCCGCGGGTCCATCCCGGAGGTGATTTTCTCACCTCGCGTGAGGGTGAGACGCAGATGCACGCCATCGCGCATCTGATTCGCCGCCAGGGTGCGCTTGATTTCGGCGATGATCTTCTTGTTAGGCGGAATTTCGGAGAAAGAGAGAGCGGCCGCGGAACGGTAAAGCCGATCGAGATGCTCGTAGAGTTTGAAGATACGACCGTTGTAAAGTCGCAGCCCTTCCCAAACCGCATCGCCGCCCTGCACGGCGGAATCAAAAGGACTGATGCCGGCCTCGTCGCGATGGACAAGGCGGCCGTTGATGTTGACCACCAGATTGCGGTTCTTCTCGTTAAATTCCTGGAGCACTTCTTTTCCCCGTTTTCATCCGAGCCTACCTGTTTAGCATATCGGACGCATTTATGAACACTCGACCTTTGCTGCTTTCGCTCCTCTTTCCGGCTGCGCTTCTCGCCTCCGAGCCGGCGAACCTCACTCCACCGGACAGTCTCATGCTCGACGGCGTGCCGCCGATCCCGGCGGAGATCGCCGAGCAGGTCGGTCGTTATACCGAGTCGCGTGCGGCCGCTTTTCTCGACTGGCAACCGGGAAAACCGCAGATGCTTATCCTGACCCGCTTCGGCGACACCAACCAGGTCCACCTCGTCACCCAGCCCGGCGGCGCGCGCACGCAGCTGACCTTTTTTGCCGACCGAATCAACGACGCGAGCTTCGATCCGCAGACCGGCGCTTCTTTTGTCTTCTCGAAAAGCGCCGGGGGGAATGAATTCAACCAAAACTATCGCTACGACTTCGCCACCGGCGAAGTGACGCTGCTGACCGACGGCAAATCGCGCAACTCGACACCCACCTGGAGCACGGATGGAAAACGCGTCGCCTATACCTCCACCCGCCGCAACGGCGCCGACACCGACATTTATCTGGAATCGCCTAACGACCCGAAAAGCGATCGTCTGCTCGCCGAAGTTAAAGGCGGCGGCTGGGAAGTTTACGATTGGTCGCCCGACGACTCCCAGCTCCTCGTCCTTGAGGGAATTTCGATCAATGAAAGCTACCTCTGGCTCTTCGACACCAAGACCGGGGCGCGCACGGAACTGACTCCGCGGCCCGCCGAGGGCGCGGAAAAAATCGCCTACGCCCAGCCGCGTTTCGCGAAGGACGGCAAAGGCATTTTCGTCACGACCGATCGCGAATCGGAATTCCAGCGCCTCGCCTACATCGATCTCGCCAAGAAAGAGCACACCTACCTCGTGCCCGACGCAAAATGGGACGTCGATGACTGGGATTTGAGCGGCGACGGCCAGCGCATCGCCTACACCTTGAATGAAAACGGCACGAGCACGCTGCACGTCATCGGCGTGTCGATGCGCGACGGCAAAATGACCGCGACCGCGCAGCCCGACCCGGCATTTGATCCGCCCATCTCCGCCTCGATCATCTCCGGGCTAAAGTGGCACCCGAAGCAAGACCTCCTCGCCTTCAACGTGAACGGCGCGCGCTCGCCCTCCGACGCTTACACCTGGGCGCCTAACGAAAAAAATATCGCGACCCGCTGGACGACGAGCGAGACCGGCGGCATCCCGGCCGACCGTTTCGTGGAACCGAAGCTGGTCACGCTGGAAATCGTTCGATGGCCGCGAAATCACCGGCTTCCTCTACCAACCCGACGCGAAGAAGTTCCCCGGACCGCGTCCTGTGATCGTGAACATCCACGGCGGTCCCGAGTCGCAGGCCCGTCCCGGATTCGCCGGGCGCAACAACTACCTCTTCAACGAACTCGGTTGCGCGATGATTTTGCCTAACGTTCGCGGCTCGGCCGGCTACGGGAAGTCCTACCTCCTCCTCGATAACGGCTTCAAACGCGAAGATTCCTACAAGGACATCTCCGCCCTGCTCGACTGGATCAAAACCCAGCCGCAACTCGATGCCGGCCGGGTCATGGTCTCCGGCGGCTCCTACGGCGGCTTCATGGTCCTCCAGGTGGCGACGAACTACCCCGACCGCATCCGCTGCGCGATCGACGTCGTCGGCATTTCCAACCTCGCCACCTTTCTCAAAAACACCGAGAGCTACCGGCGCGACCTGCGCCGGGTCGAATATGGCGACGAGCGCGATCCGAAAATGGCCGCCTTCATGGAGCGTATCGCGGCCTTGAACAACGCCGAAAAAATCACCAAGCCGCTCTTCGTCGTGCAGGGCGCGAACGATCCGCGCGTCCCGAAATCAGAAGCGGAACAGATCGTCGCCACGCTCAAGAAACAGAAGACGCCTGTCTGGTACATGCTCGGCAAAGACGAGGGCCACGGCTTCGCGAAAAAGAAGAACGCCGATTACCTCTTTTATTCGACGGTGCAATTCATCCGCGACCACTTGTTGAAGTAGATCAGCGCAGGCGATGCGGATGGAGCGCTTCGTAGCAGGCGCGACAGCGCGCCTCGATCTCGCGCAGCCGCTCCGGCACTTCGGCGCGCCGTTCGATATACGGTGCGAATCCCGTCGAGCCGGCGACTTCGCCATACCAATGCTTCGCCCAGATTCCGTCCGTCTCGCGCAAGCCCGGCGGCCAGGAAAGCATCGCTGGATCGAACGCCACTCCGACCGCATCGCAGAGTAGCCGCAGCACGCGCTCCGGATTTTGCAGGACATCGCGCGCGTCGATCACGGGCGGCACCGTGCCCGTTCGCGCGCGGACCGACTCGAAGATCTCCGCCTGCTGGACAAACCCGAGATCTTCCAGGACCGGATCGTCGTTCTTCTTAATGTAGGAAACGATCACCTCCGCCGGGTCGCGGATGAGAAAGCAATTCGTCAGGCGAGCGAGCCATTCGCGGTCCATCTCGGGCAGGAGATGATGCGTCATCTGCTTCTGATAAAAGATCGCCTTCTCTCCCGGCGATTCGCTCGTTAGGCGAGCCACCACCTTCCGCCAATCGGGCTCGCCGTGCGCAATGACTTCCGCCGCGACCGGGTGATTCTTCGCCGTCGCCTTTAAATAAAAAGCGTAGAGCGGCTCGTCGACCACCGCGGTGTCGGCGCGATTTCCCCACGCCCGCAGCATCGCGGTCGAGATGTTGCGCGGCCCCGACCACATGGCTATCCGCACTGGCTCGCTCATTCGTTTGGCGGAGCGTTAGAGCGTGGCAACGAACTGCACCATTCGTTCCCGATTTTTTTCATCCGGCAGCCGGCCGATGCCGGCGCCCATGTTGTCTTCCAAGTGTCGCGGATCACTGGTCGCCGGAATCGCGCACGTCACCGCGGCGTTCGCGAGGATCCATTTGAGGAGAAATTGCGCCCACGATTTGCAGTCGAACTCGGCCGCCCATTCCGGCAGCGGCCGGGCCCGCAGGCGCGCAAAAAGATTGCCCCGCGCAAAGGGACGGTTGACCAAAACAGCGACTCCTTTTTCCCGCGCCAGCGGCAGGACGCGCTCTTCCGCCTTCCGCTCCGCAATCGAATAATTGATCTGGAGAAAATCGAGTTTTTCTCGCAGCAGAATTTTTTCCACGGCCGGGAAAGAGGACTCCACGTAGTGCGTGATCCCGAGATACCGGATCCGCCCCTCCTCTTTCCAGGCGCGCAAGGTCGCGAGCTGCGTCTCGAGATCGACCAGGTTGTGCACCTGCATGAGGTCGAGCCGTTTCGTCTGCAGAAGTTTGCCGCTCCGCTCGATCGAATCGATGCCCTCCTTTTTTCCCGTCGTCCAGACTTTGCTCGCGAGAAAAAGCGAGTCGCGCAATTTCAGTTCACTCGCGAGGTCGCCGATCACCTCTTCGGCGCGCCCGTACATCGGCGAGGTGTCGACCACCTTGCCGCCGAGCTCGACAAAACGCCGCAGCACTTCGCGGAGCGGCCCGCGCTCGTTAGGCGAATTGCCGACGTCGAAAGTTTGTGAAGTCCCGAGGCCGAGCGCGGGAATTTTTTCGCCGGTGGACGGAATGGCGCGGAGCAACTGGGTGGCGTTCTCCGCCGCGCGCGACGAGATCGGCCAAACGGTCGCGGCCGCAGCCGCCCCACCGATCAATCGCGCTGCTTCGCGTCGAGTGATTTTTTCCATGAGTCAAGATAGCAGCTCCACCCTCATCGCGGGAGGGGCTGCTCGAGATTTGCCAGCCCATAGGCGAGGACGGCGTTGATCGCAGCATTCTCCGCCAGCTCCTGCGGGTCGATCTTATCGAGCGTATCCGCGGCGGTGTGGTGGTAGTTGAAATAGAATCGGCTGTCCTGGATCAGGCTGAAGTTCGGCACGCCCAGCTTGGCCAGCGGATCGATGTCCGCCCCGACCTCGTCGCGCATCTGGAGCAGACCCGCCCCGGACGCCTGCAACACTTTCGCGATCGGTTCGAGCATCGGCTTTATCGCCGGCTTGCCCGCGATGTAAATCCCGACGGGATGGTTGGCGCCGCCATCCGTCTCGATCGCCGCGAAATGATTCGCCACTTCGCCCGCATGTTCGGCGGCGTAGGTTTTCCCGCCGCGCAGACCGTTCTCTTCATTCATCCAGGCCACGACCCGGATCGTGCGCTTCGGCCGCAGGCCGAGTTGCCTAACGAGCTTGAGCTGCCTGCATCGCCACCGCCACCCCCGCCCCATCATCGATCGCGCCCGTTCCGAGATCCCAGGAATCGAGATGCCCGGAGACGATCACGACCTGCTCCGGGTGCTCGCTCCCTTTCAAGTCGCCCACCACATTGTAGCTGACCGCGTCGGGCAATTGCTCCGGAGTCAGGACGAGATGCATCCGCAGCGGACCCTGCGGCGCGAGCGCGGCGAGCATTGCGGCGTCTTCCTCGGTCACGGCGCCGGCCGGAATCTTCGGAGCATCGTCGGCGTATGTCGTCATCCCGGTGTGCGGCAAGCGATAGCCCGCGCCCCCGACGGAACGGACGAGCGCCGCCACCGCACCGAGCCGGGCGGCGGCACTCGGAGCCCCGCTCCGATAAACCACCGCCTCGCCATAGGCTTCCCCGCCGCGACCCAGGGCAGCCATGCGTTTATCAAAGGCGTGATTGAAGACCACGATTTTGCCGCTGACTTTTTCTTTGCCTAACGATTCGAGTTCGTCGAAATCCCGCACCACCACGACCTCCGCAGTCAGGCCGTCAGGCGGTGTCGCCACGCTTCCGCCGAGTGCGGTCAGAACCACTTTCTGCGTGGTGCCGGTCGCCTGCCCGGGAAACTGCACGAGGGCCGCCGTTTCCTCGCCCCGGACCCAATGCGGCACCATGACTTTCTCGAGGCGCACCTCGAGCCCGAGCGCTTTCAGTTCGCCGGCGACATACTCGACCGCTTTTTGCGCCTGGGCCGATCCGCTCAGGCGCGGGCCGATATTGTTCGAAAGATGCGCCACCTGCCGGTAGGCGTAGTCGCTCGTTAGGGCAGCGGCCTGGAGTTTTTTCAACTCTGCCAGGGTCTGTGGCGAATAGAGGACCGGTGTAGGGGACGGAGACGGCGACGGCGCCGCGGCGCCCGGCGCCGTGGTCACCGCAAGAAGGATCCCGCTCAAAACGATGCGCTGGAGAATCTGCCACATGCGGCACTTTGTCAGGAAAACGCCCGAGCTCAATTCCCCGCCCCGCGCGTGATCGGGATTGGCGCCAAGTCCCGTTACGCGCTTAACTTCTCCTCGCTCGCCACGCCATGCCTAACGACACCCTTGTTTCACTCGAACTGCCCGGCGTCCGGAAACTGCGCAGCGGCAAGGTGCGCGAGGTTTTCGACCTCGACGAAACCATCCTCTTCGTCGCGACCGACCGGCTCTCCGCTTTCGACGTCATCCTCCCCGATCCGATCCCGGACAAAGGCGCGGTCCTGAATCAGATTTCCGCCTTTTGGTTTGAAAAAATCACCGAGGCCCAAAACCATTTTCTGACCGCGGACTTCGCCAAATATCCGGAAGAGCTGCAACCTTATCGCACCCAACTCGAGGGCCGTTCGATGCTCGTGCGCAAAACCCAGCCGCTTCTGATTGAGTGTGTCGTGCGCGGCTATCTCGCGGGCTCCGGCTGGAAAGATTACCAGGCGACAGGCGAAGTCTGCGGACACGTCCTCCCGCCCGGCCTGCGGCTGGCCGACGAGCTGCCGGAACCGATCTTCACCCCTTCGACCAAGAACGAAGCGGGCCACGATCTGAACATCGAATGGGAACAGTGCTGCGCCATGATCGGACAGAACGTGGCCGAGAAGGTGCGCGACCTGAGCCTGAAAATTTACCGGGCTGGGAAGGCGCACGCCGCCGCCTGCGGCATCATCGTGGCCGACACCAAGTTTGAGTTCGGCCTCACGAATGGCGATCTGCTTCTGATCGATGAATGCATGACCCCCGATTCCTCGCGTTTCTGGCCGGCCGAGAGCTACGCGCCCGGGCACGAGCCCGCCGAGTTTCGACAAGCAGTTTGTGCGCGATTATCTCGAGACGCTGGCCTGGGACAAAACCTATCCCGGGCCGTCGCTTCCCGCGGAAGTGATCGAGAAAACTTCCGCAAAATATCGGGAAGCGTTCCAGCGCCTGACGAATCATGAGCTGGCCTGATCTGGCCGGCGGGCAGGTAGACGATCGGCCGAGGGCGGGCGAGGCAAAGCGCACGCAGGGATATTCCCATCCGGATTACGCCGCCTCGCTGGCGGAGTTTGGGCAACCGCGGTTTTTGCCTGCGTGCGGAGGCTGGATCCTGGAACGAGCCATTCCAGGAAATGACGGGCGCGACGCGATGGGTTGTTACCCGATTTTCTCTTGTCGCGATTGGACGCTGCTCGCGGACGACCTGCATCGGATCGAGCACGACCTCGTCAGCCTCGTTCTGGTGACTGATCCTTTTGGGAATTACAGCGAAGAATTGCTGGCGAGCGCGTTTCCAGATTTGGTCCTCCGTTTCAAGGAACATTTCGTGGCCGATCTGCAGTCGCCGCCGCAGTCGTTTGTGAGCAATCACCATCAATATTATGCGCGCAAGGCGTTGGAGAAGGTGGCGGTGGAACGCTGCCACGACCCGGCGGAGGCGATCGACGAGTGGTCTGCGCTTTATGACGCACTGGTGGAGCGTCATCAACTGACCGGGATCAAGGCGTTCTCGCGCACCGCGTTTGAAAAACAGTTAAGCGTTCCCGGGATGGTGATGCTGCGCGCACAACACGAAGGCGAAACGGTCGGCGCGCATCTGTTTTACGAGGACGGTGATGTGGCCTACTCCCATCTCGCGGCTTCGAGCGCACGGGGTTACGAACTGATGGCGGCCTACGCCTTATCGTGGGGCGCGCTGGAGTATTTTGCCGGGAAGGTGCGCTGGATTGACTGGGGGGCAGGCGCCGGATTGAGCGCGAGCGGCAAGGATGGGCTGACTCGCTTTAAGCGCGGATGGTCGAATGACACGCGCGCGGCCTGGCTTTGCGGGCGAATTTTTGATCAAGCTCGTTACCGGGAGCTGGCCCGCGCCAATGAGAGCGTCGACCGCAAATACTTCCCGGCTTACCGGGCGGATGAGTTTCGTTAGGTTCGCGATCTTGGAGAAATCTGCATGGCCAAAGTTGTAATTTTCGGAGTGAGCCAATGGGCGGAGCTGGCTCATTTTTATCTGACGCACGATTCGCCGCATGAAGTGGTCGGGTTCACGCTCGACCGCGCCTATCTTGAAAACGCCGAGTACAAGGGGCTGCCAGTGGTGGCGTTCGATGAAGTGGAAAAGCATTACCCGCCTTCCGGCCATCAGATGTTCATCCCGATGAGTTTCAAAAAGATGAATCACGCCCGCGCCGAGAAATATGCCGAGGCCAAGGCGAAAGGTTACGAGCTGGTGAGCTATGTCAGTTCGAAGGCGACGGTCTGGCCGGGTTTCAAGTGTGGCGACAATTGCTTCATCTTTGAGGACAACACCATCCAGCCTTTTGTCGAGATCGGGAGCGATGTCGTCCTTTGGAGCGGCAACCACATTGGCCACCACACCCGGATCAAAGACCACGTCATGATCACGTCGCATGTCGTGATCTCGGGTTGTTGCACGATCGAGCCGTATTGTTTCTTCGGCGTGAACGCGACCGTGCGCGATGAGACGGTGATCGCGCGTGAAACGCTCGTCGGCGCCGGAGTCGTGATCCTCAAAGACACGAAGGAATTCGAAGTCTACAAGGCGGTCGCGGCCGAACCGGCCGGCTTTCGCAGCGACGAGATCCGAAGTCTCTCGCACAAGTCCAAGGGCTAGGATGAGGTGGGAGAAGAAGGGCGTCATCTTCCGGCCCGACGGCCAATCCGAGTGGATGGCTCATCACGCCTGCGTGCCCATCGCCGATAAGGTCAGTGAAAGCGTGCTCCGGATTTACTTCGGGCCGCGCGACACGCAGGGCCGAACCACGACCACGTTCATCGAAGTGGAGGCGGACAATCCCGCGCATGTCTTGCGCGTGCACGATCGCCCGGTTCTCGGGCTCGGCGCGCTCGGGACTTTCGATGACAGCGGCGCGATGCCGTCGTGCATCGTCAATCACGGCGGGCGAAAATATCTCTATTACATCGGCTGGAATCGCGGGGTCACAGTTCCCTATCGAAACTCGATCGGCCTGGCGGTGAGCGACGACGGCGGCCTTACTTTTGCGCGCGTTTGCGAGGGGCCGGTGGTCGACCGGACGATGGACGAGCCTTATTTCTGCGCCTCGCCATTTGTCCTCTACGACGAGGAAGAGCGGAAATGGAAACTGTGGTACGCCTCCAGCACCGGTTGGACGGTGGTGCACGGAAAGCCGGAGCCGCTTTACCAGATCAAATACGCGGAGAGCGCGGACGGGCGTTCCTGGATCCGGAATAACGTTACCTGTCTCGAGTACACCTTCGAAGGTGAAGCCAATGCGCGGCCTTGCGTGCGCAAAGAAAACGGACGTTACCGGATGTGGTATTGCTTCCGCGGCAGTGTCGATTACCGGACCGACAAAGCGCAAAGCTATCGCCTCGGCTACGCCGAATCGGCTGATGGCATTCGCTGGGAGCGAATGGATTCGGCCGTCGGGATCGAGCGTGCGGAGGAGGGTTGGGATTCGGTCATGATGGAATATCCCTTCGTCTACGAACATCGCGGCCGGAAGTATCTGCTCTATAACGGCAACGGTTTCGGCGAAACCGGCTTTGGCTACGCGGTGCTGGAGGAAGATGGCTGAGAGCTTTCGTTCGCCGCGCAAGATTCTCCGGCGCTTGCGCTACCTCCCGCTGGCGGCGCGGAAAATCCGGAACTGGCCGGCCTTCATCTTTCATTACGCGCTCGGTCTGAAGCCGGCGCAGCCCTACCGTTTCCGCAACGGCGCGCAGTTGCTGATCGGACGCGCGATCGATCACGTTCCGATCATCGAGATTTTTCTAAACGAAGAATACGGCGTCATTCCCGACGACTCGATCGTGCTCGATCTCGGCGCGAACATTGGCGTTTTCTCGATCTATGCGACGACGACGGCGCGCAACGTTCAAGTCCTGGCCTACGAACCCTTCGCGCCCTTCGCCGCCTTGCTCCGGGAAAATGTGCAGCTAAATCGAAAGACGAGCGCGGTTCGTTGCTTCGACTGCGCGGTGGCGGCGGCGGCGGGAACGAGGGCCCTTCATCTTGCCGAAAAGGGTTTCTTCTTTCCGACTCTGGTTCATTTGGGCGCGGCTGAGCCTAACGAGACGACCACCGAATGCACCACCCTCGCGCAGATCATTGACGTGCACGATCTGGCGCGCGTCGATCTTTTGAAGATGGATTGCGAGGGCGCCGAATATGAAATCCTGTATGCTACGCCGGCTTCGCATCTGGAACGGATTCGCGAGCTGCGAATGGAGTATCACAATTTGGATTCGCCCGAACATCAAATCGAGAACCTCGCACGATTCCTGACCGGCCACGGCTTTGCGGTCACGCAACGGCGGGCCAGCTCGGACAGTAACGGCACGATCTGGTTCCGGCGGGAGAATGACGCGGCACGCTGACGCCATGATCGATCAGGAACGCTATCGCCAGGACGGTTTTGTTTTGCTCAAGGGCTTTTTCCCGCCGGAGGAAATCGCGCTCGTGCATGCGGAGGCGAAGGAAGTTTTCCTTCTCCAGATGCAGCGGCTCGGGATCGTGACCTCGGCAAAGCCGGCGGAAAGCGAGTTTGAAGCGGGCATGTTCCAGCTTTTTCAGACCGATCTGGCGGCCTTCACCAATTGCGGGAAGCAGGCGCAGCATCTTATTTCGCTGCACCGCCTTTCGCTCGATGCGCGCATCGTGGCCGCGCTCAAGGCACTCGGACTGGAATTCCCCAACATCAGCACCCGTCCGCTCCTTTATTTCAACGCCGAGCGTCTGGCGAAAAAGGAAGTTTACTGGCGGCTCGATGTGCATCAGGACTGGCGCAGCATGCAGGGCTCGCTCGATTCGATCGTCGTCTGGCTTCCTTTGATCGACATCGACAAATCACTCGGCGCTCTCGAGGTCTACCCGGGCAGTCATCTCTGGGGTTTGCTCGACGCCGAAATGGCTGATGGCTACGGGCATCTCCGCTCTGATCTCGACAAGGCCCGGCTCATCTCCGTCGAAGTGGAGCGGGGCGACGCCCTTTTTTTCTCCAGTCTTCTCGTCCACCAATCCGGGACCAACGTCTCGCCGTCGATTCGCTGGTCGTGCCATTTTCGCTACAACAATCTGCGGGACCCGAGCTTCATCGCGCGCGGTTTTCCGCATCCCTATCTCTACAAGCCGCAGGAAGAATTGATCACGCCCGATTTTCCAAGCGCGGACGAGGTCGGGAAAGTGTTCGCGCCCCGTGACGCCTAACGAATCGGTGGCCAGTCTCGCCGTCCTCGGCGCGGCGCCTGCATTTGAAACCCCGGTCCACGTCGGCCGGCCGAACCTCGGGAAGAGCGAGCGCTTTCTCGAGCGCATCCAGACCATGCTCGACCGGCGCTACCTCACCAACAGCGGACCTTTCGAGCGCGAGTTCGAGCAGCGCGTGGCGGATCTCGCTCGGCGTGCGCCACTGCGTCGCGATGTGCAACGCCACCATCGCCCTCGAAATCGCGATTCGCGCGCTCGAACTGAGCGGCGAGGTCATCGTCCCGTCCTTCACCTTTGTTGCGACCGCGCACGCCCTGCAATGGCAGCAGATCACGCCCGTTTTTTGCGACATTGATCCGCGCACGCACAACATTGATCCCGAAAAAATCGAGGCGCTGATCACGCCCCGCACCACGGGGATTCTCGCGGTCCACCTCTGGGGGCGGCCCTGCCCGGTCGAGGCTTTGCAGAAAGTGGCTGACGCGCACGGACTCGCGCTGCTCTTCGACGCGGCCCATGCCTTTGGTTGCAGCCATGGAGCGCGGCGCATCGGCGGTTTCGGACGGGCGGAGGTTTTGAGCTTTCACGCCACCAAATTTATCAGTGCCGGCGAGGGCGGCGCGGTCGTGACCGACGACTCCGAGCTCGCGGAGCGGATGCAACTGATGAAGAACTTTGGGTTCGCCGGCTACGACAATGTGATCTCGATCGGAACGAACGGGAAAATGAACGAGCTTTCCGCCGCGATGGGGCTCACTCACTTGGAGAGCGTGGATGAATTTGCCGCCACCAATCGCGCGCACTTCCACACCTACGCGGAGAATCTCGGCGGCATCCGCGGCCTCTCCCTTCTGCCTTATCGGGAAGAAAATTCGCCTAACTATCAATACGTGGTCGCGGAAGTGGAGGCGCGCGAAATGGGGCTGACCCGGGATGAGGTGGTCTCCGTTCTTCATGCGGAGAATGTTTTGGCGCGTCGCTATTTCCATCCCGGCGTGCATCGGATGGAGCCCTACCGCTCGCTTTTTCCGGAGGCCGGCGCCCATTTGCCGGAGACGGAAGCGCTCGCCAGCCGCGTTCTCGTTCTCCCGACCGGCACCGGCGTGACGACAGCGGACGTCGAAAAAATCTGCGCGGTTATTCGCGGCGCGGCGGAGAACAGCGATGCCGTCCGAGCGGCGCTGGCGTCGCGCTAAAAAGCATCAGCCCGGATTCGGCACTGGTCGAGCCGAAGCGCGCATCGACTCGAGAATGCTGGCGGCGGACTGGATGGTTCCATCTGCGATCCGGGCCTGGAATTGCTCTTCGGTCAGGAACTGACGCTGAAACTCGTCGTCAATTTTGCCAGCCTGCGCGATTTGCAGCCAGCGCCGCCAATGCCATGCTTCGCTTCCCGTTAACCGATGCCCGAAGACATCGAGGGAGCGACGGATATTTTCGACCTTGCGCGCGAAACGCTCCGCGGTCGAAAACGGAAGATGGGCAACAATCAGGTCGTCCGGTTTCACCACCTTCGGCGCCGGGCCGTCTTTCCGGACCAGGTGGTGATGGCCCATTCCAATTCCTTCCACCCGGGCGGGGTTGATGATCATCTTCGGTGCGCCCTCGCTCATGATCCACATCAAATCCGATTCCTGCTCGAGCTTGCGATCGGCGTTCGTCCGACCTCGCGCTACCACGTGAAGATCGCCATAACCCGCCGGGGACAAATCCGCCGGCAGGACCGGACGGCCGGCGACGAGCGGAATATTCAAACGGCGGACCGACACGGCGTCGGCCGTCGTTAGGCTGGCGGTCGTCTGGAGGCTGCCGCTTTGCGGGAGCCAGAATTCATCGGCATCGAGGAAAAGGAGTCGATCCATCTCGAATTCGGAAATCGTTTTCCGGTAGGTGCGTTCGGGGAAACCCCACGGGTCTTCCTCGCGCCGGAGGCGGATGAGATGGATGTCGGGGTCGCTTTCCCAGTTCGCGAGCCGTTCCGCGGTCCCGTCGATCGAGCCGAGATCGGTGATCACGATCAGCTCGACGCCAATCGCGCGCAGATGCCGGATGCAGAGGTCGATCAGCTCGACTTCGTCCAGCACATTGAGATTTGCCGCAATCCTCATTGGTTGCTCCGTCGGTAAGACAGACCGGCGCGCAAGGCAAACCAGCGAACGGCGATTTGATGCCGGATCGAGGAGACGGCGAGTTGCGGCCGCAATCGTGCGCCGTGATTAGTGCGGGGTGCGCAGAACTTTCTCTCGGCCGACGAAACTGTGAAGACCCTGGAAAAGTCCCCGCAGCTCTCGGTCGTCGTCATTTGCCATGAAATGGCCGAGCAGATTGAGAACACGCTCTTCTCCCTCCTGCCTCCCTATCAGCGCGAAGTCGAGACCGCGGACTACGAGATCATCCTGGTCGATAACGGATCGAAGAAAATGCTGGAGGAACGGCTGCAGAAATTCGCGCCCAATCTTCGTTACGTTTACATTCCGCCTAACGAGGCGAGTCCGAACCCGGCCGCCGCCCTCAACCGCGGCGCGGCCCTCGCCCGCGCTTCCAGCTTGTGCCTGATGATAGATGGCGCCCGGATGTTGACCCCGGGCGTGCTCGCCTGGGGATTGCGCTTGCGGGCGCTCGCGGCCGATCCGGTCGTGGAAGTGCGCGGCTGGCATCTCGGGCCGAAATGGCAGCCGGAAAGTGTCATGGAAGGATATGATCACGAAACGGAGACTCGCCTGCTTGCGGAAGCGCGCTGGCGGGAAAATGGCTACCGGCTTTGGGATATTGCGGCGGCGACCCCGCAAACGCGTGGTGGGTTTTCCGATAAAACGGCGGAATCGAATTGTGTCTTTCTGTCGAGCGCGTTGTTTTCGAGAATTGGAGGATTCGACGAGCGCTCGCGCGCCGGAGGAGGCGGTCTCGTTAATTTGGATTTCTTCTCTCGCGTGGTGGCGGCGGCCGATCGTGTTTTCACGCTTCTGGGCGAGGGCACTTTTCATCAGGTGCACGGCGGCGCCGCCACCGGTTTGGCCAAGCCCGATTTGCAGTCCGCCTTCAAAGTCTGGCGTGCGGAGAGCGAAAAGCTGGGCCACACGATCGCGCCGGATTACCAATTCATCCTGGCTGGTCATTTGCCGGCGGAATGTTTGAGCTGGCTTTCGCGAAACACCGCCGGGCCCAGTTAGCCAATCCATCAATGCAACCCATCGACGAACAGACCGCGGAGCAATCGCGCCGACTCGTGGAAGAAATCCGGCGCCGCGGCGAAGCCCTCCAGGTCGATCTCGGCTGCGGCTTTCGCAAAAATGGCAACCTCGGCATCGATGTGACGGCGGAGGGAACGCAGGCCGATCTCATTTGCCGGTTGGGCTTCGAGCCGATCCCGCTCGACGACGATGTCGCGGACACAATTTTCTGCCGCGACTTTCTCGAGCACCTCCCGAAGGCCTACTACTCCGAGCGCGAGCAGAAACTGCGCTATCCGGTGATCGATCTGATGAACGAGATCTGGCGCGTCCTGAAACCGGGCGGGACGTTTACGAGTTTTACGCCCTGCTACCCAGCGGTCGAGGTGCACCAGGACCCGACCCATCTCAGCGTCTGGACGCTGGAAAGCATGGCGTATTTTTGCGGGAAGTTTCCCGTGGCCAAACTCTACGGGGTCAAAACCAATTTCATCCTCGAAGAAAATCGGCTCGACCGTTTTTACCTCCACGCCGTCCTCCGCAAACCGCCAGCATCCGGCGACGGCGCCTGAGAGTTACTTGATCAGCTCGGCGACGAGCGACTTCTCTTCCTTCAGCTCGTTGACCGAGGCGTCGATCTTCGCGCGGCTGAAATCGTTGATCGGCACTTCCTGCACGATCTCCCATTTCCCGCCTTTGCTCTGGATCGGGAAGGAGCTGATCAGGCCTTTTTCCACTCCGTAGCTGCCGTCCGAACAAACCGCGACGCTGTGCCAATCGCCGGCTTTTGTGTCCGTCGTTAGGCCGCGGACGGTGTCGACCACCGCGTTCGCGGCCGAGGCGGCCGAGGAGGAGCCGCGCGCCTTGATGATGGCCGCACCGCGCTGTTGCACCGCCGGAATGAAGGTTTCCTTCAGCCACTTCTCGTCGTTGATCACTTTGTCGGCGCTCTCGCCGTTGATCTTGGCGTTGTAGAAATCGGGATACTGGGTCGCGGAATGATTGCCCCAGATGGTCATGTTGCTGACCGCGGTGATGTCGACGCCGGCTTTCTGCGCGAGCTGCGCTTTGCCGCGATTTTCGTCCAGCCGGGTCATGGCAAACCAGCGCTCGGGCGGGACCGATCTCGCGTTGTTCATCGCGATCAGGCAATTGGTGTTGCAGGGGTTACCGACGACCAGCACGCGGACATCGGAGGCGGCGTTTTTTTCGATCGCCTTGCCCTGGCCGATGAAAATTTTGCCGTTGATGCCTAACAAATCGCCCCGCTCCATCCCCGCCTTGCGCGGGACGCTGCCGACGAGGAGCGCCCAGTTCACATCGCGAAAGCCTTCGTCGAGATCAGCCGTCGGGGTGATGCCCTTGAGCAGCGGAAAAGCGCAATCGTGCAATTCCATGACGACGCCGTCGAGCGCGCCGAGCGCGGGCGGGATTTCGATCAGCGAGAGGTGCACCGGCTGGTCCGGCCCAAACATCGAACCCGAGGCGATGCGAAAGAGGAGCGAATAGCCGATTTGGCCAGCGGCGCCGGTGACAGCGACTTTGATGGGTGAATTCATCCGGTTTTCATAGCCGTGTTTCGGAGCGCTGTCATCTGTAGACGCCTCCCTCTGGGAGGCGCAGGAGCGGCTACGTAGCGGAAATCGGTGCCGCGCTTCGCAGAGCGAAGCGTCTACAGGCGCCCGCTCTTTTCGAGTAGATCGCGCACGAGCGCCAACTGTCGCTTCAAGCCGCGGCCGTGCCCGAGTTTTCCCACCGTCGTGTGCAGCCGCCGCGTCCAATTCGAACCGCTGGCCGTGCCGGGAACGTTGAAACGCTCCTTGCGACCGAGCAGGTCGGTGATCATGACGAGCGCAATCCACGATTCGCTCCGGAAAAGCGCCCCGAAAATGGCCGGGTAAAATTCACGCAAGTAATCGCTCGACTCGTTAGGCGCGGTGATCCCGGCGAACTCGGCCATCTTGGCCAGGTCGTGGCGAGCCTGTTCAGGCGCGTCCGGCCTTCTCGAAAGCCGATTCCCAGAGAGCGCGGACCGGCTTGTGATCGTGCGTCGCAAAAGTAGCGACCGAGGCGCGCTCGTAGGCGCTGCCCGGGATGGAACGATGGTCGGGATGGTTCTCCCACTGCGGAATCTTGAAGCCGGCGATGCCTAACGAACGCAAACTCGGGCGCATGTAGTCGGGCACGGTCCCGAGATCCTCGCCGACGAGGCGGTTCGCGCCCGCTTCCTCGAGCACCACGCGCAGATATTCTTCGCCCTCGCGCCGGTTGGCTTCGCCATTTTCCCAGCTCTGGTCGTCGCGCGGAGCAAATTGCGGATCGCGGCCGCCCGTGCGGGCGCGCATCTCTTCCCAGTTCAAGGGCAGGAATTCTGCGTTCTCCTGCGGGCGCCAGGGGAAGGCATAGATGCGATAAAACCCGAGCACGTGATCGATCCGGAAGAGGTGAAAAATTTCCCGCACGCCGTGGACGCGCTGCCGCCACCAATCGAAGCCGTCGGTTCGCATCACGTCCCAGCGATAGAGCGGGATGCCCCAGTTTTGTCCCCATTTCTGGGTAAACTCATCGTCCTTGAAATACGGCTCCGGCGGCGCGCCCCCCGACCAGTCGAGCAGGAAGCGTTCGGGATGAACGAAAACGTCGGCACTGTAATAGCTGACCCCAAACGGGATGTCGCCCATGAGCGCGACGCCCTGCGTTTCAGCGTAGGATTTCACTTCGCACCATTGCCGGTGGGCAATCCATTGCACGTAGTTGTGAAAAGACCGGCGCTCTTCCAGTGGAGCGCGCTCCTCCTCGCCTAACGAGTCGAACCAGCGGCGAGCGGCCTCGATGGTGGCGTGTTCCGGCTGCCACGTATCCCAGGTTTCGCGTTCGCCGTTGAGCTCCATCAGGACGCGAAAAAGGGTGTAATCGGCCAGCCACGATTTTTCTTTTTCGCAAAAGGCGGCGAAGTCGGGATTGGCCTCGGCGCGGGCGCGAAAAGCGTCGAAGGCGCGCTCGAGCAGCTTCCGCTTCAGCGGTTTCACGATCTCGTATTTCACGCTCCCGCGGCGGAGCGCGGCGAGATCGATCCCGGCGGTCACTTCGGCGAATGCCTCCTCGGACAAATCCGCCGGGCTGCCCGGCGCGAGGTGGAGCGTGGTCGGTTCGATCGCGCGCGAGCTGATCGCGTTATAGGGGCTGTTGTCGCCGCCGGTTTCGTTAATCGGGAGGAGCTGCACCAGCCGGAAACCGATGGCGCGTGACCAATCGATAAATTGCCGCAGGGCGGCGACGTCGCCGACGCCGAGATCGTCCTCGGTGCGGAGGGCAAAAAGCGGGGCGAGGACGCCGGCGATCTTTTCGTTAGGCGAGAGATTCATCGGGAGATCGTCTTCGGACGTGCGAATGAGAGACAATCAGACGCGCGCCGGACATTCCAATCCTCGACCAGCGTGGTCGGGATCTCTTTCAGGAAACGCGAAGGGCGCTGGAACATGTCGCCGTAGCCGGCGTTCAGGCGCATGTGCGGGTAGGTCAGGTAGAGTTCGTCGCGCGCGCGGGTGACGGCGACGTAAAAGAGACGCCGCTCCTCCTCGATCGCCTCGCGCGTGTCGAGCGAGCGCGTGCTCGGGAACATCCCGTCGGTCAGCCAGATGACGAAGACGGCGTAGAACTCGAGGCCCTTGGCCTGATGAACCGAAGAGAGGTTAACCGCCTCGGTGTCGCCCGCCTGGTTCACCGCCGGCTCCGCGTCGACGTTGCTGATGAGCGCGAGCTGAGAAAGAAACTCGTGGATGTCCTTAAACTGGCGGGCGAAGCCGGCCAATTGATTCAGGTCTTCCTTGCGCAGGTCGTAATTGGCGAAAGTGGCCTTGGCGTAGTCGTCGTAAACCGCCTCCACGATCGACATGATCATCTCGGTCGGCTGCTTCGGGGTCCCGTTAGGCGCGATTTCATCCAGGGTGTCGACCAGTTGCTGCCAGGATCGTTTGGCGCGGGCCGGGACCGACAGAGCAAGGAGCGCTCGCCAAAGTTGTAGCCGGGGGCGGTGACCCCGGCGGGGGTGGATGACTCCGCAGGTGAGATGTCCTCGAGCGTTGCGCGGCCGGGGTCAACGCCCCCGGCTTCAGTGCCTGAGCGATTCCTCCCAGCTCTTCCAAAGGTTCTCCGCGCTCTTGTTGCCGATGCCGGGGAGGAGGCGAACCATGCGTTTGAAGGCGACCTCGTCGCGCGGGTTGGCGACGAACCGAATGAAAGCAGCGACGTCCTTGATGTGCGCCTGCTCAAAAAACCGAATCCCGCTCGTGATCTGGTAAGGAATGCCGCGGCGCGAAAGCTCGAGCTGCAACTCGACCGCGTGATAATGGGAGCGGTAGAGAACCGCGATTTCGTTCAGCTCGATCCCTTCGTCGCGCAGTTCGAGGATGCGCTGGGCGATGAAGAGCGCCTGCTCGCCGCCGTCGTTCAGGGCGACCATCGCGGGCCTCGCCTGTTTCGTTAGGCGCGTCGAGCTGAGCTGTTTCCGGAATTGCTGGGTGTTGGCGGCGATGGCGGCGTTCGCGACTTGCAGGATCTCGGGCACGCTGCGGTAGTTGAGCTCGATCTTGAAAACCTGCGCCTTCGGGTAGCGTCGCGGGAAAGCGAGGATGTTTTGGAAATTCGCCCCGCGCCAGGAATAGATCGACTGCGCGTCGTCGCCCACCACCATGACGTTTTGGTGCTCGGCCGCGAGGAGGTCGATGAAGTCGGCCTGGATCTTGTTCGTGTCCTGGTATTCGTCCACGAGGATGAACTGAAATTGCCGCCGGTAGAACGCCGCGATCTCCTCGTGCTCCTTCAGCATCCGGAGCGTTTTCTCGAGCAGGTCGTCGAAGTCGAGCGAGTTGGTCGATTTCTTGCGCTTCTCGTAGCGCACGTGGACCGCTTTGATCTCCTCCAGGAGCGGCAGGAAATAGGGAAACTTTTCCGCCAACAATTCCTCGATCGGGCGCTCGGTGTTGACGACGAAGCTGAAGATGTCGGCCAGCACGTCGCCTTTCGGAAAACGAATTTCCTTCGGGTCGATCCCGCTGCTCGCGACGACGGAATTGAGCAAATCCTTCTGGTCTTCGCGGTCCATGATGGTGAACCCGCTGGTGTAACCAAGCGCGCTCCCGTGACGGCGCAGCATCCGGTTGCCGATGGAATGGAAGGTCCCGCCCCAGAGTCCGCTCGCGTCCATCGGGAGGAGGTTGGCGACGCGGTCGAGCATCTGGCGCGCGGCTTTGTTCGTGAAAGTGAGGAGGAGGATGTTGCGTGGGTCGACGCCGTTTTCGAGCAGGTAGGCGACCCGATAGGTGAGGGTGCGGGTCTTGCCCGACCCGGCGCCGGCGATGACCAAAAGCGGGCCGGGCGTCGCGGTCACGGCGGCGTATTGCTGCTCGTTCAGCTCGGCCGCGTAGTCGATGCTGATCGTAGCCGCAGAGGGGGCGCGCTGGAGCGTGTATTCGCGGGACATTGGGCGATTACGCTGCTGCGGCGGTGCTCGGGTCTTCAACGAAAAGTTTTCGTCACGATCCCCGAGCGACGGCTCGTTAGGCCTGTAGACGCTTCGCTCTGCGAAGCGCGGAGCCAGGCCCTCGACCGGGAGGAAAATTCCCTTGCTGCGGGACATGGGCCCGCGCCTCCCAGAGGGAGGCGTCTACAGCGGGTACCGGCCGCTCCATTCAAAAAAATCGGGGCCTCGCGGCACGTGGCAAGCTTACTGCTTAATAGGTTCTAGAAATTATAGAAGCTGCTTGTAGCTCCGCTTTTTTACCAGTTATGAAAATCCTGAATCGCGACCGCGCCGACTTCCTCGTCATCGATGATGACCCCTCGATTACCCGCTTCCTCGAGGCGTACCTGAAACAAAAAGGCCATACCTGCGCCACGCTCACGGAAGGTTTTCAGACCGCCACCTGGCTTGAGGTCCACGACTGCGAAGTCGTCGTGGTCGATCTCAACATGCCGAAAGTCGATGGCATCTCGCTCATTACCTACATCCACGAGATCCAGCCCAGTTTGCCGATCATTGTCTTCACCGGCGTCGGCTACGAAGAGGAAAGAATGCACGCCGCCCTGCGCGCGGGCGCCAACGGCTACGTGAGCAAGAACCTGCCGGTCGAACAGCTTTACTGCGTCCTCTCGCGGGTCCTCGCGACCTGCCGGCAACGCGCCCGCCGCGAATCGCTCCAAGCGACCCGGCCCGCCCTGCTCGGCGCCGCCTAACGAGGCCTGGCGTCGCGCAAAAGTTCGCGCAGACCTTCCGGGGAAATGGTTTCGGCGCCGCTCGCGCTCGCTGTTTCCTGCTCAAGGTAATCGCCCGTCGCCACGATCAACCGGTAGCGCTCGGCGTACTTGCTCGCCAGCCGCTCGATGATGGAGTCGGCAGTTTGGCCGACCCGGGAATAAAAAACCTGGATTTCACCCGGCAGCGCCTCGTGCGAGACGGTGGCGCCGCGGCCATCGAACACGACCACGACGCGGATCCCGGTCCAATCCTGAAAATCGCGCAGCTGCCGGGTCAGCGCTTCGCGTCCAAGGGAGGTTCGGCGTTCGTGGAGGGCGCGCAGTTCCGGCCAGGCAAAGATGATGCTATGACCGTCGACCAAAAGATATTGCGGCCGCACCGCTCAGAATAAGGCGGTCGCCCGGTCGGGATCAACTCGCCTCCGCGGGAGCACTCTTCTCGGCGGGAGCGGCCTTCTCGGCCGGAGCGCTTTTGGCCGTGCTGGCAGCCGTTTTTTTGGCGCGCGCCTTGACCGCCGGCCGGCGCGGCGTTTTGGCCGCCGCCCGTTTGCGTTCGACGTACGCCTTCCGGCGCTTGCGCTTAACTTTGACTCGATGTTGTTGGCCCATGAGGCAGTTGCTATAAGGCGGAAGCGCGAGCGGCGCAATTTCGAATCGTCCTCCGGTCGTTCCCGCAAAAAAAGAATTTTTTCCGGACTAGGAAAAAATCCGCCAAATGGATATTGCTTTTGTTCGGCCCGACCGACTACAACCTCTGCCTGCCTTTGTGCCCAGTATCGCCTTACCTCAGCCACTCGCCGCCATGCCCAAGATATTAATCGGGATTTCGATCCTCTTAATGACGTTGTCCCTCGTCTTCGGATTCCTCAACACGAACAAAGTCAAAGGCCTGAGGAACGAACTCGTCACGACGATCTCGGCCAAGGAGATGTCGGAGCGCGCGCGGACGGCGGGGGAAAAGAAACTGAAGGCGAAAGAAGCGGCGCTCGCGGCCGAGCAAAGCAAGGCGACGGCCGCAGAGGCAAAAGCGACGGCCGCGGAGGCGGACCTGAGCAAGGCCCAGAACGAAAAAGCTGAGCTCGAAGCCCAGGCCCAGGCGAACGACACCCGCATCAAGGAACTCGAAGGACAAGTCGCCGCGGCCACCGTCGCCGGCGTGCCCGGCATGGAGGGCGCGGTTTCGCCTAACGAGATGAAAGCGATGCTCGACGAGGCCAAGCACCAACTCGAAGTCGCCGAAGAAGAAAAGGCCGTCCTGGCCGACAAGGTGAAAATCGCTCAGGACAAGGTGACCGAGATGGAGGTCGACAAAAAACGCCGCGAGTCGGGCGTGAACGAGGCCGGCGTGCACGGCGTCGTGCTGGCAGTGAACCAGGCCTACAACTTCGTCGTTCTCGACCTGGGCGACCGCCAGGGAGTGGTCCCGAATTCCGAAATGCTCGTCATGCGCCAGGGGGCGCTCATCGGAAAGATCCGCATCTCCTCAGTTGAACCGACCACGTCGATAGGCGATATCTTGAGCAACACCATGGCGCGCGGCGTCCAGGTGCAGCCCGGAGATACCGTCGTATATGCTGGAAATACCCGTTCGTAGATTACTTAGCCTTGGCCTCACCCTCTCCCTTGCCGGAGTGGCGCTGACTCTTTTCTCTTCCTGTGCGACGGATAAGCCGCGCACCGCTTTGATCAGCGATCCAGACGCGCAAAAGGAATCGTCCATCCCTTGGAACAAGCCGGCCAAGTGGGAAAGCGGCGCGAATGTGCCCGGCGGCCTGGGCGGCAGCAGCGGCGGTGTCGGCGGCACCTACGGCGATTAAGTTTCGGCCCGCGGCCGGCGCCTCAGATCCAAAAGCCGGCCGGGATGATCGCATCCTTCGGCACCACCACGATCCCGTCGCGGATGTAGTAATTTCCCGCGTCGAGATTGGACTCTTTGCCTTCCGGGGTGATGACGACGCCGTCTCCGATCCGGGCGTTTTTATCGATAATCGCGCGATCGATCACACAATTGCGCCCGATCCCGATCGGCGGCGCGTCGGCGGACGGGGACGGGGCCGCGCCTTCGAAGTGGTCGCCGCCCATGATCACGCTGTTACGAATCGTCGCACCGCTCCGGATGATGCTGCGCACGCCGATCACGCTGCGCTCGATGTGCGCGTCGGAAATAATGCAGCCATCCGAGATGATCGCCTGGCGCAGGGTCGCGCCGTTAATTTTACTGCCGGGCAAAAATCGCGGGTGGGTGTAGATCGGCGCCGTCGCCTCGAAAAAGCTGTATTGCGGATTGGGGTCCGTCAGGTTGAGGTTCGCTTCGTAAAAGGCGCGGATCGTTCCGATGTCTTCCCAGTAGCCTTTGAAAATGTAGGAGTCGACGTGGCGTTCGCCGATCGCCTGCGGGATGACGTGCTTCCCGAAATCGTCCAGGTCGCTGTCGAGGCAGTCGACCAGCACTTGCCGGTTGAACACGTAGATGCCCATCGAGGCTTCGAAGAGCTCTTCTTCGGCCTTGCTCCCAATCGATTCCAGCAGCTCCCGGTCGAGTTTGAGCTCGTCGAGGAGTGCGGCCTCCTTCGGCTTTTCCTCGAAGCGCGTGATCCGGTGGTCGGGCTTGCTCAGCATGATCCCGAAATCCGCCGCCGCGGCGCGCTGCACCGGGGTGGTGGCGAGCGTGATCTCCGCCCCCGAACGAATGTGCTGATGGAGGAGCGTCCGGAAATCCATCCGGTAAAGCTGATCGCCGCTCAGGATGAGGAAATAATCGTACGGCTGCTCGAGGAAGTAGCGCAGGTTCTGCCGGACGGCGTCGGCCGTGCCCTGGTACCATTGCGCGCCCTCGGGCGTCTGCTGCGCGGCGAGGATGTCGACGAAGCTGCGCGAGAAATTATCGAACTTGTAGCTCGCCTGGATGTGGCGGTGCAGCGACATGCTGTTGAACTGCGTCAGCACGTAGATCGAGCGCAGTCCGGAGTTCAGGCAATTGCTGATCGGAATATCGACCAGGCGATATTTTCCGCCTAACGGCACCGCGGGCTTGGAGCGGTCCTTGGTCAGCGGAAACAAACGGGTCCCGGCGCCGCCTCCCATGATGATGGAGAGGGTTCGTTGCGTCGTGCCGGGCGGTAAAGCAGGTGATTGAGGCATGCGAAGACGCTAACTTAAGCCGATTCACGCAGCGGATTCACGATTTTTGTTTTCACCGCCTGCACCTTCCTTGCGCCGAGTGGTCGTCGATGTCACGCTTCCGCCCTACTTATGTGCGGCATTGTCGGATACGTCGGTCGAGCGGAAGCGGGACCCATCCTGCTGGATGGACTGCGACGGCTGGAGTATCGCGGCTACGATTCCGCCGGAGTCGCGATCGTCGATGGCGACCAGATCGCGACCCGCAAGTGCGCCGGCCGCATCGCCGGGCTCTCGAAACTCATGGCCGAGTCGCCCGCGCCCGGCACCTACGGCATCAGCCACACCCGCTGGGCCACCCACGGCAAACCGACGGATCAGAATGCCCATCCGCATTTCGATGAGAGCGGCAAACTCGCCCTCGTCCACAACGGCGTGATCGAAAATTACGCCCAGATTCGCGAGACCCTGCTCCAGGAAGGCGAGCATCATTTCAAATCGGAGACCGACACCGAAGTGCTGGCGCATCTGGTCGGAAAAATTTATGCCGACTCCGCCAAGGGTGTGACCGATCCGCAGCGCCACAAGGGCCTTCTCGTGGAAGCGCTCCGCAGCGCCTTGCAGCAGGTCATCGGCACCTACGGCATCGCCATGGTGCATGCCGACATTCCCGATTTCATCGTCGGCGCGCGCCGCGGCAGCCCGCTCGTCCTCGGCGTCGGGAAGGACGAAAATTTTCTCGCGAGCGACGTGAGCGCGATCGTCGCCTACACCCGCGACGCGGTTTACCTGAACGACTTCGATCTCGTCGCGGTCGAGCGCGACAAATTCGAGATCAGCTCGCTCGCCGGCGAGCGCGGCAATCATTCCATCAGCAAAGTCGAGTTCACCGCCGAGGACATCAAGAAAGGCGATTACCCGCACTACATGCTGAAGGAAATCTTCGAGCAGCCCGGCTCGGTCCGCGACGCCATGCGCGGCCGGCTCAGCCTCGAGGAATGCACGGCAAAGTTAGGCGGGTTGAACATGACCCCGGGACAATTGCGCGACGTCGGCCGGATCGTCCTGACCGGCTGCGGGACCGCGCTCCACGCCGGAATGGTGGGCGAATACCTGATCGAACAGCTCGCCCAGGTCCCGACCGAAGTGGAATACGCGAGTGAATTTCGCCATCGCAACACGCCGATGATCCGCGACACCCTCGTCTTCGCGATCAGCCAGAGCGGCGAAACGGCCGACACGTTAGGCGCGCTGCGCGAGAGTCAGCGCAAGGGCTATCGCACACTCGGTGTCTGCAACAACGTCGCGAGCACGATCGCGCGCGAGAGCGACGGCGGCGTCTACATGCACGCCGGGCCGGAGATCGGCGTGGCCGCGACCAAGTCCTTCACTTCGCAGGTCGTGATCATGACCCTGATCGGCCTGTTGTTAGGCCGGATGCGGCATCTTTCGACCGCGGAAGGCACCGCCCTGATCGAGGCGCTCGAGGCGCTCCCGGATAAAATCGAGCGGCTGCTCAAGACGACCGACCAGATCAAAGCGGTCGCCGAAAAATATGTCGAGGCGACGGGGATGCTCTTCTTCGGCCGGCAACTCAATTTCCCGATCGCGCTGGAGGCGGCGCTGAAGCTGAAGGAGATCACCTATCTCTACGCCGAGGGTCATCCGAGCGCGGAACTCAAGCATGGCATCATCGCGCTCGTGAAACCGGAGTTGCCCTCGGTTTTCATCGCGCCGGACGACGCCGTTTTTTCCAAGAACCTGAACAACATCGAGCAGGTCCGCGCGCGCAAAGGTCCGATCATCGCGGTCACGACCGAGAGCGGCGCGGCCAAGTTGAAAGGCATCGCCGACGATCTCATCCTCGTGCCCGACGCGCCTGACGTCGTGATGCCGGTCCTGACCGTCATCCCGCTCCAGCTTTTCGCCTACCACCTCGCCGTCGCCCTCGGGCGCGATGTCGACAAGCCGCGCAACCTGGCGAAAAGCGTGACGGTGGAATGATGTAGACGTTTCGCTCTGCGAAACGCGGGGGAAAGCCATCGTTCGCAGTCAAGATTGCCGCCAAGGTCAGCGCCGCGCCTCCCAGAGGGAGGCGTCTACATCAGTGTCCCCCGGGCCCGGCGCCTTTGACCCCGACCCGCGCGAGATATTCCTCCACGCTCAGGAGATTATTCGCGCCGCGCTGCACGATCTTGAGCAGCGTGTCCATCGAGGAGACTTCCTCGAGTTGCTCGGTCAGGAACCATTGCAGGAAATTATTCGTGATGAAGTCGTTCTTCGAGCGCGCCAATTCCACCAGCGCGTTGATTTGGTGCGTCACTTCGATCTCCTGGTCGAGCGAAAGCTTGATCGCTTCCTCGGCCGTCTTGAAGGTCGGCTGCGGCGCGGTAATTCCCGGAATCACGGGCTGGCCGCCGGTATCGATGACGTATTTGAGGAACCGCATCGCGTGATCGTTTTCCTCGGCGGCCTGACGATAGAAATGTTCGGCCAGCTGCGGGAGCGCCTCGACCGAGAAGTAGGCCGCGATCGCGACGTACTGCATGGCCGCGCCAAATTCGTTGCCAATCTGTTTGTTAATCGCGTCGACGACTTCTTTGTTTGCCAGCATGGGAATGTCCTCCTGTTAATTTTCTAATGCCGCCGTCGGGCGCACCAAGCACCGCAACCGCCGCCGCTTAACATGGACTCGGAATCCATTGCCGCCAACTTAACCGGCGATCGATGCGCCGTGACGAGCGGCGCGAGATTTGTTAGGCGATCAGCGCCGTTTGCCCGCGATCATCCGGTAGACGAGCAGGAGGAGCATCGCGCCGATGACCGAGGCGATGAATCCCGCCGGCTGGCCTTCCCGATACCAGCCGAGGGCGCGGCCCAGATAGCCGGCGATAAACGCGCCCGCGATGCCGAGCAGGATGGTGATGATGCAGCCGCCCGGATCTCTCCCGGGCATGAGAAGTTTGGCAATGACACCGACGACGAGGCCGATAACGAGGGTCCAGAGAATAGCACTCATGATTTGATGCTAGGAATCGGGCGCGGCCAGGGCAACGGTTTTATCGTGTTTGCCGGAGGCGATGCGACGCCCGCTCTCTCCCTGCTTGTCATCCCGAGCCGGCGAAGCGCGGCGAGGGACCTCGCAGTTGCAATCGAAGACTACCTCTGACCAGAAAGCGTGGATTGCAGTTGAGAGGTCCCTCGCCGTCTGCGCGGCTCGGGATGACAACAAAAAGAAAAACGCCGCCTTTGAAAAATCCCGCGGCCTACAACTCGACCACTTGCGCGCTGTGAATGTCGTCGCTCTCGGCGATTTCGGCGAAGAGCTCGGGCGGCGGCGCGGTGTCGAGATTGAGCACGGTGAGGGCGCGGCCGCCGGCCTGGTTTCGGCTCAGCGACATGGTCGCGATGTTGACCCCGTGCGCGCCTAACAATGTCCCGATGCGCCCGATCATGCCCGGCCGGTCGGTGTTTTCGAGCACGAGCAGGACGCCGTGCGGCCGCGCTTCGACCGGGCGGTTGTTGATGCTGACAATGCGCGGGGTCGCGCCAAAAAATGCGCCGGCAACAGAAAGCGATTTGCCTTCCGCATCGACCGAGAGCTCGAGCAGATCGGTGTAATCGCCCGGCGCGCTGAGGCGCGATTCGGTGACCTTGATGCCCGAGCGTCTCGGCAAATGCGGGCGCGTTGACCTCGTTCACGTCGTCGCCGCCGGCGAGGCGGAGGAAGCCTTTCAGGATCGAGCGGGTGATCGCGGTGGTGTCGACCTCGTTCACTTTGCCGCTGTAATTGATGTGCAAATTTTCCACCCGCTTGGGCGAGACCTGGGAAAGGAAACGGCCCAGCTTTTCGCCGAAGCGGAGATGCGGCCCGACGATGGCGAGCGTCTTGGCGTCGAGGTTCGGCATGTTGATCGCGTTCCGGATCGTGCCGTGGAGGAGCGCATCGCGAATCGCCAGCGCGATTTCAATCCCGACGCTTTCCTGCGCCTCCACCGTCGAAGCCCCGAGGTGCGGAGTGAGGATCAGGTTCGGAATTCCGCGCAGCGGCGAATCCGCCGGGAGCGGCTCGGTTTCGAAAACATCGAGCGCCGCGCCCGCGACCTGGCCGCTGGCCAGCGCCTCAACCAGCGCCGCTTCGTCGATCAAGCCGCCGCGCGCGCAATTGATCAGGCGCACGCCGCGTTTTGTTTTCGTTAGGCGCGCGGCGTTGAGGAGGTGATGCGTCTCGGGCGTGAGCGGGGTGTGCAAAGTGAGGAAATCCGCCAGCGGCAGGAGCTCGTCGATTTCCTCGACCAGCTCGACCTGGAGCGAACGCGCGCGGGTCGAGGAAAGATACGGATCGTAAGCCAGGACGCGCATCCCGAACGCGATCGCGCGCCGGCTCAGCTCCGAGCCGATCCGGCCCATGCCGATGATGCCGAGCGTTTTGTTGTAGAGCTCGGTCCCTTCAAATTGTTTCCGGTCCCACTTCCCGGCTTGCAGGTTGGAATGGGCCTGCGGGATTTTGCGCGCGACCGAAACGAGGAGCGAGAAAGCGTGCTCCGCGGTCGAGATGGTGTTGCCGCCCGGCGTGTTCATCACGATCACGCCGCGCCGGGTGGCGGCTTCGACATCCACGTTATCCACCCCGACGCCGGCGCGACCGACCACCTTCAACTGCGTCCCCGCCTGCAAAATGGGCGCGGTCACTTTCGTCTGGCTGCGGACCACGAGGGCGCTGAAGTCGGGAATCAATTCCACCAGCTCCGCTTCGCTTTGCCCGGTGCGGACGACGACTTCGAGCGCGCCGTCCGCGCCCAGCTCCTCCACGCCACGCGCCGAAATGGAATCGGCGATTAAAACTTTGGGCGGGTCATTTTGCCAAGTGAACGTTATTACCTCCTCCTCTTTAAGCTGTCATCCTGAGTGGAGCGAAGGATCTCTGACTGTTTCCGCTCATGGCACGCTGGGAAAGGGAAATGGTCAGAGATCCTTCGTTGCACTCAGGATGACAATTCAGGTAAAGGAGCGACGGCGTTATCCGAAGATCACCAGCCGGATCGATTCCGGCAGATGCTGCGCGATCTGCGTCGCGACACTGCCCTTGAGCAGATCGGCCAGCGTGCGTCGCTGCGAAGCGCCGAGGATGATGTAATCCACGCCCAGCGTCGCCGCGAGATCGAGGATCGTGGCCGAGGCGTCCTCGCTCACCGCGTAGACCGGTTGCACGCAGACGCCGCGCTCTTCGCCTTCCTTGAGCATGAGCGACATGATCGCGCGGGCCTGGGCGTCGTCCTTCCATTTCGCGCTCCCGACCACCGCCGGCGCGCCGGCAAAATAAACCGCGATCTCCTTGATGTAGACGACGCAGAGGACCGCTTTGCGCAGGGCCGCTTCCTCCAGCGCAAAATTCAGCACCGGATTTATCCCGCGCGCCGCGACCATGATTTTCTGCCCTTCCTCGAGCTTCGGCCGCATCGTCGCGGGAAGATCGGGCACGACCATATCCGCCACTTCCTTCGACATCGTGACGGTCTTGAGCCCGGAGAGTTTGTGCGAATAGGCGCGCAGGCCGAGCCCGATGCCGAGCACACAGATGGCGAAAAAGAGCGCGTCCGGTTTCGTCTTCGCGATCGTTACTTCGACGACGGCGAGGATGAGGAAGGTCACGCCCATGAGCAGGCGTTGATACCAGGTGATGGTGAGCCGCTTGTTGAAAGTGCAGGAGCCGAGATTGACCGCGATCGCGCCCACGACGCCGATGGCGTAGAGGCCGGCCAGCGCCTCAAATTTCCGGGTCACAGCGAGGACAACAATCGGAATCACCACCGCGATTAAGAGCGGGATGCGGGGCACGCCGTGGCGGTTGAGCCGCGCCAGTTGCTTCGGCATTTCGCCGTCCTGCGCCATCATGTAAATGACGCCGATGAGCGCGACGACCGCGGTGTTGACCGCGCTGAAAAGAAGGAAACCGAAGACGACGCCGACGAAAATGCCAAAGGCGCCTCCAAACCACGGGGCGACCGCGAGCGAGCCGTAGTGTTCGCCGAGAAAACGGAGCATGTCCTCCGAATGCGCGGTCAATTCCGGGGTAAAAATTTTCGGCATCGAGAGCATCGCCCAGCCGAGCAGCGCGGTCCCGACGACGACCTCGATCGCGACCGGGATGATCGCTTTCGCCGCCGTCCGCGTGACTTTCGGATGCTCCGGCGTGGAGCCGGGATCGAGTTTCATCACCCCGGTGATGTTCGCGACCGCTTCCACGCCGCTGAGCGCGAGGATGACGCCGACAAATTGCGTCCAGGCCACACCCACGTTGGCGTGGCGCGGCTCGAGATGGACGGTGGTGAGATAACCGCTGCTCAAGCCGATGATGACCAGCACCGTCAGGACGGCCGGGACGGCGAGATAAATCGAGACGCTGCCGCTGTGTTTGGGGCCGAAGAAATTGATCGCGCCGACCACCACGACGAGGACCATGGTGGCGACCCGCGCATACTCCGGCGGGACGCCGAAGTAGCTCACCGCCGCCCAGCCGCTCAGCGCCGCGGTCACGATAAAATTCGCGATCAGCAGAAGCGCGCCGACCGAGGCGAGAAAGCGGCTTTGCGAACGCGCCGCGGAATAAACGCCGCCGCCATCGGGGAAATGGGCGCAGACGATGATGTAATTGAACCCGACGACCGCGGTCAGGGCGCAGACCGCGAGGATGAGCGGGAACGAGGCAAACCCGGCCGCGACAAAGGCGAGGCCGATGACGTAGGCCTTGCTCGTGCCCCAGTCGCCGTAGAGCAGAGCCGCGGCCCGCTTCCAGTCGACATTGCGGGGCCGATGCACACCCGGCGCTTCAATTAAAGATTCAGCCATGAGTGGTGCGACTG
>CAVUGD010000017.1:0-83194 GCA_963740715.1 uncultured Verrucomicrobiae bacterium | reverse complement strand
GAGTTACCGATGCATCCCTGCGCGGGGCAAGTTATTTTCTCCGCTTCCTGTTCCGCGGTCGACGTCGGCACCTTTCCCGCTTACAGGTCACTCATGCAGTCCCCCCCCAACGCCGCCCGGAATCTGTGGCGGAATCTCTCGCTAACGGTGAAAGGATGCCTTTTCATCGGGATTCCGATCATGGTGGCGGTCCTTGGATTCTCCTTTTTTTCCAGCACCGCTCTCGAAGAGAGGTCGATCGATCAGGATCTCAGGCGGACGGTGAAGATTCGCGGGAGCCTTGGTTTACTCGAGCGCGATCTGCTCGCGATGGAGAGCGCGGCTCGGGGCTCGATCCTCTCGGGCGAAGGATATTTTCGCGAGCACTACCTCCGCGAGCGGGACCAGGTAAATGAAGAGTTGGACGAGTTGAACAAGCTATGTGCGGGCGACCCGCGCCGGCTCCCGCGCCTTGCTACCCTGCGCCCGGCCGTCGTCGCAAAAGTGAAGGCCTGCCAAGCCCTCGTTGCAGCCAGTGCCCAGCGGGGCGCGACGACAGGGCCGGACATTCTCCTGGCCGCCGCCGCGATGGAAAAAGTCAGTCGGCTGGTGCGGGCGATGGATGACGAGGAAGCGGCTCGGGAACGCGCGGCGATGGACGGAATCAATCGAGGGTACAATCGCACTCTCTTAGCCGGTGGTGCGGCGCTGAGTCTCAGCTTGTTGGCGTCCCTTGCTTCGATGATCCTCTTTACCCGCCTGATCGGGCGCCGGGTGAAGGCCCTGCAATTGGATGCCCGGGCCTTAAAGACAGAGGCCCCGCTCGGTTTGGAAGACGAACGATCGCTCGATGAACTCGGCCAGCTCAGATCGGAACTGGAGCGCACCAGCGAAACCCTCGCCAAGCGCGCCAACGCCCTCCGGGCGAGCGAGGCCCAGATCCGGGCCCTCGTCGACAACACCACCGCCGTCGTCTACATGAAAGACCTCGAGAGCCGTTTCCTCTTCCTGAACGGCGCCTTCGAAAAAAAATTTGGCTTGAAAGCCGACCATGCCCTTGGCCGCGGCCCAGTCGAACTCTTCGGCCGGAAGATGGGCGAAGCGCTCCGCGCCAACGACCTCGTCGTCTTGAATACGAGACAGCCCGCCCAGTTTGAAGAATCGATCACCATACACGGCAAGCACTTCACCTATCTTTCCGTCAAAGCGCCGCTCTGCGACGACCAGGGAGTAATCTATGGGCTCTGCGGCGTCTCCACCGATATCACCGATCGTTCCGCCGTCGCTCCCGTCGCCAGCCCCGGCCCCGCCCCCGTGGAAATCCGGGCGCCCCTTCTCCCGCCCGACCAGGTAGAGGCCCTCGGCCAGGTAGCCGGCTGCATCGCCCACGATTTTAACAATCTTCTGGCCGTCATTATCGGCTCTTCCAACATCCTTCTGGCGGACCAGGATGCCGACGAGGACAAGGCGAGTCCGGCGCGGAGAATTCTGCAAGCCGCGGAGCGCGCGGCCCTCCTCACCAATCAACTCTTCACTCTCGGCGCGCCGGCCGCCGACCGCTTGCAGGTCCTGGAGGTCGAGCCCCTCATCCACCGGCTCGCAGAATCCTTCGAGCCTTCCGCCGGCGAGCGATTCATCGTAAAAGCCGAGGTCGAGAAGGAGGCCGGCCAGGTCGAGATCGACCCCGCCCAGATCGAACACGTCATCCTCAACCTTTGCAGCAACGCGCGCGACGCCATGCCCGACGGCGGAACCGTTTGGCTGACTGCCAAATCGATGTTCGTGCAAGCCAACGAGGGCTTCGGCCGGGGCGGTCAATTCGTCGCCATTTCCGTGCGCGACGAAGGCCCAGGGATCCCGCCCGAGCTGCAAGCCCGGATGTATGATCCCTTCTTCACCACCAAGGAAGTTGGAGGGACCAACGGGCTCGGCCTGACCGCTTCGAGCCTGGTCGCGCAACAGAACGGCGGCTGGTTACAGTGCAAGAGCGAGGTCGGGGTTGGGACCACCTTCACCCTTTTCCTGCCGCAGTGCGCTGAAGTAGCCGCTGCGGAACCCGAACCGCAGCGGCCCGCGGCCGCCGTCCCGCTCGGATCGCGCGAGACCGTGCTCGTGGTCGAAGACGAGCCTGCCGTGGCAGAACTGGAAGCACTCCTCCTGCGCACCCTTGGCTACAAAGTCATCCTCGCCCGGGACGGGGAAGCGGCCGAGCGCGCCATCGCCAGCTCCGCCTCGATCGACCTCGTCGTCACCGACCTGAACATGCCGCGCATCAATGGCCGTCAACTCATTGAGCGAATTGGCCGGGTTCATCCGGAGATGAAATTCATCCTCACCTCCGGCGCCCACCTCGAGAGCCCCTCCAGCGATCGAATCGCGACCCTGAGCAAGCCCTTCGGAATTAAAGAGCTGGCCGAGAAAGTGCGCACCATGCTCGACGCTCCCTCGGGAAGCACCCGGCGCCTGGCGGCAGCGGGTAAGTAGTTTTTCGAGAACCAAGTCGTGCGGCAACGCACAAGCCGAGGGACAGGCGGGCACAGCGATCACGCGTAAACCAGGAGGTCGATTTCCTCCGGGAGAATATCGGAAACTTCGCGCACGAGATTCCCCCGGAGAAGGCTGGTCATGGCATGGCGGCCGGGCGCGCCGAGGATGAGACGCGAAGCGCCTAACGTTGCCGCGATATCGACGATCGTTTGCGAGGCCGACTCGCTCACGGCGTAACAAAACAGCGGCGGCCGGTCCGGCGAAAGCGCGCGGGCTTTCTCGAAAATCGTTCGCGCCTCCGGGTCCTCCTGCCATTTCCGCCCGGCATCCTCTTCCGTCATGAAAGCCTGTTCGCGCACGTAAAGCAGGTAAAGCCGCCGGCCGGTTTCGCGCGCTTCGCGCAAGGCGAAATCGAGCGTGCGGCCCGGCCCGCGAATCGCACAGAGGATGGCTTCGCCGCTGCCGGCGTCGACGGGCGCGACGCCGCTTGCCGCCGGGGCGACCTGGACCGGCAGTTGTTCGGGAACGCGGGCCGCCTCTTTTTTCATCCGGCTTTCCTGCACCAGCCCGCGCAGAATGAGGGCGACGGCCAGGATGGTGGCGACGAAATAACGCGCGTTCGGTTTGTCGACGAGGAGCGAAATCTCAATCGCCGCCATCACGATAAAGGTGGCGAACATCATCGTCCGCTCCCAGGTCTTCATCTTCTTCGTCTTGTCGGTCGCGGTCGCGCCGAGGTTGGTCGCGATCGCACCGACCACGCCGACGGCGTAGAGCTCGGCCAGCCCGGCGATGTCGCGCACGAAGACGACCAGCACCATCGGGACGACCGTAGCGAGCAAGAGACCGAAACTGGGCACGCCCCAACGGTTCAGCCGCTCGAAGATGCGCGGCATCTCGCGATCGCGCGCCATGAGGAATTGGATCGTGATCAACGCCACGACCGAGGTATTGACGGCCGAGAGCAGGAGACAACCGAAGACCACGCTGATGACGACGCCAAAGATGTGGCCTAACGACGGCCCAAAGGCCGCGCCCGCGAAAGTCTCGCCCATGTAGCGGAGCATGTAATCGCGCACGCCGTTCGCGCCCGGAGCGTTGACCTCGCCATGCTGCACGCCGTGCAAACCGGGCAGCGCGTGCATCGCCAGCCCGAGGAGCGCGGTGAAGATGCAGACCTCGACCATGACCCAGAGCAGCGCCGGCGTGGAGGTGTGAGTGACGGATGGATTCGCCTCGGTGCTGCCTTTGTTCAGCCGCATCACGCCGGTGGAATTCGCGATCGCCTCGACGCCGGAAAGCGCGAGCACGATGGCGACGAATCCGTTCCAATTACTCCAGAAGGAACCGTGCAGCGGCTGGAGATGACCGACCGCCGCGCCGAAATGCGGGATGCTGAACAGGGTCAGCGCGATGACGACGAGCGCCGTCGGCACCGAAATGAGGAAGGCAAGGCCGCCGGTGTGTTTCGGGCCGAGGAGATTGAGCAGCCCGATGATGAGGATGGCAGCCGCGGCAAACTTCTCCGGGTGCGGCACGCCGAGATAATGAAACGCGGAAAGCGAGCTGATCGCCGCCGTGACGAGGTAATCGGCGATGAGCAAAAACGCGCCGACGATTGAAATCACCTCCGAGCGATGGCGCACGCTCGCGTAAACGCCGCCGCCTTCGGGGTAAAGCCGGCAGACGATGATGTAATTGATCCCGACGAGCGCGGTCAGGACGCACATCGCGGCGATGAGCCAGAAGGAAGCGTAGCCGCCGACGGCAAAAGCGAGGCCGATGACGTAGGCTTTGCTCGTGCCCCAGTCGCCGTACAGGATCGCGGCCGCGCGCGGGACATCGACGTTGCGCGGTCGCTTGACGTTAGTAGGAATCAGAAACTTCGAATGGAACAGGAACGGCCTCGCGCGACGCGGCCGGCCTTGCACTTTAATGATGCTGACGAGGTTAGCTGTCGGGCTGGAGCCATTAAATGCTCTCGGTGTCGCACACCGTTCGCCCCGATCCGTCCGCATGACGCGCACGAAAGTTGGGTCCCCCGCTGGTCCCGCACCCGCGCGACCATTAAGCAGAACAAAGAACTGCGAGAACGCTCTGATTGCCTAACGGAGAAGTCAAACGCGGCGCGAAAAGCGGTTTCGCTCGCGGTTCCAGCAAAGCCTCCCGCAGAAAAAGCGGCGCGGGGACGCGCCGCACTCCGAAAGCGCTCCGCGCGAAATTAACGCTCCACTCAGGCCGGCGAGAGGTGCGCCAGCACTTCGATCTCGGCGGTCTGCGGGAACATGTCGAACGGGGTCACGCTCTCGAGCTTGTAAGCCGGCCCGAGCTCGGCCAGGTCGCGCGCGAGGGTGGGCGGATTGCAGGAGACGTAAAGGAGCGTGGCGACCGGATGCCGGCGGAGAATTTCGCGCACGTCGGCCCCGAGACCGGTCGCGGGCGGGTCGACAATGACGGTGGTGGTCTTCGGATCGGCCTGGACCAGTTGATCCGCGAGATGGGTGGCGATTTCTCCGGCGAGATAAGTCTCGGCGGCGGTCGAGCCGGCCTGCGCCGCGGCGATGGCGTGAATGTCCCAATCGAGCCCGACGACGCGCTGGCATTTCTGGAGAAGGCGCTTGGCAAAAAATCCGGCGCCGCAGTAGGCATCGATCAAAAGCGTCTCGTTAGGCGGAACGAGTGCGGCGATGGCGTCGGCGAGGTGGACGGCGACGGCGTCGTTCGTCTGCGAGAAAACGCGCGGCCCGCCGTGCGCGCGCAGGGTGTAATGGCCCTCGCGCGGACGCCGGGCGCGAAGCTCGGACAGTTCTGCATTCACTTCCGGCTGCGCGATCGGGCAGCGCTCGACGTCGATCAGGCGATGGGCGTCGTGCCGGTAAAACCCGACGATGCCGCTCTCGACATGAACGGTGATGCGGTTGCGATATTCGTAATCGAGCGGTGAAGGCACGATCGGGCGCAGCGGCGGCTCGCGAAATTTCCCGATCCGCTGGAGGGCCTGTTTCACCTGGCGCGATTTCCAGTGCAGTTGATGCTCGTACTCCATGTGCTGGTAACTGCAGCCGCCGCAACGGCCGAAGTAAGGGCAGCGCGGCTCGACGCGGTGCGGAGAAGCTTCCGCCACCCGCACGAGCTCGGCCTCGGCAAAAGATTTCTTTTCCCTAACGATATGGGCGGTGACGTGTTCGCCCGCGATCGTGAAAGGAACGAAGACCGCCTTGCCTTCGGCGCGGCCTACCCCTTTGCCGCCAAAGGCAATGTCGTCGATCACAAGTTCCACTTCGCGCTGCATCCGGCAGGTTCGCACGTTCGGCGGAAGATTGTAGCGACGGTCTCTCACCGCCGAAACGGTGGCGTTAAAACAGATCCTGGACAGTCTTCAGATCGGGATCTTTTTTCGCGATCGCGCGAAAGTGTCCGTCCATCTGGAAACTGGTCTCGAGATAGCGCCGCGCATCCGCCAGGTGGCCGAGGAGCGCTTCGTAACAGCCGAGATTGTAATAATAAATCGGTTCGCGGCGCAGGGCCGGCGGACCTTTCAAAAGCACGCGGCGCGCGTCTTCCGTGCGGCCGAGCTGGTTCAAACAAAACCCGGCATGGAGAAATCCCGCGCCGCAATCGGGCGCGACGCGGCAGAGCTTGCGGCTGAGAGTGAGCGCGCGGCGCCAGGATTGGCGCAGCATGAGGTGGTGCAGGCGCAGTTGGACCACTTCGGGCCGGTCCTGCTGCGCTTTCGGGATGGAGTTCAATTCGGCCATGGATTCGCGATCCATTCCGAGTTCGGCGTAGCCACAGGCGCTGCGCAATCGCCATTCGAGTCTCATTGACTCCTCAAATAGCAATTGGCGGGCCCACCGTCTTTTTGGCGTTGTTCCCTCCGCGCGCTTTCTCCGGGGAGCGCGGGCGCCCCGCCCGCAGTGGCACGCGCCTCGCGGGACACACGCTGCGTCGGCGGAGCTTTTTGGCGAGGCGCCAAAAAGAGCGGGCGAGGCGCCCGCGCTCCCCGCCCGCGCCGCCCAGAGGGCGGCGTCTACAGGAGTGCTTCCAACTCGCTCAGGCGGCGATCGAACAAACGGAGCGTGCTCTCGACCGGCGCTGGCGTGCGCATATCGACCCCGGCCGCCTGCAAAGTCTCGAGCGGAAATTTGGATCCGCCCGATTTCAGGAAACCGAGATAGGCCTCGACCGCGCCGGGCACTTTGCTCAGGACCCGCTCCGACAGCGCGATCGCGGCCGAGACGCCGGTGGCATATTTGTAGACGTAAAACGCGTTGTAGAAATGCGGGATGCGCAGGCATTCCAGGTCGAGCTCGGGATCGAGCACGACGCCGGGACCGAAATAGGCCTCGAGCAATTTGCGGTATTCGGTTTTGAAAACCTCCAGCGTCAGGGCCTCGCCGCTCTCCTCCAGCGCGTGGACGATTTTCTCAAACTCGGCAAACATCGTCTGCCGAAAGAGCGTGCCGCGAATGTCGTCGATCTGGCGATTGATGATGTAAGCGCGCATCTTCGGATCGGTGGTGCGCTCGAGCAGGTAATGATTGAGCAGCTCTTCGTTGAAGGTCGAGGCCACCTCCGCGAGGAAAATCGGGTAGTCAGAGTTCTGATAAAGCTGGGTCCGTTGCGCAAACCAGGTGTGCATCGAGTGCCCGGCTTCGTGCGCCAGAGTGTAAACATCGGAGAAGACGTCGGGCTTGTAGTTCATCAGGATGTAGGGCGGCGCGCCGTAGCTGCCGGAGGAAAACGCGCCGCTCCGTTTCCCTTTCGATTCATAGCGATCGCACCAGCGCCCGCGCAGACCCGCGCCTAACGCCTCGACGTACTCCGTTCCTAACGGCGCCAGCGACGCGAGCACGTCGGTGATCGCTTCGTCGAAGGAAATGTTGGTCTCGATCTCCGCCACCAGCGGGACGTAGGTGTCGTAGGGATGCAGCTCGTCCAGACCCGAGGACGCGCTTGCGCAGGTCGTAGTAGCGAAAGAGCGGCGCGAGATTTTGCCTAACGGATCCGATGAGCGCGTCGTAAACCGCCGGCGGGATGTCGTCCTTGAAAAGCGAAGCCTCCAGCGCGAGATGGCGCGCCCGCGCGCGCACAGCGGGCGGCGTCTACAGGAGCGCTTCCAACTCGCTCAGGCGGCGATCGAACAAACGCAGCGTGCTCTCGACCGGCGCGGGCGTGCGCATATCGACCCCGGCCGCCTGCAAAGTCTCGAGCGGAAATTTCGAGCCGCCCGATTTCAGGAAACCGAGATAGGCCTCGACCGCGCCCGGCACTTTGCTCAGGACCCGCTCCGACAACGCGATCGCGGCCGAGACGCCGGTCGCATATTTGTAAACGTAAAACGCATTGTAGAAATGCGGGATGCGCAGGCACTCGAGATCGAGCTCGGGATCGAGCACCACGCCGGGACCGAAATAAGCCTCGAGCAATTTGCGATATTCGGTTTTGAAAACCTCCAGCGTGAGGGCCGCGCCGCTCTCCTCCAGCGCGTGAATGATTTTCTCAAACTCGGCAAACATTGTCTGCCGGAAGAGCGTCCCGCGAATGTCATCGATCTGGCGATTGATGATGTAGGCGCGCATCTTCGGATCGGTGGTGCGCTCGAGCAGATAATGGTTGAGCAGCTCTTCGTTGAAGGTCGAAGCCACTTCCGCGAGGAAAATCGGGTAATCGGCGTTCTGATAGAGCTGGGTCCGTTGCGCAAACCAGGTGTGCATCGAGTGCCCGGCCTCGTGCGCGAGAGTGTAAACGTCGGAGAAGACGTCGTGCTTGTAGTTCATCAGGATGTAAGGCGGCGCGCCGTAGCTGCCGGAGGAAAACGCACCGCTCCGTTTCCCTTTCGATTCGTAGCGATCGCACCAGCGCCCGCGCAGGCCCGCGCCCAGCGCCTCGACATATTCCGTGCCTAACGGCGCCAGCGAGGCGAGCACATCGGTGATCGCTTCATCGAAGGAAATGTTGGTCTCGATCTCCGCCACCAGCGGGACATAAGTGTCGTAAGGATGCAGCTCGTCCAGACCGAGGACCCGCTTGCGCAATTCGTAGTAGCGAAAGAGCGGCGCGAGATTTTGCCTAACGGATCCGATGAGCGCGTCGTAAACCGCGGGCGGGATGTCGTCCTTGAAAAGCGAAGCCTCCAGCGCGGAGGGATAATTGCGCGCCCGCGCGCGAAACACATCGGCCTTCACCGAGTAGGAAAGCGCGCTCGCGAGGGTGAACTGGTGATCCTGGAACTCGGCGTAGAACTGGTGAAACGCGCGTTTCCGCAACCCGTGATCGCGCTTCACGAGGAAGCTGCTGTAGGAGCTTTGCGTGAGCGGCCGCTCCTCGCCTTTCTCGTCGACCAGGACGCCGAATTTCATGTCGACATCGGTCAGCTGCGAGAAGGCGTCGTCGTAGCCGTCGAGCGCCGCGCTCCCGAGCGCGAGGAGCCGCTCTTCCTTTTCCGAAAGCACATGCGGCTTCATCCGGCGGACTTTGCGCAGGCTGATCTGCCATTCCGCGAGCGCGGGATCTTCCAGAAACTCGGCGAACTTTTCGTCCGCGATCGCCTGGATTTCCGGGACGATGAACGAGGTCACTTCCCCGATCGTGGTGAGCAGATTCTGCAACTGCCCCATGCGCGAGAGAAAGGCGGGGTTCGAGCTGTCCTCCGCCAACTGGAGCGAGGCGTAGTGATAAACCCGCTCGATTTTCAGATCGAGCGTCTTGTCGAACTCGAGCATCTCCGCCAGCGTCGCGGCCGATTCGCCGACCCGGCCTTTCCAGGTCGTTAGGCGCGGATAGTTCGCCTGGATCCAGGCAAAGTCTTCACTCCATTTATCGGCGCTCGCGAAGAGATGGGAGAGGTCCCACTTGTCGGCTTCCGGAATTTCGTCCCGGGTCAAAGTTTTCGATTCGTCCATTCCGGCAAAATGCCGTCATCTCGGGCGAAGTCGAGGCGCAGGTCAGCCGACCGCAAGCCGGACTCGTTACTGATCGTTTTTGGAATACAACCACTGGTAGGCCACACCAAGCACCACGCACGCGGGGCAAACGGTCGCCTTTTTTTAGTTGTCATGTTGAGCGGAGCGAAACATCTCTGACTGTTTCGGGATCCTGAGCGCGCGGAAATGGTCAGAGATCCTTCGCTCCGCTCAGGATGACAGACTTTGGAGATGCCCTCTAAGGGATGCCCGGCCCGAGCGATCCGCCAGTCGATAATAATCATCATCCCTTTCCCACTTTTGGCCTAACGAATTCTTCTCCAGGAAATCCTGGATTTCCGCTTCCTCGAGTGGAGGAGGATGACGCGAGTCTCCCAGATGCCGGTGATCCTCAAATTGACTGACGCCATCAAGAAATCCGACCCCGACTTCGAATTGCCCGGTCGTAGGTGTAAATCCGCTCGTCCGGATAGCCGCGGATTTCAACCGGCTCGCCCCAGCGCGCTTCGATCTGTGCCTTGGTCTCGCCGAGGTTTGCCATCGCATGAGAAGCAAGCGCGACGAATGCTATTGCCGTCAGAGCGGGGAGGCATTTCATCGGGCCTCATCTAATGACTTTTCCCTTCCCTTGTGAAGCCGGATCATTCGTCGCGGTTCGCGCTTGACCCACGCGTTGCGGGCCAGCTTTGATTGGCATTCGATGAAACTGACCGCGCTTTCCCTGACCAGTTTTCTTGCACTCATCTTTGGCTGCTTCGCGCCGCTGACGAATGGCGCGGAATCGAACGACCCCGCCATTACGATCATCAAGGCCGGGCACCTGCTCGACGGCCGCGGCGGAGCGGCGATCGCGCCGGCAATGGTCCGGGTCGAGGGCGAAAAAATTGCCGAGGTCGGGACGAATCTCGCGGTGCCGGAAGGCGCGACCGTGATCGATCTCGGCGACGCGACTTTGCTTCCCGGCTTGATCGATTTGCACACCCACCTCACCGGAAAAATGGGCGTGCATTGGGAAGATGCGCTGGCCAAGACGACGCCCGGTCACGATGCGCTCTGGGGCGCGCGCAACGCGCTCGTCACTCTGCGCGCCGGCTTCACCACCTGTCGCGACATGGGCCCGACCTGGCCCTACGTCGATGTCGATCTGCGCAACGCGATCAATGACGGCGCGGTTCCGGGGCCGCGGATGCTCGTGGCCGGGAATTACGTTTCCTCCACCGGCGGCGCGGGCGACGCGAAACAATTCTCGATCTACCTCGACGCGCCGACCGTGAAAAATCTCGCCGACGGCCCGGACGAAATCACCAAAGCGGTCCGGACCAATTTCAAAAACGGCGCCGATTTCATCAAGATCATGGCGACGGGCGCGGTGCTCTCGAAAGGAATCGAGCCCGGCCGGCAGCAATATTCCGATGAAGAAATCAAAGCCGCGGTGGTCGAGGCGACTCGTTGGGGCGGACAGGTCGCGTCGCACGCGCACGGCGCGGCGGGAATCAAAGCCGCCATTCGCGCGGGCGTGCGCACGGTCGATCACGGCTCCGATCTCGACGACGAAGCGATCGCGCTGATCAAAGCCTCCAATCGCAAAACGTATTACGTGCCGACGCTCGGAGTGATCGAGGCGATCGAGCAGGACGGCGCCAAAAACAACATCCCGGAATCCGAACGCGAACGCAGCCGCAAGATGAAGGGCGTGATGTTCGCCGGCTTCAAGCGCGCGCTCGCGGCCAAAATCCCGATTGGTTTCGGAACCGACGCGGCCGTCATCGAGCACGGCGAAAACTGGAAAGAATTCGCCGTCCGTCACAGCCTCGGCGAACCGATCGCCGCCGGGATCGTGGCCGCGACCAGTTTGAATGCCGAGATCCTCAACTGGAACGATCGCGTCGGCACCATCGAAGCCGGAAAATTCGCCGACCTCATCGCGGTCCCGGGCGATCCATTGCAGGACGTGAATCAACTCGGCCGCGTCGGGTTCGTGATGAAAAGCGGAACGGTGTATCGCGCAGAACTGGCGCGGCCGTAAGACGAGTCCGGCCACGATCTGTTCGCGCGCGAAGAGGAGATCCGGGGAGCGCACGCGCCTCGGGTGCTGGTTTTGGCGCCTCGCCAAAACGAACTTTTCTGCGACCCCCAGTGCCCGTCAGTGCATTCCGTCGACGAATAAAGTTCGCCATGGCGCGGCGCCATCGCCAGCACGCGAGGCGCGTGCGCTCCCCGGAATCCAGCGCCGTCGCGCCAGACGTAGCGGAGTTCGTTTTGGGTATGCGGTGTTCCGAATACTCTTGCCGCTCAAACGGGAAACGGCAGAGTGGAAAGCCTCTCCTTGTGATGATTAACCCAAGACGCTGGCTGCTATTATCTCTCGTCGCGACGGCGCTCGCCCACGGCCAGACGCCCTCCCCCAGTCCAACTGCAACGCCGGAGCCGCGCTTGCCTTATTGGCGCTGCGAATTGCCCGGCGGCACTTACGAAGTCGCGATCCGCGCCATCATTTCGGTCAGCAGCCACGAGTACATCGTCGATGGCGCGGCGCGGGTGAACGAGGTCAACGTCGACACCCAGGGCAACATGGCGGTCCGCTTTTATTTCCTCGAACCGACCGCGGCCAAGTCGCCCGTCGGCGTCGGGCAATCCGCCATTGATCGCATCAGCGACCTCGCGAAAGAAGCCGGCCAGCGCGTCGGCGCGGACCAAGTCTGGAAGCGCGTGGTGAAAACTTATCCGACCACGACCCACGCCCATTCGGTCGAGTACCGGGTCGAGAGCGAGGAGCAGTTGAAGCAGATTTTCAGCAGCGCGCAGGGCGCCTTTGAATCCGGCGTCACCGCAACTTTCAAGACGCGGATTAGCGCGGAATCAGATCGAGCAAGGTCTTGGCCGCATCCTCCAGCGTGCCCTTGGAGTTTTGCAAAAGCTCGCTCGCCGCGGCCGCGAGCAATCGCTTCGTCAGGTCTTCACGCGGATGTTCGACCGGGCCGCTTACCCGCACCGGCGTCCAATAATAACCGTCGCGCGCGACGGTGAAGACACGCGATTGCGAACCCGGCAGCCATTGCAGGCTGGCCGCGGTCACGCCGATCTGGAAAACGCCGTCGATCTTCTTTCTGCGCGATCGTGCAATCGCCTTCCACCCGCATCAGCCCTTCCGATTCGAGGACGAGATTTTTCACCACCGTCCGGTCGCTTTCGTTGCTGAAATTGAGCGAGCCGCGGGTCAGCGCGATGCGTCGAAATCGTTCCGTGCGGGTGAAGGTCGCGATCTGGTCGAACAAAGGCAGCGCTTCCAGCATGCCGTCGACCAGTTGCAGGTCGCCGCTCATTTGCAGCGCGCCTTCCGGAAGCGGCGCGTGCACCTGGGCGGTGCCGGCAAGTTTGCCGTGCAAACGCAACCGCCAATCGGGCGGCAGGAACGGGGCGAAGTCGACCTTGTCCAGCCGCACGCGGAGATCGGCCGCGCGATCGAATTCAATTTCGCCATCGACATTGAGGCGTCCGTCGCCGGCGCGGAGCGCACTCTCGGTCACGAAAAGCGACGCGCCGGTGTAGCGCAGCCTGGCCGACTCGATCGTCAGGATTCGGCCAGCCGCTTTGCGACGAGCGTGCCGCTCCTGGCCTCGACCAGCCAGGCGCCGTTGTCCGGCGTCAGGGTGAATCCGCTTTTCGTTAGGCTGCCGGTCGTCTCGGGCGTGCGGCCCCAATGCCAGGACGATTGCGCGATCTCGGCTTGGCGCAGATCGAGCTTCCACAAACTCCCCTTTTGCGCGTGCGGCTTCGCCGGCGCTGCCGTCCGCGGTTCGTCCGTGGGCGATCGGCCGGCAAACTGGACCTCGAGATTCTGAATGTTCAGCTCGTCAATTTCCCAGCGGCGATCGAACAAACCGCGCCAGTTCACGACCGCGCGGATTTGATCGGCCCGCAGCTCGGAGAAAAAAGCGCGTTCTTTTCCGTCCGCGACGAAGCCGTCGGAATATAAAGTGTCACCGCTGAAATGGAGCGGCTGGAAGGTGCCCTTGGCCTTCAATTCCTGATCGACCGCGCGTGTAATTTGGTGGCGAAAATGCCCGCTCCCGAGGTACCAACTGGCTCCGACGCGGGCGAAGAGAGCCGCCACCACAAGGAGACCAAGAAAAAGAAAAACGGCCCAGACCGTGCCTCGCTGAAATCTCGTCATAGCGCCTCGCCAAGCTACCGCAGATGCGCCACGATCCCAACCATCATGCTCGAATTGCGCGAGGTCAGCGTCGTCTCCAGCCGAGGGGCAACCGAGAGCCGGCTGCTGGATGCCGTCACCGCCCAGTTTGCGCCCGGGCAACTGCACGCCGTCGTCGGGCCCTCGGGCTGCGGCAAAAGCACCCTGCTCAAGGCGATCGCGGGCGTGCACCAGCCTAACGAGGGCGGCGTCTTCTGGGCCGGGCGCGATCTCGACCGGCACGATCTCGCGCCTAACGAGATCGGTTATGTCCCGCAGTTTGGGATCGCCTACGATCTGCTCACGGTCGCGGAAAGCATCGAGACCGCGCTCAGCCTGCGCGTCGGCGGATTAAGCGCGGAGGAGCGGGAAGAACGCACGACCCATTTCCTGACCGAGGTCGGCCTGGCCGAAATCGCGGACCGCCGGGTCGGTCTGCTCTCCGGCGGACAAAAACGGAGACTGGCGCTCGCTCTCGAAATGGTGAGCGAGCCGCATTTTCTCCTCTGCGACGAAGTGACGAGCGGGCTCGATCCGAAATCGGAGAGCGAGATCGTGCACCTCCTCCATCACCTCTCGAAGATCGAGCAGCGCACGGTCATTTCCGTCACCCACAGCCTGCGCCATCTCGAACTGCACGACACCGTGACCGTGCTTTACGAAGGGCGGCTGGTTTGCCAGGCCACGCCGGCGTCGTTAGGCGAATATTTCGGGATCGATAATCCCGAGCTCCTCTTCCCCACCCTGAGCACGCGCCCGGCGGAGGAATGGCAGGAGTTGTGGAAAGCGCGGGCGGGCCACTACGCGCCGCGTGAAACTGTCCCGCCTAACGAAATCTCGGAAACGCCGACAGAAGACCGCACGCCGGATTTTTTCGCCCAATTCCTCATCCTCCTCCGGCGCCGCTGGCTCCTCTTTCTTCGCAACCGCGGCCAGGTCGCGCGCGACCTGGCGATGCAGCCTTACACCACGCGGCTGGCCGAAATTCTCGCCACGATCAAGGCCAACCAGGCGAAAAAGGAGATCAGCATCCTGGAAGCGAAAATCGAGTTCCAGGCGCTCTTCGTGCAGCTCTTTCTGCAACGCCGTTTCCAGCATGTCTTGATCGGCACGCGTTTCTATCGCGAAATTTTCCGCAGCGGCGAAAGCAAACTCGAAGTCGGCAAAGACACGAAAGATCTCTTTGCCAAGAGCAGCGGCCTGCCGCCGACGGTCGGCACGCTCGACGCGCTCGCCCATGAAGCGATCCGCGACGTCAACCAAAGCATCCAGGCCTTCCGGTTCCTCCTGCAGAAAGACGAGCTGCAAAGCGCCTCCAAGCGGCTGGCGGAAGCGTTCAGCGTCGGCGAATTCATGCCCGAAGTGCGCACCCTGCCGCGGGAGGAAAAACGCCAGGTGCTGGAGTTCTCGCAGAAGAATTACCAGCTCATCTCCGCGATCGAAGTGAAGGATTACCAACTCGCGGAAAAGCTGGTCAAAGAGCTCGATAAAATCGCGAAAGATTTCGACGACTCAAAGCCGCTCGCCGCGATCGAAACCGCGCGCACAGTGAGCGCGATGCATCTGGCCAAGGCGCGCAACGCCGCGGTCAGTGGCGACCGCGCCACGCTCGAAACCGAGCTCAAGGCCGCGACCGAAATCTGGCCGCGGAACCCGGCGTTGGCCGATGTTTCCGGGCTCATTTTTTCGCAGGCCGACGTGCAACAAAAAGCGCTGGTCGATCTCGATCAATTGATCAGCCAGCATAACAATCGGCAGATTTACAACGATAAGCTGCGCTTCATCGCCGCGGCCGCGCTCTATCCGGATCGGCAGGAGCAGCTGAAAAAAATCCTCGACCAGATGCAGGTGGTGGAGACCGCGATCATCCAGGCGGGCGAGATCGAAAAGCACGGCGACTACGCGGGCGCGTGGGAGACGATCGAGAAGGTCTACAAAGACAATCCGGACGACAGCAAATTGAACCAGATGCGGGCCAACCTAACGACGGAAGCAGCCGAGTTCGTGCGCACCTTGAGGACCGCGGAACAGCTGGAAGCGAAAGACGAAATCGGCTCGAGCCTGGCCTGGTATCTGAAAGCGCAGAAGCTTTATCCGGCGAGCGAATTTGCGCAGGGTGGGATTGATCGGCTGGTGAAAAAAGTGCTACCCGAGAAGTAGTCGCCCGACCAACGCGTGCGCCCCCAGGGAATGGCCGCGACCCTTTCCCAACAACTGTCATGTTGAGCGGAGCGAAACATCTCTGACCATTTCTGCGCTTAGTGCGTTCTGAAGAGCGAGATAGTCAGTGATCCTTCGCTCTGCTCAGGATGACAACATAGAGGCGGGCTAACGAAATCCCGCTTCGCCTTCCTGGTGCAGGCGCGGACCTTTCGCGACCAGCTTTTCGCGCGCTTCTTCCACCGGGACATTCGGGCAACTGTCGATCCACGGTTGACCTTCCGGCGCGGCCCAGTGGGCGGCATTGCGCAACACCTGCCTAACGACCGGGTGAAAGTAGATCGGATAGGTTTCGTGCCCGGGACGGAAATAGAAAATCTTCCCGTTGCCGCGTTTCCAGGTGCAGCCGCTGCGGAAAACTTCGCCCCCTTCAAACCAGGAAAGGAAAACAATCTCGTCCGGAGTCGGGATGGCGAAGGGCTCTCCATACATTTCCGTGTTCTCGATCTCAAAAGAGCGATCGATCCCGCGCGCGATGGGGTGGCCCGGATTGCAGACCCACAGCCGTTCGCGTTCGCCCGCTTCCCGCCAGGTGAGCGAGCAGCTCGTGCCCATCAGGCGCTTGAAGATTTTCGAGTAGTGCGCGGAATGGAGCGCGATGAAGCCCATCCCTTCCCAGACCCGCGCCAGCACCCGCTCGACGACCGCATCCTGGACCTCGCCATGCGCGGCGTGGCCCCACCAGAGCAGGACGTCAGTTTGCGCGAGTCGGCTTTTCGTTAGGCCGTGCTCTTCTTCCTGTAGCGTGGCCGTTCGAACGGTGAAGGCTGAGTCCTCGCGCAGACCTTCGGCGATGCAGTGGTGCATTCCATCGGGATAAATCCCGCCCACGATCGCGTTCTTCCGCTCGTGCACATTTTCGCCCCAGACGAGGACACGGATCTGATCAGGCATGTGACGATACGATGAAGCATTCCTCTCGCTTGTCATCCCGATCCGGCGCAGCACGGAGAGGGACCTCGCAATTGCAATAAGCGTTTTCTTTTCAGCAGGAAACGCGGGTTGCAACTGGGAGGTCCCTCTCCGTCCTGTGGCGGATCGGGATGACAATGTGGAAGGGCCGATCTCTATTTTCGGCCCGCCGGTTTGGCGCGGAGAGCCAAGGGAAAGGCGGCGTGCACCGTGATGAGTTGCAGCGCCTGTCCGAGCAGTTCGCGACCGGGAGAAATCCGATGCCAGGGCGAGGCGCCGGAAGGATGGGGCAGCGGGATGAGATCAAACTGCCGCCCCGCACGTCGCGCGCGAAAACTGCGGCCGATGACCTGGTCGAGTTTGCCGATCTCCATGAACTGCGCGATCGCCAGTTTCCCGACCGGAATGACGAGCCGCGGCTCGAGGATTTCGATCTCGCGATCGAGCCAGGAGGAGCAGTTGACGATCTCCTGCGGATTCGGAACGCGATCGCTTCCGCCCGGCGCTTTGCCCGGGAAACAACGGCACACTGCCGCGAAATATATTTTCGCGCGGATGGCTTCCTCATTCAGACCGCTCGCCTCCTCGAACCAGCGAAAAAGCGTCTTGCCCGCGGTCCAGGCGAAAGGTTTTCCCGCGACCGGCTCACGCACGCCGGGTGCCTGGCCGACGAGCAGGACTTTGCTCAGGACCGCGCCGCCGGAAACCGGCGGCGGATGCATCAAGGGGCAGCGCCGGCAGTTACGCAGTCGCGCGACATGGCGCTCGAGTTGCGCTTGTTTTTCCGTGCGGACGGCCATTTTGCCTAACGACGGAAAAGAGAGAGGAGCACGCTGACCACGATGCTGATGATGATGCAGGTGACGATCGGAAAATAAAAAGCGGAATGTCCGCGCTCGATCCGGATATCCCCCGGCAAACGTCCCAGCCAACCGGCCCCGAATCCGCTCCAGAGCGCGAGCCCGATGAGAGCGATGACCGCTCCAAAAACCACCAGCATTTTTCCAATCTCCGGCATTTCCTAAACTCGCGTTCAGAAAGCGGCCGGCAACCGGCTCTTGCCGCGCGCGGTAATGAATCGCATCCTCGTTGCATGCAGCTCGGCCAACTCAGCGAAGCCGCGCTCTACACGAGCGATCTCGCCGCGGCGGAGCGGTTCTATCACGAAGTGCTCGGCCTTGAGATTGTTTCCAGGTTTGAAGACCGCGGAATGTCCTTTCGCTGCGGCGCCACGGTTCTGCTCCTCTTCGATCCGGCGCGGACACGCGTGGCCGACGCGGGGGTGCCGACGCATGGCGCGACTGGGGAGGGGCACATTGCCTTTGTCATCGACGAATCGGAGATCGAGCCGTGGCGCAAACGGCTGACAGAAAACGGAGTCGCGATCGAGTCCGAGGTCGAATGGCCGGAGGGCGGGCGCTCGCTTTATTTTCGCGATCCGGCCGGCAATGTCGTCGAGCTGGCGCCGCCGAACTTGTGGTTGTAGACGCTTCGCTCTGCGAAGCGCGGGGGAAAGCTCCGCTGGCGCGAAAGGCTCGTCCGAAGACCCGCGCACGCCCGCGTCGCCCAGAGGGCGACGTCTACAAACGTGCTCGCGTTGGACGCGGAGCGAAAACGACCGATCAGTCCTTGAACTCGGTCGCGACCAGGGTCGCGTTGTGGCCGCCGAACCCGAAAGAATTGTTGACCGCGATCGCGCACTTTTTTCTCCCGCGCGACGTTTGGAGTGTAATCGAGATCACACTCCGGATCGGGATTTTCGAGATTGATCGTGGGCGGGATCTTGCCGTCGCGGATCGCCATCGCGCAGGCCGCCATCTCGATCGCGCCCGCTCCGCCTAACAAATGGCCGGTCATCGATTTGGTCGAGCTGATGGCGAGGCCGTTCTTCGCGTGATCGCCGAAGACCGTCTTGATCGCGCGCGTCTCGCAAATGTCGCCGAGACCGGTGGAAGTGGCGTGCGCGTTGACGTAATCGACATCGCTCGGGTTCACCCCGGCGTGACCGAGCGCCATTTTCATCGCCCGGGCCGCGCCTTCTCCATCGGGCGGCGGCGCCGTCATGTGATAGGCATCGGCGGAAAGCCCGTAGCCGGCCAGCTCGCACCAGATTTTCGCGCCGCGCGCTTTGGCGTGCTCGAGTTCCTCGACCACCATCACGCCCGCGCCTTCGCCCATGACGAATCCGTCGCGATCGCGATCGAACGGCCGCGAAGCGCGCTGCGGTTCGCTGTTGCGGGTGCTGAGTGCTTTCATCGCCCCGAAACCGCCGAGGCCGATCGGGATGATGGCCGCTTCCGAACCGCCCGCGAGGAAGATGTCGGCGTCGCCAAATTTAATGATGCGCCAGGCTTCGCCGATGGCGTTGTTGGAAGTCGCACAGGCCGTGACGATGCACATGTTCGGTCCGCGCAATCCAAATTCCATCGAGATGAGCCCGCTCGCCATGTTGCTGATGAGCATCGGAATGGTGAACGCGGAAACACGGCTGGGACCTTTGGTCATGAGCGCGGTGTGCTGATCCTCGAGCGTCTTGAGGCCGCCGATCCCGCTGCTCACGAGCACGCCGAAGCGGTCGCGATTTACTTTGTCGAGGTCGATCCCGGAATCGCGCATCGCCCCTTTTGTCGCGGCCATCGCGAGATGGGCAAAACGATCGGTCCGCTTGTGTTCCTTGGGATTCTTGAAAACCGTTTTCGGATCGAAGTCGCGAATCTCGCCCGCGATCGTGCAGTCGAACCCGGTGGTGTCGAAGCGCGAGATCTCGACGATGCCGCTTTTGCCCTCGAGCAGGTTTTGCCAATAGGGCTCCAACTCCATGCCTAACGGCGTGGCGACGCCCATTCCGGTGATGACGACTCGTCGATTCATTTGAAAAAAAGGGATTCCAGCGACTACTTGTCACTCATCACCTGTCACTTGTCACTTCCCGTTACCGGGTTCCCATCCCGACGCTCTGGACGGTCTGGAAAAGTTTGCCCTCGGTCCGGATGGAGGGGGCGATGATGATTTCGGTTTGTTGGAATTCCGGGATGGTACTGGCGCCGACGTTGCCCATGCAGGTCGTGATCGCGCCGACCAGGTTTTGGCTGCCGTCGTCCACTTCGGCGGGGCCGAAGAGAATTTGTTTCAGCGAACCGGTCGCGCCGACCTTGATCCGCGTGCCGCGCGGGAGATTGGCGTGCGGGGTGGCCATTCCCCAATGGTAGCCGCTGCCCGGCGATTCGTAGGCCTTGGCAAACGCACTTCCGACCATGACGGCATCGGCGCCGCAGGCGAAGGCCTTGCAGACGTCGCCGCCTTTGCTCATGCCGCCGTCGGTGATGATCGAAACGTAGCGGGCGGTTTTTTTGAAATAAGCGTCGCGCGCCGCGGCGCAATCGACCGTCGCCGTGACCTGCGGCACGCCCAGACCGAGCACGCCGCGCGAAGTGCAGGCCGCACCCGGACCGACGCCGATCAGGACGGCGGCCGGTCCGCATTCCATGATCTCGTAGGTGGCGTCGAAGCCGACGGTGTTGCCGACGATGACCGGGATGCGCATCTCGCCGCAGAATTTTGCCAGCTCGAGCGATTTATATTCCGAGGAAACGTGGCGCACGGTGGAGACGGTGCTTTGCACGACGAAAATATCCGCGCCTGCTTCCTGCGCGATGGCGCCGAAACGATCCGCGCGTTGCGGAATGGAACTGACCGCCGCCGGCACGCCCGAGTCCTTGATCTCTTTAATCCGCGCGGCGATCAAATCCTCCTGCACCGGTTCGGTGTAAATTTTTTGGAGGAGCGCGGTCACCTCGTTCTTATCGGCGTCGACGATTTTTTGCAGAACTTCCTGCGGATTTTTGTAGCGGCATTGCACGCCTTCGAGGTTGAGCACGGCGAGCCCGCCGAGTTTTCCCATCTCGATGGCGAAGCGCACATCGACCACCCCGTCCATCGCGCTGGCCAGGATCGGGATTTTAAATTCCAGCGGCTCCGACTCCCGGCGCGAGAGGCGCCAGGTGATGTCGACTTCGTTCGGATTAATGGTCACGCGGCCCGGGACGAGAGCGATCTCGTCGAAGCCATAGGACACGCGCGCTTTTCGATTTCGGCCAATCCACATTCCCATGATTAAATTCGATCCAGTTTAAAACGTTCGTTCAGGCTGCCGCAGCGCGGACAACGAGGCAGAAGCGTCGTCGTTCGGTCCTCGAACTCGAAAGCGCAAATCACACACCGCAGCCGGTGGCGCAGCGCCCGCTGCTCACGGCGTCGACGATTCCACTCGCCAAATATCCAGAGGAGAAAAACCGCCGCAAGAAAAAGGAGCAGATAAATCGTGACCAGCGCCGCCAGGCTGACCCGGATCACGGCGCGCGCTCCGTCGCGCCCGGCGGCATGGTGAGGTCGGTGCCAAACTCGAAGGTCGCGCTCGCCCAGGTCAGGGCGTCGTTAGGCGACGCAGTCTGCGCCATCGTGAAACGGCAGAGCGCGAGCGCCTGCCGCGCCTGCTGGTCGAGCCCGGCATCGCCGGAGGATTGCTCGAGAAAACTATAACGGACCGCGCCTAACGAATCGACCGCGATCCGAAAACGCGCGCGCTCTCCGGGGCATCGCGCAAGGCGGCGCGGAATTTCAATTCCGGATGGGTGACCGGAAGATCGCGCAGATCGCCGGAGAAAATCAGGATCGTCGGCGCCGGCAATGGCGGCGACGGGATCGGGCGCGAGCGCGACCGGAACGGGCGCCGGCGGCATGGCGGAAGGAGCGGCCGGCGAGATTTTGCGGGCGGGCAATTCCTTCAGCTTCGGCGGCACGGCGAGATAGGAAGGAACGTGCGCGACCTTCGGCAGTTGAAAGGCGCGCGCATCGGCCGGCCGCTGGGTTTGCGAAGCGAGCGCGGGATCTTCCGCTTCGACCCAGTTCAAAAACGTCCGGGCCTCCGCCGAGGTCGGCGCGATCAAAGCTGACCTGCGCCGGAGGCGGCAGAAGCGAAATGGCCGGCGGATAGACCACCTGAAAAAGATAAAAGCAAAGCGCGTGGAGCACGAGCCGAGCCGACGAGGAAACCGGCGATCGCGACTTTTCGCCGGCGCGGACGTTCCCAATGGAAAAGCAAGCCGCCGGGCTCGGCGGAGGCGTAGCTCTCCGCGCTCACTGTTGCGGAGTGGTCGCGAGCGCGACCGAATTGATCCCGCGCTCGAGGGCGGCGTTCGTCACCGCCATGACCAGGTCATAGGAGACGAGCCGGTCGGCCTTGATCACGATCGAGCGGCCTTCGCGTTTGGTCAGGTCGAGCGCCGGGCCGAGCTGGTCGAGCGTGACTTTTTGATCGCGCAAATAGATCGCCGGATTCGGGCCCGAGGTGATGCTGATGATCTGCTGGTTCGGTTGCGGACCGAGGGTGAAACGCGAGAAAGGGACCGTCACCGCGATGCCCGGCTGGAGGACGAAGCTCGAGCTGAGGAGAAAGAAAAAGATGAGGAGGAAAACGACATCGAGGAGCGGAAAGACATAGAGCCAGCCGAAGCTGATGTTGGTGGTACGGGAAAGCTTCATTTCTCGTTAGGCGAGAGAACGAAGGGCGGCACCGCCTAGCGCTCGCCCCGGCGCAGCGCGTTTTTTTCCTGCGCCTGTTGAAAGCTGATGATCTCGGCGGAAGGCGCGTGATCGGTCAGCATATGGACGACCTCGATCCCGGCGCGCTCCATGTCGTGCAGTAAAGTATTCACCCGGGAAGAGAGATAACTGTAGCCGACAAAAGTGGGCGTCGCGACGACGAGACCGGCAGCGGTGGTGAGCAGACTCTTGTAAATTCCGGTCGAAAGTTCCGTCACCGTGGCGTAGCCGCCATTGGACGAGACCATCCCGAAAGCTTCGATCATCCCGGCGACCGTGCCTAACAAACCAATGAGGGGCGCCAGATAAGCCAAAGTGGCGAGGACGCCGAGAAAGCGCTCCAGCTTGGGCACCTCGAGCTGGCCGGCTTCCTGCACGATCTCGCGCAACTCAGCGCGCGGCGCGTCGTGGCGAATGATGGCCGAATGAATCACTCGCGCCACCGGGCCGGGGGTGCCGGCGCATTCATGCAAGGCCTCGGCGAAATTGCGCCGTTGCAGAAGATTGGAAAGTCCCTGGAGAAATTCGCCGACGTGAATGGTCGCGCGATGAAAGTAAAAGAGTCGTTCGGCGAAGACAGCGATCGAGATGATGCTGCAGACCAGAATTGGCCACATGAGAAGACCACCCTTCTGGATGTAATCGATCATGCGAAGACCTGATAACTCCCTTTGCCCCTGCTGGCAAGGTCTTGTAGGGCGCGCCATCCTGGCCGCCCTGGGGGTGGCGTCTATCCGGCCAACAACGCTTCCCCCGGCGGCCAGGATGGCGCGCCCTACACGTGATAGCCGATCGCATACCTAATCTTCCCCACGGCCTAACGAGGGCGTGGAAAGGAATTGCGGGATAACAACGCCAATCCTCGAAATTAGCGGGACGAGCCGCGAGCTGGAGTCGCTTTCTTCGGGGTCGTGCGGCCGAGCAGCCGGCCATCGCCGTCATAGACCGCATAGCCGGAGGAGTGGCCGGCGGCGTCATAGCTGTAGACAATCCGGTTCTGGACCGAGTCATCCTTGGCCAATTGCGTTTCCTCGAGCAGATGGCCCGCGGCGTCGTAGCGGTAGCGGGTCTTGAAACGCAGCTTGCCATTGGCGGCGAAGACCTCGCCGCTTTCATAGCGGCCCGCGGCATCCAGTTTGTAGATAATCTTGCCCTGCGCTTTCCCGTTCGCGGCGGTGGTGGTGGCGGTCGAGCGCCGATTGGCGCCGTCGGTTTGGTAAACCGTCTTCGAGCCGTCGGGATTCATCGTCACGGTCACCCGGACGGCATCATCGGCCGTTTGCGCGAGCAAGCGCGGGCCGCCGACGGCGACGGCAAGGGCGACGATTAAAGTAAGAAAAGGTCGAAACATGGGCCGGGCCGGAATTTACGGGGCCAAAGAAAAGCGCGCAAACCGGCATTTATTTTATTGACCCGTGAAATGCGCGGTGGTTTAAAGTGGGGGGAAGTGGATTAATTTGGTGTAAATCTCCTGCGGCATGGATTCGGTCTCTACAAACTCAGCTTTTTACGCGGGAGAATTTCGTCATCAACTCGATGACAAACATCGCGTCACCATCCCCTCGCGCTGGCGACGCAACGGCGCGGGCGAGGAGTTCCTCATGGTCCCCGAACCGAACGGGCAATTCCTGCTCGTCATGCCGCCGCAACGAATTCGAGAAGATCAGCGCCGCGGCGGAAACTGTCCCGGGCGTCACCCCGCGCGATCTCCGCACTTTTTTTCGGCAGCTCCACGCCCAGGCCCAGCACGGCGCCTCCGACAAACAGGGCCGCCTCGTCCTCCCGGATGATCTTTGCAAAAAACTCGATCTGAAACGCGAGATCGTCCTCGTCGGCGGGCGCGGGCGTTTTGAGATCTGGAACCTGAAGCGGCGCGAGGCCGCCCATAACGAGGAGCATCCTACCTATCAGCATGTGGCCAACATGGTCGGACTGTAGCGGGAGGAACCTCAAATGAACGCACTGTTATTTGAACGGCCCATCCGCTTCGCGACCGGTCCGCTGCTGATCAACGAGGAGGCGCAGGACATGGAAGACTTTACCTATCATCGCCCGGTGCTCGCGACCGAAGCGATCGAGCTGCTCGCGCCGCGGCCGGGTTCGCTCATTCTCGACGGCACCTGCGGCGGCGGCGGCCATACCGAGGCCATCCTGCGGACCGGGGCCGATGTCCTGGCCCTCGACCAGGATCCGGACGCGCTCGAATTCGCCGGCGCGCGCCTGACGAATTTCGGCCGCCGCGTCACTCTGCATCAGGCGAATTTTCGCGATGCCGGCCGCGTCCTCGACGAGCTCGGGATCGGCCAAATCGGCGGCGCCCTGCTCGATCTTGGCGTTTCCTCGCGGCAGTTGGAAAACGCCGACCGCGGTTTCAGCCTCATGCGCAACGGCCCGCTCGACATGCGGATGGATCCGCGCCGCGAGCTGACCGCCTCCGAAGTCGTCAACAGCTACACCGAAGAAGAGTTGAGGAATATTTTCCGCGAGCTGGGCGAAGAGCCGGCCGCGCGCCGCATCGCCAGCCAGATCGTGAAGCTGCGCAAGGAAACGCCCTTTCGCGAAACCCTCGCGCTGGCCAAGGCGATCGAGAAAACCGTCGGCCGTCACGGGCGGCGCCACCCCGCGACCCAGGTCTTCCAGGCCTTGCGGATGGAAGTGAACGACGAGCTGGGCGCGCTCGCGGACGGCCTCCTTGCCCTAACGAGTCGCCTCGAGCCCGGGAGCCGGATCGCGGTCATCACCTTTCATTCACTCGAGGACCGGATCGTGAAGAATTTCTTCCGCGACCGCAGCCGCGAGTTCCTCGACCGGCCGGAATGGCCCGAGCCGCGACCGAATCCCGACTACTCCCTGCGCCTCATCACCTCGAAACCGATCGAACCCGACGCGGTCGAGCAACGGGCCAACCCGCGTTCGCGCAGCGCCAAGTTGCGCGTTGCAGAAAGGATCGGATGAACCGGCGCCGGCGGAAAAATTTCAACCCGATCGATGCCCCGGCCCTCGCGCGCTGGATCGTGATCGTGGCTTTTCTCGCCGCCACCGGCCTGAGCTACGTCTACCTCAGCGTCCAGCTCCACCACCAGGGGGTGCAGCGGCGCGCGCTCGAGCAGGACTTGATCGCCACCCGCACCCAGAACGACGACGCCAGGGTGCAGATCGCCGCTCTCACTTCCCGCACCGCGCTGCAGCGCCGGCTCAAGGAAGGCTACCTCCAGATGATCCCGATCACGGATCAGAGCATCGTTAGGCTGAATTCCTCGAGCCACCCCGCGAGCGAGGACGAAGTCCAGCCGGTCGTCAACCAGCGAGGCCGCCCATGAACTGGAATAGCCGCACCCGTTGCGCCTGCGTCTGCATCTTCTTCGCGCTCCTCTTCAGCGTCTTTTCCTACCGGCTGATCTACCTCCAGCTGGTGATGCACGAGCACTACAGCAAGCTGGCGGCGGACAGGAATGTCGGACGCGCCGTCATCCGGGCGGAACGCGGCACGATTTACGACGCAGGCCACGAAGTCCTCGCCCAGAATGTCCCGGTCGCGACCGTCGTGGCCGATGCTTCCCTCATCCCCCATCCCGAGGCCCTGATCCCGCTCCTCGCCCGCAGCCTGCAGCTTCCGCCTAACGAGATCGCGGAGAAAATTGCAACCAAGCGCCGCTACATCGTCCTGAAACGCGAGGTGCCCGACGCCGACGCCCGCGTCCTCGAGAAAACGCTCCGCAAAGAAAAACTGCGCGGTGTCTACTGCGAGCGCAGCACGATCCGGGTTTATCCGAACGGCCCGATGCTCTGCCACGTCATCGGCTTTTCCGATTTCGACCAAAAAGGCATCCAGGGCGTGGAAGCGTCCATGCAGGAATATCTCCGTGGGCATAACGGTTATCGCTACATCGAGCGTGACGCGCAAGGCCGCGAAATCGTTCTCTATCGCGGACTCGAACGGGCTCCGCAGAACGGCTCCCAGGTTCATCTCACGATCGACATGGGCCTGCAGACGATCGTCGAGAACGAGCTCGACGCCGCCGTGCGCGAATACCGGCCGGCCACGGCGACCATCATCCTGATGCGGCCGCAGACCGGCGAGATTCTGGCGATGGCGAACCGGCCTAACTTTGATCTCAATCTCCGCGCGGAAGCGAAACCGGAGCAGATGAAGAACCGCGCCATCGTCGACCAGATGGAGCCGGGCTCGACCTTCAAGATCGTCACCGCCGCGGCTGCCATCAACGAGCGCAAAGTCGGCCTCGACTCGATGGTCTTCTGCGAGAACGGCGTCTGGAACATCGGCGGCAAGCCACTCCACGATCACGGCCACAAAGGCTACGGCGACCTGAGCGTGCAGGACGTGCTCGTCCACTCGAGCAACATCGGCGCGGCCAAATTGGCCATGATGCTGGGCGAACAAAAGTTTTACGAATACATCCGCCGCTTCGGTTTCGGCGCTTACACCGGGATCGAGCTCCCTGGCGAAATCCGCGGGCAGGTTCATCCGTTGCGGAGTTGGACCAAGATTTCCATCACCCGCATCCCGATGGGCCAGGAAGTGGCCGTCACTCCGTTGCAGATGCTGATGGCGATGGCGACGATCGCCAACGGCGGCAAGCTCATCCAGCCCCGCATCGTCAAGACGGTCATCGACGACAAAGGCAGTCTCCGCCACCCTGCAACCGACAGTCGTTAGGCAGGTGATCTCGCCGGAAACGGCCTCGCAGATCGCCCTCGCCCTCCGCGGCGTGGTGAGCAAGCGCGGGACCGCGGCCGAGGCGGCCGTGCCTGGTTTCACGATCGCCGGCAAAACCGGCACCGCGCAAAAGGCCGCTCCCGGCGGCGGCTACGAGAAAAACAAATACGTCGTCTCATTCAGCGGTTTTCTTCCGGCCGAAAACCCCGCCTTTGTCGCTCTCGTCGTCCTCGACGACGCCCACACCAAGGACCCCAATCTCAATTACGGCGGCACCGTCGCCGGACCCATTTTTTCCCGCGTCGCGGAACAGGCGGCGCGGTATCTCGATCTTGAGCCGCATGAGGAAACTGAAACGCAAAACCAAGCCGGACGAGTCGCCTTAACTAATGCCCGTTAGATTCCCCCGCCTCGCGTGTTCACGCCTCATGCAGCTCAAAATTCTCGCAGACTCCATCCCGGTCCAGGAAGTCCTCGGCCCGCTCGACCGCGAGGTCGACGGCATCTTCTACGACTCGCGCCGGGTGCAGAAGAACGGCCTCTACGTCGCGGTCCGCGGCGCGACTGTTGATGGCCACAAGTTCACCGAACAGGCGATCGAGAGAGGCGCGTCGGCGATCGTGGTGGAACGCCCGGAGTCGCATTCCCGCGCCACCTCCATCGTGGTCGCGGACAGCCGCGTCGCGCTGGCCGACCTCGCGTTTACCTTTTTCAAAAAACCCGCGCTGCGCCTGAAAATGGCCGGCGTCACCGGGACGAACGGCAAGACGACCACCACCTTCCTGCTCAAACACGTCTGCGAAAACGCCGGGCTGCGCAGCGGGTTGATCGGGACCGTGCGCTACGAGATCGGCGAGCGCATTTTGCCCGCCACGCGGACCACACCCGAGTCGCTCGATCTCCAGGAAATGCTCTCGCAAATGGCCGGCGCCGGCTGCAAGGCGGCGATGATGGAAGTCTCCTCGCACGCCCTGGCGCAGGATCGCACCCGCGGCCTGGAATGGGACGTCGCCGTCTTCACCAATCTCACCCAGGACCACCTCGATTTTCATCAGACGATGGAGGACTACTTCGAGGCGAAGGCGCTCCTCTTCACCGGGCTGAAAAATCAGCTGAACAAGAAGCAGGCGAGCGCCGTGATTAACATCGACGATCGCTACGGCGAGCAGCTGGTGAAGCGCCTCGGCGACGACGTCCCGGTCATCACCTACGGGATGGGCGCGCGGGCCGATTTTCGCGCTTCCAATTACCGGGCCGAATTCAGCGGCACCTCTTTCCAGCTCGATGCCCGCGGCAAAATCTACCTCGTCCGCGTTCCGCTCATCGGCCGCTTCAACGTCATGAATGCGATGGCCGCGCTCGCCGCCGCCAATTCGTTAGGCGTGAGCCTGCGCGAAGCGGTTCTCAGCCTGGCCAAGTCGCCGCAGGTCCCCGGCCGCCTCGAGATGGTCCAGGCGAAACGCCAGTTCCAGGTCTTCGTCGATTACGCCCACACTCCCGACGCGCTCCTCAACGTCCTCAAGACCCTGCGCGAGCTCAGTCCGCGCCGCCTCATCGTCGTCTTCGGCGCCGGCGGCGACCGCGACAAACAAAAGCGTCCGCTCATGGGCCGGGTCGCCGATCAAAACGCCGACTACAGCATCATCACCTCCGATAATCCGCGAAAAGAAGATCCGCTCGCCATCGTCGCCGACGTGAAAAAAGGATTTCGCTCGGAGAATTTCGAAACCGTACCCGACCGCACGGAAGCGATCGCGCACGCCATCGCCCTGGCGCAGCCGCGCGACATCATCCTCATCGCCGGGAAGGGCCACGAGACCTACCAGGAATTTGCCGATCACACGATCCCGTTCGACGACCGCCAGATGGCGCTGCGCGCCCTCGATAATCGCCCGCTGGAATTCTAGAGATGATAGTCGGCCAAAACCTTCGCCACCTGCTTCGGGGAGCGCACGCGACCCGCGTGCTGGTTTCGGCGACTCGCCGAAACCTTCCGGGATTGGGAAGGCGGGGCTTTGCTGAGAAAAGTTCGCGCTGGCGGGTCGCCATCGCCAGCACGCGGGTCGCGTCCGCTCCCCGGAGGAAATCGCCGCGCTGATCATGGATCCGCTTTCGATCGCACAGATGGCGCAGTTCGCCGGGGCCGTCAGGCAAAACGGCGACGGCGATCGCCTCGTCACCCACCTGAGTACCGACTCGAGGACGATCCAGCCGGGCGATCTTTTCGTCGCCCTGCGGGGCGATAATTTCGACGGCCACAAGTTTGTCGGGCAGGCGATGGAGCGCGGCGCCGCTGGCGCGATCGTGGAAACGAAATGGACCGGAAAACCGGCTCCTGATTTTTCCCTCCTCCGGGTCGCGGACACGCTTGTGGCCTACCAACAGGTCGCCGCCAACTACCGCCACTCGTTAGGCATCAAGGTCGTGGCCATCACCGGCAGCAACGGCAAAACGAGCACGAAAGATTTTACCGCCTCCGTCCTCGGGCACCGTTTCCAGGTCACGAAGACGGACGGCAATTTCAACAATCACGTCGGCCTGCCGCAGACCATGCTCGAGGCCACCGCACGCGACCAGATCGGCGTCTGGGAAATCGGAATGAATCATCCGGGCGAGATCGCGCCGCTCGCGCAACTGGCGCGGCCGGATGTCGCGATCATCACCAATATCGGCATCGCGCATTTGGAATTCATGGGCACGCGCGAAGCCATCGCGCAGGAAAAAGGCGAGCTCGCCGCCGCGCTCCCCGCGGACGGCACCCTCATCCTGAATCGAAGCGACGAATTCGCCGACGCCATCGCGCAACGCACTTCGGCGAAGGTCATTTTTGCCGGGATCGATGCCGGCGAGGTGCAGGCGCGCGAAATTGTCCAGACCGCGGAAGGCGCGGAGTTCACCGTTTACGAAGGCGCGCATCGTTGTCACGCCGTCCTGCCGGTCCCCGGGTTGCACATGGTGCAAAACGCGCTGCTCGCCATCGCCGCCGGCCGCGTCTTTGGTCTTTCGCTCGAACAATGCGCCGCCGGTCTTGCCGTCGCGCCGATCACCAAGGCGCGTTTGCAGGTCAAGAATATCGGCGGCGTCCAGTTCATCGACGACAGCTACAACGCCAATCCCGACTCGATGAAGGCGGCCCTTCGCACCCTGGCCGAACTCGAGACCGACGGACAACGCATCGCCGTTCTCGGGCAAATGGCCGAACTCGGCGCCGAATCCGTCCGGGGCCACCAGGAAGTCGGCCAGATTGCGGCGTCGTTAGGCATCGACTGCCTCATCTCGTTAGGCAAAGATTCGGCCGAGATCGCGCAGGCCGCGCGCGGCGCCGGCTTGAAAAACAGCAGCACGCTCGCCTCCGCCGAAGAGGTGGCCGACCTCCTCTGCGAGACCGTGCATCCCGGCGACCTCGTCCTGATCAAGGGCAGCCGCGCCGCCCGCACCGAGCGTGTCCTGGAAGAATTTTCGAAACGCCAGCTGGAGACCCACTGCGCGTCATGATGTTTTACCTGCATCTCCTGACGGAGGAATTCAAAGGCTTCAACGTCTTCTACTACGTCACCTTCCGCGCCGTCCTCGCCGCCATCACGGCTTTCGCGATCTCGCTTCTTTTCGGCAACTACGTCATCCGCAAACTCGTCTCGCTCAAGATCGGCCAGCCCATCCGGACCGCTTCGGAAGTGCGCCACCTGGCGGAGTTGCACGGCGCCAAACAGGGCACTCCCACGATGGGCGGCGTGCTGGTCATCGGCTCGGTTGTGGTCGCCTCGGTCGCGTGGGCGCGGCCGGATAATCCTTTCGTCTGGCTGGTGATCTTCTGCATGGTTTACCTCGGCGTTCTCGGCTTCGTCGACGATTACCTGAAGGTCACGAAGAAGAAGTCGGACGGGATCAGCGGCCGGCTCAAACTCGTTTTCCAGATCGCGCTCGCCGGGATCGTGACCGCGTTTTTCCTTCTCAATCCCCTGATCGAAGTGCAGGCGCGCTCGCTTTACCTGCCCTTCTACAAACTGCCCGTGATCGTGAACATGGGCATCTTCACCTTTTTCTTTTTCGCGCTCATCATCGTCGGCGCGTCGAACGCGGTGAACCTGACCGATGGTCTCGATGGTCTCGCCATCGGCTGCACCATCACCGTCGCATTTGCCTACGCGTTGCTCTCCTATGCGGCGGGAAACTTTCGCATCGCGCAATATTTGCAGGTCCCGTTTTATCCCTTCTCCGGTGAGCTCGCGGTGGTCTGCGCCGCGCTCGTCGGCGCCGGGCTCGGCTTTCTCTGGTTCAATTGTCACCCCGCCAAAGTCTTCATGGGCGACACCGGTTCGCTCGCGATCGGCGGGACGATTGGGGTGGTCGCGATCTGCTCCAAACAGGAGCTGCTCCTCGCGGTCGTGGGCGGCGTCTTCGTCATCGAAGCCGTCTCCGTCATCCTCCAGGTTTTGAGTTTCAAGCTGACCGGCAAACGGCTCTTCGCCATGTCGCCGATCCATCATCATTTCGAACTGAGCGGCTGGAAGGAAAACACCGTGATCGTGAGGTTTTGGATCCTCTCGATCGTCTTCGCGCTCTTGGGCCTCGCCACTTTGAAACTGCGATGAAATGCCAACATCTCACGACCTCAAAGGTTGTCATCCTGAGCCGGCGCAGCGCGGCGAAGGACCTCTCGCGAAGAGTTCGACCCTCTATTTGCAACAACGCATCGAGTCGCTTGTGAGGTCCCTCTCCGTCCTGCGGCGGATCGGGATGACAGAAGGGGTTTGCGATGAAACCCGACTACAAAAACAAGAACGTCGCGGTGCTCGGCGCGGGCCGGAGCGGGAAAGCGGCCGCGCTTCTTCTCGCGGAGGAGGGCGCAAAAGTGACGATGCTCGACAGCGCGCCCGAGGAGAAACTGGCCGGCCTCGACCCGTTGCGCGCGAAGGGCGTTTACATGCTCTGCGGTCCGGCGGCGGAAGAAGATCCCGCGGTTTACGATCTCGGTGTGCTCAGCCCGGGAATCGATCCGGAGCTGGCGTTAGGCCGAAATTTTTCGCGCAAGAACATCCCGACGATCGGCGAGCTGGAGCTCGGCTGGCAGTTTTGCACCGTCCCGGTCATCGGCATCACCGGCACCAACGGCAAGACGACGACGACGGAATTAATCTCGCAAATGCTGAATGCGTGCGGCCAGCGCACCGTGGCCTGCGGCAACATCGGCAAACCACTCGTCGAAGCGGTGCGCGAAAAGGAAGACTACGTCGTCCTGACGGTCGAGGTCAGCTCGTTCCAGCTCGAAACGATTCGCGAGTTTCATCCCGAGATCACCGTCTGGCTCAATTTCGCGCCCGATCACTTGGATCGTTACCCGTCGATCCGCGAATATCGCGCGGCCAAGCTGCGCATCTTCGAAAATCAAACCGCCGACGACACCGCGGTGATCAACGTCGCGGAACATCTGCCGGGCCTGAAGGCGAAAGTGACCACTTTCAGCGCCTGGACTAACGACGGCGACTTTTCGTTAGCCGACGGCTGGATCGCCTACCGGCAGCAACCAATTCTAAACCTGGCCAAAGCCCAATTGCGCGGCCCGCATAACGCCGAAAACATGATGGCCGCGCTCGCGGTCGGTCGGGCCCGCGGCTTGTCCTTTGAAGAAATGGTCCCGCCGCTCTGCGCCTATCGCGCGCAACTGCACCGGCTCGAATTCATCCGCGCGATCGCGGGCGTCGATTACATCAACGACTCGAAGGCGACCAATCTCGACGCGCTCGAAAAAGCGCTCCTGAGTTCGACCAAACCGATCGTCCTCATCGCCGGCGGGAAAGACAAAGGCTTCGCCTTCGATTCCATCGCCCCGCTCGTCGCGCGCAAAGTGCGGCATGCCGTCCTGATCGGCGAGATCGCTTCCAGCGTCGCGCACGACTGGCGCGAGGCGACGGAATGCGAGATCGCCGGGTCGTTAAGCGCCGCCGTCGACCGCGCCCAGGCCGCCGCCCGCGAAGGCGAGATCGTTCTCTTTTCTCCCGGCACTTCCTCCTTCGACATGTTCAAGAGCTACGCCGATCGCGGCGACCAATTTCGCGCCCTCGTGCGCGGTTTACCCGACCCAACACTATGAAAATGCCATCCATCCTGAAACGAAAGAAACTCCAGGCCTCGACCGCCCGCCGCTCGCGCTCGCTCGGTCTGCCCGACGGCATGGACTACGAACAAATGGCGGAGCCGAACATGAAATTGTCGCGCGCGCTCCTCATCGTCCTCGTCCTCCACATCGTCGCCGTGGCCGGGATCATTGCCTTTAACACGATCAAGACCCGCGAGACGATGGCGACGGCGAACGCGCCGGAAGCGGCCGCGGCGCCCGCTGCTCCCGCAGTCGCGACGGAGGAGCCGGAAACGGTTGCGCCTAACGAAGTGACGAAAACGACTAATGTGACCGAAACCAAGGCGCCGGTAAAACCGGCCGAACACGCCAAGGCGGTCATCACCACCCCGGCGATCCTCGATTCCGGCAAGATCTACACCGTCGTGAAAGGGGATAACCCGGTCACGATCGCGCGCCACCTCAAAGTCTCGGAAGCCGACTTGCTCGAGCTCAACCAGATCACCGACCCGCGCAAATTGCAGATCGGACAGAAGCTGCACATCCCAAACCAAACCACGAGCAAAGCCAAACCAGACTAACGACCGCGAGAAACGCCCGATGCAACGGAAGAGCGCCTACATCCTGTTTCTTGCTGTCCTGGGACTGCTGGCGATTGGCATCGTCATCCTCTTCAGCACCGGCGCCTTCGCGCGCGACAGTCACAACGACGTTTATTATTTCCTGCGCCGGCACGCGATGTGGCTCGGGATCGGGCTCGTCGCCTGCATCGCCGCGGCCCTGATCGATTACCATTTCTGGCAGCGCACCTGGTATATCTGGTTCGCCCTCTCGTTCGTCGGGCTGGCGCTCTGTTTTCTGCCGCCTTTCCGGCACAAGATCAATGGCTCCTGGCGCTGGCTCGAGTTTCACGGCATCACCTGTCAGCCCTCCGAGTTCGCCAAGCTCGCGGCCGTCATCTTTCTCGCGTTCTGGTTTTCGCGTTATGAAAAGGAGAGCAGCAAGCTCCTGCGCGGTTTCGTCTTCCCGATGGCGATCGTTAGTCTGCTCATCGCGCTCATCATCACCGAGGTCGATCTCGGCACGACCGTCCTCATCGGCGGCGACGACTTTTGTCGTCATGTTCATCGCCGGGACCAACCTCGCCCTCCTCGGCACCCTGTCGTTAGGCGGGGTCGGCGCCATTCTTTACCTCGCGACCCACATCGCGGAACGGAACGGCCGCCTCCTGGCCTTCCTCCACCCCGAGGATTACAAACTGACCGCCGGCCTGCAGCAGATGCAGGCCCTGATCGCCTGGGGCAGCGGCGGGATCGAGGGCCTCGGGCTGGGCAACGGCCGGCAAAAAATGTCCTACCTGCCCATACGCGCACACCGATTTTATTTTCCCGATCGTGGGCGAGGAACTGGGCCTGCGTTTCAGCCTGCTCGTGGTTTTTCTTTTCGTCCTCATCATCATCTGCGGGATGACGATCGCGCTCCATGCGCGCGATCGCTTCGGCCTTCTCCTCGCGAGCGGGATCGTTTCGCTGCTCGCCTTCCAGGCCGCGATCAACATCGGGGTCGTCACTTCGCTTTTGCCGAACAAGGGCCTGCCGCTCCCGTTTGTGAGCTACGGCGGCTCGAATCTTGTGGTGGCGCTTTTCGCGGTTGGGCTTCTCTTGAATATCTACCGACAGGGCGTGCTCGAGCCCGCGCCAAAAAAGGAAATGGCGCTCCGGGCGCGGGTCACGCCGAGGATCTGATGGAAATTTTCGCACCACGCGGTCACGAGAGTCCTCGAAGCGAGTTCGACGCCCCGTGCCTCCGCACCCGCGCTTCGCAGAGCTCTACGAGGGCGCACCCCATGAACGCCGTGATTGCATGTGGAGGAACGGGCGGGCATCTCTTTCCCGGTCTCGCCGTGGCCGAGGTGCTGCGGGAACGCGGGCACGAGGTGCTGCTTTTCATTTCCGAGAAGGAGATCGACACCCTCGCGGCCGAGGGACGGTCGGAGTTCCGTTTCGAGAAGCTCCCGACGATCGCGCTCCCCTCGCCTTTTTCGCCGGCTATTCTCGCGTTCGTTAGGCGGTTCAACGAGAGCCTTTCCCTTTGCCGCGGGATTTTTCGCAAGTTCAATCCCGACGTCGTCCTCGGGATGGGCGGGTTCACTTCGACCGCGCCGGTCATCGCCGGCCGGATGCGCGGCATCCCGACCTTCATTCACGAATCGAACGCCTACCCGGGAAAAGCGAACCGGCACACCGCGCGTTTCGTCCGGGCCGTGCTGCTCGGTTTTCAGGAATGCGCCGGCTTTTTTCCGAAGGCGCGGACGGAATTTACCGGCACGCCGATTCGTTCCACCCTGCGCCCGCTCGACCGCAAAGAAGCGCTCGCGAAACTTGGTTTGGAATCGGACATCCCCACTCTGCTCGTGATGGGTGGCAGCCAGGGTGCGAGCGGAATCAACCAGACGCTGATCAAGGCGATGCCTTCGCTCCAGGGCGTGTCTCTTCAGGTGATTCATCTCTCCGGCAGTCGCGATGCGCGGTTGCTGGAAGATAATTACCGGCGCGAAAATATCCCGGCCTTCGTCGCCGCCTTTCATCACCAGATGGAGGAAGTTTACAGCGCCGCCGATTTCGCGATCGCCCGCAGCGGCGCGGCCAGCCTGGCCGAGTTGGCCACTTTCGGGCTGCCCGCGCTGCTCGTCCCCTACCCCTACGCCGCGGACGATCACCAGACCCGCAATGCGGAAATCTTCGTTAAGGCAAAAGCCGCCCTGCTCTTGAAGGAATCCGAGCTGACCGGCGAATTGCTGGCCGAAAAAATTCTCGAACTGCTGAGCGCGCCCGCCACCCTTCGCACCATGTCGGCCAACGCCGTCGCCCTCGCGCCGAAAAACGCGGCCAATCTGGTCGTGGAAACGATGGAGAAATATAGTCAGCCCAATGACGCCGTTGCCGCCTGATCTCCCAAAATTCCTGACCGCGGAACGGCACGCGATCCATCTCATCGGCGTCGCCGGGAGCGGGATGAGCGGCATCGCGTCGCTCCTGCTCGAGCTCGGACACGATGTGCGCGGCTCGGACAAGGCGCGGACCCAGGAAACGCAACGGCTGGCCCAGCTCGGCCTGCGCTTTTCCTCGCCCCATCGGGCGGAAGACGCGGCCGGCGCCGAACTGATTGTTTATTCCTCCGCGATCAAGGCCGACAACCCGATCCTGGTCGCGGCCGCAGGATCAAAAAATTCCCACCATCCGTCGCGCTGAAGCGCTCGCCGCCATCATGCTCGGCAAACGCGGCATCATCATCGCCGGGATGCACGGCAAGACGACCACGACCGCGATGACCGCGCATGTTTTGCGCGGCGGCGGTCTGCATCCGTCGCATTACGTCGGCGCGGAAATTCCGATTCTTGGGAGCAACGCGCACTGGGACAAGCGCGGCGAATATTTCGTCGCGGAAGGCGACGAGAGCGACGGCACGCTGCAACTTTTCCAACCGGAGCACGCCCTCATCCTCAACGTCGAAGAGGAACATCTCGACTATTACAAGGACCTGGCCGCGATCGAAGAGGTCTTCGCGAAATTGCTCCGCCAGACAAAGGGCACGGTCTTTTATTGCGCGGACGATCTGCACGCCCCGCGCATCTGCAGCGCGCATGCGCGGACCATTTCCTACGGCTTCACGGCGGCTGCGCGCTATCGCGCGACCGGGATCGAGCTGCAGGATTTCGCCGCCACTTTCTGCGTGCAACGAGGCGACGAGAAACTGGGCGACGCGACCCTGAGCGTGCCCGGCCGGCACAATGTGAGCAACGCGCTCGGCGTCATCGCGCTCGCCACCGAGCTCGGCATCCCGTTCGAGAAAATCGCCAAGTCGTTAGGCACTTTTCGCCACGCCCGGCGCCGTTTCGAGATCAAATACCAGAGCGATCGCTTTCTCCTGGTCGACGATTACGCGCATCACCCGACCGAGATCCGGGCCACGCTCGCGACCGCGCGCTCGGCCGGGCGCAAACGCGTCGTGACCATGTTCCAGCCGCATCGTTATTCCCGGACGAAGGCGTTGCAGCACGAATTTGGGGCCGCTTTTGACGATGCCGACCATGTCGTGATCACGGATATCTACGCCGCCAGCGAAGCCGCTCTGCCGGGGATCACCGGCCAGACGATCGCCGACGCGATCTCGCAGCATGGCCATCGCGCCGTTTCCTACCAGCCGCGGCTCGATCGGCTGCACGGCGACCTCGGGCGGATGCTGCTGGAAGGCGATCTCATTCTCAGCCTCGGTGCGGGCAATGTGCACGAGCAATTGGCCAAGCTCGCGGCCGAGCTGGTCATCGCGGAACGCTTGAAAGAGATCGTCGGAGCGGAAGGCGAAGTGCGTCTCTCCGAGCCGCTCGCGAAGCACACCACGTTGCGCGTCGGCGGCCCGGCGCAGTTCTGGGTCGAGCCGAGAACCGAGGAAGCTCTTGCGAGACTGATCCGGTTTTGCCGGCGCGAAAATCTTCCGCTATTCGTCATCGGCCGTGGCTCGAATCTGCTCGTGCGCGATGGCGGCATTCGCGGCGTGGTCGTTCATCCGAGCGGGGGCGAGTTTGAGAAAGTCGAAACGACGGGCCTGGAAGTGACGGCTGGCGTCGGGGCGAAGCTGAAGCAGATCGCCTACGCGGGTAAAGCCGCGGGGATTGGCGGCTTTGAATGGATGGAGGGAATCCCGGGCTCGGTCGGCGGTGGTCTGCGCATGAACGCCGGCGCGATGGGGGTGCAGACTTTCGACCAGGTCGTGCGGGTGCGTTTCCTCGACCGCGAAGGCGTGGCGCACGAAAAAACGCCGGGCGAATTGGAAGTGCATTATCGCCACGTCCCCTCGCTCGACGAAAATTTTGCCGTCTCGGCCGTTTTCCGCGGGGAAAAATCGTCGACTGAAGAGATCGTTAGGCGACTCGACGCTTCGCAGGAAAAACGCCGCACCACCCAACCGAGCGCGAAGAGTGCCGGCTGCATTTTCAAGAATCCGGCCGCCTGCCCGGCCGGCAAACTGGTCGACGAACTGGGCTTGAAAGGCTCGCGCGTGGGAGATGCGCGGGTCTCGGAGGTGCACGGAAATTTTATCGTCAACGAAGGCGCGGCCACGGCCGACCAGGTCCTGGAGTTAATCGGGCAAATCCAGGCGACGGCGCGAAAAGAGCGCGGGGTCGAGCTCGAAACCGAAGTGCAAATCGTGGGGGAGGAAGCATGAAAGGCATGCGCACAGATTTCTCCGGGTAGCGCGGCGCCACCCCGGCGTGCCGGTCGCGGAGTTCCACCGCGACGGACTTCCAGGGCGCGGCAGTCAAGAGACGCTTCCGATCTCCGCAACTCCTGCAAATTCCAACCGGGCCGCCGGCAAACTCCCGGCGGCCAACGGGCTGGCAGCCCGTGCGCTACCCGGACCCGGAGGACTCCATGATCGATCTTAACTGGCAAAAAATATCGCGGTTCTGAAAGGCGGCCCCGGCTCCGAGCGGGCGGTCTCGCTCGCCACCGGCGCGGGCGTGGCCAAAGCGCTCCGCTCGTTAGGCGCGGAAGTCACAGAGGTCGATGTGCAAGGTCCGGACTTCGTTTTGCCTAACGACACCGAACTGGCCTTCATCGCCCTCCACGGCACCTTCGGCGAGGACGGCCAGGTGCAGCAGATCCTCGAGGACCGCGGCGTTCCCTACACCGGCGAGGATGTCGAAAAAAGCCGGCTCGCTTTCGATAAAATCGAGTCGAAGAAAAAATTTAGCCAGCACGGCGTCGCCACTCCGACCTGGGAAATCATCCACACCGGCCAGCAGCCCACGCTCCCCATTCCGTACGTGATCAAGGCGCCGCGCCAGGGATCGACCGTGGGCGTTTACATCGTGAAAGAAGAGTCCGCGGTCGCGACCGACCTGAGCGAGGCCGCCAAATACGACGAAGAACTCCTGATCGAGCAGTTCATTCCCGGGCGCGAACTGACCATCGGCGTCCTGGGCGACCTGGCCTTGCCGGTGCTGGAGATCATCCCGAAGAGCGGCTTTTACGATTTCAACGACAAGTATCCGTTTCTCAATCCTCAAGGCGGCGGCGGTGCCCAGCACGTCTGCCCGGCCGAGATTCCGGGTGATCTGACGAGCAAAATCCAGGATCTCGCGCTGCTCGCCACCCGATCGTTAGGGCTCAAAGTCTATTCCCGCGTCGACATCATGCTCCCGGAAGAAGGCCAGCCCTCCGTTCTCGAGATCAACACCATCCCGGGCATGACCGAGACCAGCCTGCTCCCCGACGCCGCGGCCGTCGCCGGCATCACTTATCCGCAGCTCTGCCTTCGCATCGTCGAACTTTCACTCGCCGCCCGGCCCCCGAAAAAATGAGAGTGCAAACGAATAAAAACCAACCGCGCATCGGCAATCGCCGGCTCTCGACTTCGCGCCAGCGCAAGCAGCAACACCTGCTCGACGTCAAGGTGCGGGCCCGGCGCGCCTCGCATCATCGCAACCGTCGCGTCCTCCTCTTCGTCTCGAAAATCGCGCTCGCGATCGCACTCGTCGCCGGCGCCTACTACGGCGTCAGGACCGGGCTGAGCCGTTTCTTTTTCGATAACCCCGACTACCGGCTGAGCACGATCGCGGTCCAGACCGACGGCACGCTGCAGCGCGACCAGGTCCTGAAAGCAGGCGAGTTGCAGGAGGGCTTGAACATTTTTTCGGTCAACCTCGCCCAGGTTCACGACCGCTTGCAGCAGCTCCCGCAGGTCGATGACGTGCAGGTGGAGCGAAAGATGCCTAACGAGATCGATATCACGATCGTGGAACGCAAACCGATCGCCTGGATCACGAGCGAGCAGGCGGTGTCCGATCCGTTTGCCTCCGATGCCGCCTTCCTCGTCGACGCGCGCGGGATCCTGATGAAGGAAAAAAAACTGCTCCCCGAGTATCTCGCCCTCCCTTTGATCACCGGGTGCTCGAGCGAAGCGCTCGTCCCGGGTAAAACGGTCGATTCCTTTGAGGCCAAAGCCGCCCTCGAACTTCTCCGCCTAACGACGACGAGCTTCATGCAGACGCGCTTCCAGATCCGCGAGGTCGATGTCTCGAAAGGTTATTGCCTGCTCGTGACGGACAAGAACCACACCCGGGTCATGTTCGGTTTTGAAAACCTCGACCAGCAGATGCAGCGGCTGGAGCAGTTCCTCGTCTACAGCGACGACACTCAGCGCCCGATCGCGACCGTCAACCTGCTGGTCGCGCGCAATATCCCGGTCACTTTCGCGCAGCCTGCTTCGGCCGTCATCTCCGAGCTCGAGCCTGCTGAGGAAATGATTCCGCCCAAGCCGCCGCAGGAATCGAAACCGCGCGCCGAAAGAAAGCAAAGCGGCCGCGAAAGAACCGGAAGTCCGCAAAGCGAAAGCGGTCTCACCCGACCCCGATGCCGGTGAAAAAAGCGCTTCCCTACAGTCCGGGCGTCAAAAAATTCCACTCCAACCCCGCGCCTCTACCAACGCGGCGCGCGGTCCCACTTCAGCGTTTTAACCAGGAAGGTAACGGTAATGGCTAGTAGCAACTTGATGGTCGGTCTCGAAATCGGGACTTCGAAAATTTGTGTCGTCGTCGGCGAAGGAAAACCGGACGGCACGATCAAAATTCTCGGAGTCGGACAGGCGCCCTCGCGCGGGGTGCGCAAAGGCGAGATCGTGGATTTCGAGACGGCGATGAAATGCGTTCACGAAGCGGTCGTCGACGCCGAGGAGAAGAGCGACATCATGATTCGCAGCGTCTACATCGGCATCACCGGCGCGCACATCCAGAGCTTCAACAACCGCGGCTGCGTGACCCTGCCGGAAGACCGCGACGAGATCGATGAACAGGATGTCGACGACGTGAAGATCAACGCGCGCGAGGTCAGCATCCCGGCGCAAAACGCGTTTCTGCATTCGATCATCCAGAGCTATCACATCGACGGGCACGACGGCGTGCTCAGCCCGGTCGGGATGCTGGGCCAGCGGCTCGAGGCCGATTTCCACATCATCCACGGGGTGCGGAACCGGATTCAAAACACGATCCGCTGCGTGAAGGAACTGCCGCTCGATGTCGAGGACGTCGTCTTCACCGCGTTCGCGTCGGCCCAGGTCGTCCTCACCCAGCACCAGAAAAATCTCGGCGCACTGGTGATCGATATCGGCGGCGGCACGACCGATTACATTCTCTACGTCGACGGCGCGGTGAAACAAAGCGGGGTCCTCGCGGTTGGCGGCGACCACATCACGAACGACATCTCGATGGGCCTGCGCATCCCGATGACGCGCGCGGAGAAGCTCAAGATCGAAGAGGGCAGCACGGTCCTCGGCAATTGTCTCCCGGGCGAAACAGTGCTGTTGAAGGACGACTCCGGTTTCGCCGGGAAAGAAATCGAGCGCGAGACGCTGAACACGATCATTCACATGCGGCTGCGCGAGACCTTCGAACTGCTCAAGCGCCGGCTCGAAGACGAACCGCATCTCGATTATCTCGGCGAAGGCATCTTCATCACCGGCGGCTGCAGCCAGTTGAACGGGATCGACAATCTGGCGGAAGACGTCTTCGGTCTCCCCGCCCGCTCCTCGCACGCCCGCACCATGTCCGGCCTAACGAGTGCGTTTGAAAACCCGCAATTCTCCGCCGCCATCGGCCTGATCAAATACGCCCAGGCGGTGCAGGGCGATCGCCAGCCTCGCACCGGCATTCAGCGGGATTTTCGGAAAACTTTTCCAGGGAATGCGATGAACTCATCCTGCCGTCCCCGCATTTGTCATCCCGAACCGGCGCAGCGCGGCGAGGGACCTCCCAAGCCATTCCTGATGTTATTTCAGAAAGCCCTGTCGCACGCCGCTTGCGAGGTCCCTCTCCGTCCTGCGGCGGATCGGGATGACAAACTAGGAATGCGGTGACGCATTCCCCTTATCACCTAACCAAAAGCCAAGAACCATGATCCAACTCAGCCGCAACTACAGCCTGCCAGAAAAGAAGGAAGACGACCTCGCGATCAAAATCATCGGCGTGGGTGGCGCGGGCGCGAACGCGCTCGACCGCATCGTGCTCGACGGGATGGAGCACGCCGAGATGATCGCGGTCAATACCGATGTGCAATCCCTCGCCAGCTCGGTCGCGACGAGCAAGGTGCAGATCGGGCACGAAGTCACCCGCGGCCTGGGCGCGGGCGGCGATCCGGAACTCGGCTATAACGCGGCTAAGGAATCCGCCACCGAACTGCGCGAAGCGATGGAAGGCGCGCGGATGGTGTTTGTCTGCGCCGGGCTCGGCGGCGGCACCGGCTCGGGAGCAGCTCCGCTGGTCGCGGAGATGGCGCACGACAGCGGCGCGCTGGTCATCGCGTTCGCCACTCTGCCTTTTGCTTTTGAAGGAAAGCGCCGGACCGCGCAGGCGATGGAAGCGCTGCAGGAGTTGCAGCGTGTGGCCGATGCGGTCGTTTGTTTCGAGAACGACCGGATGGGTGACATCGTCCTGCCGAAAGCCGGAATTCATCAGGCGTTCGCGGTCGCTGACACGACCATCAGCCAAAGCGTGCGCGCGATCGTCAATGTCGTTAGGCGGCCGGGCTTGATCCGGATCGGGTTTGACGAATTGATCTCCGCCTTGCGCAGCCAGAACAGCCGTTGCCTCTTCGGCTTCGGCGAATCGGACAGCGACAATCGCGCCCACGAAGCGCTCGCCCTCGCCCTGAAAAATCCGCTCATGAACCGCGGCAAAATGCTGACCGACGCGCAAGCCGTCCTGGTGCAGATCTCCGGCGGCCCGGGCATGACGCTGACCGAGGTCGAGATCGTGATGCAGGAATTGAACCGGCACGTCGAAGATCACACCCAGATTCTTTTCGGCACCTCGGTCGACGGCAAAATGGGCAATCGGATGAGCGTGACGCTGATCAGTTCACTCTCGGCCGACGGCACTGTGCAGGCCGCGCCGATGCGCACCATCAGAAAACCCGAGCCAAAGGCCGTGGCGCCGGTGGTGGAACCGACGCCTGCCTTCGAACCCGAGCAGACTTACGAACCAGAGCCGCACTTCGAAGCGGAGCCGGAACGGGTTCCGATCGCGACCGAGTATGCCAAGTCCCCATCGGAAGCGGTCGCAAGTTTCCCGGAGGCGGAGCCCGAACCGATCACGGAAGAAGCGCTGGAATCGGAGTTGGAAGAAGAGGCCGCACCGGTCGCTGAAATTCCCCCGCCATCGCCGATTCGAAAAGTGCGCAAGCCCGCTCCAAAGCCCGAGCCCGAACTGGCCCCGGAGCCAGCCCCTGTGGCCGTCCCCGTGAAGAAGGACAAATTCGTGCACGCGCGCCAGGAAGTGATGCAGTTCGAGCCGGTCACGCGCGGCCGTTTTGAAAAGAGTGAGCCGACAATCGTCGAAGGTCAGGACTTGGACGTTCCGACCTTCCTGCGCAAAAACGTGCGGGTGAAGTAGCCGGTCTCCACCGCCGCTTTGCGAAGCGGTGGGTGGAATAATCGGCCAGGCTGAGCACTCTGATGGGAAACCATGCATAAACTTTTCCTCATCCTCGCGCTCTTTGGCCTCGCCATCACGGCCCACGCTGAAACTAAAACCGCGGTCTTCGCCGGCGGCTGTTTCTGGTGCATGCAGGAGCCCTTCGATCACGTTAAAGGCGTGACTAAAACCGTTGTCGGCTACACCGGCGGCGACAAGGAAGACGCCAACTACAACGTCGTCTCCGCGCACAAAACCCAGCATCGCGAGGCGATCGAGCTCACCTATGATCCGGCGCAGGTGACCTACGACCAGTTGCTCGACGTCTTCTTCCGCAACATCAATCCGACCCAGGCCAACGGTCAGTTCCACGACCTCGGGCTCTCCTACCAGGCCGCGATCTATTTCGGCAACGAGGAGGAGAAAAAACTGGCCGAGGCTGCCAAAGACAAGCTCGGCAAGTCAGGCCGTTTCGATAAACCGATCGTGACCGAAATCCTGCCGGCCAAACCTTTCTATCCGGCCGAAGATTATCACCAGAAATATTACGAAAAGAACCCCGCCGCCTACGAGGCCTACCATGTCGGCTCCGGCCGGGTCAGCTACCTGGCGAAAATCTGGGGCAAATAATCGCTCCGGCCCGCCTGGCCTAACGACTCACTTTCTCGGTCGCGACGACGCGGCCGCTGACCGCGTTCACTTGCACCAGGTTCTGACGCTTGCCTTGCGCGATCTGGATGACCCAGATTTTTTTGCCCTCGACGGTTTCGAGTTTCGCGGAGGTCACCCGGGCGCCTTTATGCTGCCGCAATGCGATGTGTTCGGCTTCGTTTTTGGTGATTTTCGTCCCGGGCTCTTTCGCCAGCGGGTTCGCACAAACCAGCGAGAGTCCGAGGAAGAGCGAAAGAGCGGCCAGAGAAAAGGATTTCATCCCGTCAGCAAGCCGCCTTTGCGGAAATTTTTCAAGTAAAACTGTGTTGAGCGGCCAGCCAAAGTGATTCGTTAGGCCAGAACGCGAGGCAGTTCCTCGGAAGAAGCGAAGCCACTGCGACAAGAAACCGGTGCCCGATGGGTGCGCGCTCGATTTCATTCAGGAAAGAATGTCTGCGGGACAACGTTAGGGAAGCCCATGGCACACCCGCTGCTTAAAGAGATGGTGCGAGCTGGGAAGTCACTCCTGCAATCCATAACATTACGTCACGTTCCCTAAGTCTTCGCGGCGCGGTCAGAAATGGCCGCGCATTCTTTTTTTGCCCGGCGCGCCCGTCGACGAGGTCGCGGTTCGCTCCCGCTAAAATTTGTAGAGCGCCGACTCCTTCGGCTCGATGAACTCCGCCTGCGCGACGGTCAGGTTCTCGTTCAAGGCTTTCGAAAGTCCGGTCGCGAGCGCGGCCGCGATTGCCTTCGGCTCGCGGGTGTAGGTCGGGATGGGGAACGAACCTCCGTTGCGGTCGTAGCCGTAAATGGTGCCGGCAGTTTCCCAGACGCAATAAGCGTGGCCGGCGGGATGGTCCTTGTAGCGGACGAGGAGAATCTTGGCCCAAAAATTTGGCTCCAGGCTGTGCTGGGTCTCGACCACCGCGAGGTAATTACAGGCGGAAATGACGCAGCCATTGAGCACCACGAGGTCATTCTCGCCGGGGACCAGAATCGACTTTCTGTGGCTGACAGGCCCCGAGGGCAAACGCAGCAAGAAGAGCGAGCAGAACCTGGCAGCGACCAATGGCGAAGAATTTACTCATTTATATTGGATTTATGGTGGTTATAGCACTTTGGCCGCACTGTTGGGAAGCGCTACTTTTGAGTCCGACTCCTCAGTTTTCCCCGTATCCCACAGGCTTCGACCCTGTTGGGGCTCTCCTGGTTTCAATCGCCGCGGGCGAAACTAGTCCAGGCGCTGCCGCGATTCGCAACATGGTTTGCGCTCCTGCTCCGCGGTTTCGCGCTTTCCCAGACGCGGTATCCCTGGCCCGTCCCTTGACATCTAACCCGGACGGCGGGTACTTCGCCCCTACCCGTGAAGCCTCTCTTTCCTCTTCAATCACTGCTCGTTAGGCTTTCCCTCGGCCTCGCCGCGCTGCTCGCGTGCGCCGGTTGTAACCGGAACAGCGACCAGATCACGGTCTATCGCATCCCGAAGGAAACGGCGACACCGGCCATCCCGCAGCAGGCCGCAGCAGGCGGCGCCGCACCTCTGGCGGTGCACTGGACAGCGCCGGCCGGGTGGGAGGAACAAGCGGCTTCGGGGTTCCGCAAAGGAAGCTTCCTCGTCAAAGACGCGGAGGGAAAAAAGGCGGATGTCTCGGTGATTTCCTTCCCGGAAGCGGCCGGCGGTTTGTTGGCGAATGTCAATCGCTGGCGGGATCAGCTGAAGCTGGCGCCGATCACGGACGTGGTGCAGGCCGGCACGCCGATGGAAGTCGGCGGACGCGACCTGTTTTTTGTCGAGCTGGTGAGCGACGCGCCACTTTCGCCCGATGGCTCGAAGCAGCGCATCCTGGGCGGGATTTTTCCTGCCGGAGCGGAGACGTGGTTTTTCAAAATGATCGGTCCTGATGCACTGGTTGAGTCGCAGCGGGAAGCGTTTAAGGGCTTCTTGCAGAGTGTCCACCCGGCGGAGGACGAAGGCCCGCACGCGCTGGCGGCCGCGCCGGCGCCGATGAACACAAATTCCGGCGGCAACGACACGAACGCCCCCACCCCGCCGCCGATCGAATCGGCCCAGGGAGCACCGGTGCAATACACGCTGCCTCCAGGCTGGCAGGAAAAGCCGCTCACGCCGATGCGCCTGGCGAGTTTCAAGTCGACCGCGCCTAACGGAAAGGAAACGGACATCTCGGTGGTCTCCCTGCCCGGTATTGCCGGCGGCACCCTGGCCAATGTAAATCGTTGGCGCGGACAGGTGCAGCTGGCGCCGATCGACGAAGCGACGCTGGCAAAGTCGGCTGAACACGTGATCGCAAATGGCCATGACTTCCTGCTCTTCGATCTGGCGAGCGAACAGCCAATTAACGGCGAAAAACAACGCCTCCTGGCCGCAATCCTGGATGAAAGCGAGCACTCCTGGTTTATCAAAATGACGGGCGAAGACGCCGCCGTCGCGTCGCAGAAAAGCGCCTTCACCGATTTCCTGCGCGGGTTAAAAATCCCCTAACGAGTCATGCCTGAAGCCGTCGTCCGTCCATTTCCGCTGAAGTCGCCGCTCCGCGTGCTTTCTTCGCTTCGCCTAACGGTGGTTTGCCTCGGGCTCGGGATGTTGCTCGTTTTCCTGGGGACACTGGCCCAGGTCCATCTCGGGATTCATGCCGTGCAGGAGCGCTATTTCCAGAGCCTGATCATCTTCTGGTCGCCGCCGGGAGCGGGCTGGAAAATTCCGATCCTGCCCGGGGGATATCTGCTCGGCACGGTCCTGCTCGTGAACCTGATCACGGCGCACGCCGTTCGCTTCCAGTTAACGAAAAAGAAAATCGGAATCATCCTGCTTCATTTCGGCGTCATCCTGCTCCTCATCGGGCAGCTCCTGACCGGCCTTTTCGCGCGCGAAACGCAGATGCGAATCGATGAAGGCCAGACCATCGGCTATTCGGAAGCGCCGCGCGAGGTGGAGCTGGTAGTGATCGATAAAGAGGATCCGAATTTCGACCAAGTAGTCGCAATTCCCGAGGCCGTCCTGGCCCGCGGCGGGACGATCCAAAATCCGACGCTGCCGTTCACGCTCAACATCCGGCAATTCATGCCCAACACGCACCTCGCGATGCGCTCACAGGTCGCGCAGGCGCGGCCATCGCTGGCCACCGCCGGGTTTGGGCCCAAAATCGTGGCCGAGGAGGCACCACGCACGGTGAAGGACGACGAGCGTGACCTCAGCGCGGCGTATGTGGAAGTGAATGGAACCCAGGGATCGTTAGGCACCTGGCTTGTCTCGAACGCTATCTCCGAAGCGCAACCGGTGACCGTCAATGGTCGCACCTATGAGTTGATGATGCGGCAGCGGCGTTTCTACAAACAGTTCGCGATCACCCTGCTCGATTTTGCGCACGACCGCTACGCGGGGACGGACATTCCGAAAAATTTCTCGAGCAAGGTGCGGCTGATCGACCTGGAGCGAAATGAGAACCGCGAGGTGCTCATCTCGATGAACGATCCGCTGCGTTATCGGGGCTTCACCTTTTACCAGTCCGGTTTCGACAACAACGACAAGACGACGATCCTGCAAGTAGTGAAGAATCCCGCGATGCTCCTGCCTTACATCGCCTGCGGCCTGGTCGCGGCCGGGTTGCTCGTGCAATTCTCGATGCACCTGTTCGGGTTCGTGAGGAAACGGGCGCGATGAAGACGGGACGCCCTTGGATTCTCTGGCTGGTTCTGGCGGCGACGTTGCTCTATGTCGTGGCGCCTCTCTTCCAGCACGACAAGCGCGACGGTTTTGCGATGGAGAAATTCGGGCGTTTACCGGTGCTGTTGAACGGCCGGATCAAGCCGCTCGACACCGTCGCACGCAATTCGCTCCTCATTATTCACGGCAAACAAACGCTCCGCGCCGAGGGCGGTTTGCTCACCCCGATGGATTGGCTGGCCGAGGTGATGATGAAGCCAGAGCAGGCGGATGAGCGGAAGATTTTCGTCATCCGCAACGCCGACACCCTGGCCGCTCTCGGGTGGAAACCAGACGCGGGAAAGTACTTTTCATTTCGCGAATTTGGTCCGCATCTTCAGGACATCGAGCAGAAGGCGGCGCTCGCGCAAAAAGTCGAGGCGCAGTTACGCTCGCCCTTCCAGCGCGACATTATCAAGTTGTTCGAGCGACTTACCCTTTATCACCGGCTCTCCAACAGTCTCGAAGTCAAAGGCACGGTCGGCTTCAAAAGCCAGATCGACGACCTGGTGAAATACATTCGCCCCTCGCCCGTGCCGATGAACAGCGGCATCACGGCCGAGGCCCTGCAGAGCCTCGGGTTTCTGGCCGAGACCGGTTATTTTTTACCCATCCCGCCCTTTCCGCCTAACGACGACCCGTTGCAGTGGCGGAAGGTGGGCGAGAGCCTGCTCACTTTCCTGACCAACGGAAAATTGCATCCCGCGGTTGCCACCTGGGCGACGCTCGCGGGCTCCTACGCCGCGAACGATCCCGCGACCTTCAACCGCACGCTGGACGATTATTCCGCCCAACTGCAGCGCGATCTGCCGCGGCGCGTCTGGAAGGCGAAGGTCGAGTCGGTCTTTAACCAACTTCAGCCGTTTTACAGCGCGATGGTGATCTACGTTCTGATCTTCATCCTCGCGGCCGGCTCCTGGCTGGCCTGGCCACAGACGTTAGGCCGCTATGCCTTGGCCCTGCTTCTGCTCACCTTCGTCGTGCACTCCGCCGGGTTGATCACGCGGATGTACCTGGAGGGCCGGCCACCGGTGACAAACCTCTATTCCTCCGCCGTTTTCATCGGCTGGGGCGCGGTTCTGCTCGGTATTTTCCTCGAGCGCTTTTTCCGGAACGGCATCGGCAGCGCCACGGCTGCCATGATCGGTTTCATCACCCTGCTCATCGCGCATCATCTTTCGATGGACGGCGACACGATGGAAATGATGCGCGCCGTCCTCGACACCAACGGCTGGCTCGCGACTCACGTCGTTTGCGTCACGCTTGGTTACGCCTCGACTTTCCTCGCCGGCTTCCTCGCCCTCACCTACATCGTGCGCGGCGCCTTCACCCCCTCGCTCGATCGCGAGACCGCGCGCGCGCTCAGCCGGATGGTTTACGGCATCGTTTGTTTCGCGACCCTCTTCAGTTTTGTCGGCACGATCCTCGGCGGGATCTGGGCCGATCAATCGTGGGGCCGCTTCTGGGGCTGGGACCCGAAGGAAAATGGCGCCCTCCTCATCGTCCTCTGGAACGCCATCATCCTGCATGCGCGCTGGGGCGGACTCGTTAGGCAACGCGGCCTGATGGTGATGGCCATCTTCGGCAACGTCGTCACGAGCTGGTCGTGGTTTGGCGTTAACATGCTTGGGATCGGCCTCCATTCCTACGGTTTCATGGACAGCGCGTTCCCCTGGCTGATCACCTTCGGCGCGAGCCAGCTCGCTTTCATGATGATTGGCCTTCTCCCGCCGCACCTCTGGCGCAGCCAACTCGAGACGCCTCCGGCGAAACCTGCGCGGGAGTTGGTGGAAATTCCTGGTTAAGCAGCGCAGTCCAGAACGGACCTCGCCGGCTTTGCCCCATGCCTGGAAGCGCCTCGCAGCGCCTCCAAGCATGTCGGATCCGGAGATCCGGGGACTTAGCCATAGGTACCTGACAACTGAGTGTCTCTACTCTTCCTTTGGGCAAAATTTGCCAGGCATTGCAAAAAAAATGCAGAACCCGAATAAATCCCCGCCGGCCGGGCGACGAACCCGGCTAAAAAACAGTCCGGGGCTCCGGCGCGGCCAGGATTCGCTGGAAATGCGGATCCTGACGAAGTGGATCCCATTGCCAGCGCAGGCGGAGATCCGAAAGCGTGAGCGATGCTTCATTCAACGGCGAGACGCATCCCGGCTGCCGAAGGAGCGACTCGATCATCGAGACGGACTCAGCCGTCTCCCCGACCCAGGCGCGAATCAGGGCCAGATTGCACAACCATTGATGCCCCTCGACCGCGTCCTCCGAGACGGGCGTGATCTCGACCGCGCGCTCCCCTTCACGCAGAGCCTCGGCTTTCTTGCCGAGGTAAGCATAAAGAAGCCCGAGGCGGGCATGGCGCATGGCATCGCCGGGCCGTGCGATTGTCTCCGCTTCCATCGCTGGCCGGGCCATTTCAAATGCCGCCTGCGCCTGGTTTCGATCGCCCCTCGCCAGCCAGGTGCAACCTCTCAGGTAGCTTTTCGGAACTGGCGCCCCCAGCACCGTCGGCAGGGTCTCGAAGGGGAAGGAATCGATCGCCTGGTCAGCGGCGACAAAATCACGCGCCACCATCGCCACGTCCCATCGCGCCCATGCGGTATCGCCTCTCACGTCGCGCCCGGACGCGATCAACGCAGCCACCTTTTGCAGAGGATCAAGGTGGCCGTTTTGCCAGTAATCGACCAAAGCGCGTTCGAACATGAGCTCCGCCACCCCCGGCGTAAGCGCCAGGGCCCGCTCGATGTGCCGAGCCGCCGCCGGCCAGTCCCGCAGCAGGCAGGCGGTGGCGTGGAGTTCTTCCTCATAACGGCGCACCTCGGGAGCGAGTTGATGTGCCTGTTCGAGCCCGCTCCGGGCTTCGCGCCATCGCCCTTGGCGCCGGTGAATCAAAGCAATAAAGGCACCGGCCTCGGCGTCGTTAGGCAAAAGTTTCCGCGCGATTTCCAGCTCGGAGAGCGCGCTCTCGAAGTCGCGCTCGATCCGGTAAAGATTCATTCCCTGGGCGAGATGCGCCTGTCCGAGATCGGGCTCCAGGCGGAGGGCTTCCCGCGCCGCGCTCGCGGCCTGGTTGTGCAATTCCTCGCTCGGGCCGCGAAAGCGATAAAGCATTCCCAGCACCACCGCGAGGCGGGCGTGCGCCAGCGCAAAACCGGGGTCGAGCGCGATCGCCTGCCGATAAAGGGTCGCCGCCGCCTCATAACTTGAAACCTGCGTGGTGATGCTCTCCTCCAGTTTTCGTGCGCGCAGGTAGAGGACATAGGCGTCCGGGTTCAAAGTCGTGCTCGCCCGCACCGCGACGCGTTCACGAGCGCTCAGCCTGGCGTCGAGCGCCGCCGCCACGTTGCTGGCGAGTTCGCCCTGCAGGTTGATCGCGTCCTTCAGCTTTCGGTCGTACTTCTCTGACCAAATCTGCCGACCGGTGCCTGCTTCCAGCAGGGAAACCTCGAGAAACACCCGGTCGCCCGCACGGCGCAGGCTGCCGGTCAGAAGATTCCGCGCACCCAGCTCGCGCCCGATGGCACGAAAATCGGGAGTCTGCCCGGCGGGCAGCGCGTCCAATCGCAGACGACTCATCACCTTCAAGTCGCGGATTTTGACCAGGCGGGAAACGATATCATCCCGCACACCTTCCGCGAAAAAGGCGTCGTCCTGGTTTTGGCTCAAATTCCGAAACGGCAGCACCGCGATCGACTTGTCTTCGGCTGAAACCCAGGGCTGCCAATAAAAGGAGAATACGATCGCCGCCAGGCTCAGAGCCAGAACGGAGAAATACGCGTAGCGCCGCCGCCGCCGCCGGAATTGCTCCGCCTCGGCCAGCGATTGCCGGCAGTTTTCGAGGAGACCGATGACCGCCGGGAGCGATGGCGGTTTTTCTTCGTCGCGGTCGAGTAACTCTTCGAGGAGCACCATCACGGTTGGCGGAACCGGGCCCGCGCGCAGTTTTGCCTCGAGCAGCGCTCCATCCTCCGCGGGCGACTTCCCGCTCAACGCCAGGCAGAGGATCTCGCCTAACGAACAAAGGTCGGAGCGAACGTGAGACGCGTTCGCATCAACTGGGTCGGGTCCTTTATTGAGACTGAGCCCGATCACTTTCACCCACCCTTCGGCCCGGCCCCCGGTCGCCGCCACGGTGTCCGGCTGATCGCTCGTGAGCATGACGTTCGATGGCGGAAGGTCGCGCCGGGGAAGGCCGCGTTTTTCCGCCTCGGAGAGGGCGCGGGCCACTTGGATCGCCACCTCGACGGCGAGCAACGGACGAAGCGGGCCGTGGCGGGTGACTCGCGTCTCGAGCGATTCGCCCTCGACGTATTCCATCGTGTAGAAACTTTCGGCCGCGGGGAAATTTTCCGCGGACGCTTCCACCTCCGACCTGACGACGGTGCCAAAATGGAAGACCTGGACGAAGTTCGGGTGATGGACTTGCGCTGCGGCCTGCACGGCCTGCTGAAAACGCGCGCGCGCTTCCGGCCGATCCGAAAGCTCCGCCGCCACCACCTTGAGCGCCACGATCGTGTCGAGGTTGATATCGCGCGCCTTGTAGGTCACCCCCGTTTCGCTTCGGCCCAGTTCCCAGGGCGAACCATCGGGGTGCTCGAGAATTTCGTAATGCAGGTAAATGCGCCGCGCAGATTCTGCGCCGGGCTTGCCCTCGATCCCGGCCCGAAGGAGACAATTCAAACAGCCTGCCGTACTCGCCGTGTCTTGCAGCGGGGCGCCGCACCGCTCGCAAACTGAATTTTGGTCGCGGTTAATAGACAGTCGCTGGTTCCGGGCCCGCCAGCAGTTTTTGAAAACGCTCGTCCGTGCGCAGCGGGTCCCATTGCCAGCGCAGGCGCAGTTCCGAACGGCTCATGCTCGCTTCGTAGAAAAAAACGCCGCCCGGGGTTCGCAGGAGCGACTCGATCGCCGGGATGGCCCTGTCGTTATCGCCGAGCCGGGCATGGATCAGCGCCAGGTTGCAGAGCTCTTCGGGTCCCTCAAAGTGGTCCCGCGAGACCGGCTTTAACTCGACCGCGCGCTGCCCCTCGCGGAGAGCGTCTTCTCTCCGGCCCATGTAGGCGTAAAGCAGACCGAGGCGCGCATGCCGCAGCGCGCTCTCCGGATGAGCGAGCGCTTCCGCCTCGTAGGCGGGACGTGCCGATTCAAATTTCTCCAGCGCGCGTGGCCGATCGCCCGTCGCGAGGGCGATACAGCCTTCCAGGTAACTCTTTGGAATCGGGGCGCTATAGACCGACGGCAGCGTGTCGTCGGGGAACCCATCGATCGCTTCCTGGGCCGCGGTAAAATCACGCGCCATCATCGCCGCGTCCCAGCGCATCCAGGCGACGATCCCCTCGGAATCTCCGTAGGTCGGAATCGCCTCGAACACTTTTCGGAGCGGCTCGACCTCGCCATCTTTCCAGACCGCGACCAGCCCGCGCTGAACTTTTAAAAGGATCTGCTCGGGACCGAGGGCTTCGGCGCGGAGAGCGTGGCGTTCCGCCGCCGGCCAATCGCGCAGGAGGTAGGCGGTGGTGTAAAGTTCCTCCGTGTAAGTGACGTTCCGCGGGTCAAGGTCCCGGCAGCGTTCAAGGCTGGCCCGCGCTTCGCGCCATTGCCCCCGGCGCCGCTCGATGTAGGCGATGAAACTTTCCGCTTCGGTGTCGTTAGGCAAAAGACGGCGCGCTTTTTCCAGCGCGGGCATGGCCTTTTCATAATCGCGATCGATCCGATAACTGCAGAGCGCGCTCACGAGATGAGCCTCTCCCAAATCCGGTTGCAGGCGAAGCGCTTCGCGCGCCTCGGCATAAGCGCGTTCCCGCAGCTCCTCGCTCGGCCCACGCACGCGATAGAGGATGCTCAGGCTCGCCGCGAGCCGGGCATGCGCGAGCGCAAACCCTGGGTCGAGGGCGATCGCCTGGGTATAAAGCGCCTCCGCCGCTTCGTAGTCGGAGATGGCATAGGTCGGGGTGTTCTCAAACTTGCGCCCGCGCAGGTAAAGGACATAGGCATCCGCGTTGCGTGTAGGAGTTGCGCGGACCCCGGCGCTTTCCTCCGGGCTCAGTGTTGCGTTGAGCGCGTTGGCGATGTCGCTCGCGAGATCGCCCTGGAGATGGATCGCGTCCGCCAGCTCGCGGTCATAGCCCTCCGCCCAGAGTTCGCGTCCATCCTTCGCATCGATTAAGGCGACATGGAGCAAGACATGGTTACCCGAGCGGCGGAGGCTGCCTTCCACAATCTGGCGCACGCCGAGCTCGCGCCCGATCTCCTTGAAGTTGCGCGGGAGATCCGCGCCATAGCGCGCGACTCCAAAGCGGCTGATGACTTTCAGATCGCGCACCTTGACCAGACGGGAAAGGATGTCGTCCTGGAGCCCTTCGGCAAAAAAAGCGTTCGCCGGGTTACCGCTCAAGTTGCGGAAGGGGAGGACCGCGATCGACTTTTCTCTGGGCGCATGGGTCGAGGCGAAGAAGATGGCGAGCGCGAGCAGTCCGGCCGCGATCCCGGCCGGCAGGAGGACACGCCGCCAACGGAATGGAGCCGCCGGGAACGGCGCCGCCTCGCTTAGTTCCGAGAGACACTTCTCCAGCCTGCGGCCAAACTCGGCCGCCGTTCGCGGGCGATCGCTCGGGTTTGGCGCGACGGCTTCGGCCAGCACCGCCCGGAGCGAAGCTGGCACGCCGCTCTTTTCCAGCGGAACGAGGGAGGGAGATGCCCTTAACTCTGCCTTCCTTGTTTCGTTAAGGGCACTTCCCGATCGGGGCGGCTGGCCGGCGAGCGAATACCAGAGAGTCGCGCCTAACGAGTAAATGTCTGCCCGGGTCCCGAGCGCGCGTCCCTCGATTTGCTCGGGACTGGCAAAGGCGAATGTGCCAAGAAAAGGCTGCGCTCCGGGCCGCTCCCCTTCCGCCCGTTGCGCGAGGCCAAAGTCGATCACTTTCACCCAGGCGTCGCCGGCGCCCTGCATCTCTTCGGTCGCGAGCATGATGTTCGAGGGCTTGAGATCGCGATGAACCAGCCCGCGACCTTCGGCCGCCGTCAGGGCCCGCGCCACCTGCACGCCAATCGTGGCCGCTTCGACCGGGCTCAGCGGCCCGCTTCTGCGCAAGCGCGCCTCGAGGGTTTCACCCTCCACGAATTCCATCGCATAAAAGCAATCGCCGGCTTCCGCCTTCTCCTCGGCGCTCACTGTCGCCCCTCCCGCGACGGGGAGGCTGTTGATCGTGCCAAAGTGAAAAACGCTCGCCACATTGGGATGCCGCAAATGCGCTGCCGCGCGTGCCTCCTGGAGAAAACGCTGGCGCGCACCAGGGCGGGCGGAATACTGCGCATTGATGATCTTGAGCGCGACGAAGGTATCGAGATTGAGGTCGCGCGCCTTGTAGGTCACGCCCATCGCGCCGTGTCCCAGTTCCCAGACCGAGCCGTCGGGGCGGGTCAGGATTTCGTAGTGATGATAGAAACGCGTTTCCGGTTCGTTAGGGGAAACGGACGCGCCCTCGGGCGATTCGAGCCCCGTCGTCAGGAGACACTGCAGGCAGTCGGATTCTCCGGCGCGACTCTGCAAAGGAGCGCCACACTGTTCGCAGGTGAGTGTTTTGTTTTGGACGGGCGTAGCCATGTTTGCCGGCAGGCGCCGGGCAAGAGTCTACTGCGCCCCCGCCAGCAGGACGCGACAGAGATAACGCAACTCCTCATCGATATCCTGCTCCCGCGGCACCGTCCGCAACACTTCCGCGCGCAACAAAGCCCGGTAACGCGCCCGGAGACGAGAGAGATGGCTTCTTAAAGTTTCGATCGGAACTTCCAAACGCGCCGCCGCCTCTTCCGGTGTGGGCAAGCCGACACCGCCGGTCAGGAACGGTCGCAATTCGTCCAACAGCCGCGCCTTTGCGCTCGTGGAAAATTCCGTCTCGAGTGCCTCCATGGCGCGGCCGACCAGGGCAGTCGCCCAATTCCATTCAAAAGCTCGCGCTTCATCGAGAGGCGCATCGGTCTGAAGAGCCCCTTCCTCAAAGCGCTCGACCGCATCGAACCGGCTGTCATCGAGGAAAATGGCCCGCTGATCTCCTCCTCGCTTCTGTCGGTGCTGATACTCGTGCGAAGCGCCGAGATAGCGCTTGAGCAGGACGAGCAGGAAAGTGCGGAACCGGCCTTTGTTTCGATCGGTCGTGGAATACGCCTTTTTTTCCAACAGATAGGCGAAGAATCCCTGCGTCAGATCCCGCGCGTCGTCCCGGCTGTAGCCACGCTGACGCACAAACCGGTAGAGCGGGGGCCAGTAATCGTTGCACAAACGCGTCAGTGCGGCCTCAGCGCGGTCGGGCTCGGTTTCCACAAGAGCAAAATCACTGACCACGCTCCAATGCGTGGTCATAAACGCCCCACCAGCGGTAGGAAAGGCTGTAACGCGGTTGTTCAAGGTGACGCGAGACTACGTAATATCGCGGACAATAGTCAAGCTCCGCTACCTGCGTGAAAACCGGGGACCGAAAGGCGGAGTGCGAAAATGCCGGATCGCGGTAATGCTTAGGTTCAGGACTCAGCAGCGATGGACCAGCAATCTCAATCCTATCCGCTCCAGCAATGCCCGGCCTGCGGGAGCGATCGTTTTCACGAGCAAAAAGTGCTCTGGCCGGAATTGATCGCGGAGTGGCAACTCGCGCCCGAGGAAGTCCGATACATCGATCAGCAGCAGGGGCTGGCCTGCCTGGATTGCGGCAACAACCTCCGGGCCATGACCCTGGCCGCGGCGATCACGCGTGCTTTCGATCACGCCGGTTCCTTGCGCGAACTTTGCCTTTCCAACGCCCGCTTTCGCGACCTTCGCCTGCTCGAAATCAATCCTGCGGGAGAATTAACGGCCTTCTTTAAACTCCTTCCCCACCATTCGCTCGTCGCCTTCCCGGCGTTCGATATGCAACAGATGAACCTGCCGGATGAGTCGATCGATATCGTCGTCCACTCCGATAGCCTTGAGCATATTCCCGATCCGCTGCAGGCCTTGCGGGAATGCCGGCGAGTGCTGAAAAAAGGCGGGCATCTTTTCTATACGGTCCCCGTGGTGGTCGGACGCCTAACGAGATCCCGGACCGGACTTCCGCCCAGTTATCACGGCACGCGTGCCGCGGGAGCGGTGGATGATTACCGGGTGCAGACGGAATACGGCGCTGATTTTTGGGGCGAATTATTCGCCGCCGGCTTCCAAGATGTTTCGCTCACCAGTCTCATCTTCCCCGCCTCGGTCGCGATTCACGGCACGAAGTAGCGGGGCGCGCCGGGGTTTCATCCGAAAAGGCGCGCGAGCGGGACGAGGATTGAAAAGGGAGGCGATCGCAGTAGATTGTGGCCTCCCAAAAAAACGGGGGCGTACTGGTTTCGACTGATTGTTTGAAGCGCAGGCGGCATGTCGAGGATGGTTCGTTGGCCTCGTTAAAATCCGAACCAAAAAAAATAAATGCAGATCACCAAGATCTCGCTCTCGCGGCTTAATTGACTGCGATGTTCCGGGCTGGACGCCTGCTACGGCCCGGGACATGGACAGCAGGCTAATCGGACGGCGGAGTGACCGCGCCGGACGGTGAAGGAATTTCGTGGTGGCTCGATGGACGGCGTGTGCCGGTGCAACGTCCGACCATTTAAAAATAATCATCGGCTACACATGTAGAAGCTCGCGGGGAAAGCGATTAGGACAGGGGTTCAACTCCCCTCGCCTCCAATTTTTTATGCCGGGAATCAACCGGGGACGTGATCTTTCAATTCCGTGCTGCCGTCGGCCCGCGCGCAGTGGGCGCAGCAGAAAATGCGATCGCCTTCCTGCACGTCGTGGCCGATAACGCGGCACCCACAATTGGCACACTTTGGCGCCAAGGCGTGGATGGCGCATTCGAAGCTGTCGAAGACATGCTTTTTGCCCGCCATGATCACTTCAAACGATTTCTCATACTCGTTCCTGCAAACTTCGCATTGAGCCATACTTATTGATCGGGCGACGCCGACTGACCGGTTCCCTTCGTCTCCCCTCCTGCTCCTGCTCCTAATCTTCTACGTGGCGTTCGGGATCAAGATTACGAGCAGGGGCAGGAGATCCGGTGAGCTGCTCGACCCGGGAATACATCTCGTAATAGATCCGCTCCAGCGCGGCGGCCGGGTCTTCCAGCATCATGCTTTCCTTGATCTTGCTCGCGTAGATCGGAAACGAAAACGGCGAGACAACCGGCAGCTCGCGCAGCGTCCATTCGTAGCCCTGAACCTCATCCAGAAATCCGTAAGCGGTCTCCGCGTCGAGGAAGGTGTGTGTCGCCTGCCGGTATGCTTCCTCCAGCAACGGGTGATCCGGTTCGTGTTGTTCCAAAACTCGAAAAAGAACTTCCGAACTCCAACTCAACTGGCGCGGCTTGCGTTCCCGGCCCGGCAGATTCCGCGGAACCATCAGACCGGTTTGCGCCACGCCGCGGAATTGCCACTTCACCAATTCCGACCCGCGCAACGCCGCGTGCAAATCCTCCTCCGCTTCCGCGCGGCGGAAACAACCCTTCCATTGCGCCAGCGGCAGTTCCTGAAAGCGGCGCAGGGTGAGGAGGAATCCATAGTCGTCGATCGTGACGAGCGCGTTGCCCCCGATCCGGTCCTGCACCCGCCAGGCCACGATGCGCGAGAGGGCGTCGTTCGCGCTCCGCCCGATGAGCGCGTGGAAAAAGTAGTGGGAAAAATCGCCCTCGCGATAAAGCTCGATCAGCAGTTTGCCCACCACCGGTATTTCGGAAATCGCGAGCTGAGCGCGGAAGAACTCGACGATCGGTTGCGCGTTAGCGATCGAGATCTGATAGGACTCGACCAGCCAGTCGATTACCTCAGCGTCCGAGCCGGCGCGGAGCCGCTCAGCCAGATCGGCGCGTAAATTGCGCACCGCTTTCGCCAGCCCGGAAGTGAGCGGCATTTTGGCCGCGTTCCAGCGCGGGATAGTCGGGAGATGACCGTCGGCCCGCTCCACGTAGGCTTCCTGGACCCCGGTATCGATTAGCCTAACGACACGTCCGCCGAGCACGAAAAGGTCTCCCACCTGGAGCTGCTTGATGAATCCCTCCTCGACCGAGCCGAGCCGGCGCCGGCCGAGCAGGACGCTGACAAATCCCTCCGAAACGATCGTCCCGATGTTAACCAGGAACTCGCGCGTGACCCGCGGATGGGCGAGCGAAATGATTCCGTCCTCGATCGCGATTTTCCCGAAGAGCCCGGTGTATTGCCGCTGCAACGACTCACCGCCGCCGGTCAGGTATTCGAGGACATGCTCAAACTCGTCGCGCTCCAAATCGCGAAAGGGATAAGCGCGCCTAACGATCGCAAACGCCTCGTCGACCGCGATCGGCGCCAGCGCCGCCATTCCGACGATGTGCTGCGCGAGAACGTCGTTAGGCTTTTCCAGGACCTGGATCGGGTCGAGGACCGCGTCGCGGACGAGTTGGGCGGTGGCGGTCGCTTCCACCAGGTCGTTGATGTTGGTCGCGACGAGCACGCCGTGGCTGCTCTGGTTCAGGGAATGGCCGGAGCGTCCGATCCGTTGAATCGCGCGCGAGACGCCTTTCGGCGTCGCCACCATGACGACGAGATCGACCGCCCCGATATCGATCCCGAGCTCGAGACTGGTCGAGCAAACGACCGCGCGCAGTTCGCCGTTCTTGAGCCGGTCTTCCACCTCCATCCGCACGCTGCGGTCGAGCGAGGCATGGTGGATTTCGATCTGGTTCGCGAGCTCGGGCAGGAGTTCCTTCAAGCGCAGGCCGAGCTGCTCCGCGGCGGAACGAACATTGGTGAAAACGATGACCGACCGGCGCGAGCGAATGAGCTCGGCCAGCTCGGCATAAAGCCGGATCCCCGTGTAGCCGGCGGGCGGGTAGGGTTTCCGGCGAATCGGCGAGAAGACTTCGACGATCGATTCCTTCTCCATCTTCGCCTGCGCGATCCGGCAGGGTCGATTGCCGCCCGCGAGAAATTTCGCCAGTAATTTGAGGGGCGCGGCCGTGGCCGACAATCCCACCCGGCAAAGCGGTCGCGTCTTTTCGTTAGGCAAAGAAACCAGCCGCTCCAGGCGTTCGAGCGAAGAGCACGAGATCGACTCCGCGCTTGTTGCCCGCGAAGGAATGGAGCTCGTCGACGATGACGAAACGGCAGCTCGCGAGGTGGGCGGCGTAACTTTCCTGCGCCAGCATGACGGCCAGGCTCTCCGGCGTCGTGACGAGAAAATGCGACGGCTTGCGGCGGAATTTCGCGCGCTCGCTCGCACTCGTGTCGCCCGTGCGAACGTGGATGAGCAGCTCCTTTTCCAAGCCCATCCCGAGAATGGGCGCGCGCAGATTTTTCCCGATGTCGTAAGTCAGAGCGCGGAGGGGCGAGATGTAGAGGCAATGCACGCCTAACGACAAGGTCCCGGCCTCGAGACGCCGCACGAAATCATCGAAAACACCGAGGAAACCCGCGAGCGTTTTGCCGCTCCCGGTGGGCGAAGTGAGCAGGATCGATTTTCGCTCCAGGATCGAGGGCACGCAGCGCAATTGCGCGTCGGTAAAGCTGCCGTAGGTGGAACGAAACCATTGCGCGAGCCTCGGGTGCAGCCGCTTGAAAAGCGCTTCCTGGGTCGCGACCGGCGATGGCATCGGAGACTTTCGCGAAAGGGGACCCTTCGCGCCACTCCCGGCCGCGGAGTTGCGCTCCCGCCTTCGTCGAAGAACGATCTGAGATGACTGAGATGTATCTCGCGGTGGTCGTGCGTCAGCACGCGGATTCCGTCTTCGCCTTGCGCATTGTCTTCTCGATCTGTCTCGTCCTCGTCTTGTTGAGCGGCGTCTACATTTTCAGAATCCGGAAACGCCTTTTCGATCGTGATCCGGAGGTCGTGGCGGACCATTGGGCGGCGCGCAATCTCCGGCTCTGGCAGGTCATCCTGGTCTGGCTGCTGGCGGTCGATCTGCTCGTTATGATGCTCTGGCGGCTTTAGCCAACGAGACTTGGGCTTCCCTGCGCGCAAATCCCTCAGACAGGCCAACTTCAAGCGCAGCAAAATAGGACAATAATGGGTCCAAGGGCACAATTGGTGCTTTTTCCTATGGCTAGCTAATGCTTTCACTGAAAAAGAGTATTTTGCCCGGGGGCAAATTTCGCTTTCCGCACGCCGGGGAGGGAGGGGTGATTTTTATCGATATCATCATCTCCGTCCTGATCGTTGGCGTGGCGGTGGGGTCGGCTATTTCGTTCCTCGCCTCGACGAACAGGCTGGCGGAGGTGAACCGGAACATGAACGGGGCCGAGACCCTCTGCCAGGAGCGGATCGCCCAAGTGGTGGCGGCGTCATTTTCGCCTCCCAACATCGTCCCCTCATATTTCGGGACCTGGCCGGCGCCGGCTTCCGACACCGTCACGGCGACCGAGACGGTGCAGCTTTACACCGACGTGAATGGGACCAATCGCGTTCCAGCGACACGGACCACGCTCGTTTCGCTGGTCAGCGCCTCGACCAACCTGACCCGCGTCACCGCGCGGGTCACCTACGTCTATCGCGGGAAGAATTATCTCTACGAAACCTATACCCTGCGGGCTCCGGAATAATGCGCACCCCCTGTCACACGACTAGCGCCTTCACCCTCGTGGAGACGACGATTGGCATGGGCGTCGCACTGCTCCTGGGCGGAATTATTTACACCCTCCTCTCGGTCGGGATGACGCTCTACACGCAGGGCCTTTCCCTGGGCCAAACCCATTCGAGCGGAATGGCGACGACCGAAAGACTTTTCCTCGACATCGCCGCCGCGGATGAGGTGCCGCTCCTGGCTGATGACACCGGGGCCGCCGTCTCCGGCAACGGCCCTGCCGCCGGCATCAGCTTTTACAATGTGGGAAGCTCGCAGCCCTACGGGATTCCTAATGCGGTCTGGGCGACGTCCTACTCCATGACGATCACCAAGACTTCCAATCAGCCCGCCCCGCAGACCGGTGACAAGATCACGATGACCGATCTGGGCTTCCAGGGAGTGATCGCCGCAGTCACCAGCTTTGCCGGCACGCACACCCTTTGGTTTTCTTCGACGATTGGAAGTGGTTTTGTCCCGACCCAGACACTCGGCATCGTGATTCCCGCGGGTTCGAAATGTTTCCTTCTCCAGCCTTCGTCTTTTATCTCGGTCAACGGCGTCCTGCGGTATTACCCGCGGGCCAAGAGCATTTCGCAGAACGGTTCGAATGCCTTTAACAATCCAACCAATTTCGTCGTCGTCGCCGGATTGCTTCCCGCGAGTGGCCAGACGAACGCGTTTCCCTTCCAGTATCTCGATCCCTCGCGACGCTCGATCGATGTCAATCTGCCTCTTCGATCGGCGGCCTATGGCAGCAAAGTGTCGGGGTTTTACGCCTACCAGAATCTGAAGACGACCATCGCTTACCGAACAGCTGTCACCCAATGAACCCAGGCCTCAAAATTCGAAAAACCCGCTCGCACGAACAGGGGAGCACGCTCCTCATTGCCCTCGCGACGATCGCCATCATCGTGGTTCTCGTCGGCGTGGCGGTCAGTTACACGAGTCATAACGGCGTCCAAGGCCAGCGCGAACAATCCTTCAACCGCCTGATCAACGCCACCGACGGGGCCCTCGACTACGCTTTCGCCTCGTGGAAAACAGCGGTCCGCAACAACGGACTGCGGCCGCCGGCGAACAACGCGATGGGCATTACCGCGCCCACCGCCGCGCTTCACACCGGCTTCCAGAAAGACGGCGTCACCTTCTCCGGTTTCAGCGTCGTGAACGCCAACCAATGGGGCGAAACCAAGGACAGCTCGGGCGCGACGATCACCAACCCGGTTTCTGCCTCTCTCGCCACCATTCCGGACCACCCCGGATGGGCGGGCGTCGCGAGCTTTTGCCGCGCCCAGCTCACGGCGACCATGCCTTCGCGCCGCGGCCTCCTGAAAGTGAACCTCGCCCGCACTTTTCAGATCACCGGCGTCCCGCTCTTCCAGGCGGCGATTTTTTTCGAGCACGATATCGAGCTGCATCCGGGCGCGCTCATGATCATCAACGGTCTGGTGCACACGAATGGCGATCTTTGGCTGGCCACCGCGACCGCGAACCGGTTGCAGTTCAATACCAACGTTTCTTACGTCGGTAGCTACAACGAGTCCTACGAGGCAAATATCACCTACGGCGGCGGCTCGGGCGGTGCGCCCAATCCAAATCCTCCTCTTTGGGCCGACGGTCTCCCCTCCAGCTTGAGCACGACCTACGCAAATCAGGTGACACAGAGCTCGCGCCTCGAACCTTTCGGCACCGAACCAGCGGCGCTTTTTAACACGACGGATACCAATCCGAATAACGACGGTCCGCGGGAAGTGATCGAGCCGCCGGTCGACCGCCTACACGGATCCGCCGGAAATCTCCGCCAGTCGTATCTACAACAAGGCGAGTGTGCGCGTCACCCTCGACCGGACGAAGACGGGCGCTGCCCAGATCGTCATTCGGGGCATCACCAATAACGCTTTTTCCTCGGCGACCGATACCGCGATTCGCAATGCCATCGCCATCAGCACGAGCCCGATCTACGACTGGCGCGAAGGTTCCAATGTCTTGCTGACCAACGTAGACATGAAAAAAATGGACGCGGCCTTTACCAGCATGGGCACCGTTTTCAACGGCGATCGTTTACGTGCAGGACGTCACTCCTTCGGGCAAGAATGCGATCCGCCTGCAAAACGGCGCGGTCCTGAACCAGGACATCAGCTTCGCGAGCAATAACGCGGTTTACATCCAGGGCGATTATAACACCGGAGGCGCGGTCCTCGGGGTGCACGATCCCCTCCTCGTCCCCTCCAATCTCGGAGGCAATCCCCTCGGCACCGACAGCTCGGTTGCGGTCGGATACACCAAGAGAGCAACCGCCGTCATGGCCGACGCGGTCATGATCCTGTCCAATAGCTGGAACGACGCCAACTCCACCGCCTCGCTTTCCGGGCGCGTCGCCAGCCATACCACGGTCAACACCGCGATTTTGAGCGGCATCGTCCCGACGAATTATCAGAACAGCGGCGTTTACAGCGGAGGCCCGCATAACTTCCCGCGCTTTCTCGAGACCTGGTCGAACAAGGACCTGACCTATTTCGGCTCCATGGTGCAGACTTTTAATAGCCAGCAATTCGACGGAATCTTCGAGACCTCCAACGTCTACAACGCCCCCGGCCGGAAATGGAGCTTCGATTCCATGTTCCTGACCCAGCCGCCGCCGGGCAGCCTGCAAAGCATCACCTACTCCCGGGGACGCTGGGAGCGCTTTTAACCCGTTGCTCTTTCAATCATGAAAACTCTTCTCGCTCTCTTGCTGCTCCTCGCCGCAGTTTTGCCGGGTCGCGGGCAAAGCATCGACTTCACCCAGCGCTCGCAGGACCTGACCGAAGACGGCGTCTTCATGCGGCGGATGTATTTCAGCGATAACGGACAGCCAATTTATTATCGTCCGCACGCCAGCTGGATCCGGTTCAGCGATGCGCGTTGGGCCAAATTCCAGCCCAAGGACATGCCCGACGGCCTGATAAAAATCGAAAACTCCGCCTCGGGCAATGCCAGGATCCCGTTTGACGAAGCTGGCTTGAAAACTCTCCGCTCTCTCGCCGCCAGCCTCGTGCCGCCTGACGCGTCTGCGGTCACCCAGACCTGGGAAGTCGTCAATCCAACGGTTCTGCAGGGGTGGACCAGTTTCGAGGTCGGCCTCGACTACGTCCAGGGAGGCAAACATTTCTGCCGCAGCATCCTCTTCATTAATCTCGACGCCGAGCGACAGATTCGTTTCGTGGTGACGGCCTTTCCGGTCGATTTCCAGCCGCTCTACGTCGCGACCTACAAGAGCCTCGCCACCTGGTATCAGCCCTCCCTGGCCGCGGCCCACTAAAGCGGCTCCTTTGCTAACGATCCCGCCTCCAAGGTTCGGCGCCGGAGATACCGGTTGTGTTCCGGCCGGAGTCGACGAAGGTGTCCCAGTATCTCTGCTGCGATTTTTCGGGGACATCTCCAAGTTCCCTATCCCTGTTCTGGGAAAAACACTCGTCGTCAGCCGCGAACTCTGTCGGTTCGTTACCTATGAAAACTCATCTTCTTATGTCCGCCTCGAAAGTCATCACCAATCAGATGATGCTCGTCAATGTGATCTCGCGGCGCGTCCGCCAACTCGCCCTCGGGCATCGCCCGCTGGTCGCCTGCGCGCCCGGCACCGGCCTGGCCGACGTGGCCCTGACCGAAGTAATCGAAGGCAAGCTCTCCTACGAGGCTGCGCCCGTGCTCAAAGCGGTCGAGGAAGCAGCCGTTATCCCCTTCCCCGTCAAAGACAGTCCGCGCCAAAAAAAAGCGGCTTAAGTTCCCCTTAACCTTCCGGGTTCACCGGAAAGTGCTTGTTCTTGAGTTTCTCCGGGACGCGCTTCGTTTTTTCCGCCTCGATCTCCTCCGTCGCTGCGCCTAACAAGTCGTAGGCTTCGCGATTTTTCTGCGCGCGGCACATGTAGCAGACGGCGTGGGCCAGCGGGATGCGCGCCTCCGGCATCCCGACGAACTCGACCGCCTGCTGGGTCGCGATCGCCAGCGGCAAGGCCTCGGCATCGGCCAGGCCGACGTCTTCACTCGCGAAAATGACGATCCGGCGCGCGATGAAGCGAAAATCCTCCCCGGCATGCAGCATCTTGGCCAGCCAGTAGATCGCGCCTTTCTCATCCGAGGCGCGCATGCTTTTAATGAAGGCGCTGATCGTGTCGTAATGCGCGTCGCCTGCCCGGTCGTAAACCACCGCCTTCGTCTGGATGCTTTCCTCCGCCACCTCCAGGGTAAAATGAATCACGCCTCCGCTGTAGCCGGGGGCGTTGACCCCGGCGGCGCTAACCTTCGCCTCGGACCGGCCGGGGTCACCGCCCCCGGCTACAACTTCAGGCGGCGTGGTCAGGACGCCGATCTCGAGGGCGTTTAAACATTTGCGGGCGTCGCCGTCGCTCAACTTGGCGAGATGGCGTTTCGCGTCGGGATCCATTTTCACCCGATGCTTCCCCAGTCCCCTTTCCTCGTCCTGCAGCGCGCGCTCGATCAGTTTCTCGAGCTCTTCCACGCCTAACGATTCGAGCTGGAAAACCTGCGAACGCGAGACCAGCGCGCTGTTGACGTAGAAGAACGGATTATAAGTCGTGGCCCCGATCAGACGCAGGTTCCCGCTCTCCACATCCGGGAGCAGGATGTCCTGCTGCGCCTTGTTGAAGTGATGGATCTCATCCACGAACAGGATGGTTTTTTTCCCCGAAGTCCGCCGGCGATTGGTCGCGGCCGCAACGACTTTGCGCATGTCCCCGACGTTGCTCTCGACTCCGCTCAGGCGTTCAAATTTCGACTCCGTCATGGCCGCGATGATCTGCGCGAGGGTCGTTTTCCCTGTTCCCGGAGGACCGGACAAAATCACCGAGGGCAAGCGGTCGGCCTCGATCGCGCGGCGGAGAAGTTTCCCGGGCGCAAGAATGTGTTCCTGCCCCACGAATTCTTCGAGCGAGCGCGGCCGCATCCGGCTCGCGAGCGGCGCCGCCTGATCCACCTTCGCTTCCGGTTCCGCCTCGCTGAAAAGATCCTGCACCGGGCAGGATAACGGACCGACCCGTCTTTTCCAACGGCTTGACCGCCCGGCGTGCTTCCCTCATTCTCTTTTTGCAGGCAGCCGCCATGAAAAGAATCCTCGTCCCGGTCGACTTCTCCCCCGCGATGGAAGGCGTGCTTACCCAGGCGCGCGAATTAGCGGGCGCACTCGGATCGGAGTTGCATCTCGTCCACGTGCGCGAGATCGCCGCCGTCCCGGTCTTTCCCGCGGCCACCATCGGTTATCCTGGAATCGGCATGCCCGAGATGGGAATGGCGGGCGGCCTCCCGGTGGGCAGTACCGGTTATCTGCCAGTGGATGCGCCTAACGAGAAGGGAAAGAGCCGGCTCGAGACCCTCCAGGCCGAACTTTCCGGGAGCGGGCTGAACACGATCGCCCACGAACGCGAAGGAACGGTGGTGGAAGAAATCCTGAAGACGGCGCAGGAGATTTCCGCCGACCTCATCGTGATGGGCTCGCACGGCCACGGCTCGGTTTACTGCCTCCTCGTCGGGAGCGTGACCGAGGGCGTGCTGAAGGCCGGCGCGCGCCCGGTTCTCCTCGTCCCGGCCCCGGCAGAATAGCGTTCCGCCTTGCGCGGCACTCCATTTGCTCGAACCGTCTGGTAGATGCGCGCGCTTAGAATTTACCTTGTCGTCCTCTTTTTCTTCGGAGCCGGCGCCGGCCTCGCGAACAGCGGGACGCTTCCGTTTGGCACCGTCTTCAAGGGCCGGGAAAAATTCGATCACCTCGTGCGACAGGCGAAGGCGAATGACTGGAAATCGCTCCGCATCGGCGAGCGCACCGCCGCGGTCGGCCGCGCACTCGTCGGGACGCGCTACAAATCGTTCACGCTCGAGATCGACGACCGGATCGAGGCGCCTTCGGCGAATTTTCTCGGGATGGATTGCTGGACGTTTTTCGAGATCTCGCTCGGCTTCGCCCGCATGCTGAACGATGCGGAAGTGAAGTGGACGCCGGAACGGCTCCTCGGCTACATCGAACTCGATCGTTACCGCGGCGGCCAATGCACTGGCGAATATCTTTCGCGCCTGCATTACCTGGAGGAATGGCTCTCGGACAACGACCGGCGCGGCCTGGTCAGCGATCTCACCCGCCAGCTCGGCGGGGTGCGGGTCAATCACGCCGCCCACGAAATGACTTTCGGCTGGCGGCATTACCGCTACCTCAAGGCGAACCCCTCCCTTCTCGCGCCGTTAGGCCGGATGGAGGCGAAAGTCACTGCGCGGCCCCTTTATCAGGTCCCGAAAAATCGCGTCGCCCGGATCGAATCGAAGCTGAAGAGTGGCGACATCATCGGGATTATCTCGCGCGATCGACCCGGGCTTTACTCGACCTCGCATGTCGGACTCGCCTACCGGGCGAACAACGGCGTGCTCCATTTCATGCACGCTTCTTCGCCGCGGAACTCCGGCAAGGTCGTGGTCGATTCCCGCCTCTCGAGCTATCTCGCGCGCTACAGCACCAACAGCGGGATTCTGGTCGCGCGGCCGCTGCGCTAATCGGCGTAATCCCTCATCTCGCGCACCACTTTGGCCAGGCGTTCGACCGCTTCGACGGCGTCGGGCCCGCACGCTTCGAGGGTAGCGACAGCGCCCTGCTCGAGATTGGCGCGCATGACGTCGATCAGGCTGAGGGCGGAGAAACGCCCGGCCTTGGTCACCAGCCAGATTTCGGAGCGAAAGGCATTCGCTCGCCTAACGAACTCGGCGGCGGGGCGCGCGTGCAGCCCCAGTTGATTGACGATCGTGATTTCGCCCGCGGCGTGCACCGACTCCTTGTTCATGCGGCGTTATTGGCTCGTGCCCCAGCGGCGATGAAGAAAACGTTCGATCGGCGCGAAGAAAGTTTTATCCGCCACCAGCCCGATCAGAACGATGACGAACATGACGGCGATGACCTGGTCCATCGCGTTCAGTTCGCGACCGTAGTGGAGCAGTTGCCCGAGCCCAAACCCGGTCAGGATGGTGACGAAAATCTCCGCCGCCATGAGCGAGCGCCAGGCAAAGGCCCAGCCCTGTTTCATTCCGCTGACGATGAATGGCAAAGCCGCGGGCAAAATGACCTTGAGCCAGAGATGCAGATTCTTGGAGCCCATCGTGAGCGCGGCGCGGCGATAGATCGGCGGCACGTGCCGCACCCCGGTATCGGTCGCGATCACGACCGACCAGAGCGTTCCCATGACCACGACAAAAAGCATTGCCGCCTCGCTTTGACCGAACCAAAGCAGGGCAAGCGGGACCCAGCAAACACTCGGGAGGGTCTGCAACCCGAGCGCAAGTGTGCCGATGGTGTCGTGCAAAATGTTCCAGCGCGCCGTGAGCAACCCGAGCGGGACGCCGCCGATCAGGCCGATGATGTAACCGATCACCAGGCGTTTGGTCGTGATCAGCATCGCTTCCCAGAGCGTGCCGTCAGCGGCCGCGGATTGCAGGTACTCCGCGACTTTGAGCGGCGACGGCAATAAGACCGGCGACCAGATCCGCGCCCGCACCGCCAAATCCCAGAGCAAGAGGAGGCCGGCAAAGAAGAGCACGGTTAAGAAGAAAACGTTTCATTCTGCCACCTCCTCGCTGTCGGCCTTGAAGCCCTTGAGTGAGCGCATGATCCGAGTGGCGTATTCGGCCAGGTCCGTGCTGTTGATGTCGCGCGGACGCGGCAGTTTGATCACGAATTCTTCCCGGATCCGGCCCGGGTGCGGCGAAAAGAGCACCACCCGATCGCCCAGGCAGGCGGCTTCGCGCACGTTGTGCGTGACGAAGACGATCGTCTTGCGCCGGGCCGCCCAGATTTTTTGCAGATCGCCGTAGAGTTGTTCGCGCGTGAGCGCGTCGAGGGCCGCGAAAGGCTCATCCATCAGCAGCATGCGCGGATTGGGCGCAAGCGCGCGGGCGAGCGCGACCCGCTGTTTCATTCCGCCCGAAAGCTCGTGGATGTTGGCCCGCTCAAACTTCGTCAGGCCGACGAGCTCGAGATAATAACGCGCCACGTCGACGCGATCTTTCTTCGTTAGGTTCGGTTTCATTTTCAAACCGAAGAGGACATTTCCGAGCACATCGAGCCAGGGGAAGAGCGCCGATTCCTGGAACATGACGAGCCGATCGCGCCCCGGTTCGGTCACGTTCCGGCCGTCGGCGGAGACGGTGCCGCTATCCGGTTTTTCGAGGCCGGCGATCATGTTGAGAAGGGTCGATTTGCCGCAGCCACTCGCGCCGACCAGGCAGACGAATTCGCCTTCCCCGACTTTCAGGCTCACGCGGTCGAGCGCCTGCACGCTGCCGGTCCGGGTCTTAAAGGTTTTGGAAACGTCTGTCACCGTCAGCTTGCTCGGCGGCACGATTTGCAGTTCCTCGCGCACCGAGGAACTCGTGACAGGCTGGATGGCCGGATTCGAAGTCGGTTTCATGGTGACGGTGCGGCGGGTCTCGTTAGGCGCGATCGTCATGGGAGCGCGAGCAACTTCGAGGTGTCAGTCGCCCCCCGAAACAGGCCGGCATCCTTGGAGTCCTGCACCGCCTTGGTCACCAGTTGGGGCGAAACCTCGGCGGTGAATTTGATCCGGCCCCACGCTTGCGCGATCGCCTCCGGCGCGATCGTCGCTTTGGTTTCCTCCTTTAATTCCGCGGCGAGAAGTTTCTGAGCCTCCTCCGGGTGCGCCTGGATCCACTGCGTCAACTCGATGTTGGCGGCGGCGACCTTCTTCACCAGCGCAGCCTGCTCCTTGAGAAATTTTGCGCTCGAGACCAGCCAGGTCGTCTGCACGTTGTTGTCCTCGAGAAAGACTTTGCCGCCAGCTTCCCGCTCCAACCGCGTGACCCAGGGCTCCACCGTCCAGACGGCATCGACCTGCTTTCTGGTAAAGGCGCCGAGCTGGTCCGGGTTGGCCACGGGCAGGACTTTCACCTCACCCCCGATGAGTGTGACCTTGTAGCCCTGGGCCTTGAGCCAGGCGCGGCAGGAAATGTCCTGGGTGTTGCCGAGCTGCGGTGTGGCGATCGTCTTCCCGCGAAGATCGGCCGCGCTTTTGATCGAGCCATCTGGCCTAACGACTAAAGCAGCTCCGCCGGTGGCTGCACCGCCGATCACCCGGATCTCTTCGCCCTCCGATTTGAAGTGTGCGTTCAAAGCCGGACCCTGGCCGACATAGGTAAGATCGAGTGAGCCGGCGAAGACAGCTTCCATCGCGGAAGGCCCGGCGTTGTAAGTAAACCACTGGATGGCCACATCCGGCCCGAGCCGTTCTTCAAACCAGCCTTTCCCCTGCCGCGACAAGGCGTGGGCGATGACGCCCTGGGCGTGAGTGATGTTTGGGAAATGCCCGAAGCGGATCGTGACTTTGTCCGCCGCCCGACATGGCTGGAAAAGAGAAGACAAACCGCGGCTGCGAGATGCAGCCAGAGCCGCGGGAATTTCGAGGAGTATGTTTTCATAACAGTGGTTTCAGGATTTCGCTCCAACAGGTGCGTTTTCTCCACGCAGGAGTTCTTCGAGCCCGAAAGAACGCCGGGCGAAAGGGACGGCGACTTTGTCGCGCCGCATCTTGCGCAGCGTGATCTCGACGATCTGCGCGAGGGTCGAGCGATCGAGAATGCGCGCGATCGCGTTGCGCACATCGAGCATGAGCATGCGCAGGCCGCAGTGCGCTTCGTCCGGACAGGTGCAGCGGCGGTAATCGGTCTGGCTGACGCAGGCGATGGGCGCGAGCGGGCCATCCAGCAGCCGGATGATGGCGCCGAGCTTGATCCGCGAAGCCGGCTTGGCGAGCAAATAGCCGCCGTGTTTCCCACGCCGGGTCTGGACGTAACCGGCGAGGCGCAACTGAGTCAGGATCTGCTCGAGAAACTTGATCGGCAGTTTCTCTTTCTGGGCCAGCTCGCTCACCTGGAGGATGGGGCGGCCGAGCTCGCGCGCGATCCCGAGATCGATCAGGGCCCGAAGCGCATACTCGCTGCGTTTGGAAAGATTCATCCTTGGAAGCGGGCCTTAGACCCCGATCGGGGAAGTGCGAAAAAGAGTTCCACCCGTGGTTCCTTTTCCGAGGAGAACGGCCGTCCGTTTCCAAAAAGCGGCCAGGAAAAAAAAGACGGCGACGGCAGGAATTGTCATCGCCCAGAAAATGGCCGCGCCCGCGACCCGGACAGTTTCGCTCACGATTAGTTTCAGTTTTTTCATGGGATTTTAATGTCTACTCGGCTGGTATGGATTCGATACTCTACGTTTTCAGTAGAGATGACAAGAAGATTTTTTGGCCAATTTTTTGACCGCGGATTTTCGCGGGCCGAAGGGGGCCCGCGCGGCAGGCCGGAGCGCCGCTTTGAGCCGGGGGAAAGGCCGGTGAAGTTAAGCGGGCCGACTCGCTCCGGCCCCGGGCAACTCGACGATGAAGGTCGCGCCCTGGCCGAGGCCCGCGCTTTCCGCGCGAATCTGGCCGCCGTGCAGATCGACAATGGCTTTGCTGATCGCGAGCCCGAGTCCGAGCCCTTCGTGTCGATCGCTCACCTGCTCAAAAGCATCGAAAATCTTACCCAAATCTTCCGGGGCGATTCCGGCGCCGGTGTCGCTGACCGCGATCGCGATTGTTCCGGGCTCAGGGTTTTCGGTCCGCACCACCACCCGGCCGCCGGCGGGGGTAAACTTGGTCGCATTGCGCAGGAGATTCCAAAAAACCTGCTGTAACCGGGTCGGATCGCCTTCCACCTGCGAATGGTCTGCCGCCAACTCGACTTCCAAATTGAGACCCGGAGGACAATCCCCTTCCCGCACAATCTCGATCGCGTGACGCAGGACTTCATGGGCGTCGGTCTTCTGCAAATGAAGGCGCAGTTTGCCGCGCGCGATCCGGGTCAGGTCGAGCAGGTCGTCGATCAGGCGCGCTTCGAGCTCGACGTTACGGGCGATCATTTTCAGGCCCTCCCGCATTTCGTTAGGCAAATCGGGATCGTGCAGCATGCCGCCGGCCCACATCAGCACGGGAGTGAGCGGGGTGCGCAATTCATGGCTGAGAGTGGCGAGAAAACGGTCCTTGGCGGCGTTGGCCGCTTCCGCCAATTCCTTGCGGCGCTGCAACTCGACCTCGATCTGGCGGCGTTCAATGAAATGCCCGATTTGGCTGCCTAACGAGTCGACGAGGAGAAGCAAATCTTCGTCCGGTTGCACCGGCTCGGCGCTGAAGAGTTCGATCACACCCTTGATCTCGCCCGCCGCGGCGACGGGGAAGGCAAAGGCGCCGGCCAGACCGGCCTCCGCGGCCGCGCCCGCCCGGGGAAAAGCGGAATCAATTTTCACGTCGGTCACCCAGGTGGGCTTGCGCGAACCAACCACGCGGCCGGGCAAACTCGTCGTCCCGGCAAAGACCATCGCGCGCGAAACCGCGGCAAATTTTTCCAAGGCGGGAAAAGCGGTGTGCCAAAGAGAGTGACAACGGAGGGTGGCATCGCCCGGGTCGAGCAGCCAGAGCGCGCCGTAGATCCAATTCCCGCTTTGCGCAATCGTCTCGATCACCGGCGGCGCGACCTCTTCGATGCTGCGGGAAGCGAGCGAGCAGGCTCGCGATCGCATATTGCGCGTCCCGGCGGCGCTCGGCGCGCACGCGTTCCGTGATATCGCGCAGGTAAGCGGCGAAAGACGGGCGCACCGGCGATATGAAAGGCCGTGATCGCGAGTTCGACCAGGAGGCGGTGACCGTCCGCATGCAGACCTGGAATCTCGATGCGGCGGCCGAGGACCGGGCCCTCACCGGTCTTGAGATAATGGGCCAGGCCTTGGCGATGACGTTCGCGCAACTCCGGCGGAATGATGAGCGCGGCCAGTTCACGACCGACCGCCTGGCTGCGCGCGTAACCGAAGGTCCGCTCGGCCGCGGGGTTCCATTCCTGGACGACGCCGCCCGCGTCCATCGTAATGATGCAGTCGAGAGCCGACTCGAGAATCGCGCGGTTCAGTTCCGCGAGTCCGCTGGGAGGAAGAGCGGAACTAGGTTCATCGAATGCCACAGTGCTAAATCGTTTCGCGGAAGCGATTAAGGTGGGTCCTATTTCAAGTCACGGCATAGCCAAAGCGGGGGTCGAGTTTTTGCAGGGCGGCCGCGGCGTATTCCTGATCGTTAGACGAGAGGTAATCCTGGAAGCCGCCGATTTTTCCACGCCGCACTTTGAAGGACTCCGGGTCGCGCGCATCGCCCGCGCGCAGAATCTTGGATTCAAACGCCCCTTCGCTCTCCATCTTTTTCATTTGCCCGAAATCGGAAAATTTGAGCGCATGAGGCGAGCGCGGATTCCAGCACCGGTCGCTCGCCGAGGAGCTCCAGGAGCGACCGAAATCCCGGCGCCGGGTCCTGGCGCAAAGTTTCGTAACGCAAAAGCAAGAAACCGGCACGGCCCGACCATTCCTGCAGCCAGCAGTTCATGACCTCGACCATCGAACGAATGCCAAATGCCGGATCGCGCAGCAACTCGGTCGCGCTTTTTTGCTTCAAATCTTCCGGCGTTTCCTTGGTCCGCCGAGTGAGCTGGATGTGGAGCGAGACGAAGGCGTCGCGCGGATCGCGCGCGAGCAGGATGATCGGAAGACGGGCCCGCTCCCGCGGCGGAATCAGATATTTCCCGCGCACCTTGTCCCAGCGATCGGCCTTCGTCCGTTGCTCGAAAAGATCGTGGGTATAGATGACCCGCGGCACGCCCGGAAATTGTTCGGGCTCGAGCGAGAACGGCTGCCCGACCTTTTCGCAGAAGTAGGCACAGAGAAAAGTCCGCACCCAGGTGCGGCCGCTTTTCGGGATCGAGACGAGCAGCGCATCGCCGCCGGAGAGCTGGCGGGCGCGGCCGCTCACGTTCCACCTAACGATTCGCCTCATGTCAGCTCGATCACCTTGTTCGCCTGTGCCGCCAGCGCGCGCTTCAACCGGGCCCGCCCGAGCGCGCGGCGCAGACGTCGCTGCCACGAACGCGTGGGAAAAACCGGACGGAAAAAGGGATCGATCTTCACCCCGTGCGACCGGCAAAGCTCGATTGCATCCGGCATCCAGAGTCCGCGCGAGATGGCAGACATGAGGTAACGAACCGGCGCGTTTTCCCGGCTGCCGTAGGAGAGAATCTGCATCTCCTGGGTGCGGGCGCTGCCGCGGGCTTCGAAATTCCAGGCCGTCTCGCCCTCGCGCAGGATGGACTGGAGCGCGCTTCGTTTCCAGAGCGTGACCTGGCATCGGGTGCGGCCCTCGGAATCGAGCGGGACGATTCCGTAACGCTCGTTCAGCGGCTGGAAACCGGCGTCGAACTTCGAGCGCGCTCGGAAGCAGAGCGAGTCGGCTCCCATTTCCATCGCCTCGGAAAAATCGCGCGCCAGCTGCGCCCGGTCGACCGGCGCGGTCAGGAAATAGTCTTCCTGGAAATAGAGCACGTAGGGATGCGTGATCTGCTCGAGGGCAAAGAGGAGGTTGCTCGACCAGCCGCGATCTTCCCCGACCGCGATCCCGCGCAGGCGCGGCGAATGGATCTCGAGCGTGTTGGTGAGGAGAAAAACATCGAGCGGACAATCGTCCCAGAACTTCTCGAAAAAGTCGGCGAACGGACGCCAGGCATCAAAGAAGGCATCGCAGCTCGAGACGATGAGCGCGACGGAGCTTTTGAATTCGTCCAGCTCCGTCATGCAGGATTGGTCTCGCACACTCGCGCCGCGAGCAAGATTTTTCGCGGGGTGCTTTCCTCGTAATCGTGCTCGTGCTCATGCTCGTGCTCGATCTTCCAGCTCAATGTAGTGGCGGCTGTGTCAGCCGCTGGCGACGCGCTTTGCGGGCGACACGCCCGCCGCTACACCTTCGGCTTTCGAGCACGAGCATGAGCACGAGCACGATTACGAGAGGGGAAAGAAAAAGAGGGCGGACCTTGCGATCCGCCCTCCCTCTCACCGAGCAAGCTTCTCCCTAGCTTTTGCTCTGCGAAACTACTTCGTTCAGCTTGAAGATCGGCAGGAACATCGCGATCACGATGCCACCCACGATCACGCCGAGGAACACGATCAGGAGCGGCTCGATCAACGAGGTCAGAGCGTCGAGCAGGGCCTCGATCTCTTCGTCCCAGAAGTCCGCCATCTTCTCCAGCATGGTGTCGATACGACCCGTCGATTCACCGGCCGCGACCATGCGCAGCATCATCGGCGGGAAAATTTTCTTCTTCGAAAGCGCGACCGACAAGTTGTCGCCCTTCTCCACATCGGCGCTGACGCCCTTGATGCTCTCCTCCACCACGTGGTTGCCGGAGGTGCCGCCGACGATGTCGAGCACTTCCAGGATTGGCACACCGCTGCGGATGAGCTGCGCAAAGGTGCGGGCAAACCGCGACATGCAGATCTTATGGATGAGCGGACCGAAGACCGGGAGCTTGAGCTTCCATTTGTCGCTCAACTGGCGGCCGCGGGTCGAGCGCAGGAAGGCGCGAATCCCGAAGAAGGCGCCACCCATGCCGAGGATCATGAAGTACCATTTGGCCCGGATGAAGTCGCTCAGGTCGATCAGGAATTGGGTCGGAGCCGGCAATTTCGCGCCGAAGTCCTTGAAGATTTCGCCAAAGACCGGGACCACCCGGACGATGAGGAAGGTCGTGATCAAAAAGGCGATGCTGATGACGATGACCGGGTAGGTCATGGCCGACTTCACCTTTTTGCGCAGACGAGCGCTGGCTTCGAGGAACCCGGCCAACCGGTCGAGAATCTCCGAGAGCAGACCGCCCGCTTCACCGGCCTTGACCATGCTGACGAAGAGCCGGTTAAAGACGCGCGGATGTTTCGCGATCGATTCGTTGAAAGTTTCGCCGCCCTGGACCCGTGCCGTGACGTCACTGATGACGTTGCGCAGGTTCTTTTGCCGTTTCGGGTCGCACTGCTCGTAGAGCGCGGTCAGCGCCTGGACGAGCGAAATGCCGGCCTCGATCATGGTGGCAAGCTGGCGAGTGAAAAGGACCAGGTCGGTTTCTTTGACCGTCCAGGCTTTGTTTTTGGCGCGGGTAACAGCAGCTTTCTGCTGAAGTGAAAGCACCATGAGCCCGCGGCTCATGAGACTAGTGACAGCGTTGTCCTCGTTGATCGCGTCTTGAATACCGTTTACGATATTGCCGGCGCCATCGCGAGCTTGATAGGAGAAGGTCATCATATGGTGTTTCTAGTAATTATATCCTTTGTAGCAGCTACGATGCCACGCTCCGCCGCCCCTTTGCTAAATCCTCATGCCACAGGCTTCTGAGCTCGTTGCCCTGACCCCTTCGCTCTCCTTCTGGCAGGCTTACGATCCCTCGGTGAAGTCCGATCTTTTTGCCACGGCGGTCAAAACGCCGGCCGGACTCTTTTTTGTCGATCCGATCCCGCTGGAAGCCTCGGTTTTGGAGGAACTCGCCGGGGGGAACCCCGTCGCCGGAGTCCTGGTTACCAACTCAAACCATCTCCGGGCCGCCCAGGCGTTTGCGGACCGTTTTAAGGCGCCGGTTTTCGCCGCGACTGCGGTCGCAGGCGAGTTTACAGCCGGCTGCGCGCGGCCCATCGCGGACGGCGAAGAGATTAGCCCCGGGGTAACCCCCATCGCCCTTGAGGGCGCGGCGCCGGGCGAGGTCGCCTTCCATTTCGCGGAGGACGGCGGGGCGATGGTGGTCGGCGACGCCTTGATCAATTTCGAGCCTTACGGCTTCACCTTTCTACCGGCGAAATACTGCACCGACCACAAAGAGATGCGGCGCTCCCTCCGGCGGCTGCTCGACTGGCCATTCCAGCGTCTGCTTTTCGCCCACGGGACCCCGATCCTCAGTTCGGCCCGCGAACGGCTCGAGTCACTGCTCCGATGAACCCGGCCCCCAACGAAAGCGGCCTCACCCGCTTCCTGCGCCTGATCCGGTTTTCGCACACCGTCTTCGCCCTGCCTTTCGCGCTCGGCGCGCTTCTCGTTGCGACGCAGGGGCGGCCCTCGCTGCGGCTGCTCACCCTCGTCCTGCTCTGCATGGTCTTCGCCCGGACGGCGGCGATGCTTTTCAACCGGCTGGTGGATTGGAACCTCGACCAGCGAAACCCGCGGACCGCGATGCGGCATCGGCTCCTATCCCGGCCCGTGGCCTGGTTCCTCCTCGCGGCCAGCTCGGCCGCCTTCGTCGTGGCCGCGGCGGCCATCAACCGCACGACGCTTCTTCTCTCGCCCGTCGCGCTCGCCATCATTTTCTTTTACTCGCTGACGAAACGCTTCACCGCCGCCAGCCATTTTTTCCTCGGGCTCGCGCTGGCGGTCGCGCCGGCGGGGGCGTGGATCGCGGCCACCGGGCGCCTCGCTTTCGCTCCGCTCCTTTTGGGCGCCGGGGTCATCGCCTGGGTGGCGGGCTTCGATTTGATTTACGCGACGCAGGACCTGGAATTCGATCGGCGCGAAGGTCTGCGTTCCCTCGTCGTGCGCCTCGGGATTGAGCGTTCGCTCCGGCTCGCGCAATTGCTTCATCTCGCCATGTTCGCGGCCCTGCTTGGCTTTGGTTTCGCGGCGTCGTTAGGCGGGATTTACTTTTTCGGAATGGCGCTGGTGGCGGCCGCCCTCGTTTACGAACACCGGAGCGCGGGCCGGCTCGACCTGGCCGGGATCAACCGCGCCTTTTTCCAGAGCAACGCCTTCGTCAGCGCAGTTTTTTTGTTCAGCGTCTGGTTCGCGCTGGCGCGCTGAAACGGCGCCCTACAGATCAAGCTGCGCGATCCGCGCCGAATGCCGTCCGCCCTCGAAATCGGTCGTGAGCCAGATGCGCACGATCTCGAGCGCGAGCTCTTCCGGCATCATCCGCTCGCCTAACGACAGGACATTGGCGTCGTTATGCTGACGGGAAAGACGGGCGCTTTCCTCGTTCCAGCAAAGCGCGCAGCGGATCCCGCGCACCTTGTTCGCCGCCATCGCTTCGCCGTTGCCGGAGCCGCCGAGGACGATCCCACGCTCGCATTCGCCACGCGCGACCGCTTCCGCCGCCGCGCGGATGAATTTCGGATAATCGACCGGCTCCTCGCTCGTCGTGCCGAAATCCTCGACCTCGTGCCCTAACGAAAGGAGAAGCTCTTTGATTTTCTCCTTGTAACGGAAACCGGCGTGATCGGAGCCGAGCGCAATCTTCATTTGGTGTTCCTAGCGAAAGAGCGCGGCTTGTCGAGCCCGGTTGTAGGGCGGGCGCTCCGCCTGCCCCGTCAACTGAAGGATGGCAGGCGGAGCGCCCGCCCTACAATCACGCGCCGGTCGCGGCGAGCTTCTCCCAAAGCGCGCGCTCCGCTTCGCTCAACTCTTTCGGGATCGCGATCTGCGTGACCACGTAAAGATTGCCGCGCCCGCCGGTCGCGGTCGGCAGCCCGCGGTCGCGCAGCCGGAAACGCTGGCCCGCCTGCGTGCCGCCCGGGATTTTCAACCGGCGAAAACCTTCCAGCGTCGGCACCTCCAGGTCCATCCCGAGCACCGCCTGCGCCGGCGTGAGCGTCGCCTCGTGCACGAGATCATTTCCCTCGACCGAAAAATCGGGATGGCGCGCCAGTCGCACCCGGAGAAAGAGGTCGCCTTTTTTCCCGCCGCGCGCCCCGGGCTCTCCCTGCCCCGCGAGCCGGATGCGCTGGCCTTCGTGCACGCCGCGCGGGATTTTGACCTGGTAGGTTTCCACCTTTTCCGAGTCGCTCCGGCGCAGCGAAACCTGCCGGGCGGAACCGTTGAGCGCTTCTTCCAGCGTGACCATGATGTCGGCCTCGACATCCTGCCCGCGCTCCGCCGTCGCCGGACGCCGGCCGAACCCGCCGCCGCCGCCGCCGAAAGCCGATTCGCCGCGGCCGCCGCCGAAGAAAGCCTCGAAAAAGTCGCTGAACCCGGTGCCGTTAAATTCGAACTCGACTCCGCCGCCGTTCCCGCCCGGGTAACGCTGAAAGCCGCCGCCGGCTCCGCCCCGGCCCCAATCGGGCGGCGGTTGGAATCCGCCCGGCTGGTTCCAATCGGCCCCGAGCTGATCGTATTTCGCGCGCTTCTCGGGATCGCTCAGGACCTCGTAGGCTTCGTTGATCGTCTTAAATTTTTCCTCGGCCGCCGCTTTCTCTTTCGGCTTGGCCATGTCGGGATGGTGCTTGCGCGCGAGCTTGCGAAAAGCGCTCTTGATCTCGTCCGCGCTGGCCGTTTTGGAGACCCCGAGCGTCTCGTAATAATCCCTGTATTGAACCGCCATAAATCGTGCGGATGAATTTCCCGCATCGATGGGAATGCGCAACCGCCGCGGGCAAAGGAAAGTTTGTTTAACCGCAGAGAGCGCAGACAGATGGAAAATTTTCCCCTTCCCGACTCTGCCTCTCTGGGTAAAAATCCGCCTAGCGCATCTTAAAAAATCCCGTGGCCGTTTGAGAACGCCAGAGGCGTGAAAGAAATTAGCCCAGGGCGTCAGCCCGGGGTCAGTTGATTTAGGAAAGAGTAGCCCCGGCAGGGGCGACAGAAATTGCGTGTTTCCAGGGATTCTGCCGCCCCTCCGGGGCTCAGCTGTTTTCTGGACGCAAAACCCCGGGCTGAAGCCCGGGGCTAATATCTAAGATGCCTCCGGCACTAAAAGCGGCTACGGAAAAACTGAAAACGCCTAACGATCCAGAAAGACCGTCGCGCTGACATCCGCGGCGTCGAAACTAAAACCCTGGGCGCCGCTGCGGTCGAAAGATTTCAACAGCTCCGAGACCGCCGTGGCCGTGGCCGTGGAATAAAAGCGGACCAGACCGACCGTCGTGCGCGGTCCGAAAACCGTGATCATGATCGTGTCGTCATCGACCGAGTTCATGAAAATGTGGCTCCCGTTGCCCTGGTGATAGAGCGCGTTGAACTCGACCTCGCCGATCCGGCGCGCCAGTTCCTTGGTCGCGGCAAACGACCCCGCGGCGAGGGCCGCGATGATCGTCACGTCCATGACCGCGACATCGCCATATTGTGAGATGACGTTGCCGCCGCGGTCGATCACGACGGTCAGCTCCGCGTCCGATTTCGTCAGGAAATCGGCCAGGATGCCGTCGAGGTTGGCGACGTTTTCGATCGTTAGGGCCGGGATGCAGTTCATGATTTAGGATTGGATCGCGAGTTTCGGCGCGGGGGTTGGTTCGACCGGGACGGCGACCGGTGCGGCCGCGCCGTTGGCAGCGCCATCGCCCTGTTTGCTGAACTTGTGCAGGAGCATTTGCGAGACGGCGTTGAGCGAGGCGAAAACGTTCTGCCCCGTGCTCGAGACGACCTCGAAACTCTGCGCGCGCTTCTTGCGATTGTTCAAAAGGAACTCGAGATAATTGATCGGCGCGACGTTGTTCAGGTCGCGCTTGTTGTACTGCAGGACGTAGGGAATCTCGTCGATCGAGAGATTCTGCTGGGCCAGGTTTTCCTCGAGATTTTTAAAGCTCTCGACGTTTTCCTCCATCTTCTCCCACTGCGAATCGGCCACGAAGACGACCCCGTCGACGCTGCGCAGAACGAGCTGGCGGGTGGCGTTGTAGATCACCTGGCCGGGCACGGTGTAGAGCTGGAATTTGGTCACGAAGCCCTTGATCACGACCGCGTTGAGCGGCAGAAAATCGAAGAAGAGGGTGCGGTCGGCCGCGGTCGCGAGCGAGACGAGGTCGCCCCGGTTGGCCGGGCTGATGCGCTCGTGGATGTAGGCGAGGTTGGTCGTCTTGCCGCAGAGCGCGGGCCCGTAGTAGACGATCTTGAACTGGATCTCGCGACTGGCGTAATTGATGATGGACATGTTATTTGTTAGGCGTTAGGCAGGCTGGGCATACGTCTCGGCGAGCTCCCGCGCCGCACAACTGAGGCGGGCACGGACTTCGGAGGCGATCTCCCCGGCCGAATGGAGAGCGGCGAGGCAAATGTTTCCGTGGGCGAAAAAGCTGACCGGCGTCTTCGCGCAGTAGAGAGTGATCCCGTTGAGCGGCCCGAGAGTGGCCCCGACCATCTGGTCGTTGATCCGTTTCATGATCGAGGGCGCGAGAGCGCAGAGCGCCTCGGTCTGGTACTCGGCCGGAATGTTCCCGGCCAGGCTGAGCCCGTCGGAGAACACGACCGCGCAGGCGAGCACGCCCGGCAGTTTGCTGGCGTGGGCGACGATCGTTTTGGCGTCGAGCGTTTCGTCGGTATCGAAAACAACCTGGAGCGCGCTCCGGGCCGCCGGCGCCGCTGGCGCCACTTCCGCGATCGTCTCTGCCGCGGCCGGAGCCGGGCTCGGTTCCGCGATCGCGGCCACCACTTCCTCCACGCTCGCGTCGATGCCGTGCAGCGCCGGCTTCGCGATCGGGCCGGACGACACTTTCATCCGGGCCGCGTCTTCCGCGGCCTTGGTGCTGAAAGGCGTCTCGAAAGTTTCCGTGAGGACGATTTCCTCCTGGTCGCCCCGGAGCTGGAGGCTCTCGTGAGGCAAATTCTGCAGCACTTCCTGAAGTGGCAGGATGACCGGCTGCTCGGTTTCCTCGAGCTTGAACAGCGCCCGGTATTCTTCCGGCAAGGCGGCCTGGAATTGCGCCGGCGAGACCGCGATCCGGCCTAACGACAACTGCGGCTCGACGATCGAATACGGGATCTCGATCGTGGCCGTCTCCGGCACCGTGTCGATCGGACCGGATAACTGGAAAGGCGAAATGCCGCGCAGGACGTTGCGCAAGGGCAGACGGACGCGCGGTCCATCCGGCGAGAAGTCGACCACGGCCGGTTTGGGCAGCGCCGTGGTGGCGGGCCGGCGGGCCGGTTCGCGCAGATCGTTCGAGGGCGGGCTGACCTTGAACGGGATCCGCATCGGCGGAGGCGGCGCGAAGGGCGACGGTAAAGGGGTAGGAACGGACGGCCCACTTGAGGCTGGAACTCTCTCAGTGGCGGGCACGCCCATTCCGTTCGGTGAAATTTTGAGCGGCGCGGGAGCAGAAGCTGCCGCCGCGGCCGGTTTGACGTCGTTAGGCACGGGGAGCCGGATCGCACGAGTTGCCTTCGGCGCCTCCGGCGCGGCAGGCGCAGCGGCAACAGGCGCGGGCGCTGGTGCAGGCGCGGCCTCTGCGACAGGCGCAGGTTCCGCTGCCATCGCCGCCGGGGCGACGGGCGTGGGCGCCGGGATGGGCGCGGACGCTTTTCCAAAGCGCTTGCCGTCCTCCTGCGTCATTTTCAGGAAAGGCGTTTCGAGCTGCGGCACCGCTTCGTCGGCCACCTGGTCGGGGCGGACCTGGAAGGCGGTAAATTGCTCCAGCACTTTGCCGAAGGGCAGCACCACTTCGCGGGCGTCATCCGCCGCCACATCGGTCACGAAAAAGTCCGGCGCCTGTTGGAAAATGGACCGGAGCGAAACCGTCGGCCGACCGCTCGACATCCCGCGCTCGAGTTCGGAGGCCTTGAAAATGACCCGCTTTTCCGGATCGACCGGGGTCGGTTGCAGAACGCCCGCCGGCATCTGCTCGACCAGGTCGGCCAGTTGCAGGGTGATGGTGCGTTCCGCCACTGGACTGCCCGCATCCGGTTTCGCTGCGACCGCGATGGCGCCATTCCCGCCTAACGAAATCTTGCGCGGCCCGGTCGGGGCGGACGACGGATTGCTCACCGGCATCGACATCGGGAAACTGCCGAGGGGCGCTCCGCCGACGATGCGGTTGGCATTCGGCATGACCGTCTTG
>CAVUGD010000016.1:0-82278 GCA_963740715.1 uncultured Verrucomicrobiae bacterium | reverse complement strand
GCCCACAGGATGCGTGTAGAAGTCGCCTAACGAGAACAAAATGAGCTGCCGCGAGCGGGAGCGCGCATTGCAGCCGGTGAAGGGAAAGCAGTCACGAAAAGCGAGGTCGTACGGCGGCTCGTGGTCAGCTCATCGCATGGTTAGGTTTCAGTTATACTTTTGCTCAGCGGCGACAAGTCTCTCTTTCGCCTCGATCATCGCTTTAGCGTGGTCCGGTGGCACGTCGCGGCCAGCTTCCATCGCGATTAGAGCCTTTTCGTATGCGGCGATGTAGTCGAAGAGTGCTTGCTGCATCTCCGGTGGCGCATATGCAGTCTTGATCGCTTTCAGCCTTCGGAGGTAATCCTCGGCCTGGGCAAATCCAGGCGGCAGCTTTTGCGACTCGGCCAGTGCCGCGCCAAGGTCCTGATCAATGAAGCGCACATGCTTCTCACGCACCAAATCGATGAAGCCGTAAATGCTAAAAACACCAGAGATCATTACGATCGCGGAGAAAGCGACTCGGCCAGCTTTCGTTTTCAGGAACGCACGCATAGGGGCCAACGAAAATTAGACCTGATAATTCCGTCTTCCGTCTAACACAGTTACACCGCGGCAATCGTTGGGGAGCCGGAACATTGTTTGCGGACTTTTGACAGATCGCCGCGCCTGGGTAAAGCGTTTTTCCAGCCCACGCCGAATTTGCTTCCTCCGTTAGGCGGTGGGCTGACCAATTCTCCGGCGCACGTTTCCTTCCAGCCGCTCGCCGCCCGCAATGGCGACGGCTCGTTAGCGGCGGGCGATTTGGTTCGCGGCCTGGCTGCGCAAGGTTTCTTCCTCGGGCAGGAGGGCGGCTTTCGCGCTCAGGTCGAGGTAGCGCGTGGCTTCGGGCCGCCGGTTGCTGCCGGCGAGGATGATGCCGTAGTAGAGCGCGATGGGCGGGTCGTCGAGTTGCGTGGGCGAGAGGCGTTGCATGACTTGGAGCGCTCCCGCGGTGTCGCCCGCCCGGTAGAGGGCAAAGGCGTAGGTGGAGGCATAGGCCGGGTTTGCCGGCTCCTGCTGGTGGAGCTGGCGGGCGGCGTCGCGCGCCCTGGCGATGTCGGTGCCGAGGAGGAGGGAAAGCTGGGCGACGTTGTTCTGCACCGCGCGGTCGTCGGGCTTGAGCTGGGTCCAGCGCAGGAGGGCGCGGTAAAGGCCGCGGGTGTCGCGCTCGTCGCGGTAGAGCTGGAAGAGGGCGCGCAGGGCCGTCCACTGGGTGCGCGGCTGGTCGACCTGTTGCCAAAGCACGGCGGCGCTTTTCTCGCTCCATTTCCAGCGGGTGGCGAGGCCGTGCAGGAGTTCGAGTTGCGCCGGATTGGTGCCGGCCGCCTCGAGCGCGGCGGTCCAGTTTTGCTCGGTCGCAGGGGCGTCGCCGGTCTCGCGCGCGACTTTCGATTTCAGGGCAAGCCGGAGGGGCTTGGCGGCGGACCAGCAGTTGTTTTTCAGGAGCCGATCGAGGGCCGCCCAATCGCTCAGCAGGACACAGGAATCGGCCAGCGCGGCTTGGACGGCCAGTTTCTCCAGGATGGCCGGGGGCAGTTGCCGGCTCCAGTCGAAGCGCGACGAGGGCCATGGTCTGGCCATTGAGCCAGCGAATGAGAGCGCCGGACTTTTTCCGGTGCGCCGGCGGCTTCGTTTTGGAACTGGGCCAGGGTGGAAATGAAATCGGGGTCTTTGAATTTGCGCATCGCTTCGAGGGCTTTGAGGCGCAGCCGAAACGGGGTCGCCGTAGCAGCCAGGATCTGACGGGCGACGGGCAGGCCTTCGCCGGCGTCTCCGCGCCGGAGGGCGTCGTCGAGGAGGATTTCGCGGGCCGCCATGGCGACCTGCGGATCGTTCACCAGCTCCCTGGCCAGGACGCGACCGTGCTCGCGGTGGGCGGGATCGCTGGGCGGCGAGTTCCCATCGCGCGAGCTCGAGCTGGCGATCGGAATCGGCGGCCGCGAGCCGGGCGGCGGCGGCGAGATGCTCCAAGGCGACTGTCTCTTCGCGCCGGGCGAGCGCGAGGTGGGCGGCGGCGGTTTGGTAGGGCGCGAAGTTGCGTTTCTCCTCGGGGACGCGGTCCAAAACTTCCGCCGCCAGCAGCGGGAGCTGCGAGCGAAGCGCGGTCTCGGCCAGGGCGGCGACGTCCGGGAGAGAGTCGGGAGCCAACTCCAGAACCTTCTGGCGCCAGCGGACGGCTTCCTGGTTTTTTTGCCGGTCGTAAATGTCCGCGAGGGTGCGGCAGGCGTCGATGCTGTCGGGAGAAGCGGCCAGGGCGCGTTGCGCGGCGAGCGCGGCCCAGCGCAGGTCGCCTTTCTCAAAAGCGGCATGAGCCTGGCGCATGAAGCGGTGTTCCTGCCAGCGATGATAGACGCGGGAACCCATCCAACACCCTGCGACGAGAAGGATCACCCCGGCCAGCACCACGAGAAGAGCCCGCAGGTAAAAACGCTCGGCTCGCCGAAGCGAGGAATCCATTTTGCGGGTGGAGTTGCGACGGCTCATAAGGGCGATGCCCGCGTCCGTGGCCGGTCGCGGGCGATGCCGCGGTAGGGTTCAGCAGGTGGTATTCCACCGGGAAACTTAAAAAGTCGGCGAAAAGGCGCTCCGGCCAGCCTAACGAACGGATCGTCCGGGGGCATCGCAAAGAATCCCGTGGCCGTTTGAGAACGCCAGGGGCGTGAAAGAAATTAGCCCCGGGCGTGAGCCCGGGGTTACTTGGTTCTTGAGACCAGTAGCCCCGGCCGGGGCGACAGAAATTGCGTGTTTGCCAAGGATTCTGCCGCCCCTCCGGGGCTCGGCTGTTTTTGGGACGCAAACCCCGGGCTGAAGCCCGGGGCTAATATCTCACACGCCTCCGGCGTCAAAATCGGCTCCGGAAAAACGGAAAATGCTTGTAGAAGGCCTCGACGGCATGCCCCAGCGAATGTCGTGCCAAGCGAAGCGCCGGAACGAAAATACCTGGCACGAGTCTCCCCTCCCCCGGGAAAAGCGGCAGAAAAATCTCACCCGGCGCCCGGCCGGAGAAGAAATCTGTTTACAGCGAGTCTCAATTATTGGAATTATGGTTTTTACGAGGCTGGAATCTCGCGCAGCAAGAAACAATTAATCTGATGATGAAAATTCAAGTCTCGCAGAAAATGGCAGCGTTGTTCATGGCGGCCGGGGTCTCAATCCTCGGCACAATGGCGAACGCGTCGGTCATCGATCTGGTCAATGCCAATACGGGCACGGCCAATGGCGCTCAGTTTGACTGGACCTCACAGCAACCGACCGGCACGGGCGTGATCGCCCCGTTTCTCCGCGTGCAGGCCGACGGGAGTGAACAGGGTTACAACACCTCGGGCGGCACCCCGTTTGACGACAAGGCCGGGATCTGGACCCATGACATCCAGTTCTCCGATCTGCAGGCGACCACGGTGACCCTGAATGGCGGTCAGTATTTCAAACTGCTCCTCGATGTGAACGAGCCGGGCGGCAGCAAGTCGCTCATCTCGCTCGATCAACTGGTGTTTTACAGCTCGCCAGTCGGGAGCAAGACGACGACGGATCTCGCCTCCCTGGGCACGTTGCGCTGGAGCCTCGATGGCGCGGGTGACAGCTATGTGCTGCTCGATGCCTCACGGAACAACGGCAGCGGCTCGGGCGACATGTATGCCTACATCCCGGTGGCGGCTTTCGCGGGCACGGCGGCGACGGATTTCATCTACATGTATACCCGCTTCGGCGATCAGGTCTCCGCCGATGGAACGACCGAAGGCGGTTTTGAAGAATGGGCGCTGGTGAACAATATGTCGCCCGTGCCGGAAGCCGGCGCGTTGTTCCCGATCATCGGGCTGGCGGCCGCGATCGGCTGCACTCATCTGCTGCGCCGGCGCGCCGGCCGCCTCAGGGAAGATAGCTAAGCATTTTCTATTGCGTTTGTTTGGCGGCCGTCTTCCCGCGCGGAAGACGGCCGTTTCTTTTCTCCCGAGATCCGCCGGCCCGAAAAAGAGCATCTCGCGGAGCTTTTTCGCTTTCGTGTGGCCGCGCGGGGCGCATTGTTGCGGTCGTTTCGTCACCGTCGTTCGCATGCCTGCTCGCACCACTCGCTCGCCCTCTGCCGCGCTGAAGAATCTCTCGCCGCTGCGCTCGGAGATTCGTTTCCTGGGCGACGCCCTTGGGCGGGTGATCTCGCAACTGGAAGGCCAGGCGACTTTCCGCACGGTGGAGAAGCTCCGCACCCTGGCCAAGGCGAGCCGCAAGGGCGACGCCGAGCGCGGCCGGCGCAGCTCGCGAAAACGGTCGCGCGTCTCAGCCCGGAGGCGGCCATCCACCAGGCGATGGCGTTCACTCTCTATTTCGAGCTGGTGAACCTGGCCGAGGAAAATTTCCGGGTCATGCTGCTGCGCCGGCGCCGGGCCGCGCAGGCCGATGAGGAGGGTCGCCGCGCGGGCGAGCCGATCCGCGAATCGATCGAGGCGGCGATCAAGGAGCTGAAGGACAAGGGCGTTTCCACGGCGCAGATGCAGGCGCTGCTCGATCGGCTCAGCATCGAGCTGGTCTTCACCGCGCATCCGACGGAATCGAAACGCCGCACGCTCCTGACCAAGCTGCGGCGGATGGCGGAGATCCTGCGCGAGCGCGATTCGCCCGAGCTGCAGGGCGAGGCGCCCGATCCGGCGCGGGTGGAACGCGAGATCGTTTCGCTCTGGCTGACGGATCGCAGCCGGGTGGCGCGCCCGGAGGTGACGGATGAAGCGCGGACCGGGCTTTGGTATTTCGACACCACGCTCTTCGACGCCCTGCCGCGCCTGCAGAACGATATGTTGCGCGCGCTGCGCCGGCATTATCCGAAGGTCCGGCCGCCGGCGCGCTGGCTCACTTTCGGTTCCTGGATCGGGGGCGATCGCGACGGCAATCCCAATGTCACGCCCGCGGTCACGGCCGAGGTGCTGTTGCTGCATCGGCAACTGGCGTTGAACAAACTTCTGCAACAGGCGCGCGAGCTCTCGTGGTCGATCAGCGTCTCGGATAAGCGCGCGCTGATCTCGCCGGCGGTGCGGCGGTTTGTGAAAGAGAACCGGAATTTCTCGAAGCAGGTGCGGCAAATGAGCCAGCGTTATCCGCACGAGCCGTATCGGCTGCTGCTCAATGTCCTGCGCGGGCAGGTCGGGCGCGGCCTGGCCGAAATCGGCGACGAGAAAAGTCTCGCGAGCGAAGCGGTGGAGGACGCCGCCTTTCTCCAGGCCAGCGCGATGCGCGAGCTGCTGGAAGTGATCCGCGAGAGTCTCGAGGAAGGCCGGGGCGCGATCCTGGCCGAGGGGGAATTGCAAACCACGATCCAGCGGCTCGATACCTTTGGCCTGCACGTGGCGCGGCTCGATCTGCGGCAGCATTCCGCCGCGCACCAATCCGCCATCGCCGAGATCAGCGGGCGGCCGGGTTATGCGAAGCTGAGCGAAACGGAAAAGCGCAGCCTGCTCTCCCACGCGATCGCGGGGGCGCGTCCCCTCGCCCTCATGGCGCTGGTGGAATTTTCGCCGGCGACGCGGCACGTGCTCGAGCCGCTGCGGCTGGCGGCATTGACCGCGAGAAAGTTCGGGCCGGAAGCGCTCGGGATTTACATCGTGAGCATGACGACCGAGGTGTCGGACCTGCTCGAGGTGCAGCTGCTGATGCGACTGGCCGGCGCGACGATGCCGATCGCGCCGCTCTTCGAAACGCTCGACGATCTCAACGGCGCCCCCGGCATTCTCGCCGAGCTGGTGGAGCAACCGGAATACGCCGCGCTCCTGAAAAAACAGGGCCGGCATCAGCACGTCATGCTCGGCTATTCCGACAGCAACAAGGACTGCGGCTATCTCGCGGCGAATTGGGCGCTCTACCGCGCGCAGGAAGAAATCGCCGCGGTCGCGAGCGCGAAGAAGTTGCGGATCACGCTCTTCCACGGCCGCGGCGGGAGCATCGCGCGCGGCGGCGGCCCGGCCGCGAAAGCGATCCTCGCCCAGCCGGTCGGGCTGCGCGACGGAAGCATCCGGGTGACGGAACAGGGCGAAGTGTTATCGACCCGCTACCACGATCCCGACCTCGCGCATCGCGTGCTCGAGCAAATGACCTACGGCGTCCTGCTCGGCAGCCACGCCGCGCAAAAGCCGGCGCAGGTGCCGGAGAGTTGGACCGAAGCGATGGCGCGGATGAGCGAGACGAGCGTCGCCGCCTACCAAACCACGGTGGCCGATCCGCAATTCCTCGAGTTCTGGCGGCAGGCGACCCCGATCGATCTCATCGGCGACCTGCGCTTCGGCTCGCGCCCGAGTTATCGCAAGCGCGACGCAGACTGTGGCCGACCTGCGGGCGATCCCGTGGGTCTTTTCCTGGATGCAAAGCCGGTTCAATTTCCCCGGCTGGTATGGGCTCGGCACGGCGCTGGAAACATTGCTGGCGGAAGGGCCAAAAGGAAAACGTCTCCTGCGCGAGATGCACGCCTCGTGGCCGTTCTTCCAGACGCTGATCGACAACGCCGAGCTGACCATGCGCAAAGCCGACATGGGGATCGCGCGGGTCTATTCCTCGTTAGTCCAGGACAAGGAGATCCGGGAACGCATCCTCCACTTGTTAGGCGACGAATTCCTTCGCACCGAGAAAGCCATCCTCGCCATCACCGGGAAGAAACAACTCCTCGGCCGCGAACCGGTCCTGCTCAACTCGGTCGAGCTGCGCAATCCCTACATCGATCCGCTGAATTATCTCCAGGTCGATCTCCTGCGCCGTTTGCGCAGCGGCAAACTGAAGAAAGCCGAGGAGGAAAACGCCCGGGCCGCGATCGAGCTCACGATCAACGGCATCTCCGGCGGGTTGAAAAATACGGGATAACTCCTGCCGCGAGCGCCGGACGCCGGATCAGCTGTAAGGCTGTTCTTCCTCGGGCACGATTTCGTGCCAGCGCCGGATGATGTTGAAAGCGCGGGCCGTGACTTCCTCGAAATTGTTCTCACTCGCCGCCGTCTGGATGACGATCTGCTCGTTCGGCTTGAGGTTGAGGAAGGTGACGCTCTGCCGGCGAACGAAGTTGTTCGCGCGATAGGAAAAAGTGAGGCGCAAGCTGCTCCAGCCGTTGATGGGATAGGCATCCGCCTCGTTCCCGATAATCTCGACTGCGGTCACGCCCGGAGGCAGGAGGGCGAGCGCCGCCTGCCGGTAAAGCTCGAAGGTCTCAGGCGCAAAACCAGTTTGGGCCGGAACGGTGGACGAGCGCAGGCGCATGGTGGCTTCGGGAAATTTCTCGAACCGGAACATGGCCCCGCCTTCGTAGGCCGTGAGGCTGGTTTCGGCGTCGAGCTTGATCCCATATTTCTTCCCGCCGTCGGCGAAGTAAGGGCGCCGCACGACCACGCCTTCGGTCATGTGGGAGATATAATGCGGGGTAAGATCGATCGCGCCGGCGGAGAGCGTGAGTCCGGTGCAGAGAAGAGCGGAGAGATGGAGCGCTTTCATGAGTTGGTGTTAGAACTTCGCCCAGCTGCCGCGGGCGATGACGACGGCGTCGACCGCACCGGGCGGCGGCGTCTCACTGAACATGGTGTCGTAGTTCCAGCGGCGGTTGGGCGGGTTATAGATATTGCCGGTGTCCCATTCGCCGGTGAAGACTTTGCTTTGGAAAAGTTCCACCATGGAGCCGTAGTAAGTGAGACTCTTGCCGGTCCACTTCTCGAGGAAACGCGGGAAGTTAATCGCGCCGCCGGAATAACCGTATTGCGCCCCGGTGGTGGGCTTAAAGCCGGAAGGCATGAAGCCCGACATGATGGCGGTGTTGTAAGTGGTGTTACTCGCGATCCGGCTGCCGAGGGCGAGGGAAGAGTTGGAATCGTTCCAGTTGTTGGAGAGAAGCATGACCGCGTCCGAGATGACTGCGGATGGCTGCGCGGTATAACCGGGCGCGACCGAGGAGTCGGTGTTACTCGGGTTACCGGTGGCGTTGGCCGGGACGACGTTCGGGTTGGTCGTAGTGCCGGTGTTATAGTCGCCCTGGATATAAACCGGATTCTGGCTCGCGATGGTAAGGCCGCCGTCGGGCAGGGTGCCGCCATTCTGGAGACGGACGGTCTTCGACGTTTCGGATCGAGCAGGCTCGGGGTGATGTCGTGCACGTAAAGGACACCGTTGAAGTTCTTCACCCCCTTGGAGTCGATGGTGGAGGTGACCTTCGACATGTCGAGATTGTCGACGGTGACATTCTTGCCTTCGCGCTGGTCCCAGATGGTCGTCTTGCCGGTGACCGCGGCTTGCAGTGCGGTGATGCTTTTGGCATCCAGGCTGGTCCCGTTTTGCGCGCGCACGACGGTGAGGGGGCCGATAATTTCGATCACGATCCCCGCCTTGTTATAAAGACGGCGCTGCGCGATCTCGGGCGGGTCGGTATAGCCAAGAACGGGCGGCTCGATCAATTCGCGGAAGCTATCGTTGTTAGGATTGTTATCCGTATCCTGCGGGGCGATCGGGTTGCCACTGGAGTCGGTCGTCGGGGCCGGGTCGAGGACGGCGGAAGGTTTGTCGCCGAAGGGCTCGAAGCGCGAGACCTGGGAAAGCTGGACGGTTTTGCCGCCGGCATTGTAATCGGGCGCGAGCTTGGCGGAAGGGGTCCACGGGACTCCAGGTGCTGATATAAGGTGCGTCCTTGGTTTCGGAATAGCTGCCGGAATAGGACGCGTCGCCGCTGATCGTGAGCGAGCCGATGGTCGAGCCATTGAGATAGAGATCGGAGTTGGTATGGATGAGGCCGCCGACGATCATCTGGGCCGGCTGCGCGATGGTGAGATCGTGCTCGAAGAAGAACATCGACTGAAAGATCGGCACTTCGACATACTGGACCTGGCGTTTCACCCCGGCGACGGAGCCGACGCCGTAACCGCTGGTCTGTCGCAGCTTGGTGCTGACGATGTAACCATAGGAGAATCCCTTGTAGCCCGGATAAGCCGGCAGGTTCATGTAGACGCGGGTAGGAGTGGTGGCGGGAGCACCGTATTCATCGGTCGCGGTGATCTTGAGCGGGCCGTTCTCGGCCACTGTCCCGTAGGACAAGTTAGGAAAAGTCGGGCCGGTGAGCGGCTTGGCATTCAACTCCGCCTGGGTGAGCGGGCTGGATTTGGCGAGGATGCGGGCTTTCCAAATTCCAAAGCCGTATTCGATCGCGCCTTCGGCTGCTTTCTCGACATTGACATAATTCCGGGCGCGCGCGCTGAGGCGGGCGGTTTCACCGGTGCCAGTGAGGGCGACGCCGACAAAAACAGAAACGACCGCGATGGCAGCCAGGACAAGGAGCAGGGTGCTTCCCTCGGCGGAGCGCCGCCGTAAGGAAACCGGTGAACTTGGGCGGGTTAGTCGGGACTTTTTCATAGCCTAGCTTTTCGGCCGGAGACGGGACGGCAGGGTGATATCCATCTGGACAAAGGTGTTAAAGGAGTTGGCCTGTTTGCTGGCCAGGGAATAGACGTATTCCCTCGCCTGCATCCGGAGACTGGCTTTGACGAGTTTGTCACCGGTGCTGTCATCGATCGAAAACGGGGTGACATCGCGGCGTGTGCCATCGGGCAGCTTCACGGTGCTGATATCGGGTGTAATAAGGACGTATTGCGTCGGATCATCCAAAACCGGCATCGGTTCGAAGTCTTGGTAATAGCGCAGCTCGTTGCGGGCGCCGTTAGGCACGACGATGAAGGCCTGGCGGTGGACGATCTGCGCGGCTTTGATCTGGGTTGCATCAAAGGGGATATCAACCCCAAGCGCGCTGGCCAGGGTGAGTTCCACGGTTTGGAGCTGTTTCGAGTTATCCGTCTTCGTGATCTTGACCGAAGCGGCCCGGGCCCGGAGCGTGCCGCCGGTTGGCAGATCCATCAGCAGAACGTCGCCGGCCGAGGGCAAGGGCGGGGCATTAAAAGGATCGATCGAGCGGGTGACTTTGACCTTGGTCTCGGTCGCCTTGAAACCCGAACCGCCCGGATCCTCGATCTTATAGGGAGCGCCGACGAGCCGATCGTAACGCAGGCCGGCAGCCGAGGCAGCGGCGGTCGCGTTGCCGGTCTCATCGATGAGAGTGGGCAGATTCTGAGTTTGCTGAAGTTCGTTCGCCAGCCGGTCGAGCGCGCGCCGGGCGGAGCGATGCGAGTTATTCAAGGCGGTGTTCTTGGCGAAGAGCCAGGTCTCGGTCACGGTAAAACTGGTGACCATGAGCCCGACGATGACGAGAATAACGATGGCGACGAGAAGCTCGATCAGGCTGAAGCCAGCCCGCGCGGGATGGGAAGGACGAAGGGTTTTCATCGTTAGTCGTCGATCGCCCGCTGCGTCACCATCTGGACGGAGTAATTTCGGGAGAGATATTTGTAGTCGAGGCGGAAAGTGACTTTGCGGATAATCGCGCCGTCGGAATTAGCGACTGCGGTGACGATGCGCCACAAGGTGCCGGGGACGGTCGTGGTGGTGCCGTCTTCCATGACGGAGATCTGAACCACGCCATCGGTGTTGCTGGCCGGGGGCGCGTCGTCATCGAAAGGTGTCCCTGTGGCCGAGGTCACCGCGAGGATGGCGGGCTCGTTGTTAAAGGTCCATCCCACGGTCAGGGCGGTATCGATGTTGCGCTGCACGATGCCGCGCGCGGCGGTCATGGTGCGCATGATGGCGGACTGGCGGTTGGCCTGCATCATGGCCTGGGTGGAGGAGACGACGATGAGGGTGAGGAGGCCAAGAGCGACGAGCACTTCGACCAGCGCCATGCCGGAACTTTGGCGACGAAGTGATTGCGGCGACCTTTTTTCAGAATGCAGGATCATTGACGGGCGGAAAGCCGAGAAATAGAGAGCAGCGGACGTGCCATCGGCGACGGTCTCGCAGGGCGTTGGGCGCGAGGCTTACTGGGTGTACCAACGGGAGCGACGGTAATTAAATGAGGCAAGCAAGCCGGGAGGCGGGCTGGCGATAAAGCTATTATCGAAAAACCAGGCGCGATTGGGCGCGCCATAGACGTTGGCCGAGCCCCAGATGCCGATCGCCTGCTTGCTGTTGTAGAGCTGGATCATGGAGCCGTAGTAGGTGAAGTTTTTGTTGTTCCATTTCTCGAGGAAACGCGGGAAGTTTTCCAGCCCGCCGCTGTAGTTGCCATTGGCGGAAGGGACAATGCCCGCGACCATGGCGGTGTTCACGGTCGTGCTGCTGGCCACGGGGTTGGTGCCGGAGGCGGCATCGGTCCAGGAATTCGAGAGAATGGTAACGGCGTCACCGACGACGGCGGAGGGCTTGGCGGTATAGCCGACCACGGTGTTAGACGCGGCCACGCCGAGGTTGGAGAGCGGCTGCAGGAGGAGGGTCGTGCCGGTGTTGTAGTCACCCTGGATATAGACGGGGTTGCCGCTGACAAAGGTCATGCCGCCGTTAGGCAAGGTGCCCCCGTTCTTGAGCCGGATGGCGCGCTTGGCGGTGACGCCATTGGGGTCGGCACTGGTATCGACGACGTAGATAATCCCGTTCCAATCGGAGCCGAAGGTGCCACTGTTCACGGCCGACTTTAGCGCCCAGACATCGAGCGTGGCGACTCGGATGGTGCCATTTCCTGTCGTTGCTCCTTCCCGGTTATCGGTAAGGGTTTCGTTGGTGGTGATAGCGTTCTTGACCGCCGTCGCCTTGGAAGAGCTGATCGCGCTCCCGTCATTCTTAAAGACTTTGACGACGTTGGCGGCGTCGATCGTCACCACAATGCCGGCCTGACTCTGGAACCGATAGGGATCGAGGGCCGTGGGAGTCGTCGTGTAATCGATGAGCGCGTGGTAGTCGTCGAGATGGACGCCATAGGGCTGCTGCTCCTGGTCGGCAGCGGGCGGCAGGCCGGTCGTCCAGGTAGGGCTGGTCGGAGTCTGGCCATCATGGGTGTTTTCCGCCGCCATGAACCCGATGGTCCAGTCTTTTGTGTAAGTGGTCTTGCCGGCGAGGTTGAGCGAATTGTGACCGGTATAAAGGCTGCCGTTGGTGTGCACATCGCCGGTGATGTTCATCGTCGGCCCGGGATGAATTTCCATGTCGCCATTGTAGAAGGCGGCGTAACGCCAGAGCGAAATAATCTCCTTCTGGAAGACTCGCCGCACCTTGGCCACGACATTTCCCTTATCCGTCAGGCTGGTTGGGTTTTTTGAAGTCACCGTTGGCACCACCACATCGGCAGAGGCGAGGTAGTAGTAGCTCAGGTCGCCGTGATTCGGTCCGGCGATGGGTGGGGGCGTGGAAGTGCCGCCAGTCTTGATATTCCAATAGGAATCGAGCGGGTAAATCGCGTAGTTGGAGAGAGTGTAGGATGAAATCCCAGGGAAATTTCCCGGCGTGGGCGTCGGAATCTCGCTGTCCATGTCGCTGCGCTTGTAAACTTTCGTCTGGTCCTGGCGGCAGATCGCCCGCCAGGCGGCAAAAGCCATCTCTGTGCTCGAGTCGCCGATGTTCGTCGCCTGCCGCAGAAGAAGACTGCGCTGGACGTTGCGCCCGACGGAATTTGTATAAGACAGGGCCAGTTCAACGAAAACGCCGACGATCGCCATGGTGATGACCGTGACCAGGAGAGTGTTCCCGGCGACGGAGTGATTGCGAAGGGCTTTCGTCTTCATTGCATGTTGGTGAGGCGACACCGAAACGGGATCATCGAGCTGATGAACATGTTGACCGCGGCGTAGCCGCGCTGGGTGAAATTGGGCTCGACGGTCGAGAGATTGACGGCGGCGACATAACGGTTCTGCAAGCCGCCGCCGGGCAGGATCGGGATGGTGAAGGGCTTGGGGGAAATGATGTTTCGCGTCACGACTTTGTAGGTCGCGAGGTTATTCGTCGGGTAATAACGCAGCTCGCTGCCGACGACGGAGTAGCTCAGCCGGGTGGTGATGAACGCGGTGATCACGTAGCTGACGCCAGACTGGCCCTCGATCCCGCTCCCCGCGACGTCCACATCCGTCCCGATGGGTGAAGCAAAGAGGAACTGGCGATTGCCGCCGAGGAGAATCGAGGAAACCACATCCAACTCGATGCCGTGCGACGGGATGTTGAGCCGGGCGTTGGCCGGGGGCACGTAGCTGCCGCATTGAAGCACGACCGAGGTGGAAGTCGCGCTGGCGTCGAGGACGACCGGAAACGGTCCGGCATTAAAGGTCTGGAACGAAATCCCGGCAGCCGGAGCCGGCTGGCCGCTGGCATCCAATTCCGGAACGGGCTGCAGGTTGGCGTCCATCAACTGCGGGATGGAGACCGAGCTGTGCAAATTCGCTAGCATCTGGTCCACCCCCGCCCGCGCCTGCTGATGGGCGGAATTGACGGCGGTGTTCTTGGCGTAAAGAACCATGCCGCTATTCAGGACGAGAAAGACCATCAAGCCGACAAGAGTCAGGATGGCGACCGTAACGAGCAGCTCCGGGAGCGTGGATCCGCTTCTCTTACCACGCGAAAGGGTCATACGTCGGAAGACCGCATGGCGTGAAGCTGGACGCGGTAGTTTTTGCTTCGAAACGTATAGGTGACGACGACCGTCGCGGAATAGACGTCCAGAGGCAGGGTCCCCTTGGCCATAACGTTGATCTTGGAAACGGTCGTGACCATCTGGCCGGTGACGGTGTGTGGCTGGCCGCCGCTGCCCGCCGGTTCGGTGTAGATCGTGACGGTCTGCGGCGCGCTGCTTCCGAGCGCGAGAGCGGGCGGCGCCTGTGGCGGCGTATATTGGGGGTTGAAAGGGCCATCCGTCATCACGACGTCGATCTGGTTTTGCGCCGCCGTCATCGCGCCGGTGTAGAGACGCGCAATCGAAGCGTAGTTGTTCGCCTGGACGAGCGCCCAGATGGAGCTCCCCGCGAGCACACCGAGAACCGCGGTGGCGACCAGCACCTCCACCAGAGTGAAGGCGCGCTGGAAGACCTTTTTCTTGATCAGGACGTTTCGCGGAAAAACAGACATGGCGGCGCACGTAATAAAGCAATGCCTATGCCCGGTGTTGCCGAAGCCCTTCCCGCCAGCGCCTCCCAGGCATCGGCCGGCCCCATGGGCGACTGCTAAGCCAGGCAGCCTAAGAAAAAAAGTAATTTGTTATGAAAATTATAGTTGGCATGAAAATAATTCTGGACCTTGCGATTCAATTATGAGAATTATAACTTCCATGAAGCTTAATTGCCGCCTTCGCTCCACTCGCCCTGCTCGTTCCCTCCGCCTCGACCCTGGGCGCTTTCCTCGCCTCCGTTTGCCTGGCCGCCTCCGCCCAAGCCACCGTCACCACCCTCAGCTTCCAGCCCAATCCGGTGGACATGAACGATCTCGACCACCATCTCGCTTACACCTGGCGGATCGATAACATCAGCCTGACCGGGATGGCGATCACCAGCGCCAGCCTCACTTTCACCAATATCTCGAACTGGGATACCAACCCGAACGTTCTCCACATGCACCTCCTCGATACGGCGATCAATCCAGGGGTCGCTTCCTTCGTCGATGATCCCACCAACAGCGTCCCGGTGGTCGATCTGACCGACGATTTTATCAGCACCCGCTATCACAACGACTCGAAATGGCTCGTGAAAGCCGGAACCGGCGACACTTTCCTCGCCGATAAGAGCTTCACCACCACCAGCGTCAATTACACCTACACTTTAACCGGCACCCAACTCCAGACGCTGGCCTCTTACATCGCGAACAATGGCGACATCGCGATCGGTCTCGACCCGGACTGCCACTTCTTCAACGATGGAGTCAAGTTCTCGATGACGCTCACCCCGGTGCCGGAAATGGCTGCGCTCTATCCGATCATGAGCTTGCTCGCGGCCATTGGCTTCACCCACATCCTGCGCCGGCGCCGCAGCGCCCAGCTTCAGGCGATCGAAATCAGCGAACGCTAATCCTCCCGCTTTTCGTTAGGGTTAGGGTGGATGCGGCCGCCCTCCTGAGGGAGGCGGCCGTTTCCTTTTTGCAGGAGTCGCTCGCGGGTCTAGAGCGCCGATTGAAACCGGCGGCGGGGTCGACCGCTCAGCTCGAGTGCCCCGAAAAAGTGTGAGTTCGGGTCGAAGGTGGGAACCGAAGAACATTTTTCCGTCGCACTGGCACCCCCAAGCGAATGCCATGCCACCGCCGCGGATTTCACGAAATTTCCCGCGTTTCCCCGGCCGGAAATAGCGTAGTAGCGAGGCGTCACGAGGGAATTATAGATTTTATGGCACGATGAGTAAAAATAGTGAACATCAAAAAAATTATTGACCATGAGTCTCAGATATGACAAAAAGTGCGACTCCCAATCAGAAAAATCTTGCTATCAAAGGTTGAATCCGCATAAAACATTTCAACTCCGAGCCCCATGAAAACAAACATGTCTTATCACCGCAGAAAATCGCTCGCTACCCTGTCGTTTCTCTGCGTCTTCGCCGCTTCGTCCGCCTGGGCCACGGTGGTGACCTGGAATCTCAACCCGAGCGGAACCGAAGGCGCGGTCGGTTCAACTTCGAAGACCTTCACCTCCTCGGGATATTCAATCACCGCCAACGGCTACACTGTGGGCTGGCCCACGCACACGCCGCTCGGGCTCTACTACAAGAACCAGGGTGGCGACGTCGGTCTTGGCATCGTTGGACCGTCGACCCACGAGCTGCAGGGAAATGGCTGGTACCCGACCCAATTCATTCAGTTTGATGTCGGTTCGATCATCGACCAAGGCTTCACCGACGGGAAACTGCAGATCGGTGGCGTGCAGGGCACCGATAGCTTTGTCATCTACGGTTCATCCAGTCTCGGAAATGCGGGAACGCAAATCGGCAGCGTTTACACCTCTTCGTCGAACCTGCTTTTCGTGAACATTGCAGACTTCGCCGCCTACGATTTCATCTCCATCGGCGCGCTCTCGGGTGGCGTGCTGCCGGTCGCTTTCCAGGCGACGCTGGCTGCGGTCCCGGAAATGAGCGCCTTGTTTCCGATTGTCGGGCTGGTTGCGGCCATCGCCATCACCCAGATCTTGCGGCGGCGGCGCATCGCCCAGCTTCGTGCCGGCTCGGGCGGACACTAGAAGACTCCTCAATACTTTGGCTTGGCGGCCGTCCTCGCGAGGGGGCGGCCGTTACTTTTTGGCTTCCAAACGTCAGACGCCGGTTGCTGCCGCCTTGGGCCCAGTCGCCTCGTGCTGCGGAAACAGCGAGGCGTTTAATGCCTTGCCGCAGCCCCGCAGAGCGCGTTTGTCTTTCGAGCGGCGGATCCTCTTAACCACCCACGGCCATCTGGGCCGTAGCGATCTCCAGGAGTTCTGTCGTGATGCTGGCCTGGCGCATCTTGTTGTACTCGAGGGTGAGATCCTTGATGAATTGATTCGCGTTATCGGTCGCGTTTTTCATCGCCACCATGCGCGCGCTATGTTCCGAGGCCCGCGCGTCGAGAATCATCTGGAAAACCTCATACTGCACGTAATACGGCAGCATGAAATCCAGCACCGCCTGGGCGCTCGGCTCAAAGGTATACTCCAGCATCGGGTCAGTCGCGACCGCGTCGGAAGAGTCTCCAGTCGGTGACGCGCTGAAGGCAAAGCGATCGATCGGAAGGAGGGTCTGCGCGACCGGCTTCTGGTTGATGGTGTTGACGAAGTGAGTGTAAAGCACGGTCACTTTGTCGACTTCACCGCTGAGGAATTTCTCCACGCAGAATTTCGAGATCGCCTTTGTCTCGAGAATGGTGGGCGCGTCTTTTAGCTCAAAATCCGCCAGCAACTCTCGCTTGGTGCGGGCCACGAACTGGCGCGCCTTGCGTCCAGCGGTGACATAAACCGTCTTCGCGGGATCGAAGCCAGCCGCCTCCCGCATGATGTTGGTATTCAACGCACCCGCCAGCCCTTTGTCGGTGCTGATAATGAGGACCAATTCCTTGTTCGTCGGGCGAATCTGCAGGAGCGGATGAAGCAGCGGATCGGTCCGGCTCTTGAGCGAGACGAGAACGCGATTCATCAACTCCGAATAGGGACGTCCCGCGAGCGCGTGCTGCTGCGCCTTGCGCATTTTCGAGGCGGCCACCATCTGCATCGCCTTCGTGATCTGCGCGGTGTTGCGGATCGATTTGATCCGGCGCCGGATGTCTTGCGTATTCGCCATGTCGTTAGGCGGCTATTGCCAGGTGGCTTTGAAATCGTTCAGCGCCGTCGCCAATTCGACTTCCAAATCCTTGTCGATCGCCTTCTTCGTCCGGATCGAGGCGAGGACGCTCTCTTTCCGCGTTTGCAGATAATCCTGCAGCTTCGTCTGAAATTCCTTCACCCGGTCCACCGGCACTGGATCGAGATATCCATTTTGCATCGCCCAAAGAATCGCGACCTGTTCTTCGACCGAGATCGGGTTGTATTGGATTTGCTTGAAGAGTTCGACGATCCGCTGACCGCGATCGAGTCGCGCCTTGGTCGCGGAATCGAGATCGGAACCGAACTGGGCGAAGGCCGCCAGCTCACGGAACTGAGCGAGGTCGAGCTTGATCTTGCCCGCGACCTGTTTGATCGCCTTGATCTGCGCCGCCGAACCGACACGGCTAACCGAAAGACCAACCGAGATCGCCGGGCGAATACCCTGGAAGAAAAGATCGGTTTCGAGATAGATCTGGCCGTCCGTGATCGAGATGACGTTGGTCGGAATGTAAGCCGAAACGTCGCCCGCCTGCGTCTCGATGATGGGCAACGCGGTCAGCGAACCACCGCCGGCATCTTCCGTGACGCGCGCGCTGCGTTCGAGCAGCCGCGAGTGGAGATAGAAAACGTCGCCCGGATAAGCTTCGCGACCCGACGGCCGTTTCAGAACGAGCGAGACCTGGCGATAAGCCACGGCGTGCTTGGAAAGATCATCGTAAATGATGAGCGCATCCATGCCGTTATCCATGAACCACTCGCCCATCGCGGCCCCGGCGAAGGGCGCAAGATATTGGTTGGTCGCGCTCTCCGAAGCGGGCGCGGAAATGATCGTGGTGTAAGGCATCGCGCCGTTCTTTTCCAGGACCGCGAGCGTGCGCGCGACGTTGGAATTTTTCTGGCCGATCGCGACGTAGATGGAATAGAGCGGACGGTAATCCTTGAGGTGGCCTTCTTCCGCCGCCTTGTTCAAGCGCGCCTGGGCGATGATGGTGTCGACCGCGATCGTCGACTTGCCGGTGGCGCGATCGCCAATGATCAATTCGCGCTGGCCGCGGCCGATCGGAACCATCGCGTCGATCGCCATGATGCCGGTCTGCACCGGCTGGTTGACGCTGCGGCGTTTGATGATGCCGGGGGCGATTTTCTCCACCGGGTAAAACGTCTCGGTATTGATCGGGCCCTTGTTGTCGACCGGCTGACCGAGCGTGTTTACCACTCGACCTAACAATGCTTTGCCGACCGGCACCTGGAGCAGTCGTCCGGTGGTTTTGACTTCGTCGCCTTCCGAAACTTTCGTCGGGTCGCCGAGCAGGATGACGCCGACCTCGGTTTCCTCGAGGTTGAGCGCGAGACCGAATTCGCCGCTCGGGAATTCGATCATTTCATTCAACATCACCTCGCTCAGGCCCTCGACCCGGGCGACGCCGTCGCCCGCTTCGCGCACGACTCCGACGTTGCTCTTGGTGGTCGAGGTTTTCAGCCCCGCGATTTGTGATTCGATTTCTTCCAGAATGCTGCTCATGATTTTTCGTTAGGTTAAAGTTTCTGCCGCAGGCGCTCGAGTCGGTTGCGGACGCTGCTGTCCCAGACGTCGCTCCCGACGCGGACACGGACGCCGCCGAGGAGCGCCGGGTTGACGACAAAATTTGTCGTTAGGCCAGCGCCGTGGGTTTTTTCCAGGCCCGCCACGATCTTCCGGCCCGCTTCCGGGTCGAGCTCCGTGGCCGACTCGATCGTGACTCTCTTTTTGTCCAGTTCGAGCCGCAAAAGGCGGTGATAGTTTTTCAGAAGCTGCGCGTAATTGCGCGGCTTCTTTTCCATGATGGCGCGGCCGATCGCGCCGATTCGCTCGCGATCGAGCACCCCGTTGACGTAGCTGTCGCGCACGAGGTTGCGTGAGAGTTGGCGAATGTCTTTGCTGATCTTCACGCGTTTATCCGCTCGTTAGGAGGCGACCTGGCGGCTGGCTTCTTCCTGCAAACGCCGCTGATCTTCCGAGGTCAGGACTTTGCCGGTCACTTTCGCGGTCGTGTCGATGACGAGCCGGCCAAGCTCGCGCTTGAGCTGGCTCATCGTGCGCTCGTGCTCGAGCGCGCTCGCTTCCCGCGCCTTGGCCAGGATCTGTTCCGCCGCCGACGATCGCTTCCTGCTGTTTGCGCTCGGCGATGACGCCGGCACTGGCCCGCGCTTCGTCGATCATCTTCTGCGCTTCGCCGTTGCCCTTGGCCAGGATTTCCTGGTAGCGCTGCTCGGCTTCCGCGAGTTGCTGTTTGATCTTCTCGGCATTGAGAAGCCCTTCCGCGATCCGCTGCCGGCGCTCTTCCAGCACCTTGAGGATCGGCTTGTAGGCGAATTGCCGCAGGAGCAGCGCGACGATGACAAAGCTGACCACCTGCGAGAGGAAGATCCTGAGGTCGAAACCAAAAGCTTCTCCCGTTTCGCTCACGAGGTCGCCTAAGCCGCCGGCGGCGGCGAGGAGTGTAATGTTCATGCGTTAAATTGGCGGCCCGGGCCAGAAGGCTCAGGCGCGCCGCAACTTATTTGACGAGGAAAAGAGCGTAGAACACGATCGCTTCCGCGAAAGCGATCGCGAGAATCGCCTGCACCAGGATCGGGGTCGCCGCGCCAGGATTGCGGCCGACGGCGGAGGCCGCGCCCATGCCGATCAATCCTACGCCGATCGCCGCGCCGAGGGCCGCGAGGCCGACGTGAATGCTTCCGCTCATCTCTGCCAGTAATGGTAATATCATATTTTTCTGTTTGGTTGGTTTGCTTCAGCGCCGCCGTGGTCCAGCCGCAACGGTCACCGAAAATTATTAATGGTGTGCGCCCTGCGCCGGTTCGTGGTGGGCAATCAAGAGGGTGAAAACGGCGGTCAACAACATGAAGACCAGCGCCTGCACCACGCCCACCAGCAGTTCCATAAAGTAAAACGGGATCGGGATCAGCCAGGAGAGCGCGGGCACGATATGCGCCATCGCCTCGAGCATGTTCTCACCGGCGTAGACGTTCCCGTAAAGTCGAAAGCTGAGCGAAATCGGCCGGAACAAAATCGAGACGATCTCCAGCCAGCCGACCATGAAGAAGACGACGATCATGAGGATCTTCAGGACGCCCTTGGAATCGCCCTTCGGTCCGAAAAGATGAATAACGAATCCGCCGGCGCCATTTTCCTGGAAGGCCCAGAAAATCCAGAGCGCGAAGAACACGACCGCCATCGCGGCGGTCAGATTGAGATCGGCATTCGCGCCGCGGAGCAGCGGGCGATCGACATGGAAGGCGTTGGTGACCGGATCGACGATGTCCCCACCCGATCGTCCCGACGCCGGGGATTAACCCGAACCAGTTCAGGAACAAAATGAAGATGAAAATGGTGGCGAAAAACCAAAAAGTTTTGCGCACCAAATGGGTGCCGATCACGCTCTCGAGGAAGTTGTAGAGCCCTTCCACCATCCATTCCCAGAAATTCTGTAGCCCGGACGGAACCGGCTTGATCTTGCGGGTGGCGAGCTGGGCGAAAAAGATAATCAACGCCGCCACCACCCAGGTCACGATCATCGAGTTCGTGACGATAAATTTACCGAAAGTGAAAAGCGGCGTGGCCTTAAGCGGAAGCGCTTCGTGATGCTCGGCCGCGGCCTGCGTGCGCGGGCGCCTGTTCCGCCGCATCGGCGAGAGGCGCGAGACTGCCGAAAGCGAGAAAAACGCCCAGCAAAAGCGGCAATAAACGAAAATAACGATGGACCATGCGTGGGTTCGGAAAGCGGCTCTACCGGTGTCGGTTTGGCGCGCCATGCTCCGACAAGGAACAAGCGTGCGCCATCAGGCCGCTCACGTCGCGCATACAGAAGAGCATGTTGCCAGTGCTGACAAGCGACTTTCCCGAGTTTTTTTCGACGCGGGAAATTCGCCGCGAAAAAGCGGCTCCCGGCGCCTACTTGGCCGGGACACGTTCCTGCTGAAATGGCTGCACCACGACCGGCGCCTTGGCCGGCACCCGCGCTTCGGCCTCCTGCGCGATCTCCATTCGCTTCGCGATAGTGCCCTTCCAACTGCGCGATGTGCGAGCTCTGCTCGAAATTCGCCACCACCGACTCGCTCGCCAGCAAGCCCATTTCCGCAAACGAATGAGGCGTGCGCGTGATCTTCTTCATCTCCGCCGCGAGCGCCTGGTAATCGCGCTCGTCGACCAGCGCTCCGCAGCGTCCTTCTTCGACTGCTTCCGGGAATGCCGCCGTGCCGCGTCGCCAGCACCGGCATGCCGGTCGCCATCGCTTCGAGGATGGAATTGGGAATTCCTTCCTGGTTTTCATCCGCCGGCATTTCGCTCGGATGCAGAAAGACGTGGCAGCTGTGATAGAGATCGAGCAGATCTTTCTGCGAGAGGAAACCCGTGAAATGCACGTGGTCGCTCACGCCCAATTGGACCGCGAGCGCCTCGAGCACCGGCTGAAGCGGCCCCTTGCCCGCGATGAGCAAGTTCGGCGCGCGGATTTTCCCGGTGGAAAAGAGCGAAAGCGCGCAGACAAGTCGTTAGGCCTTTTTTCGGAATCAGCCGGCAGGCCTGCAGAAATTTCCATTGCCCGTTTACCGGCGCCTCCCGGCGGAGCACCGGAAACTGGGCCAACGGAATTCCCGTCCGGTTGATCCGGATCTTTTCCGCCGGGCATCCCAGCCGGATCAGGCGCTGCTCGAGCGAGCGCGAGCGCGCCAGGACGAGCGGAACGGATTGAAAAACCTTCTTCAACTTCGCCGCGTAATCCGGGCTTTCCGCCTTGAGCATCACATCGGCGCCGTGGAACGAGACGATGCAGGGCTTCGCCCAGCACTGGATGAAAGGCAGCAAATGCACGCCGGTGTGGCCAAAATAGATGTGCATCAAATCCGCCCCGCGGCGTTCCAGGAGATTGGCGAGCAGCTGATATTCGCCGCGATAAACGATCGGCGGCTGGCGCTCGACGAACTTCAACCAGCCATGCCGGAAGGGATTCGGCCGCGGCGCCGGAATGACCTCGATATCGTCAAAAGGAAACCGATCGGTGTTCTGCTTCTTCTTCGTCATGACGAAGGTCTGCACGTCGCGCAGAGCCGGTCACCTGCCGGTAGATGTGGAGCATCTCCGATTTCAGGAAAGTTGTGCAGTAACTTGCGACGACCAATTTCGACATAATTATTGGGGAACACCCGTGTGGTTGCGCCAGAAAGTCGTGAACTGATAACGCATTCGCTTCGCTTGTCTAACTCTAATCGCTTTTCCCGCGACTTACGGCCTCCGCATAAGAAGAACCGCCGGATCGGTAACCCTCTCCAAGTCCGGCTCTCGCAGCCGCCGGTCGAGCGCCTCCTTGAGTTCTTCGATCCCCTCATTTTCTTTCGCCGAGACCGGCACGATCTCGCGGTCAGGGAACCGCTGGCGCATCGCGCTCAGGTTCTCCTCCGCTTCGGGCAAATCCATCTTGTTCGCCACAATCCACCACGGGCCGCAGCGAAAGGCGCGGGTCGTAAAGATCGATCTCGCGCCGCAGGTGCTGCAAATCCTCGATCGGGTTGCGGCCCTCGCTCCCGGCCATGTCGAGGACGAAGAGGAGCAGACGGCAGCGCGTGATGTGCCGGAGAAAGGCGTGCCCGAGCCCGAGATTCTGGTGCGCCCCTTCGATCAAGCCCGGGAATGTCCGCCACCGTCGCACGGCGGTAATCGTCGAACTCCACCACCCCGATCATCGGGTGCAGAGTCGTGAACGGATACGCCGCCACCTTCGGGTGCGCCGCCGAAACCCGCCGCAGGAGAGTGGACTTGCCCGCGTTCGGATAACCGACCAGCCCGGCATCCGCGATCGTGCGCAGTTCGAGAATGAAATGGCCTTCCTCGCCTTCCTCGCCTTCGGTGTACTCGCGCGGGGCGCGGTTGCGCGCGCTCTTGAAATGCACGTTTCCTTTCCCGCCCTTGCCGCCATGGCAGAGAATAAACTCGTCGTTAGGCTGAGGCCAGGTCCGCGATTTGTTCGAGCGTGCCGCCGGCCTCCGTCTCCGGGGACGGCGCGATCGGCTCGGCCGAATCGGTGAAAGCGGTGGGATCGCCTAACGAATTCATCCGGTGGACCACGGTCCCGACCGGCACCTTCACGATCTTATCCTGCGCGCCCCGGCCGTGCATCTGTTTGCCCATCCCGTGGGTGCCCTTCTTCGCCTTGATCAACGGCTCGTAAAAGAGGCTGGCCAGGTTGTCGGTATGCTCATCCGCCTGCAGGATGATGTCGCCGCCCTTGCCGCCATCGCCGCCGTCCGGACCGCCCCGCGGGCACGAATTTCTCGCGCCGGAAACTGACGCAACCGCGCCCGCCATCCCCCGCCTTGGCGAAGATCTTGATCCGATCGACAAACATTGCCTAACCATACACGCTCGCGCGCTCGTCTGGGTAGCGCGGCCGTCGCTCACGAGGGCGCAGCGCCTAACGATTCAGCGACGAGCGACTCGTAAAGCCGCTTCGTTTCCTGCGCGATCGCGCCCCAGCCAAATTTCTCCTCCGCCCGTTTCCGCCCCGCGCGCCCGAATTTCTTCTGCAACTCCGGATCCGCCATCAGCTGGTTGATCCGCGCCGCCAGGTCGCGCTCAAATTTCTCCGGATTCGTCGGCTCAAACGGGCTCTCCGTCATCTGCTCGACCGGGACGAGGAATCCGGTTTCGCCATCGACCACCACTTCCTTGATTCCGCCGACCGCGCTCGCCACCACCGCCGTTTCGCAGGCCATCGCCTCGAGATTGATGATCCCAAACGGCTCATAAATCGACGGGCAACAAAAGACCGCCGCCCCCGCGTAAAGCTGGTGCACGGTTTTCTTGTCGACCATCTCCTCGATCCAGATGATGTCGCTCCGTTTCCCCTGCGCCTCGCTCACCGCCGCCTTCATCTCGGCCGCGATCTCCGGCGTATCCGGCGCGCCGGCGCAGAGGACGATTTGAAAATCCGGGATCCATGTGCGGGATGGCGCGCGCGAGATGAATGATCCCCTTCTGCCGCGTGATCCGTCCCACGAAAAGCAGGTAAGGCCGCTGCGGATCGATCCCATAACGAACCAGCGCGTCGGTCTTTTCCGTCGGGCGATATTCCTCGAGATCGATCCCGTTGTAGATGACGTGCAGCCGCTCCGGCTTGATTTCGAAGAGCCGTTCCACGTCCGCCTTTGTCCCGTTCGAAACGGCGATGACCGCATCCGCCATCTCCAGCGCCGTCTTCTCCAGCCAGACGGTGAAATCATAACCGCCGCCGAGCTGCTCGCGCTTCCACGGCCGCAGCGGCTCGAGCGAATGCACCGTGATGACGAGCGGGATCCCGTAATTCAACTTCGCCAGGATCCCGCCAAAATGGCTGTACCAAGTATGGCAATGGACCAGATCGGCGGTGATGTTTTCGGTATTGAAATCGAGCGAGCGCTGGACCGCGCCGAAGACCGAGCGCAACGGTTTCGGACAGGTGTAATCATCCGTCGACGAGCTCAAAGCCGCGCACCTCGGGATTCGTGCCTAACGACTCCTGGTCGCCGAAACAGCGCACCTCCACCTCCATCAATTTCGCCAGCTCGCGCGAGAGATAATCGACGTGCACCCCGGCCCCGCCGTAGATGTGCGGTGGATATTCGTTGGTTAAAAAAAGGGCCTTCATGCTGATGAATCGGAGGAAGCGCTGGCGGCGCGCCGGACAAGAGAGAAGATTTTCAGAGCCACGCCGCCGAACTTAAAGCTTAAACTAAAGCGGAACGCGATTTAATTAGCTCATGCCTCGCCGCCTGACCGAGCCGCTCGTCCTCGCCCTCGACCTCGGCACTTCGTCCGTCCGGACCGCGCTCTTCGATCAAAAAGCGCAGCGCATTCCGCAGACCAACGCCAGCCAGGCCTATCGGGTCCGGCATTCCGCGGATCATGGCGCGGAGCTCGATCCGCAGGTTCTCCTGCGCGCGACGCGAAAATGTCTCCGGCAAACCCGCCGCCTAACGAAAAAGCAGATCACCGTCCGTCGGCGGCTCCGGTTTCTGGCACAGCCTGCTCGGGCTCGACCGCGCCGGGCAGCCGCTCACCCCGGTCTTCACCTGGGCCGACGGGCGCTGTCGCGAAGACGCCGCGCGCTTGCGGGAGAAACTGGACGAGCGCGCCATCCAGCAACGGACCGGCTGCATGCTTCGCGCCTCCTTCTGGCCGGCCAAGCTACTTTGGCTGCGCCGGACCCAACCGAAACTCTTTCGCCGTGTCGTCCGCTGGGTCTCGCCCGCGGAATGGATCTTCGAGCAGATCTTTGACGTCCGCGCCTGCAGCCACTCCATGGCCAGCGGGACCGGTCTCTACAATTTTGCGCGCCGGGATTGGGACGAGGAGCTGCTGGAAGTTTGCGGCCTAACGAGGGCTCAACTCAATCCCCTGCGCGACAAAGTGGAGCGGGATGACCTGACCATTTATCCCGCGATCGGCGACGGCGCGGCGAGCAACCTCGGCTCCGGCGCTTCCGCCAAAGGCGTCGTCGCGATCAATGTCGGCACCAGCGCGGCCGTCCGGACCATTTCGGCGGGCGACGCGCCGTTGCCCTTCGGTCTCTTCCGTTTCGTGGTCGATGCCGACCGCGCGCTCCTCGGCGGCGCGGTCAGCAACGCCGGCAATCTGCGCCAGTGGTGCCTGCGCGAATTGCGTTTGCCTAACGACGACAAAGCGCTCGAGAAAATCCTGCGCCAGGCCGGCGCCAGCTCGGCCGGCCTGACCATTCTCCCCTTCTGGGTCAGCGAACGCGCTCCGACCTGGCCGGAGAATCTCGACGGCGTCATCCATGGCCTCACCCAGGCGACGACGGCGGCTGATCTTCTGCATGCCGCGACCGCGGCCGTCTGTCATCGCCTGGCGGAGATTCTTTTCCAGTTGGAAACCGCGATTGGCCGGGCAAGAAAGATCGTCGTTTCCGGCGGCATCCTGCAATCGCCCGCCTCGCTTCAGATCCTTGCCGACTCGTTAGGCCGGGATTTGGATATTTGCGCGGAGCAGGAAGCCTCGCTCCGCGGAGCTGCCGTCCACGCGCTCGAGCAAAGCGGCCGGAAAATCGCCGCGCTCAAGCATGCAAAAGCGCATCCGTCCCGATGCGCGGCAAGAGCGAGAGCGACTCTTGCTCGCGCCCGCCAAAACGATCTGGAGCGCGCCTGTCGCCAGCGCTGACCGTAGCTCCGATTCGCTCGGAGAATCCGTCGCTGGCCGGGTCAACGCCCCCGGCTACAGCTTCGGGCGATCGAGCGCCTTCAGCCAGCTCATGACGAGCGTGTGCTTTTGCCTCTCGCCGGAGCGCTCGAAAATGAAAAGCAGGTTGGCCAGCATCCGCATCAAGACCAGCCGCGGCGAGGCGGGCGCGAAATAACTCGACTGCGTCTTCAGCCGTTGCCGGGCCAGGATCGCCTCGCAATCGGGCCGCGAAAGAATTCGCCCCTGGTGAAAAGGATCGAACAAAATCCGCTCGTAGCGCGCGATGAAATGCCCCGGGAGATTGATCCCGTCGATGTGCATGTTGGCGCGGCGGCCGATGATGACATAGAGCATCGCGAGCGAAATCGGGATGCCGAGACGCGTCTCAATCACATCGCTGAGGAGCGAATTTTTCGGATCGTAATATTCCTCGGCGTTGCCGCGAAACCCGAGGTCTTCCGCCATGAAAGTGGTCAGGGTCTGCAGCCGTTCGCGGTTCGAGCTGGCCTTCTCCACCAGCAAGCGCAGCCGCCGTCCCCAGCCGTCGAGTTTGCGGCGCAGTTTGGCCACCGGTGCTTCCGGTTCGAAGCAGAGCGTCAAAAGCCACCAGACCGCCTCGATGTCGCCGTGCTCCGGAAACAGATGCGCGCAAAGGAGCATGTCGTCGTGCGCCTCGTCGGTCTCGATTTTCTCCAGCACTTCGCGGACGTGCGCCGTGACCGCCTCGTCATCGAGATTGAGCAGGTCGCGCAAGGCGGCGACGCCGTCGCTCCCGGATTCGATCAGCTGCTCCTTGAGGAGGGCGACCGTCGCGGGATCATTGTCGCGCAGGAGCCGCACGATCGCGTCCTTCTGGAACATGTGATCCTTTGTACGATTTTCTGTCCGCGCGCGCAAGGTGTTCAATCTTCCTCGCGCACGCTCAGGACTTCGCCCGGACGGCATTCCAGCTGCAACGTGATCGGACGGCAACAGACGCTGCAATCTTCGATCATCGTCTGGTCACCCTGCGAGGTGTCGACCTGCAATGGAAAAACTTCCCCGCAGTGCGGACAGGTGACGTCGATCTCAGCGAGCAGGTCCATCGCGATTTTCCTTCTCCAGTCCCGGCGCGGAAGTGCCGCTCTCGTGTTCCTGCCCTTGCACCGCCGTGCCGTGCCGGGCTTCGGGGCTCGCCGATTTTTCGTCGAAGCGCTGCAAAGTCATGCGCACATGCGGAAGACTTTCGGGGTAACGGCTGCGCAGAAATTCGATCAGCCCTTCCCGCACCTCGCAGCGCAGATCGAAACTTTTACCCGCGTCCCGGCTGCTCACCAGCGCCCGCACTTCGACCGTGCTCGGCTTCGTCTCGGTCACCTGCAGTTTGCAGACTTCGCCGTCCCAATTCTCGTTTTTCTCGACCAGCCGTTTTAGTTCCTCGCGCAATTCTCCAAAGGGCACCTGGTAATCGAGATAGAGAAAGATCGTGCCGAGAATTGCGTCCGAGTTGCGGCTCCAATTCTGGAACGGCTTCTCGATGAAATAAGTGATCGGCACGATCAGCCGGCGCAGGTCCCAGGTGCGCACGCTGACGAAGGTGAGCGTGATGTCTTCGATCCGTCCGAACTCGCCTTCCACGATGACGACATCGTCGATCAGGATCGGCTGGCTGAGCGCGATCTGAATCCCGGCGAGAAGATTGCCTAACGTCTTCTGGGCGGCGAAACCGAGGATGATTCCGGCGATGCCGGCCGAGGCGAGAATGCTCGTCCCAAGCTGCCGGACCGGATCGAACATCATCAGGATCGAAGCGATCCCGATGATGATCGACGACCGAGATGATGATTTTGCGGATGACCGAGACCTGGGTGTAGATGCGGCGCGCGGTGTAGTTATCCGGCACATCGAGCCGATGCTCGCGCAGAGCGCGACCTGCACCGCGCGCACCCCGCGGATGATGAGGATAGGCCAGACTAACGATGAGCAGAATCCCGAAGCCCTTTTGCGTGACCCAGGCCCAGCGCTCGGGCAGGCTCGAGCAGCGGGAGGAGCAAGAATGACGGCGAGCAAGGGGACGGCCAGGCGCAGCGTCTGCCCGGCGACCGGGACGATGACGTTATTCAAGACGCTCCCGGTCTTTGCGCCCAATGGCGCATCCGTTTCTCGATCGCGCGGATCGCCTGGAAGATCAGCCACAGCACCGCGATGACGCGCCCGGCGTAGAGAATCGCGGTCAGCGCATTGGCCAGGAAAAGACGCGTCGCGGCGCGAGGAAATCCCGGACACGATCGGCATGAAAGCGAGAAACCCGCCGATCACCCAGACGAGAAGAGCGAGCGGCTTCCGCACCGCCGCCGCGGCCAGGGCGAGCCAGGATTGTTGTTCATTCGATTCGATTTCGCCGGCCCTTCGCCTAACGATTCCGAGAAAAGTGCCGGTGAAGGCCGCAATCAAGACGAGCGAAGCGACGCAGGCCAGCAGACGCATCCAGGTGACCCGATCGAACACCGCGCGTTGCAGAAATTCACTCCCGCTTCGCTGCGCGACACCATCGAGCCAATGGGTGTAGGCCACTCCAGCCTGGTAAATCTTGCTCCGTTCGGCCGCGGCGCGCTGGGCGGAAAGGCTTTCGGCCGATTCGGGAGCCGGCGTCGCCTGCTGCGGAGGCTGCCAGCGGCGCCAGGACGCAGAAGACCGCGATCGTTAGGCAGAGCCAGCGGCGCAGCGCCCGCTTCATCGGTCGTGCGCTTCGAGGATGATCGTGGCCATCCCGCTGTTTTCGGTGTGGCTGAGGCTGATCCAGATGTGCGCGACTTCGCGTTCGTTCGCCATCTTCTCCGCGCCGCCGCTCAGGACGACGAATGGCTCGCCGCTTTCTCTCTTCTGCACGTCGAGATCGCGCCAGCCCATCGACTTTCCGATCCCGGTCCCGAAGGCTTTCGAGAGCGCTTCCTTGGCCGCAAAGCGCGCCGCGAAATGGCGCGCGGGAAATTTCATCGAGTTGGAATAAGCGATCTCGCCCTCGGTAAAGACGCGATGCAGGAAGCGGTCGCCGAAACGCTCGATCGAATTTTCGATCCGGGCGCAATCGACCAGGTCGATGCCGATGCCGATAATTCTCATCCCTTGTAGTCTTGCATCAGGGCGAGCATTTCGCTCACCGCGGTTTCGAGCCCGACCCACAAGGCCCGCGCCACGATGGAATGGCCGATGTTCAACTCCACCAGATGCGGGATGCGATGGATGAGAGTGATATTGCGATAATTGATTCCGTGCCCGGCATTGACCTGGAGGCCGAAGTTTGAAGCGCGGATCGCGGCCGCCTGCAGCCGCTCGAGTTCCTGTTGTTCGACCTTTTCGGTGAAGGCGTTGGCCAGCGCGCCGGTGTGCAGTTCGACGATATCGGTCGCGAGCCGCACCGCGACATCGACCTGCTCCGGTTCCGGATCGATAAACAAACTGACCCGAATCCCGGCCGCATGCAGCCGCTTCATCGTCGGAGCCAGCTCGCGTTCGTGCCTAACGAGATCGAGACCGCCCTCGGTCGTGATCTCGGCCCGGTTTTCCGGCACGAGGCAGACTTCATCGGGTTGGAGGCGGAGCGCGAAATCCATGATCTCGGGCGTGTTGCCCATCTCGAGATTGAGCTTGGTCATGATGTTGGCGCGGAGCCGCTCCAGATCGCGGTCCTGCATATGGCGGCGGTCGGCGCGCAGATGTGCGGTGATCCCGCTCGCCCCGGCCCGCTCGCAGAGGCTTGCCGCCACGACCGGATCGGGCTCGGCATTCTTCGATTCCGGCGTGGCCGCATAGCGCGTCTGCCGGAGAGTGGCGATATGGTCGACGTTCACGCCGAGCTGCAAAGTTCCCATTGGCTTTCAATAGGAGCACTCTCCCCGGCGCGGCACAAAGAAATCCGGGGAGCACGGGCTGCCAGCCCGTCGTTGGAGGCAGTCTGCCTCCAACCGCGCGGAGCGAGAGGGAGGAAAACGTTACTCGGTCGGCGCGTAGAGAGCGCTCTCCTGCGACCGGCCCAATTTCTCCGCACGAGGGTGTCCGCGAGTCTCGGCGCCGGCTTCTACGCACGGGTTCGGCGCAACCTGCGCCGAACGACGGGCTGGCAGCCCGTGCTCCCCGGAACACTGCCACCGCGCGAGACGCGCTCGTTAGGGCAACACTTCGAACTGGCTCATCAACCGAAACATCTCGTAGCGCTCGTCGATTTCCTCGCTCGTTAGGCTGACGCAGCCGCTCGAGGCTAAAGGCCTCGACGTTGAAACTCGCCAGCACGCTCCCGAAAATAACCGCCCGGCGCAGGAGCGCGAAATCCACTTCGCCGTCGCCTTTCCCGGCGAGGTATCCGGCCAGGCCGCCCGCGAAGGTGTCCCCTGCCCCGGTCGGGTCGTGGATGTCCTCCAGCGGATACGCCCCGCAGCTGAAAAAATCGTCCGGCCCGAAGAGCAACGCACCGTGCTCGCCTTTTTTGACCGCGACATATTTCGGCCCCATCCGCCGGAGCGCGCGCCCCGCCCGGATCAGGCTGGTGTCGCCGGTCATCATTCGCGCTTCGCTGTCGTTCAGGATGAGCAGGTCGACCCGCGGGAGGAGCGCGTCGAGATCTTTCCGGGTCGTCTCAATCCAGAGATCCATCGTGTCGGCCACGACAAAACGCGGCCGGCGCATCTGGTCGAGGACGTGGGATTGCAGCGAAGGCGCGATGTTGGCCAGGAGCACAAATTGCGTTTCGCGAAAATTCTCCGGCAACTCGGGCTCGAAATTTTCGAAGACATTGAGCGCGACCGATTTTGTTTCGCGGGTGTTGAGATCCCAGGCGTATTCGCCCGACCAGCGGAACGTCTTGCCCGCGACCTGTTGCACTCCGGAAGGATCGATGTTGCGCGATTTCCAGAAATCGAATTCCGATTTTGGAAAATCATCGCCGACCACTCCGACGAGATTGACCGGAGCAAAAAAGCTGGCGCCGACCGCGGCGTAGGAAGCGGAACCGCCGAGCTGATCGGCGTGTTCTTCGACCGGGGTTTTGACGGTGTCGAGGGCAATGGATCCAACTACGAGAACAGACATGGTTTTTTGAGATTTAGGTTTCGGTTTGGGTGAGCAGCGCTTTCGCAGCGCGGGTGGCGTGGGCCACATCTTCGCTTTGCAGCAGCCCAGATACGATGACGACGCGCTTTGCGCCAGCGGCCAAAACCGCCGGGAGATTGTGCAGCTTGATCCCGCCGATGCAAAAGATCGGAAGCTGCACCAGCTCGTGCACCCGGCGGATCTCTTCGGTCCCGATCGGCGCGTAGTCGGGTTTGGTCGGAGTGGCAAAGAGCGGACCGAAGCCGATGTAATCGGCGACCTTCCGCGACGGCCGCGGTCGCCTGGGCCAGGCTGTGAGTCGATTTCCCGATCCAGCAATCGCGCCCAACGATTTCGCGCGCGGCCGCGATCGCGAGATCGTCCTGGCCGAGGTGCAAACCTTCCAGCGCCACGTCCCGCGCGATTTCGGGATGATCGTTAATGATCAGCGGCACACCTGCGCTGCTCGTTAGGCGGTGGAGTTTTTCGGCGAGGTCGGTGAGCGCTTCGACGCTCTCTTTTTTTCCTCGCAGCTGAATCAGATCGGCTCCGCCGCGAATCAGATCGCCCGCGACAGATTCCGCTCTTTCCGGCGCGACGTAGCCGAGATCGAGAATGGCGTAGAGCCGGCCGCGCGCGAGCGATTCCACCTCGGGCGCGATCAATCGCGCAGGCTGCCGTTGGACGGCCGCAGCTCGAACGCTTCCGAGTTCATCATCCGATCGACGAAGCCGGTGTCGTAGTGGCCATTCCGGAAATCGGCGTTGCGCATGATCGCGTTGTGGAACGGGATCGTCGTCTTGATTCCGGTGATGAGATATTCCCCGAGCGCGCGCCGCATCCGGGCGATGGCCGACTCGCGCGTCGCGCCGACCGCGATCACTTTCGCGATCATCGAGTCATAGTTAGGCGGGACGGTGTAGCCGGTGTAGGCATGGGAATCGATCCGCACCCCGCGGCCACCGGGCGCGTAGTAGAAATTAATCCGCCCGGGCGAAGGCTGAAAATTGCGCGCCGGATCCTCGGCGTTGATCCGGCACTGGATGGCGTGGGAACGCGCGAGCGGCTTGGCCACGTGCGGAGAGAGTTTGTCGCCCGCCGCGATGTGAATCTGCTCCTTCACCAGGTCGCACCCGTAAACCTCTTCCGTGATCGTATGCTCGACCTGGATGCGGGTGTTCATCTCGATGAAGTAGTAGCCGCCGCTTTGGTCGACCAGAAACTCCATCGTCCCGACGTTCGTGTAACCAACCGATTGCGCGAGCTTGACCGCGGCGTTGCCCATCCGCTTGCGCTGCGCCGATGACAGCAGCGGCGAGGGACATTCCTCGATCACCTTCTGGTTGCGCCGCTGGATCGAGCAATCGCGCTCGCCCAGGTGCACGGTGTTGCCGTAGTTGTCGGCCACGATCTGAAACTCGATATGGTGCGGGTTGATGATCAGCTTCTCGATGTAAACCTCGGCGTTTCCGAAAGCTTTCTCCGCCTCCATCCGCGCGCCGTGGAATCCCTGGAGCAGGCTCACTTCGTTATGCGCCGCGCGCATGCCACGACCGCCGCCGCCGGAGACCGCCTTGATCATGAGCGGGTAGCCGATCTTCTTCGCGACCTTGATCGCCTCCGCCTCGTTTTCGACGATGCCATCGCTTCCCGGTGTCACCGGCACCCCGGCTTTGCGGGCCGCGGCCCGGGCGGAATTCTTGTCCCCCATCATGCGCATCGCGGCCGGCGTCGGGCCGATGAATTTGATTTTGCAGCTCTCGCAGACCTCGGCGAAGTGCGCGTTCTCGGCCAGGAATCCGTAGCCGGGATGAATCGCATCGACGTCGCCGACTTCGGCCGCGCTCATGATGCGATCGATGCGCAGATAGCTGTCGGAACTGGGCGCGGAGCCGATGCAGATCGACTCGTCAGCCAGCTGCACGTGGAGCGAGTCGACGTCCGCCTCGGAATAAACCGCGAGGGTGCGAATGCCGAGTTCCTTGCAGGCGCGGATGACGCGCAAGGCGATCTCTCCGCGGTTGGCGATCAGGATTTTTTCAAACATGAAATCTAACGGGCAGCGAGCGGCTCGGTTGTCATCCCGATCCGGCGCAGCGCGGAGAGGGACCCCGCAGTTGGAATCCGCGCTTTCTCGTTTTCAGAAATCACAAGTTGCAAATGAGAGGTCCCTCGCTCCGCTCGGGATGACAAGCCGGCCTCGCCTAACGAACTTTAAAGAGAGCCTGCCCAAACTGAACCGGCTTGCCGTTTTCCGCCACCACTTCGGCGATCACGCCTTTGACCTCGGCCTTGATTTCGTTCATCACTTTCATCGCCTCGATGATGCAGACGACGGTGTCTTCGTTCACTTCCCGGCCGATATCGACAAACGGCGGCGACTCCGGCGAAGCGGCCCGGTAAAAGGTGCCGACCATCGGGGAAATGATTTCTTTGCTCGCGTCACTTGCCGGGGGCGCGCTCGTGGCGGAACCCGGACTGGCCGCAGGCGCTCCCCCGCCGGCTGCGGGCGCGGCACTTAGTTGCGGCAGGGGCGGCGCGGCGAAAACGGTTTGTTCGCCGGCTCCTTTTTGCAGCTTCAAACGGAAGCCGTCCTTCTCCATCTCGAAAACGGAGAGGTCGTTCTTTTTCATCAGGTCGATGATTGCTTTGATATCTTTGAGTTCCAAAGGCGCTTCCTTTCCGGTTTGGTGAGACGTTAGGTAAAGCGGTTTTGACGATGGGGTCAAGCCGTCGCTTGGCCGGAGGCCGTCAGGAAGATGCTCCCGACGGTAATCAAAAATCCGCTCGAGCTGCGGACGGATGAGGAGCTGGTTGAGGATCGCGCCGAAGGGCCCGAGCGGCGGCACGTAGGTGACGAGGTCGTGCACTTCCGTCCCGCCCCCGGGCAGCTCGCGAAAGGAATGTTCGTGATGCCAGACCTTGTAAGGGCCGACCCGCTGCTCATCGACAAAGCGGTGCGGCGCATCGACGTGCACGATTTCGGTCAGCCAGGTGAGCGGAATGCCGAACACGGGCGAAACGGTGTATTCGATCATCAGGCCCGGATAAACTTCCGGCGGCAGCTCGCGCTTGATCACGAAATTCATCGAGGGCGGCGTGATCTTCTTCAGGTTGCGCGGATCGGAAAAAAAGCGCCAGCAATCCGGCAGCGACATCGGCACGTTTTGGCGTCGCTCGAGTTGGTAAATGGGCATGGGGACGATAACACTCTCACGCCGCATCCGTGACGGAGCGCCGATCGGAGACGACTTTCCCGTCCCGCAACTCGATCAGGCGCGAGGCGGCGGCCGCGACCTCCGCGCTGTGGGTGACGAGGATGAGAGTCGCGAGCTTTTCGTTGGCGATCTGACGCAGCAAGTCGAGGACGCGCGCGGCGGAGGCGGTGTCGAGGTTACCCGTCGGCTCGTCCGCGATGAGGAGTGACGGGCGGTGGACCAGCGCACGCGCGATTGCCGTCCGCTGCTGTTCGCCGCCGCTGAGCTGGTGGACGAAATGAGTGGCCCGGTTCGTGAGGCCGACCAGCTCCAGAAGTTCGCGCGCCCGGGCCTCGCTCTCGGCCAGGGAAACGCCCTGCAAAAGCAGCGGCAGGCTCACATTCTCGAGCGCGTTCATGGTCGGAAGGAGATTGAAAAACTGGAAAACGAGCCCGAGCTGGCGGCGCCGGAAATCAGTCAGCTGCGCGTCGCCCGCGGTCGTTAGGCTGATTCCGTCGACCATGATTTCCCCCGCCGTCGGACGATCGAGACCGGCGATCAGGTGCATGAGCGTGCTCTTCCCGCACCCGCTCGGGCCGACCACCGCGACGAACTCGTGCCGGCCGATATTGAGCGACACCTCCTCGAGCGCGTGCACTGAGCGCTCGCCGGCTTCGTAATAGCGACTAACTTTTTGCAGGGAAATCATGCCGGTGTCCGCTCATCTACCTACGACCCATGACCGCGCAAGGACGCCGCCAAAGTTTCGCATCGTGGCCGAGACGGAGGATTACCTCGTGGTCGACAAGCCGCCTTTCCTGCTCATCCACCCGAGCAAGCCCGACGGCACCCCAACGCTCTGGGCCGCCTTGCGCGAGGTGCTCGCCTTTGAGCTGGTCAATGGCGGGCAGGTTTCGATCGTGAACCGGCTCGATCGCGAGACGAGCGGCCTGGTTTTGATCGCGAAAAACCGGGAGACCGCGCGCCGCTTCGGTCTCGCGATGGAGCGGCGACAGATCGAGAAAGAATATCTCGCGATCGTCTTCGGCTGGCCGGATTGGGAAGCAACGACGGTGGACGCGCCGCTCGCGCGCCAGGGCGAGCATGGCCCTTCCGCCATCTGGCTAAAACAAACCATTCACGAAAAAGGCTTGATGGCGGTGACCGATTTCCGGATCGAAAAGCGAATCGTTAGGCAGGAAAAGCAGTTCGCGATCGTCCGCGTTATCCCGCGCACCGGCCGGACGCACCAGATCCGCGTCCACCTGGCCCATCTCGGGCACCCGCTGGTGGGAGACAAGATTTACGGGCCTAACGAGAAGCTGTATCTGCGCTTCATCGAGACTGGCTGGACTGATGAGCTGGCGGAGGAGCTTCTTCTTCCGCGCCACGCGCTCCATTCCGCACGACTCCGGATTGCGGACGAATTCGACTGGGAAAGCCCACTCCCGCCGGACCTGGCGTCGTGGCGCGAGTCCCCAATTTGTCATCCTGAGCCGCGCAGACGGCGAAGGACCTCCCAAGCGATGTGCGACGCGCTTCGGCCATCGGGCACCGCACGTTGCCTGTGAGGTCCCTCTCCGTCCTTCGGCGGATCGGGATGACAACTTGCGATCGCGCGATGCTCCCGCCGCAAACGCTACTTCGCAGTCGTCACCTTCAGATTCAGAATCTTGATCTCCACCTCACCCATCTTGTGCTCCGTCGCCAAGGTCAGGCCGCCGGATTTCTGGTAATTTTCCCAAGTCGCGTGACTTCGATTTGCCGGGCTCGGGCATGTAATCCCACGAAGCCAGCAGCTTCGTCGCGGGATCGATGTAGAGCCGGTATTGATCCTTCGGCGTGAGACCGACCTTGTCGAAACTCAACAGCAAGACCTCGCGTTCCGCGCCATCGATCGTCTTGCGACCTTCGGCCGTCACCTGCAGTCCCGCGATCCTTCAATTTCAACGGCGCGAGCAGCCAATAAGAATCGTTCACCCAGCGCGCATAGGCCGCCTTCCCATCTTCGTCCGTCGCCGGATCGGCCAGGTTGACCGTGACATCCTTGCCCTTCCATTTCACCCGATCGGTTTGCGCCGCCACATCCCAGTGATGCTCCGCGGACACCAGCGTCTTGCCGCCTTTTTCGACGGCAAAGGTGAAGTCGATCGTCTTCACGTTAGGCCAATTTTCCCCGCCACTCGCTTTCCAGACGGCGTCGGCCATTTGGGCGGCATCGTCCGCGGCGGCGACCAGTCCGGGAAGAGCAGCGCATAGAACCACGAGGCTGAGCAGGGCAAACTTTTTCATGACCGCAGCATGACGACATGCCGCCTCGATTGCAATTGGAGCAGGGCGAAATATGCTTCGACCCTTTTATGAAACGAACCCTTTGCCTGCTTCCACTGATCGCTGGAGTGGTCCTGCTTCTCGCCGGTCGCGCTCAGGCTGGAGAAGTCGCAGCCCCGGCGCCTGCAGACAAGATTCTCGCGAACAATGAATTCGACGTGCCCCAATTCGAGTTCGCGACCGAGACCGCTTACCTGCTCAGTTTTATCGGAAACCCAAACGCCTACGAAATCGGCGCGCAATTTTTCACCGCGCGGGTGCGCTGGGGAGTCAATCGCGACGACGACAGCATCTTTCGCGGCTACAACCAGATCTACCTCCTCGGCATGGTCGAGCCGATCTTTCGCGGGCCGGAGAATCGTTACTTCGGCATCTCGGCTGGTTTCCGGCACGTCTTCGTCCGGCCGGGCTGGCGCTTGCAGCCTTACGCGTCCGGCGGTGTCGGGCTCGGCTTCATCGACAGCACGGATCAGTTCCGCCAAGGCCAGGGGCAGGACTTCACCTTCAATATTCTCACCCAGGTCGGGGTCGATTACTTGATCAACGAGCACTGGAAAGTGAACGTCGGCGCGCTCTATCAGCACCTCTCCAACGCCGGGCAGACCGATCCCAACCCGAGTCTGAACCTGATCGGGCCCCAGGTCGGCGCGACGTTTTCGTTTTAGTCGCCGCCGAAGGATGAGCGCGCCTAACGAAAACGTCCTGGTCGTTAAGCGCAGTCTTTTCGACGAACTCGGCAGCTTCCATGGCCTGAATTTCGAGCCGCAGCGTTACCTCGACGCCATGCTGGCGCGGGGGAACAATCATTTTCTCGCCCGGGCGACGGCCGAGAACGATCCGAGCCACAAGCAGATCATTCCTTACGCCCTCCTCGTCTGCGGCGACCGCGTCCTCCATTATGTGCGCGGGAAAAAAGCCGGCGAACAACGCCTCGTCGCGAAAGGCTCGATCGGGATCGGCGGCCACATGAACGACGAGGACGAATCCCTTTTCGCCTGGGACGAACAGGCTTACCGCGCCGGGGTCGAGCGCGAGGTGAATGAAGAAGTCGAAATTTCGAGCCCGTTCGAAGACCGGATCGTCGCGCTTCTAAACGACGACACGACCGAAGTCGGCCGCGTCCACCTTGGCGTCGTGCATGTTTTCCGGCTCGAGGAGGCGAAGGTGCAGAAGCGCGAATCGATGATCACCAATCTCGCCTTCCTGACCAGAGCCGAGCTGCTGGAGCGGCGCGAAAATCTCGAGACCTGGTCGCAAATTTGCGTCGACCATCTCGAGCAATTGCTCGGCTAACGAGTCGAATGCGCGGCGCAGTCCAGAGCACCGGATCGAGCGCGGCGCGCGCGCGTTCCGCGAGCGCATCAGCCGCTGGCGCCCTCGCGCAAGACCGCAAACATGGTCGAACCGGAGCCGGAGAGGAGCGCGGCGGCCACTTCCGGTTGCTCGCGCAACCAGCCTTTCATCCGCGCGAGGAAAAGATGTTTCTCGAAGACCGGGCGCTCGAGATCGTTTTGGAAAGTCATGTCGCCGATCTGCTGCGGCCCATACTCGACGCCGGGCAATTCGCGCGAATCCCGCCATTGCCGATAAGCCCACGGCGTCGGCACCCCAAACTCTGGCTTCAAAAGCAGAAGCTTTAATCGCGGCAACGGCTCGACCGGCTCCACGATCTCCCCTCGCCCACTGCAGCGCGCTGCGCCCTGCGCGAGGAAAAACGGCACGTCCGATCCGAGCGCGGCCGCCAGAGTCGTTAGGCGGGCCGGATTCAACGGACTGCCGTGGAGCTCGTTCAATCCGAGCAGCGTGCTGGCAGCGTCGCTACTTCCTCCACCCAGTCCGGCGCCGTGTGGAATTTTTTTCCGCAACGCAATCCGCACCTGCGGCTCTTCTTTGATCGCCTCGAAAAAACTCCGCGCCGCTCGCACCACGAGGTTGTCCTCGCCGGGCGGCAAGGTGGGATCGTCGGTCGTAAACGCGATTCCTTTTCCGGACTCGTTAGGCTCGATCGTCAGCTCGTCGCCGAGCGAGATCGGCGCCATCAGCGTCTCGATCTCGTGAAAGCCATCCTCGCGCCGGCGCAGAATTTTAAAGGATAAATTGATCTTCGCGGGCGCGAAAAGCTGCATAGGTTCCCGCAACCCTGTGTGGAACCGCATGAACTGGCAAGCCACTGAAATCACCGCCCGCGAACGCATCATCGTCGCGCTCGACTTCCCGACGAGCGCGGAAGCTCTCGCGCTCGTGCGCAAATTTTCGCCCCACGGCGGTCTCTTCAAGATCGGGCTCCAGCTCTACATCGCGGCCGGGCCGGAGATTGTGCGCGCGGTCCACGACCTCGGCGGCCGCGTTTTTCTCGATCTCAAACTGCACGACATCCCGAACACCGTCGGCCGCGCGGTCGAGAGTGCCAGCTCGTTAGGCGTGGAAATGCTTACCCTTCATCTTAGTGGCGGGCGGGCCATGATCGAGGCGGCGGTGCAGGCGGCCGCGCCGGAACTGTTGCTCCTCGGGGTGAGCGTCCTGACCAGTTCGGATGAAGCGACTCTGCGCGAAGTGGGCGTCGAGTCTGCGATGGAAAAGCAGGTTCTGCGGCTCGCGAAACTGGGCGTGGAAGGCGGAATCGGAGGAATCGTCGCCAGTCCCCACGAGGTGGCTGCGCTCCGCTCTGCGCATGGCTCGAAAATCAAAATCGTCACCCCGGGAATCCGGCCGGCCGGTTCGGCGGCGGGCGATCAAAAACGCGCCATGACACCGGCGGAAGCGCTCCAGGCGGGCGCCGACTTTCTCGTCATCGGCCGGCCGATCACCGCCGCGCCTGATCCGCTGGCGGCATTCGAACAAATCGTGGCCGATGCTGTTTGAGCGGCTGCTCGTGCATGACGACCGCGCGGCGGCGGACGCGGCGCTGAACATGGCGATCGACGAAGCGTTGCTGGAGCAGGCGACCCTCCCCACCCTGCGTTTTTACGGCTGGCGCCGGCCTTCACTTTCCTTCGGCTATTTCGGAAAGTTCGCCGACGTCGCCGCGGAAAGAGAGAACCGCGACCTCGTTAGGCGCTGGACCGGCGGCGGCAGCGTCCTGCACGGCGAAGATCTCACCTACGCACTCGTGACTCCAGCCACAGAACCCGCGGCTGCCCTCGGACCGGCGACCATCTATGCCGCTCTCCATTCCGCGATCCGCGACGCGTTGCTTCTCACCGGGCAAGAGGCGGAACTGGCCCCGATTGCCGCTCCAAAAATTTCCGACGCCTGTTTCGCCAACCCGGTGCGCGACGACCTCATGCTGCTCGGGCGCAAAATCGCCGGGGCCGCGCAACGCCGCACGCGCGGCGGTTTTCTGCATCAAGGCAGCATCCAACTTCCCGGCCTGGACGAATCATTTCGCGAGCGATTCGCCGCCGCCCTGGCTCCGGAAGTGCAGCAAAGCGAAATCCCACCGCTGGTCCTGAAACGTGCGGCCACTCTGGCCACGGAAAAATATGGGACAGACGAATGGCTGCGCCGCTGGTAAAACTGCTGCCGAGTAGCTTTGACATTAAAAGCCGACCTTCTATCCTGCGCTTGTGAAAATTTCCGCGAACTCAGCTGCCACCGCCAACGGCGTGGCGGGACCGCTGAGTCGCGTCTTTGAGCCGGTCCAAACGCAGCTCGATGAAGTCGATCGGCGCATCACGGCCCAAACTGCCGCCTTCGATCCCGCGATCGAGGGCTACGTTGCCTACGCCATCGGCGGCGGCGGCAAGCGCCTGCGTCCGCTCATCGCGCTCCTTAGCGGCGGCGCCACCGGTTCGTTAGTCTCGGGCCATCTCGATCTCGCCGTGATCGTGGAATTGATTCACCTCGCGACCCTCGTGCACGACGACATCATGGACGAAGCGGAACGCCGCCGCTCCCAGCCGACGGTCAACGCGCGCTGGGGAAATTCGCTCAGCGTCCTGCTCGGCGACGTGCTTTTTGCCCACGCCTTGAACCTCGCGACCGATTTCGAGGACACCAATATCAGCCGCACCATCGCGCGCACCGCGACCGAGGTTTGCTCGGGCGAAATGATCCAGACCCAGCGCCGTTTCGATCTGCAATTGTCGCGCGAGGAATATTTCCGGATCATCGGGATGAAGACCGGCTCGCTCTTTGCCTGCGCCGCGGAACTGGGCGCGGTCATTAGCGGCGCCTCGGAAGAAAACGTCGCGCGACTGAAAAGTTTCGGCGCCAAAATCGGGACCGCCTACCAAATTTACGACGACTGCCTCGACATCGCGGGGACGGAAGCGGAGACGGGGAAAACGCTCGGGACCGACCTCCGCAAAGGCAAGCTGACTCTCCCCGTGTTGACGCTTCTGGAATCGGCCTCCCCTTTTGACCGCGAACGCTGCTGCTCGCTCGTCCTGGAAGGAAAGCTCACGGAGGTCACGGCGCTGCTGCAAAATTCGCCGACCGACGGCGCGCTCAACAAATCGATCGATACCGCGGAGGAATTGATCCGCGAGGCGCAGGCCGAACTCGCGCCGCTCGGCACGAACCGCTATCTCGACTCTCTTTTCGGCCTCGGCGAAGGGCTGCACGAGCTGCTCGAACAACTGCGGAGCTAGTCCGTGCTTTGTCATCCTGAGCGAAGCGAAGGATCTCTGACTATTTCGGGCCTCACCCAGCACTGAAATAGTTAGAGATGTTTCGCTCCGCTCAACATGACAGGATGAGGAGATGACGGCGCCGCTGAAAATCAGCGAAATGCCGGAAGCGGAACGTCCGCGCGAAAAACTGGCCAACCGCGGCGCGTCCGCACTGAGCGACGCCGAACTGATCGCGATCCTGCTCCGGACCGGATTGAAAGGGGCCAACGCGGTCGAAGTGGCGCGGCAGTTGATCGAAAAATTCGGATCGTTAGGCAAATTGAGCCGCTGCTCGGTCAAGGAGCTGGCCGGAATCAAAGGCATCGGGTTCGCCAAGGCGACGCAACTGGCGGCCGCCTTCGGGCTCGGGCAACGGCTGGCGCGGGAGAATTTTGCGGGCAAGAAGATCGAGACGCCGGAACAGGTTTACGAACTCCTCGGCCAGGAGATGCGGGCCCTGCACAAGGAATCGCTCCGCATCATCCTGCTCGACACCCGCTACAATCTCATCCGGGTGGAAGAAATCTCGTTAGGCAGCGTCAACGAAAGCATCGCTCACCCGCGTGATGTCTTTCGCCCCGCGCTCATCTATTCGGCCTACGCCGTTATCGTGGTGCACAATCATCCCTCGGGCGATCCTTCGCCCAGCCAGGCGGATCACAGCCTAACGAGACGCCTGCGCGAAGCGGCTGAGCTTTTGCAGATCAAGCTGCTCGATCACGTCATCATTGGCGCGCCAGCGGAGGGGCGGTTGCCCTATTTCAGTTTCAAGGAAATGGGGGTGCTGTGAAAATTCATCCGAGCGCGATCGTCGATCCAAAAGCCCGGCTCGGCGACGACGTCGAAATTGGACCGTTTGTCTGCATCGGTGGCGAAGTGGAGATCGGAGCCCGCACGGTCGTGCAATCGCATGCCGTGCTCGATGGCGCGGTAAAGTTAGGCGCGGATAACCGAATCGGGCACGGCGCGATCATCGGTGGCTGGCCGCAGGACCTGAGTTTCAAGGCAGGAACGCGCAGCTCGGTCGAAATCGGCGACAACAACGTCATCCGCGAACATGTCACCATTCATCGCGGAACGGCGGCAGGCTCCGTCACCCGCCTTGGGAACAATAATTTCCTCATGGCCGGCGCGCACCTTGGACACAATTGCGAAATCGGAAACAAGGTGATCATCGCGAACAATTGCCTGCTCGGCGGCCATGTCACGGTGGACGACGGCGCGTTTCTCGGCGGCGGCTGCGTTTTCCACCAATTCATGCGCGTCGGGCGGCTCGTCATCACCCAGGGCATTTCAGGTTTTGGAAAAGACATTCCACCATTCTGCGCCGCGGCCGAGGTGAACAAAGTCGTCGGCCTGAATGTCGTGGGGCTGCGGCGGGCAGGATTCGACGCGACCGACCGCGCGGAGATCAAGGCGGCCTTTCACCTGCTTTACGAGAGTGGCTTGAATGTCACCCAGGCTCTGGCGCAGGCGCGGGAAAAAACCTGGCGCGAACCCGCGCAGGCATTTTTCGATTTCGTCGCGGCCGCCAAGCGCCGCGGGATTTGCGCGCTCCGGCGCGGACGCAAATCGGACTAGTCGTTAGGGAGCGGGCGTGCTCGTCGGCACGGTCGGGTTGTTCAATTTGATCCCGAATTTTGTGACGAGCTTTTGCGCTTCTTCGTCGGTCTTGGCCAGCTCGACCAAGCCGCGGACGAGCTTTTCCAGCCCCGCCTGCACCTTGGTCGCCTGCTCGACCACCGCCACCTGCTGTTGCTGGAGCTGGCGGGCGCTCTCGCGGGTGAAAATGTTAATTCGGACTTCCCAGGCGAAGATCAAAAGGATGCTCAGACCGATCAAGAGGACCGGCCAAAACCCGTGGTAGCTCCGCGCGACCTGAGGCGCAATTTGCGTTTCCTGTTCCATCGTTAGGGTGCCGGTGAGGCAGTGGGCCCGGAAGAGAGGCTGTAACCGTTTTCCTGCAGGAGCGCGCGCATCTTTTCATCCGTCTGCGCGACCGCGGCCATCTCGCGCAGGAGGTTGGTCCCGATCTGCTGGCTGAGGTTGCCCTTGTTAATGATGACCTGTTGCTCCTGCACGCTCTGCTGCAGTTTGCGGTTTTCGCGCGCGAACACAATCGTCACCAGGCTGAGGCAAAGGCAGACGACGCCGAGCGTGAGCAGGATGGAAAATTGCCAGCGCTTCATTTGCCTAACGAGTAACAGAATCGAGGAAGCGCCGTCAAACAGAAAGTCACGAATGCAGCCCGAGGAGGGCGAGCATCCGCCCGGTCCGGGCTTTTTCCGCCCGGTAGCTGTAGTAGCGCCCGAGGTCGCTGGCGGTGCAGAGGCCGCTGTCGTGCACTTGCTCGACGCCGGCGCCTCGCGCCTGGCGGATAATCTCGGCCGCGAAGTCGATCTCGTAGTGCGGCGGGCGAATACAGGGGCCGAGTTGGACGATCAGATCCGACGGCTTGCTCCCGAAATTTTCCTCCATCGCGTGGATCGCTTTTTCGACAATCGCCAGTTCCGTCCCCTTCTTCCCGGAATGAACCAGCCCGAGACAACGCCGCACCGGATCGACCAGGTAAACCGCCCCGCAATCGGCGACGTAAATGCCTAACGAAACCCCGGGTTGGTTGGTGACAAGCCCGTCCGCTCCGTCGTAGCAGCGGTCGGCGACGAGTGGGGAATCGATCACGGCAACCTTGTTGCCGTGGACTTGCTCGGCGGTGGCGAAGAATTTCTCTCCCAGCCCGAGTTCGGCGCGCAGCGCGCGATGAGTGGCATCGAGGCGCTCCAGGGCCACGACTCGATCGGTCGCGACATCGATCCCGGGAATGCGCCCGAGAAAAGCATGCCTAACGAAACTGATTTCCTCCAGCGCGGGAAAAAATTCCAGCGCCGACTCGAGTCCAGCCGCGCGTGCCGACATGGCGCCGATTATTTCCCCGACGACTCGATCGTCGTCGTCTTGGTCATCTTCGTCTTGCCGCGTTTGCGCATGAGCGGGTCGTCAAATTCGTCGTGATAAATCGTGTCGGTCGCGGTCACGCGATCGAATTCCGCGAGGTCGGCGTTGTAGCTGAAGAGCGCGGAAAGCCGGGTCGATTGCGCCTGGGTGAGCGCGACCTGCGCGTTCAAGACATCCAATTGCACCCCGGCCCCGACCCCAAGCCGCGCGCTCGCCAGCCGCAACGCTTCGTGCGCCTGGTCGACGTTCTTCGATTGGCTGTCGTAGAGCTCGCGGTCCTGCTGGAGATTCGAATAAGCCTGCTGGATTTCGAGTTCCACCTGCCGGACGGCATCGTCGTAAGTGATCTTGGACTGGCTGAGGGTGGCGCGGGCCTGCTTCACTTTGCCGACCGTCTCGAGCCCGTCGAAAATCGCCCAGCTCCCGCTGATCCCGAAGAACCAGCCCTCGGCGACGTCGCGCAGCCTGCTCGAGAATTGCGAGCTCTCAAAGGCATAACCGCCGTTCAGGCTCAGCGTCGGCTGGATCCCGGCAAAAGCGCCGGAGAGGGTGGCGACCTGGACGAGAATATTGGACCGCTGTTGTTTCAGGAATGGCCGGCGTTCTTTGCCTAACTGAATCGCGGCCGTGAGCGGGATTTCGCGCGGGATGAAGGTGAGCTGGCCGACGGCCTCGAGGGGCGGCTGATTGCCGCGGAGCGGATCGAAATCGAGGCCGATCGTCTTCGCCAGCTGGAGTTGGGCGATGCGAAAATCGTTCCGCGCGGTGATGAGCGCGGGCTGCTGGTTGACCAGCGCGACCTCGGCCTGGAGGACACTGAAACGCGGGACGGTGCCGGCTTCGAAACGATTCTGCTGGTCTTTCAACTGGCTCTCCAGCAGCCGGACCGATTCCTCCTGCACCCCGATCAGTTCCTTGTTCAAAATGACCTGGTAAAACTGCTGCCTAACGAGCGCAATCACCCGATCGATCGTGTCGCGCAGGCCGTAAAGACTAGCGTCGGACGCAGCCCCTGCTCCGCGAATCGCCGGAATGATGGTTCCATTATAGAGAAGCTGCGAAGCGGTGATGCGCAGGTTGTAGGAGTAATCGGTCAGGCCGGAAGAAGTGAAGGTCGTGGTGGTGCCAGGCGTCGCCGAGGGCAAGGGCGTCGCTGAAGGGACCGGGGTCGGAGTGCCGCCGGTCGTCGTCGTGGTGAAGGAGCTGCCGCTCCCGCCGCGCAGAGCCGGATCGGTGTAATTGTAGGCCGCCGAGGCGTCGAGGTGCGGCAGGGCTTGGGAGAGGACCTCGATCTGCACCCCCTTTGTCCGCCGGATTTCCTGGCGCGCGCGCAGGATATCGGGATTGCGCTGGAACGCCGTCTCGATCGCTTCGCGCAGAGTAAAACGGCGCGCCGAACTCGACGAAGTGGACGTCGTGCGGGTCGTCTCGCTCCCGGCCAGCGCCATTGTCGAGCAGGCGATGAGGGTGAGGCTGACCAGAAAACGGAAACGGATCATTGGGGCAGAAGAAACATGCATCTTGGAAATTCCTTGGTGTCCCTTTGCAGCCTCGGGCGAGGCCTCATCGGGTGAGAAAAACAATGCGCGTGTGGCGGAAGCAGTTGCGGCGCTGGAAGACGAACCAGAGCCCAGCCGCCGCCAATCACGGCTCATTTATTTTGGCAGTAATCGTATATCTTGCTGTAAATTTGCAACCAGGATTTCTGCTCACTCGGTGAGAGGTGCGCCATCATCTTCATCAGGTTGCAAATCATCTCCTCACGGATGCGCCTAACGAGCGCCGACCCGCGCGGAGTGATGCAAACCATCACTTTACGCCGGTCATCCGAGGCGTGGGAACGCATGACATAACCAAGATTTTCCAGCCGCGCGACAAGTCCACTGGCGGCGGCGGTGGTGTGGCCCATTTTTTGGGCGATGGCTGACATCGTCAGGACCTCCTTGTGATCGAGATAGGTGAGGAGGAAGAACTGCGGGAACGAGACGTTTCCCGGAGCCAGTTCTTTCGAGAGACGGAGCATGAAGCAGCGCTGCATCTCCATGATGATGTGGGCGAGTTGAGTGGCATCGACCCGGAGTTCGTCCGTTTCGTTAGGTGAATATGCCGTTGCCGTGCCCATTAGTTAACGGCCTAAAGTATCGGGAGGCAACGGAGTGTCAACCAACCGCGGCGCGCCTTCACTCGTGCTCGTGCTCCTGCTCGTGCATCGTAATCGAACGGGATCGATCACGAGCAGGCAGCAGGCATGCACGATTACGAATTGAAACTCTTGCCTCGCGTGCGCGCGAAAATGTTCTCCTGCCGCTTCCATTCCCTAACCAATGCCGCTGAGCCCAAAATTAACCGCCGACCAGCTCGCCACCAACCTGGGAGACATCGCGCCGCGCTATACCGAGCAGCAGGCGATCGTGGAATCGTCCCGTTGTCTTTTTTGTTTCGACGCGCCCTGCATTACCGCCTGCCCGACCGGCATCGATATCCCGGCCTTCATCAAAAAGATCATGACCGGTAATGTGACCGGCGCGGCCCGCACCATCCTCACGGCCAATATCCTCGGCGCGAGCTGCGCGCGGGTTTGCCCGACCGAGGTGCTCTGCGAAGGCGCCTGCGTCATGCTCGATCGCGACAGCGACCCGATCAAAATCGGCCGGCTCCAGCGCTACGCGACGGATCATGTTTATGAAAACCGGATCCAGGTCCTGAAACCGGCCGCGAAAAAATCCGGCAAACGTGTCGCCGTCATCGGCGGCGGACCAGCCGGAATGGGTTGCGCGGCGGAGCTGGCGCATCTCGGCCATGAAGTCGTGATTTTTGAGCGCAAACCGCAGGCGGGCGGGCTCAACACCTACGGCATCGCCTATTACAAGATGAAGCCGGCGGTGAGCCTCGAAGAAGTGGAGCTCGTGAAATCGTTAGGCGTGGAATTTCGCTGCGGGGTGGAAGTTGGAAAAGATGTCACGCGCGAAGAGCTCGAAAAATTTGACGCCATTTTTATCGGAGTCGGGCTCGGCGAAGGCCAGCGTTTGCGCATCCCGGGCGAAGATCTGCCCGAGGTCATCGATGCCCTCACCTTCATCGAGCAGATCCATACCGATCCGCTCCACCAGATTCCGGTCGGCGCGCGGGTGGCGGTGATCGGTTGCGGCAACACCGCGATCGACGCCGCCACCCAGGCCCGCCGGCTCGGCGCGACCGAGGTGATCGTGATTTATCGCCGGGGCGAACTCGACATGTCGGCTTACGCCTTTGAATACGATCTCGCGAAACGCGACGGCGCGAGTTTCCTCTTCCACCACGCGCCAGTCGAGGTCGTGGCGAAGGACGGGCACGTCGCCGGCCTGCGCCTCGCCCACACTCGCTTCAACGCCAGCGGCGAGCTCGAGCAGATCGCCGGCTCCGAGTTCATCGAGCCCTTCGACATGGTGCTCAAGGCCGTCGGTCAGCAGAAGCAGAGCGATTGGATCAGCGAAAGTTTTTCCCGAGCTGGAGCTGAATCGCAACGGCACAATGGTGCGCGACTTCGAGACCGGCCGGACGAGCCTGCCGCATGTTTTCACCGGCGGCGATTGCGCGAACGGCGGCCGCGAAGTGGTCAACGCCGTCGGCGAAGGCAAGAAAGCCGCGCGCGGGATGCACACATTGTTTGGCCAGGCCGAAGTGGTGGGTCCGATCCAGCCTTCGCGCTGGGGCGTGGCAAACGGTCCTTTCGGTTCCGGTCTCGACGCGCCGATTCGCGTGCCGGAACTGGAAGCGAAATACGAACAGCTCTCACCCGCCTCGCATCCCGAGCCCGCGACCAGCGCGCTCACTTCCAAAAACCAGGAGTAGCCTAACGATGGCCGATCTTTCCACCAACCTCGCCGGGATCAAATCCCCCAACCCGTTCTGGATCGCCTCCGGTCCGCCGGGCAACACCGCTTACCAGGCCCATCGCGCCTTCGAAGCCGGCTGGGGCGGCGTCGTTTGGAAAACGATCGGCGACCCGATCCGCAACGTTTCTTCGCGCTATTCCTCGATCGATTACGGCAACATGCGCATGGTCGGGTTGAACAACATCGAGCTGATCAGCGACCGCTCGCCCGAGACCAATTTCCGCGAGATCGCGGAGGTGAAGAAGCGCTGGCCGAACCACGCCGTCATCGCCTCGCTCATGGTCGACACGCGCGAGAACTGGCACGATTTCGTCAAGCGCTCGGCCGATTGCGGCGCCGACGGGATCGAGCTGAACTTCGGTTGCCCGCACGGCATGTGCGAGCGCGGGATGGGCTCGGCCGTTGGCCAAAATCCGGATGTCGCCCAGACGATCATCGAGTGGGTCATGGAAGTCGCGACCATTCCCGTGATCGCGAAACTGACGCCGAACATCACCGACATCACCGCCGCCGCCCGCGCCGCGAAACGCGGCGGCGCCAACGCCATCTCGCTCATCAACACGATCAACAGCATCACCCAGGTGAACCTCGACACCTTCGTGCCCGAGCCGTTCGTCGCCGGGCTCAGCTCGCATGGCGGTTATTGCGGGCCGGCGGTGAAACCGATCGCGCTCAACATGCTGCAATCCTGCGCCTCCGATCCCGAGGTTCGGCTCCCGATTTCCGGCATCGGCGGCATCACCACCTGGCGCGACGCGGCCGAGTTCATCGCGCTCGGTTCCACCACCGTGCAGGTCTGCACCGCGGTCATGCACTACGGCTTCCGCATCGTCGAAGACATGATCGACGGCTTGAACGATTACCTCGACGAAAAGGGATTCAAGAGCCTTGAGGACCTCCGCGGCCGCGCCGTCGATACCGTGCGGAAATGGGAAACGCTCAATCTCAATTACAAGCGCATCGCCGAGATCGATTACGGGAAATGCATCGGCTGCAACCTTTGCTACATCGCCTGCGAAGACGGCGCTCACCAGGCCATCGCGCTCGCCGATCCGTCGTCCTACGATCTCGGTCCCGGCCGCGTCCCCGGCAAACCGGTTCCGGAGATCAAGGAAGAGGAATGCGTCGGCTGCAATCTCTGTTCGTTAGTCTGTCCCGTGCACGGCTGCATCACCATGGTCAGCGTCGATACTGGTCTCGAGCCGCTCGCCTGGGCCGATTACCAAACTCGCCTCGCCGCAGGTGACGCGACCGCGTTTCCGCCGCATCCTTAAATCTATGGTCACTAAAACTTTGGAACCCTGTCCCGTTTTCATCGGCGGCGAATGGAAAGAAATCTCCGGCCTGGAAACTTCGCCGGTCTACAACCCGTCGCGCGGTGACGTGATCTCCGAGGTGCCGATGTGCGGCGCCGATGTCGTAGACGAAGCGGTCAGCGCCGCGGCCGACGCTTTTCCCGCCTGGCGCGACACGCCGCCGGTCGAGCGCGCGCGTTTGTTTTTCCGTTACCGCCAGTTGGTGGAAGAAAATTTCGATCACATCTGCCAGCTCGTCTCGCGCGAGCACGGCAAGACGCTGGCCGAAGCGCGCGGCAGCGCTTACCGCGGCTTGGAAAACATCGAATACGCCTGCGGCATTCCCACGCTGCTCATGGGCGACACGCTCGAAAACCTGGCCCGCGGGGTCGACTGCGAGACGATGCATCAGCCGTTAGGCGTGTGCGTCGGGATCACGCCCTTCAACTTCCCCGCCATGGTCCCGATGTGGATGTTCCCGCTCGCGCTCGCCTGCGGAAATACCTTCGTCCTCAAGCCAAGCGAGAAAGTTCCGCTGACCGCGAACTACCTCATCGAGCTGCTCGATAAAGCCGGCCTCCCGAAAGGCGTGCTCAATGTCGTGCACGGCGGCCGCGCCTGCGTGGATGCGCTCCTCCGGCATCCCAAGGTGCGCGCGATTTCCTTTGTCGGTTCGTCGCCGGTCGCGAAATACATTTTTGAAACCGGCACGAGCCACGGCAAACGCGTCCAGGCCAACGGCGGAGCGAAGAACTACATCGTCGTCATGCCCGACGCCGACGTCTCGCGCACCGTCGAGGCGCTCGCCACCGCCGCCTTTGGTTGCGCCGGCGAACGCTGCATGGCGGGCTCGACCGCGCTCACCGTCGGCGAGGCGGCGGATCATTTGTTGCCGTCGTTAGTCGAAGCCGCCCGCGCGATTAAAGTCGGCCCGACCGATACCAGCGCGCAGCCTGACATGGGCCCGGTCATCACCGCGCAACATCGGGATCGGGTCCTGGAGTTGGTCGCGAGCGGAGAAAAAGAAGGCGCGAAAATCATCTGCGACGGCCGCAACTCCCGCATCGCCGATGCGCCTAACGGATTCTACGTCGGCGCCACCATCGTCGACCAGGTGCAGAACGAGATGACGATCGCGCGCGAAGAAGTCTTCGGCCCGGTCCTGAACGTGATGCGGATGGACGACCTCGATCACGCGATCTCGATGGCGAACAAATCCTCCTACGGCAACGGCACCGCCATTTTCACCAACTCCGGCAAAGCGGCGCGCGAATTCAAGCACCGGGTCAAGGCCGGGATGGTCGGAATCAACATCGGCGTGCCCGCCACGATGGCGATGTTCCCGTTCACCGGCTGGGACGATTCCTTCTACGGCGACCTCCACATCCAGGGCAAGGAAGGCGTCCAGTTCTACACCCAGCAAAAGGTGGTGAGCAGCCGCTGGTTTGGCGAAGGCGTGGGCGACGTGTGGAAGAAATAGATCGTGATCCGTGAACACGCTCCACGATTTGCTCAACACGTGGACTGTCCTCTTTCGACAGCGCCTCTCTCTATTTTGTCATCCTGAGCGGAGCGAAGGATCACTGACCATTTCCGCGCGGCCACGCGTTTCGAGCAGAGGAATAGTCAGAGATGTTTCGCTCCGCTCAACATGACAAAAGAAAGCGAGGCGCGGCAGAAGCAGCGCGCCGCGAATTTGCGCTAGTTTGGCCCTAACAATCCAATGAGCATCCTGATCAAGAACGGCGAAATCGTCACGCCGAACGAACGCTACGTCGCGGACATCTTTTGCGAAGACGAAACGATCACGAAGATCGGCCGCGACCTCGAAGCGCCTAACGACGCCGAGGTGATCGACGCGACCGGGAAATATGTCTTCCCCGGCTTCATCGATCCGCACGTCCACATTTACCTGCCCTTCATGGGCACGTTTGCGAAAGACACGCACGAGACGGCCAGCCGGGCCGCGCTCGTCGGCGGCACCACCACTTTTATCGAAATGGTCTGCCCGAGCTGCGCCGAAAAGCCGCTCGAGGCCTTCGAGCTTTGGCTCGGCAAAGCGGAAGGCGCGAGCGCCTGCGACTTCAGTTTCCACATGGGCGTGACCCGCTACGACGAGGAAGCGGAGCGCGATTTTCGCGAAATCGTGAAACGCGGCTGCAGCAGTTTCAAAGTCTTCCTCGCCTACAAGGGCGCCTTCGGGGTCAGCGACGAGCAGCTCTACAAAACTCTGCAGCTCGCCAAGTCGTTAGGCGTGATCACGACCGCGCACTGCGAGAACGCCGACCTCGTGGCGGAACTGCAGAAGAAGCTGCTCGCCGAGGGCAAGACCGGACCGGAATGGCATTACTGGAGTCGGCCGCCGGTGGTGGAAGCCGAAGGGGTTCATCACCTCATGACCTTTGCCGAAATGACCGGCGCGCATGTCTACATCGTGCACCTGAGCTGCGAAGAATCGCTCCGCGAAGCGACCCGCGGCGCGGAGCGCGGAGTCAATGTCTGGGTCGAAACCCTGATTCAATATCTGCTCCTCGATCGGACCGACGCGGAGAAGCCCGACTTCGAAGGCATGAAGGCTGTCATGTCGCCGCCGTTACGCGACAAGAAGAATCAGGACGTTCTCTGGAACGGACTTCGCCAGGGCTTCGTCTCCACACTCGCGACCGATCACGCGCCCTTCGATTTCACGACGAAGAAAACTATGGGCCACGACGATTTCACCAAGATCCCGAATGGCATTCCGTCCCTCGAGGACCGGATCAATCTCTATTACACCCACGGCGTGAAAGGCGGCCGGATCGATCTCCATCAGTTCGTCGCCACCGCGAGCACGAACACGGCGAAACTCTTCGGGCTCTTTCCGCGCAAAGGCACGATCCAGCTGGGCAGCGACGCCGACCTCGTCGTTTACGATCCCGATTACCGCGGAAAAATTTCCGCCAGAACGCACCAGATGAATCTCGACTACAACTCCTTCGAAGGCTTCGAAATCGAAGGCCGCCCCCACGTCGTGACCGTGCGCGGCAAGGTCGCGGCGCGGGACGGCGAGTTTGTCGGCGAGATCGGCCGCGGGAAATTCCTCGCGCGCGAGCCGAACCATTTCTGATTCGTTAGGCGAGGACCGGCTTTACTCATCCGCGCCAATCGGCGAGCCGTCGGGGATGCGCGGCGGCTTCGGGAACTCGAGCGCCTTGGGATCGCGCCGGAACTGGTCGATCTGCGCGCGCAGGTAGGCATTTTGCGCCAGCTCCGCCGGGTCGGTCGCGGCGGCGGATTTCCAAGCGGTTGCCAGCTGGTCGATTTTTAGCAGGGCGTAGGCGTTGACCTGTGGTTCGGTCTCGCGGTTTTGCGCCAGCTGCAGCAGATGATTGAGGAACTGCTTTTCCAAAGCGCGCGCGATTTCCTTCTGCGGCCCGGTCTGGCTGGCGGTGCGGGCGGCGGTCTGGGCAATCGCGTCGAAAAGTTCGCCTAACGAAAGTCCTTTCGGCGCCTGCGCGTTCTGGGCCACGATCCGAGTCAGGCGGGCCGGGTTGAAAAGCAGATCGAGCTCGGTGTCGATCCAGCTCTCGGCCGCGGCCTGCGGATCGAAGATCATCCCGGAGTGCGAATCGAACGACTCGCGATCGCGTTCGTAACCGGGCGGCGACGGCGGGAGCAACGCCACCAGCGGAGCCGGCAGCTCGAGAAAATCGGGCCGCAAAGTTTGCAGGACGGCCGCGAGTGCGGCGCGTTGTTGCTCGGCCGGGAGCGGCTCGTTCGTCGGCTGGCCGTCGCCCCGCGCCGCGTAAGTGTAGTTCACGCCGCCGATCAGTTTCGTCGCCGCTTCCGCCTGGAAGCGATGCATGAGATAAACCGGCACCAGCACCTTTTCGAGCGTGGCCATGGGCGCACCGGGCGGAATGTTTTTCTCGCTCAGGCGGCTCAGGGCGAGGGCGCGGACTTTTACGAGCCGGTTCAATTCTTCGGTGGCCGAGGCGCCGCTGTCCCAGAGATGGGCGAAAGGATTTGCGCTTCCGGGCGGGCGGGCGTCGGCATCGGTCAGGTAGCGAAAACCTTTCGCGATGTTTTCCTGCAAAACGGCGGCGAGCCCGGCGGACTCGTTAGTCTCGAGCGGGAAATCCTGGTAACCGTAAAGAATAGTGCGCTTGTCCCAGGCGCCGATGCCGGTCGCATAAGCCTGGCTCAGATCGACGTTTCCTTTTTCGTCGATCGTCGCGACGGGCGGCGGGTAATCCATGACCGAGGCGCGATCCTGCGTGCTGGCGGCGAAATTATGCTGCAGCCCAAGGGTGTGCCCGACTTCGTGCGCGGCCAGTTGCCGCAAGCGCGCGAGCGAGAGCTCGAGTAACCGCGGATCGGGTGTCGCGCCGCTCGGATAAGCTTCGACCAGCCCCTGCGCGATGAGAAAATCCTGCCGGACGCGGAGCGAGCCTAACGACACGTGACCCTTGATGATTTCACCCGTCCGCGGATCGATGATCGACGTGCCGTAGGACCAGCCGCGGGTCGAGCGATGGACCCATTCGATCACGTTGTAACGCAGATCCATCGGATCGGCGTCTTCGGGTAGCTCATTGACCTGAAAGGCATTCTTGTAGCCGGCGGCTTCAAAAGCCTGGTTCCACCATGACGCGCCCTCGATCAGGGCCGACTTGACCGGCTCCGGCGCGCCGCGATCGACGTAGTAGACGATCGGCTCCACCGGCTCACTCGAAGCCGCGGCTGGATCTTTTTTGCGCAGGCGATGGCGGGTGATGAAACGTTTCACGAGCGACTCCGGGATCGGCGTCGCATAATCCGCGTAGCTCAGCGCGTAAAAGCCGGAGCGCGGATCGAAAACGCGCGGCTGATACTGGTCGTCGGGCAGTTCGACGAAAGAATGATGTTCCCGCACCGTCACCGCCTTCGCGGTTGGCGCGACCGAACGAATCCACTCGCCGGTGGGATCGCCGACAAAGGTGAGCGTCGCCTCGAACTCGGTGTTCTTCGGAAAGTTTTTCGTTAGGGGCAGATAGATTGCGGAGCGCGTGTCATCGATCTTGTAGATGCCCTGCTTCTTCGCCTTCAGTTTGTCGGCCACGCCGTGCGCGTCGTTCAGGAGAAAGGGCGTGGCGTCGACCAGGACCCGCCCTTTTTCCTCCGCCTCAACCTTGAAACCCCAGAGAACGGAACGGGCAAACGCTTCCTCCACCGAACGCTTTTCGTCCGCGTTTTTCGTGACCGCGCGATAGGCGAGGTTCTGTTCGACGAGCAAGACCTTCGGCCCGCTGCGCTCAAACTTCACCAGGTGCTCGGGCCGGCCGCTCTCGCCATCGAGATCGCCAAATTGCCCGCGATCGAGCCCGATGTCGTTCGAGCCGACGCCGGCCGCGAGCGAGGCGACGTAAAGAAATTCCGTGTCGAACTTATCGATCTCGAGCCAGACCTTTCCGGCGCGCGCGTCCCAGTAGATTTTGAAATATCCCGCCATCGCCTGCATTCCGCGGGTCTTCTCCGCAATGCCCGGCAGCGGTTTGTTTTCCGATTCGTTAGGCTTGTTCTTCGGCGCGGCCCGGCCCGTGGAAGAGACCAGAAACGTGAGGACAATGGCGAAAAGGAGAGGCCGCATCTTCGGCGAGAATAGCAGCTCGTTTCCCGCCGCGCTCGGTGAAAGTCGTGGCCCGCTCTCATCGCCTTGCCAGAGCAATATATGCCCAGCTTTTGCCAAGGAGGGTCTGGTGCACACGCCGCGCCCGGCGGACAATGTCGCATGGAGAACACAAAATCGCCGGCCCCGGAAGCAGCGCAGGAAAAAACGAATGACGGCCAACTCGTCGCTCGCCTGGCTGCGCATCCGTTTCTGGCCGGGATGAGCGAGGAGCATCTCCAGATCCTTTCCGCGTGCGCCACCGCCACGCGCTTTGAAGCTGGTCAGGTCATTTTCCGCGCGGGCGAGCCAGCGAACGGATTCTATCTGCTCGAACGCGGCGAGGTCGTGCTGCAGGAACCGCAGGCGCATGGGGAATCCCAAACGATCGATCTCGTGGCCGCGGGCGAACCGTTAGGCTGGTCCTGGTTGTTCCCGCCTTACCTCTGGCAACTCGATGCGCGGGCAAGCGAACCGTGCCGGGCTCTCTGCCTCTCGGGGATTCTGCTCCGCCAGCATCGCGATGAAGATTTCTTTCTCAGCCATGAGCTTTTCAAGCGTACCTGCGAAGTGATGGTGCGCCGGCTGCAGGCGGCCCGCGCCCGGCTGGGCGGCGCGCAGAGTGCGGCTCGTCCAGCCAAAAAACAAACTTCCTTTGCCTAACGATGAAAATTTTCGTCTCGAGGAACGCGCAACGCTACGGCCCCTACTCCCTCGAGGAACTGCGCCGGGAAGTTCTCGCCAACGTCTTTCGGCCGGAAGATTTCGCCTCGGCGGATGAGGGGCGCACCTGGCGCCAGATCCGCTCTCTGCCGGGGATTGGTTCGCTCGAATTCGCGGTTGCAGTGAGCCCTTCCGAGAATCTGCTCGTCATCGGCTACCGTGGCCACGTCAAGTCTTCGGCCGTCGCGTCCTGCGCGCGGGAAATCGAGCGGGTCCTCCCGAAGTTGAGCGGTGGCTTCGCGCTCCTCGTCGATTGCACCGATCTCGAAGCGATGGATCTGCAATGCAAGCAGCCGCTCAAAGAGATCATGCAGCTTTGCAACAGCCATGGGGTCCGCACGGTCGTGAGAGTCATTCCCGATCCGCGCTGCGACATTGGCCTGCGCATCATGTCTTATTTTCATTACGGCCCGGACGTTTCGATCGCGACCTGCCTCACCTTGGCCGAGGCGGATGAAATTCTCGGCCGCGCCGGGGTTGCGCAGCCTGCGGCCGCGACCTCCGCTCCCGCGTCGAATTTGTGATTCAGCCGATTGCGGTGGTAGGGTGAGCGCGCTCATCTTTTTCTACCCATGCAATTAAACAAAACGGCTTTTGGAATGTGGGGCGGCGGACGTTTCATGCACTTCGGCGAAGTGATCGAGAACGAGCGTTTCCTCGCCCTCATTCGACTCGCCTACGAAAAGGGAATTCGCACTTTCCTGACCGCCGATGTCTACGGCGCGGGCGAAGCCGACACCCTGCTCGGCCAGGCCCTGGAAGGAATCCCGCGCGACAGCTATTGCCTGGTCGGCGCGATCGGGCACGACTTCTACGAGGGCGAACGCGAGGGATCGAAAGGATTCCCGCGTTTTACGAGCGAGCGGCTGCGCAAGCCCGGCGATTACGCGAGCTACCTGCGCTCGGCGACGGAGAAATCGCTCGCCCGCTGCGGCGTTGATCGCTTCGATCTCCTCCTCCTGCACAATCCCGACGCCACCGGCTACACCAGCGATGCGGTTTGGAAGGGAATGGAAAAACTGAAAGATGCCGGCCTAACGAGTCAGCTCGGGATCGCCCCCGGCCCTGCAAATGGCTTTACGCTCGATGTGATTTTGAGCCTCGAACGTTTCCAGGGCTTGATCGATTGGGCCATGATCATTCTCAATCCTTTGGAGCCATGGCCGGGTCGCCTTGTTTTGCCGGCGGCGCAAAAAACCGGGACCAAAATCCTCACCCGGGTGGTCGATTACGGCGGGCTTTTCCACGACGACGTCAAACCTGGCCACCAATTCGCCCCGCGCGATCATCGCACCTTTCGCCCGGCCGGCTGGGTCGAGGCGGGCGCGGAAAAGATCGACCGGATGCGTGCCATCGCCGAAGGGCACGGCCTAACGATGCTGCAGCTGGCCTGCATTTGGAACCTGCAGCAAGCGCCCGTGCAATGTGTCGTCCCGACCTTTATCCAGGAACCGGGCGCGGAGGCGAAACGGATCGAATCGAAAGTCGAGGAACTGGCCGGCCTCCCCGAGGTCGAACTGACGGAGGACGAATGCGCGCAGATCGCGGCCATCGGCGACAACACCAATTGCATGACCCTGAAGGGCGGGAGCGCCGAGCACACGGGCGACCCTCTGCCCGACCGCTGGCCACTGAACGCGGAACTCGAAGCCGTCGCCGCGCGCTGGAAGATCGATCCGGTGGAAGATCTGGCCAACGCCATGCATCCGGCAGAGGCGGCGAAGTAGCGGGAACTTCCAGGCCACGTTAGGCTGCAATGATGAAACAACTTCTCGCCGCTCTCCTACTTTTCACTTTTGCCAGCGGCCTGCACGCCGAGACCGAGCCTGCTGCTCCGGTTTTGACCAAACTCCTCCAGGATTTCCTCGCCGGCGCGGGCCGCAACGACGCCGAGGTCCACGAACGTTTCTGGGCGGACGATCTGATTTACACGACCTCGAAAGGCGAGCGCAAAGACAAGGCCGCGATCCTGAAGGAAGTGCGCTCCGAAGCGCCGGCCAAAGCCGGGCGATGAGACGACCGTCTTCACCGCGGAAAACATCCGCATTCAGGAATACGGCGAGACCGCGATCGTTGCTTTCCGCCTCGTCGGCACGACGGAGAAGGACGGGAAGAAGACGATCCAAAAATACCTTAACACCGGCACCTTTTTGAAACGCAACGGCCAATGGCAGGCGGTCGCATGGCAGGCGACGATGATCCCCAGGAAAGAAGAGCCGAAACCGTAAACAACCCGCGGGTCACAGCCGGGCAGCCGAGGGTGGTCGCTGCCTAACGACCGATGATTCGAGGCGTGTTCCCGGTCGAGTGCCCGTAGGATGCGCCTACCTGAATCCGGGTATTCCCCTGGATGATCTCCCCGAGGATATGGCCCGATTCCACCTCGCGGCTGTATTTGCCGCCAATCGATCGGCCATAGAAAACGCTGACTTCACCGCCGACATAGTCAGGCTTCCGAAACAGGTCCACCTTTTCGCTGCTCGTCGAGCGCGCCAGCGAAGTGGCGGGAGTCCCACGCGGCACGTCCTGGGCCGCAAAAGTCGGGAGAAAATCTCCGTCCGTCGCTTCCACCCAGCCGAACGCCCTTGGGAAAGAAAAGAGGCGGCCGTCGACCAGGGTCAGCGGCCCATTGCCGTACCAGAAATTGTTCAAGGTGCGAAACGAGCCCGCTTGCCCGAGGGCAGGCCGACCTTCCACCATCTCGTTCAGACTTGTCGGGTTAAGATTGAGGCCCGCCGGTTGGGCGGCGCCAGGGACCGGCGTCTCCGCCGAGACCGAGAAGCAGAACCCGATGGTTGCCGCAACGGACAGAAGTGCACGTTTGAGCATAGGGAACCCTTCCCCGAAATCCCGAGGATGCCAGCGGAATAATTTTCCTATGCAACGGCTGGGCCGGGATTTGCCGGCGCATGGCCCGCGGGAAAATACGCGCTTTTTTTCTCGTATTCCGATTACAGAGAGAACGCCATGCCTGCCCTGCAACTCCCGGTGAAGGGATTTGTTTGAATATTTTGCAGGGCTGCCGCGTCTGCGTTTGAACACCAAAAGCATCACCACCAACATGAAAATAAAACTACCAATCCTTGCCCTCGTTGCCCTGCTTTTCGCCGGGCTCCCTGTGGCTTCTTCATCGGCATATGTCGGCGTGTCGGTCTCCATCGCTCCGCCACTGATCCCGGTTTACACCCAGCCCTACGCACCCGGTCCCGGTTACCTCTGGACTCCGGGTTACTGGGCCTACTCCGATTTCGGATACTACTGGGTTCCCGGCGTCTGGGTCCTGCCACCGCGTGTCGGGTATCTCTGGACTCCCGGTTACTGGGGCTATCGGAATAACCGCTACATTTTCAACGACGGCTACTGGGGCCCGAGCGTCGGCTACTACGGCGGCATCAACTACGGCTTCGGCTACGTCGGCAGCGGCTACTACGGCGGCCGATGGGTCGGCAGCACCTTCCGCTACAACACCGCCGTCACGCGGGTGAACCGGAACGTCATTACCAACACCTACGTGGACAACTCATTTAGCCGCGCAGCCACCAAAGGCCGTGCCAGCTTCAACGGTCCGGGCGGGGTCAACGTCAAGCCGACCGCTCAGCAACAGGCAGTCCCTAAATCCAAGCGCATCGCTCCGACCAGGGAACAGCGTTCCGTCGTCGACGCGGCGCAAAAAAATCCCGCCTTGCATGCCAAGAACAACAAAGGCAAGCCCGACGCGAAAGCGGTGAATGAGGTTCGCAGCAAGGTGAATCCCGCCGGCCGCCGAAAACGGACGGGCCGCGCGCAATGGCAAGCAGGACCGCGCCGAGAAACAGAATGCCGGTGCCGGCGACCGGGCCGCTGCTCAAAATCAGGATCGTCCTGAGAAGCAGAGCCGTGTCGGAAAACGTGGTAACGGCGCCGATCAGGCCGTTGGCCAACAGGCAAATCGCGCAGAACGGCGTAACGCCGCTCAGAAACCCGAGCGTGCCACCGCCCAAAAGCCGGAACGCAAAACTGCTCAGAAGCCCGAGCGCAAAGCCGCCCAGAAAGTCGAGCGCTCACGCCCGGCCGCCAAAGCCGACCGCACGCAAAGGACGGCGCGCCCCGTGACACGTCAGGCCACCCAGCGCCCGAGCGTTGACCGCAACAAGGTGACGAACCGTTCCCGGCCAGCGGTGCAGCGCACGCAGCGCGCCCCGCAGCGGCAACAGGCCACCATGAACCGGCGCCCGGCACAGAAGGCGAACAAAGGCCCGGCGCAAGGCCAGCAACAGCAGCAGGGCAAAAAGAAAAAGCGCAAGAACCAGCCCGACGGCCAATAACATCACGGCGCGCCAGCCGCGCCATTAACCCTCCCGGCAGAACCGGCGATGGGGATGCAGCACTAGACCGCTGCACTCCACGCCGGTTTTCTGTTTTCTACGCCGTCGTTAGGCCAGGCCGGGTAGCGTAACCGAAGCCCGGCCGGCAAGACACCATAACCCGGTAGGGCGAGACTCCGTCGAGCCGGGCGCAGCGCCTCGGACCAAGATCCATCCCGGCTTAACGAGCCCCGCGCCTGGGAAGACCACCGCCCCCAGGGCGGGCCACGCCCGTTCCGGGGAGCGCACGCGCCTCGCGTGCTGTTTGCGGCGCCCCGCCGCAAACATCTTACGCGCGAAGTTTTGATGTGCCTAACGAACCTCCAATCCGCCCCGGCAATCCGGCGAGGCGCCGGACTGAGCACGCCGGGCGCGTGCGCCCCCCGGAAGCTGGTGCGGAAGCGCGAGAGCTTGGCGGGCGGACGAGCGGCTCCACCGTTCGGTTCATTGCTTCGCGCCCTAACAATTCCAGAGGAACCGATCTCCGAAGAAACATTCATTGACGATTTCAGGCGATTATAATTATTATGAAATTTCTTCCTCTTATAAACACACCATGAAAACTCCGCTCCTCATCGCACTCCTCGCCGGTCTCCTTTATTACTACTACCAGGACGCTCCCCCGCCGCGTTCCGCCGCTGCCACCGAGGTCGCGACCGCGAAAGCTGCCACGCAAGCGGCCCGCCACGCCAACCCCGCCGACGGCATCGTCATCGCCGCGCTTCCCTCCTACTCCGAGCGCTGGAAAACCGGCCCGAATGCGCAGACCGATCTCAAGACCGGCCCGAAAGCGCAGCTCGATCTCGAACCCTTTCGCCCCGAGCGAGATGGCGAACTGGAACCGCTCTTCCGGCTACACCATTGTCTCCGGGATAAACGTGCGCCGATAACCCGTTAGGGCAAAATCGCACAGCCGCCGGCGAGCGGCTGGCGTGGCGCGCGCGAGACCGGTCGCGTGCGTCTTGCCGGGTTGACTGGTCCGCCGCGGAGGTGGATGTAGAACCTAGCAAGGTGTTGGTGATTACTCCGCCGGCTGGACTCATGCGGGCGGGAAGCACCGCCCGACCATGAGAAAACAATTCGTCGCCTTCTTCCTTCTGCTCGCGACCCTTGCCCCGGCACCGGCCCCGGCCGGCTTGTTACTCAACCTTTCCACCCGGGTCGAAATTCCGGCGCCGTTCCTCGGCGACGATGTCACCTCGGTGATCGGCGGCTTCATTATCGGGGGCACGAAATCGAGAAAGGTTCTCATTCGCGCGATCGGCCCATCGTTAGCCGACTTCGGCCTCGTCCCGCTGGCCGACCCGACCCTGGAGTTATACGACGGGGCGGGCCTGATCCTCGCTTCAAACGATAATTGGAGAGACACCCAGGAAACGGAGATCCTGGCGACAAATCTCCAGCCCAGCAACGGATTCGAGTCCGCCATCCTCATGACCCTCACTCCGGGCACATACACCGCCATCGTCCGGGGCCGCATTACCACTCCGGGCGATCCTGTTCCGACCAGCGGCGCAGCCTTGGTCGAGCTCTACGATCTCAGCCCCATCATCGCGCAGGCGCTCGTCAACATCAGCACCCGCGGCGCCGTCCAGGGCACCGCCGATCCCATGATCTCCGGCTTCATTATCGGGAATGGGGATAACGTCACCATCCTACTCCGCGCTCTCGGGCCATCCTTGGACACCTTTGGTCTTTCCGGTCTCTCCGATCCGCGACTCGACCTCTTCGACGCCGAGGGAAATATCCTCGCGAGCAACAACGACTGGCAGGAGAGCCAATCGGCCGAAATCGCCGCCACCGGACTCGCGCCCTCCGAGCCGCTCGAAGCCGCCATCCTGGTCAATTTGCCGAGAGGCACCTACACCGCCGTGCTTTCCCCAGTCGACGGCCAAAGGCACGGCACCGCGCTGGCAGAGCTCTACAAGCTCGAGTAGGCACTGGGGCGGTGACGAGTGATCAGAGGCCGGAAGTCAGCCTTCCACTTCTTCCTTCTGCCTTTTTCCTTCATCCTTTCCTTATGCGCGTCCTCATCGCCGACGGCCAAAAAGATGGCGGGAACAGCCTGGCGGCGTTGGTCGAGCGTTGCGGGCATGAAGTTCTGCTCGTCGTCGGGTCTGGCCTGGAAGCGATCCAGGGCTACAGCCGGCTTGAGCCCGACATTGTCCTCATGGATTACGCGCTGCCGCGGCTGAACGGCGCCACCGCCGCGCGCATGATCCTGGCCAAACATCCGGCGGCGAGAATTGTGCTCGTTTCTGCGGGCACAACTGCCGCGCCGCTGTCGGAGAGCGGCGCCGTGGCGGTTCTCTCCAAACCGGTAGAGCTCGATAAACTATACGCCGCGCTTTACGATGCGGCGCCGCGCCCGAACGAGCCGCCCGCCAAATTGTTCTAGTCTTACAGCGGATAGGAAAGCGTCGCGCCCAGGATCGTGACGAGAATAAGAACGACGGGGACGAGGACGAGAAAGACGACAAAGGTGTAGCCCATGACATCGCGGGCGCGGAGCTTGAAGAGGCCGAGGATCGGGAGCATCCAGAAGGGCTGCACCAGATTCGCCAGCGCTTCGCCCAGGTCGTAGGAAGCCACCACCCAGCCCAGGTGCACTTTCAGCTCGTGCGCTGCTGCCATGACATAAGGGGCCTCGACGACCCACTTCGAACCTCCGGAAGGCACAAACACACCCAGCACCGCGGAGTAGATCGCGACAATCGCCGGGAAGCTCTGCGGCGTGGAAAGACTAACGAATGCATGTGCGATCTTCTGGCTAAGATGAGTGTAGGTAATGACTCCGGCGATGCCGGCATAGAAGGGAAATTGAAGGATCACTCCCCAGACCGCCGGCGTCGCTCCCTGCACCGCGTGCATGAGTCGCGCCGGAGTCTTATGCAACAGGAAACCTAGAAGCAGAAAGGTCAGGTTCACGATGTTGAGATTGATCGCGCCCAACGGCTCCCCGGCCTGCATGAAGTAGCGCACGAGATAGGTCCCGCCGATAAGAACGATGAACCAGTTAAGGATCGGCGAATGCTCCAGCCACTGGCCGGGAGTGGGCTTGGCGATCGGAGCAGGCGGTTCGATTTCGGACTTACCGAGCGTGATCCCAAGGTCGCTCGCCGTCTTGCCGCGCCCGGCCGGCGGTGTCACCAGCCACATCACCGTTGTCACCACCGCTATTTCCACGAAGACCGAGACCAGGCTCTGCCAGAGAAAAATCGTGTGACTGAATGAAATGATCCCGTCCGGGACGAGGCCACCGCGCGCCACGATCTCGCGGATCTGCGGCTGGAGCGCGCCCGGCGAAGCCATTTGCAGCGCAGCCGAACCACTCAGTCCCTGCGCCCAGATGCTGCCGAGCCCGAGGAAGCTGGCCGCGGCCAGCGCGCGGTAGTCCACGCCCGCGACCCGGCGCGCGACTTCGCGCGCGAGCACCGCGCTGAAGATGAGGCTGAATCCCCAGTTGAACCAGGAGCTGGCCATGGCGAAGAAGGTCACGAGGGCGACGGCGTTGCGCGGCGTGGTCGGCCACGACGCCAGCCCGCGGATCAACTTCCCGACCGGCTGCGAAGTGGCGAGGACATAGCCGGTGATGATGATCAGCGACATCTGGAGCGTGAACGGGATGAGTTCCCAAAATCCTTTCCCCCAGGCATCGATGACCTGCGGCAGACTCGAGGGCGTGAAAACGACTCCCGCCACGATCACGATCAACGTCGCGATGAGCGCGAAGATGAAGGCGTCCGGCACCCATTTCTCCGTCCATGCGGTGATGGCGAGCGCCATCCGCGCGAGCAGTCCCGCTTCCACGGGCGGGTCGGCGTTTTGTCCGGAAGACGAGTCAGTGACTCTCATGAAGGCGGCATCCTAGCACACCGCCCAAGACCTTCCGAGCGGCGCGCTCCATCGAAAAGAGGCGCGCGGCTTTCTCCGGTTTTACTTTCGGTTTGCAGGCCAGGGTGGCTATTCTCGGGTCGATGGCAAATGCGGTTTTGAAACATTACGTGGGCGACCTCTTTGCGGGGGATATGGGACTTGGGTTCCTCGTGCGAGATTGCCGTGGCGACACCGGCGATCCGATCATTACCGAGGCGACCGCCCGGGCAATCGTGGCCGCGATGGATGAGAGTCCCAACGTCGCCATCGGCCCGGTCCATCTCCTCGAGATCTCCGAAGCGGAGTTCGAATTTTACCGCGACGCCGCGATGGAGATTCCCAGCCTCCCGGAAGGGCTGACGCTCTTCCAGGTGAAACGGTAGCGTCGCCTAACGATCCGCCGCTAGTCGCGGAGACCGCGTTTTAATTCCCAGACCTTGATCGCGGCCGCGAGAAGTTTCTTCGTCCGATACATCGTGCCGGGCGCCGGTCGTGCTTCGTCGCTGGGCAACGTGATCTCTGGGCGGGTTCGGGCGTTGCTTTTGCGCGGACGTTTCCGCACCCCGGAGCGGCGGGGCTGAGCAGGCGCGGAGACGTCGGGGCAGCAATAGCCGTTGGCAGGTTGCGCGTCGATCGCGGAGGGTCCTCTCATACGAATTTCGACGATGACGGACGTGGGATATTCAACCGAAGGCGGGACAAATTTACCGCGCCCAACTCAAAGACCGCGCTTCAATTCCCAGACTCGCACCGCAGCCACAATCAAACGCTGCGTCCGACCGACCGTGCCGCGCGGAAGAAGATCCGCATCCATCGCTTCCGCCCATCTCCCGAGTCGAGCACCCTGTCGCTTGGCGGCCGACGGCTTGGCGACTGCGGGTGGCTCTTGATTTTGAGGGCTCTCATCCACTTCCTTGCTTAGCGACATTGAATGTAAGACGCCGATTCCGCGCGGCGGTTACATCGTTTCTCCACGCGCGCGGGTTTGACAGTCGCGGCGCCGGGCACGACGAAGGATGGCGTTGTGAACGAAGTGACCGGTTTTTTTTCGTTCCAGATGAAGGTCAACGGCGAAGCGCGGCCCGCCATTGCGGAGATCCTTGCGCCCGGTATTGCGCGTGAAAAAGTGGTGCACGTGGTGCGCGGCGAATGGGCTCACGCGGTCGTGCCCGGTGTCTCGCAGAACCGGATCGAATGTCTTGGCTGGGAGCGAGTCGAGGCGGCTCCTGAAGGCTGGCGACCGGCGAAGGCGATGGGCGCAAATCCGGTCATCGTCTGGCGGCCGGTTTAGTTCTGCCGCGGTCTATTTTTTTTGGACAGGATTAACGGGATTTGGGGATTTTCAGGATTCAGAAAAACAATCCTGTTAATCCTGTAAATCCTGTCACTCCATTTCACGCTCCCCTGCCCGGCCCGGACAATTCCTCCTCGCGCGTTTCCGCCGCCTGTGCTTTGTTCTCGTTAGGCGAAAACCATGATCACAGGCGCGCACTCCATCATTTACAGCACCAACGTGGCAGCGGACCGCGCTTTTTTGCGCGATGTCCTCAAGCTGCCGCACGTCGATGCCGGCGAAGGCTGGCTCATTTTCGGTCTCCCGCCGGCCGAGGTGGCGGTGCATCCGTCGCAAAAGAACGACGTGCAGGAATTTTACTTCATGTGCGACGACGTTGCCGCCCTCATCGCGGAACTGGAGAAGCACCAGATCGCGTGCGACCCGGTGCAGGACCAGGGCTACGGTTTGGTCACCCACTTGACTCTCCCCGGCGGCGGCAAAGTCGGGGTCTATCAACCTCGCCACGCCCGGCCCGCGCCTGTCTCCCTCGCCTAACGAGCTGCGCGATGGAGGGACGGGCGCTGTCCCGTCCCTGTTTCAGAAACTCGGACGACATCCGCCTGAGGCGGATCGTCCCTCCATAAGTTGCACCTCGCGCACAATTGCCAATTGTCTGCCCTTCCGATGACGTTTCGAATCCACCATCTCATTTTGCTTTTGTTGCTCGGCCTTCTCAGCGCCTGCGCCTCCCGGCAGCCGGCCCACTGGCGCGAGGCGGCGACGCAGGATCATCCCTGGGGTTATTTCACCGGGGAGCCGATCGCGCAATGGAACCGCGACGGCCGCAGCATGACGCTCATGCGGGAATTTCGATACACCGATCCAAGCGGATACGTCTGGGTCGCGCCCGCCGGGTCAGTGGTCGACGGAGCCTCCATCCCGCGCCCGCTTTGGACTCTCATGGGCGGGCCTTTCGAAGGGAAATATCGTTACGCTTCCGTCCTGCACGATGTTGCTTACACGATCCAGAACCGCCCGCCGAAAGATGCCGACCGGATGTTCTATAACGCGATGCGCTGCAGCGGCGTCGGCCCGATCGAGGCCAAGACGATGTATTTCGCGCTCCTGCGTTTCGGCTGGCACTGGGACTTTTCGGTGAAGCGCGCGAAGCCAGTGAAGGTCGGCCGCAAAACGGTCGCGCGGGCGTTGCCCAAGGAGCCCGTCACGGTCGCCGCGCAGCAGGAGATCCACGGGGTCCAGGATTGGATCCGCAGCGCCAACCCGAGCGTGGAGGAGATCGAGGCGCGAGCGGAGTCGGAAGCGCCTTAGATCTATTTCCCGCGCAGGCGCGGCGCCGTCAGTCGTTCGTTTTCAACATCCGCCCCGGCTCGGGGGAGCGATTCCTTTATAGCGATGAGGACGGGCGCAAAAAACAGGCACATTCCGCTGGACGAGAAACTCGTCGCGCTCCAGCAGGCCGATCCGAGGCGGAAATGGTCGTCCCTCGACGACACTCGGGTCTGCGCGCGCTGTGAGAAAGTAATCACCGGGCGAATGATCGACGTCTGGCAGGATGGCAAAGGTTCCTATCGCCTGCATTGCCCGACCTCCGGCTGCTCGGGCTCGCCGCGCGATTGGTTTCCGCACGGCGTCGGGCACGCTTCACATCCTGCGGCGCTTGGCGACACCCCGCCGCTCGGCCTCGGTCTCGCTCTTTCCTAAATCCCGGCTGGACTTGCGCACCGCCATCGCTGGCAGGATGCGCCCCCGCATGACTCAACCGACGGCGCCGGCCTCCGAAACGCGAATCCCGATGCTGCAATCGGACGCGCTCATCAACGACGATCTCGCGCCCGTCCCGATCGCCGAGCGCACCTGGTCGATGTGGAGCATCGCCGCGCTTTGGGTCGGGATGGCGATCTGCATCACCACCTACACGCTCGCGAGCAGCCTCATCGAGCAGGGCATGAACTGGAAGCAGGCCGTGTTCACGATCTTTCTCGGCAACCTCATCGTCCTCATCCCGATGACGCTGAACGCGCATCCCGGCACCGCCTACGGCATCCCCTTCCCTGTCCTCATCCGCGCCTCCTTCGGCACCCTCGGCTCCAACATCCCCGCGCTCATGCGCGCGCTCGTCGCCTGCGGCTGGTTTGGAATCCAGACCTGGATCGGCGGCGCGGCCATCTACGCCATGGCGGCGATTATTTTCGGGTTCGATCCCGGCGCTCAAGACCGCGCTGCCGATCATCGGCATCTCGGGCGGCGAGTTTTTCTGCTTCCTCGTTTTCTGGGCGATCAACATTTTCGTCATCGTTAGGGGAATGAACTCGATCAAGTGGCTCGAGATTTTCGCCGCGCCCTTTTTGATCCTCACCGGCGTCGGCCTGCTCGTCTGGGCGGTCGTCGCGGCCAAGGGCTGGGGACCGATCTTCGCCCAGCCGTCGAAATTCCAATCGACCGCCGAATTCCTCCCCGTCTTCGCCGCCGGCCTGACCGCGATGGTCGGCTATTGGGCCACGCTCTCGCTCAACATCCCGGACTTCTCGCGCTTCGCGAAAACGCAGCGCGACCAGGTCGTGGGCCAGGCGCTCGGGCTCCCGCTCTCCATGACCTTCTACGCCTTCATCGGCGTCGCGGTCACGAGCGCGACCGTGATCGTCTTCGGGAAAGCCATCTGGGACCCGGTGCAGCTCATGCAGCGCTTCGACAGCCCCGTCCTCTCCGTCCTCGCGCTCGTCACCCTCACCATCGCCACCCTCTCGACCAACATCGCCGCCAACGTCGTCTCGCCCGCGAACGATTTCGCCAATCTCGCGCCGCGCCTGATCAGCTTCCGCACCGGCGGCATCCTCACCGGCATCATCGGCATCCTCATGTTTCCCTGGAAACTCTACGCCGACCCGAGCGGCTACATCTTCACCTGGCTCATCGGTTACAGCGCATTGCTGGGCCCGATCGGCGGGATCATGATCGCGGATTATTTCGTCTACCGGCGGCGCCAGCTCGACGTCAACGCGCTCTACGATCCAAACGGCCGCTATCGCTACAGCGGCGGCTTCAGCGGCGTCGCCTTGACCGCGCTCGCCCTCGCCGTCCTGCCAAATATCCCCGGCTTCCTCGCCACCATCAAAGTCCTGCCGCAGACTTCCGTCGCGCCCATCTTCATTTCCATCTATCATTACGCCTGGTTCGTCGGCTTCGGCTGGCCTTCGTCTCTACCTCGTGGACGAAAGTCGCACCTGACCGCGCCTAACGAGCTAAGGAAATTTCAGACAGGATTTACAGGATTTTGCATGATCAAAAGACCAAAGACCGGCCTCATTGTCTCCATTCTGTCAATCCTGATAATCATGTTAATCCTGTCTAAGAAAACTTATGCAAAACCTGAACTGCCGCCCTTCGACCACCAACCGCAGCCCTACACCGGCCCGTCGCCCGACGAGATCCTCCGCCTGCGCAAGGAATTCCTGAACCCGGGCATCTTCCTCTACTACAAAAAGCCGCTCACCCTCGTGGAAGGCAAAATGCAATACGTCTGGGACGAGAGCGGCCGGCGTTACCTCGACGCCCTCGGCGGCATCGTCACGATCAGCGTCGGGCATTGTCATCCCGACGTCGTGGAAGCGGCCCGGAAACAAAACGAGCTCCTCCAGCATTCCACCACGATCTATTTGCACCCGAACATCGCCGAGTACGCCGAGAAGCTCGCCTCGAAGATGCCGGGCGAGCTCAAGGTCTGCTACTTCGTCAACTCCGGCTCGGAAGCGAACGACCTCGCCATGCTGATGGCGCGCGCCTACACCGGCAACTACGACATGATCGCGCTCCGCAACGCCTACCACGGCGGCAACGCCTCCGGCATGGGCCTGACCGCGCATTCCACCTGGAAATACAACGTCCCGCAAAGCTTCGGCGTGCATCACTCCATCACGCCCGATCCCTATCGCGGCATCTGGGGCCACGACAATCCCGACGCCGGCAAAAACTACGCCGCCGACGTCAAGAACCTGATCGAGTACGCCACCCCGGGCCAGATCGCCGGCTACATCGCCGAATCGATCCAGGGCGTGGGCGGCTGCATCGTCTTCCCCGACGGCTACCTCAAGCACACCTACGAGCACGTCCGCGCCGCGGGCGGCGTCTGCATCGCCGATGAAGTGCAATCCGGCTTCGGCCGCACCGGCACGCATTACTGGGGCTTCGAAACCCAGGGCGTCCTGCCCGACATCGTCTGCATGGCCAAGGGCATCGGCAACGGCTGCCCGTTAGGCGCAGTCGTGACCACGCCCAAGATCGCCGCCGCCCTTTCGCAGCGGATTCATTTCAACACCTTCGGCGGCAACCCGGTCGTCTCCGCCCAGGGCAAAGCCGTCCTCGAAGTGATCGAGCGCGAAAAATTGCAGGCCAACTCCCTCGCCATGGGCGCGCACCTCAGCGCCGGCCTTTCGAAGCTGAAGGAAAAACACAACATCATCGGCGACGCGCGCGGCAAAGGCCTCATGCTCGGCATCGAGCTGGTCAAAGACCGCGCCACCAAGGAGCCGGCCAAGGCCGAATGCGCCCAGGTCCTCGAGACCTGCCGCGACATGGGCCTGTTGTTAGGCAAAGGCGGCCTGCAAGGCCAAACCATCCGCTTCTCGCCGCCCATGTGCATCAACAAGCAGGACGCCGACTTCATCCTCGAAGTCCTGGATCAGGCGTTAGGCAGTTTGTAGCGTCCGCTGTCCCAGCGGAAAACATCCAGCGCACCGTCACGGTTCACTTTGCCTCCCTACTGGCTGCATGGGCACGGATCCTGTAGCGTCCGCTGTCCCCAGCGGAAAAATCTTCCCCCGAGCGCTGAGGACAGCGCACGCTACACTTCCCCGGCGCTGATGGCGCCCTGGAGGGCATCCGCTCCGTCGGTGCCGCGCTTTAGAAAAGTGTTTGAAGCCGCCGCCGGTTTCGAAGTATTGCAGAGGGAACGTGAAGCAACAAAGCGGACCCGGCTGGCGAAACGGGAAGCCCAAGCCCGCCTGGTGGTTACAACCGTCCGATCCTCGGACCATGCGGCGGCCTAGGGAGCACCGTTGCATCGGGCGGCTGACACCGCGTCTGAAAGAAACCCTATGGCTGGTGGCCCAGGGCTACTCCCGGGAGGAGATCGCGGATTCTCTCGGGATCGGCCTTGGCACGGTGCAAACCCATTTTCACAAACTCCGGCTTGCCTTTAGGACGGCCTCCTTCGAAGAAGTGCGACGCATCGCATTTCTCTGGTCGGTCACCAATCTCGATCTCTACGAAAAACTCCGCACCCGCGATGTACCAAAACCGTCGGCGCGATGAGCGAGAACCATGGACTGACACCTTCCGGCGTACACCGGCCGACGCGCGCCGCTACACACTAACTCCATTGAAAGTTAAGACATAATTCGTGCTTTCAAGCGGCGTTGCTTGCGGTTGTCTTTGCCACCGCGACGCACACGGCGTGGGCGAAATCTTCGCCGCCCCCGAGGGTCCGCGTGGATGCCAGCCTGGTGAAGGATTTGCTCTCGGCGCCGGTGCCATATTACCCCGAGCAGGCGTTGAAGAAAGGATGGGGCGGGCTCGGGGTGTTTGAATTGCAATTCCGGGCCGACGGCACGGTGAAGAATGCGGCGACGGTGTTGACGACGGAGCACCAGTTACTCGACGAGACGGCGTGCGCCGCGCTTCGGCAATGGCGCGCCAAGCCGGGCGCGCAAAGCAGCGCGCGCCTAACGATGACGTTTACAAGCAGTCGTCATCCAGTCACGATCGATCCGAGCAGCGAGGAGGTGGTGCGGAACATCCCGGTCCATCCAAGGCCCATCTACCCGCACGAAGCGCGCCGGAAACGTCAGGTCGGCGGCGGCCTGTTTGTCCTGCGCTTTCAACCCGATGGAAGTATGAAGCAGGTCGTCGCTTTGAAATCGACCGGCCACGCCGAAATCGATCAGGAATGCATCAGGACCTTTATGCGCTGGCGTTGTCTGCCCGGGGTTTACGTCACCGCTTACCTCCCGATCACCTTCACAATGTGAAAGCTGAATAACGGGTACCGGTAAACGGGTACCGCGGTACCGGGGTCAGCTCTAGAATCTCGCTTACCCCGATTCTTCCGTGGCTCTGTGCCGGAGGCACGACGGAAATTAGCCGGTGGTGCAACCACCGGTGTGTTTTTGTGTTAACAAAAACCGCGCCCCAGCAGGGGCAGAGGGTTCGGTATCCGTCACCCCCAGTCCGCTGCCTCACCGACCAAGTTTATCGATTTACAATAAACATCTTGCCTTTTATCAATATGCTCATTATCGTCCATCGATATGACACTCACCTCATCACCGCAACCACTCATCCCCGTCCCGGCGGCCCTCACCGCCTCGCGCATCTTGCTGCGCATCCTCCTCGTCCTCAACTGGGTCTACGGCGCTTGTATTCTCATCCTGCTCTTCGCCAGCGTCACCAACCAAACCCAAGTCATGACCGCGCTCGACGCAACCGCGCCGCTCTTCCGCGGCATGCAGGCGGTCGCGCTGCTCGGCCTCGTCGGCATCCCGCTCTACTACGTCATTCTCCGGCGCCTGCTCGGCATGGTCGAGAGCGTCCGGGCGGGCGACCCGTTCGTCCGGCAAAACGCCTCGCGGCTGCAAACAATCGCCTGGGCGCTGCTCGGGGTTCAGCTTCTCGCCATCGTCATCGGTGCCATCGCCAAGGTGGTGTCGACACCCGCCCATCCACTCCATCTGGATGCCGGCTTCTCCACCAGCGGCTGGCTCGCGGTGCTCCTGCTCTTCGTCCTGGCCCGCGTCTTCGCCGAGGGCGCCCGGATGCGCGACGAACTGGAAGGGACGGTCTAAAGATGGCCATCACCGTCAAGCTCGACGACCTGCTCCACGCCCGGCGGATGACTCTGACCGAGCTCGCCGAACGAATGGGCATCACCCTTGCCAACCTCTCCATCCTGAAAACTGGAAAGGCGCGCGCGATCCGCTTCTCGACCCTCGAGGCGCTGTGTCAGGCGCTCGGCTGTCAGCCCGGCGACCTGCTCGCATTTCAACCCGACGCTGGAACGGATGGCAGCCACGGACTGCCACCTTCTGAATCCGCCCCATGATTAGACATGTCAATTCGCACGGATCGACCCCTATTTCGCTCCCACGTCCTCGAGACCTGCCGCGACCTTGGGTTGTTGTTGGGCAAAGGCGGTCTTCAGGGGCAGACGATCCGCTTCTCGGCCACCGATGTGCATCAACCAGGCGGACGCCGACTTCATCCTCGAAGTCCTCGATCAGGCGTTAGGGCAGCTTGTAGCAACCTTCGCCAACGCGTCGGCCCCCCCGGAGATGTGTCCATAGAAGCTTGACAATCCCTTTCATCCTTCAACCGTCTGCCTTTTTTAATGCCTGCCCGATCGCCGGCACTTCCAGATTGCTGCTACGAAGTTTGCCCTCTTGCATGCGAACTTGCTTGCGCCCAAACGCGATTCTGCTCGGGCAATCGTCCGGCGGCTGTTGTGTTCTTGCGGGAGATATCGGCACCGGCCAGACCGCGATTCACTCATTAGGCTGCCCCGTGTGCTCGCCAAACCATCAATTGCATGTTGTTCGGTTCGGCGGAAAGAATATGCTGCCTCCGTGAGCGACTTGGAAAAAATCGATTTCGGATTGGGGGCTGCTCAACAGGAACGGCATCTGACGAATTATTTCTACCGGTCAGGTTCGTTCAAACTTGCGTGCTCCGATAAAACCTATCTGATTCTCGGCGCCAAAGGCGCCGGGAAGAGCGCGATTTTTCGAATGCTGCAGGAGCTCCATTCAGAAATTCCCATTTTGCAGCCGCCGAATTTGTGGGTGGCCGACGAGCCGCAGCTCCGCGAGCACTCGTCAATGCTGCAAAGCCACCAGATTACATCTTCGATCACTCTTTGGCGATTCTACGTTGCCAGTTTGGTCGCGAAGGCATGCCTTGATCGCTCAGATCTGCCTGAACAGATTCGGGCTAACTACGAAAGATTTTTAGCACGATGGGGCTTGGTTCGAGAAATTCCGACCGCTTGGCAAGCGATTAAGAGTATGAAGCTCACCGTGGGTTTAAGTAGTTACGTTAAAACGGAAGAGCCCCGTAAGTCGCCTCTCAGTGTTGCGGAAATTGACTACGTTATCTACTCCGCCGACGCTTGGTGCTTGGCGTACTCTCAGGGAGCCGACCTATGGATATGCCTCGACAGTTTGGATGAAGTCTCAGCGAATGGCCACTCGCATGATGAATCAGAGGATCTTCTAAGCAACCTGATGCGAGCTGTTGGAGAGTTAATTCGACTACAGCGGATACGCTTTAAATTGTTTTTTCGCACCTCATATTTACCAAGCACTCACCTACGTCAATAAAGACCATTTCAGTGCGGTAAAACTTAACCTCGCACGGTCCAAAGAAGACTTAGCAATCCTCCTTGGACACCGTTTACAGTCTGTGCACGATCCCGTGCGGGCTCTCGATTATAGGACCAGTCTACAATGGATTGATGATCCTCTTCGACTGGCCAGAGCAGGGAAGCTGCGGGTAGCCTCGAGCAAGTTTACGAGGCGATGCGAGATGGAAACGGGGATGTCCTTCCGCGCGACGTAATACAACTCTGTATAAACGCCCAAAAGGCTCAGACCAGCTTCGATATTCAAGGTATCAACGCGCCCCGAGAACCTAAACTGATTTCTTCAATAGCTATTCGCCAGAGCTTCCGCCAAACGGCGCAGTCGAAACTCAATGAACTCCCTTCAGGTTTTTCAAAACTTCAAAGAGACATACGACCAGCTAAAAGGAAGTGACACTCAGCTGTTTACTAGATCGCAGCTCACTGCTGCGTTGGGCAAAGATCCTTTGGACGCAAAAATCGTAATCAGCGACCTTGTACGCGTTGGGGCGCTAGCCATTAAAGATAACCGAGCAGTCAATCAGGCCGACAGCTTCGAAGTTCCATTTTTCTACGCCTTGGCCTTAGAGATAGGAAATACAAATGAACGAATCTGAACAAGCGATATTACCTTCCCAAGCTAAGCCGCGATCGCCTCGAATGAGCGCGGAAAAGTCACTTCCGCAATCGAGTGCCGAAACGCTTGTGCGAGTCATAAAGGGGTACGCGATCGCGTCTAATGGTGGTCAAAGTGCTATCAACTATAAGGATGTCGCCAGCGTTTCCGGAATCGCTCCCACAGTTGTCAGTGGCAATAATAAATTCCTGCTTGAATCGCAGGTCCTGATTTCGCCGAAATTCGGCTATTATGTGCCGAGCGAAGGCGCGGTTCGTTTCGCTCGGGAAGCCGCCTGGGACGAGCCCGCAGCCAAAGCGCATTTACGGCGAATCGTCGTTTCGACGTGGTATGGCCAGACTGCTGTGCAGAACCTCATGCTCCGGCCTTCGCTCAGACGCGATGAATTAAAGCGCGCGCTTGCAATAAAAGCAGGCGCCACAGAGGGTGATTCGAACGCCCTAGAGTTCATAATCGACTTTTTGATCTACATCGGAGTTGTAGCTGAGAGCGAAACCGGCACACTTGCTAAGGGTGAGATTGAAAAAGACCAAAGTGCGCCGACGGTCGACGTAGGCACCGCGGTGCATGGAGTCGGTTCACGAGCGAGTGTCGGTTCCGTTGCCCCAACCCACCTACCGAGCGTAAGCGCGTCGGTTTAACCGTGCACATCCACATTAATAATCCCGATGATCTAACCGAGGAATACGCTACCCGGGTCCGCGACTGGCTCGAATTCGTTCGCGACAGCAGTCCCGAAGTAAGCATCGAAATTCCCCAGAGCTAGGGACAGTGGCCCGCTTTTTCACGGCGAACGTGAGATCATTAAGACAAACCCACATCGTCCGCAAACGCTATAGGGTCGTGATTTTGTTAGCCGATAATTGAGCTGAAGCGTGGCTGATTACCTTGAACCTGGCCTCGTCGCGGAGGCTTATCTTCACTTTGTTGAGATTGATTACTCCTCTCAACATGTAGAACGATTATATACGTTCGTCTATGAGCACGCCGAGCACTAGCCCGCGCACGCTTTAAGGCGGGATTCGAGGTTTCGGTTGAAATTGATCCCGGATCGCTCAAAACGAAGGCCAAAGTCACAGTGGCCACAAAATTTGTACCCTTTTCCTCACTTATGGCAGCTTTCGCCAGTCTGTTGACTACGCTGTCCGAGACAGCCAGTGGTTCGCTGACCATGTCATTCCGACGGTCGTTGAAACAGTCCACAAACTTCACGGAGTGGTCTATCGCACAGAACGAAGGACCGGGATTCCGGGTCGAATTCAGCAAATCATACGAGACATCGAAGAATTTCGTCAAAGGCCTCCAAAGACCCGGAAGGAGGCGCGCGTCCGTTTCAAAGACATACAGCACCGGACACAACGAGTGTTCATGTTAATCGGACCCAGAATCTCGTGAAATAATTTCCGACGGGTTCGAAGCGGTCGTCGCTGAGGTTTCAGGTGAGTCGCGTTACCCGCGTCTGCCATTCCCGTCATCGCCCGCATTGCCCCCGGATTCTCGCATGCTTGACGAGTTTTTAGACTCGCTGCGTCGACGGAAAAGGTGAGGCGGGCGGGACGAGGTCGTGTCTCGCGCCGGCTGTTCTGTTTTTGCGGTGAAGTGTGGCCCGTCCGCTGGCGGGTCTCTCGGATTGCCATCTTCGCCCGCCACCTCTAAGCTTTGCAGGTGAGCACCGCGCAGCAGATCGAAGACGCGATTCGCGCCTTGGGCGCGGCGGAGCGGGATAAGCTTCTCCAGCATCTTCCCCAGCTTTTTCCCGAGCTTGCCGTCGACCCCGAATGGGAGGCATTCTGCGCGATGACCAGCCACGCCCGAGCTTCACCACGCTGCTGGATCGCTACGGGAAAGGTGAAAAGGGGTCAGCTTCATAATCTCGCTGTTTTGGCCGGCCCCGCCGCGGCGAGTCAGCTTTCGACAAGAGCGAAATTATGAAGCTGACGCCCTATTCTTTTCCCCGCGCGACCGCGGATTGGGCGATGTCGACGCCGGCGCCCGCCTATTTCACAAATCGTTTTCCATCCCCGTCATGGCCGGTTGGAGAATCGCCATGACCTCGGGCTTGCCGACCAGTTTGCCCATCGCTGCGGCTATCCGACGTTGCGCCGCCGGCATTTCTTTGGCCATCGATTCGGAGATCGCCTTGTCGGTCGCCGCGTCGGTTTTTACGCCCTTGGATCGTTTGGCGATGTCGCGCATGCTGGCGCGGACGGCGTCGATCTTAGGCACCGCGGCCTTGGCGCTGGCCTCGTCGTGAATGCCTTCGAGGATGTCCGCCATGATGTTGAGGTTGCCCATCATCTCCTTGCTGAGGCTTTGCGGCGTGTCGCCGCCGCCGCAGCCGACGAGGACGACCGCCGCCAGAAGGATGATCCGCGAGGTGATTTTTTTCATCGAAGTATCCTGACCTTTCTTTGTTCCGCATGGGGTTGAGTGACCCTCTTTCGCGAAAGGGGATTCTCCAAGCCCCTCGTCGCGCGATTGTAGTCATCCTATCGCCCAAAAGCAAAGGGCGAATTAATTCGCGGGTCATTCGGGGTCGGTCCTTTTTTCTGACATTCTTTCCCTGTGTATTCCCATTGGGAAAGACCACGGCGGGCCAGCCGGAGCGACAACTCTCGGCCCGCAGCCTCCGCGCGACGCGATCGAACCCGTGGGTGTTTCGTTCCGCTTTCACTTACCGGTAAACGTCGCGACGATGACGGATTCGCTGCACGCGTACAACGCGAATCACATCCGCGATCTCGTAGATGATGCGGTAATCGCCGACCCGAACACGCCAATTGGGCTTCGTTCCAGCGAGCTGCGGCTCCCTGTCGGCGCGCGGGACCGAATGGCGTCGTGTCTATAGGGTGTGTTGCGCAAAAGGTCGCTCGTTAGGTTCGAACAAGGTGTGGCGTTTGGCGAAGGCGAAGGCCAGGAGAAGGGAAATGGGGTCGATGACACCTGGGAGGAGTCATCGGGGCCAGCTCCAGAATCTCGCTGTTCTGGGATTTTCGAAAGCGCTCTCCTATTGCGGAGCGATTCCTGACCCTGGAAAACCCGTTTGCGGCCAAAGATTGCCGGAAGTTTGCGAGGCGATCATGGAGATTGCGCAGGAAAACGTCCGCGCTGCCGGAGAAAACAGAAGAATCAGCCGGGAAAACGTCTGCGTCGGAGACGAAAACCTTGAAGTCGGCCAGGCAAACGTCTGCGTCGGGCAGGCAAACACAGAGGTCAGCCAGGCAAACCTGGACGTTTGTCTGGAGAACTTGGACGTCAGCGAGGCAAACATAGACGTTGGCCTGGAAAACATGGACGTTTGTCAGGCAAACATAGACGTTTTCCTCCGCAACACAGACGTTTGTCAGAGCAACATGAACGTCGGCCCGGTCGAAGCAATCGTTTCGCTATAATTAGTATAACTGCTATGCATTCCTATTAGTCTCTGTGAACCGTCAAAATTTGTAGCACTATCATAGTAGGACGCACAGGACGCCGCTTGGAACTCTTAGGCATGTTAGGCACGTCGCAACCATGTATCTCTTAGCGCCGTTAGGCTTGGCATCGAATATGCTGCAATAGCTTCCGTTGCCCAATAAAGAACGAACCTCTAACTAATGAACGGGGGTTCAAGCGGGGTTCCCAATGGCGCCCCCGGCGATGGTCCCGGAGCGACCTTAAAGGCTCTAAAAAAAAGCCATGGCAAAGGTTAAACTAAACCTTTCCCGATCGGTCCCAATCCAGATCGACCAGGGAAAAAACGTCGCCACGATGAGCGCGGAAGTAATGCCGCCAACGGCTCCGCTCATTGTCGCTCTCCAGACCGCCAACAGCGACCTGGAGGCGAAACAAGCTCGCCGCCATCGAAAAGCGGCAGGAACTGAACCTGGCCTACTCCGCCCTGCGTGACAGTTCAAACGCACAGCGGACGGCCTTTAACAACCTGGGCGGTCTCGTCCAGACCGACTCGAACGGCAGCGCAACCTATATCCTGAGTTGCGGCTACGGGGTGCGCTCCAACGGAACGCCTGCCCCGCCGGTCGAGGATCCTCCGTATAGCCTGCGCACGAAGGTGAACGGGACGCCGGGCAAGGTGCTCCTGAGCTGGCTCCCGCCGACCGGGGCCCGCTACTTCGAGGCCCAGTCCACCACCGACCTGAGCGGTGAGAGCCGGTTGGGTGAGCGCGCCGCAAATGCCGACGAAGACGAAGATCGACTTCGAAGGCCTGACCAGCGGGACGCGCTACGCGTTTCGCGCCCGCGCCTGGGGCAACGGCATGCCGGGGCCATGGAGCACGCCGGTGCAGCAGATGGTGCTCTAAAAAGCGCGCATCTGAAACCTAGCTACTGAGGCGCTCGCCGGAGCGATTCCGGCGGGCGCTTTTGTTTTCCCCGCAAGACACGCCCCCACTCCGGTTCCACCCGACGCTAGTCAGAACGACGTCGATTTCTTTTCATCGAAACGGCGAGAGCACCGCCCGCTCCAAGAGCAATGCCGACCAATAACAAAGACCATTGCGGGTTCGTCGGTCCGAGTCGGCCATTCTGCTCAGGCAACTTTGTCCCTGGCTGAGAAACGACGTGTCCGTGCTCGAAGTGCGGGGCCCGAACGATACGGTTCGCTTCATCGGACACAGACTCCAGGCCTTGGATCCAGCGGCCCCTTTGCAGGACAATCGGTTCCCGCCATTCGCCTTCCGGATCACTTCGATGTCGGGTGATAGTGCCAGAAATGTTCCCGTAGTAGGAGCCTCCCTCCGCGTCGCCCTGAATCTCAGCCCAGTCGCAGTATGGGACATGCTCCGGGTCCATCGTAAAACGAATCCGAATCTTGAACCCGGTTAGGTCAATCGAAGTAGCGTGACCGAAAAATTGTGACCTCGGCGGCTTGCCGTCCTTGAAGTCAATCAAGTGAAGAAAATCCGCGTCTTTGTCGCTGCGGACGATCATTTGGTAAACAGCAAAAGCCTGCGACTGGTCCACCCCTTCCCAAGTCCCGATCAAACCCTGCGGTGCGAGCGGCTCAGAAGGCATTGTGCTGGCGGAAGAAGCTTCAATGATGAAGAAAACAAGAAGGACAAGGGGAAGCGTTTTCAATCTAAGAGGCATCAAGGGTCCTCCGCGCGAATGTCTGCCACTGCCCTCGTTATTGTTTTCCGCGTAACCTCGTCGGCCTCATGGCCAGCAGCTCCTTCAAGCGTTGGGATATAGGGCTTCGCCAACGCTCCAAATTTGGCGATCGCCCGGGCAAACAGAGCCCTTTCTCTAAAATCGCTGGCCGAGGAAAACCGACTCACAAACTGAGGAAGTAGCTCTGCTGGAGGGGCCTCGGAATCCTGTATAACCTGCGCCAAATGCCCTCCCGTCAGCCGGCCTGGCAGCGACCTGAATAAGGAGAGCCTTTGCCGCAGGGGTCGGCGCTCCATCAATCGTTAACGCTTCCAGAATTGCCGCCTTGAAGAGAGAGTTTGAGGGCTCCGAATCATAACGACCAACCAATGAATTCTGAACGGCCGGAGATACTCGGAACGTTAGACAGTAAGCCCCGAGGGCATTTTTCCTTGTTTCTACATTGGAGTCGTCAAACGCAGCGACGAGGGCGGGTTTAAGAGGCGCATAGCTTTGCAGATCGGTCACCTCTGCACTCTTCTGATAAATCTTCGGAAGTGTCGATATGGCAGTCGCCGCCAGCGTGGCGGCGGCCCGGAAACGCACTGTCGGATCCTGATCACCCAATGCCAGGGACAAGAAAGGAATGATATCATTTCCCATCGTCCTTGGCTTTTCCTTTTCTAACTCATCGAATGCTTTGATCCTAACGGCTGGATCGGAATTGCGGAACTTCTCCTTGAAAGACGACAGTTGCTCTCCGGTCAGCGCACTTAGGGCGGTGCTAGCTGCTAAAAACGCCGCTCCCACCAAAATTATTGTTTTATTCATGGCTAGGGGTTCCCACGCGGGCGGGACGGGTTCGTGTCTATACATTTAACATTTCACCCTGCCATCAGTCTGTGATCGTTGCTCAATTCCGGGACTAACCCCCAAATCCCACCTGGGCGTCGATGGAACGCACTTTGTGCGGCAGGAAGCGCCATTGGCGGTACGCTTTTACTACGTCCTTGTCGAAGCTCGGGCGACCGGTTGATTTGATCATCTGCACGTCGGTGACTTTGCCGGTCTCGTAGTCAACGATGAAACGAAAGGTGCCGGTGCCGCGATGCCAGGTCGCCGGCCGCGGGGGATCGGGAGCATAAATGGCAAGGCGGCGGGCCTCGCTCACCTTCTGGTTGTCGTAAGTGAACGTGGCCGGAACGATGACCGCCTTCACCGTATGCGGCCGGAAACGCCATTGCCGGAATGCCTTGAGCGCACTGTCGTCGAGCTCCTTGTGCGTGCTCGTCTTGACGATCTCGACAGATGTCACCAGCCCGGTCTCGCGATCGATGTTTAGTCGGTAGCGACCGTAGCCGTCGTGCCCTTTCAGCCGGGCGATATAGGGATATTGAGGCCGCACCGCGTGGAGAATTTCCTTCCGCGCGCCGATGTAATCTGCGTCGGGGTCCGGATGGCTGGCCGCGATGCTCTTTGAGGCAGCCGCGGTGAGGAGAACGAGAGAGAAGAAGATGGCGGCGGTTCGAGGGTGTCGCGGGTACATGTTGGGTGGATGTGCGTGGTTTTAAAAGAACCCGGCGGATTTGCCAAGCGCTTTTTGGCGACTGCTGAAGTGATCTACGAAATGCAGGGTCCGCATTCCTTCTGAACCGCGCCGAGAGGATTCTCTTGTCGCCCTTTCCGCTGGCGATAAATTCACCCCTGTGAGGACGTCGATTCAGGAGCTTCGTCTCCTTCCGTCGCTGAGCGTATCCAGCTCGTGAAGGAACTCTGGGACAGCATCGCCGACGAGTCGCCGTCGATGACCTCTATCCAAGCAGATCGCGGACTCGATCGCCGCCTCGATGCGCTCGAAGCGCAGCCGGATACGGAACGCCGTGAGATCGCGCGCCAACGCATCCTGGCGAGCCTGTGAGTTTGCCGGTCTGCCCCGCGACGAAGGCAAAGCATGAGGGTTGAACGGTGACTTCTCAGGGCTGAGGACACTCCAGGGAAGAGTACTCCCCGGCCTCAAGCCTTTCCGCGGCCGCCCGGATGGCGCTGAAATGCTTCTCCAACGTGGGCTGGTGATTCGTCCACAGCTCCAGAATCGCCAGCCGCCGACCAGCCAGGTTCTGTTGATGACGAAGGTCTTTGTCTGCGACGATGAAGAGGTCGAACCCCACCCTTTTCTGCGCTCCTTCCAGCAGCGCGCCGTTTTGATTCCCGTCCAGCCCTGTTGCTGGACCATACGAGGTTGTGTCCCGGGAACGCGTCGCGCACCTGCGCGGGAACGCACTCGTCGAGTAAGATCTTCACGCGGCGGCGTGGTGCTCGAGTTCGCGCTGGCTATTCCGCAGGACCCCAACCGCCAACTCGCGCGAGACTGACGGGAAAGATTCCAGGAAGTAATCCAGCGACAAGCCGTCGGCGAGGTAATCAAACAGTGTTTTCGTCGGGACGCGCGTCCCCTTGAAGACCGGAGTGCCTCCGAGAATTTCCGGATCGATCGTGACCAGGTCGCTCGCCTTCATTTCCACAGTCTGTAACGCCAGCAATCTCCGGGTAAAGCTTAAGCGTTCGCGCGGAGGACAAAGTGCCGGCACCATCTGTTTTTCCGGCAAATCCTGCTGGTGCGCCGGACGGGC
>CAVUGD010000015.1:0-166379 GCA_963740715.1 uncultured Verrucomicrobiae bacterium | reverse complement strand
TTTCGCTCCAAGTCCAATTCCTCATCGGTTATCGAAATGATTTTGCGAGTCATTCGCCGGCCATCCTTAAAAGCCAGTAATAAGTTGTCGCCGTCGACCTGCCATGTTCCTAAGGCCGGGGAGTCTGGTTTGGGGTTCACTGAGTAGGAACCGTCCTTTGCAAAATATAGGGTCATATTTTTCGCTCCCTGCCATTTGCCCACGATCAGTTGCGAAAAGCCCCCTTCCGAACCGGTGCCTACTACATTTGAAGAGGCCGCCTCGCCCCCAGAACTGCTGCTGGCTGCGCGATTACCGTGAAAACTCTTCTTGCCAGTTACCAATCGTATCGTGAAGGAATCATCGTCCAACTTCAAGATCTTCAATTTGAGAGTCCATCGCTTCTCATCCCATCAACCTCGAAAAAATCTTCGGTCAGAACATCGCCTTCTTTTCTCCAGCGAAATTTCGCAATAACCCCACCATTGTCAGTGTGGACACCGGTGCCATCCGCCTGATATGTCGATAGGCCTCGACCATCTCGCCAATCGCCGACCATGGATGTGCTTTTGGGTCTTGGGTCGGTGACGGTCTGGCTATTCGTGCTATACGTGTCAGCTGTCCCTTCAACCACGTGAAGAGGAGCCCAAATCCACCATGGACCATCCAATTGCAAGACGTCGCCTTCTCGCACCTGAAGCTTATCGTATTTAACTTTAACGGGCCACTCTTCACCCGTTCCGTGCTTCAAAGTCGCCAGCCCACGAAAGTCACTGCCGTTATGGCCAATTATCTTGTGGTTTAGAGGATTAACCTGTCCACCATAGATTGGCCAGGTTCCTGGGAACTTCCCCTGGAGATATCCGTAAAAAAGCTTTGACACTTCCCGGCAGTCCTTGAATTTCGGATTGTTTTACCGTGATATGCTGTTGAGTTGGCTGGCGAAGGCCTAGATAGCAAAGTGTAAGTGGCCCAACACCCAACCCAGCGCTAAGAAAACAGAAATGCTCTGGTCCAATGAAGCGGTCCGGCATGTTCCGATCGCTGGGAGCGAGTGATTGAAAAGCAAGTGCCCGTAATCCCCGTCACGATTCATCACATGAAATCCCAGTTTTCGCTTCCCGGTCCCGGATTTCCGGACGTGACCGCGTATTTGATGTCTTGGTGGAGAGAAGTTTCCGAACCGGTCTGGGCAGCTTGCAGTTCTCGAGATTTAATGCCATGTTCTCGAACAAAATCGTTTGCTCTGATTGCCAACGCATCGGTCCACAAGCCCTGCAAAAGATGCCGGGAGGTAATTCGACCTCTTTATTCGTGGCAAGTTCCCTAATGCGAAGGCGACTGTCCGCCGTTATGTACGCCAACCGCGAGTTGTCCGCCGATACTGCTACGTTCCTCGGTTCGCGGTCGGTTCTGACTATTTGAACCGTGTCAGCGTTTCTAGATCAACTAGAACAATCGATACTCGTTGGCCTTCTTGACGGCCATAGATCAACTGACGCCCGTCTTCGGAAAAGGAAGGCCCAATTTGCCCGGAAGCCTGCGAGTCCACGACTGTTCGAAATGCAATCTGAATGTGGTGAGCATCGACAACCGAGATATTTTGGCCATGAACTTTCGCGATGAGTTCCTCTCGATTCGGATCCGCAGATCTGTTGGATAAATTAGGAATTGATCCTGACGCGATGTTTCGCTGATCGCCTGGCGAGTCAGTCTCGGAAATCGTCTTCACTCGTGGAATCGCTGTATTCTCGCCGATAGGCGGCGGGTGTTCGTCCATGAACTTCGCCGCACGCGTAAAAGATAATGTCAGCCACAGCACGACTGGGACAACGATGCAGCATAGGAGCAAAACCATGCCGCTTACGATCTGTTTTTGTGCCAGCGCTATGATGGACAAGATGAACGACACAAAGAACAACGGGAGATAGAGCAAGAAGGTCCATACTGAGGCGTACATAATCAGAACGCCCAGCGCAAAGCAGATCCACCCTCCTATAACCGCCCCCTGCTTAAATTGATTCGAAGTAGGGTTAGCCATATCGCGTTCGACTACGCTAGGACCGTCCGCTCAGCTTCTTCAGCTCTGCGAGAATTTGGCTTAATAGCGGCACGACTTGGCTGAAGAGGCCAATCATGATTACTAGGCTAAATGCTCCCGTGCCAATTGCCGCTATCGCTCCTGTACTTCACGATTTCAAAAAACTGCTGATCGTTCATTCGATTATCCTTTCGATTATCGAGTTTTCGCCTGTGTCAGTTGAAAGCTACACGTTGAGTTCTCTTTCGCGAAATGGTGTATCCCGGTCCCGGTTCTGTCGGTCCGACAGAGACCTTGCCATGGTCGGGCAGTTCGTCAGGATCGCTTGGGAGGTGCATCTTCCATGTGATGAATTGAACGCTTGGCATCGGGCGAGGCTTTACTGAAAGGGGCCGGCACCGGAACCAGAACACCGTATAAACGCAGCGTCATACGCTTCTCGGCAGCCTTCATGTAAGCTGGTAGAAATACGTTCATCGTCTGTTTCGTAGCGCCAAGCAAACCGACGTTCCCGGCGGTGTTGCCTGAAACAGGCTTATCCGTCCGAAATAACAGAACGCTGTTTTCTGTGAAAACCTCGCCCGTAATCCACACGGCATGTTTCGCAATATCGTCGGCTGTTGCCGTTGTAAACCCGATAGCCAATAGGAAAGCAACCGCCCTAACCAGAACTCGCAGTGCGCTGGTTCTGACGCGTAATGCACGCATGTCAGTCCTCTTGGTTGTATTCGAACTCCGTTAGAATGCCGTCCTCGTCAAAATGAAAGGTGCTGGTACGCGGTTTGCCGAAATAGTATGGAATCCAGTAGTGCCCTTTGTTGAAGAAGTAGAACCAGGTTTCGCCTCGCGAGGTGACTTGCTGGTTGTCGGGGTCCCCATAAATTTTGCGCACCTGCGCCCGCGTCATTCCGCGGTGAGGGCGCACTTTTGACGGCTCAGTTTCTTCGTCGGCGGCTGACCGACTGGATGAACTTCGTGTCGAACCAGTGCGCTTTTGGTTTGCGGGCGGAGTGTCGGTGGTTGGGCAGGCGGTGAGGAGAAGGCTGAGACAGAGAAGTAGTGGTGTTATTTTCATTGTGTGAGTTTGCTGGCGGGTTGCGTGGAGGGGTGAGAGGAAAGTGCATCCGAAAGTGAAACGTAGCGCATTTCACCGGGTCGCTTCAGCGTTAGCAAGCATTTTTTTGAAATTATTTCGAATCAAGAATAAGCGATGGGCAGAGGGTGGGTCGGGGCAGAGGGGTGGGTCGTGTCTATACATTTGACATTTCACCCTCCCGACAGTCCGGAATCTCGCTCAGTTTGCATCGGCGCCCCCGGGAGTAACCCCCAAATCCCACTTGGGCGTCAATCGAACGCACTTTGTGCGGCAGGAGCGCGATCGCGGGACGCTTTTACGACGTCCTGGTCGAAGCCCGGGCGACCGGTTGATTTGAGGATCTCCACGCCGGTGACTTTGCCCGTCTCGTAGTCAATGATGAAACGAAAGGTGCCGGCGCCGTGATGCCAGGTCATCGGCTGCGGTGGATCGGGAGCATAAATGGCAAGGCGTTGGCCTCGCTAATCTTTTGGTTGTCGTAAACAAAGTTGGCTGGAACCATGACCGCCTTCAACGTGCTTGGCCGAAAACGCCATTGCAGCAAGGCCTTAACCGCACTGTCGTCGAGCTCCTTGTGAGTGCTCGTCTTGACGACCTCCACGGATGTGACCAGACCCGTCGCGCTATCGATGTTTAGTCTGTAGCGACCGTAGCCATCGTGCCCTTTCAGCCGAGCGATATACGGATATTGCGGCCGCACTTCGGGAGGATGTCTTTCCGGATGTCGTCGTAATTCGAGTCGGCGTCCGGTTGGCTCGCCGCGATGCCCGTTGAGCCTGCCGTGATCAGGAGAACGAGAGAAACGAAGATGGCTGCGGCTCCAGGGTGTCGCGGGTACATGTCGGATCGGATGTGCGCGGTTTTAGGGCGAACCTGCGTGGTTGCCAAGCGTTTTCTGTCCTCGTTCCCAGGTTTGTCCTCGTTCCCAAGGGGGCGCGCAGACGGGGTCGTGTCTATAGAAAAGCTGACCCCAACGCATCCCTCCAGGGCTGGCCGCGCTCTTCTGGCGAGAACTCCAACTCATGAAGCTGACCCCGAGTCTTTCCCCTATTTCGTTGTCCCTACCTGCAGCGAATAAACTTCCACGAGCCGCTACTCCGGTCGTCCCGGTTTTACCTCCCACAATCGCCGTGTAAGGTCCCCGCGTGAGCTGTGCTTACAATGGCCGATTCCAAGTCGTTGCTCGGCGGAACCGTCGTCGCGATAATTTCCGCTTCCTGACCCCACCTGTGCGCCAGTTGTCGTTACTCGCGATCAGGGCTCCCGTTACCATCGTGCAGCTCCAGCGTCGGGTCCTCCAGCTTGCCCGAAACCGGCAGGGAAGGACCAATCGCACGGACAATCACGCGCTGTGCGCCGAATTCGGTCGGTCCTAAGATGAAGCCGGCGATCATGACGCCGTCGCCGGTATCGACAAAACCGCGCGTGCTGATGTTCGCTAGTCGTGAGTTTGCCGCGGGCGCGAGATCATACACCTCGATCAGGCCGCTCCCGGGCGCCGTTCTTGCCCGCCAGAATGGCGGTGTAGGGTCCGGGGTTGAGAGTGGCGATGAGGGCCGACTCGAGGTTCATTGCCTGGCGGAATCGCTGCTCGCAATTACCTCTGCCTCCTGAGTGTCGCGCCAGTTGTCATTCGTGGTCTGTAAAACGCCTGAACTATGCAGTTCCAGAACGGGATCCGCCAGGCGATCGGGGAGGTCGATGGAAGCGATGGGCCCCATCCCGCGGATGATCACCTGCTTCGCGTCCCGGCGCCAGTGATAATGAAGCCGGCGATCATCACTCCGTTGTCGCCGGTCTCCACACGCGCACGTGGTCGAGATGTTCTGGGAGACGAGCAGCTGCGACAATGCCGGCGAGGTCGGTCTGCCATGCGCCGCGGCCAAAGGTTGCGGCGCGCAGCTTCCTGCTGGCCGAAGTCGATCTCCAAATGGCGGACAGATCGCGTTTGGCAGATTGAGTTGTTATACGGGCTGCCAGTCGTTCATCGTCGCATTCCGGTAATAAACTCCGTTGAGCGTGCCGACGTAGAGCGCGTCCTGACTGTCGTCCTCGTAAACGATGCAAACGTGTACTTGAGTTAGGGAGCGTCGTGCCAGTGAAATTCGTCCAGCTACCGCCGCCGTTTTGCGAGAAGTAAACCGCGTTCGTGCTACCTCCTTGCAGGCTAACCCAGAGACGCTGCGCGTTCTTCGGATCGATCGCAATACCAGTCACCCTATAAGGCAGACCGGCAGTCACGTCGGTGAAGGTAGCTCCTTCATCAGTGCTCCGATAGAAGGTGCCGGGGCCGGTGGAAGTGGAAGCGGAATCATAGCCACGCGAGATGTAGATCGTCTTCGGGTCAGAGGGGGCAAGGGCAATCTCAGTTACTGTCGTCGCGTCCGTGAAGTTCGAAATTTTGTTCCAACTGTTGCCGCCATCTGCGCTGCGATGGACATTCTGATACCCAGCGTAGAGCACTTGCGTGTTTGCCGGATTGATGACTGATCGGCGCCCCCTGGAAACGCTTCCCCTCGGTGGTCACGTTCAGCTCTGTCCGGTTTAGCGCGATACCGGTGTATTTAAACATCCCGTGCGTGGCCGACGCATAGACGATTTGGTCGTTAGTTGGATCGATCGCGATCTGTCCGTATTCGCCGAAATCAAAGTGTTCCCATTTCGTGCCGTTGTAGCGATTGAAGCCGTTATCCTGCTCACCTACGAAGATCAGGTTCGGGTTCTGTTTGCTTCCGCTCAGCCAGCAGTAAATCTCGGCGACGCCAAGAGTTGGGCTAAGGTTGGCCCATGACGTGCCGTGATCGTCCGAACGATGCAGGCGGCGTCGCTGCAGTCGTAGATGGAGTTATTGATGTGCTCGCTGCAATGTTGGTCGACATGCACGATCGGGTCTCCCGGACCGTTGCTGGTGACGACCCAGGTCGCTCCGCCGTCGGTCGATCGGAAGACGTTCACTGCTCCGCCAATCAGCTCGTCGGCGTTAGTCGGCGACACGGATAAGGCAAGATCGTAGAAGGTAGCTTGCCACGCAGCTTGTGCCTTCAAGGTCGCGCTCGGGATTTGCGAGAAGGTCGCTCCGCCGTCCGTCGATTTGAATAGCTGGAGGTCGGTAGAGCTCGCCGCCACGAGTTCAAACACGAGGGACGAGTTAGCTGGAGTAACCCCCAGCACTGCTCTCGAAGTGGTGCTGGAATAAACGCCCGTAGCTAGTGTCCAAGTCGCCCCGCTATTAGTAGAACGATAGACCGCGCCGTTGTCGACCGACGTGTAGATCGTGCTCGGAGTACCGGGCTGAAGCTTGATGTCGTTGTAAACGTAAAACGGGGGCCTCGGCGTCGGCGGGCCGGCCGGCGTCGTGGTCGTCCAGGTCGCCCCGCCATCGCGTGTATAGGCGACTCCGAAGTTGCCGGCTGCGTAAACGTTCGCACCATCTGTTGGGTTGATCGCTAGCTTGAAGATTAACCGGAAGGCGGTGAGGTCAAACGTCAGGCCCGTAGCCTGCCAGGTGGTGCCGCCATCCGTCGACTTATACACCCCGGCGCTCGGCGTAACGCTGCCGTCGGCGTCGCCCGTTGCGAGATAGACAATGTTCCCATTATTCGGATCGACCACGATGCTGCTGGTCGTGATGATCGGCAGCGTTTGCGCGCGCGGCGACCAGGTTGCGCCGCCATCCGTCGTGACCCAGACACCGCCGCCAGCCGAGCCAGCATAAAGGTGCTGTGGATTTTGCGGATCAACCGCGATGCAATTCATCCGGCCCTGGCTCGGATAGAACGCGGCGGTGCGGCCCGGTTCAGTCATCCGCAGCGGCCCAAGTTCCTGCCAGGTGGGAGTGGCACTCGCTGCAACGACAACCGTCGGCGTGCCGGCTTGCGCGGCTTTCACACTCTCTCCGCCGAACTCTGCTTCCCTTACCCCCGGCGGCGGTGGATCCGACTCGTCAGTTTCCGCGTGGCGCACTACATTTGTCCACGACGTCGCGCGATGGAACTTCAAGCATAATCCCGTCGCACCGAGGACAACCAGGAGGAGAAGGATAGGTAAGCGCGCATGCATGGCGCGATTTAAAAGTTTTCCCTTGTTTAGGGCAAGATATAAATCGGGTGAGAATCGGGGTCAGCTTGGGCTTGCCCCGATTCTTCGGACAGTTATTAAGGGATCAATTCCTTTAGTTTAATGTTGGGTTGGTTTAGTTGGGATTCAAATTGGAGCGGGCTGGTGTAGGCAAGACTGGAGTGGAGTCTGGTGCGGTTGTAGAAGGTTTCGATGTAGTCGAAGATGGCGGTGCGGGCTTCGGCGCGGGTGGCGAAGCGGTGGTGATAGACCAGCTCGTATTTGAGGCTGCTCCAGAAGGACTCGATGAAGGCGTTATCGTAGCAGTTGCCGGGGCGACTCATGGAAGCGACCAGGCCGTGCTCGGCGAGGAGCTGGCGATAAGCGGCGCTGGCGAACTGGCTGCCGCGATCGGAGTGGAGGATGAGGGAAGAGCCGGGCCGGCGTTGGCGTTAAGGCCATGCGCAGAGCGGCGATGACCAGTGGGGCATCGAGGATCGGGCTCATGGCCCAGCCGACGACGCGGCGGCTAAAAACATCGAGCACGGCGACCAGATAGAGCCAGCCTTGGCCGGTCAGGACGCCGGTGGCATCAGTGACCCAGACCTGATCGGGACGACGGACGCTGCAAGCCTGGGAGCCGGTTGGGCGCGATCGGTCCGCCGTGGCGGCTGTCGGTGGTGGCATGTCGATACTTGGAGCGCTGCCGGGCAAAGAGACGCTCGCGCGCGCATGAGCCGGGCGATGCGGTTGCGTCGGCCCGGACAACCCAGAACATGAGCCAGGCGCGGGCTGCCGTAGGTCTGACGACTGCGGGCGAACTCCTCGCGGATCCGCGCCCGCAGGAAGGTGCTCTCGACCTGGCGTGGACTCGGTCGACGGCGCCGCTCCTTCCAGTGGTAATAGCCGCTGCGTGAGACCAGCAGCGCTTCACATAACCAGGCTACCTTGTAATTTTGGCCGCTCATCTGCTTCGATTCGGGCATACCTCTGGGCGGCACTTCGGAGAGGATGCCCAGTGATTTTTTTAGGACTTCACGCTGCTCCAAGAGTTTGCTGTTCTCGGCCCGTAAATGCCGGTTCTCCGCCTCCAGTTCTTCCAGGCTGCGCCTGCGGCTTGCGCCCGCTCTTGTCCGCCTCGGGCAGGCGCTCCAAGCGCGCCCAGCGGTAAAGGAGCGGCGGGCGAATGCCCAGCTCGGCCGCCACCTTGGCCGCGCTCCGGCCGCTCGCTCGCCAGAGCTCCAGCGCCTCCTGTTTATATTGCTCGGTGTAGCTCGCCCTCTCGCGAGCCGGTTTGCTGATCTGTGTCTTCATGTGGGTTCCTCAGGTTTTTGACCCTAAGCCCACTGTCCGTCAAATCAGGGCAACCCCAGTCCTCACTATTGACACACGCCATTTCGGGATTTCAACCTCCCCGGCTCCGCCGGCAATTCCGTCAGCGAAATCCCGGGGCCTGGTTTCCGGGCTGGCCCGCGCTAAATCACCATCAACTCGGTGCTGCCGCTCCAGTCGCTCGCGCCGGCGGTACCGGTGACGTTTACTTTGACCCGATAAATCCTGCCCAGAATCAGGCCGGTAAACTGGACACGGCCGCCGCTGATTTGGTGGGTTTGCTCGATCAAGTCTAGGGTTTCGCTCAGGCTGACAACCCAGGGGCAGATTTTCGCGCCGGCTGTTCTGTTCTTGCGGTGAAGTGTGGCCCGTCCGCTGGCGGGTCTCTCGGATTGCCATCTTCGCCCGCCACCTCTAAGCTTTGCAGGTGAGCACCGCGCAGCAGATCGAAGACGCGATTCGCGCCTTGGGCGCGGCGGAGCGGGATAAGCTTCTCCAGCATCTTCCCCAGCTTTTTCCCGAGCTGGCCGTCGACCCCGAATGGGAGCGCATTCTGCGCGATGACCGGCCACGCCCGAGCTTCACTACGCTGCTGGATCGCTACGAAGCTGATCTTTCAGCAGAGCCAGACTCGTATCCCAAAGTCGCCGAGAGCGATTTCGATTAAGCGCGCGTGATCTCACGCGCCGCACCAGAGTTTTGGCAGCTTTACCATGGGCTGCCACCCGAAATTCGAGCTGCGACTCGGCGAGCGTATCAGCTTTTCAGCCAAAACCCCGCCCATCCCAGTTTGCGGCTTGAGCGTCTGCGCTTTGACCCGCGTGCCTGGTCGGTCCGAGTCACGAGAGATGTTCGCGCTGTCGCTCTCCGGCATCGAGACCAGTGGCTCTGGATTTGGGTCGGCACGCACAAAGACTTCGACCGCCGTTTTCCTCGTTAAGTGATGAGTCGGCGGTGGGGATGACTCGCGCAAAGTATGGCGCCGGGATCGTGGCGGCGATGTTGGGATAGATAATCACGGGGAAAACGCGCCGTCGGAGGGCGTGCCGCGTGCGAATCGGAGGAAAATCTGCCGGCGGAGACGGTGATTTGCGCGCGCAATGGCTCCGGCGATCAGATCTTCGCCATCGCTGCGCAAATCGTGGCGCGCGCTGTCGGCGCTGGCTGTGATTTGGCCAGCGGATGGCGTCCCGGACCAAATTTCTTGCCTTGGATTAGCTCGCGGCGGGCGCGGGATGAATCCCGCTGCCATGTCGCGGGCAAATCACGGCTTCCGCCGGCGGATTTGGCTCTGAAATAGATTCCGGTGGGCGAGGCATGGGCGCTGCTTCCTTGTGCAAAACAAATCGAGCCTCGCGCCGGCAGTTCCGGCGCGGATGGGGCTCGTGACTCAGCGCAGCACAAAATTAATTACCTCTATGGCGGCTAACACTCTTCCTTCGGGCATCGGCGATTTGTTTTCTCTCGCGGAACGGATGGGGCGCGGCCTCAGCGCCCATGGCATGTGGTTGTTGAAAGGGTTTACGACGGCGGAAAAGTTCAACGCGCTGCTGGCGGCGGCGCGCGAGACGGAACGCGATTTTTCCGTCGCGCGGGCGGAGAAATCGGCGGCGGCGAAACGCTTCGCGGCGACCGATGTGGAGCTGACGGCCTGGCTGGCGAAGGCGCGGCTGGTGGTGATGCTTGCGCTCGGCAATCAATGGTCGGAGTCGTGGATCGCCGCCGGCTTTTCCCACCGGGGCACAAATGTGCCGAAGCGAGTGGCGCTGCGCATGGAACTGGGGCGGCGGCTGGCGGATTTCTTTAAAGCCCATCCGGAGTTTGAGGTTGGGTTTGCAGGAGTGACGGCGGCGCGAGGTCGCTCGCTGGCGAAGGGCACGGTCGCAGCGCAGGCGGCTATGCAGGAGGCAACGGCGGCGGCCAGCGCGAAGAAAAAATTGCGGGATGCGGCGGAGAAAAAGTTGCGGCGCGCCATGAGCAACATCGTCGGCATCCTGCCGTGCGTGATCGGGAAAAGTGATCCGCGCTGGCTGGAGTTTGGCTTGAAAAGGCCGCGGCCGAGTGCGCCCGATGCTCGCGTTGCGATCGATCGGGCCCCGGAGGCTGAGCCGGTGGAAGTGGATTTTCGACCTGTCACGCAGCCGATCGAGACTGCCAACGCGGCGGCGTAAATCGGGAATAGGGTCCCCGCTTTAATGTGACGCGCGAATGTCTGCCACTGCTCTCGTTATTGTTTTCCGCGTAACCTCGTCGGCCTCATGGCCAGCAGCTCCTTCAAGCGTTGGGATATAGGGCTTCGCCAACGCTCCAAATTTGGCGATCGCCCGGGCAAACAGAGCCCTTTCTCTAAAATCGCTGGCCGAGGAAAACCGACTCACAAACTGAGGAAGTAGCTCTGCTGGAGGGGCCTCGGAATCCTGTATAACCTGCGCCAAATCCCTCCCGTCAACCGGCCTGGCAGCGACCTGAATAAGGAGAGCCTTTGCCGCAGGGGTCGGCGCTCCATCAATCGTTAACGCTTCCAGAATTGCCACCTTGAAGAGAGAGTTTGAGGGCTCCGAATCATAACGACCAACCAATGAATTCTGAACGGCCGGAGATACTCGGAACGTTGACAGTAAGCACCGAGGGCATTTTTCCTTGTTTCTACATTGGAGTCGTCAAACGCAGCGACGAGGGCGGGTTTAAGAGGCGCATAGCTTTGCAGATCGGTCACCTCTGCACTCTTCTGATAAATCTTCGGAAGTGTCGCAGAGGCAGTCGCCGCCAGCGTGGCGGCGGCCCGGAAACGCACTGTCGGATCCTGATCACCCAATGCCAGGGACAAGAAAGGAATGATATCATTTCCCATCGTCCTTGGCTTTTCCTTTTCTAACTCATCGAATGCTTTGATCCTAACGGTTGGATCGGAATTGCGGAACTTCTCCTTGAAAGACGATAGTTGCTCTCCGGTTAGCGCACTTAGGGCGGTGCTAGCTGCTAAAAACGCCGCTCCCACCAAAATTATTGTTTTATTCATGACTAGAGGTTCCCAGCGATCGGGAAATGTTCGTGTCGAAATAGACAGGAATTAAATTAGGGTGCGGTGGATGCAGTTGGGATTCGTGGTCACAGCCATTAAGACGTAGCATCAAAACCTGAACCGATTGGCTCGTGGAACGCCTTGTGCGGCCGATCGAGAAACAGCCAACGACGGACGCCTTCCCGCGTACGCTCGAAGCATCGGTAATGGTCGCGATTCGATATCTGAACGTCGATGCCATTTCCGCTCGTTCCTCGACATCGACAACGATGGATGCCGGGGATCCAGCTTCCAAAGTCGCATATTTGCTCGCGGGCTAGTTTCATAACCGAGGGCGAAGAAGCCGGCCGTTCTTGACATGCTTCCAGATCCTCGGATAATTGCGCTTTGCCGGTCACGGCGATCGCCTCAGCCGAGGCGACCCTAGCGCGATTGTCGAACGATCCTCTTCACGCAATGCGTCGAGCTCCTTGAGGCGCTCGTCTTGCCGCCTCGGCAAAGTCCTTGTCGATCTGTCGGTCCCACGCAGCGTCGTCCCGCTCGCGAATAAACGCAGCGAGTTCGGCGAGTTCTTCGGGAGAAAGGGCTTCTACAGCGGTCTTATTTCTGTGAGGCTGCACCGCGAGAATAACTGCATTCCGCGCGCCGATGTAACTCTGCGTCGGCGTCCGGATGGCTGGCCGCGATGCTCTCTGAGGCAGCCGCGGTGAGGAGATACGAAAGAGAAGTAGATGGCGGCGGTTCGAGGGTGTCGCGAGTGCATGTTGGGTGGATCTGCGCGGTTTTAAAAGAATCCGGCGGATTTGCCAAGCGCTTTTTGGGCGACTGCTGGAAGTGATCTACGAAATGCAGTGTCCGCATTCTTTCTAACCGCGCCAAGAGGATTCTCTTGCTGCGCCTTTCCGGCTGGCGATAAATTCACCCTGTGAGCACGTCGATCCAGGAGCTTCGTCTCCTTCCCGTCGCTGAGCGTATCCAGCTCGTGAAAGAACTCTGGGACAGCATCGCCGAAGAGTCGCCGTCGATTGACCTCTCTCCAGAGCAGATCGCGGAACTCGATCGCCGCCTCGATGCGCTCGAAGCGCAGCCGGATAGCGGAACGCCGTGGCACATCGCGCGCGAACGCATCCTGGCGAGCCTGTGAGTTTGCCGGTCTGCCCCGCGACGAAGGCAAAGCATGAGGGTTGAACGGTGACTTCTCAGGCCTGAGGACATTCCAGGGAAGAATACTCCCCGGCCTCAAGCCTTTCCGCGGCCGCCCGGATGGCGCTGAAATGCTTCTCCAACGTGGGCCGGTGATTCGTCCAGAGTTCCAGAATCGCCAGCCGCCGACCAGCCAGGTTCTGTTGATGACGAAGGTTCTTGTCTGCGACGATGAAGAGGTCGAACTCCGCGCTCTCCGCTGCTTCCAGCAGCGCGCCGTTCTTGATTCCCGTCCAGCCCTGTTCCTGGACGGTGACGAGGTTGTGTCCCGGAAACGCGTGGCGCACCTGGCGGAACGCACTCGTCGAGCAGGATCTTCACGCGGCGGCGTGGTGCTCGAGTTCGCGCTGGCTATTCCGCAGGACCCCAACCGCCAACTCGCGCGAGACAGACGGGAAAGATTCCAGGAAGTAATCCAGCGACAAGCCGTCGGCGAGGTAATCAAACAATGTTTTCGTCGGGACGCGCGTCCCCTTGAAGACCGGAGTGCCTCCGAGAATTTCCGGGTCGATCGTGACCAGGTCGCTCGCCTTCATTCCCGTAGTCTAGCGCCAGCGATCTCCGGGTAAAGCTTAAGCGTTACCGCGGAGCACAAACCCTCGGATGGCGCGGCGGTTTCTTGTTTCCCCGCAACATCCTGCTGGTGCGCCGGGCAGGCGCACGCTACAACACTGGCGCGATGGCAGTGGAACCGGAGGCAAATGAAGAAAAGCGCGCGCAATGGATGCGCGAGGCGGTGTCGTTAGGGCGAACCGGGATGGCGCAGGCCGGCGGCGGACCGTTCGGCGCCGTCGTCGTCTGCGACGGGGAGATTGTCGGCCGCGGCCATAACCAGGTCACGAGTCTGCTCGACCCGACCGCGCACGCCGAGGTGATGGCGATCCGCGAGGCCTGCCGCTCGTTAGGCCGGTTCGACCTCAAAGGCTGCGAGCTTTACACCAGCTGCGAGCCCTGCCCGATGTGCCTGGCGGCGATTTACTGGGCCCGGCTCGATCGCGTCTTCTACGCCTGCACCCGGCACGATGCGGCTGAGATCGGGTTCGACGACGACTTCATCTACGAGCAGCTCCCGCTCGAGATCGCGGCCCGCTCTCTGCCCATGAAACAGATCGAGCGCGAACATTCGCTCGATCTGTTCCGCGAGTGGACAGCGAAGCCGGATAAGATTCCGTACTGAATCGTAGGCGTCGATTTGCAGGGATCGAGCGAAGTACGTCCCCGATTGCAAATCTCGGACGACTACGGCGGTCGTCCCGGCCGACTCAGAACGTGATCCCCATTTCCGCTCCGATGACGAGCGCGTCGGGGATGCGCCCGGTGCCGCTAGGCCGGATGATCCATTGCACGTCGGGCTGGAGGAAGGCGAACTTGGTCAACTGAATGCGGTACCCGGTTTCGAGGACGGTTTCGTAATCGGGCACGCCGTTCCCGGCCGCTTTCACCGTCCGCGCGTAGTGCTCGCTGAAGTTGCCGTAGATGTAACCGAAGGTCGTCTGGTCGTCGTCGCGGCCCGGGATGAGTCCCTTGTAAACGACGCCGAAGTTCACCTGGAACGGCACGATCGCGATGCTCGGCTGCGGATAAAGCCCGGACGCCGCCCAGATCGTCAGGCCCTGGTCGCTCCCGGGCGTTTCCTGGAAAACCATCTGGTCGCCGTGGACGTAGAAGCCGTAGGAGCCGGCGCGTTTGTTGTTCGTGCCGAACTCGGTGAAGCCGCTCCAGGGCGAGAACGATCCGCCGACCCAGTAGTGGCCGGGCAAGCCCTTTCAACTCCGACGACGCGGTCATCGTCTTGCCATCTTTGCCGGCGACGGCGTCGTTAGGCACGGATTGTTTCCAGAACTGCGGGCTCCAGCCGACCTGCCCGATGAAGAAGACGCCGTCGTCGCCGCGGATGCCCCAGTTGAGGCCGTTGTGGGTGCGATCGAAGATGTCGTTCCAGGTCTGGAAAACGCCGACCTGCGCGTTCCATTCCGGGGTCGGATCGAAGCGCAGCCGCGCCGCCCAGGTGGCGAATGGATAGGCGGAAAATTGCGTGTCGAAGAGGACGTTGCGAATGTCGCCGTCGATGCCGTTGTTCAGGTAAAGGCCGTAGATTTTCGAGCCGTTGAAATCATCCGAGGCGCCGAAGCGGCCGAGCTTGAGCGAGGCTTTGTTGTCCCAGAATTTCTGCTCGAGGAAGACCTGGTAGACGAAGAAGTTTTGTCCGCCGACGGTCTGCTGCACGTCGTAACGGCTCCCGACAAAATGATCCGTCAGGCCAAGCCCGTCGCGATTGACCCCGCTGACGGTGAGCTTCGCGCCCTCCCAGCCGATCAATTTATCGAGGTAAAGATTGGCCCCGAAATAGAAATCGTCGACGTAGGTCGCGCCCTGTTTGCGGCCGCCGACCGGGTTGCCGGAAAAGATGCTGGTGTAATAAAGGAAGGGCTCGACCCCGGCGTCGTAGAGCCCGGTGCGCATGCCGGCCATGCTGCCGAGACCGTATTTGCCGCGCATCCAGGAGTCGTCCTGCGAAGCGGTGACCGCAGTCTGCGGCCCGGTCGCGACGGGAGGAGCGGGAGCGGTGACGCGCGGCGTGACCGCGGTCTGGGCGAAGGCGGCGTGAAAGGTAAGGGTGAGGCTGCCGAGCAGCGCGATGGTTTTTTTCATGGAATTACTTGGGTTGGGTGAGCGTCACTTTTTGCATCGCGCTCTCGATGGCACTGCGTGAACTCAGCCCGCTTTCGAGGCGGCTGAGGCTGTCGATGGAAAATGCGGTGGCGAGCCGGGCGCACTCGCCTAACGAAAACTTTTGCAACTGGCCGGAGAGAATGCCGGCGACCATGGCGTCGCCCGCGCCGACCGTGCTCTTCACTTCGATCGCGGGCGGATGCGCGACGACGGCTTCGTTCGCGGTCACGAAACAGGCGCCGTCCTTGCCCATCGAGACGACGACGAGCTCGATCCCGCGGCCGACCAATTCGCGCGCCGCGGCGACGACTTCCTTCTCGTTAGGCAAAGCGCGCCCGATGTAGTCTTCGAATTCGTGGATGTTCGGCTTGATCGCGCTCGGCCTGCGCCGCGAGCGCGAGCGGGAGCGATTCGCCGCTGGCGTCGAGCAGCACCTTGCTCCCCCGCCCGCGCAGTTGCGCGACGAGGTCGCGATAAATTCCCGGGATCGACTCCCGGCGGCAGGCTGCCCGCGACGACAAACCATTCCGCCTCGAGCGCGGCGACCTGCGAGAGAAGCATCGCGACGTCCGCTTCGCTCGGGGCCGGTCCGGGGAAATTGATGTCGGTCGTTTCGCCGCGAACCGGGTCGGTGATCTTGATTCCGATCCGGGTCTGGCCGCCGATGCGGACGAAGTGATCGGCGATTTTCTTCTGGCTGAAGAGTTCCTCAAAAGCGCCGGCATTCGCGCGCCCGAGAAAACCGGTCACGGCGACGTCGTGTCCGTTGTCCGCCAGGGCGGAGGCGACGTTGACGCCTTTGCCGCCGGGATTGGAGCGCACGCTCTCGACCCGGTTGACGGCGCCGGCGGTGAAGCTGGGAATCGTGACCGTGCGATCGATCGCGGGGTTGAGCGTGATCGTGACGACCTGGTATTTTTTGGAAGCGGTGTTCATTTCGAAAATCTTGACTCGTTAGGCAGGCAACGGCAGCGCGCGCACTTCCTCGGGCGAATGACAGGCCAGCGCCTTCTTGGCGTAGGCCTGGAGTTTCTGGAGCGAGGTGTTGCGGAGCTGCGCCTTGATCGAGGCGATGCTCGGCACGCTCATGCTCAGCTCGGTCACGCCGAGCCCGGCCAGGATCATCGCGCCGCGCGGTTCGCCCGCGACGCCGCCACAAACGCCGACCCATTTCCCGGCCGCGGTCGCGTCGCGCACGACGCGGTCGATCAGACGCAGCACCACCGGATGCAGACCGTCGACATCCCGCGCCAGCGCCGGGTGCATGCGGTCCATCGCGAGGACGTATTGGGTGAGGTCGTTCGTCCCGATGGAGAAGAAATCGACTTCCTGCGCGAGCTCGGCGGCCATGAGCGCGGCCGACGGCACTTCGATCATGATCCCGATCTCGACCGGCGGAACGCCGAGCTCCGCGCGCACCTTTTCCGCGATCTCTTTCGCGGCCCGCAGATCGGAGAGCGAAGTGATCATCGGGAACATGATCTTGACCGGCCCGGTGACGGACGCGCGATAGATGGCGCGCAGTTGCGGGATGAAAAGCTCCGGATGGCGCAGGCAAAGACGGATCCCGCGCACGCCGAGAAACGGATTGTCCTCGTGCGGGAAGGTGAGATACGGGACGACCTTGTCGCCGCCGATGTCGAGCGTGCGGATGATCAACGGCAGGCCGTTGAGCGCTTTCGTCATCGTTTGGTAGGCGGCGAATTGCTCGTCTTCCGTCGGCGCGGTTTCGCGCTCGAGGAAGAGAAACTCCGTGCGCAACAAACCGACGCCTTCCGCGCCGGCTTCGACCGCGCGGGCCGCTTCGTTGGCTTTGCCGATGTTGGCCACGACCTCGACCCGATGGCCGTCGGTCATGATCGCGGGCTGGTAGCGCGTCTCGAATTCGACATTGCGCCGGCGCTGCAGATCGACCTGGAATTCTTCGGCTGATTTCAGGTCGGCCTCGGTCGGCGCCATGTAAAGCCGGCCGGTGCTGCCGTCGAGAATGCAAAGGGTGCCGCCCGCCTGCTCGAGCACCGCGGCGCCGGCGCCGACGACCGCCGGGATATCGAGCGAACGCGCGATGATCGCGGTGTGCGAAGTCGCGCCGCCCGCGGCGGTGCAAAGCCCGAGGATGCGTTTGGGATCGAGCCGCGCGGAATCGGAGGGCGTGAGATCTTCCGCCACGAGAATCACCGGCTCGTTAGGCAAATTCACTTCGCCCTGTTGCGTGCCGGTGAGGAGACGCAGGACGCGCTGCCCGACGTCGTGCAGATCGGCGGCGCGGCCGGCGAGGCGTTCGTTCGCCACCTGCTCCACTTCCGCGACGCGCTGGTCGATCACTTTCTGCCACGACCAGGCCGCGCTGTGGCCGGCTTCGATCAGGTCATAGACTTCGCTGAACAAGATCGACATCGGTCAGGAAAGCCTGGTGGGCGCGGAAGATGGCGGCTTCGTTCCGGCCGCAACGCGATTTCACCGCGTCGTGGATCTCGACGAGCTGTTCGCGGCCGACCTCGAGCGCGTATTTCAATTTCTGTTTTTCGGTTTCGACGGCTTCGGGTTTGTCTTCGACGACGAGACGCGACGATTGGAAGTAATGCAGACGCCCGATCGCGATCCCGGGCGAAGCGCTCACGCCGCCGATCCAATGCGTGTTGGAAACCGGCGTCCAAACCACTTCGTCGACGACCGCTTCCGGTTCTTCTTCGTCACCGAGGCCGCTCTCGACCGCTTCCTTGAGCGCGGCGAGGGCGGCGTCGGCATCGGGACCGTTGGCGAGAATTTGCAGCGTCGAGCCAGCCGCGGCGCCGAGCTTGAGGAGCGAGGCCATGGCTTTGCCATTCGCGAGCTTGCCATTTGCCCTAACGAAGATTTCCGCTTCGAATTGGTTCGCGACATCGACGAAGAAAGGTCGCCGGACGCGCGTGCAACCCGGCCGAGCCCGCGATCACCACTTCGATACTTTTCGCGCCGGCCAATTGTTCGGCCGGTGAAGTTTCGGCCACGGGTTCGGCGGCTCAAGCCGGCGATGATTTCCTGCGGATCGTTTGTCTCGGCCAGCCGGCGCGAAGTCTGCGCGTCGTCGAGCACATCGGTGAGCGCGGAAAGAATGCCGAGATGCTCATCGGACTTGGCCGCGATCCCGACCACGATGCGCACGGTCTGGCCTTCATTCCATTCCACGCCGTCGGGCAGCTGCATGACGGAGACGCCGGTCTCGTGAATCAGTTCGCGATCCTTGCCCATCCCGTGCGGGATCGCGATCCCGTTGCCGAGATAGGTGTTCGCCTGGCCTTCGCGGCCGAGCATGCTCTCGACGTAACCAGGCGCGATGTGCCCGGCGTCGACCAGGACCTGGCCGGCGGCGCGGATCGCCTCTTCCTTGGTCTTCGCCTGCACGCCGAGCCGGATGAGTTGCGGTGAAAGTTTGATCATATTCCAGTCTCCAGTTTTCGTTAGGCAACAGTTGCAGGTGCGGGTTCGACGATGGGTCGTTTGAGGAAAAAGAGGGCGCCGGTGGTGACGATGGTGCCGGCCACGATCGCGCCGAGGTAGGAGACGAGATTCGTCACCGCGCCCGGGATGAGGGCGGCGAAAATCCCGCCGTGCGGGACGAGGAACTGCGCGCCGGCCGCCATCGAGATCGCGCCGGCCACGCCCGAGCCGAGCATGGTCGCGGGGATGACATGGAGCGGGTCCTTGGCCGCGAACGGAATCGCGCCTTCGGTGATGAAGGAAAGTCCCAGGACGAGCGCGGGGCCGCCGGCTTCGCGTTCCTCGGCGTCGAAGCGGTTCTTGAACAGAATCGCAGCGAGCGCGAGACCGAGCGGCGGGGTCATGCCGGCGGCGATGACCGCGGCCATCGGCCCGTAGATTTTGCTCGCGAGCAACCCGACCGCGAAAGTGTAGGCGGCTTTGTTGACCGGACCGCCCATGTCGAAGGCCATCATCGAGCCGAGGATGAGGCCGAGGTAAACCGCGTTCGCGCCGCGCATGCCGTTGAGCCAGGCGTTCATCGCGTCGTTCAACGCCTGCACCGGCGGCGCGATGACGTAGATCATGAGGAGGCCGACCGCGATGGTGGAAAGAAAGGGCAGGATCAGGACCGGCTTCAGGCCCTTCGAGCGTGGGCGGGAGCTTGATTTTGTCGGCGAGAAATTTCGTCAGGTAACCGGCGAGGAAACCGGAAACGATGCCGCCGAGAAAACCCGCGCCTAACGTTTGCGCGAGCATGCCGCCGACCAGGCCGGGCGCGATGCCGGGCCGGTCCGCGATGGAAAAGGCGATGAAGCCGGAGAGGACCGCGACGAAAAGATGAAACGCCGTCCCGCCGCCGATCAGGCTGAGGGCCGCGCCTAACGTTCCCTTTTGGTCGCCGGCGTAGATGCCGCCGATGGCAAACGCGAGCGCGATCGCGAGACCACCCGCGATCACGACCGGGAGCATGTAGGAAACGCCGGTCATGAGATGCTTGTAGGGGCCGGTGCGCGATTTGGAGCGCTCGGCCTTGGCGTGCTCGACCGATTCCGCGAGCGTCATGGCGGTGCCGGCGACGGGCTGGGTGAGCGCGGTCGCGATCACTTCCTTGCCGCTGTGCATCGCGTGTTTCGTGCTGGTGGAATAGAGGCGCTTGCCGGCGAAACGGGAGGTGTCGACTTTCGTGTCGGCCGCGATCACGACCGCGTCGGCGGCAGCGATGTCTTCCGGCGTGAGCTGATTTTTCGCGCCGACCGAGCCCTGGGTTTCGACCTTGATCGTGTGCCCGAGGGCTTTGGCCGCTTTCTGCAACGCTTCCGCGGCCATGAAAGTGTGGGCGATGCCGGTCGGGCAGGAGGTGATGCCGACAAGCTTCTTTCCGCCTAACGACGCGGCGGGAACGGCCGCCGCGGCCGGGGCGGGCGGCGACGCAGCTGACCGCTTCCGGCGGAAGGAGAGCAAGCGCGGCTTCGATCACGGCCTTGCTGTTCCGGATCGCGTCCGCTGTGGAAACGTTATGCACCGGCTTGCCGGCGAACGGCGTTTCGTTGACGTGAATGTCGGTCGCGAGGAGGACGACATCGGCAGCCGCGATTTCGGCGGCGGTTAAGGCGTCCCTGGTTCCGAGCGAACCCTGGGTTTCGACCCGAATTTCGTAGCCCATGGCAGCGGCAGCGCGTTTCAGCGCCTCGGCCGCCATGAGGGTGTGAGCGATCCCGGTCGGGCAGGCGGTAACAGCAACAAGTCGTTTCATAATGAGCAGATCCTCCGAAGTTCAGCCGGCCCGGCCGCCGCGGGAGCGACAACCGGCGCGCTCACCGGCTCTGCCGGAAGCAGAGCGAGCGCCGCTTCAATCACGGCCTTGCTGTTCCGAATTGCGTCCGCAGTCGAGACGTTGTGAACCGGTTTGCCGACAAACGGCGTTTCGGTGACGTGAATGTCGGTCGCGAGGAGGACGACATCGGCGGCGGCGATTTCGGCGGCGGTCAGGGCGTCCTTGGTTCCAAGCGAACCCTGGGTTTCGACCCGGATTTCGTGGCCCATGGTGGCGGCAGCGCGTTTCAGCGCTTCGGCGGCCATGAGGGTGTGAGCGATCCCGGTTGGGCAAGCGGTAACAGCAACAAGTCGTTTCATAATTTAGTAAATCCTCCGAAGTCTTTCGCAAGTTAACGAAAGCTTTCGAAGCGGTCAATTATATTTTTAGAAGTTTTTTCGAACGAGTTGACGGTGGGAGGAGGGCGCGCATAATGCCAATGTGAAAGATAACGAAAGCCGTCGCAAATCATCGAAGCCAAATGGAGCGACGACAAAAGCGCCGATGACTCAGCATCGGCGGAATCAAATTCTCACCCTGGTGAAGAATGAAGGGGCAGCGCATGTGACTGAATTGGCGCGGAAGTTTGGCGTTTCCACGGTCACGATCCGCAATGATCTCTCCACCCTGGAAAAGACGGGCGCGCTCCTGCGCGATCGTGGCGGCGCGATCGCATCGCCGGCTTCCCGGCAAATCAACTCCCTTCCCGGCCTTAACGAACGCGCGAACCTCTACCGGGACGCGAAGCAGCGGATCGGCAAAGCCGCCGCAGCAGCTTGTGCAGCCGGGCGACACCATCATCCTGGACGCGGGAACGACGGTCGTCGAAATGGCCCCGCACCTTGCCGGCATCACCCCGCTGACGGTGGTCACGAACGCCCTGAATGTCGCCCTAACGATCGCTTCTGAGACCGATGCACAGATCATTTTTCTCGGCGGCACATTGAGTCGCGAGGCCTCGAGCACGGCCGGACCGCTGGCCGAGCAGACGCTGGCCAATCTCGCGGTGCAGAAAGTTTTTCTCGGGACGCAGGCGCTCGACCTGGCGAGCGGCCTGACCGATACCACGCTCGAGATCGCGCAGGTGAAGCGCGCCATGATCCAGTCGGCCAAGCAGGTTTACCTGCTGGCCGATTCGTCGAAATGGGATCAGACCGGCTTCATCAAGGTTGCCTCGCTCGAGGGTATCGACACCCTGATCACGGATAAGCAGCTTCCCCGCGAAAGCGCGCACGGCGATCGAACGCATGGGCGTCCGGGTGCTGTTGGTTTAGTCGGCGTGTAGCCGGCGGACGGTGATCCGCCGGACGGCCTCGCGTCCGTCTCCAGACTCGCGGCCGGCGGTCGAGCGTCCACCGGCTACAATGGAGACTGCCGTTCACCGCGCAGGGTTTCCTCGAGCGTGAGGAGGAGCTTTTCGCGCGAATGCGGCTTCATCAGGCAGGCGTCCATCGCCTAACGAACGAATTTCCTGCGACTCCATGTCCTCGTCCCGCCCGGTGGAGAGGATGATTTTCTGGTGCCGGGTTCAATTTTCGCACCGCCCGGATGAGCATGAGCCCGTCCATCAACGGCATGACGAGATCGGTCAGGATGAGGTCGATCTGATCTGGCTGCTGGGCGTAAAGCGCGAGGGCCGAAACCCCATCTTCCGCCACCAGCGCCTCGTAGCCCCAGCCTTGCAGAACCCTTTGCGCCGCTGTCCGGATGCAGGGTTCGTCGTCCACGATGAGAATTTTTTCGCCGCGCCCGTTCGGCACGGCTTGCGGATCAGCAATGACCGCCTTGGTCGTGACCGCGTTACTGGCCGGGAGGAAAACGCGGAAGCTGGTGTGGCCCGGGCTCGCTGTAGACGTTCATGAAGCCGCCGTAGTTTTTCACGATCCCGAGAACGGTGGAAAGTCCGAGCCCGGTCCCCTGCCCGACCTGTTTGGTGGTGAAAAATGGATCGAAGATTTTCTCGATCACGTGCCGCGGGATGCCACGGCCTTCGTCCGAGACCTGGAGGAGGACATGCGGGCCGGGCTTGGCCCCGGTCGTCATGCTGGCGTAGTGCTCATCGACCTCGAAATTTTCCAACGTTAGGCGAAGCGTCCCGCCGCCGGGCATGGCGTCGCGGGCGTTGACGCAAAGATTGAGCAGGACCTGCTGCAACTGGGTCGGGTCGCCTTCGATCATCCAGAGATCCTGCGGATACTTGGTTCGGATGGTGATCGATTTTGGGAAAGTCTGGCCGGCGATTTTCGCCACTTCCTCGATCAAGTGCGAGGGCTGGACGAGGACGCGTTCGCCATCCGCGCCGCGGGCGAAGGTGAGCATTTGCTTGACCAGGTTCGCGCCCCGCTCCGCGCTCGCCTGGACGAGGTCGAGGAAGGTTTCTTTTTCCTCGCCCTTGGTGGCGTCGTTGCGGAGAAGCGGAGCGACGAGCAGAATCGGCGAAAGGATGTTGTTCAAATCGTGCGCCACGCCGGCGGCGAGCGTGCCGATGCTCTCGAGCCGTTGCGAACGCAGGAACTGAGTCTCGAGCTTTTTCTGCTCGGTGATGTCGGTGTGAATGACGAGGACCGACTCCGGTTCGCCGCGTTCATCGCGGACCAGCGTCCAGCGCGCGCTGACCGTGATCTGGCGGCCGTCTTTGCACACCTGGACGAGCTCACCGCGCCATTCACCGCGCAGCAGCAGCTCGCGATTTGCCTCCTCGTAGCGGTCGGTGTCCCGATAAATAAAATCGACCACCGGGCGACCGGCGATCTCCGCCGAAGTCCACCCGTAGAGGCGTTCCGCGCCCTGGTTCCACATCCGGATGGTGCCGTCGAGATTGCGGACCGAGATCGCGTCCGAGGCGAGATTGAGCAACCGGGCCTGCTGCCTGAGGAGCTGCTCCGCCGCTCGCTGTTCGGTTAAATCCTGGACCGTGCCCGCGATTTTGATCAACCGGCCAAGACCGTCCCGCACGGTGTCGGATTGGACATGGACGATGCGCTCCGAACCATCGGGGCGGATGATGCGATGATCGATCCGATAGGAGGCGCCAGTGCGCAGCTGGCGAACGAAGGCCTCGCGCGCGAGCTCGCGCTCATCCGGATGCAGGAGATGAAAAAAGCTTTCGTGCGTCACCTTCGTCGTCGGGTCGACACCGAAAATGCGGAAGGTTTCGTCGGACCAGCGCGGCGGATACTGCGCGCGATTTTTGCGATCGGTCAGGTCAACTTCCCAGCTTCCCATTCGGGCGACGCGCTGCGCGAGCGCGAGATTGGCTTCGCTCTGGCGAACCTGTTCGTCGGCCTGTTGCTGCTGGCTGGCGTCAGACGCCACCACCATGTGCGCGGCGCGGCGCGCGAACGTGATCGGGGTCGAATGGATCAGAACGAAAAGGACCGACCCGTCCTTGCGCAGGTGCCGCCAGCGGCCGCGGGAACCGGCGCCATCGACCTGCCGCAACATCTGCAGGAATTGCTTCACGTCGGCCGGCGGCCGGATGTCGCGCATGTTCAGAGCGAGAAATTCCTCGCGCGAATAACCGTATTCCGCGATCGCCGCGGCGTTGACTTCAAGAAAACGCAACGTGACGACGTCGTAGATCATCACGGGAGTGGGATGAAGGTCGAAGAGAAGCCGATATTGCTCCTCAAACGCGACCCGGGCAGGATCCGGCGCGACTTCCGGCGCTCCCCGTGGCCGGGGTACAGCCCTAACGAGACTGGTGTGAACAGGCGACGGCGGGTCGTTCGGTATCGGGCCGGCCCCGCTCGTGGTTTTCATCTCGGATGGATCAAACGCAAATCAGCTGAGATTCTTGCTCCCAGGTGGGTGAAAAGCAGATTCCCGGCCACGAAGCCTTTCTGCGAAAACGAAGGCCGCCAGGGCGGTTCGAGGTTGGACTTCGTCCGGTTCTTCTGACACTCTCCCAGCCGTGCTCGCCCGGATATATTCCGCCGCCGTTTTCGGCGTAGACGCTTATGAAGTTGAGATTGAGGTCAACGCCGCCGGCGGCAACCCCAAGATCGTGATCGTTGGGCTGCCCGACACCGCGGTCAAGGAAAGCCAGGACCGGGTCACGACCGCGATCAGCAACAGCGGCTACTATTGGCCGCGCGGGCGGACGACGATCAATCTCGCCCCGGCCGATGTGAAGAAGGAAGGCCCGAGCTTCGATCTGCCGATCGCGCTCGGCATGATCGCGACCGCCCAGGAGATCGAGGAAGATTTGTTTGCGGAGATGAGTTTCGTCGGCGAGCTCGCGCTCAACGGCGCCGTCCGGGCGGTGAAAGGGGTGCTCCCGGTCGCGCTCGAAGCGCGGCGGCGCGGGAAACGCGCGGTTGTCGTCCCGGAAGCAAACGCGCGCGAAGCGGCGATGGTCGCGGGCATCGACGTCTTCGGCGTGCGGAATTTGCGGGAGACATTTCAGTTCGTTAGGGGCGAAAAACAGCTGCAACCGATCCGGGACGATCTGAGCGAGTTCTTCGCCAGCCACCAAAATTACGACGTCGACTTCGCCGACGTGAAAGGCCAGGGACACGTCAAGCGCGCGGTCGAGGTCGCCGTCGCGGGCGGGCACAACATTTTGATGATTGGCCCGCCCGGTTCCGGCAAATCGATGATCTCGAAACGCATCGCCACCATCATTCCCCCGATGGCGCTGGAGGAAGCGATCGAGACGACCAAGATCCACAGCATCGCCGGGCTCCTCACCTCCGAGCAATCGTTCGTCGCGACCCGGCCGTTTCGTTCGCCGCACCACACCATCTCGGATATCGGATTGTTAGGCGGCTCGGCCAATCCCGCGCCCGGTGAGGTGAGCCTGGCGCATAACGGCGTCCTTTTTCTCGACGAGCTGCCCGAGTTCCGGCGCTCGACCTTGGAAGTGATGCGCCAACCGCTGGAAGACGGCCGCGTGACCGTTTCGCGCGCGGCGGGCACGGTCACTTTCCCGTCGGAGTTCATGCTGGTGGCGGCGATGAACCCCTGCCCCTGCGGCTACTTCGGCGATATGAAGCGCGAGTGCCGTTGCAGCCCGGTGCAGGTGCAGCGTTATCGCCAGCGCATCTCCGGGCCGCTGCTCGACCGGATCGATCTGCACATCGAAGTGCCCTCGGTCGAATACCGCGACATCTCGAGCAATCGCGCGGAGGAACATTCGACCGCGATCCGCGAACGCATCGGCGCGGCGCGAGCGCGCCAGCGGGAGCGTTTCCAATCCGACAAGAAAACGACCTGCAACGCGCGCATGAGTGCGCGGGCGATCAAGGCGCACTGCAAATTGAGCGATGAATCGCAGGAGCTGATCCGCGTCGCGATGTCGGAACTGCACCTGAGCGCGCGCGCTTACGATCGCATTCTGAAGGTCTCGCGCACGATCGCCGATCTCGAAGGCGCGGACGCGATTTCTCCCGAGCACGTGAGCGAAGCGATCCAGTATCGCACGTTCGACCGCACCCTTTGGGTGTAGCCGTGAAAGTCATTCCATCGATTTGTCTGGCGGTTCTGGTGCTGGTCACGGCCTGCGATCGAACTTCGACCACGATTTCCGGGCCCATGCCACAGCGCGGCTATCTTTGGCAGCGCGATTGGACTCCAGCCGTCTCGCGCGCCTTCACGGAAGCGAGTCAGCGAATGGAAGCCGTGGTGTTGTTAGGCGCGGAGATCGAGTGGGACGAGCGGAGGCCGCGTGTCGTTAGGGCGAATATCGCCTGGGAAAAAGTAACTTCGCCCTGCTCGATCGCGCTTCGGGTCGCACCCGTCTCGGACCCCGACGAGGCAGCGGTCCAGGCGATTGCGCAAACCGCAAAGTCGCTCGTGGCCGAAGCCCTCGCTCATCATGTCGCGGTGGAGGAATTCCAGCTCGATTACGATTGTGCGCAAAAGAAGCTTGCCGGCTATCGGGCATGGCTGCCCCGGGTGCGAGCGGCGGTGCAGCCGGCCCGTTTTGTCATCACGACTCTCCCATCCTGGCTGGAGGAGAAGGAATTCGTTAGGCTCCTCGGCGAAGTCGACGGCTACGTCTTGCAGGTCCATTCCGTTCCGGCGGCGGATGCCGGGCGCGCCCTGTTGTGCAATCCCGAGGCCGCGCGACGCTGGGTGGCGAAAGCCGCAAAACTGCATCGCCCTTTCGCGGTCGCGCTCCCGACTTATCGCTGCACGGCCGGTTACGATGGCGCCGGCAAGCTGCTCGGCGTGGCCATGGACAGCGTGCAACCGGCTTGGCCGCCTCGGACCCGACGCTTCGAGTATGCGGCCGACGCGGATGGAATCGCAGTCCTGGTGAACGAATGGACGCGGCAACGTCCGGCTGAACTGCGCGAGCTGATCTGGTATCGCATTCCGGTCGCGACCGACGCGCGGAACTGGCGCTGGCCGACGCTCAGCGCGGTGATGGCGGGACGGAAACCGGAGCGCCGTTTCGAGATCATCACCGAGGGCGACAACCCGGTCGATCTCTCACTTCGCAACACCGGCGAAAGCGATGACGACCGGGCGGAAGCGGTCGTCGCCAGCTGGAGCAGCGGCGAACTGGTCGCGAGCGACGCCCTCGCCGGGTGGAACGTCCGTTCGCAAAAGCAAAGCGCCACCTTCCGTGTCGCCCCGGGTCAACGGCTGCGGCTGCCACCCGGGGCGGAGCGGAAAATCGGCTGGCTGCGTCATGCCGCACCCGTTAGGCTCGACTTCTCCTTTCAGGATGAAAAAAAACTCGTTCGTTAGGCTGCTTCTGCTCGTTTCTCTGCTGGCGCCTTTCCCCGGCAGCACTCTCGCCACCGGCTACTACGGCCCGATGTTTTACCTCGACGAAGGTGGCGCCAATGTCGCGGCCTCGCCGGAGTTTTACTGGGAGCTCGAGGTCAAAAGACTGGCGCGCGAGTTTCATCCGCCGGAAAAGCTTTTTCAGGCGCCCCTCACTTTCGTGGCCGATGAAAAGGATTTCGCCGCCGCGCTGCGGGAAGGAAGAATCAAACCCGCCAACCCAGACGAGGCAACGCGGCAACAGCTGGCGAACCGGAGCGTCGTCGAAGGCGCAAGACCGGCCGGCACCGAAACCCTGCAAGCAACGTTTGCCTCGGAATTTGCCGACTACCACCGCGGCGCCTTCGCCTACAAGCGCGGTCCGGCGCACTATCCGGCAGCGCGCGAGGCGTGGGAAGGATTGCTCAAACGCCCCGAGACGGAGCGCCATTATCGCAGCGTCTGGGCGGCGTTTATGCTCGGCAAACTCGCGCTCAACGAGAACGACCCGGCCGCCGCCGGCTGGTTCCAGCGCACCCGCGAGCTGGTCCGGGCGGGGTTCAGCGACTCGTTAGGCTTGGCGGCCGACAGCTACGGTTGGGAAGCACGGAGCGAATGGAAACGGGATCATCCGGAGAAGGCGGCGGAACTTTATCTGACCCAGCTCGCGCTCGGCGATGCCGGCGCGATCGTGTCGCTCAAGGCGCTCGTTCCCGATCGTAAACCGGTCGACGGATTCTTGAATTACGACGGCGTGGCGGAGGAAAAGGTCGCGGCCCAGTTGGAACGGGCGGCGCGTGATCCCCTGCTCCGGCGACTGATCACGGTGCACGTCCTCGCGACCGCCTCCGTTTCCGCCAGCTGGTATTACGACCGCGACGACAGCGCGCTCCAGCGTTCCGCGCGCTGGCTGAAAATGGTCCAGGAGCAAAAGCTCACCCAACTGGAGGATGCGGAATACCTCGGGTGGGCGGCCTACAACAGCGGCGATTACACCGGCGCGGCGCACTGGCTGGAACTGGCAAAAAAGGATTCTCCCGTCACTCTCTGGTTGCGGGCGAAACTGCAGCGGCGCGCGGGAAAGATTTCCGAGGCCGCGAAAAGCATGGCGCAGGCCTGGCAGTCGCTGCGGGAATCGCCGGTCTACGCACTTTCCGACGACGCCGACGCCGACGATCCCGACCGGCTTTTTCGCGACTTGCATTGGGCCCCGGTGGAGAGCGCGGCGGGCGATCTCGGCGCCCTTCGTTTGGAACGGAGCGAGTACCTCCTGGCGCTCGAGACTCTCCTGCAGGGCGACCTTTGGAGCGACGCCGCCTTCGTCGCCGAGCGCGTGCTGCGGACGAACGAACTGAAGGCCTTTATTGATGAACATCTCGCCGGCGAAAAGATAGCCCGGCGCTGGAAAAATCTGCGCTACCTCCTTGGCCGCCGCCTGGTGCGAGAGGAACGCTTTGATGAGGCGGTCGTTTACCTCCCGCCACCGTACGATCAAGTCCTCGGCAAATATGCCGCTGCCCTGCGCGGCGGCCGGGACAAGTCGCGGGCGCGGCGGGAGCGGGCGCGTTCGCTCTTCACGGCCGCCTGGCTGGCGCGGCACGAGGGGATGGAGTTGATGGGAACCGAGGGCGCGCCGGATAACTTCAGTGAAGGAGGAAACTTCGAAGCGTCAGATCTCGCACAGCAACTTCAATCCGGCACCTATCAGGTGACGAACTATCTGCAGTCCGGCGAGCCACAGGTCACAACCAAAAAAATCGCTCTGCGCTTACCGCCCAAGGGCCGCTCTCGCCTAACGAATAGCGAGGTGGAACCGAATCGGCGCTACCACTACCGTTACCTCGCCAGCGCCCTCGCCCTGCGGGCGGCGAGTCTTCTACCTAACGACAGCGAGGAACTGGCCGATGTCGTCAACCGCGCCGGCCTCTGGGTGAGGAACTCAAATGAAAAACTCGGCGACCGCTATTACCAGGTCCTCGAGCGGCGCGCCGCCAATACCGCGATCGGCCGGGCGGCGCTCGCGCGTCATTGGTTCGTGGATGAGCGCGGACCGTGGAGCGACGCGGAAACGCAGGCGCACGAGGCGTTGCGCAAGGAACTGAATTTCCCGAGCGAGAACTAGAGGAGCATTGCGAGCCCGCGCGAGGACGACGAACTTCCTGGGTGCAGCCAAAACGGAGCAAACCGCAACGCGTAGTCCGGCGCCGGACGAAGAATTGGAAGATGCCGCCGAATACGGTTTACGTCGGCCGGCCGACGGTCTGGGGAAATCCGTTTATCGTTGGCGCAGAGTTGATCGGTGGCGACAAGTTGAGTGCGAAGAAATCGGTCGCGCTCTTTCGCCAATATGCGAGCGACGCTTTTAACGAAGGTGATCTGCGAGCCTGCCTGCGCGGGAAAAATCTGGCCTGCTGGTGCCCGCTCGACCAACCCTGCCACGCCGATGTCCTGCTCGAGCTGGCTAATTCCGCCTAACGAACGGCCGCGCGCGCTCCCGCCAGAAGTTGATCGAGCGCAGCGCGATCGAGGAATTTTCCGGCCACAATCACCGCGCTGATTTTTCTGCTGTTGCCAATATCCTCCAGCGGGTTGGCCTCGAGCAGCACGAGATCGGCGATTCGTCCCGGCACGATCGTGCCCCAATCCTTCGCGCCGAAAAACTCAGCCGGCTTCGAGGTTGCTGCCTGCAGGGCTTGCATCGGGGTAAACCCGGCGTCGACCAGCAGGCTCAGCTCCTCATGGAGACTCGGGCCCGGAAAGTTGAGCGGATCAAGCGAGTCTGATCCGGCCAGCATCTGCACCCCGGCTTGGTGCAGGGCGCGCGTGATCTTCAGGTCGTTTCGAAATTGCGCGGAATACCATTGCGCAACTTCCGGCGAGACCTCTTTTTCGATCTCGTTAGGCGCCCATTTCGCGCGCAACGCCGGTGGCAGATATGCGAGTTCAGGCGGATTGCTTCGCGCGGCCTCGCGTTGTTGGGCGATCGCGCGGATGGCGACCAGCGTCGGGACCAGCCAGGTCTTGTTCCGCACCATCGTTTTTCCGAGCGCGGCCGCCTTTTCCGGGCTGAAGCTGGCGTTGGCTTCGTCACGCGCTGCGCCCGCGCCGGCGCTATCGCGCTTGGCGCGCGCTTCGGTCGATTTTTGGCGGAGCTCGTCTTCTCGCGCGGAACAGTCAAAGGTCAGGTTGCTGTAGAAGATGTGCTCGATGCTTTTCTGGCCGGCCTCGGCGGCTTCGCGGGCGTGAAGCGAGTTGGGGACGTGTCCGACAAAGGTCATCCCCTGCTTCTTTGATTCCTCGGCGATCGCGAAATAGCTCTCGCGATCGAGCCGCGAGAGCACCTTGATGAAATCGGCGCCCTTTATTTTCAGGTCGCGAACCGCGGTCCGACCCTCGTTAGGCGTGGAGATGGCGAGAAGTGCCGGCGGATCTGATTTTCCGCCGTCCAGCATTGGCCCGGCGAAGTAAAAGCGCGGGCCGACCAGTTTTCCGGCCGTGATCTCTTTCCGCCAGTTCTGAAGAGGCGCGAGATCGCCCCCCATGTCGCGCACCGTCGTGATGCCGTGGGCGATGAGGAGAGGCAGAAGCGTGGCTTTGCTCCACTGCGGGTCGGCCGACACGCCCGCGAGGTGGACGTGCATGTCGCAGAGGCCAGGAATCAGAAACTTGCCCCGCGCATCGATGACGCGGGCGTCGTGAGGTGGCGCGGCCGTGGTGATGCTGGTAATGCGATCGCCGGTGATGAGAACGGTGCGATCGGGCAGCGGTTCAGCGCCAATGCCGTCGATCACCGTGACATGAGTCAGTGCCACCTGGTCAGACTTCGCCCAAGTCCGCCCACTCCCGCCAAAAACGATCAGCGCAAAGACCAGCAGACAAAGCGAGCGACCTTGCCTAACGAATCCAGAGTTCGTCTTTCGGTGAAGATTAGTGGGCACCGTTCACTTTGGCCTCCCGGGGAAGAGCCTGTCGAACAAAGAATCCTCACCCGAAGGGACAATTAACCGACCTTATCAGACCCGTTTGCTGGGGCCGCGGACGAACTCTAGTTGAGTCCGTAAATTTCCACCAGGGCAAGACCAACACCGTCGTTCGCGCCGCGGACGACCGCGGTGTAAGGCGCGGGCAGAAGGGTGGCAACGATGGCCGCTTCGGTATCGACGGTCGGTTGCAGCATGGTCGCCTCGATCTCGGCCTGCTGGTCGCTCCGCCAATTGTCGTTGCTCCGCAGGAGGACGCCATTCTCGTCGTATAACTCGAGCACCGGATCGACCAGGGCGCCGTAAACCGGGAGCGAAGGACCGAGAGCCCGCACGATCACATCCTGGGAATTCGAACCGAGCACGATCGTGCCTCCGATCAAGACGCTCTCGCCCACGTCGACGCGACCGCGCGTCGAGATGTTCTGGATGCTGGGTCCAACCCCGAAATCGAGATCGTAGACTTCGATAAGTCCGACCCCGGTGGCGCCCTCCGCGCCGCGCAGGACGGCGGTGTAAGCAATACCGGCATCGTCGGACGGAACGCGCAACAGGATAACGGACTCGTTGTCTGCAAGCGGAGCCAGGCCGCTGTCGATAATCTCCTGCCGGTTGGCGTTTTCCTGCCAGTTGTCATTGTTCGTGAGCAACACGCCGGCGTTATCGTAGAGCTCAAGCACAGGATCGGCCAGGGCGTTGGCCACTCCGCTCGCGACCAGCGATGCGCCGAGGCCGCGAATCAGGATCCGTTTCGTGTCGCCACCGCGCGTGATGAATCCCGCGATGGAAGCATCGTCGCCGTGGCCGATTTCCACCCGGGTCGAAAGGTTGGCGAGCCAGTGTGCGACGGGAGCCGGCGCAAACTGGGCCACGAACGGCGTCGCCCGATCGGGCCAGACGGTGTTGGCCGAGGGAGCCGTATCCTGAATCCCCCGGGTCGAAAGTGAGTATGGGAAGCCCTCGACTAAGGGCGAACAAGTGAGAATGACCGTGTCCGGTTCAGAACTCAGGACCGCTTCGGTCACGACCTGGTTTTGATCGAGCGTGTAGTTACTCGCGACGGTAGCGGTCTCCGGGTTGACGTGACTGTTGAACCTGACTGCAAGATGGCTGTTATCCTGGTAGAAGTAGACCGATAAGACTTCCAATGGGCTGGCGATCCATTGCCGCAGGACGTCCATGGCTGCTTGGTGCACCAGATTCTTGGCCAGCGGCGGCATTTTTGTGGCGTCCAAGGCGTTGTCGCGCTGGTAAAGGAGTGATCCTGGAATGTCCCGGAAGTGGACGTAGGTGTCGATGAGGCCTTGATCTTCCAGCGGAGTGTAAAAACGCGCGTCGTAACCCGGACCATAGCCGCCGGGCCGATGACACTGGGAGCAGTTAGAATCGATCCATGACCTCATCCGCGTCTGAATCGGCTGGGTCGTATCAGTGACCGCGACGGAGTGGAGCAAGGTCCGGAATTTCCGCTTCGTCGATGCTGGGATTAAGCATCCCAAGATGGTTTAAGGTCCGGAGTTGGTTATCCGTTCGGCCGGTTGACGGATAGGTAAAACTCCCGTTCAACTGATGAGTCTTGGGACCAAGGACGTAACTGGCTGGCGGATTATGACAGAAGAGGCACTCGGCCCGGCTGGGATAAGTCCAAGTATGAATGACTGTCTCGCCCGTCGCGGTCACGACTGGGATTTCTTCGTTGAGACCGTCCGGAAGCAAGTCGGCGTCGCTGTTATCATCCCGCCACTTGTAGGTCACACCGTAAACGGCGCCATTCTCATCCCGGACTAGCAAACGTGTCTCGAGGCGCTTTTTCTCCTGAGTCTGTTCGTTCACCACCAGGTCAAACTCTTTCACAAACACGGTTCCGTTCGGGAAAGTGTATTCACCGATCGCGACGAAATCGATCTGCTCACCCGGATCGTAAGGCGGTCCGTCGTTAGGCACGGCCATCCAGCGTTCCTTTAGGGCGCCGTCGGACCAGAGGGGCGAATTAACCGTATAAGGGATCAGACCGGCGGTCGGGACCACATTTGAGACGTCGCTAAAAGCCCCGGTCGCAGAGAGGACCGCGGGAAACGGAAACGCCCCGTCAAAAGGGGGCATGGTGTTATTGAGATAAGGCCCAATCGGCGCCCGCGAATCCAGACCATAGGGCGCCTGGCCCGAGGCCACCGGGACAACCGCGGCAGCGAGGAGGAGGATGGATGACAATCCCCGCAGATAGCCCCCCCGTTTCATAAACCAGGACTACCAGGAAACAACGAGGTTTGAGAGCCCTGTTCCATCACAGAAAAGGACTTAGGGCACGTTATAAACTTCCACCAGGCCGATCCCGCTCGTATCATTCTGGCCCGCCACAATCGCGGTGTAGGCGCCGCTAGGAAGGGAAGTATAAACGGCCGATTCCAAGGGATTCGTTGGCTGGAGATTAACTGGGATATCGCCAGAGTTGGCAGCCTCCTGCCAGTTATCGTTCTCCGCCACGAGGACGCCATTGACATCGCGCAACTCCAGCGTCGGATCGGCCAGGGCACCGACAATGCCCTGCGCAGTGAGGGAAGGCCCGATCGCACGTACCAGCACGGTCGAGTTATCGCCCTGGCCACCGAGGATGAAGCCTCCAATCATGACATTGTTACCCACATCGACAAAGCCGCGGGTGCTGATATTCGCCAACTCGGAATCGACCGCATCATCCAAGTCATAGACTTCGACCAGGCCGACCCCGGTCCCCGCGTTCTTACCGCTCACGACGGCGGTGTAGAGACCAGGGTCGAGGACCTCGAGAAGAGCCGACTCGAGGGAATCCGTCGGCCGGAGATTGACTGGGATATCGCCCGAATTGGAAGCTTCCTGCCAATTATCGTTCATGGAAATGAGCGATCCGTCGACGGCGCGAAGTTCCAGGACCGGGTCAGCCAGGGGATCCATGATTCCAGCCCCGGCCAGAGATGGCCCAATCGCCCGCAGGATCACTTGTTTCGGATCGTTGCCAGTGACGATAAACCCTCCGATCAGCACCTGATCGTTCGTCAGCACCTGCATGCGGGTGGAGATGTTCACCGGCTGAGCGGGAGTCGGGGTCGGGCTCGGTGAAGGGGACGGGGATGGCGATGGGCTCGGCGACGGACTCGGAGAAGGTGTGGGCGACGGAGTGGGTGTCGCCCCGGCCACGTTCACGACTCCGGTCATGCCCATGAAGAAGTGAGGTTTGCAGTGGTAATTAACCGTGCCCGGGTCCGTAAACGTGTAGCTGAACTCAAACGGCGTGTCGTGCACCAAGGTATCAAAGAGCGGCGAGGAGTTTCCAAATGCTCCCTCGGTCACGCTGTGCCCATCCGACTCCCAAACCCACCTTACAGTGTCGCCCACATTAATGTCGACCGAGTCGGGAAAGAACTTATCCGCAGGACCTCCAACATTCACCACTACCGTCGCCGCCGTCGCCGCGGAAGGGCCGGCAAAGCTGAATAACGCCGCACTCGCAATCCCCAAAAGGGTCAAGGACAGGTAGCTACGAAAACGGACAGGTTTGACGGCGGAAAAAATGTACATAGTGAGTATGCTTGCTTGGTTTTTGGGTTACACCGAATCGCGATCGTACATTCCGAGGGGAAAAGTTCAAGTAAAATCCGCGACTCTCGGAATTTCTCGGCCTCTTGCTAACGCCGTCTGAAGAGACGATAGGCTTCCACTAAACCAACCCGGGGAGCCGTCTTTGTTCGTGGGACCCGCTCAGGGCGATCCGCGCTTCGTCAAAAATTGTCGCCTCGCTTGCGCCTACTGAAGCCGATAAACTTCCACCAGGCCGACCCCCGCCGTCGCATTCCTGCCCGCAACAATGGCGGTGTAGGCTCCTGCCGGAAGCGAGGCAAAAATGGCTGACTCGAGATTGTCACCAGGTTGCAAACCAGTCGCCACCAACTCGGTCTTATTCAACGTATCGTTCCAGTTGTCATTGTCCTGGACGAGCGTGCCGTCGCCGTCGCGCAATTCGAGGGTCGGGTCGGCCAGCGCATCCGTGACTCCAAATTGAGTCAAGGAAGGTCCCACCGCGCGGATGACAACGGTGGTGCTGCCGTCGCCGGCACCCAGGATGAAGCCACCGATCAGGACGTTGCTGCCGGTATCGACAAAGCCCCTGGTGCTGATATTAGCCAACGCTGAGTCGGTCGTTGTCTCCAGGTCATAACCTTCGACTAACCCCACACCGGTGCCGCCGTTTTTCCCGCTCATGATCGCGGTGTAGCTTTCCGGAGCCAGTGTTCGCAGAATAACCGACTCGAGCTCACTAGCTGGCATAAACCCACTCGCTTCGATCTCCGCTTGTTGTGTGTCCTTCCAGTTATCATTCATCGCGATCAAGGATCCGTCGGCCGCGCGCAATTCGAGCACCGGGTCAGCCAGGGGATTGGCAATTCCAAAAGCGGCAAGCGACGGCCCGATGGCGCGAAAAACGACCTCTTTGGGCTCGGTCCCGGTGATGATAAAACCGCCGATCAGGACCTGGTCCTCAGTCCGCACTTGCATCCGGGTGGAGATATTGAGCGGCTGGGCCGGCGTGGCGGTGGGCGAAGGCGTCGGCGTAGGTGTGGTGGCTTCGACGATGACGGTGCCGACCATGCCCATGGAGAGATGGGGTTCGCAGTAGTATGGGAAGGTGCCCGCGTTTGGAAAGGTGAAGGAAAAAGTGAACGGATCCTTGTGTATCCCCGAATCGAACAGCCCGTCGGGGTGGCCGTTGACACCGGAGACGACGCTGTGACTAATGCCGATACTTTCCCAGACCCAATTGACGGTATCGCCCGGCTGAATCTTAATCGTCGAAGGAGAGAAAACCGGGGCATCGCCGCCCACGGCAACGAAGAAGGTGGCGGCCCGGCCAATTGGTGCGATGAGGGTGAGAAGAGCGGCCAGCGCCGTGGCCGTGAGTGAGCCTTGCAGCCGGCGGAGGATGCGAGAGTGGATTTTGTTTGAACGGGTTTTTCGCATGATTTGCCTTTACTGTCATAAACAAGAAATGCCGGACAAAGTGATCATCCCAGTCGCAATCCTTTCCCCGCAGCCTTCGCGGAGCGAATTCTTGCCACCACAGAAATGGCCGAGAAACTGATCGAAATCCCTCTGGTTTCACCGCAAAGAGTGACGCAGCTCCTGACGGAATGGCGCCAGGGAGACCACGCTGCTTTGACCAAACTCACTCCGCTGGTTTACGAAGACCTGCGGCGGATCGCTCATCGTTTCATGAGCGGACAACGGCCGGACCACACTTTGCAGACGACGGCCTTGGTGAACGAGGCTTATCTGCGCCTCGCGGATCAGACCAATCCGAATTGGCAGGACCGGACCCACTTCGTTGCCGTAGCCGCCCGGGCCATGCGCCAGATTTTGGTGAACTACGCCAAGAGTTCACAAGCCCAGAAACGCGGCGGCGGTACGATCAAAACGCAACTGGACGAGGCCGCCCTCGTCTCCCCGGAAGAATCGCGCCAGATCGTCGAGTTGCACGAAGCACTGGAGCGACTGGCCGGGCTCGACTCTCGCAAAGCGGAAGTGGTCGAGCTGAAATATTTCGGCGGGCTCAACTACGAGGAGATCGCGGAGGTGCTGAAAATCTCCGCCATCACGGTGCGGCGCGATTGGGAATTTGCCAAGGCGTGGCTCTATGCCGAATTGCACGACGCGGATTAGATTCGTTAAACTTATCGCGGGCTCCAACCATGGGCGGCAATGACGGCAGCGCAGTTACAAACGATCGAGAAAATCTTCCACGCCGCGCTCGAGCGCGAAGCGGCCGAGGTCGACGCGTTCCTCGACTCCGCCTGCGCGGGAGACAGTCTTGTGCGCGGGGAGGTGGTTGACCTTCTTGCCTCGCACGAGCGCGCCGGAAATTTCATCGAGACACCGGCCCTGGGTCTCGCGGCGCAGATTCTCCAGCGAAGTTCGCCCGACCAGCTCGCCGGGCAGAGAATCGGCCACTACGAACTCGGGGAACGCATCGGCGCCGGCGGCATGGGCGAAGTTTATCTGGCCACGGATATCATCGCGGGTCGAAAGGCGGCGCTGAAACTTCTGCCCGCGCGGTTCACCGGCGATGTGGCGCGGCTGCAACGTTTCGAACAGGAGGCGCGCGCGGTCGTCGGGCTCAATCATCCCAATATCCTGACCGCTTACGAGATCGGGGAAGACCGTTCCATTCACTACATCGCGAGCGAACTGATCGATGGCGAAACGCTCCGCCAACGCCTCGCCCGTGGACCGCTCGGAATAGAAGAGGCGGTCGAGGTGGCGACACAGGTGGCAAGCGCGCTCGCGGCCGCGCACGAAGCGGGCGTCGTCCATCGCGATATCAAACCCGAGAACATCATGCTGCGGCGCGATGGTTACGTGAAAGTGCTCGATTTCGGCATCGCCAAGCTGGCGGAACCGGACGCGCCCATCCCGGCGGCAGACGGAAAACCAATCGCAGCGGCCGAGACCCACCTCGGGTCCATCCTCGGGACTGCTCGTTACATGTCGCCGGAGCAGGTGCGTGGCGAAGCGGTCGATCAGCGGACTGACATCTGGAGCCTTGGCGTGGTGCTTTACGAGATGCTCGCAGGCCAGGCGCCCTTCCGCAGCAGCAGCGCAAAAGAAGTGATGTCGTCCATCCTAACGAGCGCGCCGCCATCGCTTGCCGCGGCCAAAATTCCCGCCGAGCTGGCTCAGATCATCCAGAGCACGCTGCGGAAAGAACGGGACGAGCGCTGCCAGAACGCCCGCGAGTTGCTGGACGCGCTGAAGGGGCTGCGACGCCGGATGGACTCGCGCGCCTCCCCTGCCCCGCGGCTCCGGAAAAGCGCGGCGGTCGCGCTGATTTTCGCGGGGCTGGCAGTGGCACTGGCGCTGCCACTTTATTGGAATCGAAACGCAGAATCGACCTCACCCCCGGTGAAAAGCATCGCCGTCCTGCCCTTTGAGAATCTCAGCGCCGCCCAGGAGAACGACTACTTCGCCGCCGGCGTGCAGGATGAAATTCTTTCCGACCTGGCCCGGATCGCCGATCTCAAAGTCATCAGCCGCACTTCGACTCGCCAGTACGAATCCAAACCGCGCAACCTGCGGCAGATCGGCCAGGAACTCGGAGTGGCGCATCTCCTCGAAGGCAGCGTGCAACGCGCCGGCAATCATCTGCGCATCCACGCGCAGCTCATCGACGCGCGCACCGACGCCCACCTCTGGGCGCAGACCTACGACCGCGATGTCGCTGATCTCTTTGCCATTCAGACCGAAATCGCGCGGACGATCGCCGCCCAGCTCCAGGCGAAAATTTCCGAGCGCGAGAGTGCCGCCATCGCGCAACCAGCCACAAGCGACCTGCAGGCGAACGATCTTTACCGGGAGGCGCTGGCGCTCGAATCGCAGCTCACGGACTACCCGGCACTCCTCAAGGCGATCCGTCTTCTCGAGCAGGCGGTGGCGCGTGATCCGGGTTTCGTCCCGGCCTATTGCGCGCTCAGCCGGTTGCACCGTAACTCGTACGAATTCGGTTTCGATCCCACTGCGGCCCGGCTGGCCATGGTGGAAGACGCGTTGCACAAGGCGGCTCAAATCGCGCCGGAGAGCGGGGAAGTTCACCTCCATCGGGCGCTTCATCTCGGCATGACCATGCGGGACTACGATCGCGCACGGGCCGAGCTGGAACTCGCTCGTCGCGTGCTCCCGAACAATCCGACCGTTTATCTTCACACCGCCATGATCGATCGCCGCCAGAGTCGCTGGACGGAGGCCGCGATGAACTTTGAACGGGCGGTGGAACTCGACCCGCGCAATGTCGAGACGCTGGTCGAGGCGGCGAGCACTTACTCGGGCATGCGCCGCTATCCCGAAGCGGCTCAATTTTCCCGCCGCGCCGTCGCGATCGCGCCGCGCGACTACACCGCCCGAATCATGAATGCTTCCCAGCCCTTGCTGGAGTTGGCCGACCTCCGTCCGCTCCGCACCGAACTCAACGCCATCCTCGCCGAAGCGCCCGACGCCGCACCAGCGATCGCCTATGCTTTGTTCGAATGCGCGCTCCTGGAACGCGATGCCGCGGCCGCCGATCGTGCCGTGGCGGCGATCCCGCCCGCGGGCCTCCCGTTGCGTCCCAACCTGATGGGGCCACGAGAGTGGTACGTCGGCTTGGTGGCCCGGATCTTCCATCGTCCTGAAATCGCGCGCGCAGATTTTGCCATCACCCGAGAGATTTTAAAAAAACAACTGACCGAACAGCCCGATAACGCCAGCGCCTGGAGCATGCTCGGCCGGGTGGAGGCGGCGCTCGGACGCAAAGAGCAGGCGATCGAGGCTGGTCGGCGCGCCTGCGAACTTTTGCCGGTCTCGCGGGAGGCGACCTCGGGCGTCATCCCGCTGACCGATCTCGCCAGAATTTATGCCTGGGTGGGCGAGAAAGACCTCGCCCTGCAAGAACTGGCGACGTCGGCGAAGAGCAATCTGGGAGTCAGCTACGGCCACCTCAAACTGGACCCGAGCTGGGACACGCTCCGGGGCGATCCGCGCTTCGAGCAGATCGTCGCCACGCTCGCGCCGAAGTTGTAGCGGGCGGTGATGACGCCGGGCCGCCGACGCCGCGGCGAGATTGCGACAAAGAAAACCTTTTCCGATTCGAAACCCGATGTAAATAACTACGCCCCGGTCACTCGGCTGGCGGGCCAACTTTAGCCTAACGAATTATGATTACCTTTATTTCTCTTTCCCGTCGTCCCGGCCGCATCCTTGCGGCTGTTTCTTTTTTGTTTCTGTCGACATTTTCCGCCACCGCCGCGGATCCGACTCCTTCGCCATCGCCCTCTCCAACCGCGCCATCCATGACTGAAAACCCGTTACTGCAAGAAAGTACGCTCGATCTCCATTACCCGCCCTTCGACAAGATCAAGGACGAGCATTTCGCGCCCGCCTACGAGCAGGGCATGGCCGATCACCTGAAAGAGATCGCCCCAATCGCCGCCAACACCGAGGCGCCCACCTTTGAAAACACGATTGTCGCCTTGGAAAAAACCGGCGACCTGCTCGGCCGGGTCAACCGCATTTTCTCCAATCTCACAAGCGCAAACACCAACCCGGCCTTGCAAAAAACCGAGACCGAGATGGCGCCCAAGCTCTCTGCGCACGAGGACGCGATTTTCCTTAATGGCCCGCTCTTCAAGCGCATCGAAACCCTCTACAACGATCGCGCCAAACTCGGCCTCGACGAGGAATCGACCTGGCTGATCGAGCGCTACTACAAGGATTTTGTCCGGGCCGGGGCCAAGCTCTCCGAGGCCGATAAAACGAAGCTCAAAAAGATGAACTCCGAGCTCGCCGAGCTGCAGACGAAGTTTTCCCAAAACGTCCTGAAAGAGAAAAACGCGGACGTCATCGTGGTCGACAAAAAGGAAGACCTGGAGGGTTTGTCCGAAGCCGAGGTGGCCGCGGCCAGCGCGGCGGCGAAAGAGGATAAGAAGGAAGGCAAGTTCGTCATCGCGCTCCAAAACACGACCGATCAACCGCCTCTCACCAATCTAAAAAATCGTGCGCTCCGCGAGCGGATCATGAAAGCCTCGCTCGCGCGCAACAGCCACGGCGGAGAATTTGATAATCGCGCGGTCGTCCTGCGCACGGCGAAGCTGCGCGCCGAACGCGCCGTGCTGCTCGGTTACCCGACCCACGCCGCTTACCAGCTGGACGACCAGACCGCGCACGACGTTCCAACGGTCAACAAGCTGCTCGCCCAGGTCGCGCCGCCCGCGGTCGCCAACGCCCGCAAGGAAGCGGCCGATATGCAAAAGCTGGTCGACGCGGAAAAGGGCGACTTCCAGCTCGCCTCCTGGGATTGGGCTTACTACGCCGACAAAGTCCGGCAGCAGCGCTACGCCTTTGATGAGGCGCAAATCAAACCGTATTTCGAGCTCAACCACGTCCTGATCGACGGCGTCTTCTACGCCGCGACCCAGCTCTACGGCATCACCTTCAAGGAACGCAAAGACCTCCCGGTCTATCAGCCAGACGTGCGCGTCTTCGACGTCTTTGACAAGGACGGCAGCAAACTCGCCATCTTCCTCGTCGATTGGTATGCGCGGCCCTCGAAACGCGGCGGCGCCTGGATGAACGAATACGTCAACCAGAGCGGATTGTTAGGCACGAAACCGGTCGTGGCCAATCATCTCAACATTCCAAAACCGGAAGCCGGCCAGCCGACTCTGCTCACTTACGATGAAGTGCGGACGGCGTTCCACGAATTCGGCCACGCTTTGCACGGCATGTTCTCACACGTGAAATACCCGCGCTTCAGCGGCACGAGCGTGCCGCGCGATTTCGTCGAGTACCCGTCGCAGGTCAATGAGATGTGGGCCATCTGGCCGAGCATCCTGCAGAATTACGCGAAGCACTACCAGACGGGCGAACCGATGCCGAAGGAGCTGCTCGACAAGGTCCTGGCGGCGGACAAGTTCAACCAGGGTTTCAAGACGACGGAATACCTGGCGGCGGCGATCCTCGACCAGTCCTGGCATCAGCTCAAACCAGCCGAAGTGCCTAACGACGCCCTTGCTTTCGAAGCCAGCGCGCTCAAGAAAGCCGGGGTCGATTTCGCGCCCGTGCCACCGCGTTACCGGACGGCTTATTTCTCGCACGCGTTCGCGGGCGGTTATTCGGCCGGCTATTACAGCTACTTCTGGAGCGAGGTGCTCGACGCCGACAGCGTGGAATGGTTCAAGAAAAACGGCGGCCTGAAACGTGAGAATGGCGATCACTTCCGTGAGACCCTGCTCTCGCGCGGCGGCAGCCAGGACGCGATGAAACTCTTCAAAAATTTCACCGGACGCGATCCCTACATCGAGCCGCTTCTCGAACGCCGCGGTCTCGCGCAACCGAGCGATCCGAAAGCGCACGGCGAAGCGCCTCCGCCGGAAAAATAGACCGGCCGCGCGCCTAACCAGTCGAGGCGCGTGAGTTCGTTCACGCGCTCGGGAAACGAGCACGCCCCGGGGAGCGGTATGCTTGGTGCTCTCTTACGCACCGTGCATACGAAGACCGCGTTGCTTGCGCCTACGCCCCGGCAATGATCTCTCAAAATCCGATCACTGGCGCAGACCGCACGCTCGCTCCGCATATCGAGCTGACTCCGAACACTTTTCGCCAGAACCAGCTCCTCGCCGGCATCGCAGCAGACGCCTTCGAGAAGATCGCGCGCGAGATCGAAATCGTTCCGTGTGCGCCGGATGAAATCATCTTCGCCGAGGATGAAGCCGGCGATGCGCTTTACCTCATTGCGCACGGTTCGGTAAAAATTTCTAAAAAAGGCCGGGCCGGTCAGCAGGAAACGCTGGCCTACCTGATGGAAGACAATTTCTTCGGCGAAATGAGCCTGGTCGACCTCGGCCGGCGCTCGGCCCAGGCGAGCGCGGCCGAGCACACTCTCCTCGGCAAAATCAATCGTTCCACCTGGGACCTGCTCCTCCGCCTCGCGCCGCAGGAGGTGTTGAATAATTTCACTCGCACCGTGACCCAGCGTCTCCGCCAGAATAACCAGCGCTTCATTGAAGAGATGATGCGCAACGAACGGCTTTCGCTCCTCGGCACGACGATCAGTTCCATCGTGCACGACTTGAACAATCCGATCTCTGCCATCCTCGGTGCGTGCGAGATTCTGCACACGTCTAATTTCGAGCCCGCGCGAGTGCCACGAATGACCGGCCTGATTCAAGCTTCGGTCGAGCGCATGCAGACCATGACCCGCGAGCTGATGGATTTTTCGCGCGGTCAATCGAAGCTGAATCTCGAGACGGTTGGCGTGGATGAATTGCTGCGCGATTTGGAGCCCGATTTCGCTTCCTGCCGTCCGCAGATCGAAGTCGCGATCGAGGCGCGATACAACGGCCCGCTCGAAATCGATCGGCACCGAATGCTGCGCGTTTTCGGCAACCTGATTCACAACGCGCGCCAGGCGATGCAACAGAATCGCGGCCAGCTCCTGCGCCTCACCGTCGAGCGCATCGGCGCCCAGGTGCGCTTTGAAATTTCCGACACCGGCTGCGGGATCCCGGCCGAGCTTTTGCCTAACGTCTTCGAGCCATTCGTCACCCACGGCAAGGCCAATGGGACTGGACTCGGGCTCGCCATCAGCAAAGCCGCGATTGAGGCTCACCGCGGAACGATCTCGGTCCGCAGCAGCGAGCGCGGGACCATTTTCCAGATCGATCTTCCCCTTCGATCCTGATCCGGCTCCGCCGGGCCGAACGGTTTCGCTCGTTAGGCGCAGCCGAAGACTGCGTATTCACCTTCCAGGCCCTTGATCGGAAACGAGCCGAGGGAAGTTGCCGTGAGCAGCGATCCAATTTGCGCGCGCGCGATTTCGCTCATGATCGAGCAGAATCCCTGCGCCGCCGCCAGGCGTTCGAGCCGGAAAAGGAAATTCACGTCGCTCCCGAGCGTGCTCACTTCTCCGGGCGCCGCGGCCGCGCCGAAGACCGCGGTGCCGAGATGCAACGCCCAACGAAAGGGCGGTTGATCGCGCGCCTGTATCGCCAGCACCGCCTTCAGCGCGCTTGCCACCTGCGTCGCCTGGGCAAAACGCGTGTCCCAGTAAACCAGCATTCCGTCTCCCAAAAATTTGCTCAGGGTTCCGCCGTTGCTCTCGATTAACTCCTGACATTCACCCATCCACGCCCCGACCATGCGCGCCATTTCCTCGGTCGGCAGGCTGCTCGAGAGGCGCACGAAATTTTTGATGTCGAGCAGGAGAAACCAGCAGGCGAGTTCCTTCACCTCTCGCACTGTCAGTTCGCTCTCGGTAAAATTCGTTTCGTCCGCCGTCGGTTGAAGAGTTTCCAACCGGAAGGTGAGAGACTGTTCGCCGATCTGAATTTTGTCCCCGTCCTGCAACCCGACCGGCTGAATGACTCGCCGGCCATTATGATGCGTCCCGTTACTGCTCCCCAAATCGACGAGCGAAAACTCGCCCCCACCCTGCGCATGGATCAGCGCGTGCCGGCGCGAAACTTTGGCCGAGGCGAACACCACCTGGTTGTCCTTCGCCCGGCCGAGCGAAACCGATTTCCCGACCAGCGGAAATGGACGATCGCCGATATCCAGCCAGCCAGCCATCGCGGGTGATTTCATTCCCGTGAAAAACTAGCTCATCGCGTGCCAGCGCATCGCCCCGAGGGCATAGCCCCTGCTCTTTCTTGCGTCGCATGCCTGACCACCTCGCCGACGAAGCTGAGCACACAATCCGCGGAGTCGTTAGCGGGAGTCTGCTCTTCGATCGCTTCACGCTCGAGAAAGTCCTGGGCCGCGGTGGGATGGGCATCGTCTGGCTCGCCCGCGATCAACGTCTCGATCGCCACGTTGCGCTCAAACTCGTCCCCGATGCGCTCTGTTTCGATGCCGCGGCGCAGGAAGATCTAAAAAGGGAAACGCGCAAGAGTCTCCTCCTGACGCACCCAAATATCGTGCGCATTTTTGATTTCGTGGAAGACGGACGCACCGCCGCGATCTCGATGGAGTATGTCGACGGCGCGACCCTTTCCTCGCTCCGGGTGCAACGCCCGGCGAAATGTTTCGAGACCGACGATCTCGCGCCCTGGGTCAGTTCTCTCTGCGACGCGCTCACTTACGCGCACGAGTCGGTCCGCGTGATCCATCGCGACCTCAAGCCGGCGAACCTGATGGTCAACAGCCGCTCAGAATTGAAAGTGACCGATTTCGGCATCGCCTGCAGCATCCGCGATTCGATGAGCTCCATCAGCGTCCAAACTTCCAGCGGCACGCTCAACTACATGAGTCCGCAGCAGATGCTCGGCGAAGATCCCGCGCCCTCTGACGATATTTACGCGCTCGGCGCGCTGCTCTACGAATTGCTTTCGAGCAAGCCGCCTTTTTTCGGCGGACATCTCGCCACCCAGGTGCGGGAAGTGACTCCGCCATCGATCGCGGAGCGCCGGGCAAAATTGCAGGTCTCCGGGGCGGCCATCCCGAAGCAGTGGGAAACGACCATCGCCGCTTGCCTGGCCAAAGATCCCGCGCAGCGCCCGAAATCGGCCGCCGAGGTCAGCCGGCGCTTGCTTTCGAGTGAGACAATCGAAATCGCCCGCCCCACGACAGCCGCTTCGTTCGGTCGACAACAAATTCCACTGCGCGTCGCCGCACCTGTCTGCGCGGTCTCGCTCTTGATCGCGCTCTTCGCGATCGTGTACCGCCCACAGCCAACGAACCCGACTGCCGCCCAGTCGGTTCCACTCCCGCCGCACGGTTACGCGATGGAAGCTCCGCAAAAATCCGAGCCGCCGCCCGCTCCACCGGAGACTGCGTCCGTTTCCGCTCAAACTTCTCCGCCGTTAACGACGCCGGTGCCGGATCCCGAAGCAGCGCCGGAGATGAGTTCCTTGCAACTGATGGCCGCACCCCTTGCGCCGGCGAGTCCAAATTTTCTTGGGACCGACGACGCGACTGAGCCTCAGGGCAGCGTCACCATCACCAGTTCGCCCGCAGGCGCGGAAATTTTTCTCGGCGAAACCTCGCTCGGCCACACTCCGCTGACGGTTGACTTGCCGTTAGGCAAACAACAGCTCGTCGCGCGGCATCCCGATTACCCGAAAAAAACACAAACCGTCACGATCGCGAGCGACGCGCCTGCCAAGGTGGCCTTCCAGCTTCGCGGACGCAGCCGCTCCTCGTCCAAGGCGAAACCCACGCCCACGCCATCCGCCTTGGGCAAAATCGGAAATACCCTTAAAAAAGTTTTCGGTCCGAAGCCGACCCCGCCGCCGCCGCGCAAGAAGAAACGTTAGGGCGGGAAGAGGTGCTCAGCATAAGCGGTTGCACTGGGAGTATAAGTTTGGTCTACTCGCCTTCGCACTTCGCAAACCAAGGAATAATGAAAATCCACCGCACCCACGTCCGCTTCGATGGTTGACGCCAAAGTTTTCCTGGATCGACGCGGAGTGTGGGCTTTCTGGCTCGGGTGCATCGGCGTAACCATCGGCGTGCTGCTGCACCTGCCCATGTTCTGGATGGGCCGCAGCACTGGCTTCGTCCTCGTCGGGATGCCGATGGACCCCGGGATGATTTACGGGATGTATCTGATCATCGCCGGTGTCGCCGTGGCCGCCTATGGGCTGCTCCCTTCGCGCAAAGCCCACGCCGCCCAATCCGCTTCGCGTATCACGGTCGCCGCGCCGGAAGACGCCAAGTTGAGTCCGGCACACGTCGTCCTCCTTATCGCTCTCGTCGGCGCCCTCATCATCGACGTGATGAAACCGGCCGCTCTCGGTTTCGTTATTCCCGGCATGATCAAGGAGTACGGCGTGACCAAGGCGCAGATTGCTTTGGTTCCGTTCTTCGCCCTTATCGGCACCGTCACCGGTTCGGTATTGTGGGGCATCCTGGCCGATCTCTACGGCCGTAAAGCCTCGATTCTTCTGGCGGCCGTCGTCTTCATCGGCACCTCGATCTGCGGCGCGATGCCGTCACTCGCCTGGAATATTTTCATGTGCTTTCTCATGGGACTGGGCGCGGGCGGGATGTTGCCGGTGACCTATGCGCTCCTCGCCGAAACCATGCCCTCGAAACATCGCGGCTGGGCGCTCGTCCTCGTCGGCGGTCTGGGCGCGGTCGGCGGTTATTTTGCGGCCAGCGCTTTCTCGGCGCTGCTCGTGCCGACCTATAGCTGGCGGATTTTGTGGCTGATCAATCTCCCGACCGGTCTGCTCCTTGTCGGAATGTGCGGGCTCATTCCCGAGTCGGCCAAGTTCCTCCTCGCCCGCGGCCGGAATGCCGAGGCGAACGCGGTCATGGCCCGCTTCGGCACCATCAGCCGCCGTCTGCCCGAGGGCGAAGAAGGCGCAGCCGAGGTCATGGCGCACACTTCCAATTACCCCGTCGAAGAACTGGCCTCGGACGGGAAGCTCTGGACGCCGCAACTAATCGGCAAGACCGCCGCGCTCACGGTCGCCGCGATCGCCTGGGGCCTGATCAATTTCGGTCTCCTCCTTTGGTTGCCTAATGACCTCGTGGCGAAAGGCTATTCCATGGGCGTAACGAGCAAGCTCCTGGCCGAGTCCGCCCTGATCGCTTTCCCGATCGTGTTTGTCTGCGCCTACATGTACAGCCGCTGGAGCACGAAATGGGCGCTCACCATCATGATCGTGATCACTTTTCTCGGCCTGGTCGGGGTGCTGCTCCTGGAAACCTTCATGGGCAAAAATCCCGTCTGGCCCGTCGCGCTCCTCATCGTCGGAAGCAACGGCATTATCGCCATCATCCTGCCTTACACCTCGGAGAGTTATCCGACGAAAGTGCGCGGCCGCGCGACCGGTTGGGTCGCCGCCTGCACCAAGGGCGGCGGCGTCCTGGCCCAGACCGTCGGCATCGCCGCGCTCGTGCCGCCGCTCGGCATCGCCGCCGCGGTCATCATGCTCCCTGTTCTGCTTGCGCTCTGGCTCTTCGTCCGGTTCGGCACCGAGACGCGCGGGCTCGATCTCCGGGCGCTCGAACGTCTCCCGGTCGCGAGAGATCCCCGCGAGATGCCGAACGAACCGGCCTAACGATCTGCCGCCGGCAGCGCCTGCCCGTCCAGCCCGGCAAAGAGCGCGGCGTAGATTTCAATCCCGTCCCACAGATTTTGCAGGCGCAGGTTTTCGTCGGCTGCGTGCTGGTTGTTATCGTGATTCGCAATTGGCAATCCGATCACCGGGGTGTCGTTAGGCTGCTGGAAAAGATACATCGGGATGCTCCCGCCGACGGTCGGTAAACGAACCGGCTCGTGCCCGGCGGCGGTCATGAGGCCGGCGATCTCGCGCGAGAGCGGCAGCTCGAGCGAAGTGCGGGCCGGCGGATAGCCCGCGCCCCATTCCACCCGGACGATCTTCGGATTTTTCTCTCGCGTCGCCGCGTCCGGCGTCTCCCGCACGATTTTGTAGCCCTGCGCCTCGAGGTGGCGTTCGACCAGCGGCTTGATTGTGTCCGGGGTCTCGTTAGGCACAAGCCGGAAGTCGATCGAGGCCCGCGCTTCCGGCTGGATGGTGTTCGACGCCTTTTCCCCGACATGACCCGACTCGATCCCGCGCACATTCAGGGCCGGGAGAAGAAGTAATTCGTTCAACGGTTTCCCCTCGCCTTCCGTCTGTCCGATCTGAAATTGACGTTTCAGTTCGGCTTCCACGTTGGGAATTTTGGCGAGCGCGGCGAGCTCCGCCTCGCCCGCCGGCTTCACATCGTCGTAGAAGCCTTTGATCAAAATCCGGCCGGTTTCGTCGCGCATTGAATCGATCAGGTGCGTCAGCCTAACGACCGGGTTTGGAACCCAGTTCCCGTAATGCCCGTCGTGCAAACCCTTGATCGGACCGTAGACCGTCAGCTCGAGGTCGATCGTTCCGCGCGCTCCGAAGAAGAGTTCCGCCTGCCGGCTTTGATGGACCGGGCCGTCGCAGAGCACCCAGGCATCCGGGCGCAAAGCTTTCGGATATTTCTCGAGATACTGCGCGAGATGCGGCGAGCCCGCTTCCTCTTCGCCTTCGAAAACGAAGCGCAGGTTAACAGACGGTTTAACCCCGCTGGCCTGGAGAGCGTCGAGCGCCGCGACCATTCCGATGATCGGCGCCTTGTCGTCGCCCGCGGAACGAGCGTAAAGCCGCCACTCCGGGTCGATTGTTTTCGCGGCCCGCCAATCAACATCCTTTCCCGCGAGATCGCGCATGACCGGTTTCCATGGCTCGCTTTTCCACTGCGCGGGATCGACCGGCTGGCCATCGTAATGCGCGTAAAACGCGATCGTGCGTTTCGCCCCCGGCGCCGTCAGATCGCCGACCACGATCGGCGGCGCATCGCCCAGGGTCAGCCGCTGAGTCGTTAGGCCGCGCTTTTTCAGTATCGCCTCAATCATCTCCGCGTTGCGCTGAATGTTAGGCAGGTCGTTCGCGACGTTCGGGAGGGCGAGCAGGCCGGAGAATTCCTCCAGGATCTCGCGTTCGTGTTGCGCCCGCCACGCCCCGGCTTGTTTCGCGATGGACCCGGGATCCGCCGCGAAGGCATTCCCGAAAACCACCAGGCCGAGAAGAAAAAACAGTCCGCGTTTATTTCTCATTTTTAAATCTCGCCAGGTAACGAAGGATGAGGAAGTCGGCCAACCCGAGCAGGACCGCGATCTCGTAGCGTCCGAGCGCGACCGCCGCCCCGATGGCGCCGACATTCCAAATGCTCGCGGCCGTCGCACTCCCTTTGACGTCGCCGTTCTGTTTCAAAATCGCCCCCGCGCCGACGAAGCCGATCCCGGTGATGATGCCCTGCAGGGCGCGCGCCTGGGCATCGGGCGCTCCGGCAAATGCGCTTTCCGCGATGAGCATGAAGCCGCAGCTCGCCATCGCCACGAGCGGGAAAGTGCGCAGGCCCATCACCCGATCTGCGCGCTCGCGATTCCACGCGATCGGCAGCGTGATCACGAAAGTGGCAAACAATTGTCCAAGCTGTTTGCCGCTATTTACCCAGTCCCATTCGATCATGCCTAACGTTTGTCCTTTCTAGCGCAACTCCGCCGTCGCCCCCTCGATTTTCTTCCAGGGTTCTGCCCGGCCCCCGAGATGTTTGGCCAGAAATTCCTCCACTCGTCCGTAGAAATCGAGGTTGTTCTCCGGCCGCGCGAAGCCGTGGCCTTCATCGGGATAGACCACGTAAATCACTTCGTGTTTCGCCTTCCGCAGTGCGGCGACCATTCCATCGGCGTTTTCGATTGGGACCCGTGGATCGTTTTTCCCCTGCCCGATCAGGAGCGGGTCACGAATTTTATCGACGTGATAAAGCGGCGAAACTTCCCGGTTCAATTTGTCGTCGTGATCGAAATCGCCGCCCCGCCGCCGCCAGCGCGGCATGATGTTCATCCAGTAACTCGGGGTCGTTTTGTAGAGCGTGGCCAGCTCGGCCGGGCCGACTCCGTCCACGCCGCAGGCGAACAGATCCGGGCGCTGCTCGAGCGCGAGCAGGGTCGCAAACCCGCCGCCCGACCAACCCATCGCGGCAATTCGTTTCGGATCGGCGATGCCCTGGTCGATTGCCCATTGCACCGAGTCGTAGAGATCTTCCTGCGTCCCGCGGCCCCACTGCCCGGTCCCGGCGTTGAGAAATTCGAGTCCGAACCCGGTCGAGCCGCGGTAATTCACCTGCAGGACGGCATACCCGCGGTTGGCCAGAAGTTGCACTTCCGGATCGTAATTGTCGTAGTCGCGATACCAGGGGCCGCCGTGAATTAGCAAAACCATCGGCAGATTTTTCGGCTCCACTCCGGCCGGTGTCGTTAGGTAAGCGGGCAGCGATAAACCATCGCGCGCCTTGATCACGACGCCTTTCTTGGGCGCCAGCGTCGCTTTCGTTAGGGCAGGATGTTCGTCGTAAAGCTTGCTCACCTTTTTCGCCGCGCGATCGAAGAGGTAGTAACTCGCCGGGGCCTCGCTCCGCCGCGCGGCCACGAGCCATTTCCGATCGGCCTGGTCCCGGCTGATGAGATCAAGAAAGCCGGGAACCTCGCGCCCGATGATCTCAAAATCCGCTTTCAGTTTGGGATCGAGAAAGACCCAATGCGGAGCGCTGTAATCGAACTCCACCGCCTGGATGGCATTTGTCACCGGATCGGTCAGCACGGTCGGGCCGTCGCCGAGTCCATCGTTCGCGACATCCGATTGCGGATCCTGGGCCAGGACCTCGAGCTCTTTCCCGTCCCGCAGATCGACCCTAACGAGTCGCCCTTTGTCCGATCCCAGCGCCGAATGAATGACCAGGCTTTTCCCATCCGGCGCGAAGCCCGCGATGAGCGAACCGCCCACCACTTGCCCGGCAAAGAGCGCGCGCTCGAAAGGCATCGTCACCAGGTCGCGCCATGGTTTGTCGGCCCCATCGCGCACCCGGATGACCGACGCTTCGGTCTTCCCATCGAACGCGGTCGCGGCGCGAATGACGAAATCGTTGTCGGTCGTCCAGGTCAGGACGTCGCCCGGGTTGGTCGCTTCCAGCGTCACCGCGCCGGTTTCGAGATCGACCCGATACATGTCGAAAGCTTCCCGGTCGCGCAAGTTGAGCGCGACGAGGACAAAGCGCGGATGCTCTCCATCCGTCAGGACGTTCTGCGCCCGCACTCCGCGAAACGGCGTCAGGTCGCGCACATTACCAGTCGTTAGGTCGGCGGAGAAGAGATGGTTGATCTCGTCGCCGGCGTTGTCCTGGAGATAAAGCAGGTGCCGGCCGTCGCCGCCCCACGCATACCAGAAGATCGGGCGATGCGTCTCATCCGTAATGGCGTGCGGATTGGTCCCGTCGAGCGCGCTGGCCCAGACGTTCAGGACGCCATTCTTCGCCGGCGCCAGCCAGGCAATTTGCTTTCCGTCCGGTGAAATCTGCGGTGCAGCCCGCTCCGGGTTTCCAAAAAGAACTTCCCGCGGGATGAGCGCCGGCAACCCGGCTTGAGCGGAGCAGGCCACAAGCAGGAAAAGAAAGAGGGAAAATCGCTTCATGCAAAGAGGTTGGCCCGAACCTTTGTATTGGCACAATGGATTTCTCGTATAGGAAATATTCACGCCCGCAATGAAGCTGGAAGCGCTCGATCTCAATCTTCTCCTCGTCTTCGACGCGCTCGCGACCGAGCGCAGCGTGACCCAGGCGGCGGCCAAGGTAGGCCTGAGCCAGCCGGCCTTGAGCAACGCGCTCGCCCGCCTGCGCAGCCTCTTCGGCGATCCGTTATTCGAGCGGGCGGGCGGCCAGATGCAACCGACCGCGCGCGCCCGCCAGCTCCTCGCCCCGCTGAGCGAGGCGATCGCGAAACTTCGCGAAGCGCTGGAGACCCAAACGGCTTTCCAGCCGGAAAAATCGGAGCGCGAATTTGTCCTTGCGACCAATGATTACGTCGAATCGCTGCTCCTCGCGCCGCTCGTGCAAAAGTTGCAGCGCGACGCGCCTTCCATCGCGGTGCGCACCGTTCGCACGGAATATCTTTTCCTTCCGCCGATCGAGCGGCCTGCAATCGGGCGAACTGGATCTTGCTCTCGGCTTCTTCGGCGAGACCCCGCAGCCACAATCGGCGCTGCATCTTCGGCGATTGTTAGGCGGGCGAGTCGTTTGCATCCTGCGCGCGGCCCATCCGCGAGCCAATCGCAAGCTGACGCTGCGCGCCTTTGCCGAAATCCCGCACGTTCGCGTCGTCTATCCGCGCCACGAGCGCCTTGGCAGCGTCGATCCAATCCTGCACAGCCGCGGCTTATCGCGCCGGATCGCGGTCACGGTGCCGCATTATCTGGCCATCCCGGCGATCGTCGCGAACTCCGATCTCATCGGCGTGGTCCCGGAACGTCTGGCCCGCCAGACCGCGCGCGCGTTGCGGCTGAAAATCTTCGAGCCGCCGGTTCCCCTCCCGGACGTCAGCGTGATGATGGCCTGGCACGAGCGTTTGCAGTTCGACCAGGCGCATAGCTGGCTGCGCGATTGCCTCGTCGCCGTCAGCGCAAAGCTGAAGTAACTAGCGCTTTTTTTTGCGCGGAGATTCGCCGCCGCTGTCCCCGCGGGGAAAACCAAGCGCAAATCCCGCCACGGCATACAGCATCAGGAGCGCGCCCAGCGGCACCAGCCACACGCCTGTCCCCGGATCGCCGTCGTAAGTCCAAAAACCGCCTAACAAAAAGCCACCTGGCAACAGGATAGCCGCCCAAATGAGGGCGAAGGAAACCGAGGGCCGCGCCTTGAATCCCTCCACGCTCCGAATCGTTAGGCCAGCGGCGATGTTAACGAGCGAGAGCATCGTCCCGTGGAAATGTCCGAGGGTGAACATGAGCCGGCGGACTTCGTTTCCGACGTCGAGATACCAGCCGATCTTAAAGCCGTGCATCATCTCGAGTCCGATCCCGAGGCAGACGTAGACCGCCAGCGCCGACCAGCCAAAACGGAGATGTCGGGTCGAGTAGTTCATCGAATCAAAGTTATCGTCCGCAGATTGCGCAGATGAACGCAGATTGAAGAAAGAATTCCAATCATCCGTTCTTCTTTATCTGCGAAAATCTGCGTCATCTGCGGACAATCAATCTCCCTTCCGCTTATTCCGCGAGCACGATCGGCGTTTCGTCGCGCTCGCGGCGCAGCCGGCTGAAAACGTCCTGCTGAAAACGACCCTCGGGATCGAGCACGGTTTTCGGATCGAAACTCGGATTCGCCGGACGCAATTCGTCCCACCATTTCTGGTAGCTTTGCTTGACTGCTTCGCCGAGCACGTCGGCCTCGGCGGTATAGGTAAATTTGAAGTCCGCAAAACCCGGGAGGGTCTGCAAAGATTTCCAGGCATCGAAGCGGACCGCCGCATACGGATCGAGCAGGGTGTAACTCAAAAACGGATAGAGCCAGTCGCGCCCGGAAATTTTCTGCGCCGGCTCCCAGCCCATCCCCCAGGCGAGCAAAGCCCGCTGGCCGGCGTCGCCTTTCACCAGCCACTGCACCGCCGCCGAGATCGTTTTGTCGTCGTCGGACAACTCGGGCACCGGTTGCTGATACCAATCGTGCAACTTATTCGCCGTCCAGCTCAGCGTCTGGTCGAGATGACAAAGATTGCAGGCGTTAGGCCGGCCGTGATCGATGCTTTCGCGCACGTTAGGCGAGCTGATCTGGTGACTCCGCATGGCGTGCAGAAGACCGAAGGTGGTGTGCGGCATGTGGCAGTTGTAGCAACTGCTCCCCGCCGACCCCGCCTCGTGATGCGTATGGCTCGTTAGGCGAGTTTCCATCTCCTTGTGACATTGCAGGCAGGCCTGGTCGGACTCCATCTTCGGAGCGAGCTGGTCGTTCGATGCCCAGGTCTTGAGCGCGGCGCGGGTGGTTGGCGTGGCCGGGTGCATCTCGTGGCACGAGATGCAGGAAAACTCTCCGCCTTTGAAGCAGGGCGAAGCCTGGACCCCGTTCATTTCCCGACCCGGTCACCCGGATCATGCCGTCGCCCCAGAAGCGGTTGCGAAAAAAATCCGGCTCGGTCTGGCGAATGAAGTCCTTCTGGGTGGCGTGATCGGGCTCGTTAGGCTGGACCACGAAACGCTGCACCAGGTCGTCTTTCCCGGGGCGAAACTTTCCGCCGTGCCGGTTGAAGTCGATCTTCTCATTCATCCCGTCGAAGGCCCAGACGCTGTGGCATTGCCCGCAGGCCAGGGCCGACTCCGGTCCCTTCATTTTTTTCGCGTTCGCGATCGTGGGATCGGTTTCCTTCGTGAGGTGAAGTTTCCAGCGCCGGAACGGGCTGCGATTGGCCGCGATATGTTCCGCACCTTCGCTGTGACAGGCTTCGCAGGCGATTCCAAACTCCGTTACCTTCGTGTCCCACTTGTTGCCCTCGACGAAATTTGAGACGCCCTGGGTGACGTGACAATCCATGCAGGCGCCATTCCAGGCCCCGATGGAGTACGCCTCCTTCGTATCCGGCGGCATGAGGAACGTCTGGGTGACCGGCGCCCACATTTTCTCCGCGATGATGTAGGCAAAAGGAAATTGCTCGAGCGTGCGCCCCTGCCCCGTCTCGTTCCACAGGATCTGCAACGTATGCGACCCGGTCAGGAGCACGATCTCGCGCGGCGGACCGTATTCTTTTTCGCCTAACGAACGGTTGACGACGAAGATTTTGTCGGCGGTGCGGGTGAGTTTGTATTCCAAGCCGGCAAAGCTCAGTTCGACATCGTGCGCGTCGGGAATGAGCGTCGCCGGCGTCGCGACCTGCGTCATGGTGCGGTGAAAGGAGGTGTGCCAGCTGGCGTAGTTGCCCGGGTGACAGGACCGGCAGGAATCCGAGGTCACGTAATTCTCCTGCGGCGCCATGATCGGGCGATTATCGGGAACGCTCGCACTTTGCGAAAAGGCGTCGCGCCAGGCCAGGACAGCAACGACGGCGACGAGACCGATCAACGCCGAAGTCACGAGCCAAAGGCTGCGGCGAGCGTGCGGTCGATCCAGCATCGCCTCCGAACCTGACCATTCGGCGTCAAAGTTTCAAGGCATCGCGCGGAAGTCGTAGCCGGGGGCGGTGACCCCGGCAGGCTGAACACACACAGCTATTTTCCGAGAATACTCAGGCACGCTCGTCGGGTACAGCCGCGGCCGGGGTCGGCGCCCCCGGCTACAAAGCCGCGAAAAAAATTCTTGCCGCTCCATTAACTTTGTATTACAAAGCTTACTCATGAACGAGCGATCCCGGGCCGAAGAGCACTTGCGCGTCATTCGTTCGCTCATGGAACGGGCTACGATTTATCGCGCCATCTCCGCCCCGACCGCGCTGATCGGCGGTCTCCTTGCCGTCATCACCACTTTCGTCATTTGGTGGTTCGACCGTTCCCAGGCAGCCGGTGCGCCCGGCATGGATAACCGCCTCTTCGCCGAGATCTGGCTCGCGATTCTCGCCATAGTCCTCGCGGTCAATACCTTCTTCGTTAGGCAGGAAGCGCTCCGCGATGGACGCGTTCTGCTCTCTTCCGGCGCGCGCCTCGCCCTGCGCGCGATCGCCCCCTGCCTCGTTCTTCCGGCCGCGACCACGGTCTGGTATTTCAAAAACGCCGAGCCGATCGACCAGGAAATCCTGGTCGCGGTCTGGATTGCGTTTTACGGGCTTTGCCTGCTCGCGACCGCGCTCTTCGCGCCGCGCTCGCTCGTCCTCCTCGGCTGGGCCTTTCTCCTCTCCGGCCTGCTTCTCATGTTCTGGCCGAAGTCGTTCGGCACCGATCCGCGCGGGCTCTACCCCAACCTCGCGATGGGCGCGACCTTCGGCCTTTATCACCTCGTCTACGCCGTTTGTGTCTGGGCGAGCCGGCGGCCGGATGCGCGCGAAATTCTTGCACCCGAATGAGCGATGCCGGATTTCGACAAACTCGACAAAGCGATCCACGAAAAAGGACGGCTCGCGATCATGACCTTGCTCGCCAGCCGGGTGAGCTGGTCGTTCCAGGATCTCAAAGCGGAGCTGAAAATGAGCGACGGCAATCTCGTCACGCACCTGCGCACCCTGCACAAACTCGGCTTCGTCGCGGTCACGAAAGAAATGCGCGACCGGCCGCAGACGAGCTACGCCCTAACGACGAAGGGGCGCTCGGCTTTCACCGACTACCTGGAGGTGCTGGAGCAAATCGTGAAAGCCGGGAAAGAATGAGTTTTTTTGGCCTTATAACTTTGCCACACAAAGTTATGACACCCGATGCCATGAAAATCCTGCTCGCAGAACATTTCGGGATGTGTTTCGGCGTGCGCGACGCCATCGCCCAGGCGGAAACGCTGGCCGCGGCCGGGCCCGCTCACCATTCTGGGCGAGCTGGTCCACAACCCGCTCGTCCGCGAACGGCTGCGCGCACTCGGCGTCGCAGGAAGGCGCGCTCGAAGGCGGGGACGTACCGTCGCTCTCCCGCGACGTCATGATCACCGCCCACGGCGCGTCCGACGTTAGGCGCAAGCATTGGCGTGCGGCCGGTTATCAACCTGGCGGACGGCACCTGCCCGCTCGTTCGGCACGCCCACGCCCAACTCCGCCGCCCTGGTCAGCGCCGGATATTTCCCGGTCGTGATCGGCCAGGCCGGACACGTTGAAGTGCGCGGACTGACGGAGGATTTCCCGGGCGCGATCGTGATCGGCGAGACGGCAGACATCGCGCAGCTGCCGGAAAAAGCGCGCTACGGGGTCGTCTCCCAAACGACCCAGCCGATCGAGCGGGTGCGAACCCTGGTGGCGGAAATTCGCCGCGCCCATCCGCGCGCAGAAGTGCGCTTTGCCGACACGGTCTGCAAGCCGACCAAGGATCGCCAGACGCGCGCTGCAACGCCTGATCGCGCAGGCCGGCCGTGATCGTGGTCGTCGGCGGCCGCGCGAGCAACAACACCCGGCAACTGGTCGAGACCTGTCGCGCCGCCGGCCGGCGGGCGGTTCACATCGAGCGCGCGGAAGAACTCGTCGCGGCGGATTTCGAGAACGTCGCTGTCGTCGGCGTGACCGCGGGCACATCGACGTTGGCGGAGACGGTGGAGGCCGCGCACCGCCGTCTGGAAGAATTTTCCCGCGCCGCCAACGGAGGCAAAATGGCCTAACGATATGAGGCGGCAACTGAAAGCTCTGCTCCGCGGCGACGAAGACGAGATGATGATCCTTCTCTCGGAGCAGGGCACTCGTTGGGCGGTGTTTTGCAGCCTCGTGATTCTTTTGGGGACAGGAATTTACGGGAGCACGATCGGCCTTTGGCGCGCTCCGCTGCAGTCGCTCTACACCGCGATCAAGTTTCCCCTCCTGATTTTCCTGACCTGCGCCGGCAACGCGCTGCTCAACGGGATGCTGGCGCAGCTTCACGGTTCGGGGCTCTCCTTTCGCCAAACCTCGCTCGCCATCCTAACGAGCTTCGCCATCACCGCGGCGGTTCTCGGCGCTCTCAGCCCGGTCAGCTTTTTCATTCTCTACAACACGCCGCCCCTGAACTCGCGCACCGCGGTGATGGGACACAGCCTCACCCTGCTCAGCCATGTCTGTCTTATCGCCTGCGCGGGGATCATCGCCAATCGACGGCTCCTTCGCCTGCTCACGAGAGCCAGCGGAGAACTTCGGACGGCACGCACCATCCTCTGGAGTTGGTTAGGCGGGAACTTCCTCCTCGGCAGTCAGCTTGCCTGGATTTTGCGCCCGTTCATCGGCAGTCCCGGCTTGGCGGTGGAATTTCTGCGCGACGATCCGCTGCGCGGGAATTTTTACGAGTCGGTCGGCCGCGCCTGCCAGCATCTCTTTTTCTAAAAAAACAAACACCACCAACATGAACACCACTGAAACTCCATTCACTTCACCGCCGCTCCCGCGACCGCGCTTCACCTTCGAGCCGATGACCGGCCAGACTCCGCTCGCCGTCCTCGAAACGCTTCTCAAGCATCCCGGGCGCGTCCTCTACGAGTTGCAGCGCGACGAGCGCCCGGCGCTGGCCTTTTGGCTGCTCGCGTTTGCGCTTCTCGGGATGGCGATTTACGGCGTTGTCGTCGGGACCTTTGCCGGTGGAACGCAGCTGCTCATCGCGCCGGCGAAACTGGTTCTCGGGACCCTGCTTTCCATTCTCATCTGCCTGCCGAGTCTCTACATTTTCACCTGCCTCGGCGGGATCGAGGCGCGTCTTCGCACCGTGGCCGGCGTGCTTTTCGGCGCCGTCTGCCTGAGTGCGCTGCTTCTGATCGGCTTCGCACCAGTCGCCTGGATCTTTTCACAATCGACCGACTCGGTCGCTTTCATGGGCACTCTCCACCTCCTCTTCTGGCTCATCGGCCTGCTCTTCGGCCTGCGCCTGATCGACGGGATCGCGCGTCTGCTCGGGGGAAGCGACGGCGGACACTTGAAAACCTGGATGGTGATTTTCGTCGTCGTCTGCCTGCAGATGACGACGACGCTGCGCCCGATCGTTGGCCGCGCGGAGCGCTTTTTCCCGGCCGAGAAACAATTCTTTCTCGCGCACTGGATCGAATCGTTAGGCGGAACAACCAACGGCAAATAACCGAAAGGATCAAAGATCATGAACTCAACATCCTGGCTTCGATATTTCGAAGCGAACCGCCAAAACTTCATCGAGCCGGACTGGAAGGCGCCCGTTCCCCTAACGATGGCGCAACGCGCTCGCCTCGCGCGCTCCTTGTCGCATTTCCAGCTCGGCGAAAGCGGCGGCGGGAGCCACCTTTTCGGCAAGGCCGGGCAAGAGAACGAAACTTACCGCGCCGCGCTAAGACTCTTCGTCGCCGAAGAGGCGGAGCACGCCCGGCTCCTCCAGGGTTTGGTCGTCCGGTTCGGCGGACGCCTGATCAAGCGCCATTGGACCCACCTTCTCTTCCGCGCCGCGCGGCGCGCGCTGGGATTGAACTTCGAAATCCAGGTGCTGCTCATCGCCGAGCTGGTCGGGACGGCTTATTACCGCATGCTGCAACGGCGCGCGCGCGATCCGATTCTCGACCAAGTCTGCGCCCGCATCCTGGCTGATGAGGCGCAGCATGTCGCCTTTCATCTCGATCGGCTGCGCGAGATCCACGCCACGCTCCTGCCGGCGGAGCGGGCGGCCTGGTCGCTCCAATTCCAGCTCCTCTTCACCGCCGCGCTGCTCGTGGCCTGGATCGATCATCGCGACGCGCTAGGCGCGATCGGGACCCGCCGGGTGGAATTTTACCCCGAGGCGCGGAAGGAATGCATCGGCTTTCTCGACCCTCTGGCGCCGGCCTAACGACGAAGGGCACGCCGCCTCTTCCTGCTTTCCTGCGTTCCTGATTGTGATACCTTCCCCGCGATGGCAGATGATCGCTGGCGGGCCGCAAGGCCGGCCAGAGGAAAGTCCGAACACCAGACGGCAGCATGCCGCGCAAAAGGCGCGGGGGCCGTTCTCGAAAGAGGACGGCGACGGACAGTGTCACAGAAAATATACGGCCTAACGAGTGCGCAAGCGTTCGTGGCAAAGGTGAAAAGGCGAGGTAAGAGCTCACCGCTCACGCCGCAAGGCGCGAGGCAGGAAAAACCCCATGCGGTGCAAGACAAAACAGAGGAAGGGCAGCCGGTCCGTTAAACCCTCGGGTATCGTCGCATCACGCGTCACTGTCGCGCTGGTCTTTGACCTCCGTGACGGTGCGTGGGCGTTCGGCGCAAGCCGGGCGAGATAAATGATCATCGTCCCGCCTCGGAGGCGGGATACAGAATTCGGCTTATCGCCATCGAAATGAAGGGCGTTCTCGGAAACGAGGGCGCCCTTCCACTTTCGGCGGGCGAATTGGACAGGATTTACAGGATTATTTGGATTAGAAGAGACAGCAATTCGCTGGCCTCCAACCAATCCAGTAAATCCTGTTAATCCTGTCAAAAAAATGGTCACAATCCTAAAAGCTCTCGAGATTGGCGCATCCCGGCCGCCTGGATCATGCTTTGCGTCGTCTGGAGCTCGACCTGGCTGGTGATCAAGATCGGACTGCGCGATCTGCCGCCGCTCTCGTTTGTCTCGATCCGCTTTCTGGTCGCGCTGCTGGTTCTGATTGCGATTTCCATCGGGCGCACTCGCCTCCTCCCGAAACGCCGCGCCGATTATTGGATCCTCGGTTTTACCGGGGTGCTCATGTTTGCGGTCAATTACGCGCTCTTGTTTTGGGCGGAGCTGCACGTTTCCTCCGGACTCGCGGCCGTGATCCAGGCTTCGATTCCGATTTTCGGCATGGTCTGCGCGCACTGGATGCTGCCGGACGAGCCGCTCCGCTGGCAACGCCTCAGCGGCGCGCTCGTCGCGATTTTCGGCGTCGCGTTGATCTGTGCGCGCCTGCTCAGTTTCAACGGCTGGCTCGCGTTTCTCGGCGGGTTGGGCATCGCGTTCGGCGCGGCCAGCGCCGCCTACTCAAATGTGCTGCTGAAAGCAAAACGCATCGAGCTCGCGCCCTCGATGCTGGCGGCGTGGCAGATGATCTTCGGCACTTTGCCGCTCCTGTTTGTCGGCTTCGCGGTGGATGGAAATCCTCTCCATCTGCATTGGACGATGAGCGCGATTCTTTGCCTGCTTTACCTGGCGGTGATCGGCTCTTCCCTCACCTTTCTTCTGCTCTACTGGCTGATGCCGCGCATGTCGGTGACCAATTTGCAGACGATCTCGCTCATCACCCCGCCCGGAGCGATCGCGCTCGGCTGGGCCTTCGGCGGGGAACGTCTTTCGGCCTGGTCGCTTCTCGGCGCGGCTTTCGTGCTGCTCGGCGTCTGGATGATCTTTCGCCGGATTGCGGAAGCGCCTCTTCCCGCGAAGGGCTGAAATTTAACCGCAGAGATCGCAGAGGACGCAGAGTCGGAAAAAGAAATCCTCTGCGCTCTCTGCGTCCTCTGCGGTTAAATCAATCCGATCGCGTTACAGACAATCGTCGAGGCAGCGGAGGAGATGCGAAACCGTCTCTTCCGTTTCGTCGCCCATGTTGGAGAGGCGAAAGGTCTGGCCCTTCAGCTTGCCGTAGCCGCCGTCGATCACGAGATGATGTTTTTCGCGCAGGTCGCGCACGAGCTTGGCGACATCGATCCCGCCGATTGTTCTTCACGCAGGTCAGGCTGAGGGCGCGGAATCCCTCGGCGGCGAAGAAATCGAAACCACGCTCGCGCACCCAGGCGTGGACGAGCGCGTTGGTGCGCGCGTGGCGTTCGAAGCGGTTCGTTAGGCCTTCCGTGAAAATGTCGTCGAGCTTCGATTGCAACGCGTAGATGTGGCCGATGCTCGGAGTGGTCGGCGTCATTCCGCCTTCCTGCTGTTTTTTGAACTCGAGAAAGTCGAAGTAATAGCCGCGATCGGTCGCCTGCTCGGCGCGGGCGAAGGCTTTCTCGGAAACGCTGAAAAGCGCAAAACCGGGCGGCAAGGCGAGCGCTTTTTGCGAGCCGGTGAGGAGAACATCGATTTGGTAGTCGTCCATCGGGATCGGGACGGCGGAGAAGGACGAGACGGTGTCGACGATGAGCGCGACGTCGGGATATTTCGCCAGGGTGCAGCAAATTTCCGGCAACGGATTCATCACCCCGGTGGAGGTCTCGTTGTGGATGAGGGTGACGGCGTCGAACTTCCCGGTCGCGAGCTGGGCGTCGATCGCCTTGTGATCGATCGCCTCGCCCCAGGGCACCTGGAGGGGCTCGGCTTCCTTGCCGCAACGCCGCGCGACGTCGAGCCATTTGTCGGAAAATGCGCCGCACATGCAGCAAAGGACCCGTCGCCTAACGAGGTTGCGGATCGCCGCCTCCATCACGCCCCAGGCCGAGGAAGTGGAAAGAAAGACCGGCTGCTTCGTCCCGAACAATTCCTGCAGCCGCGGATGGATCTCGCGGTAGAGCGTTTTGAAGGCGTCGCCGCGGTGGCCGATCATCGGGCGCGAGAACGCGGCCATGGTTTTCTCCGAGACCTCGACCGGGCCGGGCGTGAAGAGCTTGTCGTGTGGAATCACGGGAGAACGTCCAACGTCCAACGTTGAACGTCCAACGTTGAACTGGGGAACAACAATACGCGAAATATCGACGACGCTCGATGCCAACGCAAAAACACCAGCCTCCATGGAAACGCGCCGGATAAGAACGAGACGGCGCTGCTCCTGATCGATGTCATTAACGACCTCGAATTTCCCGAGGCAAAGCAGATCGCCGGGGCGGCGAAAAAAATGGCGCGCCAGATCCTGCGCCTGAAGGAACGCGCCCGCAAGGCCGGGGTGCCGGTGATTTATGTGAACGACAACTTCGGAAAATGGAAATCGGATTTCCGGGCCACGATCGAGCATTGCCTCGGCGAAAAGGTGCGGGGCCGGGAGATCGCGAAAATCCTCCAGCCGGAAGAAGAGGATTACTTCGTCCTCAAACCGAAACACTCGGGATTTTTCTCCACCACGCTCGAAACCTTGCTCCATTATTTGGGGTCGAAGCGGCTCGTCCTGACCGGCATCGCGGGAAATTTCTGCGTCCTCTTCACCGCCAACGACGCCTACATGCGCGACTACGACCTGGTCGTGCCGCGCGATTGCACCGTCTCGAATACGCCGCGCGAAAACGAAGCTGCGCTCGAGCTGATGCGGAAATTTCTCAAGGCGAAAACGCCGCTCGGGAACGCCGTCCGATTCCCGCGAAAGCGAAGTCCGGCGCCGGAATCGGTGAGCCCAGATCCTGCTCCTGGGGCCAAGAACGCAGTTCCTCGCTCCGATAAGCGCACCCGCGGCAATGACTTCCCGCGCTTGCGCGGAAATGGTTCGCGTGGCATAGACACAACTCCGTTTTCCATGGCTACTCTATCCGAAGTCACCTCCGATCCCGCGCTCGAAACCGAGCTGTTTTGGGACCAATACAAGACCACCATCATCGCGATCGCCGCTGTCCTGATCCTCGGCGGGCTCGCTTTCGGCGGTTACCAGCTTTACACGGCGCGGAGCGCGGCCGAGGCGGTCTGCGTCACTCGCCGCGGCTCAGTCGCCGGAGGATTATCAGAAATTGATCGCGCGCTACCCGGGGAGCGAGCCGGCCGCGAGTGCCTATCTGCTCCTCGCCTCGCAACAGCGCGAAAAGAAAAATTTCGCCGAAGCGAACACGACCCTGCACAAATTCATCGATCAATATCCGAAGCACCAATTGATCACGACCGCCTGGATGGGCGTGGCGGCAAATCTCGAATCGTTAGGCAAGAGCGACGAAGCGCTCAGCACCTACCAGCGCCTGGTGACGGAATACCCGCAGAGTTTCAACGCCCCCCTCGCCCTCCTCGCCCAAGTGCCGCTGCTGAAAGCGAAAAACCGGTTCGATGAGGCCCGCCGGGCATGTGAAACGATCATGTCGCAACATCGCGACAGCATCGTGGCCAATCAGGCGATCCAGGAGTTGATGGCGCTGCCCAAGCCGCCAGCCGAGGCGATGCCGAAGCCTGCGGCGAGTGCCGCGCCCATTCCGATGGCTCGCCCACCGGAAGCGGCCGCGCCGCAAGCGACGCCGTAACGGGTGCTTGTAGACGTTTCGCTCTGCGAAACGCGGGTGTGGACGCCGTCCTCGGATAGATCTCCCGCCCCGGATAGAATCGTGAACCAGTGCCGCGCCTCGCAGAGCGAGGCGTCTACAGTGCCCGCGGCGAGACTAGCGCTTCGAGAACTGGAAGCGTTTGCGCGCGCCCGGTTGACCGGACTTCTTGCGCTCTTTCATCCGCGGATCGCGGCGGAGGAGGCCCTCTGCCTTGAGTGTTCCGCGAAGATTGGCGTCAACCTGAAGCAGCGCCCGCGAGATCGCGAGACGCGCCGCGCCGGCCTGGCCGGTCGATCCGCCGCCGGTCGTGTTGACCGTAACGTCGTAGGCGTTGGTGAGTTTCACCAGTTGCAGGGGCTGGAGGACGGTGTTTTGCAGCGGCACGGTCGGGAAGTAATCCTCGAAGCTCTTGCCGTTGACGTCGATTTTGCCGCTCCCCGGCGTCATGCGAATGCGTGCGACGGCCGTCTTGCGGCGTCCGGTGGCGATAAATTCCTGTGTCTCAGCCATGAAAGTATTTCGTTATTCCAACACCACGTTTTGCGGCCGTTGCGCGCCGTGAGGATGCTCCTCACCTTTGTAAACTTTGAGCTTCCGGTAAACCTGCCGGCCCAGCTTGTTGTGCGGGATCATGCCGCGGACGGCGTGTTCCACGAGCAGCTCGGGATGCCGTTCCCGGCGCGCCTTTACGCTCTCGCTCTTGTGGCCGCCGACGAAACCGGAAAAGCTCATGTAGGTCTTCTGCTCTTCTTTCTTGCCGGTCACGCGCACTTTGTCGGCATTGATCACGACCACGAAATCGCCGGTATCGACGTGCGGTGTGACGATCGCCTTTTCTTTTCCTCGGAGAAGTTTGGCGGCTTTGACGGCGACCTGGCCGAGAACCTGATCACGGGCGTCGATGATCCACCATTTACGGTCGACTTCGTTGGCTTTAGCAGAAAACGTTTTCATGTGAAGGCTTGGGGGAAGGGCGGGGAAAATAGCGGCGTGAGCCGCAGGTGTCAAATGTCGATGGCATCGGGGCTGCTTCAAGGAAAAGGATGCGATCGTGGGCGATCACTTTTCTTTTCCTCCTGACGGGGCTCCAAGCCTCGCCTGCCGCCTCTTCGCGCTCGCCATCCAACACGGGTTCCGCCGTGGTGCGGGAAATGAATTTAGCCCGGCAAAATCCCGGGATCTACGCCGATTATCTGGAGGAATTGCGCGGCCGGTTTCAGGGTAAAATTCTCGTCCTGCCCGGCCAGACCATGCTTCGGACCCGCGAAGGCGTTGGCGCGGTGGACGACGCCATCCGCTTTTTGCGTCGGGCGAAACCGTTGGCGCCGCTGGCTTTTTCGGACGGGATCGCCAGGGCGGCGGCCGACCACGTGGCGGAGCAGGCTGGCGGTGGAATGGGACACCGCGGCTTGGGTCGCAGCGATCCGGGCGAGCGCATGAATCGCCATGGCATCTGGAGCGGTCGCTGGGGCGAAAATATTTCCTACGGCAAATCGACCGCCCGCGACATCGTCATCGCGCTCATCATCGACGACGGACTGCGGGCGCGGAAACATCGCAAGAACATCTTCAATCCCGACTTCAATGTCGCCGGGGCGGCAGTCGGACCGCATGCGCGCTACCGGACGGTGTGCAGCATCGATTTCGCGGGCGGCTACGTCGAAGGCGCGTCTGCCTCGCGCGCGCTCCTTGCGCGCAACTAGCGACTCAGCGGTGCGGGGAATTTAACCGCAGAGTTCGCAGAGAGCGCAGAGGTTGAAAGAATTTCTCTGTCTTCTCCGCGTCCTCTGCGATCTCTGCGGTTAATAAAACCGCGGCTGGCCAACAAGGACGGTGCGGTTTAAGTATCGCGCTCCGTTATGGCCAAGCCCGACCAACCCAAATCCGCCATCAGCCCGCGTCGCGCGGAAGATTTTCCCGAATGGTACCAGCAGGTGATCAAGGCCGGCGACATGGCGGAATCGAGCGACGTGCGCGGCTGCATGGTGATCAAGCCCTGGGGCTACGGCATCTGGGAAAACATGCAGCGCGCGCTCGACGCGATGTTCAAAGCGACCGGACACAAGAACGCTTACTTTCCCCTCTTCATTCCGCTCAGCTACCTGCAAAAGGAAGCCGAGCATGTCGAGGGTTTCGCCAAGGAATGCGCCGTCGTCACCCATCACCGGCTGGAGCTAAACGCCGAGGGCAAGATGGTTCCGGCCAGTCCGCTGAGCGAACCGCTCGTCGTTAGGCCGACTTCCGAAACGATCATTGGCGCGAGCTACGCGAAGTGGGTCCAGTCGTATCGCGACCTGCCGATCCTGATCAACCAATGGGCCAACGTCGTGCGCTGGGAAATGCGGCCGCGCATCTTCCTCCGGACGACGGAATTTCTCTGGCAGGAAGGCCACACCGTGCACGAAACCGAAGCCGAAGCGCGGGCGGAGACGAAGCAGATGCTCGATGTCTACGAAACCTTTGTCCGCGACCATCTCGCGGTCCCGGTTTACACCGGCGAGAAATCGGAGAGCGAACGTTTCCCCGGCGCGGTCCAGACCCTTTGCATCGAGGCGATGGTGCAAGACCGAAAGGCAATCCAGGCCGGCACCTCGCATTTTCTCGGGCAGAATTTTTCGCGCTCGAGCGGGATTCAATTCCAGACCCGCGACGGCAAACAGGAGTTCGGCTGGACGACGAGCTGGGGCGTGAGCACGCGCATGATCGGCACCGTCATCATGATGCACGCCGACGACGACGGGCTTGTCCTGCCGCCGCGCATCGCGCCGACCCATATCGTCATCGTCCCGATCACTCCGAAACCGGAAACGCGCGATGCCGTTCTCGCGGCGGCGAATGATCTCGCGGCGCAACTCCGCGCCATCTCCTGGCACGGCGCACCACTCGAGGTGCATGTCGATCAACGCGACCTCGGCGGCGGGGTGAAGAATTGGGAGTGGATCAAAAAAGGCGTGCCCTTGCGCGTCGAACTCGGCCCGCGCGATCTCGAGAGCGGCAGCGTGGCCGTCAGCCGTCGCGACGGCCTTCCGTAGCCGAGGGCGCTGACCCCGGCAAACCGCGTCGAAAGTCATTTCTGCCGAGCGCGGAGTTCGTTAGTCAAGCGGCCGGCGCTGCTCGACGCGATCCAGCAAAACCTTTTCGAGCGCGCCCTCGCTTTCCGCGAAGAGCACACGAAGAAGATCGATACCAAAGAAGAGTTCTACGATTTCTTCACCCCGAAAAATCCGGCAAAACCGGAGATCCACGGCGGCTTCGCCCTCGCGCATTGGAACGGCACGCCGCGCGGTCGAGGAACAGATCAAGAACGACCTCAAAGTCACGATCCGCTGCATCCCCTTCGACGATCCGGCCAATCCGCCGGAGAGCGGAAAATGCGTCATCACCGGCGAACCGAGCGCGCGGCGCGTGGTCTTGGGCGAAGTCCTACTAGTCCAGTCCGGCCTGCCGGACTGTCAGGGACCGGTGACGACGTTGCTGATCGCGCAATTCCCAAGATCGACGGCTTGCAAAAGCTGCCCGCATCGCTTGGAGTTCAACGAAACTTGCGCGGTGGCGTTACCGTTGGCATCGGCCGTCGCCGTCGTCAGGACCCGGGCTTTGGCGAGATTGAGCATGGTGCCGGAGCAAGTTCCGGTCGTGATCGTCGTCGAACCACTTCGTTTGCTGGCCCAGATTTGAACTGCCGCACCGGGTGTCGCGCCGTTGACGGTGATCGTGGCCGTGCCCGGACATGACCCCGCTCGCAGCTCAAGGTGGGTCCCGAGGAGCTGCCACCTTTCACGCTCACCGCGAGCAGCTTATTCACTCCACCGATCTCGGTTATAGGAGCATAAACTGTCTGGCCATCGCTGCTGAAGGAAACCGGACCCGCGACGTCCGGCCGAGGGTCCGGTAATGGGCAAGGTCCAGAGCACAGCGCCGTCCGCCGCATTCACGGCGACGAGTTTTCCGTTGACGCCAAAAGAATAAACCGTTCCGAACACCACCACGGTGCCGTCGGGGGAGACGGTCGGCGCCACGGGGAAAGTGCCGCCAGCGATGCCGTCGACCTGCCAGCGCTTCTTGCCGCTCGAGGTGAGGGACCAAAGATTGACGTAAGAGTGGAAGATATAAATCGTGCCATCGGGAGCGACGCTGGGTCCGATGAGGGTGCCGCTCGGAAAGGGAAAGCTAAAGGCCCAATCGCGCGAGCCATCCGGATTGTAATCGTAGAGCACGCCAAAATCGTGCACCAGAGCATCGCCGTTAGGCGAGGCGATCGGGCGGGAAATCCCGCTAAAAGAGACACACCAAAGGAGGTTGCCGTTGAGATCGAGGGCATTCAATCCTTCGCTAAATTCCGTGCAACCCGGCACTACATCCTCGGCAAAGTAAAGCCGGTTCGAGGTGAGCGGAACGGGCGTCAGCCCGGTGCCGTCAAAATTCACGTAGCCTGGCTGATTCCAGATCAATTGCCCGCCGGGAGTCAGCGCCAGCGCGCCGAGCCCGCCACCATCGGTCACGGCATAGATATTCCCGTCCGCCCCGACGGTCGGTCCCGCCATCAATCCCTGGCCGCCAGGCGGCTCGGTAAAGCTCCAGAGCAATTGACCGGCGGGCGTGTAGGCGAAAATGGTCCCGCCTGAGCCGGAGTAAACAGTTCCATCCGCACCCAGGTCCACCGCCTTGGGATCAGCAGAGTTCTTGCTCCAGATGATTTGTCCGGTGGAAGAAATGGCATAGAGGTCGTCGGAGTGGATGTAAATCGTTCCACTCGGCGCCACGCGCGGGGCAGCTGTCGACGGTGTGTAAGCGAGGTTTACACTCCAGATGATCTCACCAGCAGATTGCGCCGGCGCGGGACAGATGCTGCCAAAGAAAAGGACAACCAATCCGCACAAAGGTGAAATGAGACCAGTCTTGCGGAAGACACGGCCTCCGTTCCGCATTTTGCGGCTTTGTGAAAGAACGTCTTGATTGGAGAGCACGATATCGCGGGATTTCATATTGTTTGGCAAATTGCAGGTCTTATAAAACGCAACCCTTTGCCTGCAGTCTGATCCCCGTCAATTGATGCAATAGTTACACAGTCGAAACCTTCCCCAACCGCGAAAACGCCGCGCTCCCCTCTGGCTCGACTCATTTTTAGGCTGTTCCCTTAGGCGAATTTATGGCTCAGTCGCCCTAAAGCGAGCGCACCGAGAAGCAAGCCCAGGTCACGCATCGCCACGTCGAAGTAGCCCGGGATGGCGAGCAGATTGCAAATGATAAGAAACAGCCATGCCGCCACGACATAGGCGAAAATCCGTGGCTTCAACGCGACGCCAATACCGGCCGCGATTTCGATTACCCCGACAGCCAGCATCAACTCATGGCCATGCCCGCCGACGAGATTGTTGACCATTGCGGGCAGGTATTGATCCCAGTTCACGAGCAGATGAAAAAACTTGTCCGCGCCCATCACGATCGGCGCCACGGTAAAAGCAAAGCGGAGGATTTGAAATGCTTGGCGATCGTAATGCGGGGCGTTGGTTTGAGCGGTGCTCTGAGTTGAATTCGACATGGGATTTTTCTCCGGTTGAAGTTGCAGTTGGATCGGTCGGCCAGAACTAAACATCTGAGCCGCGAATAAGCAAAGAATTTTTTGGACTTATTCTCCCATCCCGTCCATTATTCCAGACAGAAGAAAGCGGTATCAATGAAAAGTGCAGACAATAGCCGGGGGAAGATTCTGGACCTGTTGCGCGAACGCGACTGGACGGTGCGCGATCTCGCCAATCGCCTCGGGTTAACGAAGAACGCCATCCGGGCGCAGCTCGTCATTCTGGAGCGCGCAGGTCTGATTCGCCGCGGCGGCTCGCAAATCGGAACGCGCAAGCCGCACATTATTTTTAGTCTGACGGAGCACGCCGCCCACGCCTTCCCAAATGCCTACGGACCCGTGCTACGCCAACTAGTCGGGGTGCTGGCCGCCAAATTCAGCCCGCAGAGCCTGCTCGCATACCTCCGCGAGCTCGGACGCCAGCTCGCCGCCGAGCCGGCCGAGGAGGCCCGCGACAAAACCGCGCGCGGGCGGCGCCGAATCGCGCTCGAGACGCTCGCGTCGCTCGGCGGAGAAGCGTCGCTCAGGACGCACGAGGGCGTCGAGTTCATCGAGGGACGATCCTGTCCCCTCGCGGCTGTGACCGGCCCCTATCCGCTCGCCTGCGTGATTGCGCAGACCGCCCTGGCCGAGATCATCGGCCAGCCGGTCCGGGAATCCTGCCTGCACGGCGCCAAACCACGCTGCCGATTCCAGATCCTCGCCTAGCACAGCATGCGGAATGATCCGGGGACCTGACCGCGCCGTCTCGGGCTCTCCGAAAAGGTAACAACTGCGTAACCTTTTTCGGTTCGTCGCGCTCCCCGGTCGTTTCTAATTTGCTCTTCATGAAGATGCGACATGCTGCGTTGGTTTCGTTAGGCGCCGCGACGATCATCGCGGTTACAGGATTGGTTTTCCCCTCGGCACGCCAGCTGGTAGCCGGTGCCGGCGGACGGCAACAACTGGGGCCGCCTTTCAGTTATCAGATTCTCAGCACAAGCGCGGAGGCGCCGGAAGCGCTGCGCTTTTTCACCACCGCGGTCAAGACCGACTCGAAGGGTAAAATTATCACCGGGCCGAACAGCGACCCGGTAAAAAACATCGTCGGGCCGGAAGCGGCCGGTGAACGGGGCGGGCTCCAGCGTTATACCAAGATCATGTTCGGCGCGGGTTATATCGATGGCCGGCCGGACGCAGGAAAGCGGATCGATCCAAATAATCCGCAGGTGAGCAGCGGCAATCAAAAGTGGCCGAACCGGCCGCAGCCCTTTCGCAGCCAGCCCCGCTCTCTTGCCCTAACGAACGATGGCAAGAAACTCTACGTCGCATTACCCGGCCGCGAGGGTTATCCCGACTGGCGCATCGCAGTCGTCAGCACCAAGACCCGCCAGGTCACGAAGTGGGTTGATCTGCGGCCGCCGGGCCTGGTCGGCGGTCTCCGCCCGATCAGCGTGAAAATGGCCCCTTCCAACATCGCCATCTCACGAAATCCGTACGCGGTGGTGCTTAATCAGTACGGCAATTTTGCGACCGTCATCAACACCAGCAAGGATACCATTCTCGGGGATTTCATGGTCGGACCCTACGCCGAAAAGGCGCGTTTCAACGCCACCGGCACTCGTCTTTATGTGACCGATCGCTACAAGGATGAAGTCCGCGTCTTCCGCATCGATGCCGGCCCGGTCTTCACTCAGATCGCCGAGATCCCTACTGGAAGCACCGAACTGGAACGGTCCAACCCGCGCGATCTCGACCTGAGCGCCGACGGCAAAACACTCTACGTCGCCAACACCCTCGGTCATACCATCGCAGTCATCGATGTGACTAACGACGCCAATAAATTAACCAAGACCATGCCGCTGGGAGGTCTCGCGACCGACGTCAAGATCAGCGGCAAATGGGGCATCGTCTGCGGCCAGGAAACCAACACCAAATTGAACCAGCCCGAGACCGGCCACGGCCTTCCCGCCCTGGATGCCAACGGAGTGGCGATCAAAAACGACGGGACACCGCTCGGCTATACGCCGGTCATGAGCGACGCGACCAAGGCGACCACCTTCGACGACATCGGGAGCGAGATTAATATCTTCGACACGACGACGAACCAGTTCGTCTACCGCTATGTCGATATGGGTCGCGATTATTCGCAGCTCGTCATCCCGGGAGAGGTCGTCGATTTGCAGGACCACACCGCCGCCCAGCGCCTCATTCGCGGGAGCGGACCGGAGCAGATGTTCATTCGCAACAACCTCCTTTTCGTTACCATGCTGCACTCCGACAAGGTCGAGGTCTTCAAGATCAACCCCGCGCCGACCGATGTTTCCCAGGTGCTCACTCAGGCGGGATTCGACTTTACCGGCGGGATCACGCCCGAAGGGGTCGAGGTCTCGCCCGATGGCCGCACGGTTTATGTCGCCAATCTGCAAACGGAAGACGTCTCCTTCCTCGGAGTCGATTCGAACGGCGTCCTAACGAGACAAGGTTATCTCGCGGTCGGCGTGACCGACAAGACGCCGGACCCGGTCAAAGGCGGTAACGGGTCCAAGTTGTTCGCGACCGACGAAGAAGTGGGTCTGCGCTGGTTCTTTACCTCCGCCTACGCCGACGACCCGCCCATCCTCGGCAAAACCACCACCGGTTTCGATGCGCAGAAATCGTGCGGTTTCTGTCACTGGGACGGACGCCAGGACGGCTGCCAGTGGAATGTCGCCGCGAACGCGGTCGGCGGAGTGAAGGTCTGCCCGCAAAACAAGGATATCTCGGATAACTGGCCGGAGTGGTATGAGGGCTTGAACAATGATTTTCTGGCCTACGCCTCCGCCTGCAACGGCGAAGTCCTCGGCGGCGAACGGGACCCGATCGCGCTCTTCCCGCAGCCCAACCAGGAAGACCGCTTCCATGCCCGCGAGGACTATGTGCTGCAAAAGACCGAGGAAAACTCGATCGCGATTGGCCGGTCCGATCTGAGCGGCAACGCCTTCAAGGTTGGCTATTACGACATGTCTTATCTGCAGATCCTTTGGTCACAGAACGAGACTCGGCTTTTCCCCAACCCGCTGGCCCAAACCGCGACACAGGCCGAGGCTATCCAGGTGGCGCGTGGCAAGGAACTCTTTAGCAACAAAGTCGCCGTCGGTGGCGCGGGTTGCGCCGATTGTCATCATAACGGCAACGTCTTCTCCAACGGCGTGCTGGATGATACCTTCCAGGACTACAACATTCACGAGCCCGGGGTGATCAGTGAAACAACGGTCGACGGCAAAGGTCCGTTCTATCGGCCGGAGAACGATTACTTCTTCACCGAGTTCAAGCCGCCGCAGGACGTGGGCACGCCGCAGAACTTCAGCAGCCGGAATACGAAACATCTCCGCGCGCTCTGGGACGCGGTGCCGCGCTATCTCCACCACGGGTTCGCCCACACTTTGCGCGAAGTGCTGCTCCCACCCGACTCGCCCTTACTGCAACCGGGCGAACGCGGCTTCAACTTCCGCACCGTGCGCACGGACCAGAATCGCGCCACCGCCACCGACTTCCTTGGCGGGCCGGCGGTCGTGCTGCCAACTCAGGTGCCGATTACGATCGCGGATCGCACCGGGACATTCGCGGGCGACGGAATGGGGCCGGTCTACGTCAGTCTCGATAGCCCGTTTGCCAAAGAGGCCGACGGAAGCTTCCAGATCGATCGGTTGGGGACGAGTAACGTCGCTCCGCTAACTGTGGGCGGGCAGATCAATCCGGCGCTGGCGGCCAATAACATCCAGGTCATCAAAGACACGCACGGGAAGACCTCGCAGTTAAGCGCGCCCGATCTCGACGCGCTGATCGCCTATCTCAAGTCGCTCGAAAGAGTCAAGACTCCTTAACAGATAGGCGAGAAACGCCTGGAAACCCAATCCCGCATTTGTAGCGGCGGTCTGTGACCGCCGAACATCGCCTGGCGCGGCACAGCATCGGCGGTCACAGACCGCCGCTACAATTCGCCTCCTCGCCTTTCGACGGATTCGCGCGCCGCGATCACATACGCCTCGAGAGCGGCGCGATCGTTTGGTTGCAGCCCGGCCCGCGGCGCCATGATCTCCACATAATGGTGCCACTGCGCGACGGAATAATGCGCGATTGGCCGCGCCACATGGCATTCCGTGCAGCTGGTCGTGTAAATCTTCCGGCCGCGTTCAAGAGTCGCCACGTCGAGGTTATTTCCGCCGCTTGCAGGCGCAGCGACCGCGCGCGCGGTCGGAAAGGCCGTGTCGGGATGGGATTCACAGCTGCCGAAAGACAGGGTGCAAAGCGCACCCAGAGCGAAGAGATGCGCTTTCTGAATCTTCATCGTTCTAGAAATGGAAACCAAAGATCAGCCGGGTCTGGACCGCGACTTCCGAAGAAAGGTCGGTCAGCTGGGCCAGCGGCGTGAGGGTTACCCACCAATTATCGCGCCGGTAAGACAGGTTAGGCCCACCGTAAACGATCGAGTCACCTGCCTCCGACCAATCCGGCAGTTCGATTTCATGGAGCAGCTCCGCCCCGACGAGAAAGCTTGGCGTCACTTCGTAGCTGACCCCGAGGGACTGAGCGATTTCCCCACCCTTTTCTTCGAACCGCTCCCCTTCCCATTTCGCTTCCAAGGTCGCGTTATAGGCGAAAACGAAACGACCGAGATTCTTCTGCAGGATGATTTTTGATTCCAATTCCAGCTCGTCCGGCCCGCCGCGAAATTCGCCATACAGTGCCGAGCCAAGCAGATCGGTCGTCGGATTGGTCAGGTTATAGATCAGCTCGATCGCAGAGTCCTGGTAACTGAAGCCATGCTCGTTCGCGCCCGGATCTTCCCGGTAGCCCCAGTCGGCAACGTAGATGGCGGCCTGCAAACGGTCCGTAATTCCAAACTCGATCTCGTGCCGAAAATCGACCGCGTTGAAACGGCGTTCCTCTTTGGGGCTGGTTTTCCACGTCACCCACGTCTCGCCTTCGAAGCTCCCCGGGGCCGAGGTGGTGGCTTCGTAGACATAAGTGAACCGGCGTGCGCCCGCTTCCGCGCTGCTGGCAGAGAGCAGAAGCATGGCGGCGAGACACGCGAGAAAGAGCGATGTTGAGGCGATCCGGACTTTTTCCATGCGCCGATCCTAGCAGCCTGTCTGCGGCCCCGCTGCCGCACGCTTGCCATTTTTTAGCGCACGCTTGCGGTGCCGCCGATTACCCGACGCGCTCGAACAGACCAATCAGAGCTGATCCGAATTACGGGGTGGTGGCCTCCGCGATGTTCGAATAACCCGACTGCCCGCTCGAACTGGTCGCAGCCGTGCGGTAGCGGTAGGTCGTGCCGCCGCTCACACTCTTGTCGTAGTAGTTAACGGTGTTTGGCGCCAGGGATGCGATGGAAGCGAAGTTTGTGCAGCCAGCGCCCGTGCAACGCTCCACCACATAGCCGGACTCGGTCGTGGCATTGTCAGTCCAGCCCAGCTTGATGCGCATCTTGAGGTTGCCGTTGATTACCTTGGATTGCACGACGGCGGTCAGGTTAGTCGGAGCTGGCGGAGGCGTCGCCGTTCCGACCACGATCGTCTGCGTGCTCGAACCGGTTGCTCCGCGGTCGTCATAGACAATGAGTTGGATGGTATAGGTGCCGGCCTGGGAAAAGGTGTGGAACGCGGGCGAGCCGAAATAAGTCCCGCCATCACTGAAGTGCCATTCCAGGTTACCGACCGCCCCATCGGGATCGTAGCTCCCGTCCGCCACCAGGGTGATACTCAGCGGCGGAGGACCCGATTTCGGCGAAAAGGTAAAGATGGAGACCGGCGGAATATTGGGCGCCCGCACATCGAGCGCGACTGTGTTGGTTGTTTTCGCGCCGAGATTGTCGGTCACCAGCAGGGTCGCGACATACTTTGCTGGAGTTGTATAGGTGTGAGACGGGTTCGCAGCCGTGGAAGTGGAGCCGTCGCCAAAATCCCAGAGGTATGACACGATCGTTCCATCGAGATCGGTGCTCCCGGCAGAACTGAAGTTGACCGTCAACGGAGTGTCACCACTCTTCTTGTCGACGGAGGCAACGGCGATCGGCCACTGGTTCCCACCCGTGCCAAAGAAATCATATCCTATCCGGTAGGAGTCATAGGGCGCGGGTAACAGAATTGAGCCCGTGATCAGCGTCTGTCCATTTGCCGCGCTAACGCTCGGCCAGCTCTCGGGTCCAGCCGAAGAGGAGAAGACGAATCCCATCGGGTCAATCTTGCTCCCGTCGGCCGAGACGCGCATTCCGAAGAGATCGCTCCGCGCGTCGAAGGCATCGATGGTGAAAGGTGCAAACCGATTAACCTGATCGTTGAAGACCACGATGTAACGCGACCCGTCCCAGGCGGCGCGCGGGCTGTACTGGTTACCCGACCAAGGAGTCAGGTTCACCGCCGGAGCGTGCGTTCCATCAGGATTCACAATCACGCCCACGAGATCGGTTTCCGAACTGGTCGTGAGCTGGACCGATTGGAGCGCGAGCGCCTTGGTCCCATCCGAGGCGACGGCCACCTCGAGAATGCCGTTCCCCAACGATCCCGACGAGCCATAGATGACAAAGGCGGTGCCTTTCGTGCCGTCGGCGTTGACGAAGTTTCCGTAAGTGCTGCCAAATGGGTTGTCGTGATTTGTGTTGGAACGGAAGACTGGCAACCAGCGATTGCCGACCGTCGCGACCGAGACTGAGATACAAAAAGAGTTACCTACCTGAATCCCGGCCGGATCAAGGACCGTGCCGGTGTTACCATCGATCCGGGCGACCACGGGAATGATCACTTGGACATTGTTATTAACCAGTTGTCGGGCGATGACCAAAAACGTGCTTCCCATGGCTGAGACGTCGGTCGGACCGAAGCCGGGCATGACTGGGACCGGCGCGGAGTCGACCAAGGTCCCATTTTGGTTGATCCGCTGCGAGACGATGCCGGTGGCCTTGCCCCAGGTAACAAGATAGAGCGACCCGTTCCAGGCCACCGAAGGCGCGCTCGGGCCGTTCACGACCGGACCGGACTCAAGCAGGATGGGTTCGGCCGTTAGCGGGTTGCCGTTGGCGTCGAGCGGCTGCGCCTTGATCCGGAAACTACCGGAGACATCGCTTCGAAAGACAATCATCGAGCCGTTGGTGCCGAGGGCAACGTCGCCTCGAGTCTGCGCCGGAGAGCCGGTGCCAGTGGGCAGGTTAGGTCCCCCCACGTTGGCGGCGGAGACATGAGCCGAAAGAAGGTCAAACTCGTTATTCTGCAAAACGCTCCAAGCCACGTGAAAGCCTCCATCGCCAACCGATGCCGTCGGTCCGCTCATCGCGCCCGCGATCAGGACACCACCCGGATCAAGGACAGTCCCGCTCGCACTGACCCGAGACGTAAAGAGCTTGCTGGCAGAAGACCAGCTAACTCTGAAATTCGTCCCGTCCCAGGTGACAAAGGCCGGCGTAAAAGCGTCCGGCTTGCTGTTGCTGGCCGAGATGACCACACCGCTTCCGCCGCCATCGAGCACTGCTCCGGCCGTGGAAACACGAGATCCTGCGACCTGATCCACAAAGGCGACCGGCTGGAACCAAACTGCATAGAACTGGGTGCCGCTGGAAGTCAGATCCGTGACGACATGACCGCTCACCAGCGTAAAGGGCGCCGGGTCAAGGACCGTGAGGTTGGAATCGAAACGGAGCGCCTTGGTGTCGGAGAATTCCGCCCAGGTAAACAGAAAGACCCCGCTGGCGTAAGCGAGGCGAAATTGGAGCGAAGGAAATAAGTCGACGGCACAACTACCTTCGGCCCTTGCAAAACGAGCGCCCGCGGCAGTCACTCGCAACAGGTCGAGCGCGCTCGATCGGTCGCTCTCCTGAAAAGCCACGACCCAGTTGTTGCCGTCACTTGCCGCCGTCCAGGAAGAACCCGCGGGATGGACGTTGCGGATCTTGATCGGCGTCGGATCGAGCACGACACCGGCTGGTGAAACCCGCACGGCCTCGAGAGAGTTATCAGCGGAGAAACCAAAGCCGGCCAAGTCGACGCTTTCGAAGAGCACCAGCCAGTTCGTACCGTTCCACACCACTTGGGGGCGCTGTTGGTGGCCGGCCTCCTGCGTCACGATGATAGGAACCAGATCGAGTGGCACGCCGTTGGCATCGAAGCGCATCGCATAGATGTCGCTGGAGGATTCAAATTCAAAAGAAGGCACCGGGAGGTTTACCCCAAGGGCCCGTTTATCCTGCCAAACCGCGAGGTAGGTAGTGCCGCTGCTTGCAATCTCCGGCGTCACCTGATCTCCTGTCGATAGGTTGATTGCGCTGTCCCCGGCCAGAAAGCGCGACGGGATGACTGGCGCAAACTGAGCGAGAGCGCTGGAAGCCAGGAAACCAAGCGTGAAAATGACGAGATTTAGTTTGATGACGGTTTTCATAGCCTATTTTCCCTTTGGGGCGTGGATGGAGCTGAGTCCTAAAGTAGAGTGGTTATTATGGATTGGTGGTAAAGACTTGAACGGGTGAGTAAGGGCTGGTCTCGGTCGAGCATACCGTTGCGACTTGATACTCGTACGAAGTCGCCGGCAGGAGGTTCTTCAGCTTCACGCTCGTGGCCGGCGCGCGTTTGGCCTTCCAACGCGTAGTGCCGAGTTGCCGATACTGCAGGGAGTAACTCGCAGCCCCTGGGACCGCCGCCCAACTGATCGTAGCCGAGGTCGAGGTGAGGTTCTTGGCCGTCAGCCCGGTCGGCGGTTCACAACCCGGATCCACCGTCTCGCAGAACTGGCAGATAAACCCGCCGCGGTCGACGTAGACAAGACTGATGTTGTCAAACTCGTTCCCCGCCGAACTCTTCGACGCGCCGCCATTTAGATAGAGACAACCGTTGTTCAGGACATGAATGTCCTGTCCCGTTCCGGCAGCGTACTGTTTGACGTATTGAACAACTCCCGCGGGGTCGTATTTGGCGAGGAAGATATACTCGTTACCGATTGGAGGCAGGGAGATGGTATCGAAGACCACCCCGGTCCCACTGGCGGCAAATCCGCTGACCCAGCTATTGCCGGCCTGGTCCACTCCGATGCTGTAGCCCTTGTCCGACGCCGGGCCGCCGCCGTGATGAAGCCATTGGATGGCGCCGTTGCTATTATACTTGGCCACGAAAATATCGGTGCCGCTCGTACCGGTATTGACGACCGAGAGACCGTCGAAGGTCGCCGTCCCGGTGTAATCGCCGGTGATGTAGAAGATTATTCGCCGCATCCACCGCGATCGCCTTGGCCGGCTCGCCGACAAAGGAAGTGGTGCTGCCACCCTTGTGCACCCAGAGGTTGTTCCCAGCGGCGTCGTACTTGGCGATAAAAGCGTCCCCGAGTCCTGCCGCCTTGACCGAGCGGGCGTCGAAGGTCGCGGTGCCTTGGAATTCGCCAGTCACCCCGACGTTCCCCTGCCCGTCGACGACCACTCCGTGCCCGATATCCGACCCGGTGCCGCCTGCGCTTTTCAGCCAGAGCAGTGTGCCGTTGGAGTCAAGTTTCGCGAGGAAGATGTCGAAGAGTCCGCGGCTGGTGAGCGTGACACTCTGGACGGTCATCGTTCCGCTGTAGAAACCCGAGACGTAAACGTTGCCCGCCGCATCGATGGCCACGCCGCGCGCCGTGTCGCCCGCAGTGCTGCCGTAATTCTTGGCCCAGAGGACATTGCCGAAGCGTGTCGTATTTGACGATCAACCAATCGTAATCGCCGTTGCCGACGAGAGTGAAACTCCCGAACTTCGCGGTCGGGTTCGGAGCGTTGGTCTGAATGGCGCCGACCACATAAGAGTTACCGCTGGGATCAGTCACCACGTCGTTCCCCTGGTCGAGCAACGCGCCGCCACCGATCGTGGCCCAAAGAACGTTCCCGCTGCCGTCGTACTTGGCCAGGAAAACATCCGAGGCGTTACAGGGAATGTTGAGACTGTCGAAAAGCCCGGGATTGCTCACGGTGCCGGTCGCGTAAGCGTTCCCCGCGGCGTCGCTGCTTACCCCATTGCTGATGCCGCCGGTGCCCATCTGCTTGACCCACTGCGCGGTCTGGGCCGAGGCGCTGGCCGCGTAGGCGAGCAAGAGAACAAGGAGGGTGACGGCGACTACTTTCCAGCCGCCGGATCCGTTCCGGACGGTGGCTGGTTCGATTAAGAAACACTGCGGAGTAGAGAGAGGAGATCATATTGATGGTTCAAGTTGGTCGATTTGGTGGGCTGTTTTAGCGCGTGACTTTCACGAAGCGCAAAATGGTGAAAGGTTACACGGTTGTTACCCACAATTTGAGATGCGCCACGGTGCCGGCGCAGCGGAACTCGCAAGACGGGATGCCTTTCGGATTCGGCCGTCCCGCGACCCCGATTTTGCCCCGCCTAGCGAGGGAAAGACGTGACGTAGACCTTTTCGTTGCCGAATCCCAGAAACCAAGTCGGCGCCTCTTGCTGCCGGCCGTGATGCCGGTCGGTTGGCTGTTGCGAAACTCCTTCGACTCGGTCACGACGCCATCCGTCGTAATTGCGGCGATCTTGTTGGCGCCGAACTCTGTGAAGAGCAGATTATTTCCTGGCCCGCGGGCAAGCCCCTCCGCGCGACTCGGGATCGGGTAAAGCGTCACCTGGCCTCCCGTCGTCATTTTTCCGATCTGCAGCGTGAACGCCAAGGTGAACCAAAGATTACCATCCGCCCCCGTGACTATCTCGCGCGGGTCCTCCAACCCGCTCACCATTTCGGTAATCACGCCGCTGGTCGTGATTCGGGCGATCTTCCCGGCCAAGCGCTCCGTGAACCAAAGATTTCCATCGGGTCCCGTCGTGATTCTTTCCGGGAATGAATTCGGCGTCGGAATCGGAAACTTAGTCAGCACCTGGGAGCCAAGATCGTAGCGCCAGATGTTGTTACCGGTCAGGTCACAGAACCAGATGTTCCCATCCGGCCCGGTCGTGATTCCCGAGGAGGCGTCAAAAAACGAAAACATGATCTCGGTGATCTGCCCATCGGGAGTAATGAACGCAATCTGTCCCGTCGATCCCTCCGAGAACCAAATGTTCCCGTCGGGTCCCGGGGTGATGTCGTTAGGGAAACTGAAGGTCGGCGTATGGAATTCGGTAATCACCCCTTGCGGTGTGATCCGGGCCACCTGGCTGCTGTTTTGCAGGGTAAACCAGAAATTCCCGTCCGGTCCCCGCGTAATGGCGATCGGTTGGCTCCCGGTCGGAATCGGAAAGGAGCGTGATTTCGCCTCGGCCGCCTGGCTCGGAGCGAAAAAGATTAATCCGAGCGCGAGTAGACTGATTAAATGGACAGGCCGCCGAGCAAAGCCCGGCGCGATTCGCGGTTTTTGGAAGATATTCATGGTCGTTTCTGTTGGGCCGATTGCAGCAGCAATCTGCCGTAAAACCAATCCTGATAAAGTAACAAGGTTGTAACCTTAGTCATTCCACAGACTTGGAGAAACTGGCCTGGTAGACTTTTTTGCTTCCATAACCGAGAAACCAAGTCTTGTGATCCGGACCGGTGGTAATCCCGGTCGGGTTGCTCCCGGGTATCTCGGGCGACTCTGTAACCACGCCATCCACCGTGATTCGCCCGATCTTATTCCCGCCGAATTCCGTAAAGATCAGCGAGTCACGAAGACCGGGCGCGATCTGTTCCGCCGATTTTGGGATTGGGTAGAAGGTGATGACACCCGCCGGGGTGATTCTCCCGAGCTGGGCCGAGAAACGAAGTGTAAACCAAACGTTTCCGTCGGGACCGAGAGCGATTGAATACGGAAGACTCAATCCGTTTCCGAATTCGGTGATCACACCGGACGGGGTGATGCGCCCGATTTTACCCACGCCGCCCTCGACAAACCAAAGATTGCCGTCCGCGCCCAGAGTGATGTCACCGGGAAAGGCGTTCGCGGTCGGCAACACAAAGCTGGTCAGGTTCCGGGTCGCGAGGTCGAAGCGCCAGACACTGTTTCCGGTCAGATCGGTAAACCAAATGTTGCCATCGGAACCCGTCGCGATGCCGCCGGCCACCCCGGAATTGGAGAAAAAGATTTCCGTGATCAACCCGCCGGGCGTGATGAAAGCGATCTGGCCGGCCGCTCCTTCCGAGAACCAGACATTGCCGTCGGGGCCGAGCGTGATGTCATTGGGAAAGCTGAGTGTCGGCGTATGGAATTCGGTAATCACCCCTTGCGGCGTGATCCGGGCGACTTGGCTGCTGCCTTGGAGGGTAAACCAGAAATTCCCATCTGTTCCCCGCGTAATGGCGATCGGTTGGCTCCCGGTCGGAATCGGAAAGGACCGCGTCTTCGCCAAGCTTGTCTTTACCGGCCAGAAAGCGACCAAGGCAAAGACAAGGGCGATGAGCGATAGGGACGAAGAACGGAGCGAGCTTTGTGTGCGAGGTTTCATGGTATTCTGTTTAGCCCCTCATTTGGCACTCCGCATCCGGTGACGGCAATCCCCGAAAAGTAACGCACCTGTTACCTTTCGAGAGCAAGACTTTGGTGACCCAAAAGGGGGCTCGCGGATCCCGTCTTCCGTTTCACGCAAATTCTCATCAGCTGGGGAAGAGTAACACGGTTGTAACTTTGGACACTTCACTGAAGAGCCCGTGTTTACCGCATTTTACCTCTAGCAGCTTCCTTACTGCACTTAGCGGCAGAGGGATTGCGCTAACTCTCGCAGATCGAAGGTTACACCTGAGTTACCTTTGCCAAGTCGCATCCTATTTCACGATTCATAGCTTGCCTGCCATGAAAACAAAACAGTTAGCAGTTCGTTCGGCTGTGACTCTGGTCGCAACCGGATTAACACTTCTCTCCAGTGGCACCAGCGAAGCGCGCGACCGGGGTTTCTCCGGCATGCGCATGAGCGGGAGCCACGGCAGCATGAATCGAGGGGCCATCCACCAAGGCAGCAGCGGACGCGCAACGACGCAAGCACGCGGCGCCAGGGATATGAGTGGCCGAAACCAAAGCAATAACGGCGGTCGCGCCCAAACCGCGACCCGGATCGGCGGCCGCGACGATCGCGGCGGGCGGGGCGAAGGTCGTCACGGCAATGATGACGGTGCATTGCGCACAATGGCGCGCGAGCGTCAGCCAGGCGACGATCACGGCCGGGGCCATCGCGAACCGGGTGATGACCGGGGCGGTAATCGCGCTTCGACCGCACGGGAGCGGGAACCGGGTGATGACCACGGCCGCCATCGCGGTCGCGACGACAAGGGCGGCAGCGCCACTGTTTCCCGCGGCGAACGTGAGCCCGGCGACGACCACGGCCGGCATCGCGGTCGTGGTGATGACCACGGTGGCGCCAGCGTGAATCGCGGCGAACGCGAACCCGGTGATGACCACGGTGGTCGGCGCGAGCGCGAGCCCGGCGACGATCATGGCGGCGGACGCTAACCCAAGTCTGGAACCTTAACCGGAGCAGCTACAACACGCGGAGGCGGCTTGGTCGCCTCCGCGTTTCCTTTTCGCCACGCTTTTCGGGTCCTTGCCCGGGGAACTAACTGCCGATTGGTAAGTGCCACTCCCGTTAGGCAACTATCTGGCGACCGACGCTTTCCCCGAACGTTACTTTGGCGCGATCGCCGCTAAGCAGCCTGCGGCAACCGGACGTTCATTTCCGTCCAGGTCGCATCGGCGCGGAGGAGCGAAATATCGCCGCCGTGGGCTCGAGCCAATTCCCGCGCGGTGCTCAGGCCAAGGCCGCTCCCGCTGACCCGCTCGTCGCCGCGCCCGCGATAAAAGCGCTCGAACAAATGCGAGGCGCGCGCGGGCGGGATGCCGTCGCCGGTATTGCCGACGTTCAATTCCACTCCGCCGTCCACCGCCCGGGCCGCGACCCGCACCCGGCCGCCGCGCGCGTTGTACTTGATCGCGTTCTCGAGCAGATTTTGCGCGATGATCCCGACAAACTTGCGGTCGGCCTTGAGCGGGAGGCGCCCTGGCACCTCGGATTCGACCGTGAGGCCGAGCGGCTCCGCCAACGCGCGCGCGTCATCGAGCACGCCCTCGAGCAACTCGCTCAAATCAAACTCGTCCGTCTGCACTTCGAGGCGGCCGGCATCGGCCCGCGCCAGAAGCAGCAGATTATCGGCGACGGCATTGAGTTGGTGAACCCGATGGAGGAGGCCTTCCGCTGTCGCTTGCGTGTGCTGGTTGCTCTCCGGATCGGCCATGATTTCTTCAATCCCGGCGCGCAGGACCGCGATCGGCGTCTTGAGATGATGGGAAGCGTCGGCCGAGAATCGGGCCGATTGTTCGAAGCTGCGTTGCAGGCGATCGAAGGCCGCGTTGAGGACCACGATCAAGCCGGCAATCTCATCGCCGGTCGGCGGAACGGGCAGGCGTTGGTCAAGGCTCTGCGCAGTTATTTGCGCCGCCGCCTGGCGGATCTTCTCGACCGGCGCGATCGCTTTACCTGCGACCCAGCGACTGCCGATGGCGATGACGAGGAAGACGGTGGGAATCGCGGCCAGCATGCCGTACATGATATCGCGCCCGACTTGATGGATCTCTTTCATGTCGGCCCCGACCCGCAGGGTGAGACCGTTCTGGGTAAACTCGCCCATCCGGATGCTGCGCTTGCCGATCTTGCGAGTGTGGAATTCCTTGATGCCGTCACTCGAAAGCGGCTCGAGCAGGCCGGGTGAAAGGTAGAGTTCTTCCCCTTTGGCGTTGCTCACTTCGATCAGTCGATGGCGGAGAGCGAGCGGAACAAAATCATGTTTGATCACCCGCCAGTTCTCGGCCGAGCCGCCGTCGAAATTGGCCACGTCGCGAAAAAATTCCTGCGCGTCCATCGTTAGGCGCCGATCGAAATCCGCGATCTCCTTGTAGCGCATGACCCCCCAGGTCGTGGCCGCGCCGGCGATGGTGGCCGCGATCGCGAGCAGGGCCGAATAGAGCGCCAGCTGCCAGCGCAGTGGCCATTTTTTCATGACTCTTCGCGGATCGTGTAACCGAGATGGCGCACGGTGTGAATGAGCGGAGGCGCATCAATCTTCCGACGCAGCCGGCTAACGAAGACCTCGACCAGTTTCATGTCGTATTCGTGTTCCCGCTCCCAGACTCTCTCGCACAACTCGGTGCGGGTAAAGACCCGGCCCGGCTCGCGCATCAGCACCCGGAGCAAGGTGAGCTCGCGCGCCGAGAGCTCGATCCGGCGCGTCCCGCGGTGGAGCTCGTTGTCGACCAGATCGAGCGTGAGATCGCCGACCTGCAATTTGACCGCCGCCTTTTCCGCATAACGGCGCCCGAGCGCCGCGACTCGCGCGACCAGCTCCTGCATCGCAAACGGTTTCGCCAGGTAATCGTCGGCCCCGAGCGCGAGCCCGTTCACCCGGTCGTTCAATTCCCCGCGCGCCGTCAGGATGAGGACGCGGCTGTCGACATGCGCCTTGCGCAAGCGGCGCAAGACCTCAAAGCCATCGACTCCGGGCAACATGACGTCGAGCACGATCAACTCGAAACGGGTCTCCTGGGCGTCTTGCAGGGCGGTTTCGCCATCGTGCACCACGCTCACTTCGTGACCGGCGGCGGTCAGGGCGCGCGAGACATGGCGGGCGAGCCGAACTTCATCTTCTACGACCAGGATACGCATGTGATTGGGGATCTTATTAACCGAAAAAATCTTCTGCGCCGCAACCTCTCTCGTTCGATTCCAGAGGGCGATTCGCGAAAGGTTACAAGCTTGTTACTTTTCCTTCCCTGCTTATTCCCAGCCCAACGGTTGTAAGCAAAGACCGCAATGGGTAAACGAAAATGTTTGACGATCTCGATGCGGGCGGGCACCGATCATACTGGGCTTGCCGGATTATGAAACCAGCCACGGCCATCAATTTCTGCCTCGCGCTACTCGCGGCCCCGCTCTCCTGCCTGGGGCAGGCGACGATCGAGGGCACGGTGCAGCTCCCCAAGGCGCACTTCGTGCCGGTGGAAAACGAGCGCTACGAAGTCGTGAGCAAGGGAGGCGTGCTCGCGACCGACCCGCCGCGCGCGGTGGTTTACCTGGCGGGAGACTTTCCGATGCCGGAAAAACTCGCGACCAAAACGGTGACGCAAAAGGAGCTCGCCTTTCGCCCCGGCCTGCTCGCGATCGAAGTCGGCACGAAAGTGGAATTCCCTAACGAGGATGACAACTACCACAATATTTTTTCCTACTCGCCGGCCAAGCGCTTCGATCTCGGACGCTACCCACCGGATGAGCATCCGATTCCCTCGGTCGTCTTCGACAAGCCGGGGCTGGTCACACTGCGCTGTGATATTCACGAGCACATGCGGGGACTTATCCTCGTCCTCGAGACGCCCTACTACACCATCACGGATGCCAAGGGCCATTACCGACTGACGAATTTGCCAGCGGGCCGCTACGTCCTGAAGGCCTGGATCAACAGCCGGAAAACGGTCGAACATTCGGTCGAACTGCAAAGCGGCGCGACGGTGCACGCCAATCTGCCGTGATCCGGGTGACCGACTCTCAGACGGCCGGCATACGCCGCTTTCGCGTCAAACTTCTCATCGCCATGATGGTGGTGGTCTCCACCCTGACGTCGTTAGGCATTTTCTTTGCCCAGCGCCGCGCGGCGGACGACGCGCGGGCCAACCTGCAGCGCGATTTCGAGCTCGAGCTGGTGTCGCTTCATCGCCTGCAGGATTTGCGCACCGCGGCGGTGGCCGATCGCTCCCGGGCGCTGGCGCAAAACGCCCGCATCCACGCCGCCCTGGAGGACAACGCGCTCGACCTTCTCTACCCGAGTGCGCGCGAGGAGTTGCGCGACTTGATGGAACAGGCGCGGCCGAACGAACTCGACAGCGCCGATACGCTGCACGCTCGCTTCTACCGCTTCCTCGACAGCCACGGCGCCGTCATCGCACCCCTGAACGACGATGCCGGTGTGCTCTTGCCTAACGAAGAAGCGCGGCTGGCCCGGCCGCGCCTGCCCCAGACGATGCAGACCGGCTATCTCCCCCGGCAGCGACGAAGCGGGCCGGCTGACGGTCGAGGAAATGATCGCGGTGCCGATTCGCTCGACCGAGAACAACGAAGTGATCGCGGCGCTCGTCCTCGGCTTCAAGCCGATCGAGGCCGCCCCGCACGGCGAATCGATCGGAATGAAAAGCGGCATTCTGGCCGACGGGAAGTTGCAGCTGGCGACTTTTGACGAGGCGGTGGAGGCGCAAATCGCGCGGGAAGTGGCGCGGGAGTTGGCGCAACCGAACGGCACCGGCGAGAGCCTGCGCACGACGATCAACGGCGTGCCGCATCTCCTCTTTTTCCAGAAGCTCAATCCCGATTCCGACTACCCGCCGGCCTACGAGGTTTGTGTTTATCCGCTCGACCGGTTGCTCGCGCGGCAGGCGCGGCTGCGCTGGCAGATCCTGAGTGCGGGCGGCCTCCTGCTTCTTGGTGGTTTCGTGGTCAGCCATTTCTTTTCCCGCCGGCTCTCCCAACCGGTGGAGCAACTGGCGGTCGTTTCGGAGGAAAATTTCGCGCAACGCCGGCGCGCGGAAGCGGAGTTGGAAATGACCGCCGAGGAGCTGCAACGCTCGGCCCGTTTTTCCGCCGATGCCTCGCACCAGCTCAAGAGCCCGATCACGGTCCTGCGCGCCGGGCTCGATTCGCTCCTCGCCCGCGAGGGTTTTCCACAGGAAGTCTACGAGGAGGTTTCGACTCTCATCCATCAAACCTATCGGCTCACCGGCGTGGTCGAAGACCTTCTCCTGCTCTCGCGGATGGATGCGGGCAAGCTGCGACTCACCCTCAACACGGTCGATCTCACCCATCTCGTCGACGAATGGCTCGACGATCTCCAGGCCATGCCGGAAGCGGCTGATCTGCGCGTCGAGACCGATATTCCAGAGGGCCTGCGGATCGCCGGCGAAATAAAATACACGTCTCTGGTGGTGCAGAATCTTCTCGATAACGCCCGCAAATATAATCGCCCCGGCGGCGCCATTCGCATCGTCGCGCGCCAGTCCGGCCGGGAAGTGGAATTGCTGGTCGCGAATACCGGGCGCGGCATTCCGGTCGGGGAACAGTCTTTTATCTTTGAGCGCTTCCATCGCGCCGGCGCGAGCCCTGACGTCCCGGGACACGGGCTCGGCCTGAACCTCGCGCGCGAGCTCGTCCGTCTGCACGGGGGCGAACTTCGGCTCGTTAGGTCCGATGCGGAATGGACCGAGTTCAGCGCCGTTTTCCGCGCCGCCGTCCCCGCCACTCAACCCACGGCCGTCGCTTCATGAAGCCCGCCCTCCTCTGCCTCTGCCTCCTCGCCGCTACCCTGCGAAGCGTGAGCGCGGAAGAATTTTTCGACCGGGTCGATCAGGCCCTAACGATCAGCGTTTTCGACGACAAGGTGCGCGCCCGGATCAGCGGCACGCTCGACCTGGAATATTATCACTACCCGCAACCGGCACCGGGCTTGATCCGAGGCCGCGGGACACGATCTTTTCACCCCGCGCCTGAGCGTTTTCGTCGACGCCAAGATCGGATCCAACATTTATTTTTTCGCCCAAAGCCGGGTCGATACCGGATTCGATCCGTCCGATTTGGGCACGGAATGGCGGCTGGATGAGTATGCTCTGCGCCTCACGCCGTGGAGCGATGGCCGCTTCAATTTACAGTTCGGGAAATTCTCGACCGTGATCGGCGGCTGGATGCAGCGCCATCTTTCCTGGGACAACCCATTCATCAGCGCGCCTCTCCCGTACGAGAACGTCTCCCTTGTCTCCGATCGTGAACTCCCATTCACGGGCCAAAGCTTCCGCCGGGTGCCGGCTTTCGATCACTATGAATTTCTGCCCATCGTCTGGGGCCCCGCCTACACCATCGGCGCTTCCGTCGCGGGCGGGATTGGGATTTTCGAATATGCCGGGGCGGTAAAAAACGCGGCTGTCTCCTCGCGGCCCGAGGCCTGGGAGCGGTTCGACTTTCGAACCCCCACCTACGAAGCCCGGCTCGGCCTGAAGCCAAACCAGGCTTGGAATTTCGGCATCTCCGGCGCGGCTGGCCCGTACCTTCTGCCCGATGCGCACCCGATGCCCCCGCAGAGCGATCGTGGAGATTTTTACCAGTACGTCCTCGGCCAGGATGTGAGCTATGCGCGCGGCCATCTGCAAATCTGGGCGGAAGCTTTTGTCTCCCGTTTCGAAGTGCCGCGGCTCGGGGACGCCGATATGTTTGCCTATTACATCGAGGCAAAATATCGCCTCACTCCGCAGCTCTTCGCCGCCCTGCGCTGGAACCAGGAATTTTTCGTGACGGCGGACGATCCCGCCGGCCGGCCTGTCTCGAGGGCACACGATGTCTGGCGGATCGACGGTGCGCTCGGGTATCGTTTTACCGCTTACACGCAATTAAAATTGCAATGCAGCCTGGCGCGGGGCGACTTTATTTCCGATAATCTCCATACTACACTCGCGGCGCAATTCACGATCCGGTTCTAAGGGATTAAAAAGTAACAGGCGCGTTACCTTTGCACGGTCGTGTTCGCGAGGGAGAAACGGTAACGTGGGCAACCTGATATTCAGCACATTATGAAATCATTCTTTCTGTTCCTCGGTCTGATCGCAGCCGTCCTTTTCGCGAGCGGCGAAACTGCCTTGGCCAAAAAGTTTACCGTGCGGGTCGGGATCCGGTGGAGATTTGTTTTCCCCCGCCATGGTCACCGTCGAACCCGGCGACGATGTGGAATGGGAATGGGACTCCAGCTTTCACAGCACGACTTCGGGCACGCCTGGAAATCCTTCCGGGGTATGGAACTCCGATGTCCACCAGACCGGCTACAAATTTCAAGTATCGTTCAACACCGTCGGCACCTTCGACTACTACTGCAGCGTTCATGGCGGCTGCTGCACGATGGTCGGCACGGTCAACGTAGTCGCCGGTTCGCCGTCACCGACGCCCTCGCCCACCCCTTCCCCGACTCCTTCGCCGTCCTCCTTCGCCAGTCCGTCGCCTTCCCCGAGCCCTTCTCCAAGCCCATCGCCCTCGCCCAGCCCGTCGCCTTCTCCTTCTCCCTCGCCTTCACCGTCGCCGTCGCCAAGCCCGAGTCCGAGCCCAATCCAAGTCCGACACTGTCACCCACGCCTTCTCCGTCACCCACTCCGCTCCCGCCGCGCGTCTTCAAGGGCCCGGTCCGCATCGAGCTGGAGCAAATCGCGAGCGGGCTGACTGCGCCTAACGACCTGACCTCGGTCGGCGATGGCCGCCTTTTTGTGAACCAGCAAACCGGCCTGATCCGGATCGTGAAAGACAAAACGCTCCTCGCGACTCCCTTCCTCAATCTCTCCTCCCGGCTCATCGCCACCGCCGGCGAGCGCGGCCTGCTCGGCTTCGCTTTTCACCCGGGCTACACCAATCCCGCCAGCGCCGGTTACCGAAAATTCTACACCTACACGAGCGAACCGGTCGCGGGCGCGGCCGATTTCACCGTGCCGAAGACGACCGCTTTCGATCATCAAAGCGTGGTCGCGGAATGGCAGGCCTCGGCCGCAAATCCCGACCTCGCCGATCCGGCCAGCCGGCGGGAAGTCCTGCGCATCAATGAGCCGCAGTCGAACCACAATGGCGGCAAGATCGCTTTTCGACCGGGCGAATCCTATCTCTACATCTCGTTAGGCGACGGCGGCTCTTCCAACGACAACGGCGACGGGCACACCCCCGGAATCGGCAACGGCCAGGACCTGACCAACGTGCTCGGAAAAATCCTCCGCATCGATCCGCTCGATCCCGCGCTGACGGGCGGCAGCGCCGATCCCGTGAGCGCGAACGGAAAGTATCGCGTGCCGGCGAGCAATCCGTTCATCGCCAGCGGCACCTCCGTGCACGAAATCTACGCCTACGGCCTGCGTAATCCTTTCCGCTTTTCCTTCGACGCCCCGACCGGCCGCCTGATCGTCGGCGACGTCGGGCAGAACAACATTGAGGAAGTCGACTTCGTCGAGTCGGGCAAGAATTACGGTTGGAGCCGGAAGGAAGGCTCGTTCCTTTTCAACCGGATTGATGGTTCCATCACCCCGGATCCAAACCCCGATCCAGCCCTGACCGATCCCGTGCTCCAATACAGCCATGCAGACGGCGTGGCCATCATCGGCGGATTCGTCGAACGCGGGAGCGCGGTGCCGGCGCTGAGCGGCCAGTATATTTTCGGCGACTATCTCTTCCCGGATACCGGCAGCGGTCGCCTTTTCTATTCCGACTTCGTGGGCGGGATCACCCAGGAACTTCGCCTCGGCGATCCGGAGCGGAATCTCGGGATCTTCTTGAAAGGCTTCGGGCAGGATGCGGCCGGTGAGGTTTACGCCCTGGGCGACGGCGGCGGCACCGGGATCGTCTATAAAGTCGTGTCGATTCCGGCTAACCCGACCCTGGTTAACCTCTCCACCCGGCTCAGCGTCGGGACGAGCGACAACGTGCTCATCGGCGGGTTCATCATCACCGGCAGCGACGACGAGCAAGTCGTCCTTCGCGGCATCGGTCCTTCGCTTCCCGTCGCCGGGACGCTGCCCAACCCGAAGATCGAATTGCACGACAGCACCGGCGCCTTGATTGCCTCCAACGACGACTGGATGAATGGACCGGACAAAGACCAGATCATCGCGCTCGGCCTGGCGCCGAATGACGCCGCGGAATCGGCTCTCCTCGCCGATCTCGCGCCCGGTGCCTACACCGCGATCATGAGCGACGCTGGCGGCGCGACCGGCAACGGTCTGGTCGAACTCTACGCGACCAACCCCGCGGCCGCGGCCAACCCGGCCAATATTTCGACCCGCGGCTTTGTCCAGACGGGCGACGACGTCATGATCGGCGGCTTCATTCTCACCGGCAGCGAGACCCGGCGCATCCTTCTCCGGGCCATTGGTCCGTCGTTAGGCGCGTTCGGGGTCAGCAATCCGCTGCTCGATCCGACGCTGGAATTGTACGACCAGAACGGCGCCCTCCTCAGCTCCAACGACAACTGGCGCGATACCCAGGAGGCCGAACTCATCGCCACCGGTATCCCGCCCGCCGACGACCGGGAAGCGGCCATCGTGATGGACCTGGCGCCTTCCAATTACACGGCCATCGTGCGCGGCGCGAACGGCGCCACCGGGGTCGCCCTCGTCGAAGCCTACGACGTCGAATAGAGCTCACTCTTCCGGCCAAGGATCGTTAGGCGGAGCGCGTGGGAACAATCAGCGCGCTCCAGCCGGGAACTTCTTGCTTGACGAAGAAACCCTCGCTCCGCAACCCTTGCACAAATGGTTGCTCCCTTCTGCGGGCCGATGGAACGATCGATTCCGGAAACGAGCATTGGGTTTGAGGTCGCACCGTGGCGGCGCTGGTGCGGCGTTCTGCTCGCTCTTTTCCTGTTTCACGGGACCGCTGCAGCCCGGATCGGCGAGACCGAGGCGGAAGTGAACGCGCGTTACGGGGCGCCCATTTTCACTCTTTCCTCGCAGGAGGCCGCCAACCTGACGAAGTGTTATCTCGCCGACGGCTTCTCCATCGCGGTGACCTACGTCTCGGGCCGGAGCGCGCGCGAAATGGTCGCCAAGGCCGACAAGTCCGAGATCACCGAGAAAGAAATCAACCGCCTGCTCGAGGCCAACTCCGGCGGTTCCTCCTGGAATGCGCAACAATTGGCCGGCCAAAAAAACGTGCCCGATGGACTGCTTGGCTGGAGGACGACCGACAAGAAACCGCGGGTCGCGCTTTACGATGAGCGGACCCAGGCTTTTTTCGTCACCACCCAGCGCTTCATCAATCTGACCAACGCCGCGAAACGGGGCAGCACGGCCAAGAAGATCACTGGCGGAGCATCGTTAGTCGGCAGCCAGGGCGATTCGATCCGAAATCTCCAAAAAGGTTTCCTGGGAAACCGGGGCGCCCTCCCTGGTTCGAGTCCGGCGCGAAAAGCCGAGACTGGTAAATAAGCATTTTGTTCCCGGCGGGAATGGAGTGCGCGGGCACGGCGCGACATGGACGAAGCCCGCAGGGTGAGCGAGTGCGCGAGCGGAATCAATCGAACTCGGTTCGATTAGCGGCGTGTCCCCGGCGGGAATCGAACCCACATTTAAGGTTTAGGAAACCCTCGTTCTATCCGTTGAACTACGGGGACGCTCGCCCGGAGGCCCATTGTCGATTTGCAGCGCTGAATTGTCCAGCGACCGACCGCATCGCCGCTTCAATAGCTCATATTCAGGCGCAGCCCCGCCACGATTGCAGTGGCCGCGGACTCCGTCGCGCCGGGACGAAGAATAAATTGAAGATCCGGTTGCAGGAAAATGTGATCGCCCAGAGCGAGCCGGTAGGTCAGTTCCACCACTTCTTCGTGCCCGCCGCCGGCAACCAACGCGTCGCTCAGTTGCGAGGAGCTGAACCCGAGACCAAGGATATCGTCGACTCGGCCGGACAGAATTCCCCGGAAGTTGAAACCAATATCGAAGTAGAGCGGCACGAGATTGCGGTCGTCCGGCGCGAGACCGACCCGGCCGAAAAAAGCGAGGGCGCACTCTGCCTTCCCTCCCGGATGCCATAGCTCCTGCTCCGCCACGGCATAGAAGCCTGTGTTCCCTCGTTTCGTGCCTCCGCGGCTGTCTGCAAAGCGGCCGGAATCATAAAATCCACCCAGCTTATACATTCCGGTGAGCGGAGCGCGCGCGAATGCCCGATAACCGACCTCAAAAAACACCAGCGCTCCGTCGTTCTCCCGGAAAGAGAAACGCGTCCCGTGTTTATTGTTTGTCCCCGGGTCGCCCACGTCGCCGCTGAAGGCGGCCGCTTCCGCGTAAAAAGACTCGTTAGGCGCAACCCGCAGACGCAGGCCCGGCGCCGCCACCGGGAAGATGGGCGGGACCAGATTTTGGCTCACGAGCGGGATGGCGCCAAAGGAGCTGTTCACGAAAAGAGCGCCGTAATCGGAAACAAAAAACTCCGCGTCGGCCAGCATCTGCCCGAGGCGGAGGGAGATTTTTCCCTCCCAAAACTCCTGCTGCAACCAGGCTTCGTAGAGCCGGAGGCTGTCGTAAGCGTCGATGTTGCTCAGGACATTGAAATCGTGGACGGCGTCATTCGTTAGGCCAGGGCCGGCCGCATAAAGTCCGGTGACAGACAGGCTGAGCCCGGGCATTCCGGCCGCCTTCGCGAAATCCACTTCCACCCCGGCGATGAAAAGGCTTTCCCAGATCGCGGCTCTCTTGGTTCCACCGGCGAGATTGCCGAAGACTTCCGTGGTCACGTTGACCGGAAAGGTCACGCCTCCCCTCAGTCGCGACACCAGCGGGATGGGATCGCTCGTCGATCGAGGCGAGCGGATGTCGCGCGGCGCCGAGTCTTGCGCGCCGCTCCGCTCCGGCCAGCTCAGCGGGCTTAGAACCAGGAGAAGCCAAATGGCGCGCGGCGCCCGGCGGTGACGAGGAGCCATCCCACTCAATACGTCTCGACGGGCGAGCGTTTGCCGTCTTCCGCACTGCGCTCGCGGGCGCGCGCTTCGCCCAACACCGCCACCCGCAGGTTCCAAATCTCATCATTCAAAGCCGCAAAAGCGGTTTCCGAGAACTCGTTAGGGGAGGCGAGCCGCGACTTGAACCGCGCGACGCTGGCCAGCGCGGTCTCGAGTTGCTCGGACGGAAGTTTCTCGATGTAGCCGAGCGCTTCCTCAATCGCAGGCACCCGATGGCAAATCATGGCGAGGTCGTTCCCGGCTCCGATCGCGCGACGGATGGTTTCTTCGAGGCTGTATTCATTCAGGATCGCTCCCATGTCGAGATCATCGGTCATGATCAGTCCCTTGAAGCCGAGCTCGCCGCGAAGCAAGATCGGTCACGATCCGGCGCGAGAGGGAGGCGGCGGTTTTCTCCGGCTCGAAACAGGGATACCAACCGTGGCAGATCATCATGCTGTCGACGCCATCGGCGAACCGGCGAAAGACCGCCAGTTCATTGGCCTCCAGCTCGGCGCGGGTGCGCTCGATCAGCGGGAGGTCGTGATGCGCATCGATCGTCGCGGCAGAGTAGCCGGGAAAATGTTTGCCGCAGCTCGCGATCCCCTCGCCTCGCAGCGCATCGTTGAAAGTTCCGGCCAGCCTAACGACTTCCTCGACGTCGCCGCCATAGCAGCGCCCGCGAAGCGAGTTGTCCGCCTCGTCGTCGAAGGAAATGTCGAGCACGGGACAAAGATCGAGATTAAAACCGAAGAGACGAAGCAGCCGGCCCGTGATCTCACCGTGCCGCCTAACGAGGTCGAGATCGCCTTTCTCGCGCAGTTGCTGGGCGTTAGGCGGCTCCTGCCCGATCAGGCGGAGGCGCGAAACCCGCCCGCCTTCCTGGTCGATCGTGATGATCGGCTCGATCGCGCTCAGGTCGCGCAGATCGTCGATCAGCTTCCGCAACTGGACCGCGCTCTCGATGTTGCGCCCGAAAATGATGTAGCCGCCGGGCTGGACGCGGCGAAAGAGATCGGCGGTTTCGCGATCGAGTTCTTTTCCCGGTACGCCGGTCAGGATCAGTTGACCCGGTGAAGTGCTCTCCATAACGTCCGACCTTAGGAGCGATGGAGACGAGGCGAAACAAAAAATGGATCGTTAGGCTGTGCGCCTTCTGGCTTTGCCTGGCCAGCACCCAGGCCGCGGTCGAGCTCGGGATCGATGTCCTGGAGAGCCACGACTATTCCCTCCTCAAGGGCAAACGCGTCGGGCTGATCACGAACCAGACCGGCGCCAATTCTTCCGGGACGAAGACGCGCCTCCTCCTGAAACGGCATTGCAACCTGGTCGCGCTTTACACGCCCGAGCACGGGCTCGACGGGACCGAGAAAGCCGGCAAGTACGTGAAGAGCCGGCGCGACCCGACGACGGGCGTGATGGCTTACTCGCTCTACGGCCCGACGCGCAAGCCGACGCCCGAGATGTTGCGCGGGATCGACGTGCTCGTCTTCGATTTGCAGGATATCGGCTGCCGCAGCTACACCTACATCAGCACGATGGGCCGCTGCATGGAGGCGGCGGGGGAAAACAAAATCCCGTTTGTCGTCCTCGACCGGCCGAATCCGGTCGGCGGTTTGCGCATCGAAGGTCCGTCGGTCGAGCCGCGCTGGCGTTCGTTCGTGAGCGAGTTTCCGATTCCGTATGTGCACGGCCTGACGGTCGGCGAGCTGGCGCGGATGGTGAACGGGCGCAATTGGACCGCGGTGCCGTGCGACCTCACCGTCGTACAAATGCACGGCTGGCGGCGCGGGATGACCTGGGACGACACCGGCCTGCGCTGGATCCCGAGTTCGCCGAACATTCCCCGCGGCACTTCGCCGCTTTACTACATCGCGACCGGATTGGTCGGCGAATTGAGCGGGCCGGAGACCGGCATTCCCGGTCCGCGGCCGTTCCAAAGCATCGGGGCCCGCGGGGTGGACCCGGAGAGCTTCACTCGCTACCTGCGCGGAATCGACGCGCCCGGAGTCGAGTTCCGGCCCTGGCGCGAGGGCGGCATCGGCGGCAGCAGCCTAACGATCTCGCCGGACGCACCCGCCAACCTGACCGGGCTCGGCATTTACATGATGGCGGAACTGAACCGGCAAAGTCGCCCCGACCTCTTCCGGCGGACAGGCGCGAGCAAGCTCGATATTTTCTACAAAGTTTGCGGCGGCATGTTCATCCAGGCGCAGGTGCGGGAGGGCAAATCGCCTCGCAGCATCGTGGCGAGCTGGCGGCCTAACGAAGAGGAGTTTCGCCGCACCCGCGCGAAGTATCTCCTCTATTAAAGGGATCGCGAGCTGGGGCGGATACGCTGCCCGAGCGCATCCGCCCCGCGCCACAAGTCAGCCCTCAGGGAATCGTGACCTGAACTTCGTTGGAGCAGTCGCCGGAGTCTGTCTCACACACCTTATAAGTGAAGGTCGACCCACTCGCATTCCGGAGACTGTCTTTGGTGATGCCATCGTCTGCCGTTGTCTGGACCACGGCGCCATCCCGCAGGACGTTGATGTCGCCACCGTCGGCCGGATCCCAGTTGAGCGTGACTCTCGCTTTACTCCCCCGCGCACGGGCAGACGCCGTGAGGGTGATGTTCGTGCCAACCACTGAATCCACCGCGGCCAGGATGTTCACCCGGCCCCATCCGTAGACGTTGTTTGGCGGCCCCGCGACGCCGCACTGGGTGGAAAGAATCACCTGAGTGGTGCTATTCAAGATTGTCCGGCTCGCATCGATTTGATGCTGGAGCTCGGGATGAGCCGACCAGAGCAGGGCCACCGCCCCGGCGATATGCGGAGTGGCCATCGACGTGCCGCTGGCAAAGGTATAGGCGGTATCGGAACTATTGGTGGCCGAGCGGGTGCTCGTGCCCGGTGCAGAGATATCCGGTTTGGTCCGGTTGCTGCCATCGGCCAGGACTGGACCGCGGCTGCTAAAGCTGGCGATGGTATCGGTGCTCGTGTTCAGGGCTCCGACTGTATAAGACGCCGCATAAAACGACGGAGGATCAGTCACTGTCGAACAGCTCGAACCAGAGTTACCCGCCGCGACCACCATCATGATGCCGGCAGCGGCCTGAGCCTCGACGGCGGATTGGAGAGTCGTCGCCGAACAACCTTCCGAGGTCGGGCAACCCCAGGAGTTAATGGTCACGTCGGGCGCTTTGGTCGGGTCGCCCGTGCCGCCGCCCACCGGGGTCGGCGCCAGGAAAAATTGCATGCACTCGATGTAACTCGCGGGCGTGCCGACGCCGACATTCATGTTCCGGCAGGCAATCCATTTTGCGCCCGGCGCCATCCCGATCTGGTTGCCGGCGCCATCGTCGCCGATCGCTGTGCCGGTGGTGTGGGTGCCATGGAAGAAATCATCGCAAGGCGCGGGCGCGTTTGGACCGCATGCGCCGCCGCCGGTGTGGATGCTGTCGTGCCAGTTGTAATTATGATCTGCCGTGACGCCGTTCCAGCCGCGATAATGAGACTTGAGCGCGTTATGCGTCCACCGCACACCGGTATCGGCGCTGGCGATGACGATATTCTGGCCCGTAAAACCTTCGGCCCACACCGAAGGCGCATTGGTGTAAACGATACCCGGCTCGACCGCCAACGGCGCGATGGGCCCTTCCACCGCCGCCTCCGGCTGAGGCAGCGCATTCTTGATTTCCGGATTCCCCTCGACGCGAGCCACGTCCGGGCGCGCTGCCAGCGTCTCCGCGATCTCCCGGCTGCCCTTCACTAGAATTGCGTTCACGATATAGAAGGAACTATGCTCGAGGCGGCGTTCCCGCAGAAATTGCAGGATCGGGCCCTGCGTGGCCTGGCTTTTATTCCAGAGGGCATCACGCACAAAATGGCCTTTCTCACTCTTCGAGCTCAGCGCCGCGGCGCCGCTCAGATCCGCCTGGTCGGCCAGGACGACCATGAACTCGGCCTGGTTGCCATTCGCGGTGTGTTCAGTCACCCACGGAGCGATTTTGCGCAGCGCAGCCGCCTGCTCAGGGCTCGACCGGTTGATGGCGCGCGACGAAGCGACCGCCCCGAGCACGGCTGCCACCGCGGCGGCGAAGAAAAGAAAACCGACGATACGCCGTAAAGGCCCGACTTTAGAGAGATTGTTCGTTTTCATGGAAATTCCATCGTCTCGGGATTGCGAGTCGGGAGCAAGAGAAATCCCGATTCATCACGATTAGCGTACCTAGCGTCCGCTCTCCTCAGCGGAAAATCTTTGCCCTCATGCGCTGGGGACAGCATACACCACACGCTCCACGCAGCACGAGAGTGTAGGCGCCAGGCCCAAGATTCCGGTAAAGCGGCCTCCTTTGGTTTCCTGGGAAAAAGGCCCGAAGGAAGAGAGCCATATTGCGGGTCTTGGATCGCATCAACGTTGGCCGCGATCAGCGCGCCGGTGGCGTCGTATAACTCCAGTGCGGGATCGAGGAGCAACCCCGGCACGTTAACACCGCCCGCCCCGAGACTTGGACCCATCCCGCGCATGACCACCGTCTCGCGCTTTGCTCTGCTTCCGGAAAACCCATGCCGAGCCGAGGATGCATAGGGCACCCGCGACGGCCAACCAAAAAAATGACGGCAAAGGGCGACCGCTACATCTAACGAGAACAAGATGAGCTGCCACGAGCGGGAACGCACGTGGCAGCGGGTGAAAAGGAAGTGGTCACGGAAAGCAAGGTCGTACGGCGGCTCGGGGTCAGCTTCATCGCATGGTTAGGTCTGGGGCAACCGAAAATGCCAAATTAATGCGGTAAGCAGAAGCACGGGCACAGTCAGAAGTGGATTCCGCAACGAAGTCTTCCGGCGGAACTCCTCTTCTGGCAGGTCGCGGTAGTACCACATGAACACTGCGACAAACGCCAACATCGGCACAGTCGCAAGCAATGCGGTGGAGCCGATGGACGCGAAGTCCCATCCAAGCGGTTTCGAAGCTGAAAAGCGCCAGAATCGCTCGTGATCGCGGAGCACCAATACAACGAGAACGAAAATCGCGACACCCAAACAGCGCGTCAATCCGAGCAGCCTAGCGGGCCAATTGCGAGACGAAGTGTGCATGGGACCTAACGAGAACAAGATGAGCCACCACTGGCGAGGGCGCGCATGGAGGCAGGATGTGAGGTGCGATTCATATGAAACTCCGGGCGTACAGCCGGCCAGTGGTTGGCTCCATCGCCCGGTTAGACCTCGCGGATTCACAAACTAAGTGCAACACGGACGACGTGTGGAGGGAAGGGAAAAAGAAAGGCTTGGAAGAGGGCGCTGGCGGGCCGGAAAGTGGGGATGAAGTATCGGCAACTGGTTGGGGAAGAATGGAGCGTGTTGGCGGCGTTGCGATTGGTGGGGCTGAAGCCGGCGGAGATCGCGCGGGAGCTTGGGCGCCACCGCAGCACGGTGGCGCGAGAACTGAAGCACAACGCGGCGCCCTACGACGGCCGGTATCGCGCGCAACCGGCGCAGCAGCGGGCGCAGGCACGGCGTTATCGATCGCGGCGCAACAGCCAGTTTGGGCGCGAACAGTGGGAACGGGTGGAAGAGTTGTTGAAGGAACATGGAGCCCCGAACAAGTCTCCGGGCATTTGCGCTTGCGGCGAGAGCTGGCGATCAGCCACGAGACGATCTACCGCCACATCTGGCGGGATCTGCGAAGTGGCGGGAGGCTGCACGAACATCTGCGGGGTGCGCGCAAGAGCTGCCGGAAACGCTACGGGCGCTACGACAGCCGAGGGCGCCTGGCCGGAAAAAGAATGATTGCGGAGCGACCGAGCAGTGTGGAGCGGCGACGCCAGCTCGGCCACTGGGAGATCGACACCATGATGGGCGAGAGTCCGGGAGAGAGCAGCCACTGCGTGCTCACCCTGGTCGAGCGCAAGAGCGGCTACCTCATGATCGGCAAACTCCAGGCGCGGACCGCGGCCGAGACCAACCGCGCCTTGCTCGGACTGCTGGCGCGTCATCCCGGGCGGATGCGCACCATCACCGCGGACAACGGGACCGAGTTCCACTGGTATGGCCAGGTCGAAGCAGTCAGCCCGGTCAAGTTCTACTTCGCCACCCCGCATCACAGCTGGGAGCGCGGGACCAACGAAAGCACCAACGGACTCCTCCGGCAGTACCTTCCCAAAGGAGAGACGATGGCCCGAATCACCCAAAGCGAATGCGATCAAATCGCCGAACATCTAAACAACCGACCTAGGAAAAGACATGGCTACAAAACACCTAATCAATGCTTCCTTCAGACCTAGCAAATGTTGCACTACAAAGTTGAGCCTAGGCCTCACGCGTGGCCTCGCGATCAACCTCGCTGCGAAGATGCTTTTGAGGTGAAAGCTCGATTCTGGTATCGGGAGTCTGGTGACGCAAGCACCAGCAAACGGTCAGGCAGGCTACAACAGCTCCGACGGCGAAACCGGTGCTGCCCACGGCGGTATCGGTATATGCTGCCAAAATGCCTCCGGTGAACAACGGCACAGACTCGACAAGGCCGAGCCAAAACATCTTCTCGCGCTGCGCCCGCGAAAGACCATCGCAAGGACCGTGTCCATGATGCGCGATGATCGCGGAGTCTGAAGCGCACTGGCGCTGCTGTGGGCCCCGACTCGATTCGGCAAGCAAGTACCAGTGTCGCATCAGGTGTGTGTCTTGAGGTCTAACGAGAACAAGCTCAGCGACCGCGGGCGAGAGCGCGCGTCGCAAAGACGAGAGGGGTTGGAATCATGGAAAGTGTGATCGCAGAGCGGCCCGCGGCATCGCCTGGTTTAGGCCTTGGGTGGCTTGTCCGAGTGGTAGAGGAGAAACTCTGAGATGTCATGAAACCCGTGGCGGCGAGCATAAGACTCCGCGCGCATCGCAGCAACTCCGGCGTAACGGTCTGGATCGGCGCCTCGCGCGATCAGCAGGCGAACAAGGTCGAAGTCGCCGCGCTGTGCAGCAAGACTCAACGGCGTGTCGGCCATCGCGTACGACTCGTGCACGTCCGGATCGGCCCCAGCGTCGAGAAGCTGCCGAGCGATGTCGTGATGGCCGCACCAGCAGGCGTAGCTGAGTGCAGTCCACCGACGCGAATCCTGCTCGTCAAGCGCCGGGCTGAGGAGCAGCGCCTCGAAGACTTCAGCGCGATCGCCAGAACAAACCGCAAGCATGAGCGGGTTTCGATCATCGATCGGGTCTGGCTGGACGGCTGGCATGAGGCCTAACGAGAACAAGATGAGCTGCCACGAGCTGGAACGCTCGCGGCAGCGGGTAAAAGGGAAGTAGTCACGCAAAGCAAGATCGTACGGCGGCTCGTGGTCAGCTTATGTGAGCGGTGGGATGCATTCATCGTGGTGGGGAAGTGGATTGAGGGGGCGGCTGTGGTTTAATGGTTTCGGGTTCGTCCGAGTCTTCGCTCGTCAGCCATGCCCCTTGGGGGAGCATTGGACGGAGAAGAGACCGGGCGTGCCCGCTCTTTGCAACCGGCCGCGCTGAGCTTTGATCGCCTGAAACGCACCCCGCTAAAGGAAACGTTCACCTGGCTATAAGCTAAAGCCATCGCGGCCATTTATTAAAAACTCAACAACCACCCACCTCAATGAAAATAGATTACTACCTCGGCCTGGATGCTGCAAAGCGGGTTTTCGCGGCATCAGGCGCTAGTGAAGAATCAATCATAAAGTGATGGACGTTTTCGCGCGCAGCGCCCTGGAGTGCGGAGCGTCCCCGCGCCGCTTTTTCAGCGGGAGGCTTTGCCGAAAATCCGCAGGCTTTACTCGTCGAAACGACGTGTCGGGAAAGCGGCACGAGGACGTGCCGCACTCCAAAGCTCGCGGCGGCAAGCGAAACGGTCCTGACCCGTCAATATCTTCGTGCCCCTCGAGGAGGGTTTTCTGCTTTAGTGAACGCTGTGGCGAGAATGGTTTTGTATCGCGGGGGATCCGCTGGGGACAGCGGACGCTGCAACGTGGCTGCGCGGACCCTCGGACAGCGGACGCTACAACGATCGATTCCAGGTGAAATGTGGGTGAAAGGCAGCGCTTGAAAAAGATTGGGATATACGGCGGGAGTTTCGATCCGGTTCATCACGGGCATCTCATCCTGGCGCGCGAGGCGTGCGAGACGATGGCTCTCGATGAAGTGATTTTCGTCCTGGCCGCGCAATCGCCGCACAAACAAGACCGCGCCCCGGCGCCGGCCGCGGCCCGTTGGGAAATGCTGACGACCGCGATCGCGGGCGAACCGGGCTTCGTCGCGTCGCGGCTGGAGATCGACCGGCCGCCGCCCTCTTATTCGGTCGAGACGGTGGAGGCTTTGCGCGCGGCCCAGCCGGAGGCGGAGTTTTTCTTTCTCGTCGGGGAGGACAATTTGGCCGCGTTGCCCACCTGGCATCGCTTTGAGGATTTGCAGAGGCTGGTCCGGTTCGTCGTTCTTGATCGCTCCGGCGAGGAAGTTGAATATGCTTACCCTGCGATCCGTCGGAAGATCGACATTTCGGCGACGACGATCCGGAAACGTGTTGCCAGCGGGCAATCGATTCGGTATCTCGTGCCGGAAGCGGTCGAGCAAATCATCCGCCGGGAGAATCTTTACCAAGGAACCACGTAATCGAACCTGAAGAGCTAGCCAAAACCTGCGCGCAACTCGCCTCGGACAAAAAGGCGGAAGACATCGTGGTGCTCGATCTGCGCGAGATTTCGACCTTCACCGATTTCTTTGTCATCTGCTCGGGAACCTCGGAGCCGCATCTGAAAGCGATCGCGGGCGCGGTCGAAGCAGGGCTGCGCGTGGATCACGGGGTGCGCCCGTCGGCGGTGGATGGATTTCCAACGAGCCAATGGATCGTGCTCGATTACCTGCAGGTGATTGTGCACGTCTTCCACCAGGAGCGGCGCGAGTTTTACAGCCTGGAAGATCTCTGGAGCGACGCGCCACGGCTGGCGCTTGCGCTGTAGAGCGCCTCCCTCTGGGAAGCACGGACGGGACGGCGCCCGTCCTAGCGAGTCGCGCCTCGCCTAACGATCGCGGGACGTAAAGAACCGGCCGCGTTGCTTTGCCGGCCCGCGAATCTTCTCAGAGCGAAGCGTCTACAATTGCGAAGCGGCTGCTTACGGCTTCGCGGGCGAGGGCGACGCTGCAGGCGAAGCCGCAGCCGAGGCGGCCGGCTTAGCCGCAGGCTTCGGCGGGATCGCTGAACCGGGTTTCGCCGGGCTCGGCGAAGCAGCCGGGGGATTGATGCCGAGCAGCTCGACGTCGAACATCAGCATCGCGTTCGGGCCAATATCAGAACCAGCGCCGCGTTCGCCGTAAGCGAGCTCCGCCGGGACATAGAGCTGGTATTTCGCGCCGACCTTCATCAACTGAAGCGCTTCGGTCCAGCCTTTGATCACCCGGTTGACCGGGAACTCAGCCGGCTGACCGCGCTTGTAGGAGCTGTCGAATTCCGTGCCGTCGATCGTCGTGCCTTTATAATTCACTTTCACCGTATCGGTCTCTTTCGGACTCGGGCCGGTGCCTTCTTTCATGACTTTGTATTGCAGGCCGCTGGCAGTCGTCTTCACGCCTTCCTTGCCCTTGTTCTCCTCGAGGAATTTCTTGCCTTCGGCCGCGTTCTTTTCCCCGGTCGCCTTCTTTGCTGCGGCCTGTTTCGCGGTCATTTCTTTTTGAAAAGTTGCCATGGTTTCCTTCGATTCCTCGTCTGTCATGAGCGGCTTGGCGCCGTTCAGTCCGTCTTTCATCCCTTTGCTCACGAGGTCCGGATTGACGTCGATCAGCTGCCGTTTCAGGGTGGTGCCAATATCCAGCCCGATGCTGTAGCTGACCTTATCCTTCTGGTCTTTCAGCGAGGGATCGGCAGCGGGAGCCAGCGAAACGAGTGCGAAAGAAAGTGCGACGATGACAAACGAAGTTTTCATAAATTTTCCCATTGAATCTAAATGCGGCCGGTCCGTTTCTCGGCCTGCCGCGCCCAATCCATCAACGGGGATGGCGCTCGCGTCAAGCGACCGCGTTTCGGTCACCGCCAGAAGCCGGGTCGGGCTGCAAAACTGCCGGGCTCAGCCTGCTCTTGGCAACCCTGCTCGCGTGCAGCGCTTCCGCGGCGATTTCGCTCTCGCATCAGGACGCGATGCGGATCGGACGCAAGATCTGGCAAAATGAATGTGGCGGGACCGTGGCCGGCCTCACCTCGTGGAACACGGGAGAAAAATTTGCCTCGCTCGGGATCGGGCACTTCATCTGGTACCCCGCCGGCGCGCGCGGTCCGTTCGAGGAAAGTTTCCCGGAGTTTGTCCGCTACGTGGAAAAGCGCGGCGCCAAACTGCCCGACCTCCTTCTCGGAGCGAAGAGCAGCGCCTGCCCGTGGAATTCACGCGCGGAATTCCTCGCCGCGGAGTCGAGCCCGCAGATGAAAAATCTGCGCACTTTCCTGACCGACACGATCGATTTGCAGGCTGACTTCCTGGTCGAGCGGCTGCGTCACGCGCTCCCGAAAATGCTGGCCGCGGCGCCGGCCGAAGAGCGGGAAAACATCGAGCAGCGATTCAACCGCCTCGCGAATCGTGCGCAAGGCTGTTACGCCCTGATCGACTACGTGAATTTCAAAGGGGAAGGCGTGCTCGAGACCGAGCGCTACAAAGGGCGCGGCTGGGGACTGCTGCAGGTCCTGGAAGGAATGTCGGACGCGAGCGGCGCCTCGCCTCTGGGCGAATTTGCCGACTCCGCGGAGCGCGCCCTGCGTGCGCGGGTGAAAAATTCGCCGCCGGAACGAAAAGAGCAGCGCTGGCTTCCCGGCTGGCTGAAGCGGGTCGAGTCTTATCGTTAGGGTGACGCGCGGTTGGCGCGCCAGCGAACAACGACCAGAACCAAAAGCGCCAGCCCGAGGATGATCGTCCAGTTGCGCACGCGGTGAGAAGGCTGCGGCGGCGGGCCAACCACGACGAGCGGCGATTCCCAGAGCGCGGCGCCATCCGCGCCGAGCGCGGTGACCCTGAGCGAGTGAATTTGGCGCGGGTCGAGTCCGCTGAGTTGCGCGGTGACCGCGTCGCCCGCGATCGCGATTTTCGGCGCAGCGAAAGCATGCCAGTTGGTCTGCAACGCGCCCGCTCCATCCAGCAAAAGCAGGCGTTCCTCGATGCGATATTGCGCCACGGATTCTTTCGGGCGCGCCCAGCGCAATTCCCAGCGCGCCCCCTCCAGCCGCTGCGCGCGAACCGGGACGACGAGTTGATTCGGCGCGACGGGCTTCACCGGCGCGGGCTCATCCGGCCTAACGACACTCGCGCGCGCGGGAATCGTCGCACTCGGAGACGGCGAAGCGGTTGCGGCCTGGGCGATCGCCGGTGGCGGGCGCGCGGGAGTTTTTTCCGCCACGGCCAATGCCTCCGCCGTTACCGGGAGCTTCTCGCTGAACCCGTCCCCGCGTACCACGATCGTGTCGTTCACCGCGACGATTCCGTCCGCCGAGACCACCACTGGAATGATCTTTTCCTCGGCGGGCGCCAGGGTCACATCCGCGAGCGGCTGAAGGTGGCGCCCGGTCGTGAATTTCAAGGCCAACGGCCGCTCGGTTCGATTCGTTAGGGAAAACGAACCGGCCCGGGGCTCGTCTTTTTTCCCGGGTTGCGCGATGCGCAGCTCGGCGGGCGCGAGAGCGATCGGAGAAGTCGCGCTGCCTTCCAATGCGACGCTGCTGAGCGCGCCATCGTCGCCGGCAAGGGTGATCTGCCCGACATAGTCCCGTCCTTCCTCAGGCCGAAAGACGACGGCAATCGTCGCGGTTTTTCCCGAGGCCACCCGATACTCGGACGACCCCAGCCGCCACGGCGCCGACACGGTCAGGCGGCCTTCCAGAATCCCGCCACCGTCGTTCGTGATCGTCAGGTCCCGTCTCTGGCTTTCGCCGGCCAGGATCTGGTCAAACTCGATCCGGCCCGGCACCTGCAAGTGGGGTGGTGGTTCGTCGACGACGATTCTCACTTCCGCCGGTGAAGAGACGCGATTGCTGCTGGTTTTGACGAGGTAGGTGAAGCGGTCGTTCGCGGCCGGCTCGAGGCCGTCATTTTGGTAGATGATCGTCGCGCGATTGTCCCCGAGCGGGCGGAGCTCGGAGAGGGTGCCGTGCTCCGGCGGGTCGACGATCCAAAAAGTCACCGTGCCGCTCCCGCTGTAATGCCCGCGGAGCGGAATGATCGCGCGATCGCCCCGCCAGACCCGGACCGCGTGGGCATCGGCCTGCGGCGGGGGCGAAGGCGCGGCGGTGGGAAGCGTGATGTCCGCCAGGAGCGGCATGACTAATAAAAGGAGGGCGAACATCGTCGCGCCGGCCTGCGGAAAGCGCCATTGCATTGGCCCGGAGCGTGCTGGATTTGCAAGACGGTGGCAAATCAATCTCGGTCGTGCGACGCTGCGGACCAATTTCCGCGTTGCCACCGGCGGGCGAACACTTCACTTTTGCAGCCAGCCCGCGTCATCGCCTGCTATCTCCATTGAATTTGTGATCCACCGGCTTTTCAAAATATCCGCTTTCGCGCTTTTCGCCCTGCTGATGCACGGCGATCTGGGGGCGCAGCTGCCGACGACGGGGGTCCGCCCTTTCACTTCCCGGCCGCAGCCCCGGCCGCAACCCCGGCCCCGCAACGCTCCGGTGATGAAGCGCGCAAACGATCTCATTCACCGGCAGGAGCCGATTAATGTCTCCCCTCGCCTGCTCGAACAAGTCACGCCCGATACGGCGCGCGTCCGCGTTTCTCTCTCGAAACAGCGGGCCTACCTCCTGATGGGCGACGAAGTGGTGATCGACTCGCCGATTTCCTCCGGCAAACGCGCCCGCCCGACTCCGGCGGGAAGCTATCGGGTGATGGAAAAAGACAAGGACCACCGGTCCAACATTTACGGCGATTTCGTCGACGCTTCCGGCCGGGTCGTGCGCCGGGGCGTGAGCAGCCGGATCGATTCCGCGCCGAGCGGAACGCATTTTGTCGGTTCGCCGATGACCTGGTTCATGCGGCTGACCGGTGATGGTGTCGGGATGCACGTCGGCATTTTGCCGGGGTATCCGGCCTCGCACGGTTGCATCCGGATGCCGTCGGTGGCGGCCGAGATGTTCTACAAGAACGTCAAGGTCGGGACGCCGGTGGTGGTGGGCGATTAGCCGGCCGCGAGGCGTTCGCGCAGAAGGTTGAGCGCCATCTGGGTGGCGAGTTGTTTAAACGTCTCGCGATCGCTCGGGAAAAAAAGATGCCTAACGACAGTCTCGCCGCCGCCGGCGAGCGCGACGAAGGCAGTCCCGACCGGTTTCGCTTCGCTCCCGCCGCCGGGCCCGGCAACGCCGGTCGTGGCCAGGGCAAAGGCGGCCCCTGACTTCGCTCGGGCGCCTTCGGCCATTGCTCGCGCCACCGGTTCGCTGACCGCGCCGTGCGCGGAAATCAGCGCCGGGTCGACCCCGAGCGCGGCTTGCTTGGCTTCGTTGGAATAAGTGACGTAACCGGCGAGGAAAACTTCCGAGGAGCCGGGCACATTCGTCAGGCGATGAGCCAGGAATCCTCCGGTGCACGATTCGGCCACGGCCAGCGTTGCTTTTTTCTCGGTCAATTGCCTAACCATGACCGTTTCAAGGTTCTCGCCGGTCGTGCTCAGAATCGAAGTCGTCAGTTTCGCGCGTACCACGACGTCGGCCTGCTCGAGAATCGCGGCCGAGCCGATGACGCGCAGATCGACTTCGCCCATTCGCGCGCAGTAACCGAGCTCGAGGCCGCTGATCGCGAGCAGTTCCTCCCCGATCGCTTCCTCGACGTAGGATTCGCCCATCCCGACGATCCGGTAGGTGCGGCAGGCGACGTTCTCCTCTTGCCTAACGATCTGCTGGAGGATTGGGACGACGACCTGCGAAAACATCGGCTGGAGCTCGCGCGGCGGGCCCGGGAGGAGGAAAAGATGCGGCGTGACCGAGCCCCCCAGGCCCGCTGGGAGGTAGAGTCCCGGCGCGCTCCCGTTGTCGTTAGGCAGGACCTGTCCACCGCGCGGCACCTGGGCCTGGCGCAGGATGCGGCTGGTCAGCCGGATACCACGCGACTTCAGCCGGTGAGTGATTGTTTCTTCCAATTCCGGGTCGGCCACGAGATCGAGGCCGAGCATCTCGGCGGTCACTTCGCGGGTAATATCGTCCGTCGTGGGACCGAGGCCGCCGGTAAGGAAGATGATGTCCGAGCGATCGAAATTTTCCTGGAGCGCGTCACGGATCGGGTCTCCATCCGGAACCGATATCTGCCGTTCCACGCGCAAACCGAGCGGGAAAATCTCCCGCGCGATGAAGGTGAGATGGGTGTTGAGGACATCACCGAGGAGAATCTCGGTGCCGGTGTTGAGGACGGTGACTCGCATGAGGAGAGAAACGTCCAACGTCCAACGCTCAACGTCCAACGTTTGAACTCGGAAAGGGCGCTCGCTGCCGTCTCAACGTTCAACGTTCAACGTTCGACGTTCGACGTTGACGTTAGGCGCGAAGCGCCCTTCCTTAAGCCGCGTCCTTGTCCTGCTTCTTCCGAATGAGCGGGACCTTTTTGCCTTCGACGACCGCGCGATTGATCGTGACCTCCGCGATGTCTTCGCGGCTCGGCACGTCATACATGATGTCGAGCATGATCCGCTCCAGCATCGAGCGCAGAGCGCGCGCGCCGGTGCCCTTTCGTCACCGCCTGGGCGGCGAGGGCGCGGAGAGCGTCTTTCGTGACGGTGAGGCGGACGCCTTCCATCGCGAAGAGCTTGGTGTACTGCTTGATCATCGCGTTCTTCGTGTCGGTCAGGATCTGGACCATCTCGTCCTCGGTCAGCGCATCGAGCGCGGTCAGGACGGGGAGACGACCGATGAATTCCGGGATCATGCCGAAGCCTAACAAGTCTTCCGGTTCGACATGACGGACCGCTTCGCGCCGGGCCGCTTCTTCCACTTCGAGCGAAGGGCTGCTGAAGCCGAGCGTTTTATTGCCGATCCGTTTCTGGACGATTTTGTCGAGGCCGACGAAGGCGCCGCCGCAGATGAAGAGAATCTTTTCCGTGTTCACCTGGATGTATTCCTGGTGCGGATGCTTCCGGCCGCCCTGTGGCGGGACGTTGCAGGTGCTGCCTTCGAGAATTTTCAGGAGCGCCTGTTGCACGCCTTCGCCCGAGACGTCGCGCGTGATGCTGACGTTGTCGGTCTTGCGGCCGATCTTGTCGATTTCGTCGATGTAGACGATCCCGATCTCGGCCCGTTTCACGTCGTAGTCGGCGTTTTGCAGGAGCCGCAGGATGATGTTTTCCACGTCCTCGCCGACATAGCCGGCCTCGGTCAGCGTGGTGGCGTCCGCGATGCAGAACGGGACGTCGAGAATCTTGGCGAGGGTTTTCGCGAGCAGCGTTTTGCCCGAACCGGTCGGCCCGATGAGCAGGATGTTGCTCTTCTCGATTTCGACGTCGGCAAAGGGATCGGGCTGAAACGCGGCCGAGGTATCGGTCGGCGGCGCGCTTTGCAGGACGCGTTTAAAATGGTTGTGGACCGCGACCGAGAGCGTCTTCTTCGCCATGTCCTGGCCGACCACGTATTGGTCGAGCGAGTGCCGGATCTCCGCCGGCTTTGGGACGCGGATGGTCGACGATTGCCGCCGCGCGTCCTCGTTCAACTCCTTGTCGAGGATGCTCTTGCAGACGTTGATGCAGCTATCGCAAATGTAGACGCCGGGTCCGGCAATGAGCTTGCGCACCTCCGCGTGGCTTTTGCCACAAAAGGAGCACATGGTGAGGTTCGAGGCGCGGGCCATAGGTGTCCCCTCGGTAAAGCAGTTCCTATTCCTCGACTTTGTGCGGCAAGGCGGCCTCCGCGACCGCCGTGGTGCGGTCGCTCACAGCCTTTTCGGGGCCGGCACCGTCGAGTAATTTCGCTTCCTTTCGCGATTTGATGACCTCGTCGACTAATCCGTATTCCTTCGCTTCCGTCGCGTTCATGTAGTAATCGCGATCGGAGTCGTGCAACACCTTGTCCTCAGGTTTGCCGGTGTGCTGCGCGAGGATGCGGATGAGCCGCTTCTTCAGCTTAAACATGTATTCGACCGTGCGTTCCACGTCGCTCGCCTGGCCCTGGGCGCCGCCCGAGACCTGGTGAATCATGATGTCGGAATTCGGGAGCGCGAAACGCTTGCCCTTCGTTCCAGCGGCGAGCAGGACTGCGCCCATGCTCGCGGCCATCCCGAGGCAATAGGTGGTCACGTCGCAGGTGAGGAACTGCATCGTGTCGTAGATCGCGAGCCCGGCCGTAACGGATCCGCCGGGCGAGTTGATGTAAATGCTGATGTCCTTTTTCCCGTCTTCCATTTGCAGGAAAAGGAGCTGGGCGATGACCAGGTTCGCGATGTGATCGTCGATCGGCGTCCCGAGAAAGACGATCCGGTCCTTGAGCAGGCGCGAGTAAATGTCGTAGCTGCGTTCGCCGCGGCCGGTCTGTTCGACCACCATCGGGACAAGGACGGAATGTGGGTAATTAAAGGCGCGATTTGTCGTCATTTGGATTCGTTAACGGCTTCTAAAACTGGCGCGGCGGGCGCGCTTCCGAGGGTAGCATTCGACCCAAGGAAATCAATTGTCTTAGCCAGCAGGACCTGCTCCACGAGACCATTCATGGCGTCGTTTTTTTCAATTTCCTGCTGCATTTTTTCCGGGGTGGTGTTGTGGTGCATCGCCTGGTGGCGGATCCGCTCTTCCACGTCCGCGCGCGTCACCTGGATTTTCTCCTGCTCCGCGATGCGATGGAGGATGAAGTTTGTTTTCAGGCGCTGCGCGGCCATGCCGCCCGCGACCTGGATCAATTCCTCTTCTTTTTCCTTCAACATTTCGTCCGGCACCCCGCGCTCGCGATTGCGATGTACGAGCTCGGCGAGGGCGTTGCGCGTTTCGGCTTTGAGCAGATTCGGCGGCAATTCGAAATCGATTCGCTCGCTCAGAAATTTCAGGACCTGGGATTCACGGGCGCGTTCCAGCTCGTGACCCTTTTCGTGCTCGATCTGGTGCTCGAGCGCGTGCCGCAGATCGGCCAGCGTCTTGTCCGGCATCCATTTCGCGGCAAAGGCGTCGTCCAGCGGCGGCAGGATGCGCTGCTTGATTTCGTGCAGCGTCACTTCGTACTCGGCCGTCTTGCCCGCGACTTCCGGCACCGGAAAATCAGCCGGGAATTCCACCTTCACCGTCCTGGACTCGTTAGGCTTTTGCCCGATGATCTGCTCGACAAAGCCGGGCAGGAAATTATCCGCCGCCAACCGGAGCCAGAATTTCTTTCCGCCCTGCAGGTTCTTGCTCACGTTCGGGGCCAGTTCGGCGATCGTTTTGCCCTCGATCGCGCCCTCGAAATCGATCACCGCAAAATCTTCCATTTCCAGTCCGCGCTCCGGCACGTCGACAAAATCGGCCGACTGCTCGCGCAGACGCTCGAGCGCCATGTCGATCTCTTCCCCGGTTACGTTGGTGTCGGGCAAACTGAGCGGGATGCCCTTGTAATCGGGCAGCTCAAATTCCGGCGCGGTCACGACCGTGGCGCGGAAACGCATCGAGCGATCTTCGCCGAATTCGACGTCTTCCAGGTTCGTTAGGGAAACGACCCGCAACTGTTTCGCTTCGACCGCTTCGCGATAGCTTTTTGAGACGAGTTTCTTCGTCAGCTCGTCCTGGATGTCCTTGCGAAATTTTTTCTCGATCACGCTGCGCGGCGCTTTTCCGGGACGATAGCCGGGAATGCGAGCCTGGGCGGCAAAGCTGTTCGCGATCGCATCCCACTCCTTGGAGACCTGCTCCGGCGGCAGTTCGATCTTGAGCGTCGCAACGCAATGGGGCTGGTTTTCTACTTCGACCTTCATCAGGGCACGCTACGGGTGAGCAAGAGCGTTCGCAAACATGTGCTGTAGACGTTGCCCTCTGGGCAACGCGGGGGAAGGCGCCTCCAGCGGGTGCGGCGCCTAAGCCCGCGCTTCGCAGAGCGAAGCGTCTACAACGCGGCTCCCTTTAACGAAGACTGCGACGACCTGCGAAGCGCCAAACCAGTAAGCGATCTCGCGATAGTCGGCGCAGTCGAAGATGGTAAAATTCGCCGCTTTCCGAGCTTCGAGGGAGCCGATCCGATCCCCGCGGCCGAGACTGTAGGCGGCGTTGATCGTGCTCGCCGTGATTCCCTCCGCCGGCGTCATTTTCATCTGCGTGCAGGCGAGCGAGAGCACCATCGGGATCGACGGCGTCGGCGAGGAACCGGGATTAAAATCGGTCGCCAGGACCACCGCCAAGCCGGCGTCGATCATAGTGCGCGCTTTCGGATAACGCGTCTTGCCCAGCGCATAAACCGAAGCCGGCAACAGCACCGGCTGCACCCCCGCCTCGGCCAGCGCCGCGATTTCGGCATCGTTGGTTTGCTCGAGATGATCCGCCGTCGCCGCGCCCAGGCGCGCGGCGAGAAACGCGCCGCCGGAATTCGTCAGCTGATCGACGTGCATCCGGAGACGCAGACCATGCGACTGCGCCGCCGTCAGGATTTTCTCCGAATCGGCGAGATCGAAATAGCCGCGCTCGCAAAAGATGTCGCAATATTCAGCGAGCTTTTGCTCGGCCACCGCCGGCAGCATCTCGTGCATCACGAGCGCGACATATTGCTCGGGCGCGCCGGCAAACTCTCCCGGGATGGCGTGCGCGCCGAGGAAGGTCGGCACGAATTCGAGCGGCGTCGTCTCGTTCAATTGCCGGATCACGCGCAGAATTTTCAGCTCTTCATCGAGCGATAAGCCATAGCCCGACTTCGCTTCCATTGTCGTCGTCCCGCAGCGCAGAAACCAGTTGGCCCGCCGCTGTGCCTGCGCGAGCAGTTCGCCTTCGCTGGCCGCGCGCGTTTTGCGCACGGTCGAACGAATGCCGCCGCCGCTCGCGGCAATTTCCTCGTAGGTGGCGCCCCGCGCGCGCATTTCGAATTCGTCGACCCGGTTCCCGCCAAAAACGGGATGGGCATGCGCGTCGACAAAACCCGGGAGCACGACGCGGCCGCGGGCATCAATTACTTCGATGTCGTTAGGCAAATCGCGCGCGATTTCATCCGAAGGGCCGACCGCGACGATGACCCCGTCGCGGACCAGCATCCCGCCGTCGTCGATGATCGCGAGATCACTCAGCTCCCCGCCGACCCGCGCACGCTTCGGACCGGTGAGAGTGAGAAGTTGGGCGGCATGCAAGACGGCAACGGAGTTCACAGAAGGAATCTGCCGTTATCCGCGGCAGAGTCGAGAAATTGAGCGATCAGGTCGCCTGGGTAGCGCACGCGTCTCGCGTGCTGGTTGCGGTGTCTCACCGCAACGAACTTTTTCTGGAGCGCCGATTTCGCTGGGAAGTTCGCGACGGCGGGACGCCGTCGCCAGCACGCGAGACGCGTGCGCTACCCGGACTCGCGCCTGATCTACAGCTTGCTCTCTACCTTCTGTCTCGCGTCCTCGTAATTTTTGTCCGACAGGGAAATCAGCTGCTGCATCTTTTCCTGCAGTCGAGCCCTCACTTTTTCGTCCTTCAGACCCGACAAATTAATCCGCACATTCATCCCCGCGCCGTCGACACACGCGCGGGTGGCGAGCAATCCGACTCCCACGTCGGAGATCGAAGCCGGGTTTCCCTTTTCCGCCATCGCCGCCAGCAGATCGTAAGATCGGCTCGCCGTCTCCATCACTTTCAACGGGATCTCCGCCGCGTATTGATTGGCCGACTGGATCGCCTGGCTGCGAGCCGATTTCTCTTCCGCGGAATCTTTCGGCAAACCGAAAGCCGCCATCACCTTGTTGAAGGCCGCGGTGTCTTCATCGACGAGGAATAACAACTCATCCTTCAACTGCTGCCCCTTCACCGCCCAGTCGCTGAAAAATTCGAGCTGCTCGTCCCACCCGCGCTTACCCGCGGAAAGATTGGCCACCATTCCGCCTAACGACGCCCCGAGCGCGCCCATCAACGCCGCGACCGAACCGCCGCCGGGCGCGGGCGAATCGCTCAGCGTCTCGTTGCAGAATTGGCGCAGATTCATTTTCACGAGCGACTGCTTCGCCGCCTCCGCGATCTTGAACTCGATCACTTTTTCCTTCGGATCGAACGGTCTTCAGCTCGCTCAGGCCCATCGAGCGAATGGCGAGGTCGATCAGTTCCTCCTCCGCCGCGCCTTCCGACCATTTTTGTTTGCGCAGAAAATATTTGCCGGCCTCGACGAGCGATTTCTTCGGCAGCATGCCGACAATTTCCGAACCGGTCGCGCGCATCCCGCGCTCCGCGGCGGATGTGGCACAGGCGTCGAACGCGACGTGCAGCGGCGTCTCTTCGATGTTTGTCAGGTTCATCGAAACCTGCGCCATCCCGTACTCCTCGACATACCAGCCGATAGCTTTGACATGTTTCAGCATGCCCGGGATCCGGACCGGTTCGCCTTTTTCGTCCAGCACCTTCTTCCCGGTCGGGGTTCCGTCCTCGGTTTTGAAACGGCCCTGTTCGCGCACATCGAACGCGACCGAGTTCGCGCGGCGGGTCGACTTTGTATTCAGATTCACGTTGTAGGCGACGAGGAAATCGCGCGCGCCGATGACGGTCGCGCCGGATTTTTCGTTGAAGACCGCCGGACCAAAATCGGGCTTCCAGGCCGGTTGTTTGATCTTCTCGAAAAAACCTTCGTATTCACCGGCGCGAATGATGGAGAGATTCGCGCGCTCCGGACCGCTGGCCGCTCTTTCGTAGAGATAAACCGGAATCTTCAGCTCCTCGGCGACGCGTTTGCCTAACGACCTGGCGCATTCGATCGCTTCCTCCCAGCTCACGTCGCTCACGGGGATGAATGGGCAAACATCGGTCGCGCCCATCCGCGGATGCGCGCCCTTCTGCTTGCGCATGTCGATCAGTTCCGCGGCTTTTTGAATCCCGCGAAAGGCCGCTTCCACCGCCGCCTCCGGCGAGCCGACAAAGGTCACGACGGTGCGGTTGGTGCTCGCGCCGGGATCGACATCGAGGAGCGAAACTCCCTCGACCGCCTCGATCGCGGCTGTGATCTGCTTGATCACATTCAGGTCGCGACCTTCCGAAAAATTCGGAACGCATTCGATCAGTTTTTGCATAATTGGTTGTCTTTCGGCTGTAGACGCTTCGCTCTGCGAAGCGCGGGAGCACGCGCAATTTGCAAATCACGCCCGTGCCCGCGCCGCCCAGAGGGCGGCGTCTACAGATCGCGCGCCTCCGGTTTCATCGGAATTCTGACGTCGTTCTCCCGGGCAAAATCGATCGCGCGCGAATAACCGGCGTCGGCATGCCGGATGACGCCCATCCCGGGATCGCTCGTCAGGACACGCTCGAGACGGCGTTTCGCACTGTCGGTGCCATCGGCGACCACGACCATCCCGGCATGCTGCGAGTAGCCGATCCCGACCCCGCCGCCGTTGTGCAGCGAAACCCAGGAAGCGCCCGCCGCGGTATTGACGAGTGCGTTGAGCAACGGCCAGTCCGCGATCGCGTCGCTGCCGTCGATCATGCCTTCGGTTTCGCGATAAGGAGAGGCGACCGAGCCGGTGTCGAGATGGTCGCGCCCGATCACGATCGGCGCGCTGATCTCACCGCGCCTAACGAGTTCGTTCATGGCCACGCCGAATTCCTTCCGCGCGCCGTAACCGAGCCAGCAGATCCGGGCCGGCAAGCCTTGGAATTGAATCCGCTTGCGCGCCAGTTTCATCCAGCGCGCGAGCGTCTTGTCTTCCGGGAACAATTCGAGGGCGAGCTCATCGGTCCGCGCGATATCGGCCGGGTCGCCGCTGAGCGCGACCCAGCGAAACGGTCCTTTCCCCTCGCAAAAGAGCGGGCGGATGTATTCCGGGACGAAGCCGGGAATATCGAAGGCGTTTTCGCAGCCGGCCTTTTTTGCCTGGGTCCGGAGGTTGTTGCCGTAGTCGAAAGTGATCGCGCCTTTCTTTTGCAACGCGAGCATGGCCTCGACGTGCTGCGCCATCGCGGCCATCGAGCGCTCGACATATTCGTCCGGCTTTTCCGCGCGCAATCGGAGCGCTTCAGCCAGCGACATTCCGTTAGGCACATAACCGTTGAGCGCGTCGTGCGCGCTGGTCTGGTCGGTTAAAATGTCGGGCACGATTCCGCGCCGCACCATTTCCGGCAGGACATCGGCGCAGTTGCCGACGAGGCCCACTGAGATCGCCTCTTTCGTTTCCAGGAGTTGCATCGCCTCGTCGAGCGAATGCGCGATCTTGTCGCAGTAGCCGCTCGTTAGGCGTTTTTCGATCCGCGTCGGATCGACGTCGATCCCGAGACAGCGCGCGCCGGCCATGGTGGCCGCGAGAGGCTGCGCGCCGCCCATCCCGCCGAGTCCGCCGGTGACGAGCAGTTTGCCCTCGAGCGAGCCGCCAAAGTGGCGTTCCCCGGCGGCGGAAAAAGTCTCGAAGGTGCCCTGCACGATCCCCTGGCTGGCGATGTAAATCCACGAGCCGGCGGTCATCTGGCCGTACATCGTTAGGCCAAGTTTTTCGAGCCGGTTGAACTCCGGATAATTCGACCACTGGCCGACCAGATTTGAGTTCGCGATCAAGACCCGCGGCGCTTCGTCGTGGGTCCGGAAAACTCCAACCGGTTTGCCGGACTGCACGAGAAGCGTTTCGTCATTCTCCAGTTCGCGCAGCGCTTTCACGATCGCGTCGAACGCCTCCCAGCTCCGCGCGGCCCGCCCGGTGCCGCCGTAGACGATCAACCTGTCCGGATCCTCCGCCACTTCCGGATCGAGATTGTTCATCAACATCCGAAGCGCGGCTTCCTGCTGCCAGCCTTTGCAACTCAGTTCCTTCCCGCGCGGGGCGCGAATCGTTCTCTTCATAAATTTTCCTCTGCGCTGTCGAATTTTCCTGCGCGGATCGCCTCCGCGATGAGGGCGATGTCGCCCGCGAGGACGCGATCCTCTTCGAGGCGCGGCACGAGTTCCCGCAGCGTGGCGAAAGCGCGCTCAACGCCGGCGCCAGCCTTGAGCGGGCGCCGGAATTCCAATCCCTCGGCGGCGGCAAACAGCTCGATCGCGAGAACGTTCTCCGCGTCTTCCACGATCGTGCGCAGCTTTAGGGCACCGGTCATTCCCATCGAGACGTGATCTTCTTTTCCGGCCGAGGTCGGGAGGTTGTCGACGCTCGCCGGATGAGCCAGCACCTTGGCCTCGTTCAGGAGCGCGACAGCCGCGACGTGCGCAATCATGAAACCGGATTGCATCCCGGGATGTTGCGCGAGGAAAGCGGGCAGCCCCTCGCTCAAGTCGGGATTCGTTAGGCGATCGATCCGCCGTTCGCTGATGCTCATCAAATCAGTCGTCGCGATGGCGGCGTAATCGAGCGCGAGGGCGAGCGGCGCGCCGTGGAAGTTGCCGCCGGAGAGAACGTCGCCGTTGTCGGTAAAGACGAGCGGGTTATCCGTCGCCGAGCCGGACTCGATCCCGAGCACCTCCTCACAATGAGCGAGCGCGCCGCGGACCGCGCCGTGCACCTGCGGCATGCAGCGCAGGCTGTAGGCGTCCTGGACGCGGGGATCGTCGTGGGCGTGAGATTCGCGGATTTCGCTGTCCTGCAAGAGGGAGAGGAGATGTTTCGCGACCGCCTGCTGGCCGGGATGCGGGCGGGCATTGTGAATCCGCTCGTCGAACGCCACCGGCGTTCCTTTCAACGCTTCAAGCGTCATGGCCCCGGCCACGTCGGCGACTCGTGCGAGACGTTTTGCCCGGAAAAGGGCGAGACCGCCGACGGCGTGCATCGCCTGGGTGCCATTGAGCAAGGCCAGGCCTTCCTTGGCGTGCAGATCCGTCGGCTGGAGCCCGGCCTTTTTAAGTGCGTCGGCACTGGGCATCCGCTCGCCTTGGTAAAAAGCCTCCCCTTCCCCGAGGAGCGAAAGCGCGAGATGCGCCAGGGGCGCGAGATCGCCGCTCGCGCCGACCGAGCCTTTCTCGGGAATAACCGGGCAGACGTTCTTGTTCAACATCGCGACCAGCAACTGGATGACTTCGAGGCGGATTCCGCTGAAGCCGAGGGTGAGGACGTTGGCGCGGAGCAGCATCATGGCGCGCACCTCGGGCTCGGCCAGCGGCCGGCCGATGCCGCAGCAATGGCTTCGGACGAGGTTGACCTGGAGTTGCTCCAGTTGGTCCGAGGGAATCTGGACGTCGGCCAGCTTGCCGAAACCGGTGCTGACGCCGTAGACAATGTCGCCCCGGGCGACGATCGCTTCGACGACTTTGCGCGAGGCGTGGATGGCGCTCTCCGCTGTGGTCGCGATTTCGACCTTTTCGTGATTGGAAGCAACGCGCGCGATTTCCGCGAGCGACAAGGGACGGCCACTAAGCTGCAACATCGAGCGAATACTACGGAGAACGCCCGGGAATTCCACTTGTAGACGCTTCCCTCTGGGAAGCGCGGGGGTCGACTCCCGCCGCGGGGCTTTGAGCGCCGCGCTTCGCAGAGCGAAGCGTCTACAGAGCACCCACAAGCGAAAAAGGCCAGGCCGCGTAAACGGCCTGGCCTTCTGGGTTAAAGTTGTCCGGACGGAGGCGAACCGCCGGTGCGAGACTATTTGGAGTATCCGGTGGTGGCCGTCGATTGGGTCGCCATCGTCTCCTTTTTCTGCGCGCAAGCACCCAGGCTCAACACGCCGGCCGCAACGGCCACGATCATGATCATTTTGACTAATTTCACTATAAACTCGCCTCCTTCCTTAGCAGGTTGCTGCCGACTGTTTAGGCGGGGAATACAGTGCGCGCAACGAATTTCTCGGGGTTTTTTCGTTAAGCCACGATTACAACTTCGGCGCCCAGCGGGACCTGTTCGAAGAGCGCAATCAAATCCTCGTTTTTCATCCGGATACAGCCGTGGCTGGCGGGCTGGCCAATCTGCTCTTCGTGGTTGGTGCCGTGGATGTAAATGAACCGGTCGCGGGTATTGGCGTTGTGCTCCTCGAGGCCGTCGAGCCAGAGGATGCGGGAGACGACGAGGTCGTCGTCGGGCTGCACGACCTCTTCCGGGCCGAGCGGGAGGCGGCTGCGGAAGACTGTGCCGGGAGGAAATTCGCCCCCGATTTTTTCGCCGATCTTGAATTTTCCGAGCGGCGTTTTCATGCTCCCCTCCTCTGATCCCAAGCCGAAGCGCGAGGTGGAAACCGGATAACTGGCCAGGACTTCCTCGCCGGAGACGAGCTCGAGGCGCTGTTCGGGAACGGAGATTCGGATGAGTGGTTCGGACGTTTGCATCTCCAGGCGCGGGCGATAGACTGCGCTCGCGATGCCGAAAAAATATCACGTTGCGATCGTCGGCGCGACTGGCGCCGTCGGAATCGAGTTGCTCCGGGTTATGGAGCGGCGCGATTTTCCCGTGGCGGATCTACGGCTGCTGGCTTCGCCGCGCTCGGCGGGACGGAAATTGGAATTCCGCGGCCGTGAATATGCGGTCGAGGCTTTGAGCGACAATTCCTTCGCCGGGATCGACTTGGCCTTTTTCAGCGCCGGCTCCGGCACGACGAAACAGTTCGCACCCATCGCGACGGCGGCGGGCGCGGTGGTGATCGATAATTCCTCCGCCTTTCGGATGGACCCGGAAGTGCCGCTGGTCATTCCCGAGATCAATCCCGGCGATGTCGCTGCGCATCGCGGATTGATCGCGAACCCGAATTGCACGACGGCGGTGGCGCTGATGGCGCTCTATCCGCTGCATCTCGCCTTCGGCCTGCGCCGGATTTTTGCCTCGAGCTACCAGGCGGTCTCGGGGACCGGCGCGCGCGCCATCGAAGAACTGAAGCAGCAAGTGGAGGCGAGCGCGCGCGGAGACGAGCCGGTGACGGAAGTTTATCCCCACCCGATTGCGTTCAATGTGCTGCCCCACGTCGATTCGTTTCTCGAGAACGGCTACACCAAGGAAGAAATGAAGATGCAGAACGAAGGTCGCAAGATCATGCATCTGCCGGACTTCATGGCTTCGGTGACTTGCGTGCGCGTCCCGGTTTACCGCGCGCATTCGGTCGCGATCAGCGCGGAGTTTGAGCGACCGGTCTCACTCGACGCCGCGCGCGAGGCGCTGGCGAAGGCGCCGGGATTGGAACTGGTCGATGAACCGCAATCCAATCGCTACCCGATGCCGCTCGTGGCCGCCGGGAAGGATAATTGCCAGGCCGGCCGGCTTCGCCTGGATTGCGCGCTGGAAAATGGACTCGCGCTCTGGGTCTCGGGCGATCAACTCCTGAAAGGGGCGGCGCTCAACGCCGTCCAGATCGCGGAGCTTCTCTAAAAACAAACGGCCCCAGGATTTCTCCCGGGGCCGTCGAGTTTTTAAGTGAGTGCCTTAGGGCTGCGGAGACGGCTCTTCGGTCGGCTTATTCTTTTTGCCTTTCCGCTCTCCGCTCGGGGTATCGCTACCCTGCTGCCGTTGCTGGCGCTGCTGCTGAGGGCGAGCCTGTTCCGCTGCTGCTGCTGAGGACGAGCTTGCTCCTGCTGCGAACGGCGTTCCTGCATCTGGCGCTGGGCGCGCTCAGGCCGGTCGGCCCGAGGCTCTGCCTGCGGACGAGCACCGGAGTTGTCGTCGGTCGAGGGCGCAGATTGCGTTCCCTCTGGCCGTTGAGCACGGCGCGGGCGATTGGCTTCCGGCCGGGCGCTTTCGGCAGGCTGATTTTCGTCGGCCTGCTGCGCCTTTCTTGCACGTTGACGGTCAGCTCCCGGCTGGCGGTCGGGTGGCGCCTGCTCCTGGCCGCTCTGTTCGGCCCGCTGAGCGCGCCGTTCTTCGGCCCGCTTTTGACGGTCCGCTCCCGGTTCAGCGGCGGGTTGGGCTTGCTCCTGTCCATTCTGTTCCGCGCGCTGGGCGCGGCGCTCTTCCGCCCGCTTTTGACGGTCGGGCTTTTGCGTTTCGCTCGGCTCAGTCTGCCCGGATGGTTGCGCGGACTCCGGCTGCCCGGCATCCGGCGTTGCGGTTTCGCTGGCTTCGCCTGCTGCCTGGCCACGACGATTCTTGCGATTTTCCTGGCGAGTCTTTTGTGCTTCACCCTGCTCGGCGGCGCGGTCGCGCTGCTCGCCTTGCTGAGCCTGTTCACGCTGCTGACGGGCCTGCTCGCGCTGCTGTTGCGCCTGTTCGCGCTGTTGCTGGCGATCCTGTGCCTGCTGGCCAGCGGCATTCGCATCCGGCGCGGCTTCCTGCGGCTGCCCGGCGGGATTTTGATCAGCCCCTTGTTGCGGGACCGGCCACTGTTTCGCGTTTCCGGCCTTTCTGCGGCTGGAAATCGGGTGCCTTGATATTCTTCGGGTCGCCCTTCTTCATCTCCGCTTCGACTTGCTGGCGGTTGTTGATGCCTTTCCAGCCGGTCTCGAGTGTCGGCTTGGCCACTTTCGTTTTGACCTGCTTCGGAGCGACCTGCTGCTGCGATTTCTGGATGGCCGGTGCGACAACCGTCAATTGGTTGCCACTGACACGATTGAAGTTCCCTTTCCGGCCCTGGGCCAGATTGGCTCCGACGGAAGTCTCGCGCTGGATCGTCAGGCGCTGCACCGGACGAGTCGAATATTGATTCAGCCGGTTGTAATCGGGCCCGTAGTTATAAACCACCGAGTTATTGTAGGTGATGTTGGTCACGTTCACGGTGTTGTTGATGATCGTGATATTGCGCGTCGGTGATAAGATCCGGCTGCGCAACACCGGTTCGCCGATGTAGCGGATATCAACGAAGTTGTAATAGAGCGGCCCGATGCCGAACTGGATGTCCACTTGGTTGGTAATGGCGGTGCCCTCATAGACGACCTCGCCACGCTGTGGCGGCAAAGGCGCCCAGCCGACATAATCGCCGCCGGTGCGCCAGGAGACCCAGGCCGGAGCCCACTCGTAACCCGGGACCCAGACCCAGCCATAGCTGTCGAGGTTTGCCCAGCGGCCGTAGTGATAAGTCGCCCAGCCGAAGTCTTCGTAGGACACCCAGGTCCAGCCGACATCGGTGTAGGCCCAATACCCGTCGGAGTAGGGTCGCCAATCGGAGTTGCTCACAGCCACAGAAGGCTGGAAGGCATAGCCGTAATCGGCCACCTCGATCCAGCTCCCCTGGTCGGAGAGGTTATCGTAAAACAAGTTCAGCGAGACCTCGGTATCCGCCTGCGCCTGCGGCGCGAGGGGGAGCAGGAAACCGACCATCGTTAGTGCAAGTAGGATTCGTTTCATGGTGTTTGATTGATGTGCAGCGTTGGACCAGAGCAGCCCTGCGCTTATTCACAGATTCGAAACTGGCCGCCGTTGTGCGCGTTTCCGCAGGGCGCCTGGCCCTTGTTTCAACGCGGTTTAACGACCACGAACGACCGGCTGCGTTGCTTTCATAGCCACCTCGCCACGCTGTGGCGGCAAAGGTGCCAGCCGACATAATCGCCGCCGTTAGGCGCAATCTCCGTCGGAGTAGGATCGCCAATCTGAGTGGCTCACGCCAGCAGGGCTTTAATTGCCGGTTGAGCAGGGTCGATACCGTGCCGTCAGCGTCTCCGGGGTGCCCGTATCGTAGGTGTTTCCACTTCCAAAAACCATTCCCGACGGCAAGACCGTGATGTCGCTGATGGTCCAGACGTCCACCGGCAACGAGCCCACCAACTTCGCCCGTCTCCCGTTCAATCGGGCGAGAGTTCCGAGACCGCCAGAGTAGAACTTGTTCGGACGCTCCCCTTCGAAGTGAGGGACATGGAACGGGTGCACGACCGGAACTTCCGTCCAAGAGCTGCCGTCGAAGTGCAGATAGACAAAATAAAGGAACTGCAGGTTGTCCACCCGCGACGCTCCGACCCAGATGTCATCGGGCGCGAAGCTGATGATGCTCGTCAAGCCGAGGTATTCCTCACTATTGATCCGCGGCAGAAGCTCGCTCCACGACGAGCCGTCCCATATCCCGACGTAGGGAATGCCCAGAGGACCGACGCCGCCGGCTGCTACGACCAGGTCTGGCGACGCAATGTGAACGGAGAGGAACTGGTGATCGCCATTGTTAATTCGGATCGGGTAATACTCATCCCAGCCCGAACCGTTCCAACGTGCCGCCAGGTTGTCCGTGCCCGCGGTCCCCAAAGAGTATCCGACCGCCCAGATCTCGTCTCCCTTCGAATCGATGGCGAAGAACGAACTACCGTTCCCGACCTGGGCCGTCGGACTCGGGACGAACTCCCAGTCCTCGCCATCCCAGGTCATCGCCAACGTCTCGGCTGTGTTGACGCTATCGGGCGGGATGTAGTTGCCGACCGCCCAGACCTCGGACGCGGAGACAGCCGTCACGTCGTACAGCCTCGTCTTGTGGTCCAATCCGATCGGCGGCTCGGGGACCGGTATCTGATTCCACTGCCGGCCGTCCCAGTGCAGCGCGAAGGGAAACTCATCGTAATCGCTCGGGAATTCGTTCCGATACCAGCCCACTGACCAGACGTCGTTAGGCGCCACGCCCGAGACGCCACCAAGGTAGGTCGCATCCGCCCCGGCGGCATTCGGGCTCGGTACTCGGGTCCAAACGCCGCACGCACTGGCATCGGCGTGACAAGGAGCGCTGAGGAGAAGCATGGCCGAGGCCACCAAGAACGAATACACCGCCGACAGGTGAGTGCTCCTCATTGACATCATCCCCTCCTCATAAGGCTATCCAGGGCTGCGCCCCTGAACATTTTGATGACAGCGCTAGCCTGGGTTCCAGAACACTCGGTTTATAGGCTATTGAATGCAAGTCTCGGGACCCTGCCCGCCGATGTGCGCGTTCGCCGGGCCGCGCGAGCCCCGCGCATCAGCGCGGCTTAATGACCACGAACGACCGGCTGCGCTGCCGGCAAACCGAGAGCACCTGGGGCTGATTCGGATCGAGCGATTGGATCGCCTGTTCGTAATCCTGCACCGAAGTGATCGGCTCCTGGTTGATCGCTTCAATCACGTCGCCAGCGCGTAATTGCCCGCCCGACAATTCCGCCCCGACCTGCGAGATGACCACGCCGCGCACCCCGCGGGGCACGCCCAGCCGTTGCGCCAGCTGGGGAGATAATTCCCGCACTTCGATCGAATCGAGCACGCCACCGTTTCCATTCGATGGCCCCAAGTCCGGCTCGTCCAATGGGTCCGGTTGATCGGTCTCGGAGTCGTTAGGCGAAGCGGCGGCGCCGGCGTCCACGACCATCCGGCGGCAGGGCACGGGCCATTCGATAATTAGCCGGCTGCTCCTTGATCGTGGCCGCGAGCGTGACCGGCTTGCCCTTGCGCGCCACCTGCACCTCCACCTTTTTATCGAGCTCCACCTGCGACACCAGCCGGCGCAATTCCGCGATGTTGCGCACGTCGCGCCCATCGAATTTTTGGATGATGTCGCCCTGCTGGATCTTCGCTTCCGCCGCTGGCGAATTCGGCACCACCGCCACCACCGGCACTCCCGAGCCGTCCTGGGCGTTGATCTGTCCAGGCGCCGGCGCGGCCGTCTCGATCCCGAGATAACCGCGAATGATCCGCCCCTTTTGCAGCAAACTCTCCAGCGCCATTTTGACCGTGTTCGAGGGAATGGCGAAGCCGATCCCCTGCGAGCCGCCGCTGCGCGAAATGATCGCGGTATTGATCCCGACGATTTCGCCGCTCAGGTTGATCAACGGACCGCCGCTGTTCCCGGGATTGATCGCGGCGTCCGTCTGCAGGTAATCGCCGAAGCCATCGACGCGATTCGGGCGGCCCTTCGAGCTGATAATGCCGTCCGTCACCGTCTCGTCGAAACCAAAGGGATTGCCGACCGCGAGGACAAAATCCCCGGCCTGCACCACGTCGGAGTCGCCCAACTTGAGCGGCTGCAATCCGGGTTCCTCCACTTTCAAGACCGCGAGGTCGAGCTCCTTGTCCGCTCCGATCAGGCGCGCTTTTTTCGTGCGCCCATCGCTCAGGACGATTTCGATTTCGTCCACCTGATCGACCACGTGATTATTGGTGATGATGTGGCCTTCCTTGGTCACGATGACCCCCGAGCCGAGCGAATTTTGGACAAGCGCCTCCTCCGCCGGGCCGCGAAACTGGCGTGAGTTTCCCCGGAAAAAATCGAAGGGATCCAGGCCATACTGCGGCCGCTGGATCCGTTTCGAAGTTTTCACGCTCACGACTGACGGGATCACTCCCGCGACCAGCTTGCGCCGTTCGTTGCTCAGGGAAGTAAGGCTGGCGACCGCCTTGGGATCGACCGCTGCATTTTGCGCCAGGGTGTATTTTTCCGGCGCCGACCGCTCCGTTAGGCCGAGCCGTCCGTGCCGCAATTGATAGTCGTAAAGCAGCGAAACGCCCGCGCTTAGGACCAGGACCAAAAGGAGAAATTTGAGTAGATTTTTCATCAGCTGACGTGGGAGAAGGTTTTTCCCACTTCTTCGACAACCAAATGCCGGAAACGTTGATTCTCCGGCCTGGCCAGGAGCGGGTCGTCCTGAAAGATCGCGAGCGCCGCGGCCCGCGCACGCTGCATTAATTTCGCGTCGAGGCGCAGGTTTCCGAGCTTCAATTCGGGCAGCCCGCTCTGCGCCGTCCCGAGCAGATCGCCCGGCCCGCGCAAAGCCCAATCGGCCTCCGCCACCTCGAAACCGTTGCTCGTTTTCTCCAGGACCGCGAGCTTCGCCACCGTCTCTTCCGACGGATCGGAGCGGAGCAGGATGCAATAGGATTTGTGTTCGCCGCGCCCGATCCGGCCGCGCAACTGATGCAGTTGCGCCAGCCCGAAACGCTCGGCGTTTTCGATCAGCATGACGGTCGCGTTCGCCACATCGACGCCGACTTCGATGACCGTGGTGCTGACCAGCACACTCGTTAGGCCGCGGCGGAAGCGATCCATGATCGCCTGTTTTTCCGGCGCCGGGATGCGCCCGTGGAGCAGTTCGCAGGTGAAAGGCGCGAGGCGCTCGTGCCATTTCTCAAACTCCGCGCTGGCCGCTTTCGCCTCCAGCTTTTCGCTCTCGTCGATCAGCGGATAAACGATGTAAGCCTGCCGTCCCGCCTCCAGTTCGCGGCGCAAAAACGCCAGCACGTCCGGCAATTTTTCTTCATCGCGGGCCGCGGTCACGATCCGGCCGCGATCGGCCGGCATCTCATCGATCGTCGAGACATCGAGATCGCCGTAGAGGCTCATCGTCAGGGTGCGCGGGATCGGCGTCGCGGTCATGACCAGCACATCCGGCGCCGGGTCCGCTGTCGTTAGGCGACCGCGTTGCGCGACGCCAAACTTGTGTTGTTCATCGATCACGACCAGGCCGGGGTTTTCCAATCCCTCCGGTTCAAAGAGCAGCGCGTGCGTGCCGACGAAGATCTGGCCGAGCGGATTCCCCTCTGGGGAGCACGGGCTGTCAGCCCCGTCTGCGGCGTGCAGTCTGCGCGCCGTCCCGCCGCGTCGACTTATCACCGCTTAGCCCGGGAAATCCTGCTCCACGGATACGGGCTCCTCCGCATTCTCCAACCCGGCATCCAGCGGATTGCGAGGATGTAATCGAACTTCTCCTGGAGATCGCTCTCCGATCGAATCATCCGATCGAACCATTCCTCTTCCCAGACCGCGCCCGCTCGTCCCCGCGCTCTTGATTGATGGCCCGAGCGGTGTGCGCCTTGATACTGTGAAAAATCTCCCCTAACGAAAAGAAAACGGTTTCGTCCTCCTTCGTCTCCTTGATCGCGGGCTCGAGCAGGAGGTGGACATGGTCCGGCATGACACAGGCGGCGTAGAGGGTAGTAACGCTGTTCATGCCAGTGCAGCAACGAGTCGAGAACAATGTCGCGGGCCGCTTCGGGAGAGGAGCGCGCTTTTTGCGTGTCGAGAATGTGACCGCGTACCTCGCCCAGGGCCTTTCGAAATGCGGCAGGTTGCGCTTCCCGTAGCGGGTTTGCGACGCGTGAGTGCCGGTACGAGACTCTCCGGCACGACGGGCTGGCAGCCCGTGCCAGCCCGCGGACTCAGAGCTGCCGCCGCAGCGCGAAGAGCGGGAGCGGATCTTCCTTCCGCGCGCCGGTCCGCAGAGAGACCGGCACGCCTAACGGCTCCAGCCAGCGCTGCAGGACGGCGTAATGTTGCTCTGCCAGGATCTGTGTCGGGGCCATAAGCGCGCCTTGGAAACCGGCCTCGACCGCGAGCAAAAGCGCGGCGACGGCGACCACCGTTTTGCCCGAGCCGACGTCGCCTTGCAACAATCGATTCATCGGAATGGTCGCACTCAGATCGCCCCGCAGTTCCTCAATCACCCGCGCTTGCGCGCTCGTTAGGTCAAAGGGCAGCGCGCGGAGAAAGCGCTCCAGCAACTCTCCCGATCCGCAATGAATCGCACCGTTCCGCGCCCGGGAACGCGAGCGACGCGAGGAAAGCAGCATCTGCATCGCGAAAAATTCCGCCAACACGATCGTTTCCCGGGCGCGCGCGAGGTCTTCTTCCGACGAAGGAAAATGGATTTCCTGCAGCGCCCGCGACGAGAGGCCTGGCCTCAACTCCCGCCGGCAACAGCGTCTGCGTGCCGTCGTCTTCCCATTCCTCGAGCAGGCGATAAATCAGCCCGCGCAAAACGCGCTGCGATAATCCCTCCGTCGCCGGGTAAATCGGCGTGATCCGGCGGAAATGAATCGAGATTTCCTCGTCGTTTTCGATCACCTCAAACTCCGGGTGCTCCATGCAAAGGCGCTGCCCGCGCAGGCGCGGCTTGCCGAAGACGACCAGGCGCTGCCCGGTCAGGATCATCTTCTGGACGTAATGGAGGTTGAACCAGCGCAACGTGAGCGGCTGGCTGAGGGCATGCGCCGCGTCTTCCTGCAGGGTCGCTTCAAAAATTTTCCGGCGCCCAAAACGATTCAGGCGCGTCTTGACCACTTCTCCGCAGAGGCAGACCGGCACTTCGCTTTCCTCCCGCGGGAAACCGGCGAACTCGCGCCGATCCTCGTAACGCCGCGGGTAGTGCGTGAGCAGATCGCCGACTGTCTCCAAACCGAGACGGCGCAGCTGGGTGCTCCGCGGACGCGGAATCCACTCGATCTCGCCTAACGAAGATGCGCTCGTCAGGCTCATGCTTCGACCGGGATGGAGGCGCGGATCGCCTCGACCTGCATTTGCAGGCGAATCTCTCCTTCGTACTCGTCGCTGCTGATCCGAAAAGCGACGTCCCAGGGCGGTTCGGGCAACGGTTGCTCCGCTCCGCCGAAGAAAATCGCCCGCTGCTGACGACCATTTTGCCGCAGGCGCAGGACGAGATGTTTTTCCTTCAGAATTTTCGGGGGCGCGGCCGACTCCACGCCGCGCGCAAGAAAGAGCGGCTGCGGATTGCTTTGCCCGAAGGGCTGCAACAGCTCGTGCCAGCGAAGCAGATCCCAGTTCAATTCCCGCAGGGTGAGTTCATCGTCCAGATGGAGGCAGGGTTCGAGGTGCTCCGCGGAGATCATCTCGCGGCAAGCCTCTTGAATTGCCGCGCGGAAAGCCGGGAAATTTTCTTCGCGAATCGTTAGGCCAGCCGCCATCTCGTGCCCGCCAAATTTCTCCAGATGATCGGCACAACGCCCGAGCGCGGCGACGAGCGAGAGGCCCGGGATGCTGCGTCCGCTGCCCTTGCCCAGCCCGGTCTCGTCGAAGCCGACAATGATCGTCGGCCGGTGGTAACTGCGCGCGATGCGGGAGGCGACGATCCCGAGGACGCCCGGATGCCAGGCACGATCGCCGAGCACGATGGCGGAAGACTCGGAAAGCCCCTCGTCCGTGATTCTCGCTTCCGCGGCCTGGACGATTTCGCGTTCGACGCTTTGCCGGTCGCGGTTCTGTCCGTCCAATTCGCCGGCGAGCGCGCTTGCCTCAGCGGGATCGGTCGTGAGCAGAAGGCGCAGGGCTTTTTCCGCGGTCGTTAGGCGCCCGGCCGCGTTCAAGCGCGGACCGAGGCGAAAGCCGATATGCTCGGCCGCGATCGGAGGCCGCACCGCCGCGACCTTCATCAACGCATTCACGCCTAACAATCGCCGGCGCGCGATCTCGCGGGTTCCGTGATGGACCAGAATCCGATTCTCCCCTTCGAGCGGAACGATGTCGGCCACCGTCCCGAGCGCGACCAGGTCGAGCCGCCGTCGCAGGTCGAAATCAGCCAGCGGCCGGGTCTTGAGCAGGGCGTGGCAAAGCTTGAAGACAATGCCGACGCTGCAGAGGTAAGTGAAAGCGCAATCGTCAGTCGCTTTCGGGTTCACCACCGCAATGCAATCCGGCAGCGCGCCTTTCGGTTCGTGATGATCGAGCACGATCACGTCCGCCCCACGCGCGCGGATGGCGGCGACTTCCGCGCACGAGCCGGTCCCGCAGTCGACCGCGATCAGGAGTTGCGGTTGATGCGTCTGCCAGCAACGCTCGATTCCTTCCGCGCTTAGCCCATAGCCTTCCTCCATCCGCGAAGGCAGGAAGAGCGCGGGCGTGACGCCGTAGGCGCAGAGCATTTCGCTCAGGAGCGCGAGGGAGGTGACACCGTCGACGTCGTAATCGCCGTAGAGGACGATCCGTTCGCGGTCGCCGATCGCGCGCAGGATCCGATCGACTGCCGCCCGCATGTTCGGAAGCAAAAATGGATCGCTCAGTCGCTTCAGCCGCGGCTGGAGAAAATCGGTCGCCTGCTCGTCATTGAGCAAGCCTTTGCGCTGAAGAAGGCGCGCAATGCAGGGCAGGCCACAGACCTGGTCGGAAAACTTGACCGCGTCGGCCGTGCCATTGGGAGAAGATAAAATCCAGCGCCGCGCTTTTTTCATTTTGCGGTCTCGTTAGGCAAATTGTTGGTCGAGGCGTTGGGCATCGAATGGGGCGTGAACTTTGGCATCGTTATCAAAGTAAACGAAAACGTCACCTCCGCGCTGCCCGCGCCGGATTCGCTCGGCCCGAGCCATCTACTGGAGGGTGAGGGAGAGTTCGGCGCCGGGCAGGAGACCGTGTTTTGCGCAGAGACCTTGAAACAGCCACAAACCTTCCTTCTCCTGCTCGCCGAAACTGAATCGCAGGTGATCGCGGTAATAGCGGGTGCAGAAATCGGGATCGAATTTTTTCTCCTCGGCGATCACGTCTTCAATCCGGCGCATATTTGCATCGCGCGTCGCGCGCAGCTGCCCGGCGATTTCTTTCGCGCCGGTGACTTCCGGCCGGATCAGCCAAAGGGCGTAGACAAAGGGACGGTGCCGCAAATCCTGCCAGGCGGCGCCCAGGTCCCAAAATTGGAAGTCGGGCTGGCTTTGCCGGAAGGAGATGGCTTGATCGCCAATGAGAAGGCGCGCAGAATCCGGCTCGTCCGAGCGGGCGACGAGCTCCGGGGTGAGGCCGCGCTCCGCGAGCAGACCACGCAAAAGGTTAACCGAGGTCTCGGAGGCGGGATCGATCACGATCTCGCGCAGCTGCGCGAGGGGCGCGCGATGGGCAACCACCACGCTGTAAACCGCGCCGTCGGAAGCAATCGCGACGTCGTCCACGATCGAGTAAATGGGGTGGCGCAGATATTCGAAGCTCGAGACGAGGGCGACATCGAGCTCCCCGGCGGCCAGTTGCCGGCAGAGCGCGGCGGGATGATCGAAATGAACCGGACCGGACCAGCCGTGAATCAGCGGTCGCGCGTTGAGATACTTGACGCAGCCGAGGCGAAGAGGACTGCGCACCTCAAGCGCAGACCAGTTCGCCTTCTTCCGGCGCGGCGTTGGCGGACGCGGACGATTGGGCGGGCGTGAGGTGATTGTAATAACTGTCGCGCTGAACCGGATCGCGCCCGGCTTCGCGGATGACGTGCCGGAGGGACTCGACGGTCTGTTGCTGCGGCGTTTTCGCGCCGGCCATGTGGAAGATTTTTTCTTCCATGATCGTGCCGTGCAAGTCGTCGACCCCGTAGCTGAGAGAAACCTGCGCGAGGGGCAGACCCATGCTGACCCAATAGGCGGTGATGTGATCGATATTATCGAGGTAGATGCGGCTCACCGCCAGATTGCGCAGCTGGTCAAAGGCGGTCGCTCCCTTGATGTGCGCGAGGATGGTGGTCTGCGGCTCAAAGGCAAAAGGGATGAAGCCGGTGAAGCCGTGGGTCGCGTCCTGCAACTCGCGCAGCTGGCGCAAATGATCGACCCGCTGCTCCAGCGTCTCGATGTGGCCGTAAAGCATCGTGCAGGTGCTGCGGCCCCCCATCTCGTGCCAGGTGCGATGGACTTCGAGCCATTCCGCGGCGTTTTCCTTGCCCCGGCAGAGTTCATCGCGCACGCCGGGATCGAAGATTTCCGCGCCGCCGCCGGTCAAGGAGTTGAGACCGGCTTCGCGCAGGATGGCGAGGGTTTCGGCGATGGAAGTCTTGAAAATCCTCCGCGCCATGTGGCGGATTTCGATGGCCGTGAAGGCCTTCAACTGCAACTGCGAATCGAGTGCGTGGAGCCGGGTGAGCAGGTCAATGTACCACTGCTTGTTCAACGTCGGGTGCAGACCGCCGACCATGTGCACCTCGGTGATCCCGCTGGCCAGCGCGTCCTGAACCGCGACCACGATTTCATCGATCGAGCTCTCGAAGGCGTGGGCGTCGCGCTTTTTCGCGGCGAAGGCGCAGAACTGGCAGGAGAGGACGCAGATGTTGGAATAGTTGATGTAGCGATTGAGGATGTAGGTCGCGACGTTGCCGTTTTTGCGTTCGCGCACCGCGCTGGCCATGATGCCGAGGGCGTTGAGATCGTTGGAACGATAAAGCTCGAGGCCGTCCTGGTCGGAGATCCGCTCGTTAGCCTCGATTTTTTCGGCGATCGGTCGGAGCGAGGCGGGAATGAGCGAAATTTTCATCATGAATACGCGCTCTGTGCGGGGAAACTCAGGCGGCTAATAGTGCACAGGAGGATGCAACCGCGCAAGTGTTGTGGACGCTCATCTTTGCAAACCCCCGCAAATCGACAAACAAAGAGGGCGAACCTCCCGGTCCGCCCCCTTCCAACCCCACAACAAATTTTTCTTAGAAGTCCCGGTCCTTGGCCGTGCTCATGAAGCGCATCTTGGCCGGAGCCGGGGCCACGCCCGGTTTCGGATAATCGGCCGTGATCTGGCGGTTCGAGGTCGGGACGAGGCGGACGGCGCCCTTGGCGTTGTTCCGCCAGCCGTTCGGATCGGCGTATTCTTCGCCGCTGTGATGCAAACCGGAAATCTGGTCTTCGAGGCCGGTGCCGTAGCGCTGTTCGAGAATCGTCGGGGTGACGAAGACGAGCAGGTTGCGCTTGGTGCGGGTATTGAGGCGCTCCTGGAAGAGGTAACCGAGAATCGGGATGTCGCCCATGATCGGCACCTTGTTGCGCCCCTTGTTCACTTCATCCTGGAGTAATCCGCCGATGGCGAGCGTGTCTCCGCTCTTGATCAGGACGTTCGATTCCAAAGTGCGAGTGTCGATGATCGGGCTGGCGACGCGGGCGCCGGCGAAGTCGAAGAGCGCATCGCCCACCTTGTTGCTGATCTCCGGCTTCACGCTCAGGGTGATGAAGTCGTCTTTGTTAACCGATGGCCGCACGACGAGCGTGTTGCCGAATTTCTTGTCCTGGAATCCGCCGAACACCGCCGTGGCGGTCTGTTCGTTGAAGTTCAACTGCGGGACGGGCTGGTTGCGGATGATTTCGATTTTCGCCTGTTGATTATCCGCCGTGACAATCCGGGGATTGGCGAGGAACTCCGCGTCCGCGTCTTCATTCAGAGCCCGGACGGTGAGGGACATCTGCGGAACGGAGAGGATGGCGAACTGCTGTGAAATGAGGCCAATGGCGCTGTTGACCGGGTGCGCCAGATCCGACGTCGGAATCGTTCCGTTGATCGTCGTTGTCTGAGATGTTTCGCCAATCGTGCCGTATTTTATGGTCTGCGGAGCGCTCGAGCTCCCGACCACACCGGCCCAATTGATGCCGTAGCTTTGTTTCGGATTGGCATTCACCTCGACGAGGCGCGCTTCGATCATGACTTGCTTGGTCGGCTTGTCGATTTGCACCAGGAGCGTGCGCACATTGTCGATATTGCTCCGGGTCTCACGGTAGAAAATGGTGTTGGTCCGCTCGTCCACCTGGGGCGGTTCCTTGCTCGAGAGCTGAGTCGCGAGCAACGGGGCGATGTCCTTGGCCCGGCCGTAGCTGAACTGGTAGCTCTCGCTTTCGGTCGGTTCGGCCGTCCGCTCCGCACCGGTCTTGATGTAGTAAACGTTGTCGATCTGATCCATGAACAGACCCTTGGATTTCACGATGATCGAGATCGCCTGCAGGGCGGTCACGTCTTCGAGCCGCATCGTGACCGTGCCGGCCACTGCTTCGCTCACCACCATGTTGATCTTGGACTGGCGGGCGAGGAGGCGCAGAACCTGGCCGACGTCGTCGCCTTGAAACTCACGCACACCGACGCCGCCATTTTCCATGGCCGAGCTGGTGGTCGAGGTCGTGGTGGTCGTCTGGGCAGTGCCTGCGGGGGCCGTGTCCGCCGGAATCGCGGTCGCCGGCGGTTGAGCCGTCGCGGGCGCGGCCTGGACGAGCGTCATCGGCGCGAGATCCGAAGCCCGGGCGGTCGCACTGCTGCCCACTGCCGGAGCCGTGGCCGTCGCTTTCGCGGTTTCCACCGAGGCCACCGTTGGGGCCTGCTGGGCGAGCGAAGCAGATGCGGCAGCCAACAAAATGGCGAGCCCGCAGAGAAGTTGTTTGGTCGAAGTGAGCATAATAATTAAGGCAAGAGGTTTGGACTGCGGGACAGGTAAAAGCAGGAACCAGACCAGCCCCTGAAACAGTTGTCTTACCCCGGGGAACTGGAGGATTGGGCAGCGAAGGCCGGAGCCCCCGGCCGGGAAGCCACGAAACGGGCGGCCCCGATCAGGCCGCGGTCGCGAAGCCGAGCGCCGTCTTGCTGAAATCCGCCACCGGCATTTGCCTAACGAGACGGACGATGCCCTCCTGCCATTTTTGGCTGATCTCGGTCAGGTAGGGATCGTTTTGCTCCAGCCGGGTGCGCATTTTTACCTGCAACGAATCGGTCTTGTAGCAAAGGATATCGATCGGCGGACCGACCGCGACGTTGCTCTTCATCGTCGCATCCATCGAGATGATGCCGAACTTGAGCGCGTCCATGAGGGTGCCGTCGTAACTGAAACCGCGGTCGAGAATCGGCTTGCCGTATTTCGATTCGCCGATCTGCAAAAACGGGCAATCGCGGCTCGCATGGATGCTGTTGCCCTGGGGGTAAATCGAGTGCACCTCCGGCGCCAGCCCGGCGATCTGGCCGCCGACGATGAGGTTGATATTGAAATCGAAGCCGTCGGCCTCGAGCGCAGCCCGGTCGCGCGCTTCCACGGCGCGCACTTTCGAACCGATGTAGCGGACGGTCTCGTAGAGCGTCTCGCGGTTCATCAAATGTTTCCGCGCGGGATGGCTCTCGTTGAGAAGCAGATCGTCGTCGATCAGGGCCAGCGTCGCCTGCGTGAGCGAGAGGTTGCCCGAGCTCATGATGCAGATCACCCGGTCGCCCGGCTTCTCGTAGATCCGCATCTTGGTCCGGTTCGAGATGTTATCCATCCCCGCGCTGGTGCGGGAATCGGACAAGAAAACTGCGCCCTGGCGGCAGAGCATGCCGAGGCAATAGGTCATGATTCGCCCGGCTTGCTGCTGCCGACGACGCGACCTTCGACGCGCCGGATTTGGGTGTGATGGGTCAGGGGATGAACGCGACCGTCGCTGCCGCGGAAAAACGCGCTCAAGGCCCAGCTCACGATGCTGATCAAAACCGCGCCCCAAAATGCGCTCCCGAAACTGTCGACGTGAAAGCCGTGCACGAACTGGTTCACAAGCATGAGCATGAGACCATTCACCACGAAAATAAAAATGCCGAGGGTGAGGATGATGAGTGGCGCCATGAGCAGGAGCAGGACGGGGCGCAGGAACGCGTTCAGGATCCCGAGGAGAAGAGCGGCGCCGACGAGCGAGGCCGCGCTATCGTAACGAATCCCCTTGATGAAGGAGGCCGCCACCATGACCGCGACGGTCGTGATTGCCCATCTGAAAATAAAGTGCCTCATCGTTAGGATTGATCGATTGCCGCAAGAGCTTTTTTCGTGCCCTTTCCGCTTGCGCACCGGGCGCTCGGCGGGTACAGGCTTGGCCGACCCAAAGGAAAAGTAAATGGCGAAAAGTTCAAAAAAATCGAAAGAGGCAACGGCGCCGGAGGGCTCCCCCACCGCGCCCGGTATGGAATCGAGTAACGGTCACAGCGCAGTGGAACCTGCCAAACCGGCCCCGGCGAAAAAGGCGACGAAGTCGGCCGGATCCGCCAAAAGCCCCGGCAAGACCAAGGGCACCGCGGTCAAAAAAGTCCAGTGCCACGCGCAAACCGCCGACGAAAAAGACCGGCAAAAGCAGTGGCGGTTCGTCGGTCACGGACGATCAGATCCGCCTTCGGGCCTATTTCATCTCGGAATGGCGCACGCACAACGGCGTCGCCGGCGACTCCGCGCACGATTGGCTGGAAGCGGTCCGGCAGTTGCAGGCCGAAGCCGAACGCGCCTAACGAGCGCTGTAGACGCTTCGCTCTGCGAAGCGCGGAGGTTGTCTCCGAACCAGAACGGCGTGCCGCGCTTCGCAGAGCGAAGCGTCTACACCGTTTCCAATTCCGGGAAACAGGATTTCACCTTCTCGATCAGGCGATTGATCGTGAAAGGCTTTGCCAGGAAACCGCGGACCCGCGCTTCCTTGAGTAACTCCTGCGCCCGCTCGTCCGAACCCTGACCGCTCACGAGCAGCAGCGGCGGAACAATCCGCGGCGGGTTGGAATTCTCGTAGACCTTCGAGATGAGAAGAAAAAGGAGCGTGCCATCGATCATCGGCATCGAAAAATCGAAGATCATCAGATCGTAGGTTTTCTTCAGCGCCAGCTCGAAGCCGTATTCGGGCTTGGGCGAGGTATCAATCTCCCAATGCAAAAGAGTCTGGAGTGCCTCGCGCATGATGCGCAGCACGGCGGTGTCGTCGTCCACGATCAGGACGCGTTTTATCTCTGGCTCAACCATCTCGGAGGCTTGCTTACAATGGCTGTGGGATTCAAGCTTTAGTTGCGGATTTCGACAATGAAAACGCAGACCATGAAATCACCCGAAGCAGACCTCGCCGCCGCGCTCCGCCAACGGCGCGCCCTGATTGCCGACGAAGCCAGCCGGCGCGAGCCGGAGCAGCATCTGGAAAAGCTGAAAGCGATCTCGGAAAAAATCGTCGCGCTGGGCGAGGCGCTGCCGCGGCCCATCGATCCGCAACTGGCGCATTACCTCGCGCGTTGCAGCTACGACAAAGCGCTCGAGGCGCTGGAAGCGAAGCTGTAGCGGCGGCCGTGTCGGCCGCTTGAACGGGTCGCCACGGACAGGATAACCGCCTAACGAAGTGCCTGCGGGCGACACGCCCGCCTCGACATTGCCTAGCGCGAGTACAACTCGACGATCAACTGCTCGTTGACCATCGGCTGCATCTCTTCGCGCGACGGGATGTGCGCGACTTTGCCGGTCAGGGCATCGCGATCCACCGTCAGCCAATCGGGCACCGGCGCGATCTGGGTCAGTTCCATGTTGCGCAAGGCGAGCTGGCGCGACTTGGGACGATCCTTGATCATGATCTCGTCGCCGACCTTCACGTTGAAGGAAGCGATGTTGACGTTGCGGCCGTTGACCTGCACGTGGCCGTGCGAAACCAGCTGGCGCGCCGCGCTCCGGGTATTGGCGAGGCCAAGGCGGAAAACGACGTTATCGAGCCGGGTTTCGAGAAGCTGGAGCAGGGTCTCGCCGGTGACACCGCGGCGTTGCAGCGCGGTCTCAAAGATGCGGCGGAATTGTTTTTCCATCAGGCCGTACTGGAAGCGGAGCTTCTGCTTTTCGCCGAGGGCGATTGCATAATCGGACTGCTTCCGGCGCGAGCCTTTCGGGCCGTGCATTCCGGGCGGATAATTTTTCCGCTCGAGTGCTTTGGAAGGTCCGAAAAGTGGCACGCCATAGCGGCGGGCGATTTTGGTTTTGGGTCCGGTATATCTGGCCATTGAAAAATGAAGTTAAGATTGAATCAGACGCGGCGCTGTTTCGGCGGCCGGCAGCCGTTGTGCGGCACCGGGGTAACGTCGCGGATGACGGTAAGATCGAGCCCGATCGCCTGGAGCGCGCGGACGGCGGATTCGCGACCGGCGCCTGGTCCCCGAACGAGCACTTCGACTTCCTTGAGGCCGTGCCCCATGGCCTGGCGCGACGCATCCTGCGCCACCATTTGCGCGGCGTAGGCGGTGCTTTTGCGCGAGCCTTTGAAGCCGACTTTGCCGGCGCTCGACCAGCCGATCACGTTGCCTTGCAGGTCGGTGATGGTGACGATGGTGTTGTTAAAAGTGGAAAGGACGTGGGCGTAGCCGGAGTAAATATTCTTACTCCCCTTGGCCTTGATGATCTTCGGCTTCTCGACGTCGTTCGGGTCGAGCGAAAGATTTTCCTTGGGCGCTTCCGCGGCGGGAGCGTCGGCTTTTTTGGCCTTTTTCGGAGCCTTGGGCTTGGCTTCTTTGGCGGGGGCTGCGGCGGCAGCTTCCGGAGCGGCCGGGGTAGCTTCGGCTGCGGCGGGGGCGGCCTCGGCAGCGGCGGGCGCTTCGGCTGATTTCTCAGCGGTGGGTTCGGCCGGCGTTTCGTTCACCGGAGTTGCAGTCTGCTCTTCGGCGGCCGGAGCGGTGGGCTCTTCAGCCGGAGTTTGGTTTTCGGAATCTTCAGCCATGTCAGTTCGTTAGGTTAAACTTTTCCTGTCTTCGCATCCTTGTTCCGGATGACGCCGACGGTCTTGCGCGGACCTTTGCGGGTGCGGGCGTTGGTCGAGGTCCGCTGTCCGCGCACGGGCAAACCGCGACGGTGCCGGATGCCGCGATAGCAATTGATCGCCTGGAGGCGCTTCAGGTTGCTCTGCACTTCGCGGCGAAGATCGCCTTCGATCGGCAGCTTGTTGCGCGTGATCATCTGGATGATCTCGTTGATCTGCTGGGGGGTGAGATCCTTGGCCCGGAGGTTGGGATCGATATTGGTTTGTTCGAGGACGCGCTTCGCGGTCGAGGGGCCGACCCCGTAGATGTAGGTCAGCGACGCTTCGATGCGCTTGTCGGCGGGAATTTCAACTCCGAGTAATCTTGGCATAACGATTTCCTAGCCCTGACGCTGTTTATGGCGCGGGTTCTTGGCACAGATCACGCGCACAACGTTCTTGCGCTTCACGATCTTGCATCCTTCACAAAGTCTTTTAACTGACGGTCGTACTTTCATGGTTTCACGAGACGAAAAACGCGGAGTCTTTTCTCCGCGCTAGCGATGGCGAAAAGTGATTCGCCCCTTCGACAAATCGTAGGGAGAAACTTCTAGCATAACTTTGTCGCCTGGCAAGATGCGAATGAAGTGCATTCTCATCTTTCCCGAGATGTGGGCGAGGACGCGATGCCCGTTGGGCAGTTCCACCCGGAACATCGTATTCGGCAGGAGCTCGACCACAGTGCCCTCTACCTCAATTGCGTCTTTGCGCGCCATGTCAGGATTTCAGGTTCGTCTTTGGTGATCAAAACCGTGTGTTCAAAATGCGACGAAGGCAAGCCATCAGAGGTGCAAACCGTCCAGCCGTCATCGAGGAGGCGCACGCCGGCGCCCCCGAGGTTGATCATCGGCTCGATCGCCAGGGTCATGCCGGCCTTGAGCCGCGGGCCGCTGCCGCGCTTGCCGTAGTTCGGCACCTGCGGTTCTTCGTGCAACTTCCTCCCCACCCCGTGGCCGACAAATTCGCGCACCACGCTGAAATGACCTTGCCTCGCTTCTTCCTCGATCGAAGCGCAGAGGTCGCCGAGACGTTCGCCGTCCCGCGCGTGAGTGATCGCGCGTTGCAGCGCGCTCTGGGTCACCTCGAGCAGCTTCTCGACCCGCTCATCGATCATGCCCACCGGGATGGTGGCCGCGGTATCGCCGACCCAGCCGTCCTGGACCACGCCGATGTCGAGTTTCACGATGTCGCCGTATTGAATCCGGCGCTGGCTGCCGATGCCATGCACGATCTCGTCGTTGAGCGAAATGCAGATGTTGCCCGGGAAAACGCGATGACCAAGTCGATAACCGAGAAACGCACTCTTCACGCCGGCTTCGGCCATCAGGTCGGCTGCAGCCTGGTCGATTTCCTTGGTCGAAATCCCCGGCCGGATGAGTCCCGCAACCCGCTCCAGGATGTCGCTCGCAGTGCGGCACGCCAGCCGCATCTTGTCGATCTCCCGAGCCGATTTGATCGGGATCATTTCACCCGCTCTTCGATCAAGGCCGAGATGTCCGTAAAGACCGTGTCGCGATCCCTGTTCCCATCGATGCGATGCAGCGCGTCATCTTTTTCGTAAAAGGAAAGAAGCGGCTCGGTCTTGGTTTTGTATTCGGTCAGCCGCGTCTGCAGGACGGAAGCGTCGTCGTCATCGCGCCGAATGAGCGGGCCATCGCAGTAGGGACAGATCGGGCGGTCGGCGAAACCGGCACTCGTCACGCTGGTCGTGAATCCGCAGCGGCGGCACTGCAACCGGCTGGCGATGCGATCGCGCACTGTCTCTTCGGAGACTTCCAGCCAGATCGCGAGATCGAGCGAACTGCCTTGCTTCTGCAAAATCTCATTTAACCGCTCGGCCTGCGTCACCGTCCGCGGAAAACCGTCAAAGACGAAACCTTCCTTGCCGTGCAGGTTTAGCCAGTCCTCGATCAGGCGGACGATGATGTCGTCGGGCACGAGGCCGCCCTGTTTCGAAACCTCATCCGCTTCCAGACCGAGGGGCGTGCCGAGGTCGCGTTCCCGGCGCAAAATGGCGCCTGGCGAAGTGACCGAAATGGCAAAATGCCGGGTGATCAATTCCGCCTGCGTTCCTTTGCCGGAACCAGGCGCGCCGAGAAGCACGATGCGACTTTTCACCTAGCGTCCGTAGAGAAAAATTGCCACTCCGCCAATGACGAGGACGGCGATGCCGACGTAAAGCCACATCAGCGTCCCCTGCTGTGCCGCTTCGCCGCGATTGTAAGCCGAACGATCAAAGGCCCGGCCGCGAATCCGCCCCTTGCGCAGGAAGCCGTCGTAGTGCCGCTGGATCAGGTGCGTCTCCACCTGTCGCATCGTGTCGAGAATCACGCCCACGATAATGAGCAAACTCGTGCCGCCGAAAAATTGCGCGGTGATGGTCGGGACATGCAGCCCCTGACTTAACAGGCTGGGCAAAATCGCGATCATGGTGAGGAAAATCGCGCCGGCAAAAGTGAGCCGGGTCATGGTGAAATCGAGGAAATCCGCCGTCGGTTTGCCGGGACGCACGCCCGGGATGTAACCGCCGTATTTCTTCAGGTCATCGGCAATCTGCGAAGGCTGAAATTGCGTCGCGACCCAGAAATAACTGAAGAAGAAAATCATCGCGGCCAGGACAAGGTAATGGAGCCAGCCGTCGGAGAGCAGAGCGGCGATGTGTTGCGCGGTGGGGCTGTTCTTGAAGGCCATGCCCACGATCGTGGTCGGGAAAAGAAGCAGCGCCCACGCGAAGATGATCGGCATGACGCCGGCGTAGTTGACCTTCAACGGCATGTACTGGGTCTGCCCGCCGTACATTTTCCGGCCCACGACGCGTTTCGCGTACTGCACAGTTATCTTGCGCACGCCTTGCGTGACTGCGATGACCGCCGCGATCACGATAAAGAGAAAGGCCACCATCAAGACGAGGATCGCTGGACTGACCTGGCTCTGCCCGGTTTCGGCCGAAGGAACGAAAGTCTTCCAGGCCTGCGCCAGCGCGGCGGGCAGGCGGGCCACGATGCCGATCGTGATGATGAGTGAAATGCCGTTGCCGATGCCGCGATCGGTTATCTGATCGCCCAGCCACATCAGGAAGAGCGTGCCCGCCGTCAGGGTGAGCACGGTGATGATCCGGAAGGACCACCCCAAATTATCGACCAGTGGAATCCCTAATCGGGCCGTCGTCTCCGAGATGCCGGGGAGCATCGTGTGGTAAGACTCCGGATGCTGAAACGAGACCGCGAGCAGATAGCCTTGGAAAATACAGAGCACGACCGTCGCATAACGGGTGTACTGCATGATCTTCTGCCGCCCGCCATCTTCCCGCGACAGACGGCTGAGCGACGGGATGACCGCCGTCAGCAGTTGCAGCATGATCGAGGCGCTGATGTAAGGCATGATGCCTAACGAAAAGATGGCGCAGTTCTCGAGCGCACCGCCGCTGAAAAGATTAAAGAGTGCCGCCACGCCGCCACCGCTGCTTTGCGACGAGGTGCGAAACCAGTCCTGCAACACCGCCGGGTTCACGCCCGGGGTGGTGATGGCCGCGCCGAGGCGGACCAGGACGATGACCGCAAGGGTGAACAAAATCCGCCGGCGTAGTTCCGGGATTTTGACGCTATTGAGAAAGGCCGAAACCATCCGCTAGGTGCGCACGAAGACCGCTATTTAGCGGTCTTCTTTTTCTTCGCCGCGGGCTTTTTCGCCTTCGCCTTAGCTTTCGCTTTCGGCGCCGCCGGCTTCGGGGTTTTCGGCTTTGGCTCGGCCGCCGTTTCGAACCGCTTGCCGTCGGTGAGCGATTTCCGCTCGAGCAACGTCACGGTGCCACCGGCCTTTTCGATTTTTCCACGGGCCGACTCGCTCACGCGGTCCGCTTCGATCGTCAGGCTGTGCTTCAATTCGCCACGGCCGAGAATTTTCAACCCGACCACCTTGCCGCGAATGTAATTCGATTCACGCAACATGGCTTCGTTCACGACCGTGCCGGCCTTGAAGTCGTTCAGGTCGTCGAGATTGATCAGCGCGTAGGTCTTCTTGAAGGCGGCGTTGTTGAAACCGCGCTTCGGCAAACGCCGAATGAGCGGCATCTGGCCGCCTTCGAATCCGAGTCGGATGCTGCCGCCGGAACGCGCTTTCTGGCCCTTGTGGCCCTTACCGCTGGTTTTGCCGTGGCCTGAGCTTTCGCCGATGCCGAGACGCTTCGTGCGATGCTTCGCACCGGGACGCGGTTTGAGATTATGCAACCGGATCATGACTGGGCCTGCTGCGCCTCCCCGCCGTTGTTCGAGGGCATGCGAATGCCACGAGTTTTGTAAATTTCATCGCGCCGGCGCAATGAACGCAGCGCTTCGATCGTCGCCTTGACCACGTTGGCGTGATTGCTCGAGCCTAACGACTTCGCGAGCACGTCGCGAATCCCGACGGCTTCAACCACCGCGCGCACGCCGCCACCGGCAATGACACCCGTGCCAGGCGAAGCCGGGCGCAGCATGACGCGACCGCCGCCGAATTCACCGATCACTTCATGCGGAATGGTGTTGTCGCGCAGCGACATCTTTTCCATCGACTTGCGGGCCGCTTCCGAAGCCTTGCGAATCGCTTCCGCGACTTCGTTGGCCTTGCCAAATCCGCAGCCCACTTTGCCGTCGTGATCGCCCGCCACGATGAGCGCGCTGAAGCTGAAACGGCGACCGCCCTTTACGACCTTGGCGCAGCGGTTGATGAACACAACCTTCTCGGTCGTGTCGCCTCTTGCCGGAGGCGTCCGGTCCGTGGTGCGTGAGTCGCTTCGTCTGCCTTGGTTGCCTGCGTATGCCATATTAAAGTTTTAGTCCGCCTTCGCGCGCCGCGTCGGCCAGCGCTTTTACTTTTCCGTGGTAGAGGAATCCACCACGGTCAAAAACCGCCTTGTCGATCTTCTTCGCGAGCAAACGCTCGGCGATCAACTTCCCGACCTTCTCGGCCGTTGCCAGATTAGCGGCATGTTTGTCTTTGCTCAGGGATTTCTCGGTCGTGCCGGCGGAGACCAGGGTCTTGCCTGCCTCGTCGTCGACGACCTGCGCGTAGACATGTTTGCCGGAAAAATAAACGCAGAGACGCGGACGTTCCGCGGTCCCCGAGACTTTGCGCCGAATGCGGTTGTGGATCCGCCCGCGAATCGCTTTTCGATTGATCGTAGCCATGACTATTGAACGGTTTTGCCTTCCTTGCGGCGAACTTGCTCGCCCGCGTAACGAACGCCTTTGCCCTTGTAAGGCTCGGGCGGGTAATAACCCCGGATATCAGCCGCGACCTGGCCGACCGTCTTCTTGTCGACGCCGGCGATCGCGATCTTGGTGTTATCGGTCACGACAATCTTGATGTCTTCCGGGATCGGGAAAAGAACGGGATGCGAAAAACCGAGGCTGAGGTTGAGATTCTTGCCCTGGACCGCGGCCTTGAAGCCGACGCCTTCGATCTCGAGATTCCGGGTAAAACCTTCGCTCACGCCGACGACCATGTTGTTGATCAGGGCGCGGGAAAGACCGTGCAACGCTTTCAGGCTGCGCGTCTCCGCATCGCGGACTAACGACACCTGGTTGTCGGCCACGTTCGCCTTGATCCCTTTCGGCAGCTTCCAGTCGAGCTTCCCTTTCGGACCTTCGACCGCGACCTTGCCGCTGTCGTCGATGTTCACTTTGACTTTGGCGGGAATTTCGACCGCCTTTTTTCCAATCCGTGACATAGCGCTTGGGTTACCAGACGTAAGCGAGCAATTCGCCGCCTACTTTTTGTTTCTTCGCTTCCCGGCCCGACATGACGCCGCGCGAGGTGGATAAAATCGCCGTGCCCATGCCGCCGAGAACGCGCGGAATTTCATCCGCTCCGACATAACGACGCAAGCCGGGACGGCTGACGCGTTTCAGACCGGTGATGGCGCTGGTGCGATTCGAAATTTTGTTCGTGATCTTGATCCGCGGATGGGCCGCGGTCGTGTCGAGGGCGTAGTCGGTGATGTAGCCTTCCTCTTTCAGGATGCGGATAATCTCGTTCTTCACCTTGGAGTAAGGGACGTACATCTCGAGCTTCTGCGCCTGGGTGCTGTTACGCACGCGGGCCAGAAGGTCGGCAATAGGATCAGTGACAGTGCTCATGTGGGTTCGTTAGGCGGCTTGCGCAGCGGGCTTCTTCGGCCGGTCGCTGAAGGGCATTCCCAATTCGCTTAGGAGCGATTTGGCCTCTTCGTCAGTGCGCGCAGTGGTCACGATTGTAACATCAAAACCGATGTTGCGCTTGATTTTGTCGAGCTCGACTTCCGGGAAAATGGACTGGTCGGAAACACCCAGGGTGTAGTTGCCGTTGCCGTCGAAACCTTTCGGCGGAACCCCGCGAAAATCGCGGATGCGCGGGAGCGAAGCCTTGATCAGGCGCTCCATGAATTCATACATGTGCGCGCCGCGCAGGGTGACCTTGGCGCCGATCGCCTGTTCTTTGCGCAGCTTGAAGTTCGAAATGCTTTTCTTGGCCCGGGTCTCGGCCGGCTTCTGGCCGGTGATGAGCGCGAGCTCGGTCTTGGCGTCTTCCAGAGCCTGCTTCACGTCGGATTGCGAGCCGACCGAAGTGTTGATCACAACCTTCTCCAGCTTCGGAATCTGATGATCGTTCTTGTAGCCGTGATGCTCTCTCAGCGCGGGCACGACGCGATCTTTGTATTCGCGGTAAAATTCGTTATCCATTTTCTAAATTCCTAAATTTGTCATCCCGATCCGCCGCAGGACGGAGAGGGACCTCCCAAGCGACGTGTCGGGATTGCTTGTGGGGTCCCTCGCCGCGCTTCGCCGGCTCGGGATGACAAGCAATTTTTCGAGAGCTTCGCTATTCCTCTTTCTTGGTCTTCTTCTCCTTCGTCGCTTTCGGTTTGCTGCTCTTCTTCTTCGTCTCCTTGTCCTTCTCGCGCTCGACCAGTTTCACGTTCGAGATGTGAATCGGGCCTTCGCGTTCCGCGATCGAACCCGAGGGATTGTCCTGCGATTTGCGCATGTGCTTTTTGATCAGGCGCACGCCTTCGATCAGGACGCGGTTTTTCTTCGGCAGCACCTGGAGGATCTTGCCGGAGGAACCGCGGAAGTTGCCCGCGATCACTTCGACGTGGTCGCCTTTTTTAACGTGATGCTTGAGCCGGTTCATAACACTTCCGGAGCGAGGGAGACGATCTTCATGAAATTGCGTTCGCGCAGTTCACGCGCAACGGGGCCGAAAATACGGGTGCCGCGCGGGTTGAGATCCTTGTCGATGATCACGATCGCGTTGTTGTCGAAACGGAGGAGCGAACCGTCATCGCGACGGATCGGCTGCTTCGTGCGCACCAAAACGGCGCGGACGACATCGCCCTTCTTCACCGCGCCGGTCGCGCTCGCTTCTTTCACGTTTGCCGTGATGACGTCACCGATCCCGGCGCATTTCGCGCCGCCTTTGCCGATCACGCCGATCATCGTCGCCATCCGCGCGCCGCTATTGTCGGCCACATCCAATCTGGATCTCAGGTAAACCATAAAAATCTTTCTCTACTTCTGGACTACTTCGACCAGGCGCCAGCGCTTCAGCTTGCTCAACGGCCGCGTCTCCATGATGCGGACCGTGTCGCCGGCTTTGGCTTTGCTCTCCTCGTCGTGCGCGTAAAATTTCTTCTTCTGCTTCACGATCTTGCCGAAGGTGGCGTGCGGCACGCGGGTCACCGTCTGGACGACAATCGTCTTGTTCATCCCGCTCGAGATCACCTGGCCGACGCGCGTCTTGCGCGTGCCGCGAGTTGATTCGGTGGCCGGGGTTTCCTGCTTGGTCGCTTCGTCCATGATCGTTATTTCTTCGTCGCGGTCTTCTTGTTGAGCTGCGTCAGCTGGGTCTCGATCCGCGCGACATCGCGGCGCAAGAGACGCATCCGGCTCGGCTGTTCGAGCTGACCGCTCTGCTGCTGGAGGCGGAGGTGCAGACTTTCCTGGCGCAGGTCGCGCTTTTTCGTCAGCAACTCTTCCGCGCCCATTTCCTTGATTTCTTTAAATTTCATTTCTCGTTAGTCGTTAGACCGCGACGTGGTGGCGGGTGAGGAACTTGGTCCGCACCGGCAGCTTGTCCGCCGCGAGGCGGAGCGATTCACGCGCGACCGATTCCGGCACGCCGTCCAGTTCGAACAAAATATTTCCCGGGCTTGACCGTCGCCACCCAATACTCGGGCTGGCCTTTGCCTTTACCCATGCGGGTTTCCGGCGGACGCGAGGTGACCGATTTGTCGGGGAAAATCCGGATCCAGAGTTTGCCTTTGCGCTTCATGTTGCGGGTGAGCGCGACACGGGCGGCTTCGATCTGGGTGTTGGTGATCCAGGCGCGTTCCAGCGTCTGGAGGCCGAATTCGCCAAAGTCGATTCGCAGGTTGCGTGAAGCCGTCCCCTTGCGGCTTCCCCGCTGGGTCTTGCGATACTTCACTCTTTTGGGCATCAATGGCATGGCGATCTCTCTTTCTTAAAAACTCGTTAGGCTGCGGCAGCCGGTTCCGGCGTCGCGGCGGGCGCGTTCGCCGGGGCGGCGGGCGCTTCTTCCTTCTTACAAATCCAGCATTTCACGCCGATTTTTCCGTAGACGGTGTTGGCTTCGGCGAAGCCGTAATCGATCGGGGTGCGGAGGGTATGGAGCGGCACTTTGCCTTCGCGATACCATTCCGAACGGGAAATTTCCGCGCCGTTCAGACGGCCCGAGCTGCGCAGACGAATGCCCTGCGCGCCGAAGTCCATCGCGATCTGCACCGCTTTTTTCATCGCGCGGCGATAAGCGATACGGCGCTCGATCTGGAGCGCGACGTTCTCGGCCACGAGCTGGGCGTCGAGTTCCGGAGTTTTGATTTCCTGGATGTCGATCTTGATCTGCTTGCCCTGCGCCATGCGCGAGATTTCTTCGGTCATCTTCTCGATCTCGGCGCCTTTGCGTCCGATGACGATGCCGGGGCGAGCGGTGTGAATGGTGACGCGGATGGAGTTCCAGGCGCGCTCGATGATGATCTTCGCGACCGCGGCGAACTGAAGCTTCTTCTTCACGTAGTCGCGAATCTTGATGTCGTTATGCAAGAACTCAGGCATCTCCTGGGGCGAGGCGTACCAGCGCGAACGCCAGTCGCGGTTCACACCGAGACGAAAACCGATTGGATTAACTTTCTGTCCCATGAATTAGCTTTCTGATTTTTCCGTGCTCGCGGCCGTTTCTTCGGCGGCGGTCTCGGCTTTCGGCTCGGCCTTGGTCGTTTTCGCGGTCGGCGCCTTTTTCTTCTTCGCGCCGCCCGGCTTCTTCGCCTTCTTCTCGCGCGTCTTGATCTCGATCTCGTCGGTTAAAATGATCCGGATATGCGCGCTCCGTTTGCGGATGGTGCTGCCACTTCCGCGGGCGCGGGTCATCATCCGCTTCATCGTCGGGCCTTCGCCGACGGTCGCTTCTTTCACGACCAGCGAGTCGACCCGCAGGTTGGCGTTGTTCTCCGCGTTGGCGATCGCACTTTTCAGCGTCTTGCTGATCATGCCGGCCGCTTTCTTCGGGCTGAACGCAACAATGTCGAGCGCTGCCGAAACCGGCAGGCCCTGAATGGCGCGAGTGACTTCGCGCGCTTTGAACGCCGAAATCTTCGCGTAACGATATGTCGAGCTTACTTGCATTTACTTTAAACTTATTTCCTGGCGGGCATCCACTTGGAGGCGATCGCCAACTTTTATTTTTACCTTCTCCGAATCCAATTCCTGAATCACCGCCCCGCTGATTTTCTCGCGCACGTCCACCACTCGCAGGGTCGCGACCGTTTTCCCGCCGCGCACCACGCGCAACGGCATCCCGATCTTCACTCCCTGCTGCGCCCCGAGGTTGCCGACCACGAGCGACCACTCCTCTTTCACACTCAGGACCTTGCCGTCCATCAGGTCCGGCCGGCCCTCTTCGTTAGGCGCGTCGTTCGCTGACAGGAGCCGGTTGGTCGAGCGCAATTGCGCTTCCACTTCGGCCCGCGCCTGCGGATCCGCGCTCTCCGTGCTCTTCACGTAGCGCAGCATCGTTTCGGTCAACTGCAGCAATTGCTCGCGGTAAGCTTCCTTCTCCTTGTTCAGGAGTTGCAGGTCGCTCACTGCTTTCAACAGGCGCTGCTCGAGTTTGGCCCGGTCTTTACTGACCGATTCGACCCCGAGAGCGTCCATCCGCAATTGCAGATCGGAAAATTTCCGGCGAAACAATTCCGCTTCCGCGTTCGAGACGACGAGACTTTCGGTCAACGTCTTCTTCGTTTCGCGGTCGAGCGAGAGCTGTTTGCGCAAGAGATCATTCTGCGAAAGCAACGTCTCCGACGTCACTCTCGCCTCTGCGATTTCAAGATTTGGATCTGACAAAGAACTATCTTCTGCCGCCAGCCCGGGGGCCGACAACAGACACACCAGCACAACCTTGAGCCGGAGATTGAGAGCGGAGACTTTCATCCCATCCTCTCAATCCGCAACCATTGGTTGAACTACTTCGTCACCTTCGCGGTGTGCGACCCGTGCTTCTTAAAGATTCGGGTAGGTGAAAATTCGCCGAGTTTGTGGCCGACCATATTTTCGGTCACGAACACGGATTGAAAAATTTTGCCGTTATGGACGAGGAAGGTGTGCCCCACAAAATCCGGGGTCACCATCGAGCGGCGCGACCAGGTCTTGATCGGTTTCTTCACGCCCGACGTGTTCATCTTGTCGACCTTCTCGAGCAGATACGGCTCGACAAAGGGTCCTTTTTTTAATGATCTGCCCATAACAAATTAGCTCTTCTTCTTCCGGTTAACCCGGCGGTCCTGCATGATGAAGCGATCGCTCGGCTTGCGTTTCGAACGGGTCTTGAAGCCTTTCGCCAATTGTCCCCACGGGCTGGTCAGATGCTGGCGTCCGCCACCACCCTTGGATTTACCCTGGCCACCGCCGTTCGGGTGATCGATCGGGTTCATGACCATGCCGCGCACGGTCGGGCGAACACCCTTCCAGCGTGACCGGCCGGCTTTGCCGCTGACCACGTTCATGTGATCGACGTTGCCCACCTGGCCCATCGTGGCGCAGCAGGTGTCGTGGATGCGGCGAATCTCGCCCGAAGGCAATTTCACCAGCGCGTAGCCGGCTTCGCGGTTGCTCAGGGTCGCCTGCTGGCCGGCGCTGCGCGCAACCTGGCCGCCGCGACCGGGAGCGATCTCGATATTATGAATGCCGGAGCCGAGCGGGATTTCGCTCAAGGGAAGCGAGTTTCCAACTGCGGGAGGCGCGGTCGGGCCGGACATCACTTTCGCGCCAGTCATCAGGCCGTCCGGAGCGAGGATGTAGCTCATCTCGCCGTCGGCGTATTTGATCAAGGCGATGCGCGCGGTGCGATTCGGATCGTACTCGATTCCGACGACCTCGGCGGCGATGCCGTGCTTGCGACGTTTGAAGTCGACCTTGCGGTATTTCTGTTTGTGCCCGCCGCCGATGTGACGCGAGGTCAAACGGCCCTTGTTGTTGCGGCCGCCGCTGCGTTTCTTCACCTCGGTCAGCCCATGATGCGGCTTCGACTTGGTGATTTCGGAAAAGGTCGAGAGCGTCTTGAAACGCTGCGTCGGGGTAAGTGGGCGATATGCTCTGATGGCCATAATTAATTAAACGAGATCGATCTTCTCGCCTTCCTTCAGGGTCACGATGGCTTTTTTCCAGTGCGCCTTGCGGCCGAAATCAGCGCGGCGTTCGCGCTTTTTCTTGCCGGCGTAATTGCAGGTGTTGACGGACACGACCTTCTTCTTGAAGAGAAGCTCGATCGCCTGCTTGATCTGGATTTTGTTCGCGCGCGGGTTCACGCGGAAGACGTATTGATTGAGCTTTTCGCTCAAGAGCGAGGCCTTCTCGGTCAACTGCACCGTCTGGATTAAATCGTAGGGCTCGTTCATGAGCGGGTCGTCCTTTCAGCCAACTGCGGGAGGGCGCTGTCGGTCACAATGATTTTGTCGAACGCGAGCAACTGCTCGGTGTTCACGTCGGTCGCGGTCGCGAGCAGGACGGGCTTCACGTTGCGCGCCGAACGGTAGAAACTCTCCTCAAACGAATCGGAAATGAGCAGGACCTTCTTCGCGTCGGTGTGACCTTTGACCAGGCTAACGAACGCCTTCGTCTTCGGTTCCTTCACGCTGAAGCCGCTCACCGTCATGACATCGCCGGCTTTGATTCGCTCGCTCAGCGCTTTTTGGAAAGCGAGGCGACGGACCGTCTTCGAAACTTTCTTGGTGTAATCGCGCGGCTTCGGGCCGAACACGACACCACCACCACGCCAGATGACGGACGACTTGTAACCCGCACGCGCCCGGCCGGTGCCTTTTTGGCGCCACGGTTTCGCGCCGGAGAGAGCGACTTCCGCCTTCGTCTTGGTGTTGGCCGAACCGGAGCGGCGCGCCGCGCGCATCGCCACGACGGCATCATGCATCGCCTGGGTGCCACGACCGTTCTCGATCAGGGTGAAGTTCGCCTCTTTCGCGGCGTCCATGGTTAAAACTTTCGCGCTCATTTACTGGCCTCGGCTGCGGCGGCGGGTTTCTTCAAGGCCGGACGAACGACAACGTAGCTGCCATTCGCGCCCGGGACCGCGCCGCTGATTAAAATGATCTTGTCCGCTTCGCGCACCTGCAGGACCTGCAGGTTCTGCACGGTCACGCGCTCGTCACCCATGTGACCGGGCATGCCCATGTTCTTCCAGATGCGGCCCGGAGTGGAACGGTTACCGACGGCGCCGTTACGACGGTGCGTCTTGGAACCGTGCGCCGCGCCCTGGCCGTGGAAGTTGTGCTTCTTCATCACGCCCTGGAAACCTTTGCCCTTGGACTTGCCGACGACGTCGACCCAGTCGCCGGCCTGGAATTGCGTCACCGCCAGGTCGATGTCGCCTTCCGGCGCGTCTTCCTTGAGGCGGAATTCCCGAACGAGTTTCTTCGGCTCCGAATTGGCCTTGCCGAAATCCGCCGAGGAGCGCCTTGGTCACGCGCGATTCTTTCTGCACGTCGAAGCCGACCTGGATGGCCGAGTAACCGTCGTTTTCCGTCGTTAGGCGACGAAGAAGCGTGTTATCCCCGGCCGCAATAACGGTGACCGGGCGCAGCCTGCCATTGGCGTCGTAGACGCTGGTCATGCCGATTTTTTTTCCGAGAAGTCCGATGCTCATGGTCGTGGGCTGGCAAAAGTGGTGCTGCTAAAAACTTAGATCTTGATCGTGATATCCACGCCCGCCGGGAGGTTGAGTTTCTTCAACTCGTCCACCGTCTTGGCGGTCGGCTCGATGATGTCGAGCAGGCGCTTGTGGGTGCGGATTTCAAATTGGTCCATCGACTTTTTGTCGACGTGCGGAGAGCGGTTGACCGTGAATTTTTCGATCAAAGTCGGGAGCGGAATCGGTCCCGCCACCCGGGCGCCGGTGCGCTTGGCCGTCTCGACGATGTCGACGGCGGATTGATCGAGCATCCGGTGGTCGAATGCTTTCAGGCGAATGCGAATGCGTTGTGCGTCGGCCACGTTATTTGGTCTCCTTCTGGTCGAGCACGGCCGCGACGAGCTGTTGCGGCACTTGTTCGAAATGTGACGGCTCCATCGAGTAACTCGAACGGCCTTTGGAAAGTGAACGGATGGCAGTCGCGTAACCGAACATCTCGGCCAGCGGCACTTCGGCCTGCACCATGGTGAGGTTGCCCTTCACTTCGATGCTGGCGATTTTGCCGCGGCGGCGATTCAAATCGCCCATGATGTCGCCCTGGTATTCTTCCGGGGTGGCGTTTTCCACCTTCATGATCGGCTCGAGCAGGATCGGCTTGGCCTTCTTGAAAGCGTCTTTGACTGCGAAAATTGCCGCGAGCTTGAACGCCATTTCGTTCGAATCGACGTCGTGATAGGAGCCGTCGATGATGTCGATATTGGCGTCGATCACCTGGTAGCCGCCGATGACGCCGTTGAGCATCGCTTCTTCGATGCCCTTCTTGCAGGCCGGGATGTATTCCTTCGGAATGTTGCCGCCCACGACCTTGTTCTCGATCGTGATGCCTTTGCCGCGCTCGTTAGGCGCAACCTTGACGATGACGTGGCCGTATTGACCGCGACCACCCGACTGCTTGATCAGCTTGCCTTCGCCGTCGGCCGGCGCGGTGATGGTTTCGCGATAAGCGATCTGCGGTTTGCCGGCGTTCGCGTCGACCTTGAACTCGCGCAGCATACGATCGCGGATGATTTCGAGGTGAAGCTCGCCCATGCCGGCGATGATCGTCTGGCCGGTGTCTTCGTGGGTGAAGACTTTGAAAGTCGGATCTTCTTCGGAGAGGCGCTGGAGTGCGACGCCCATCTTTTCCTGGTCCTGCTTCGTCTTCGGCTCGATCGCCATCGAGATAACCGGATCAGGGAAGGAAGGCGGCTCGAGCAGGATCGGGAAATCCTCGTCACAGAGCGTGTCGCCCGTCGTGATGTTCTTGATGCCGACGATCGCCGCGATGTCGCCTGAGTAACAGGTGTCGATGTCTTCGCGCTTGTCGGCCTGAATCTGGATGAGACGCGAGATGCGCTCGCGCTTGTTCGTGCGCGGGTTGTAAACGTTGTCGCCCTTGCTCAGCGAACCGGAATAAACGCGGAAGAAAACGAGTTTTCCAACGAACGGATCGCTCCAAAGTTTAAACGCGAGCGAACAGAATTTGCCGTTGTCGTCCGTCGGCGCTTCCATTTTCTCGTGCGTGTCGGGTTCCATCCCGACTGCGGGCGGAATGTCGAGCGGGCCGGGGAGATAATCGATCACGGCGTCGACGAGATACTGGACGCCCTTGTTCTTGAAGGCCGATCCACCAACGACCGGCACAAATTTGTTCGCGATCGTCTGGCGACGGATGCCCGCCTTGAGCATCTGCGGAGTGATTTCCTTCTCTTCAAGAACCGCCTCGGCGATCTCGTCATCGATATCGGAAATCTTCTCAACCAGCTTCGCGTAAGCCTTCTCGACCTGCTCCTTGTTCTCCTCGGGAATGTCGCGCACTTCGTAGACAGAACCCATCGAGTCGTCGTCGAGATAGAAGACCGCCTTGCGGTTCACGACGTCGAGCTGGCCTTTGAGATAATCTTCTTTGCCGAGCGGAATCAGAATCGGCCAGGCGTTAGCGCCCAGCTTTTTGTGCATCGAATCGATCGAGGCATCGAAATCAGCGCCGACGCGATCCATCTTGTTGATGAAAGCGATGCGCGGAACCAAATACTTGTTCGCCTGACGCCAGACGGTCTCGGATTGCGGCTGCACGCCGGCGACTGCATCGAAAACGGCAATCGCGCCATCGAGCACACGGAGCGAACGCTCGACCTCGGCCGTGAAATCCACGTGGCCGGGCGTGTCGATGATGTTGACGCGCATTTTGATGTCCTCAAACATCTTGTAAACGCCCGCTTCCTTCTTCTGCATCCAGGCGCAGGTCGTGGCGGCCGACGTGATCGTGATGCCGCGCTCGCGTTCCTGCTCCATCCAATCGGTCACGGTCGTGCCTTCATGCACTTCACCGATCTTGTGGATCATGCCGGTGTAAAAAAGGATCCGCTCGGTCAGGGTCGTCTTGCCGGCATCGATGTGCGCGGCGATCCCGATGTTCCGCGTCTTTTCGAGCGGGAACTTGCGGTTCGGCGAATTCGGATTCGACGATTTGGGTTTATCTAGAGTCGCAGAGGCCATGACGGGAAATTTTTAGTTCTTTACCAGCGGAAATGTGCGAAGGCGCGGTTCGCTTGCGCCATCTTGTGGGTGTCGTCGCGTTTCTTGATCGCGTTGCCTTGTCCGGCCGCGGCGTCCTTCAGTTCATGCGCGAGCGCATCGGCCATCGGCATGCCGCGACGGTTGTCGGCGTAGGTCACGATCCAGCGCATCGCGAGCGAGACCTGGCGGGAAGCGGTCACTTCCATCGGGACCTGGTAAGTGGCGCCACCAACGCGGCGGGATTTCACTTCGAGACGCGGGCGGACATTCTCGAGCGCCTTGTTCACGACTTCGAGCGGATCGACCGCATCGGAGCCTTCGCGCGATTTATCGATCGCGGTGTAAACGATGCGTTCGGCGAGCGATTTCTTGCCGCGCTTCATGACGGTCGAAATCAGGCGGGCAACCGCCACGCTTCCGTAACGGGAATCGACCTTCTCTTCTTTTTTGTAAGTTCTACGACGACGAGACATGGGAAAACCTGGTTATTTCTTCTTGCCGCCCTTGGCCTTGGCATCACCTTCAGCGCCGGCCTTCGGACGTTTCGCGCCATACTTCGAACGGCTGCGACGGCGGCCGTCCACTCCGAGCGAATCGAGCGTGCCGCGGACGATGTGATAACGCACGCCGGGCAAATCCTTCACCCGTCCACCGCGGACGAGGACGATCGAGTGTTCCTGCAAATTGTGGCCTTCGCCCGGGATGTAGGCGATGATTTCCTGGCCGTTCGTTAGGCGAACTTTGGCCACTTTGCGCAAGGCAGAATTCGGCTTCTTCGGCGTCCGCGTCATGACCTGGGTGCAGACGCCGCGCCGCTGCGGACAATTCTTCAGCGCCGGTGATTTTGATTTCACCGAAACCTTCTTTCGTCCCTTGCGAATGAGCTGATTAATAGTTGGCATTTTCGTACATTGCAGCCGCGAAACAGTGATGTTTCAGACGACAAAAAAACCGCCTCAAGCCGTGTCCACCTTCCTCACGCACCTGATACGGAGAGCGCGCAATATAAAAACAATTGTTAGCGTCGCAAGATTATTTTAGCGCGGAATGCTTCCTTTGCTCTCCGCCAGTGCCGGTTGCGCGATTGCGCCGAGGATTTCCCATCGTTCGTACAGCTGAGAGACGCGCTTGCGGGCTTCTTTCAGTTCCGCTTCCACCTGCGGCCAATCGGCTGCCCGCGTGACAAAAAAATCAGGCGCGGCGATGAGCGTTTCCAGCCTAACGACCTCGTTTTCGGCGGCGAGGATCGCGGCCTCCATGCCCTCGAGTTCGCGCTGCTCTTTCCAGGTCAGTTTGCGCGGCTTCTCTTTGCTGCTGTAGCCGGGGGCGGTGACCCCGGCGGGCTTGGGCGCCGCCACCGGGCCGGGGTCGGCGCCCCCGGCTACAATCGTCGCTCGTTTTTCGAGGTAGTAATCGTAGTTCCCGACCGTGTAGTGGACGGCGCCTTCGCCCTCGAAGGCGAGGATCGCGGTGCAGACGCGGTTCAGGAAATAACGATCGTGGCTGACCACGATGACGTTCCCCTTGAAAGCGACGAGCGCTTCCTCGAGCAAACGCAGCGTGCCGAGATCGAGATCGTTCGTCGGCTCATCGAGGATCAGGACGTTGCCGCCGCGCTTCAATATCTTCGCGAGCAGGACGCGGCTGCGCTCGCCGCCGCTTAACTGATCGATCTTGGTGTTAATCCGGTCCTCGGTAAAAAGGAACCGTCGCAGGTAACCGCGGAGGGTGATGTTTTCCTCGCCGAGCCGGACGTATTCCATCCCCTCGCCCACTTCTTCCCAGACCGTTTTCGAGTCATCGAGCAGGAGCCGGTTTTGATCGACGTAGTTGATCTCCGTCCGCGCGCCGATCTCGACCTCGCCGCTCGTCGGCTCGATTTGCTCCGAGCATGATTTTGAGCAGCGTCGATTTGCCGAGCCCGTTGCGCCCGACGATCCCGAGGCGTTCGCCGGCCGCGAGGTTGAGCGTGAGATTGTCGATCAACTTTCGGCCCCCGAGTTCCATCGAAACCTCGCGCAATTCGATCACGCGATTCGCCAGCTTCGGCGCCGGCGGGATGATGAGGTCGACGTCCAGCTCCGCTTCCGGCCCTTCCTGCGCGGCCATTTCAAAATAACGCTCCACCCGATCGACCGATTTCGTCCGGCGCGCGCGCGGCGCCTTGCGCACCCAGGCCAGCTCGCGCTTGAGAAATTTCTGGCGCTTGTGCTCCTGCATTTCCTCGACCGACTGCCGCTCGGCGCGCGCCAGCAGGTAATCGGTGTAATTGCCCGCGTAGCTGAAAAATTTCCCGCCCGAAAGCTCGACCACCCGCGTCGCGACCCGATCGAGAAAATAACGATCGTGCGTCACGAAGAGACACGTCCCGCTGTAACGGGCGAGGAAATCCTCCAGCCACTCGATCGAGCCGGTATCGAGATGGTTCGTCGGCTCATCGAGAATCAAAAAATCGGGCCGCGCGAGCAGCGCGCGACAAAGCGCGACCCGCCGTTTTTCACCGCCCGACAAAGTCGCGACGGCGCGCTCCGGATCGGGCGCATGCAGGTTCGTGATCAGGCTCTGGCTTCGATGCTCGAGATTCCAGCCGTCGAAGTGCTCGATCTGCTCGAGCAAACTCCCGCTGCGCGCACTTTCCGGCGGCGCGGTCTCGTATTCCTCAATCAAATCGAGCACGCGTTGCGCACCGGCGAGAACGTTGTCATGAACCGAACCGGTTTCATCGAGCTCGAACATCTGCGGCATGTAGCCGACGACGAGATCGCGGCGGCGATTGAGTTCCCCGGCGTCGGGCGGCATTACCCCTGCGGCGATCTGAAGAAAGGTGGATTTGCCGGAGCCATTGCGCCCGACCAGGCCGACTCGCTCGCCTTCAAGGATCGTGACCGAAGCGCGATCGAGCACGACCTGGTTCCCGAAGCGCACGACCAGTTCGGTCGCGCTGACAATCGAGTTCGAAGGTTGTTCCTGCATCCTTCGAGATACCACATCGCGGCGCTCAGATCAGCCGCGAAGGGGGCGGAAATATAATTTTCGCCTTCTCCACACGCTCCGATATCTAGAGGCGTCCGTCACTTCGCCCATGATCGCCCGCACCAAAGCACCGCCCTGGCTGCCGATTGCTTTGGCCGCGATTCCGGCGCTGCTCCTCTTCGTCCAGATCGTCCAGAACTGGGTCAACATTCCCTACTGGGACGAGTGGAAATTGATTGCCCGGCTCCGCCTCGCGCTGGCCGCGGGCGACTTGAGACCGCTCGATCTCTTCGCCCAGCATAACGACAGCCGGTTCGCGCTTCCGCAATTGTTGCTCCTGCCGCTGGCGCGATGGACCCACTGGGATGTGCGGGCCGAGATGATCGTGATCTTTGCCACCGTCTGCGTGATTTCGATTCTCCTCTGGTTCCTCCTCGGCGAGATAAAAAATCTTCCGCGCTGGGCACGCGGGGCCTGCCTGCTGGTTTGTAACGGCCTTCTCTTCTCGCCGATTCAATACGAGACCTGGCTTTGGGGAATTAACTTCAGTCTCGTCCTGCCCCCGTTATTTCTACTGCTCTCCCTGCGAATAAATCTCTCCACCAGTTCCCTGCCCGCCAAAGTCGGTTGGAACAGTCTCCTTTGTTTCGCCAGCACTTTTTCAAACGCCAACGGCATGGGGAATTGGCTCCTCGCCTTTCCCGGATTTGTTCGGCCGGCGGAGCGAACCGGAAGACGCTGGTCGTGGTACGCGGTCTATTTCGCGGCGGCGATCGGAACGCTCGTTTTATTCTTTTGGAATTATCAACGCCACGCCGGCCTCGGACCGCTCTTTGAATCGCCGCTTTTGCTGCTGAAGTATTTCTTCTGCTGGCTCGGGGCACCGCTCGCGCTCCCGCTGGGGAGGGCGGCATGGGTCGCGGGCCTTGCTCTCTCTCTGATCTTCGCCGTTTTGAGTTGGGCCGCGCTTTTCCGGCCGGAATCCGATCGGCACCGAAAGATCGCCTACGCTTTTACCGCCCTCGGCTGCTACGCCGGAATGGCCGGCGCCGCGGCGTCGTTAGGCAGGGTCGGGATGGAATTCGATTGGGCCCTCGGCTCCCGCTACACGACCTTTTCCATCTACCTCCCGATCGCCGTCGTCGGCCTCGCCGCGCTCCATTTCTCGCGCGCCGGTGCCGGACCGTTCTGGAAATGTCCACGACGGGTTGGCGCAGTCTTGATCGTCGCCGTCATTCTGGCCACCTCGCTCAGCACTTATCCCGCGGGGATGAAAGGGATGAACTGGACCCGGTGGCAACGCGCTCACGGTCGCGCCGCCCTCCTCTTCAGCGAACTCCTGCCAAACAATCCTGAACTGAAATTTCTCTCGCCCGAGCCGGCGGCGATGATCCGCACCTATCGCGCGCTCTTGCGCTCGGGCATGGCTCGCGACGCGCTGATTTCACCCGCCTCCATCCCGCAGCTGGAACCGCGGGCCGGCGTCGATCGAAGCTACGGCGTGCTCGACGTCTGCGAAGTGAAAGGAACCCGCTTGCGCCTGAAAGGCTGGGCCGTGCGCGAGCGAAAAGAAACCGGCGCCCTTTGTTCTCTTCGCCTACCGCGCCGGCGGCCAGGCCGCAATCCCGTTTGCGGTCGCACCAACAGGAGATTCCAGTCCGGGCCTCATCCGTCACGGGCGACGGAACTGTGGTTTCAAACTCGAGCTCGAGCCCGACCTGCCGCCTGGGCAAGTCGAGATCAGCGCCTGGGCGATGGATCCGGAACGGAACCAATTCAATCAATTGGCGACGTCACATCTGGTTGAAATCGCGACGCCGAAGCGCGGATTATGATCTAAATCTCGCCGGGCGATGTCTCGACTTTGCTCTTTGCGCGGGCGGTTACCTTTCTCGCCGCTCGAAGCAATGCTCCGGTCTCCAGAGCGAACTCGACGGCCAATAGAAATGTCGCGGCTTGCGGTAGCAGCGTAAAGATCAGCTGCATCCGGTCGTAGCGGTAATTATCGAGACTGTGCACGATCGCGGTCTCGAAACAGGTGCCAAAATTGTACCAGAAAAAAAATAGGACCAGCGCCGCCAGCAACCCGAGTCGTCGTCGCAAGGTCCTGCTAGCGAAGACACAGGTTGCCAGGGTTATTGCGACCGCCAGGCAGGGCAGGTAAGTGAAAGCCAGAAATATTGTCCACTTTCGGATCGAACTCGGCGCGCGCGGGATCAAAGGGGAATGGACCAAACGCTCCGTCTGAGAGATAAATCGGATCAGCGGCGGGTAGCTGGCCCAGATAACCCCAAAACGAGCCGCCGCCGTTGCCTCGCGGCTGCCGGCGTAATCACGCGCGATTTGCCAGGTTTTCGTCAGATGATATGCCGGACAAGGCGAGGCGTAGAACACGCCGAACTGCCGCGCGACCTTGGCCAGCATCCGTTTGGGCTGCTCCCGCCAGGTGCGCCAGTAATAGAATTGATAAAAATCGCACATCTCATCTGACCGCCCGCGGAATTCCCGCTGAATCCCGGCGTGGAACGAGTTTGGGTCAAACATCAGGTAGTCCGGCTGCAGACCGAGGGTCGGGTAGGGTCGTTCAGCAGCAGACTTCGTGATCTCGGCGGTAAGTCTCCGCTCCGTTCGGCGCAACCAATCCGTGGCGTAAGGCAACGATTCGCCACTGGCTACGTCGGCCGCTATTTGGTCGCGGATAATGGCAGCGTGAATCATAAACAACTCGGTGGGGAGAAAGGTTTCGGCATCATCGTCGCCGCGCGCCAGAAATTGCTCCGGCAAGAGCAAAATGCCGGCCACCGCGAGCGAGCCGCCGACCAAAGCGAGTTTGCTCCGGAAAGGGAAGCGACGAAAAAGTCCAGCTGCGACCGGAACCAAGGCGCCCGTCGCCGCGAGCGCGACGCTCGGCCTCGCCAGGCTTAAGATCACGGCACTACCGACGCCTGCCCATCCCAGCGCCAGCGGCATCCGTTCCGTCCGCCGCACCCAACAGCGGTAGCCAAACTCCATCACGAGCCAAATGTTGAGCATGACGAGGAACGGGGTGATGCCTTCCGGCCGGATGCTTGTCTCAAAACGCATCGAATCCAGCGCGAAGAGATAGATCGTCACCGCTCCCAGACCGATCACGGCATGAACCTCGCGAGGCATTCGCGATGGCGTAGCGAAGTCGCGCGTTCGCCGCCAGACAACCAAAAACAAACCGCCCGCCGCAACTCCAAGGAGATGCTGCGTGACGGTGATGGCGCTGAAGTCATTGAAGACCCGGAGAAGGAGATAGAGAAAGCCGGGATAAAGATAATTCCGAAGATGATGCTCCCAACCTGTGCCGAGGAGCTTGCCCATGGCCGGCGACAGATAGCCCCAGGTATCAGGATCGGCGATTGGCGTCGCGGGCAGGGAAAATCGGAGCCAGATGGCCCACCCGAAAATCAACGCCACCGCCGGCCAGTAGACGTAGACGAAGAGCGATCGCACACGCCGCGCGAGATCACGGTTTCGAGTCGGCGGAGTCACAGCCGGGGATGCTCCGCTGCGGCGCGAAGCGGCGTCAAACACAAACTCAGGAAGCAGGACCTTGCCGCGCAGAGAAGGGCGGCTTCGGGCCCGTGATGCGGTTGCGCAAAGCGGGGGATTCCAGCACATAGCTGCCATGTTCGAACTCCATTCGACTGATTTCGCCTCGAAAGCGCGCCGCGGCCGCCTCACGACCGCACACGGCGTGATCGAGACCCCGGCTTTCATGCCGGTCGGAACGCAGGGGAGCGTGAAAGGGGTCAGCCCGTGCGAACTGCGGGAGCTCGAGGCGCAGATTATTCTCGGGAACACCTATCACCTTTTCGTTAGGCCGGGGATGGAGGTGATGCGGCACTTCGGCGGGCTGCATCGCTTCATGAATTGGAACGGACCGATCCTGACCGATAGCGGCGGTTATCAGATTTTCTCGCTCGCCAAGATTCGCAAGATCACGGAAGAGGGCGCGCATTTTCAAAACCATCTCGACGGCACGCCGACTTTCATCTCGCCGGAGATCGCGATGGAAATCCAGGCCGCGCTCGGGAGCGACATCGCGATGGTGCTGGACGAGTGCCCGCCTTATCCGTGCGAGCATGATTACGCGGCGCGCAGTTTGGAGCTGACCGCGCGCTGGGCCGCGAGGTGCAAGGAAGCGAACGTTGAACGTCGAACGCTGAACGTCGAACGTCGAACGGGGGAGGGGGCCGCGGCAGCTTCTCTTTGGCATCGTGCAGGGCGGGACCTTTGAGGACCTGCGCCGGGCGAGCGCGGAGGCGACGGTGCAGGTCGGTTTCGACGGCTACGCGATCGGCGGCGTCAGCGTGGGCGAGCCGGAGCCGGAAATGATGCAGGCGGTGGAATGGAGCGAGCCGTTTTTGCCTAACGACAAGCCGCGCTACGCGATGGGCCTCGGCACGCCGCCGCAATTGCTCGAGCTGATCGCGCGCGGGGTCGACATGTTTGATTGCGTCCTGCCGACCGCGCTTGGCGCGGAACGGGACCGCCTTTACCGCCGCCGGCACGCTCAATTTAAAGAACGCCGAGTTCACCATGCAGAAGGGCCCGATCGAAGAAGGCTGCCCCTGCCCGGCCTGCCGTGAATTTACCCGCGGCTATCTGCGCCACTTGATCAAAGCCGAAGAGATCCTCGGTCTCCGGCTGGTCACGCTGCACAATCTCCACTTCTACCTCGAGCTCATGCGGCGCGCACAACGCGCCATCGAAGCGGGTGCTTTCGACAGCTTCCGCCGCGAATTTGTGACCGGATACCGTCACCGGGCGGACGATTAGGGCAGATTGTACGCCTCGACCAGCGCGACTCCGGTCGTCTCACCGGCCCCGCTCACAATCGCGGTGTAACCACCCGGTCCAAGCGTGCTCAGGATGGCCGATTCGCGATCGTTGAAGGGCGCAATCCCAGTGGCCAAAATCTCTGGCTCGCTCGATTCCCGCCAGTTGTTGTTCGAGTCGATTTTCGTTCCCTGAGCATCATAAAGATCGAGCTGCGGATCAGGAAGAACGCCTGTCAATCCGACCGCCTCGAGAGATGGAGCAATCGCTCGGATCAACATCGTCGCATCGTCGGGTCCGGCAATAATGACCCCGCCGATCATGACGTTGTCACCAGTCTCGACCCGGCCACGCGTGGAAATATTCGCGAGCCGCTGCGTTTGGTTCATCCCGACATCATAAACCTCCGCCAAGCCAATCCCGGTCGTCCCGGCAGCGCCTTGCACGATGACCGTATACGCACCGGGCGATAAGGCGCGAAACAGCGCTGCTTCCTTCGGATCCGTCGGCGCAATTTGCAGTGCGGTCAGTTGCTCCGCTTGCGAATCGCTCTCCCAGTCATCGTTGGCGGCAATCAGCGCGCCGGTGGCATCGTGCAATTCGAGGGTGGGATCGGCCAGCCGCCCTTCAATGGGTTGACCCGCCGAGGCCAAGCTCGGTCCGATGGCGCGAACGACAATATTTTCGCCGGTGTTGCCCTGCACGATGAACCCCGCGATCAGCACATCGTTCCCAGTTTGCACCTTCAGCCGGGTGGAGATGTTGAGCGGCCGAGAAGCAGGATAAATGCTGAACCCGATTTCCTTTGATTCTGTCCTGGCCAGGAAAGTCCCGGTGACCAGGGGAATAGGCGCCATGCACCGTGGGTGTTCCGGAGATCAGACCGGTGACCGAATCAATCGTAAGTCCTGGCGGAAGATCGGCCGCGGTAAAGGTCGTGACCGGAAAATCAAAAGTGACCTGGTAGGTGAGCGCGTCTCCGACGTTCCCGGTCGCCGCCTGGGCAAATTTTGCGCTCAGGTCGAAGACCTGGATGCCCTGGTTCAACGCGACGAAGAGGTAGCGGCCGGCTGCATCCGTGGCCATGCTGGTGATCGGGTAAGAAAAGCTCCCGCTGGGTTCCAACTCAAAGAGCTGGCTGAACCGCCGCGTACTGAAAGCAAAGAGCCCGGCCGGCGAGGGGCCTCCGAAAGCCTCGGTCCCGACGAAGGCGGCGGCATCGTCGGGGCTGTAAGCCATGGCGCGAGGGCTGAGCGCGCCGGGAATCTGAAACGTGCCCATGAGCGCCTCCAAATCCGGGGCGCGGCGCTGAGGCAGATTGGGATCCCCGTTGGAATAGCAAAGGAGTTGGCCATTGTGACTCACCGTCAGAAAGCGCCCGTAACCGTAAAGGCTCACATTCTGGAGGAGCGCTGCAGTCGCAGTCGAGACGTCAAACCTGTCCAACGTGGGACCGGTGGTATCTCCCCCGCCATAGAAAAGGGTGGAACGATCCGGACTCATCTGGAGAAAGCCTGTCGCGTCCAAATGGATGGCAGCCTGCTTCTCGCCCGTGGTCGCGTCCAACTGCTCGATGGAATCGCCCCCAAAGAGCGGGCTCATATAGAGGCGATTTTGTAACCCGACGGCCAGCTCAGCGGGCGGGGCGGTGGTCGTTAGGCATGGTAACAATCCCAGGGTATTGAGATCGACAACCGCGATCTCCGACTGCACCCCCAAAGCGACGTAAAGTTTGGCGCCGTCCGGCGAGATAGCCATCCCTGCCGGCTGGGTGGCGAGAGGGATACTCTTAATGACCGAGAGAGTCGCGGTATCGATCACGGCCAACGAATAATCGCCCCAGACCGTGGCATAGACCCTCCCGCGCGCCGCATCGGTGAGGAGGCGAAAAGCCTGGAGATCGAAGGTTTTTATCGGCACGCCAGCGGCCCGGGGCGCCGCGGTCGAACTCATCAGCAGGCTAAGAGAGAGCGCGGCGATTCTGCAGGAGAACAATTTCATCCCGGCGAAAATAGCGGTCGAACGGGAATTATTGAAGAACTTTCCCGGCCGCTTTTTGCGCCATGACTGACTTGCTCAGAACACCGGCAGTCTCGTCGAGCGTCTCTCTTCCTTCGACCCGGGTGTAGCCCGCCAGCCTAACGAGCAGCGATCGGAGCGGCGCCGCCTTCTCCGTAAATCTTATCCAGCGCGGCGATCGCGTTTTGCGGTCCGAGATATTTCTCGCCATCGTAGCTGCTCGCCACGACACGGCTGCCGCTGTCGAGCACGAGGAGCGACGGGATACTTGCGCCCCCCAGGTCCTTGATCCCCGCCAGCTCACTCACCTGATCGTAATCAACCGCCAGCCACGGCATTTTCGTTTCCCGGATGTAAGTCTCCCAGCCAAAACGCGAACGATCGGAACTCACGAAAACAATTTCGAAATCTGGATGCGCAGCTGCGAACCGGTTGTAGAACTCGATCAGTTGCGGGGTGAATTTGCGGCACGGCCCGCACCAGTGTGCCGAGTAATAAAGGGCGACGTATTTCTTCTTCTCCAACTCGGAACCGTCGGCCCGGGTGGTCGTGCCGTCGCGACAACGAACGAGCCTCGATTTCAAGGCCTCGAGGATGAGTGTCTCGCCCGCGGGCGGCGGCGCCGCCGGAGTCTGGGCGCGAGCCTGCGCTTGCTGCGCCTGGATCAGAGTGTTGAGCTTTCGATCCTGCTCGACCTGGGCCTGCCGCTTCGCCGCGATCTCGGCTTCGCGAGTCTTGGCTTTGTCGGCCTCGGAATTGGAAACGAGATAAACGCCGCTTTCGAGCACCGCGACCAGTTGCGCGCTGGCGCCGAACTCGACCATCGATTTTTTGAGCGCCGGATCGAAGGGTTCGAGCACACGCCGGTTCTGGAGCTCCGCGAACACATTCTCGCTCGAGTAGCCGGAGCGCAGCATGAGGGCGATTTCCTTGTTCGTGAGCGGAAGCGGCCCGGCTGCGGCTGTCGCCGAAACAAGAATCGCCACGAAACAGAGCCAACGCATCCCTGCAGAGGAGCAAATGACGCGCCAGCTACTTTTTCGCCTCGGGAAAGTAGCGCGAGAGAAGATCGCGAAACTCCGCTTTCGCCTCGGCCGCTTTGCCGGCGAGCTCCTTTGCCGCCGCCTGTTGTCCGGTCTGGGCGGCGAAAATCGCGCTCAGCCATTGCCGCTCGGGAATTTCCGCCGCGCCCGGGCGAATGAAAGCGGTCGACATCTTGAGCAACATCTCGGGCGAAAGATTCAGCCAGTCGGTCATGACGTTGCCGTAGCGCGTCTTGAGCTCGAATTTGTCCGGCGTGGCCCGCCGCACCGGTCCCTCGTAGCGCACCCCTTGCCGGTCGGTCACGACGCCGCCGTAGCCGGTCTTGTTGATGTCGCTGATCAACCGGGTTTTCCATTCCGCCAGCCACCGCACGCGCTGCAATTCCTGCGCGCGCTCGGCCTGAAGCGATTTCGCCTCGATCTTGGCCGACTCCAGAATCGCGAGCGCGTTTTCAAATCGGTAGGCCGCGAGCGGCTTCCGCTCCGCCCTAAGCGCGGCCTGCCAGCGCGGAGCCTCTTCCGCGGCGCGTTTCTTGTCTTCCGCGTCGCGCTTTTTTTCCTCGGCCGCGCGCCTGGTCGCGATTTCCTGCCCTTGCGCGGCGAGCCGCGCCTCTTCGTCCGCCACGCGGAAGGCGAGCGCGCCTTTCGCCTTCAGTTTCCCGGCAAGGGCGCGAATTTTTTTCAACCCAACCTCCGGGTCCTTCGTCGAATCGCGGTTTTTCTCCCATTCGGCGTAGAGCCGATAATCGGCCAGCCGATCCTGGGCGAGGCGGCGCATTTCCTTGAGCCAGGCAAACCGGGGCGGTGGTTCGTATTTCACGAAGCGCTCGAAAATCGCGGTGGCCTGGCTGAACTCGCCGCGTTCCCACATCTGCAAGCGCGGCGCAAAGCTCAGCCGCCGGTTCAATCGCGGGATCGATCTGCGCGAGCTCGCGAAAATGCCCTTCGGCCGTGCCGTATTGGCCGGCGGCCAGCTCGCGGCGGGCCGGCGCCACCTGCGCCTGCAGATCGGGAATCGGCGTCGCGGTCGCGTCTGCGCCGACCCCGGCGGGGAGGCGGAGCGTTGGGCGTGGCAGGTGTTTCCAGCCGAGAGAAAGTCCGTAACCGATCCCGCCCAGGGCGACGAGCACGCCTAACGACACCGCCACCCGCCGTGGCCAGCCCCAGCGGGCGCGCAATTCCTCCTCCCGCGCCAGCACCGCGGCGTTCGCGGATTGCAGTTCCGCGATCAATTCCTCGTAGGAATTCTGACGATCCGCCGGATTCGGTCGCAACATCCGGTCGATGACGGCGGCTGTTTCCTCGGAAATTTCCGGCAACCGCGTCCGCAGCCCGGGCGGATCCGATTTCAACTTCTTCAGCTCGGCGGCGGACTGGGTTTCCTCGGCAAAAATCGGCTGGCCGGAGACGGCGTGAAAAAGGGTGGCGCCGAGACTGTAGAGATCGCTCACGAAGGTTTCCTTCGTGTTCGTTAGGCGCTCGGGCGCGACGTAATAAGGCGTGCCCCAGATCTCGCCTTCGGTTTCGGCGTGCGCCGCCGCGAGGAGGGCAAGACCGAAGTCCACGATCTTGGCCGTATGCCGGTCGGTGAAGAGAATGTTGCCCGGTTTAATGTCGCGATGAATCAGCCCGGCTTTGAGCGCGGCCTCCAAACCCTTCGCGACCTGGAGACCGACCTCGAGCATCTCCAATTCGGAAATGCGCTTTTCGTCTTCGATCCGATCGTCGAGACTGCCCCCATCGACCAGCTCCATCACGACATAAAATTGCCCGTGGTCTTCGCCGACCGAATAGACCTCGACGACATGCGGGTGCTTGATCGAGGCGGTGATGCGCGCCTCGTCCTGCAGCTTGGCGGTGAACTCGGCGTCGCCGGCGAATTCCTTGCGCAGGAGCTTGAGGGCGACAAAGCGGTTGAGCCGCGTGTCGCGCGCCTTGTAAACCGAGCCCATCCCGCCGGTCCCGAGGGGCTCGACCACGAGATAATTTTCAAAAACCCGCTCGACCCGCAACTGTTCGCCGCAACCCGGGCAATTCACTTTGGCAAAAGGCTCGAGCCCGGCCGTCTCCACGGTGTGACCGCAACTCGGG
>CAVUGD010000014.1:0-77842 GCA_963740715.1 uncultured Verrucomicrobiae bacterium | reverse complement strand
GGCGTAATACAGATCCATCCGCATCATCTGATTAAAGGTCGTCTTATTCTTGCCGTTGACCTGCCAGTATCCGGTCAACCCCGGGGGCGCGCTGACCCGTGCTGTCTGCCAGGGCAAATACTGCTCAAACTCGCGATCGGTGCAGGGGCGAGGTCCCACCAGCGACATATCGCCTTGGATGACGTTGAAAATTTGCGGTAGCTCGTCCAAGCCAGTGGCCCGGAGCCAGCGTCCGAAGACGATCAGACGCGAATCCGTTGCATCCAATTTTGTCATCGGCGCTTCATTGCGCATCAGGTTCCCGAGGTAATCTTCGTGCGTTACGGTTTCGGCATTCACCCTCATGCTCCGGAATTTGAAAATCATGAAACGCCGCCCCCGGAAACCGATACGGGATTGTCGGTAAAAAACGGGGCCAGGCGAGACAAGCTTGATCAACCCCGCGACCAGCAGCATGACCGGGAGCCAGAGGCAGAGGGTGAGAATGACCAGGGTGAGATCCAGCACACGCTTCCAAAGAGGGAATCGACACGTGATCGTGGCTGCAAGGGTGCGGGCCGATTGAGCAGCCTCGGACGGAGCGGGGCGGTCGAAGGCGTGGCCACGAAAGGCCGGTTGCGATTCCCAAAGACCGTTCTTGCTTGGATGGGAAATATCTGCAGGCAGCATGTTCTCGGTTGCGCGGCTCGGAACCGGACCTTCTGCTGATACGTCGGGGAATAGAACGCAGACGCATAGGATCGAGTCGAGGAAGACGCTGGGGCTGGCCTTTTCCGGAATCCGGGCATGCTGCCGCCCTTGGTCGGTTGCCTCAATTTGGAGACAAGACGTGTATTAATCATCTTAATTTTCCTGGGGTTCGAAATTGTGGAAGTAGAGCGGAGGGGTGAGTTGCTATAAACACTAGCGTTATCAGAGAGCACTACTAATGCTCTCTAATGTCAATGAAAAACCGCCCGCGTTGAGGTGTTTGGACTCGCCCGGTTCCTCTGTAAAATTCGGCACGCTGGGCCAACTGAAAAACGGGTCACGCCGATCGAATCACCGGCTGGGGAACATACGCATCGCACCACCAGCGCACCGTTCCTGGATCCCAAGCGGAAGCACCGTTGCGGAAAACGAGGTCCCTCTTCGAAAATGGGCCGATCAGCGCGCGGGTTACGTAGTTTCTTCATTTTGAAGCGACATCCAGGTCGGCCTCCAATATCCTCGGCCACGGGTCAGGTAAGCAAGCGACAGGCCTGATCTGCACATAATTGGCAATCGCCCGAAAAAATCGATTCGCGTTATCCTGCTTCAGTCCAGCTGACGGAAACATGGCGTTGAAACCCAGGCAAAGACTAAAAAGATTTCTGGAGCGACCTGTCCTGCCATAATCGCTTCTCAGACGTTCCCTGCGCGGAAATATTCAAACGCTCCCCTAGGCTGACGACGCCGCAACCGTTCCATTCTTGCGCCTCCACAGGCCGTCTAGATTTGGTTTCCACTCCGACTGTCCTGCCGTCAGCAGCTAGCCAACTGTTTCCGCATGCCTTGATCTCCGATCAGCATTGGCCTCTCGGATTTATCGGCAGAACCCGATCGCGCTCGAGCTCGATTTCCCGCTGCGCACCAAGTAGTTCCAGGAGCACCGCGATCCGTTGCCGCGCAGGCATGATCCGGGTGACAAGCACCCGCAGGCCACGAGAGCGGCCCTCCTGTAATCACCACCTCCGATCCCGGCTGTGGATCGGCGTTGACCTCCACCGTTTCGTTGTCGCTGACAAGCGCTCGCAGATCTGACATCACGGTGTCGTCTACCGGCGAAATTTGCTCTCCGAAATGGACCACGCTGGTCACACCAGGGAGAGAATTGATCTGACGCCGACGCTCGGAATATTCGAACCGCGCAAAAAGGTAGCCAGGGAAAAGCGCCTCCGTCGTCCAGACCGGTTGCCCAGCACGCATCCGGCGAAATCGAATGCGCGGGGCGAAGGTTTCGAGTTCAAGCTCCCGCGTGAGGAGCTGTGCAACCTTATTTTCTTGCTTTGGGGCGGTGTGAAGACACGACCAATTCAAGGGAGTGAAAGTATTCGGACGCGGCGAAGCATTCCTTCCCATCATCTGTTTTCTCATTCAACGCTTTTCACTCTGCATTGCGCGAAACATACCTCGGAAAAGCGGCTGCTGGCTCCTGGTTTTGGAGAGATTTTCGCAAATCGCCCGGGCCGGTCCGATTTTGAATGCGCTCGCCGGGTCGTCGGAAGGGCGAGAAATCGGTTGCGCGACCGGCTTTTCCCGCTAACTTCCGCGTTCCTTATGGCGAAAACTTCCTGGATTAATCGCAACGAACGCAAGCGCAAGACGGTGGAGAAATATGCCGCCCTTCGCGCTGAGCTGAAGGCGAAAAAGGATTACATCGGCCTCTCGCAACTGCCGCGCGATGCCAGCCCGACCCGGGTGGTCAATCGCTGCCAGGTGAGCGGCCGCCGCCGCGCTTTCATTCGCCGTTTCAAGATTTCCCGCCTGACCTTCCGCGAGCTCGCTTCCGCCGGTCTCATTCCCGGTGTGACGAAGTCGAGCTGGTAGCCCGCCGCCGGCGCGGCTCTCGGGTGCTTCCTCCGCATCCGCTCCATGAATTTTTCATTTCCATTTCTGGCCCTCGCGACACTCGCCGAGGGCGTCGCCGAGCATTGGGATTCGCCCGCGCTTCTCCTCGGCAAGCTGGCGGCGATTGGCGCGCTCGTTTTCCTGAACGGCTTTTTCGTGGCGGCGGAGTTTGCCCTCGTCAAAATCCGGATGAGCCAGCTCGAAGCGCTGGCCGACGAAGGCAACACGCGCGCGGCCAAGGCGCAAACGGTGGCGGGCGATCTCGACGCTTATCTTTCGGCCTGCCAGCTCGGGATCACCCTCGCCAGCCTCGGGCTCGGCTGGGTGGGCGAACCGTTTCTCGCGCAGATGCTGCAGCCGGTTTTTGCCCTCGTCGGCATCACCTCGCCGACCGATCATCACCTCGATTTCGTTCCTGCGTCGCCTTCTCGGTCATCACGTTTCTCCACATCGTGCTCGGCGAACAGGCGCCGAAGATTCTCGCCATCCGCAAACCGCTGCCGACGACGCTGATCGTGAGCGCGGCCGCTGCGGTTGTTCTACATCCTCTTCAAACCGGCGATCTGGTTCCTGAACGCCTCCTCGAACTGGGTCCTGAAACACATCCTGCGCACCGAGCCGGTGAAGGAAGGCGAGCTCGCGCACAGCGAGGAAGAGCTGCGCGCTGATCCTCGACGAGAGCGAAAAATCCGACGAGGTCTCCTCGATCGGGCGCGACATCCTGGTCAACGCGCTCGACATGCGGCGCCGGGTCGTGCGCGATATCATGACGCCGCGGGGCGAGGTGGTTTATCTCGATATCGAGGAGAGCTTCGACGACAACGTGAAGCAAGGCGCTCGAATCGCGGCACACCCGTTTCCCGCTCTGCCGCGGGCATCTCGATAACACCATCGGCCTCATCCACATCAAGGAGCTGGTGCCGATGATGCGCGACCCGGCAGCCCGACCTGATGAAGATCAAGCGCGAGCTCATCCCGGTGCCGGAAATGATGTCGCTGGAGAAACTGCTCAATCTCTTCCTCGGCAGGCACGCCCATCTCGCGATCGTGGTCGACGAATACGGCGGCACGGTCGGGATGGTGACGATGGAGAACGTGCTCGAGGAATTCGTCGGCGACATCCAGGACGAGTTCGACGCCGAGAAGGCGGAGTTTCGCAAGATCAACGACCACGAATTCATGGTCGATGGCGGGCTCGGGCTCTACGAGCTGCGCGACCTGGCCGATATCGAGCTGGAGAACGCCGATGTCAGCACGGTCGGCGGCTATGTGACCCACTTGCTAGGCCATCTTCCCGAAGCAGGGCGAGCAGGTGCCGATCGAGGATTACATCGTGACCGTTTCCCAAACCGATGGGCGCCGCGTCGGCCAGCTTCATTTCAAGAAGATGGCCGATGACGATGGGCAGACGGAGTACAGTCAGGGGAAAACGTTCGACGTCCAACGGCTCACGCTCAACGTTTCAATCAGAGAGCGCAATCGCGCTCTTCTGAACGTTACGTTGAGCGTTGAGCGTTGACGTTTCCCCTTCCTAAGCGGCGCCGCTCTCGACGCGCTAAAACCGCGAAAATTCGCCACCACGTTGATCGCCGCCGGCGGCCGGCTTGCCGTTCTCGTAGGCGGGCGTGAACTGCGCTTTCCTGACCGCGCTATCGAGCAAGACTCCCAAGCCCGCTGCCTTTCGGATTCTCCGAAATCGCCGGAGGTGCCGGTGACCTCGCCCTTGGCATCGACGCTCACCACCACTTCCGCTTTGCCCGAGACCAGAATGCCCTGGGTCAGCGAGCTGATTTCTTTCTGGAGCGCGTGGCGCAGCCCGCCGACCAACTGCGGCTGAATGTAGTTCGCCAGCTTGCCCGACCCGGTCGCGATCGTGGGTCGCGAGCGAGACCACGATCACCTCTTCGCCGTTCTGGTGGAGGAACAGGACCGTGCCGCCAAGATAAACCCGCACCGGCTGGCCGTTGACGGTCGCCGGGGTGAAGCGGCCCCAGTCGAGCGCCGTCTGCACCGCGTCTTTGAAGACATCGTTGTTCGCCGACCAGGGCGTGGATCGTCTCGACGATGCCGTTCTCGGTGATGTCGCAGTAGAACTGGACCGCGCCGTCGAGCTTCGCGGCCGCCGGCATCTTTCGGGAAATGAAGATAGTGGGTGATCGAATCCGCTTCCTGCTTCACGAGCGCGGGCGTGACCGGCCCGGTGATGGCGGGCGCGAGCCTGGACGCGCGGGACTGCCGGCGGTCGGCCGAGGAGCGGGGAAGCGGGCGCGGCGGTCTCGGATTTTCTTCTGGCAGGCGGCGAAGGCAAACGCAGACGAGACCAGCGAGAGAAACAGATTCGCCAGCCGGCGGACGGAGATTTTTTCCATGGTCAAACTCGGTGGAAGTAACCTCTGCCCCCCGCTTGCGCAAGTCAGCGGCGCCCGGCGCCGCGCGCGGAAAAAAAGCACTACCCAAGCGCGCCAACCCGGCCCGAAATTTCAGCCCTTATGGCATACGAACTACCCAAATTACCCTACCCGAACGACGCGCTCGAGCCGCACATCGATGCGAAGACGATGGAGATCCATCACGACAAGCATCACCAGGCCTACGTCACCAACCTGAACAAGGCGCTCGAAGGCAAACGCCGACCTCGAAGGCAAGTCGATCGAGGATCTGATCGGCAACCTCGAGCGCGGTCCCGGAAGACATCCGCACCGCGGTGCGCAACAACGGCGGCGGCCACGCCAACCACTCGCTGTTCTGGAAAATCATGGGCCCGAACGGCGGCGGCGAGCCGACCGGCAAACTGGCCGACGCCATCAAATCGACCTTCGGCAGCTTCGACGCCTTCAAGGAAAAGCTGGCCGACGCCGGCGTGACACGTTTCGGCAGCGGCTGGGCCTGGCTGATCAAGAACAAGAGCGGCAAGCTGGAAATCGTCTCGACCGCGAACCAGGACAGCCCGCTGATGGACGGCAACACGCCGATCCTCGGGCGTCGACGTCTGGGAGCACGCCTACTATCTGAACTATCAGAACCGCCGGCCCGACTATCTCAAGGCCTGGTGGAACACGGTCAACTGGGCCGAAGTCTCCAAGCGCTACGAGAAGTAGCCGCAGGACTCAAAGCTGGAACTCGCAAGAGGCGCGCCGCGAAAGCGGCGCGCCTCTTTTCGTAGGGCGCGGTTACGCTGGCCGGGCGCTTGCGAGATCGTATGTTGCGCTGCGCCGATGAATCGATTCCTGGCCGCGTGCATCTCTTCTCGTCATCGGGATGGCTTTCGCTTCGCCTCTCCCGGGCCAGGATTCGTTTGCCGGGATCGATCTTCTTTACCCGGAGTTTGCCCATCCGCAGGAGGACGCTCGCGCGGCGATCAAGCGGCGCGATTTTCGTTTCATCGCGACGGATCGCCACAAAACCACGCCCGGGGTCGAGCGTTATCCCGCGCCTGAAAGAAATTTATGGGACCAAGTTCATCCGGCAACGCTTTCGGCATTTTCACCACCCGCTCGCAGAACTTCAGTTTCAACCTGCGCGCCCGCGCCTACGCCCAGGATTATAACCGGACGCTTGCTCGAGTATCTGCTGAAGCAGCCCGTGAAAAAGTGAACGTTAGGCTGTTGCCCCACACTCCCGATCATCTCCGGGCTCTTCTCGCGTGGCCGGAGCGTTTACGAAGCGCAATTCGGCGTCGCCGTCGCCGAGGGCGTCCGGGAATTTCTCGGCGGCCCCGAAGTTTCGGAAAACTTCCAGGAATACGTCAGGAAATCCGCGGAGGTCGATTCCTGGCGCGACGGTTTCGGCATTCTGCTCGGCGAAGAAAAACGGATGATCGGCCTGGCCAGTTTCAATGGTCCGCCGGATGCGGAAGGCATGGTGGAAATCTCCTACGCGATCGCGCCGGGCTATACCAGTCGTGGCTACGCAACGGCCGCGGCCCGATTGCTCATCGCGCACGCCCCCGCCAGCGGCGCGGTGCGGACGGTGCGCGCTCATACCGCGCCCGCAGAGAACGCCTCGGCCAGGATTCTCGGAAGTGCGGTTTCAAATGAAGGGAACGATCGACGATCCCGAAGATGGGTCGATCTGGCGTTGGGAGCTGCCGATTTCATGAGCGAGCACGACATCCAACCGCTCGCGGCCGACAGAATCGACGCGGTAGCGGCATTGTTCCAAAAGCAGCTCGCGGAGCATGACGTCCAGCGTTCGCCGGAGGAGTTGGTCGCGGCTTAAAGATCTTGCTGGCCCAGCCGGCGCACGGCTTTGTCCTCGTCGCGCTCGCCGATGGCAAACCGATCGGCGTCGCCTACGGCGCCTGCATCCTCAGCCTCGAACATGGCGGCTGGAGCGGCTGGCTGGATGAACTTTACGTGCTCCCGGCTTGGCGCGAGCGCGGAACCGGATCGGCCTTGTTCGCAGCCGTGATCAGAGGCGCGGAACGAGCGCGGCTGGGCCGCGCTCGATCTCGAAGTCGATGCCAAGCACGGCCGCGTCATCCCGCTCTACGAGCGCCACCATTTCCAGCCCGTTCATCGGACTCGATTTGTGCGCCGTCTCGCATGATCGTATTGCCCACAACGGTCTGCACTTTTATATGTCAAAGCTCATCACCTCTTCGAAAAAAATAAAGCCTGGGCCGAACGGATCCGCCGGCAGGAGCCGGATTTCTTTCTCGAGCTTTCGCGCCAGCAATCGCCGCAATATCTCTGGATCGGCTGCGCCGACAGCCGCGTCCCGGCGAACGAAATCGTCGATCTCTCGCCGGGCGAACTTTTCGTCCATCGCAACGTCGCCAACATCGTCGTCCACACCGACCTGAATTGTTTGTCGGTCATGCAATTCGCGGTCGACCTGCTGAAAGTGCGACACATCATCGTCTGCGGTCACTACGGCTGCAGCGGCGTGCGGCGCGGCGCTCCGGCGCGATCGGCTCGGCTTGAGCGACAACTGGCTGCGCCACGTTCAGGACGTGCGGCAAAAACACGAAGCCAGATCGCCGAACGGCGAGCGACGAACTGAAGCGGCCAACCGCCTCTGCGAGCTCAACGTGATCGAGCAAGTCGCCAACGTCTGCCAGACCACCATCGCGCTCGACGCCTGGGAGCGCGGCCAGGAGCTGGCCGTGCACGGCTGGATCTACGGCCTGCAGGACGGCCTCCTGCGCGACCTCAACGTCACGGTCGCGGGAGCTGAAGAGACATCGACCGTCTTATCGAGACGGCGATCGCGAACTTTGCCTAACGATATCCCCGAAGCACCGGCGCTGGTAAAGTCAGGGCAGAATAATAAGCCTCAACCAGACCAACGCCCGTCGTATCATCCTTAAGCCCCTAACGATCGCGGTATAATTCGAAGGGTAGAGCGTTGCGAGGATCGCGCTCTCACGGTCGGTCCGTTGGCGCGAGGCCGGTCGCGGCGATCTGCAGCTTGATTGTCATCCTGCCAGTTGTCGTTTGCCATGATCAACCCGCCCTGGCTGTCATGCAGTTCCAAGAAAAGGATCCTGCAAAGCGTCAGCCACCCCCAGGTCCGTCAACGTTGGCCCAATCGCACGGAGAAGGACGCGCGTCGGATTCGCTCCGTTGACAATGACTCCACCGATCATGACATCGTCGTCGGAGCCCATCGTCTCCCCGGGTCGAGATGTTGACCATTTTCGTCGTCTCGCTCTCCGTCCAGGTCGTAAACCTCCACCAGGCCTACCCCAGTTCGATTCGCTGCTCCGCTCATCATCGCGGTGTAAAGCCCGGAGCGAGGTCCACTAGGATCGCGGATTCAAGATCGTCGCCAGGCGCTAGCCCAGTCGCTTCGATCGCCGCCTGCTCGCTTTGACCCGTTCGGTTTGATCTTCCTATTGTCGTTCGTCGTCAGGGTGGTCGCGCTGTCGTGTAATTCGAGCGCGGGATCAGCCATCGCTCCCGGAACCCCTAACGCAGTCAGAGAAGGCCCGATGCCCCGGATGAGAACCTGTTTTGTTGAGCCCACTGGTCCGCTAACGATGAATCCACCAATGAGGACGTTGTCCTCGGTCTCGACGCCAAGCCGAGTCGAGATGTTAGCCATCCGATCCGGCGGAGCCGGCGTTGCGCTTTGCAGCACAGAGAGAGTGCCATCCTGGCTGTTAGCGACCAGCAATTGCCGTGTCTTGGTGTCAAACGCGAGATGCTCCGGGTAGCGGCCGACATCCACCTGGCCCAGAAATGCGTAATCGTTCGCGGCGTCGAAAACGGTGATCCGGCCGGCTGCTTCTTCCCGATTGGAATCGTCGCCCACAAAAAGCGTGTTCGTCACATCGTCGACCGCAACATCCCTCACTGCGTCGCCTGCATTCGCGTCAGTGTTTGCAATCGTCGCCTCTTTCTCACCCGTCGCGCCGTTTATAACCGCGACCTCGTTGTCCTGATTGCCTTGCGCGACGAAGATCCGGTTCGTTTGCATTGATCGCGACCGCCCGGGCGCGCCGGTCTGCACCGTCGCCACGGTAGCCTCGACCGGATTGATAATCATGGCCGTTTTACTGTAGCTTGAGAGATAGAGGAAGCCCGTCACCGGGTTAACCGCGACCCCAGCCGCATTCGCCGGCAAGGGGATGTTGTAGAGAACGCTTTCTAGCCTGTAGAGCTTAACGAAATACGACGAATCGCCGCTCGACGAGTAACCGGTGGCGAAGAGGAAACCCCGCGTGTCGTCGATCGCAATCCGCGGATACTTAGCCGAGCTTGGATCGACGTTCACCACGATCGAATTTACCAGGAGGTTGCTCGTCCCGTCATCAACGTCGATAAACATCGTCGAAACCGAGGTGGTCGGATCGGTCTCACTGCGCGAGAGTAAATGCGATTCCGCGCCACACTCACGGCCAGATCCCGCGGCGGCACGGTCGTTCCGAAAAAGGCTTCGCTCCCAGCAGCTGCCACCCCGATGTGAGCAACCACTTCCCGCGTCTCTCCATCCAGGACAGTGACCTCCGGCGCTTTCAGATCCGCCACGTAGACGCGGTTGGTTAACGGATTGATCGCGATCTTGCCGGGGCTATATCCAACCGTGATCTTTTGCACTTCTCCGCTCAGCAGAGAGAGGACCCGACAGTGTTTCGGTAGTCGTTCCGGTCCGATTTGAAATAGAAGTCGTAGTTGAGGAAATAGAGACGAGCACTGGTCCCCGTGCCGAGAAAGGCCAGGCGGGCCGCGGCGGGCTCATAGTCCATCGCCGCGGGCAATAACTTGTCCAGAGAGTAACCATAAATCTTTCCCGTCGTCAGCGCCTGCGAATCGAACGGCTGGCCGAGATAGAGCATGTTCGAATCCGCATTAACCGCCAACGCCTGCACATTAGCCGGAATGTCCGGCTGGGTTTTCAGCACTTCGCCCGTTGTGCCATCGAGGGCGTAGAGCACTGGAGTGCTCACCGGGTCCGGCGCGGCGATCAGCAACAGCCGCCCGGAGTTTGGATCGAAGGACGGGCACGCGAAAAAAGATAACCCTGGTCAAGAGTGGTGTAGCTATTGTCCCCGCCATCGATGATCAACCCCATGGTCGGACCAAGAACAAAGACCTTGTTGTTCTGGGGATTGACGACCATGGCATGGGAGTAAAGACCGATCGGCTCGGTGATCGTCCCGACGACGGTAAGGGTCGGGCCGTCCACAATCGTGACCTTGCCGTCGTAAGAAACAACATAGATCTTGTGATTATTAGGGTTAACGACCAACTGGTCGCCGTCGTTCGTTAGCTGCAAATCGGTCCCCTGCCCGGTGACGTTTCCATTCGTCGCGCCATCGATCTTGCGCAGATAGGTGTTACCCACAGTCCCAAGGACGTAGATTTTGTTGCCCCCCGCGGCCGTTGAATCATCGACCGCGATGCCGTTGGGAGAGAAAGGCACCGTGTAATTGGTGAAATGATAGAGGCCGAGATCGATCCCGGCGATCGTCTGGTTCGCGTTCGTGTCGATCACCTTTACCCGGTAGCTCGCGTCAGCCGGCATTGGAAAACCGTCTGGACCGGCGATCCCGCTCAGCACATAAAGCCGGTGAGTGTGATCATTTCCAGAGAACTCGATCGGATTGTAAACGTCCGGGACCGGGTGAGAGATCGACCGGATCGAGAAGGGAAATCCCGGGCGGCGTCGCGGCCAGGGCTGTTTCGGCCAGGCCGAAAAGCAGCGCGAGGAAAAGAAGTGCACGGCTGCGGAAGACGAGTGGAATTGGCGAGTTCATAGGTTCTGACGGGTAAGCGGTATTTGATCTGGGGATGGAAGTTCTGGTTGTCGTGACAGCCCAGGAGATTAGTGCGGCGGCCGATAGAACCATTCGGCGAGGCGGTTAGCAATTCTTTTTCTGACTCAGACGACAAGCGAGGCTGCCCGCCGAGGGGGTCCCCTCCGTTGACCACCCCGCGGCACGCCCGCATAGTGTGCCCCTTCATGTCGATCGAGCTGACCCGCAATTTCTGCATCATCGCGCACATCGATCACGGCAAAACCACTTTGTCGGATCGCCTGCTCGAGCGCACGGGCACGATCCACGCCCGCGAAAAGCAGGACCAGCTCCTCGATTCGATGGACCTCGAGCGCGAGCGCGGGATCACGATCAAGGCCCACCCGGTCGCGATGCGTTACACCGCGAAGGATGGAAAAGAATACGCGCTCAATCTTTCCGACACGCCCGGGCACGTCGATTTCGCCTATGAAGTTTCGCGCTGCCTCGCCGCCTGCGAAGGCGCGCTCCTGATCATCGACGCGGCCCAGGGCGTCGAGGCGCAGACCGTGGCCAACGTCCACCTCGCGCATAAACAGGGCCTAACGATCGTGCCGGTGATCAACAAGATCGACCTGCCGAACGCCGATCTCCCGAGCGTGCATCGGCAGCTCGAGGAAATCCTCGCCATTCCCGGCGGAGGAAGCGATCGATTGCAGCGCCAAGATGGGCATCGGGATTGAGGAAATTCTCGAGGCCGTGGTCCATCGCATCCCGCCGCCGCCCAAGCCGAAGGACGACATCCTGCGCGCGCTCGTCTTCGATTCCGTCTTCGATATTTACCGGGGCGTGGTCGCCTACGTGCGCGTCTTTTCGGGAAAGGTCGTGGCCGATCAACAGATCAAGGTGATGAGCACCGACACGCGCTACGAGGTGAAAGAGGTCGGCGTCTTCACCCCGAAGATGAACGCGCAGCCGACCCTCAACGCGGGCGACGTCGGCTACATCATCGCCAACATCAAGACCACTTCGGAGCTGAAGATCGGCGACACGATCACCGACCTGCGGCATCCGGCGAAGGAACCGCTCCCCGGTTTCCAGGAAATTCATCCGATGGTCTTCAGCGGGATTTATCCGATCAACACCGCCGACTTCGAGCATCTCAAAACCGCCATCGGCAAACTGCGGATGAACGATTCCGCCTTCGTTTATCAGCCGGAAAGTTCGGTCGCGCTCGGCTTCGGTTATCGCTGCGGTTTTCTCGGGCTGCTCCACATGGAGATCATCCAGGAACGGCTCCGGCGCGAGTACGACATGGATATCATCGCCACCTCCCCGAGCGTGATCTACGAAGTCCTGACCACGCGCAACGAAGTCGTGCATGGTCGACAACCCGGCGCATCTTCCCGACCCGAGCGTGATCGAGGAAATCCGCGAGCCGATCGTGCGCGCCTACATTCTTTGCCCTAACGAATCGATCGGCGACATCCTCCAGCTCATCCTCGAGAAACGCGGGACGATGGATCACACCGAGTCGCTCGATACCAAGCGCGTCATGCTCCATTGCGAGCTGCCGCTGAACGAAATCCTGGTCGATTTTAACGACAAGATTAAGAGCATCAGCCGCGGCTACGCCTCGATGGATTACGAGCACGCCGGCTATCGCGCCTCCAACCTGGTCAAGCTCGACCTCCTCGTGAACGGCGAACCGGTCGATGCTTTCTCCACCATCGTGCACCGCGAGCGGGCCGAGTCGCGCGGCCGCCAGCTCGCCTCCAAGCTCAAGGAAGTGATCCCGAGCCAGCTCTACCAGGTCGCGATCCAGGCCGCGATCGGCGGCAAGATCGTCGCCCGCGAAACCATCTCCGCCCTGCGCAAAAACGTGACCGCGAAATGCTACGGCGGCGACATCACCCGCAAACGCAAGCTGCTCGAGAAACAGAAAGAGGGAAAAAAGCGGATGAAGAGCATCGGCAAAATCAACATCCCGCAGGAAGCCTTCATCCAGGTCCTGAGGTCGACGCAATAAAAAGGGCGCGTCCTGTAGACGCCGCCCTCTGGGCGGCACGGGCGTCAGCGTCGCTACGATCAAACTCACCCCCGCGCTTCGCAGAGCGAAGCGTCTACAAAGCCGCTTTGCAAACCAAGTTCCTCAGCTAGCGTTTCGCCCAATGTTCGAGCCGCGTTACATCAAGCACAGTCACCTTCTCATCCGCCATGCCGAGAAGTTGATTCGTTACCGGCGCGATCGCCTGAGCGAGCCGGTCCTGGCCGAGCTCCGCGCCCAGATCGAGAAAGTGCAGGCCGCGATGAAGGCGCGCGACCAGCGCGCGACGCATGAAGAATCGGAGCGGCTCGACGCCCTCCTCACCGAGCACACGCCGCCGCACAAGGACGCCGTCTGGCGCGAAAATGTCGAAGTCATCCTGGTCGCGATCGTGGTCGCGATCGGAATCCGTTCCTATTTCATCCAGCCCTTTAAAATTCCGACCGGCTCGATGCAGCCGACGCTCAACGGCATCATCGGCCACCCCATGACCGCGCCCGCGCCTAACGTTTTCAAGCAGGTCTTCGATTTCGTCGCCTTCGGCCGCAACTACATCGATGTCGTCTCGGGCGCGGAGAACACGGTCCTGGATATCACCCCGAAGAAGATGTTTTTCTTTTTCACCCTCTCGCGCATCACCTGCGATCGGCAGTCCTTCACCGTTTATGCGCCGCCGGAGATTTTGCGGCAGGATTTCCAGGTTTATCCCGGCAACGCTTATCATCAGGGACAGGTCATCGCGCGCGGCGCGGTCGATACCGGCGACCAGGTTTTCGTCGATAAATTCAGCTACAATTTCGTCCATCCGCATCGCGGCGATGTTTTTGTTTTCCGGACCAATCAGATCCTCGGGATTCGGGAAGATCCCGCAGGCCGGCGCGCCGTTTTATATCAAGCGCCTAACGGGCACGCCGGGTGACGAGCTGCGGATCGATTCGCCCAAACTTTACGTCAACGGCGAACTGGCGAAGAGCTTCGGCCTGCGGCGCGTCATGTCGGCCCAGGAGCCCTACAAGGGCTATGCGCCGGGACAGGCTTTTCTCGGCTCGCCCACGCGCACTTTCGTCATCCCGCCGCACTGCTATTTCGCCATGGGCGACAACAGCTACAACAGCTACGACAGCCGCTACTGGGGTCCGGTGCCGGAGGAAAACCTGGTCGGCCGCGGCTTGTTCGTCTACTGGCCCTTCACCCGGCACTGGGGCCTGATTCGTTAGGCGGAGATTTCGCGATGCTCTCCGCCGTGCCGCGCGTCTACCCGCTGCTCGGGATGCTCTTCGGCTACGCGCTGATCATGCTGGCCAACCCGGTGCGGGTCGCGCTCCGCGATGGCTTCCGCTGCAGTCTGCGTTTCAAACGCGTCTGGCTCCTCTTCGCGCTTCTCGCGCTGGCCTATTCCGCTTTTCAGTTTGTCGTCTTCACTCCGCTGCAATCGGCGGCCGATCTGCGCCTGGAGCAGTTCGCTTTTTGGGAATCGTGGCATTGGCCGCTTTTCTCCCAGGTCTGGCGCGAAAGCCTCCTCCACACCGCGGAATCGGTCGCCGGCCTCTTCGACGCCGCGGCCACCACCTACCCACTCTCGATTCTTGCCGCCCTGCTCCTGATCATGAATTGGCGCGGGCTGCACGGCAGCCTGGTGCGCGCGTTGCGCAAACAATTCGGTCTCGCCGGCTGGTTGATTTACCTCGGCATCCTGATCAGCGCCTTCGCCTCGCTGCTCAAGCCGTTCATCTATTGGCAGGTGCCCGGTCGCGCGCAATTTCTCTCACCGGCGCACCTCCTCCAGACCTCCGCCGCGGTCGATACCGTGGCTTTCATTTTCGAATATCTCTGCGCGGTTTACCTGCAGGTTTATCTGATCACGGTCTGCCTGGCCTGGATCAAGGGACTGCATTTCCGCGAAGGCGATCTGCTGCGTTTCGCCATGCGCCGCTTCAGTTTTGTCATGAAATGGCTCGGCCTGGTCGTGCTCGCGAGCACGCTGCTTCTCCGCCTGCCGCTGCTCGTCGCCTATTTCCGTGACGTGCCCGGAGTGCTCGATTATTTGCCGATTGGCCGGGCCGCGATGGCGGTGCTGCTGATTGCTTTTGCCGCGATGCAGGTTTCGCTCGTCCTCCATAATGAAACCCTCGTCGAAGCCTTCCGCGCGCATTGGCAATTCGTGAGGCGACATTCCTATCGCCTGGTCTGGTTCCTCATCATTTGCGCCGTGCATTACTGGTTCCTCTCCCTCGCCGACACCGTCATCCGCGCGGCCGCGACCGAACGTCTGCTCGCGCTTTTGCTCTGGAAAATCTTCTACGTCCTGGCGCGCGCCTTTGTCACCGGCTGGCTCCTCGCGAGCTGGGTTTCTCTTTTCCGGCAGTGCGAAATCGGGCGGGTGAACCGCGAATCCTGGATCCGTTATTAGCGCCATGTCGAGCGAGCCTTCCAGCGCCGAGGAAATCACCCGCGCCAGCCAGTCGAACCTGGCCTTCGCTTTCATCTCGTTAGGCAAAGAACGCCGGCGCGACATCACCATCTTCTACGCCTACTGCCGGTTGATCGACGATATCGCCGACTCGACCGAGCTGCCCGCGGAGGAGAAAGCGCGCCAGTTGAAGGTCTGGCGCGACGCGCTCCACAGTCCGGTCGCGCTGGAGTCTCCCCTCGCGCCGGAAGTGCGCGGCCTGACCGCGCGCTACGCGATCACTCCGGCCATGCTGGAGGAGATTTTGGACGGCGTGGAAATGGATCTGACCATCGCGCGCTACGAAACTTTCGCGGGCTTGCGCGAATATTGTTACCGCGTGGCGAGCGCCGTCGGGCTCGTCAGCATCGAGATTTTTGGTTACAAAAATCCCGCCTGCCGCGAGTACGCGATCGAGCTCGGGCTCGCGCTTCAGGTCACCAACATCGTGCGCGACGTGGCGAAGGATCTCGCCAACGGCCGGATTTATCTGCCGCGGGAAGACATGGCCCGCTTTGACTACAGCGAAGCCGATCTCGCCGGCCCGAGTCTACGACGATCGATTCGTTAGGCTGATGCAGTTCGAAGCCGACCGGGCGCACGAGTATTTCCGCAAGGCCGGCGCGCTCCTCCCGCGCGAAGACCGGCGCTCGATGATCGGCGCCCGGATCATGTCGTCGATCTATCACGCGCTCCTGCGCCAGATGGAGCGGGACCGCTTTCGCGTTTTCGAGCGGAACTACGGCTTGAGCAAACCGGCAAAATTCTTGCACGTCGGCCGGGAGTTGCTGAAGCTGCGGTGAATAAGGAGCGGAAACATCCGTCTCATCTTCACACTTCGAATCTAAATCATTATGAAAAAGTATTTTATCCCAGCGGTCTCGGCCGCGATTCTATTGCCGCTGATGCTGACTTCCTGTGAGACGCCAGTCGGCCAGGGCGCCGGTTTTGGCGCGGCCACGGGCGCAATCATCGGCGGCGCGGCGACCGGACGGGTCCGCGGGGCCGCGATCGGCGCAGGAGCGGGGGCCTTGGCCGGCGCGCTCATTGGCGCGGCGGTCCAGGAAGACCAGGCGCGTTACTACCATGCGCCTCCGGGAGGTTATCCCTACGGGCGTCGCACCGGCACGCCGGGATACGTTTACAGCCCTTACGGTCCGAACAACATCATCGATGTCCGCGGCGTGCCGCCAGGCGCGCTGGTGCGCGATCCGTCGACTGGTGGAATTTTCCGCCGGCCCTAACGCCAGCTAAAGAAGCTTCACAACGGGTTGGTCTCGCGCCGCGGGATCAACCCGTTTTCTTTTGCAGCTCGTCGACCAGCTTGCGCGTCGCGTCGTCCATCCGCACCAGCTCCGGCCAGCCGCGGGTGTAGCCTTCGCCGGCTAATTTGCGGGTCGCGTCGAGGCCCATGTGCGAGCCGACGTTCTGCACGCTCGGCGCGTGATCGAGCGAATCGCTCGGGTTGGTGATGATGGTGCTGTCGCGTTTCGGATCGGTGTTGGCGCACATCCGGAAGAGGACCTCGCTCGTGTTGTGCACGTCGCAATCCTCATCCACCACCACGATGTATTTGCTGAACATCATCTGCCCCATCCCCCAGAGGCCGTGCATCACCTTGAAGGCCTGGTAGGCGTATTGCTTGCGGATGCTGACGAAAACGAGGTTGTGAAAAACGCCTTCCGCCGGCAGCGCCATGTCGACGATCTCCGGGAAGTTCATTTTGAAGACCGGCAGGAAAATCTTCACGCTGGCCGAGCCGAGATAGAAATCTTCCATCGGCGGGATGCCGACGATCGTGGTCGGGTAAACCGCTTCGCTGCCGATGGGTGATGGCGGTGAGATGAAAGACCGGGTAATCCTCGACCGCGGTGTAGAAGCCGGTGTGATCGCCGAACGGCCCCTCCGGCCGGATCTCGCCCGGCTGCACGTAGCCTTCGAGCACGAAATCGACATCGGCCGGCACTTCCAGGTCGTTCGTTAGGCACTTGACCAGCTCGACCGATTTCTTGCGCATGAAACCGGCGAACAGAATCTCATCGAGCCCATCGGGCAGCGGAGCGGTGGCGGCGAAGGTGTAGGCCGGATCGCCCCCGATCGTGACCGCGACCGGCATCCGCTCGTTGCGCTCGTAGTAAAGTTTGCCGTGGCGGGCGCCGACCTTGTGCACCTGCCAATGCATCCCGGTCGTGAGGCCGTCGTAAACCTGCATCCGGTACATCCCGAGATTGCGCGCGCCGGTTTCCGGGTCGCGGGTATGGACGTTTGGCAAAGTGACGAAACGGCCGCCGTCCTTCGGCCAGCATTTCAGGATGGGGAGATCGCCTAACGAAAAGTCGCCGGCTCCGTTCTCGAAGCGGTGCACCACTTCCTGGCAGGCGGCGGACTTCACATGCTTCGGGCGGGCGTGGAGCAGGTTTAATCCCTGTTTTAGAAGCGTCCAGCCTTCGCGCAGATCGGTCGGCGGCTTGGCCTTCAGGATGAGCGAAATTTCCTGCGCCAGATCCGCCACGCTCTCGACCTGGAGCGCGAGCGCCATCCGCTTCTCCGAGCCCATGGTGTTGATCGCGACCGGGAATTTCGACACTTTGCCGTCGACCAGCGGCTGCTCGAAAAGGAGCGCCTTGCCGCCGTTAGGCGATTTCATTTCGCGATCGGCCCATTCCGCGATCACGAGGTCGGTCTCGACCGGCGTGGCGATGCGCTGCAATTCGCCGGCCTTTTCGAGAGCCTTGAGAAACTGGGAAAATGAAGCGTATGCCATCGTCGTTTGCCTAACGCTTCTTTACCTCGCTTTCCGCGTGGTCGCCAGTGGACGCGAAGCTACTTCGGGGAAAGGACCCAGCCGCGGCTGACGTAGTCGCTCAGGGTCAGGAGCAGCATGAGAAAGAGCCAAATCAATCCGGTGAAGGCGGCAAGATGCAGCAGCCGGCTGCTCCCGCGGATGTGCATGAAGAAGAGCACGATCAGGATCGTTTTTGCGAAGGAGATGAAGAGCGCGAGGGGAAGATTGAAGACGCCGAAGTTGACGTAACCAAGTCCCCAGGTGAGCGCGAGCAGGCCGAGCAACCAAAGAAAGTTGGTCCAATAAAACTTCGGTGGATGAACCGTTTCCATCAGCGATGACCCGCCAGATACAGAAGCGGGAAAAGAAAAACCCAGACGATGTCGACGAAGTGCCAGTAAAGACCGGCGACCTCGACCGGCATATAGTTTCCGCCCTCGAATCGCCTGCGCCAGGCGAGCACCGCCAGCACCAGCATGACGATGATGCCGACCGTGACGTGAATCGCGTGCAGTCCCGTCATCGCGAAATAGAGCCAGAAAAAAATCTCGGCCGCGCCGGGATTGACCTCGTGCCATTGGAAGGCGGAGCCCGGGACAAGGTGCTCGACGAAGTCCTTGTGATATTCGACGCCCTTGATTCCGAGGAAGATCAATCCGAGGACCGCGGTCGCGAGCAGGAGCCAGATGAGGTGACCGCGCCGGCCGAGTTGAGAGGCGCGCACGGCGAGCGCCATGAGCGTGCTGCTGAAAAGAAGGATGGCGGTATTGGCGCCGCCCAGGATCACTTCGGTATGCCGGCTGGCCGCGGCAAAGACCTCCGGGTAGAGATATCGATAGACGGTGTAAGCGAGAAAAAGACCGCCGAAAAACAACACCTCGGTCGCGAGGAAAATCCACATCCCGAGCTTGGCCGCCTCGTGCTGCTGCTCGATATCGTCGAACTGCTCGGCCAGGAATTTGGGAGCCGCGGCTTCAGTCATCGTTCTGCCTTGGATCGCTTTTCGAAACCAAAATGCGCGGCTTGAATCAAAGGTCGCCGGTTATTCTTCGCCGTCGAAATAGTCCAGAGAATCGCTTCGTATAAGCCTTCTCTCGGGCGAACGGACCAGCCACTTTTGACTGTCGGGCATGTAGGACGATTCGCCGACCGGATTGTCCGCGATGACGTAGAGGACGAGGTCCTGCTCGCTGTCGTTGATGATCTGATGCGCTTCACCCGGGCCGAAGATGAATGCGTCCCCGGTCGCGACCGGATTTTTCCCCGACTCGTCGCGGACCGAGCCGCGGCCGGCGATGACGTGATAAAACTCCCACTGCGCGGAGTGGGAATGATACGGGTAGGGCGTTTGCCCGGGCTGAATGCGCAGGATCTCGACCACAAACGGATGCCGGGCCCGGGCATCGCCGGACTGCGGATCCCAGCCCAGTGCCTCGGAGACTTGCCGGCCCGCGCCGACAAATTTCCCCTTCGGCGACGCCCAGGAAAACTCCTCCATCTCGTTGCTGTTGATTTTTCGCATGCTCCCTTCGTTAGGCGGCGTTTGCCGCCGATGAATAACGCGCCCGAAATCTCGCCGCCGCTTTGGCCGCTTCGGCGTCGCGATCGAGCGGCGGTGCGTTCGTGACCAGGGCATCGAGGAGCTCACGCGAGACCCGGGTGATCTGCTCCACCGCACGCGCGAACGGCTCTTCATTCGCCTTCGAAGGCTGGGTGAACCCGCTCAATTTGCGGACGTATTGAATGGCGGATGCGCGAATCTCTTCCTCCGTCGCTGGCGGCTCGAAATTGTGCAGCCTTTTGATGTTTCGGCACATAAAATCTCCCTCTTTTGTGTTGCATCAGGAAACGCTGAATTATCCGAAAGTCGAGTCCCGGGGCTAGTCCATCCCCCACACTAAGAGCCCTTTCTGTCGTCTAAATGACGTAAAAGTTACGTTTCCTTTCCGAGAGCCCACGTTCCTTGCCTCCCGCTTCTTTTGGACGGTAGGCTTAATTCTGACACGAACGAGTTCCACCTGCTTGTGGTCAGCAATACCGGCGCTCCACAACGCAAAGAACACTTATTCTATGAAAATCGACGTCCTCATTATCGGCGGTGGCCCTGGCGGCTCGGCCGCGGCCATGTTTCTTCTCCGCGAAGGCATCACTCCAGTCATCCTCGAACAGGAGGAGTTCCCGCGCTTCCACATCGGCGAATCGCTCACCGGCGAGGCCGCACAAGTGCTCCGCCGGCTCGGCCTGGAAGACAAGATGAACGCGATGGATAACCCGGTGAAACACGGGGTGCGCGTGTATGGCACCAACGCGACCAACAGCTGGTATGTGAAAGTTTCGTCCCGGGACGAAAATTGGGAGCTCTATAACTCCACCACCTGGCAGGTGCGGCGAAGCGAGTTCGACGCCATGATGTTGCAGGAAGCCCAGGATCGCGGAGCGAAACTCATCCGCGGCACCGCGACCAAGGCCCTCAAGAATCCAGATGGATCGCTCCGCGGAATCCTCCTGCGCCGCCCGGACGGCACGGAGGAAGAGGTCGAGACCAGGGTGGTGCTGGACTGCTCCGGCCAGGCGACTTTCCTCGCCAACCAAAAGGTCACCGGCCCGAAATACATGGGCAGCTACGACAAGCAGGTCGCTTTCTTTTCCCACGTCCGCGGCGCGATGCGCGACAGCGGCACCGAGGGCGAAACTGCGCGCGACAACACGCTCATCTTCTACGCGCAGAAATTTCATTGGGCCTGGTTTATCCCGATCGACAAGGACATCGTCAGCGTCGGAATGGTGACGCCGCGGGCCAACTTCATCGCGAAGAAACAGACGCCGGAAGAGTATTACCGGAGCGAGCTTTTCAACATCAACCCGGAGCTGCCGCGCCGAATCGACAAACTCGATCTGGCCGAGAAAGTGCACGTCATCCCGAACTACTCCTACCAGGTGCGGGGCTTCTGCGGGAAAGGATTCATCTGCATCGGCGACGCGCATCGTTTCATCGATCCGATCTTTTCCTTCGGCCTCACCGTCACCATGCGCGAGGCGGAGTTCGCCGCGCCTCTCGTTAGGCAATATCTCGACGGCAAACTGGACGAGAAGGAGAATCCTTTCGCCGAGCACCAGATCGCGGCCGAGAAGGGCATCGATAACCTGGAAGACATGATCGACCTCTTCTGGGAGCAGCCGTTTGCCTTCTCCACCTTTGTCCATTTCCGCTACACCGAGCAGATGACCGACGCCTTCGCCGGCCGGATCTACGAGCACGAGCATCAGCCGTCGACCTCGATCCTCTCCTTCCGGAAGCTGCTCAAGCGGGAGCGGAACTACGACGCCGACGATTATTCCATCCCGATCGGCTCGCGTTACCACCCGGAACGGGCGCCGCTTTGGGAACCGGATTCACCGGTCCCGGGAACCGAGGAATGGATCCAGCGGGGCCGCGGAGCGCGCGATGGTCGAAGCCTAGGGACGGACTGCACAAAATTCCACGCCCGCCCCCAGGCGGGAACTGCGTGCAATCAAAAATTTGTTTCTGCTCGCCAAGCGCGACAGGTGGATTTAGATAACGCGCCATGCCCGCGCGTACCAACAAACAACCCGTCACCGTGGTCACTGGCGGCGCTGGCTTCCTCGGCTCGCATCTGACCGATCGTCTGCTCGCGGAAGGTCATCGCGTCATCGCGATCGACAACCTGATCACCGGCCACCTGACGAACATCGAGCATCTCGCAGGGAACCAGAACTACCGGTTCATCAAACAGGATGTGACCCAGTATCTCTTCGTTCCGGACGAGATCGATTACGTTTTCCATTTCGCCTCCCCGGCCAGCCCGATCGATTATCTCGAGCTGCCGATTCCGACCTTGAAAGTCGGCGCGCTCGGGACGCACAACACCCTCGGCCTGGCGAAAGCGAAGAAGGCGACCTTCCTCCTCGCTTCCACCTCCGAGTGCTACGGCGATCCGCTCGTTCATCCGCAGAAGGAAGATTACTGGGGCAACGTCAACCCGATCGGGCCGCGCGGCGTTTACGACGAAGCGAAGCGTTTCGCCGAGGCGATGACGATGGCCTATCACCGCTATCACGGCATGGACACCAAGATCGTCCGCATCTTCAACACCTACGGCCCGCGGATGCGTTTGCGCGATGGGCGCGTCGTCCCCGCCTTCATCGGCCAGGCCCTCGGCGGCACGCCCCTAACGATCTTCGGCGACGGCGCCCAGACCCGCTCTTTTTGTTACGTCTCCGATTTGATCGACGGCATTTTCCGCCTCTCCCAATCCGATTTCCACGAACCGGTCAACATCGGCAACCCGCGGGAGATGACGATCAAACAATTTGCCGAGGAAATCATTCGCATCACCGGGACGAAGTCGGGGATCGAATACAAGCCGCTGCCGGTAGACGATCCGAAGGTGCGCCAGCCCGACATTGGGCGCGCGAAACAGATCCTGGGCTGGGAACCGAAGGTGGATTTCGAGGAAGGGATCGTGCGGACGATCGATTATTTCCGCCAGTGGCTGGAACGGGCGAACCAGCGTTGATCCTTTCCCGAGAGGAATAAACCCGAGCGCAAATTGCTCGCTTTCCGACGGCGCTTCATCTCAAATGCCATCTCCATGCACCGAAAAATTGCCCTAACGATCCTGCTCGCGGCCTGCGCCAGCTCCCTTTTCGCCCAGAATCGCGCGGCCGATTTCCAAATCACGAAAATCACCCGCAACCTGATCGCGTCGCCGGAATTCAACTACAGCGGCGCGGAAACCTTCCGGACCAATTCGCGCGACCGCTGGGTCGAGGTGGAAGTCGAATTTTCGTCCGCGCTGGAATTCACCGAGGAGTTGACCCTGAAGTATTTCATTCTGGTCAACGGCAAACTGCTCACCGGCGAAGTGACGCATGTGAACATTCTCGGCGGCAAAGAACTCCGCTCCGTCATCTATGTCCCGCCTCGCGCCCTCGCTCACATCATGGCCAATCGCCCGCTCACCGCCAACGCGGTGGAAAATGTCGCCGTCCAAATCCTGCAGGGCGGCACGGTCAAGGATGAGCAGAACCTGGCGCGGGCCCGGCCGCAATGGTACAGCGGCCTCACCGCCGTCTCCGGCCTGGCCTTGAACAAGAACGAAACGCCGTTTGCGCCGCTTTACTGGGATCGCTACGAGCAGATCAAGCCAGCCGGCCGTTAGTCGCGATCCATGCCGGCAGCTCCTCGCATCGTTAGCCTCAACCTCGGCTCCCAATCGTTAGGTCTGGCGGAATTTCAGGCTCAGCCTAACGGCGGCCTCGTCCTCACCGGCTATCGCCTGCGCGAAATCCCGGCCGACCCTTCCGCCGAGACCGATCGCAACCGGCAGGTGAGCGAGGCGCTCCCCGCCATGATGCGCGAGCTCGGGATCAAGGCCGGCCCGGTCGATTACGCGGTCTCGGGCCAATCCGTTTTTGCCCGCTTCGTGAAGTTGCCCTCGGTCGATCCGGATAAAATCGACCGCATCATCACCTTCGAGGCGCAGCAGAATGTCCCCTTCCCGATCGAGGAAGTGGTCTGGGATTACCAGCTGGTCGGGAGCGGCGACGCGGAAAAAATTGAGGTCGTGCTGGTCGCGATCAAGGCCGATCTGCTCGAGGGAATCAACGCCGCGGTCGAGTCGGCTGGCTTACAGACCACGCGGGTCGACGTCGCGACGATGGCGCTCTACAACGCGTTTCGATTCAACTACAGCGAGCTGACCGGCTGCTCGCTCCTGATCGACATCGGCGCGCGCACGACCAACCTCCTTTTCATTGAGCCGGGCAAAGTTTTCAGCCGCAGCATCCCGATCGGCGGCGGCTCCATCACTTCCGCGATCGCGAAAGAATTCAGCGAACCCTTCGGCGCGGCCGAGCTGCGCAAGAAGCAGGACGGGTTCGTTAGTCTGGGCGGCGCCTACGCGGAAGCTTCCGACCCGGAAGTGGCGCGCGTCTCGAAGCTCGTGCGCAACACCATGACCCGCCTCCACGCCGAGGTCGCGCGCTCGATCAGTTTTTATCGCACCCAGCAGCAGGGCAACCCGCCACAGCGCGTTTTTCTTTGCGGCGGCACCGTCAGCACGCCCTACATGCGCGAGTTTTTCCACGAGAAACTCCAGTGGCCGATCGAGTTCTTCAATCCGCTCCGCAACGTCACCGTCGCGGAGTCGGTCCCGATCGAGCAGGTGGCGCACAACGCGCATTTGTTAGGCGAACTCGTCGGGCTCGCTCTCCGCGGCACGATGACCTGCCCGATGGAGCTGAACCTGCGCCCGGCCAATGTCGTGCGCCGGCAACGGCTCTCCCAGCGCCGTCCATTTTTTGTTCTGGCTGGCACTTGTTTTCTTCTCGGGCTGATCGGCTGGGGTTTTTATTTCTGGCGCGTGGCCCGGGTCGAGACGCAGGTCGCGGACAAGCTCCAGAGCGAGGTCGATCAGATGCGCGGAGTGGAAAGTCGCATCGCCAGTTTGCGCAAGGAAACCGCCGCCCTCGACGCGATTGCGACGCCCTTGCTCAGCGTGATCAACGACCGCGGTGCCTGGCCGCGCATTCTCGACGACCTCAACGCCCGGCTCCCGAAAGAAAATATCTGGATCACGGAACTCGCGCCCACTTCCGGCGGACGGATCATTGGCGAAACGGCCCCTGGCGCCGCGGCGGCGGCGCCTCCGCCAGGCCGCGGAGCTGCCGCCGGCGCGAAAACGGTCCCGATGATCGACGGTGTTTTCGTTAGGGGACTTTATCTTTCCAATCCGAAGCAGCAGGAGATCGTGGTCGATTATTTCCGCAATCTGCTCGGCTCGACCGTTTTCGAGGTCGATGCCAACCGGCAATCGGAAGTGATCCGGCCGAGCACGCCGACCAGCACGGAATGGGCGTATCCCTATGAACTGCGCCTGAAATTGCGCCAGCCTTTCGTCCTGCCATGAACTGGTTTCAGCAAAATCGTTTTCTCGGTGCTTTCCTCGGCGGGCTCGTCTTTGCCACGCTTCTCAGCGTCTATTTTCTCCTGCACGAGAAAGGCGCCGCGGAGGAAGCCGAGGCCCGCCTCGAAACCACCGTCACCGAACTCAACCGCCTGCGCGGGAGCACGCCTTTCCCGAGCGAGGAGAACCTGCGCAAGATGAAGACGCAGACCGACAGCTACCGCAACTCGCTCCTCGCGCTCGAGACGGAACTGAAGAGCCGCATGTTTCCCAAGCCGCCGCTTCAGCCTAACGAATTCCAGGCGCTCCTCCGCCAGGCCGCCAACGCCGTCGTGGACCGGGCGCGCGCGAGCAAGGTGCAGCTGCCGGAAAATTTCAACCTCGGCTTCGACGAGTACGCGACTTCCCTGCCCAACGGCGTGGCCGCCCCGCGCCTCGGGCGGCAGCTGCACGCGATCGAATGGATCGCCAATACCCTGGTCGACTCTCATGTCGACGCTCTCCTGAGCCTGACCCGCAGCCCGCTGCCGGAGGAAAGATCCGCCCCGACTCCGACTCCGGCGGCCAAAGGTCGGACCGCCCCGGCGAAAACACCCGACGCCGGCCTTCCGATTGTCGACTCGACCTCGGTCGATCTCAGTTTCGCCGGCAGCCCGGCCGCCACCCGGCGTGTTTTTAACCAGATCGCGGCCTCGAAGGAGCAGGCCTACATCATCCGCACCCTCCAGGTGCGAAATCAGGCCGACAAAGGACCAAAGCGCGGCGCTCCCGGGGAAGCGCCCGCCCCGCCTGCCCGGAGCGATGGCGCGGCCAAACCGGGCGAACCGGGCATCAGCTTCATCGTCGGGACCGAGCATCTGAACGTGACCGCCAGGATCGAGATCCTGCGCTTCAATTTCCCGGAAAAGGGGGTTCGTTAGGCAATGGACTGGCTCCGGACCAATTACGATCGCGCGGCCGTGCTCGCGGCCGCTCTCTTTCTCATCCTCTGCGCGCTGTTTATTTTCCTGAGCTCTTCCGGGTTCAGCGAAAAGTTCAGCGCCCTGCAAAACGTGCCGCCGCCGCAAAACAAGATCCCGGCCGGGAAAGCGCCCGAGATCGTCGAGGGGATGGAGAAATTGAAAGTGCCCTCGCAGTGGACCGCGAGCGGGCGCTCCGGTCTCTTCGTTCCGGAGAAACATTTTCTCGGCGCGGACGGACAGCCCGCCACCCTGCAAAACACGCTCCTGCATCCGCCCGTGCCTAACGAATGGCTGGAGGAGTTCGGCCTTCCCATCACGGACGCCGACGTCCTGATCCAGGATGCGGATGGCGACGGCTTCACCAACCTCGACGAATGGGAGGGCCACACCAATCCGGTCGAGAAAAAATCGCACCCGCCCTACCCCTTCAAGCTCAAGCTCCGCTCCTTCGCCCAGGAAGCGTTCCCGCTCATCTTCTCCTCCTCGGTCAGCGAGAGCTACGCCATTAACAATGTCGACGCGAGCCGGCCGACCCAGTTCCTGCACATCGGCGAGATTGTCGCCGGCACGAAATACAAGCTCACCGGCTACACCGAGAAATTCGACACCGACAGATACGGCACCACGATCGACGTCTCGGAGTTGACCCTCGAACAAGTCGACACTCACGACCAGGTCACGCTCGTGAAAGAGAAACGCGCCACTTCGCCGGAGTCGGTCGCAAACTTCCTCTACACCTGGAACGGAGCAGAGGAGACTTTCTCGGTGAAAAAGGACCAGGAGTTCACCCTGAAACCGCTCGAGGAAATCAAATACAAGCTCCTCGACGTCCAACCGGGCAAGGCGATCATCATCGATATGCAAAAGCCTAACGATAAGATCGAGATCGGCCCGGCGAAGTTGTAGCCCCCAAGTTTGTCATCCTGAGTGTGACGAAGGATCTCTGACCGTTTCTTCCCTTGCCGCGTCTCCGCCGGAAACAATCAAAGAAAGCGATCATCCCGCCGCTTTATTTCCTTGCCGGGGTCGTCGCCCCCCGCTACAACCGCGACCACTGCACATGAAAGTCTCATCTCAACGCGCTCGCTTGCTTCTCATCATTTCCCTGCTGGCCATTCCCGTCTGGCCGGCCAGCGCGCAGAATGTGCGGAACATCGCCGAGCGCGAAATCACGCGGCGCCAGGATGCCGTTCTTCAAGGGCAAGCCGCCCTGGCCCGCGGCAAGATCGCGCTCGACGCGAAAGACTTTGCCAAGGCGCACGACGAATATCGCACCGCCGTCACCTACCTGCCCGATGCGCTCACCACCGCGGGCGATCACGACGCGGCGATCCGCGGTTTTTGCGAGAGCGGAGTGAAGCTGGCCGAACAGCGCATCGCCGAGGGAAAATACGGCGAAGCCGAGGTCATCGTGCGCGATATCTTGAGCGATCGTTACGCGCCCAACTGCCGCGAGGCCCAGACCCTCCTCGCGCAGCTTTCCGAGCCCGGTTATTTCAACAAGACGATGGGCCCGAAGTTCATCGCCAAGGTGGAGGACGTGAAGAAACTCCTGAGCGACGCCGACGGCTACTACAACTCCGGCCGCTACGATCTCGCCTTCAAGAAATACGAGCAGGTGCTCAATCTCGACCCCTACAACGTCGCCGCCCGCCGGGGTGAAGAACGGATCGACAATACCAAGACCCGCTACGGCGAGCAGGCCTATAACGAGACGCGCTCGCGCTCTCTCTGGCAGGTGCAAAAGGGCTGGGAAGAACCCGTCCGCCAATATGGCCAGGCCGTCGGTCCGATCACCGACGCCTTCGCCCGCGACGCCGGCGGCACCGCGCGGATCACGAACAAGCTCAACAGCATCATCATTCCGAAGATTGAATTCCGCGACGCCAGCATCCGGGAAGCGATTGATTTCCTCCGGCAGCAAGCCGGCGGCAAACGACCCTTCGACCGAAGGAAAACGCGGGGTCGACATCGTCTTGCGGACAATGTCGTTAGGCCGGGCCGAAGCGCCCGCGCCGGCGCCGATCCAGGAAACCGCCCCACCTCTGCCAGGCGCCGAACCGGAAGCTGCCGGGGTTGAGCCCACGCCCGTGCCCCTGCCGGCCGCGCCCTCCATTGCGCCGAGCGACGCGCGGATCACGATCACGCTCAACCAGATTCCGTTAGGCGAAGCGCTCCGCTACATCGCGAGCCAGGCGGGCTTGAAGGTGAAAGTGGAGCCCTACGCCGTTTCCGTTATCCCGATCAACGAACAAAGCAGCGACCTCTTCACCAAGGAATATCGGGTCCCGCCGGGCTTCATCAGCAGCTCGGTCAACGTCGGTTCCAATGCCCTGAATCAAGGTCCGACCCGCGTCGGCGCGACCGGCACTGGCCGCGACACGCAGGAATCGACCGGTGGTCAGCAACTCGTAAACCGCCAGACCGCACTCGACTTTTTGAAGGACCAGGGCGTGCCGTTTCCGACTGGAGCGAGCGCGAATTTCCTTCCGCAAAGCAGCCGCCTGATCGTGCGCAACACGGAAGAGAATCTCGAACTGGTCGACGCGCTGGTAGAACAGGCCAACGTCTCCGGGCCGAAACAGGTCGAGATCGAAGCGAAATTTGTCGAGATCACGCAGAACAATCTGAAGGAACTCGGATTCGATTGGTTGTTAGGCCAATTTAACGTCCCGGGTTCCAATCGCGTCTTCGGCGGCGGCGGCACTTCCGGCACCGGCCAGGCGATTAACCCGGGTGATTTCCCGTTTGTTCCGCCCGGCGGCCAGCCGGTCGGAGGCTTCCCGGTGACCGGTGGCAATCGCAGTGGCCAGTTGGCGATTACGGCCAACGCGCTGGATGCTCTCCTCTTTGGCATCCCGGGCGCCAGTTCGCTTGCACCCGGCATCTTCGGTTTGAGCGGAGTTTTCACCGATCCGCAATTCCAGGTCGTCGTCCGCGCGTTGAACCAAAAGAAGGGCGTCGATCTTCTTTCGGCGCCGCGGGTTACGACCAAGAGCGGCCAGCGCGCCGTGATCGAGATCGTGCGCGAGTTTCGTTATCCGACCCAATTCGATCCGCCGAAAATCCCGGATCGGACCGACGCTTCCTCCATCAGCACGAGCGGCCTCACCGGCGCCAGCACCGGCGCTTTCCCGGTCACGCCGACGACGCCGACCGGCTTCGAGACCCGCAACACCGGCGTGACCCTGGAGGTCGAGCCGGTGGTGGGACCCGATGGCGTCACGATCGATCTCAACCTCGTGCCGCAGGTGGTCGAGTTTGAGGGCTTCATCAATTACGGCAGCCCCATTCAATCCGTCTCCGTCAATTCGTTAGGCATTTCCTCAAGTTTTGTCCTCACGCCCAACGTCATCAACCAGCCGATCTTCAACTCCCGCAAAGTCACCACCAGCGTCAGCGTCTGGGACGGGCAGACCGTCGTGCTCGGCGGGTTAATGCGCGAAGACGTGCAGAAGACTGAGGATCGCACCCCGATCATCGGCGACATCCCGATCGTCGGACGGCTCTTCCGCACCAATGTCGACCAGCACATCAAGCGCAACCTCGTCATTTTCGTCACCGCGCGACTCGTTAACCCCGCCGGCCAGCCGATCAACTCGCTCGAGGAAGAAGAGGAGACCGAAACGGTCAGCCAGATTGAGCAACCGGTCTTGCCGCAGGTTCCGTATTACAAGAAGTAGCGAGCAGTTCGTAGGGTAATTTTAGCGGCGGTCGAGGGACCGCCGAAGCGCTTCCAAGGCGCTGATGAACGAGGTCGCGCTGCTCGCCGTTTTCCTCTATGACCGCCTGATTTTCATGCCCAAACCTTGCACCGTCATCGGCATCACCGGTGGCATTTCCACCGGTAAATCGACCCTCGCCCGCCTCCTCCAGGAAGAGACGGGGGCGTCGCTTTTCGATGCCGACCAGGCGGCACGGCGCCTAACGGATGAAGACCCGGAAGTCCGCCGCCTTTTGCGGGAGGAATTTGGCGACTCGATTTTTTCTGCGGACGGCCTGTTGAATCGCGCCGCACTTCGGTCGATAGTCTTCACCGACTCGGAAAAGAAGCGCGCGCTCGAGCAAATCCTCCATCCGCGCATCCGCCGCCAGTGGTCCACTGCGGCGGAGGAAAGCCGCCAGTCCGGCCAACTTTTCCTGGCCGATATCCCGCTCCTCTATGAAACCGAAGGTGAATCTTTATGCGACCGCGTTGTCGTCGTTGCCTGTTCCCATGAAATCCAGCAGCAACGCCTGATGGCCCGCGCCCATCTCTCACCCGCCGCCGCCCTCGCCATGATTGAATCGCAAATGCCACTCCCACAAAAAATCTCCCGCGCCGATCACCTGATCTGGAATAACGGGCCGCTCTCCGTTCTGGAAGCGCAGGCCGGAATCCTGGCCCGCTTCTGCAGCTAAACTCAATGAACGACCAGACTCTCACCGCCCCCGACAACTCCGCCGCAGTGGCGCTCGAGCCTAACGAGCCCGCGCCGGAGGTATTCGATCTGCCCGCCCTCCAGGAGCTGAGCCCGGCGGCGCTTCAGGAATTATTTGAGCGCTTCGAACTCCAACCCCACTCCGGCCGCACCCGGCACCAGCTGCTGGTCGATCTGATGCGCCATCTCATTTCCCGTGGCCAGGTCGTCCGGACGAGCGGCTTCCTTGAGTTGCCTAACGACGGCCCCGCGATGCTGCGCTCTCCCCATTTGAATTTCCTGCCCCTCCCGGAAGACGTCGGCGTCCCGCATCATCTCATCCGCCACTTCGGCCTCCGTCCCGGGCAATCCCTCAGCGGCACGATCCGCCTGCCGCGCGAGCGCGAGAAATCGCTCATGCTCGATCACGTCATCGCGATCGAGGACCAGTCGACCGACCAATGGAAAACGCCGACCGCTTTTGACAGCCTGACGCCGCTTTTCCCCGAAGGCCGGATCATGCTGGAGAACGACTCCGAGGATTCCGTCTGTGTGCGCGCGGTCGATTTGCTCACGCCCCTCGGACGCGGCCAGCGCGGTCTGATCGTCGCTCCGCCGCGGGTCGGGAAAACGATCCTGCTCAAGCAGATCGCGAAAGCGATTCGGATGAATCATCCCGACATCGTGCTCATCATCCTGCTCGTCGACGAGCGCCCGGAGGAAGTGACCGATCTGCAGCGCGAAGTGGATTGCCAGATTTACAGCTCGACCTTCGACGAAGCGCCGACCCGCCACATCCAGGTGGCCGAGCTCGTGAGCGAGCGGGCCAAGCGCCTGGTCGAGCAGAAAAAGGATGTCGTCCTCCTGCTCGATAGCATCACGCGCCTGGCGCGCGGCTATAATTCCCTCGTCAAAGGCAAGGGCCGCACCATGTCGGGCGGGGTGGAATCGAAGGCGCTGCTCAAGCCGAAAAAGTTTTTCGGCGCGGCTCGCAATGTCGAGGAAGGCGGCAGCCTAACGATCCTGGCGACGGCCCTGATCGAAACCGGGAGCCGGATGGACGAAGTGATTTTCGAAGAGTTCAAGGGAACGGGCAACATGGAGCTGCACCTCGACCGGTCGCTGGTCGAGAAGCGGCTTTATCCCGCGATCCACATCCAGCAATCGGGCACCCGGCGCGAAGACCTGCTCTATCATCCCGAGGAGTGGGCCCGGGTGCAGCTGCTCCGCAAAGCGATGGCCGCCCTGCCGCCGCTGGAAGCGATGGAGCAGTTGATCAAAAATCTGCAGGCGACCAAATCCAACGCCGAACTTTTGCTCGCAGGACTCCGGTGATCGCATCCGATTCACAACTCGCGGAAATCCTTCCGCGGCTCCGAAAATACGAGCGCGTCGCGGTCGACACCGAGGCCGACAGTTTGCACTGCTATTTCGAGAAGTTGTGCCTCATCCAGCTCACTTTCGACGGCGAAGACATCCTGGTCGATCCCCTCGCCCAACTCGATCTCCAGCCGCTCTGCACCGCACTGGCTGAGCGCGAGATTATCCTGCAAGGGATGGACTTCGATCTGCGCCTGCTCCGGCGCACCTTCGACCTGCCGGTGGCTCAGGTTTTCGACACCGTGATCGCAGCCCGCATGCTGGGCTTGAAGGAATTCAGCCTCGCCGCCCTCGTGCAGCAATACTTCGGCGTCACCTTGGCAAAGGGATCGCAGAAAGCGAACTGGGCGCGCCGGCCTCTCCCGCCCGCGATGGCGGAGTACGCGAAAAACGACACCCATTTTCTCATCCCGCTGGCGGCGAAAATGGAAGAGCAGATGCAGGCGCTGGGACGCGTCGAATGGTTTCGCCAATCCTGCCAGCGCGCGCTCGAGCAGACGCTGGTCTCGCGCGAGCGCGACCCGGATGAAGCCTGGCGCATCACGGGAAGCGGCACGTTGCCACCCCAGGCCGGCGCGGTCCTGCGCGCCATTTGGCAATGGCGCGATCGCGAGGCGCAGCAGGCCGATCGGCCTTCATTTCACATTTTGCAAAACAGCGCCATGATCGAGGCCGCGAAACAGTTCGTGGCCGGCGAGACGCCGGATTTCCGCCACTTGTCCGAGCGACGGAGACGCGGCTATCTCGAGGCGGCGCGCGAGGCTTTGGCGTTGCCGGAATCGGCCTGGCCGCAACGGCCGCCACGCGGGGTCCGGACGCGGACGCCTGGTTTCGACAAGAAGGTGGAAGAGTTGCGCCGGCGGCGAGACCACCATGCGAAGGAACTCGCGCTCGACCCGGCCTTTATCGCCCCGCGCAGTGCGCTCGAAGGCATCGCCGCCGATCCGAGCCGCAGCCAGACCCTGCTGGTGCAGTGGCAGCGCGACCTGCTCGGGCTCTGATTCGTTAGGCGCTATTGCGCGGGAGGCGTCGGCCCTTCCGGCGCCGCGACCGTGCCGGGCGCCGTCTTCTTCTGCTGCAGGGCATGATAGGGACCGGCATCCTCACTCGGATTATAAAGGTCCCGCCGGTTCGACAAGGTGGTGCAGGAAGTCGCGCCGACCGCGAACAGGCAGAGCAGAAGAATTGATTTCACGCCGGCATCGAATCAGATCGGCCGGAGCCTGTCAACGCAGGTGAGAAACCGATTGCGCGGGCGGCTGCTTCACGGGAGGTTTCGTCTCCGTCAGGGGCTATGGACTGAGGACTAACGAACCCCGCCAGGGCAGGAATGCAGCAACGGTAGTCTGATCCTCTTTGCCGTAGTCCTCTGGCGGTCTTTTCTTTTGCGCGCGGTCCTGTAGACGCTTCGCTCGGAAGCGCGGGAGAAAGGTGGCCGTCTATCCCGAGCGAAGATTTGCCCCCGCGCTTCGCAGAGCGAAGCGTCTACAATGAAGCTGCTTAACGTGAAATCCACCCGCTTCACCGCGGTCGTCGAGGCCTGCGGCCAGCCGCAGGTTTACACTCTCTGGCAGGCGCCGGAAAAGGATCGTCATCTCCAGGGCCAGATCCGGCAGAACCGCGTTCTCTCGATTCAGCGTTCAGAGTCCGGTTCGGAATTCGGCTCGGTCGGCCTGGCGAAACGGAAAGGCGCGATTCATCTCGTTTTCCCGAAATCCTTGAAGCGCTTCGCGGATCAGAGGATCGTGGGGATCAAATGGGAGCTGGTCAAAAAATAGCAACGCCTTTGCCTAACGAGAAGGCAGCCGCCGGATTGAGCGACGCCGAACGCCGCCGTTATTCGCGCCACATCATGCTGCCGGAGATCGGCCTCGCCGGCCAGGAGCGCCTGAAAGCGGCGCGCGTCCTTTGCCTCGGCGCGGGCGGGCTCGGATCGCCCGCCGCGCTTTACCTGGCAGCGGCCGGGGTCGGCACGATCGGGCTGGTCGATGACGACCGGGTCGCACTTTCCAATCTGCATCGCCAGCTCCTGCACGGGACGAAAGATGTCGGCCGTCCGAAGACCGAATCGGCGAGCGAGCGTTTGCGGGATGTGAATCCGGAGATCGAAGTGCGCCTGCACGCCTGCCGGTTCGAGAGCGGGAACGCGCAGGAGATTTTGCAGGATTACGATTTGATCGTGGATGGGACGGATAATTTCGCGACCCGCTATCTTTCCAACGACGTCGCCGTTTTCGCGCGCAAGCCTAACGTTTACGGCTCGATCTTCCGCTTCGACGGACAGACGACCGTTTTCGCGCCGCACCTCGGCGGGCCGTGCTATCGCTGCCTTTTTCCCGAGCCGCCGCCGCCCGGAGCGGTCCCGAGTTGTGCGGAGGCGGGCGTGCTCGGCGTGCTCCCGGGGATCGTCGGCACGATGCAGGCGACCGAGGCGCTTAAACTCATTCTCGGGATCGGTGAGTCTCTTATCGGACGCCTCGTCCATTTCGATGCCCTGAAGATGAAATTCCGCGAGTTCAACCTGAAGCGCGATCCGGAATGTCCGGTCTGCGGCGAACAACCGACGATTACGGAGCCGATCGATTACGAGATGTTTTGCCAGGGCGCGCCCGACCTGACGAAAGCGGTTCCGCAAATCCAGGTGCGCGAGTTGGAGCAGCGGATGCGCTCGGATAAGCCTTTCGTCCTGCTCGATGTGCGGGAGCCGTTTGAATATGAGATGGCCCGGATCGAAGGGGCGAACCTGATTCCGTTAGGCGAGCTGCCGGCGCGCTTCCGGGAACTGGAGCGCGAGAAAGAGGTTTTTGTTTTATGTCACAGCGGGATTCGGAGCGAACGGGCGGCGGAGTTTTTGCGCGCGAATGGCTTTGCCAGGGTCGCGAATGTTGCCGGCGGGATCGATGCGTGGTCGGAGGAAATTGATCCAAATGTCCCGCGTTATTAAGCCGACCCGGCTGCTCCTGCTGAGCTGCCTGCTCTCGTTAGGCATGCTCGCGGGCTGCAACCGCATGATCATGCCGCGCCAGGTGCAACTGGGTAAAGATGCGGATACGAAGACGGCCGAGGGCAGCTACGCAGAGGCGATCAATCTCTACGAAGCGGCCCTCGATGGCTCGCCCGGCTCGGCCGATGTGCATTACAAGCTGGCGCTGATCTACGACGACAAAATGAATGATCCGCTCAACGCGCTGCATCATTTCAAGCGCTTCCTGGCCCTCGAGCCGACCGGGAAACGGGCCCAGGAAGTGAAGAGCTTCATGAAGCGCGATGAGCTGACCCTCCTGACCAACCTGAGCGGTGATTCGATGGTGCCGCGCGCGGAACTGGTGGGATTGAAGAACGAAAACCTCGTCCTGCGCAAGCAGATCAGCGAAGGCTGGGCGCAACAAAAGCTGGCCAGCGCCGCCGAGAAGGAAGCCCGGGCGAAGCGCCCGCTGGGGGCAAAAATTAAGCGCACTGGAAAAGAGCGCAGCTACACCGTGCAGCGGGGCGACACCCTGGCCTCGATTTCGCGCAAGTTTTACAAGAGCTCGGCCCGCTGGCAGCGGATTCTCGATGCCAATACGGATGTCCTGACAAGGCCGGCCGATCTAAAGCCCGGACAGACTCTTGTGATCCCCTAGCGAAAGAGAAAATCCGAATCTCGAATATCGAAATCCGAAAGAAATTCGAAATCTAAAATTCGGATTTCAGAAAACAAGAAGCGCCGCGTCGACTGCCCTCCTTTTCGAACATTCGGATTTTGAATATTTCTGCGTTTGTTTCGGATTTCGATATTCGATATTCGGATTTTCTTCCTATTATCTTGGCAGGCACTCCTATTCTCATGAAAACGATCGAACGAATTGCTCCCGATGTCGCCTGGCAGCCGATCAGTTTCGTGAACGCCTATTTGGTCGGCCGCCGGGGCGAGCCCTGGGCCGTGGTCGACTCGGGGCTGCCGGGACGCGCGGACCTCATTTTTGAAGCGGCGGAGACGTGCTTTGGCGAGGGCTCAAAGCCGGAGGCGATTTACCTGACCCACGGGCATTTCGACCACGCGGGCTCGGCCCGCCAGCTGGCCGAGCGTTGGGAGGTGCCGATTTTTGCACATCGGATGGAACTCCCGTATCTCACCGGCCGATCGGATTATCCGCCGCCAGACCCGACGATCGGCGGAGCGATGGCGTTTCTCTCCCGCTTCATGCCCTACCGGACGCGCGACCTGGGCGAACGGGTGAAGGAATTGCCTAACGAGGAACTGCCGGGATTGGCGGGCTGGAAATGGATCTCCACTCCGGGCCATTCTCCCGGGCACATTTCATTTTTTCGCGAGTCCGACCGCGTCCTGCTGGCGGGCGATGCCTTCGCCACCATGAACATGGATTCCTGGATCGGGCTGGCGAGCGGAAAGAAGGATCTCGCCCGCGCCGGAGCTCCCTTCAACATGGATTGGCAGGCCACGCGTGAGTCGGTGCAAAAATTGGCCGACTTGCGGCCTAATGTCGTCGGCTGCGGCCACGGGATCCCGATGAAGCACGTCGCCGTGCCGGAGCGGTTGAAACGCTTCGCCGAAAAATTCCGCCGTCCGCGCCACGGCCGCTACGCCGATGCCCCGGCGAAGGCGAGCGAGGCGGGGGTAACGGCGCTGCCGCCAGCGCCATTCGATCCGGTCCCGCTGGTCACGGCCGGGGCGTTGCTCGTGGCGGGGGTGGCGCTTGGTTCCGGCTACCTGGAAGACCGGCTAAGCGAATAATCGTGCCGAAGTAACCTCGTTAGGGCAACGGGCGGCGCGCCCCTAACGAAGTGGCCATGCGGTTCTCGACCGCAGCCCGTCCGGCCTTGAGCCCACCGGATGGATTTATCGCATTCGAATTTCCATTCGAACCCGTCGCAGTTGGAACCGTAATCTTGCCGTCGGGACCCGTGGCAGCGCCATCCAGCAACGCGAGTAAATCTCCCGTGTTCCCGACATTGATGGCGGGAACTCGACCGCCGCCGCGGCCGTTGCCTGCGACCTTGGTGCTGCCCCCGCCGGTTGCGCTGCTCCCAGTCGCGACGGTTTTGGGAACGAACGGAGCTTCATCAAACGGCGGCGCGTCTTCGATCGGCTGCGGATCGTTCGCCCCAGCCCCGGCAAAGGTGCCGGTGGTCGAACCGTTGCCGCCGAAGCCGGAATAGTTGGCCTTGGGACTCTCGACCTCGAAGAAGCCGGTATAAACGTCGGCCGGAAGTTTGGCCGCCGATGGTGACCACGACTCCGTTGAAAATGGTGACCGTTTCCGCGGCGATAATCTTCGCGCTGATAACCGCCGAGAACAACGTTCGCGATGAATTCGATCTGCCCGTTGCTGCCCGGTGCGTAGAGCTTGAGGGTGGTATCGGCGGAGAGTGTTCCCGATCCTATTCTGAGCACGCCGTTCGCGCCTAACGCCCCCACTTTGAGGACGTCGGCGTTCGTGAACAGGTTGTCCAGCGAGCCGCCGAGATAGACTTCGCCATTGGCGCCGGTGTGGCGAATATCGATCGTTCCACGATCGGCCAGGAGCGTTCCCTTAACGTCCGCTTCGCTGCTCGCGCCGGTGGCGAGAATGGTGATTTGGCCGCCGGGCCCGGGAGCGGAGGAATCGAGCAGGGAAAGAAGTTGGGCGGTGTTCCCAACGTCGATCGCGAGACCGGTCGCCCGGCTGCTCGTTAGGGTAATATTCCCGCCAGTCGCACTCCGGCGGAGGGGAGAGGTCTCGGAATCGGCGGACGAAACCGTAATGGTGGAGTTGACCGTGAGCGTGCCCGCAGTCGTGATGTTGACCGTGCCCCCGTTGCCAAGAGCGCCGGGCGTGAAGCTCGGAAACGCGCCGCTGGTCGCGGTGATGTCGCCGTCGTCGAGAGTGACGTCGCCGGTCGCGATGATGTTCACTGTACCGCCGCTGCCGCCGGCGACGGAGTTCGTCGCGAAGTCGCCGCCGCTCGCATTAATCGAGGCGATGTCCCCGCTCGAACCGATCGTTAGGCCGTCGCCCGTCAGGTTCAGAGTGACGATGCCGCCGTTGCCCGGGTTGTTGTTGCCGAGGCTTGGGTCGGGCGGTTCGCCGTTAAACGAAAGGTCGGCCAGGGTTGGGCCCGCGCCGCTGATCGAAATGGCGCTGAGGGTAAACGGATCGGGCGTGTAACCAATCCCGCCGGAGGAAGTGAGAGTGATGCTGTGAATGGTGCCGACATTGATCAGACTGATGGCGTTGCCGGCCAGGAGGGAGTTGGTGTAGATGGCGTGAGCCGAGCCGGCCGCTTCGCCGACCGTGATATTGCTCCCGGCGCTGATCGTGACTGCCCCGAGATCGAAAGCCGTGATGGAGCCGCCCGCCGTGATCGAGGTGTCGAAGTAGAAAGCGTTAATCGCTCCCGCGGCAAAAATGTCTTCGCCGGCGGAGATGAGGCCGATTTGCCCATCGGAGCTGACGTTCATGGTGATGCCGCCGGCCGTGGAGGTGATGTCGCCGCCGGCGATCAGTGAGCCGCCGGTGAGGACCATGCCGTTAGTCGCGCTGATGTTTCCACCGGCGGTGACATTGCCGTCGACGAGGAGCTGATTGCCGACCGTGATATCACCGGTCGCGCCGATGTTGACGTTGTCGAAATCAACCGGTGTCGTGAGGTCGGTGATGCGGGCGATGAGCGAACCGCCGATGGCGAGCGAGGCGGCGTTCACCGTGACCGAGCTGGTGCCGGAGATGGAGCCTTCATCGAAGGTCTGGTCCTTCAGGATATCAAAGGTGGCGTTGCCGGTGCTGGTGAGCGCACCGTCGAGGGTGACGTTGACGATGGCATCGCCACCGATTGTGCCACCGAGATTGTTGATCCGGACGAGGAGGGTGGCGGCGGAGAGCGACTGCGCGGCGATGCTGACGGTAGCGTCACCGCCGATGGTGCCGCCGCCGTAGCCGCTGTCGTCGTCGAAGTTCACGATCCGGAACGTGGCATCGCCCGCGCTCTCGATCGCGCCGGTGACAGCAAAAGTGAGGTCCGCATTTTCTCCGATCGTGCCACCGCCCGCGTTGGAGATCTGGCTGAAGATCGAACCGGCCGCGAGATCAGCCGCGGTCACCGTGAGCAAAGCGTCCGTGCCGATGAGCGAAGCTGTTTTCGCCATACAGTGGTCGTGTTGAGGATTTGCCAAAGTGCATCGGTTTCGACGCTGATGTCGCCAAACGCCCCAAAAGTAAGCGTCGCGCTGTCGCCGACCTGGCCGCCGTTCGTGTTCGTGACCAGAGAAGATAGATAATCGCCGCTCGAGATATTGCTCGCGATGACGGCGACGGACATGCCGTTATCGATGACTCCGCCAAAGCTCACTCCCACCGGCGTCAGGCCGCCGTTCTGAATCGAAAATTCCATTCCCCCGAGCGTCAGGAGGAGGCCACTTACGTTGGTGACGTTCAGCGCGTCGGTGGCATCGCCGGGCGTCATTCCGAGGGTCAGGTTCCCGCCGATCGAAACGCTCGGTGCGGTCAGGCTGATGCTGGCCGGTCCGCCGAAGCTGCCGTTGCCGCCGCCGTCGTCCCGGTTCGAGAGGATGAGGGTGGCGTCGCCCGTGGTGGTAAAGGCGCCGCCGGCGCTGAAGATGATGCTGGCGCCGGAATCGATCGTGCCGCCGTCGCGGTTGTTGATTAGAGCGTTGACCGAGCCAGCGGTGAGGGCGCCGTCGGCGAGGACGAGGATGTTGCCGCCCAAACCGATCTGTCCGCCGCCGTTATTGAGCACCGAAAGGTCGAGCGCGCCCGCGATCGAGATATCGCCGCCGCTCCCGAGGGAAATATTGGCCCCGATCGGGAGGGGAACGAGATCGGTGTTATCGACCATGATGGTGACGTCTTCTCCGACGACGATGTTTTGGCCGGCGTAAAGGGAAGTGATCAGCCCTTCAGTCAAGGCGGTGGACTTCGTTTGTGTGATCGTTAGGGAATCAGTGATCTGGATGTCGCCTTCCGCGAGCAAGGCCAGGATCGACGAACCCGTGACGGCGGAATCGAAGATCAGGTTGGAGCCTTCTCCCCGGGCGTAAACGAGGAGCTGCGGAATATCCTGGAAGGTCAGATCGGAAGTAAGCGTGATCGAGCCGTTCTCTGTCCCGAGGAAGAGGAAGTTCACGCCGTCGAAGGTGAGCGTGCCGCCCGGCGCGCCGGAAGTGAGGTCGCCGACGCTGATCAACGCGAGATTGTTCGGGCCGTCTTCGCCGGTGACGATGGTCGGGTTGCCGATCAAACGCAGGGCGGAAAACTTGAAGGCGGCGATCGGCGCCCGGTCGCCGACAAAAGTGTTTTCGTTCGTGAAGCCGACCAGTTCGTCGAAGTCGGAGGTCGAGCCAAAGAACCAGGGCGCGGCCGGACCGTCCAGCTCTTCGCCGCGATAGATCGTGCCGAAATCGGTGGTGTCGTTAGTCGTGATCGTGGGATCGGTGACGATCGACGTGTCGGTGCTGATCTCGTAAGGCGTGGAGGAAGCGATGACCGACGGCGTCCCGAATTTTTCAGGAGTCGGGGAGACCGTTGGGGTGGGAGTAATCGTCGGCGTCGGCGTCATTGTCGGCGTCGGTGTCATCGTTGGCGTCGGCGTCATCGTTGGCGTCGGCGTGACTGTCACAGTCGGAGTCGGAGTGGCGGAAGGAGTTGCGGTCGGGCTGGGCGTCTCGCGCGGGCGCCGGGTGTCGTTGGCGTTGGCCTGGTCGAGCGTGCTGGTGTTGGTGGGATCGAGCAGAGACACCGCCGTCCCGGCGCCGAAGATGACGAGGTTTGTTTCAACCAACTTGCCTTCCGTTTTCTGCGCGAGCTGCGCGCTGCTCGCACGCGCGATCAGATCACCGCTTGGAAGCGGGCCAAAGCCGTTGACCAAAAGCGAGGTCTTCATCAGGCGCTCGAGATCGACGTCGACCGGGTCGGGCAGGCCCTCGCCATTGGGATTAACGATCAGCATTTGCCCGGCGTGGAGGAGGACGGAATCGCCCGCGCGCTTGTTGCGGAAAATCCGCGCGACTCCCTCGAGCATGACGAACTTGCAATAGGCGTCGGGATGATACTCCAGCAGCATCGTCGTGCCGGTGATGGCAGCGGTGATCGCGGCGGTGTTCACCTGCGCGCCGCCGGCGTCTTTCGGCACCCGCAGGAGCATGGCGCCGCCACCGAGCTCGAGGTTGCGTGTTCCCTCGTTGAAACTGAAGATCGTGTTCGATCCGAGCCGGGCCAGAGTCTGGTCGGTGAAAAGAAGCTCAGCGCGAGATTCCACTCCGGTCCGCACGGCGGTATCTTCCCGCACCGGGTCGCTGACGGTGGCCGGCCGCGGTGCGGCCGCTTTGGGGAGAAGTTTGACGTCCTTGATTACCTGGGTCACCCGGGCCTCTTTAAGCTTGGCGGCATCTGCCATCGAAAATGGGAGACTGACCAGAGTGAGAGTTAAACAAATGAACGAAAGAGCGAATTGGCGCGACTGGAGGTTCGTGTTCATGCTGCCGTTTAACAGGAGCCGCGTGCAGGGGTCAAGCTTACTCGCGCGCATGCCTTCCTTGCGCGGTCAGGGACATCCGATCGTGCACCGAACTTCGTAGCTTCCCGGTATGTTTCCGTTACCCGATAAAACCTTTCCGCCGGATGCCGAAGCGTTGCGCGCCGCGCTCGAGGAGAGCATGAGCCGTGTCGTTAGGCCAACGGGGCCGATGGTGACGGTGGAAGACGCCGGTTATCCGAAGCTGGCGGCGCTCCGCGTGTCGCTCGATGGCGCAAATGCCGGAGAACGCCCGCCGCCGCGTCCGCAGCCACCGGTGGGTCCGGTCGAGCCAGGATTGGAGGTGGAAAATTTCACCATCAGCGGCCGGCCGATCCTCGTGCAGCGTGCCAGGGTGGAACTCACCTGCACGGCTCGCGACGTGCGGCTCGGCCAGGGACGCGACGAGGATGGAAACCTCCTCCTGCTTTTGCAGGACGCGGCCGAGGGAAATGTGGAAGTCGCAGTCGCGTTGAGCGATCTCGAGGCGCTTGTGCTCGCGGGCGCAAAGGCGGAGGCGGCCAAACAGGGCGTCACGGTAGAGAGTGTGCAGATCGAGCTGCTGAGCCGCTCGGAGCGTGCACTCGACATGGTGGTGCATGTGCGGGCGAAGAAACTCTTCCTCAGCGCCGCGGTCCGGATCAGCGGGAGCGTCGCGATCGACGAGCAGTTAAACGCGCGGCTTTCCGGTTTGGCGTGCGAGGGCGAAGGAACTCTCGGGACACTCGCCTGCGGATTCATCTCGCCGCATTTGCAGCGTTTTGATGGGCGAGAGTTTTCGCTCCTGGCGCTGCCGCTCGGCGAAGTGAAACTGCGCGACGTCCGAATCGCAGCCGGGCGCGAGCTGCGGGTGACGGCCCAGTTTGGGCGCGCTGCCTAACGAGCGTCAATTAACGCAGAGGACGCAGAGAGCGCACAGAGCGATCTGTTTTTAAGAGTTCCAAAACTCTGCGTCCTCGGCGATCTCTGCGGTTAATTTCGCTCAAACCGGAACCGCCGCCAACTCCATGCCCAGCATGACGGTTCCGGCGACGCATCTCTCGCGCGCGCCCTCGCCAATGTGCACGTCCTTTGCTAGCTTGCGCCGCGATGCCGAAGAACCGACTCGAAGCCTTCAGCGACGGCGTCATCGCCATCATCATCACCATCATGGTGCTGGAATTAAAGGTGCCGCATGGCGCCAGCTTCGCGGCCCTGCAGCCTTTGCTGCCCGTCTTTCTCAGCTATGTCCTGAGTTTCATTTACCTCGGGATTTATTGGAACAATCATCACCACCTGCTGCACTGCGCGCCGCGGATCAACGGCGCGATCATGTGGGCCAACCTGCATCTGCTGTTTTGGCTTTCGCTTTTCCCGTTCGTCACCGGCTGGGCGGGCGAGAACCATTTCGAGGCGCTTCCTTCCGCTGTCTACGGCGCCGTTCTGCTGCTGGCGGCGATCGCGTATTACATCCTGCAAAATCTCATCCTCGCCCAGGTCGATTCCAACTCCGCGCTGGCGGCTTCTTTTCGCCACGATTTCAAAGGCAAGCTTTCGCCCGTCCTTTATGCGGTCGCGATTGGACTCTCCTTTGTCCGCCCCTGGCTGGCGGCCTGCATTTACGTCTTCGTCGCGCTCATGTGGCTTATTCCCGATCGCCGCATCGAGCGCACTCTGCTGGAACGTTAGCGCCGGCGCTCAGGCGGCGGGAGGTTGCAAGAGATACTGAATCGCGGCCCGGACCATGAAGTCGGCTTGCGCGCCAGAGAGCCGGCGCGCGGCGGAGAGCGGTTCGTCGTCGCGGCGCAGGAGCATGGCCGGCACACCGGACACACCGAGCGCGACGGAAAGCTCTTCGTCTTCCAGGACCCGGGCGCGGAACTCCCCGGTCGTTAGGGCTTTCTCCAGCGACGAGCGCTCGAGTCCACAATCTTCTCCGAGCTCGAGGAGCGTTTTGATCGCGCCGATGTCGCGCCCGTCCTCAAAAAACGCGCGGAAGATGGCGGCGTGGAGATCGTCGAACTTCCCCTGTTCGCGCGCAAACTCCGCTGCTTCCAAGGCGAGGCGGCTGCGCGGTTGGACCGGCGGCAGTGCCAGCCTCATCCCGCGTTCCCGCGCCATCGGGTAAACCGCGCGCTCCCAGATGTCGACCAGATAATCGCCGTTAGGCGGGAGGGTCGGGACGGGCTCGGGTCGCAACTCAAACGCGCGCCAGCGCACGGTAAGTTGCTCGCCGAATTCCTCCCGCATCCGGGTTAGAACCGGCTCTTCCAGGTAACAGAACGGACAGACGTAATCGCTCCAGACATCGAGCTGCACAGCCATGGTTTAAAGGCACTGCCTTTCCCCGGCACGACGCAAGTCTCGTCGACTGGAAGCGAGCGTCCGCGACCGCTTGCCTAAGGATTCGGCGTCGGGGTTTCGCCCGGCATGTTCACGTCCACGTTCGGGACGCTGACCTTTTCCTTCTCCGTCGTTACTTTGGGAACGGTCACTTCCTTCTCTTCCTTGTGAACGGAGACATCAGCCGTATCGACATCGTACTTCGGCGGCTGACCACCCTTCACACTTACGTCCACATCAGGCGCTTTGGCATCCTGCGTCTTTTTCACTTCGCACCCGGTGAGTGGGAAGAGCAGCGCGATTGCTGCAAGGGATCCTAGAACTGGATGGAACGCGGTTTTCAGTGTTTTCGTTGTCATGCAAAACTGATTCGGCACTCGCCTGCAGTTCGGACCTGCCGCGGAAGCGTAATTCGTATTGGCAGAAAACAATGGCTTCCGAAAGGGGTGAATTGCGGCCCGCCCGATGGGACGCTAGTCTTCGGCTCGCGCTCAGCGCATTGCCCATGGCCATCAAAATTCTCGTTACCGGCGGCACCTTCGACAAGGAGTACAACGAACGCACCGGTCAGCTCTTTTTTAAGGACACTCACCTCGCCGAGATGTTGCAACGCGGGCGCTCGCGCGTGCCGGTGACCATCCGCACCGTCATGATGGTCGACAGCCTGGAAATGACCGAAGCCGATCGCGCGCTCATCGTGCAGAATTGCGCGCAGTCGGAAGAAAACCAGATCGTCATCACCCACGGGACCGACACGATGACCGACACCGCCGCCGCGATCGCGGGTGAGATCACAGGCAAAACCGTGGTCCTGACCGGCGCCATGATTCCATGGGCTTTTGGCAGCTCCGACGGACTCTTCAATCTCGGGAGCGCGCTTTCGTTTGTGCAGGTGCTTCCACCCGGGGTTTACATCGCGATGAACGGCAAATGGTTTTCCTGGGATCGCTGCCGCAAGAACCGCGAGCGCGGCGAGTTTGAGGAAATCGCCTGACGCCTAGCCGTCCGGAAGGAACTTCCAGACGACCGTTCCTTTTCCGTCCGGCGCGATCGTGGCCGTGATTTGATAGAGCCGTCCCAGGTCGTGAATGGATTCAATGGTGGACTGCTCGATCGGCTTCAGCACGCTGTAATACTCGTGGCGTTGCAGGACGAGCACGTTGGATTTTCGCCACTTGACCGGCTCCGTGTAGACATGACCGGCGACGGCGCGCTTCAGCTCCGGGTCGTTCTCATGCCCGGGCGCCTGGCCTAACGGGAGGTCGACCCGCGCGAAAGAATCGCCCGCAAGTTGGTAGACCGTGGTTTGCTTGCGTTGCAGGGGCGGGCGCGGATTGCTGAACAAATGACCCGGCTGCGCCGGCAGGTCGATCGAGAGGCAGGCGACGCGCTTGGAGTCGGGCGACCAAAGTGCGTCGCCCTCGCGCTGCGCGCCGGTCCCGATGTCATCCGCCGTCAGGTCGCAAAGGACGCGTCCCGTCTTCTGCTCGATCAGCTCCGCCCGCACCACTTTCGATCCGGCCAGCTCAAAGCCGTCGCTGAACACCTTTCGGATCGCATAGAGATCGTTAGGCGAAGCCCACGCCACCAGCTCGCGCGGAAAGAGGAGCGGCGCCGTCTGCGGAAACTCCTCCTGGAACTTCCCCCGCTCGACCGGCACCAGACCGTCCGACAGGACCAGGTTGCGCACCATCATGCGATAAGCGGCCGGCTGGCCGGCGAGGAATTTCGCAAACTTCTCATCGCCGAGCAGGTGGCACACAATGGTCGGAACGCCGTCAAAGCTCTCCGCGGCGGCGCCGTCGACATTCTTTGCGACCTCAAAAAATTTCCGCAACGCCTTGAAGTCGCCCCGCGCCGCCCGGCGCGTGTCCCGGGCGTAATTGAAACCATACCGCTGCGCCAGCTCGTCGATTTCCGATGGACCGGCCGGGTCCTTCTCCAGCGAGGGCAAATCCGCCTCCGTATAACGACGGGTGCCGGCGGGATCGTCCTCCTTCTCCGCGCCGGGCGCGGAAACGAGGGCCAGAAACATCAACATACCGGCGAGGAGAAGCGGAGGTCGTTTCATGGTGGCGTTGCCTAACGGACCCCGGCATCCTTTCATGAAAAACCTGCCGACGCGAGCGCGGCGCGCTATCTTGCTTCGCCATGCCCCGATTCACCAACCTCGCCGCCTACCGCTTTGCCTCGTTAGGGGATTTGCCCGCGCTCCAGGCCGAGCTGCGCGAGCTCTGCACCGGGGCCGGGATGCGCGGCACCATTTTGCTCAGCCCGGAAGGTATCAACGTGTTCGTCGCGGCCGGCCGCGCCGCCTGCGAGCAGTTGCTCGACCGGCTAAGAACGGTGCCCGGGCTCGCCGACCTGACTCCGAAAGTGAGCGAGAGCGATCACCAACCGTTCAACCGCATGCTGGTGAAGATCAAAAAGGAGATCATCTCCTTTGGCGTCGCAGGCATCGATCCGGCCCGCCGCCCCGCCCCCGGCTCACGCCACGCGAGCTCAAGCAATGGCTCGACGAAGGCCGCGCCGTCACCCTCCTCGACGCCCGCAATGACTACGAAGTGAAGCTCGGCACCTTCCGCGGCGCGCGCACCCTCGGACTCGATCATTTCCGGGAATTCCCGGCCGCGGCCAAGGCCCTGCCCGGAAATTTAAAAGACGAACCGGTGATCACCTTTTGCACCGGCGGCATCCGCTGCGAAAAAGCGGCGCCGCTGCTCGAGTTGGCCGGATTCACCAAGGTCTTTCAACTCGATGGCGGCATCCTGAATTACTTCGCGGAATGCGGCGGCGAGCATTTCGAAGGCGACTGCTTCGTCTTCGACAAACGGGTCGCGCTCGACCCTGCCCTCCGCGAAACCGGAGCCGCCCTTTGCTTCGTCTGCCAGGCACCCCTCACGACCTCGGAGCAGGCGGACGCCCGCTATATCGAATCGATATCCTGCCCGCACTGCCACGCTTAGACGAGCAGGTGGAGCGGAGCCCTCCGCAGAATCTCGCGCGTTAGGCATCGAACCGGCTACGTCTGGTCGGCAAATGAAAGAGGAGCTGACAGATACGCACTCCAAGGCGCTCCGGATCAATCTCGATCCGCGCTGGTACGGAACCTTTGCCGAAATCGGCGCCGGCCAGGAGGTGGTGCGCTGGTTTTTCCGGGTCGGCGGCGCGGCTGGCACGATCGCGAAAAGCATTTCTGCCTACGACATGAAGGTGAGCGACGCGATTTACGGCCGGGCCGAGCGCTACGTCTCCCGCGGCCGGCTCCAGGCCATGCTCGACCGCGAATTCAACCTCGACGTCGAACGACTCGGACGCGATCGCGGCGATAACACTTCCTTTTTCGCTTTTGCCGACACCGTGGTCGCGCGCAGCTATCGCGGCGGCAACGAGTGCCACGGCTGGATGGGAATCAAATTCCAGAGCCGGGCAAACGACGAGCCGAGCCAGATCATCATGCACGTCCGCATGCTCGACGCCGAGGCTTCGCTGCAACAGGAAGCGCTCGGGATCGTCGGCGTGAATCTTTGTTACGGCGCGTTCTTCCTCAACCACGTGCCGGAAGAGCTGGTCGAGTCGCTCCTCGATAAACTCACCACCGGCCGAATCGAGATCGACCTGCTGGAATTCCGCGGGATCGAATTCCGCAATGTCGACAACCGCATCATGGCTCTCAAGCTGGTCCAGCTCGGTTTGAGCGGCGCGGCGATGTTTGGGCCCGACCGCGAAGTTTTGCAGCCCTCCGATGTTTTGCGCAAGAAAGCCGTCCTGGTTGAGCGCGGAAGTTTCCGCCCGACCACGCACGTCAATCTCAACATGCTGGAGTGCGCCCTAACGAAGTTCAAAGAAGACCCGGCCGTGGCCGACAAGCCCGTCCTGCCGGTGATGGAACTCACCATGCGCAACCTGCTCGACGGCAAGAACGACGTCGATCGGCGCGATTTCCTCGCTCGTGCGGAACTGCTCGCCGCCTGCGGCATGACAGTGCTCATCTCCGATTACTTCGAGTATCACCGCCTCGCCGCTTATCTTTCCGCGCGCACTTCCGAACGGATCGGCATCGTCCTTGGTGTGCCCAGTGTCTTCGAGCTCTTCGAGGAAAAATATTACGCGCAACTCCCGGGAGGGACTCTGGAAAGCTTTGGCCGGCTCTTTAAGCACGACCTGAAGATCTACGTCTATCCGCTGCGTCCGAGCGAGGGCGGCGAGTTGCAGACCTTGCACACGATCAAGGTGGATCCCGAGTTACAACCCCTCTACGACTACCTTGTCGGCCGCGGCAGTTTCGTCCAACTGGACAACTTCAATCCCGCTTATCTCTCCATCTTTTCCCGCGACGTGCTCAAGCGCATCGCGAGCCAGGACGAGAGCTGGTGCGAGATGGTTCCACCGCAAGTCGCGACCCTCATCCGCGAGCGCGGTTTCTTTGGTTACAAGGAACGGGAAGTGGAATTTTCCGCGCCGACTCCGTTTCGCGACGATAAAATTATCTCCAACGCCTGCGCCTAACGAGCCTGGGCCAGCCGCGAACCGGGGATCCGGCTCGCGTTCCATCGGCAGCCGTCTGGACGACCGAGATAGAGCGCTCCGTGGTTATATGCTACTTTTGCGTGATAAAGACGGTCACGGCAGCCGGACAAACTTTTAGTGCCGCGTACGGCAGATGCTTATCTGCCATCGCGGAATGAGTTCACATCGACTTGAATTAATGGTCAGCGAGAAAAGCTGGCCCCTGGATGAGCCGTTCCGGATCGCCCGCGGCACCAGCACTGAAGCACGCGTGATCACGCTGACGATCAGCGATGGCCGGCACATCGGCCGCGCGGAAGCGGTTCCAATCTCGCGCTACGGTCAGACGGCCGCTTCCACCATCGCGCAGCTCGAACACTTTTCCTCGAACGGCGGCGTCGATCGCGAGCAAATTCAGAAGCTCCTGCCCGCCGGTGCGGCCCGCAATGCTTTGGACTGCGCCCTGTGGGATCTGGAAGCGAAAGCTTCCGGCAAACGAGCCTGGGAACTGGCCAGGATCGAAATCGTCAACCCGGTTGAAACGGCGTTTACCATCAGCCTCGATACCCCGGAAAAAATGGCCTCTTCCGCCCAGACCAATATTGGCGCTCCTTTTTTGAAACTGAAACTGGGAGGCGATAGCCTCGACCTTCCGCGGGTGGAAGCGGTGAAAGCAGTCGCCTCCGCCGCGCGTCTGATTGTGGATGCCAACGAGTCATGGTCGCGGGTGCATTACCAGGAGATTGCTCCCGCCTTGCGCGAACTGGGAGTGGAACTCATCGAACAACCTTTCCCCGCCGACGCGGATGAAATCCTGGAAACGCTCGATCATCCGGTGCCCGTCTGCGCGGACGAGAGTTGTCACACCTCCGCCGATCTGCCGCTTCTCGTGAACCGCTACGAAGCGATCAACGTGAAACTGGATAAGACCGGCGGTCTTACCGAAGCCCTGTTGCTGACGGAACGAGCACGGCAACGCGGACTAAAACTCCTCATCGGTTGCATGGTGTGCACCTCTCTTGGAATCGCTCCGGCTCGTCTCCTCGCCGGGGCAACGGATTACGTGGACCTGGATGGTCCCCTGCTTCTTTCCGGCGATCGCCATCATCGGCTGATCTACGACAACGGGACGATCGGTCTTCCTTCGCGGGAATTGTGGGGCTGAACCGACCGCCGCCGTAACTGTGGATATTCCAGACGCAACCGCGGCGATTGTCTAAGCCATCGGCTCGGGCCGACAAACTTATCGTCCCTTCAGCGTGGCAACGCGAAGGTCACAGTCTCATTCGCAGCCCGGTGATTCGACCAGAAATTCTCGCCATCGAAAGTGAGCGAGCGCGCAGCGAAGGGCACCGACGCGAGGTCTTGCACCTGCGGCGTTTCCTCGGCCGGGTCGAGTCGCGCGAGGCGCCACTCCTCCGCCGCATTTGGCACATCCTTATTCTCCCGGCCGCGCAACACGTAGAGCTTCCCATCGACAAAGGTGTGTCCGCAGATCTCCGCGCCGGCGTTGATCGTGCGCGAGATCTTTCCGGCATCGTCGACCTGATGAATCTCTTCTTTGTACCACTGGCTCAGGTAAAGATGTTCGCCATCGAAGCTGAGGTAGGAGCCGGTGAATTCCGGACAGGCGAAAAGCCTAACGAACCCATCAGCCGCGGTGTAGCGATAGACGTGGCGATCATCGTTTAACCCTTTGCCGATCGTGAAACGCCAGCCGTCGTTCGTCATGACCCCCGCCCAGATCACTCCCGGCGGATCGATCTCCTCGATAATCTTCAATCCATCACGATCGACCCGGTAGAGCAGCCCGAGATCGCGCGAGCTCAGCCATAGCTCCTTTCCATCCCAAGCGAGAGCCTGCGGCGTCACGCAGGGCGCGGCCTGTCGTTGTTTTTCGAGTGATTTGTGTCATGTTCATTCTCTCCCGTTAGGCTGTTCCACTGTAAAGATCACCCTGCCAGGCGTGCGCGGCCGATTCGTCGCGCGCCGAAACCAGAAAACGCTCCCACGCTTCTTTCTCATGCCAGACGGCGGCCAGTTCCCAGACGCAAAAAGTCGGCTTGTGCATGCCGTCGCGCGACCAGAGCTCGAAGTCCGCCATGGCCTCGCCGTTTTTGTAGAAAACTGTTTCCCACAGTTCGTTGTTTCCGCGCCAGGTGCTGACGATGAGGAAATAAAAATCGTTCCCGCAGCGGTGGAGAATGACGAACCCCAGCCCCTTCGCTTCCATTTCACTTCTCGTTAGGTAGGAACGGGCCAGCCGCTCGATCTCATCCGGCACCGGCTGATCGTCCGGGGCGACCGCATACCATTTCAAGACCGCGCCGCGAGTTTCGATCGACTCTGCCGGGGTCACATGTTTCGGTGCGTGCCGATAATCTTCCGCCACGCCGAGATCGCTTTTCATGATGTCCGCCAAGTGCTTCGTCATGCCATCAGCACGCTACCAGAAAAATTTCCGCGCACGACCACGCGCCTCGCAGATTTTTCCGCCGTCAGATTTCGCTTTTCAGCGGAGCCCCGTATTCCGAGTCGCTGACGTGCTCCAACCAATCGACCGCCTTCCCGTCGAGCGCTTCCTGGATCGCGAGATGCGTCATCGCCGTGGCCAGCGCCGGCGCCGTGCCAGTGCTTCTCGTTAGGCAAAAACCAAACCACGTCGCCGGGCCGAAGCTCCTCGATCGTGCCGCCCTCGCGCTGCGCGCGACCGCAGCCTTCCGTGATAATCAGCGTCTGGCCTAACGGATGAGTGTGCCAGGCGGTGCGTGCGCCGGGCTCGAAAGTCACCCGCGCGCCGCGAACGCGCGCCGGCGCGGGCGCTTCAAAGAGCGGCTCGATTCGCACCGCGCCGGTGAACCAATCCGCCGGCCCTGCACTCGACGGTTGTGAGCCTCGTCGTTTGATTTCCATCGACCAGTCTCACCCATTGCCCGCCGCTCGTCACTGGTTCAACACCCCGCGCTCCGGAGGTTCTATACCATCCAGCCTTTTCCTTCGTGCTCGATGTAGATCGCAGTGCGCTCCGCCACCTCACGGCCGAAATAGCGCTCGACCACTCGCAGGGCCAGGTCGATCCCGCAGGTTTCCCCTCCCGAGGTGGAAATCTTCTCGTTCTCGACGAAGCGCACTCCTCGCCGGACATCGATGTCCGGATAGTCCCTGGCGAACTTGTCGTAAAAGTCGTGATGAATCGTGGCGGATTTTCCCGCTAACAGCCCGGCCTTGGCCAGGTGCCTCACCCCCGTGCAGACGGACATCGTCACCTCCGCCTTCGGCGCGATCTGGCGGAGCCATTCCTGCATTTGCTCCGACCCGCGCTGCGCTCCGATCACGGCCACCTTGCACGCCGGCGCATTTTCGAAGGTGTAGTGCGGCACCACTTTCATCCCGCCCTCGACCGTGACGGGATCGAGTTTGTCCGAGACCATAAAGAGCTCGAACGGCATCTGGTCCGTCATCGCCGGACCGCGTTCCATCATCATGACACTGACAAACACATCCCACGGCCCCGCGAAATCGATCACGGTGGCATCGGCCGAGACCGCGACTGCGACCGGAATCGTTCCTTTTGTCGGCGCGATTAATTTGCTCGTCGAAACGACTACGCCCTTGCCTTCACTCCGCCCGCTTTGCTCTGCACGCGAGAGCGCGGGCCAGCCGGCCAGCGCTCCGAAAACGGCCGAACCAGTGAGGAATTTTCTTCGGTTCATCTGACTAATAAACGCCGCCAAAACCGGCGTTTGTCTATTTGTCAGAGTCCCGGCGCCAACAGTCGCCGCGTCAGGCCACCTGCGAACTCAGCCTCCGCGCTTTCAACCAGGCGACGAAGGCGCCGCCGACCACGGCCGTGATCGCCAGGACGGCGCTGCCGGCCAGGTCGAACCAGACCGGGCCGCGGCTTTTGGCGATGACCGATGCCGTATCGACCACGAGCGGGATCCAGATGCCGACGGCATGCAGGACCGGGGCACGCGGCGCGATCCAGCCCGCGACGATTCCGCCCGCGAGTCCGGAAAAAACGGCGCCGACCGTGCCGGCGAATAATTGCGAGCCAGGCGATGCCACGCTCACCTGACCGACGATGCCATTGAAGGTGAGGATAGTGCCGGCAACGATGACGACGTAACCGAGCACGACTGCGAGAATGCTCCGGACGACAGACATAAGAGACGTTGCCATTTCCCTTGCGCGATTCTAAGCAACCGGCGCCGCCTGGCACAAGCCCGCCGTGACTGGACTCACCTGGCCTTTCGCGGGCGTTTTTCCCTAACGAATATTTCCTGCCGGATGCGTTTGCGGAGCTCGCGCTGGATTCGTTAGTCCCAGTCGAGGCCGTCGGTCATCATTTTGACTTCGCTGCCGCCGGCGTCCGGCTTCACGAAAATCGTGAGCGTCGCTTCCCCACGCTTCCGCTTCAGGATCGATGATGTGGGATTAACCATGTCCATCCCGTCGTTCTCCCAGCCCTGCGCTTTCAGGCTCGCAGCGAGCTCTGCGCAGACGCTCTTTACGTTCGACTTGCTCTGGAAGACGAGCTGGCCGACGAGCGCCTTGTATTCGACGTTGGCCGCATCCTTGGTCAGAGCGAGATCCCTGGCCTTGATTTGCGCAGCCGCCGGTTTCGCCTCGGGTTTCGAGGGCTCCTCGGCTTCGCTATCTGCATCGCTGGTCTCGGGCGTCGCCTGTTTCTCCGGCTTCTTCGTTTCCGCGACTTGAAACTCCTTCGGGATCTCGCCCAGCGGCGCGACGAACTTGAGCTTCACTTCCCAGGTATCACCGAACGTCTCCAACTGGCCGCTGGTTGAAATTTCACCCTCCACCTTGCCATCTTCGTAGGTGAAGTCGGTTGCCTCGATGTTCCCGGTCGAACTGAAACCGCGGTGCTGATGAGCGCTGTGGGCGACCTGGCAGCTATAGATTTGGCCATCTTCAAAAAGCGAGACCATGAGGGCATTGCCAAACTTGCCAAAGGTCGCGTCCAGGTCGGGTTTCTTCGCTTTCGAATGATCCTTCTCGGTGAAGATCAACTCGATCCCGGTTTTTCCATCAAAGGGCTCGACCCAGCGCGCGGAGACAAACGCGATTTTCGCGTCTTTGCCGTTGCCGCGGAAGACGCCACTCACCGTCGGCTTCACATTGGCCGCGGGTCCATACCGCCTCACGCTCGATGCCGGAAGCGACTGCCCCGCCTTCAGCAAAGCGACATCGAAACGCGCGTCGAAGCCGCTCGGGAACATTCCCTCAGTCTCGTTAGGCTGGCTCGCTTTGCCTTGCACTCGCCCGCTCTGCTCCTTCAGCTCGCCGGTCGCTTCCCCTCTCCCCCGACTAAGCATGGTGTTTCCCGCGGCCGCGCTCCAGTTTTTGAGTTTGCCCGTCTTCTCGAAGACCAGACGGAGGAATGGTTTTTTGAAATCGGGACTATTCCCCTCCTTCTCCGACTCCCTCGCTTTCTCGAGCATCTCGCTCGTCACTGGCGGGCCGCTCAAGACCACCGCGATCGCGTCCTCATCATCGATCTTCGTCTCGTAGGCCAGCGCGCGCTTCAGCGGGTAGCTCTTCTTGTTCAGCGTCAGTGTCCCCGCCGCCGTCGTGGCTCCTTCCTGGGCAAAGAGCGGGACCGCACCCAGCACGCTCGCCGCCATTAACAGACAGATGAATCTATTCGTCATAAACCGCTCCTCGCTTTTCGTTTGCAGCCGGGGGGTCGCGCCATCTGAACAGAAATGCGACAAGCCGCCAAGCTTTCCACGCCGGCGCCGGCGCGAAGCATCCGTTATTTTCTCACCGCCATCACTCAGCGTTTAAGTAACTTACAGTCGCCGGCCCCCCGGAATGCGAACCAGTCGGGATGAGTAGAGCTGAAGTTCCCAGTTGGTCCGGAGCGGTTGGCCGAGTGGGCTATGCCGCGAAGGGCGCGGTTTATTTCGTCGTGGGAATCCTCGCCGGGATCGCCGCGCTCGGCGAAGGCGGCGGGACGACTGGGCAAAAAGGGGCGATCAACGAAATCGGGCGGCAGCCCTTTGGACAGGTTCTCCTCGTCCTTCTCGGGATCGGCCTGGGATGTTTTGCGCTCTGGCGTTTCCTCGCGGCGGTCTTCGATGCCGAAGGGAAAGGAAGCGGCGCGAAAGGGCTCGCCGTCCGGGCTGGCTCTTTGGTCAGCGCGCTTATCCACAGCGGCCTCGCTCTCGCCACATTCCGCGCGGTCATGGGCCACCGCGCCGGGGATGGAGGAGGAGATGCGCGGAGCATGACGGCCAGGGTCTTGGAGATGCCCTTCGGCCCGTGGCTCGTGATTCTCGCCGGGATCGTCGTGGGCATTGTCGGGCTCGTGCAATGGAGCCGCGCGATCCAGGGAAAGTATCGCAGCAAATTCAACCTGACCGGCAGTGCCAGCCGGACAGCGGCACTGGATCGAGCGGATTTCCAAGATGGGCTTGTTTGCCCGGGGCCTCGTCTTTTTAATCATCGCTTTTTTTCTCGCCCAGGCCGGCTGGCTGGCCGATGCGGGCGAAGTGCGTGGATTTGGCGGCGCGCTGAAGTCTCTCGCGCAGCAACCGTATGGCCCGTGGCTGCTCGGGATCACTGCGATCGGGGTTATCTGCTACGGAATTTATTGCGGGGTTGTTGCGCGCTACGGGAGTTTAGGATCCGACCGGCGGCAATAGGCGTGGAGGCTTCCGCGACCGGGCGTGGTTGGTCGCAGGTCCCACGCGAATTTCCCGGTCGCGAATATCGCCTGCCGGTTAGAGTTCGCGCTCACGAAGGCGGCAACTTACCCGCGAAAGGGGGCGCAATTACGTTATCTATCTACTCGCATGAAGAAGAACGCTCCGAAAAAGTCTGCCAACCGCAACAAAAAGACCGAAGACCTCGCCGGCGTCACCTCGATCGACGAGGGCACCGGGCTGACGACCAATCAGGGCCTCCTGATCAACGACGACACCAACACGCTCAAAGGTGGCGAACGCGGTCCGTCCCTCCTGGAGGACTTCCATCTTCGCGAAAAAATCACCCATTTCGATCACGAGCGGATTCCCGAGCGCGTCGTCCATGCGCGCGGCGCGGCAGCGCACGGCTTCTTCCAGTGTTATCCCGGGAAACGAGAAGCTGACCAAGGCCGGCTTCCTGACCGATCCCGCGCGCAAGACCCCGGTCTTCGTGCGTTTCTCCACCGTCGCGGGTTCCCGCGGCTCCTCCGACCTGGCGCGCGACGTTCGCGGCTTCGCGGTCAAGTTCTACACCGACGAAGGCATCTTCGATCTCGTGGGAAATAATATCCCGGTCTTCTTCATCCAGGACGCGATCAAGTTTCCCGACTTCATCCACGCGGTGAAACCGGAGCCGAACAACGAAATCCCCCAGGCCGCCTCGGCCCACGATACCTTTTACGATTTCATCTCCCTCTCCCCGGAGACGCTGCACATGCTCATGTGGGTGATGTCGGATCGCGCCCTCCCGCGCAGCTTCCGCATGATCGAGGGCTTTGGCATTCACACCTTCCGTCTCATCGACGCGGCCGGGCGCTCGCGCTTCGTCAAGTTTCATTGGAAACCGCTCCTCGGCACGCATTCGGTTCTCTGGGATGAGGCGCAAAAGATTTCCGGGAACGATCCGGATTTCCATCGCCGCGATCTCTGGGACACGATCGCGAGTGGCGGCGTCGCGGAATGGGAATTCGGCGTCCAGGTCGTGGAAGAAAAGGACGAGCATAAGTTCGACTTCGATCTGCTCGATCCGACCAAGCTGATCCCGGAAGAAATGGTCCCGGTGCAGCGGATCGGGAAGATGACGCTCAACCGCAACCCGGATAACTTCTTTCGCCGAGACGGAACAGGTCGCATTTCATCCCGGGCATCTCGTGCCGGGCATCGACTTCACCGACGATCCGCTGCTCCAGGGCCGGCTCTTTTCCTACACCGACACGCAGCTCACGCGGCTGGGCGGACCGAACTTTGCCCAGATCCCGATCAATCGGCCGACCTGCCCGATGCACAATAATCAGCGCGACGGCCACATGCAGCAGCTGATCCACCCGGGCGACTCGAGTTATCACCCGAACACGGTCGGCGGCGGTTGCCCGATGCAGACGAAAGAAAGCGCGGGCGGATTCGTGAGCTACCCGGAGAAGATCAACGCCGTGAAAGTGCGCGGAAAGAGCGCGAAGTTCTTCGATCATTTCAGCCAGGCGGCGCTCTTCTTCCAAAGCCAGAGCGCGCCGGAACAGAATCACATCATCGACGCGCTCACCTTCGAGCTCGGGATGGTGAAGCGCGCCGCGATCGTGCAGCGGATGCTTTTCCTTCTCCAGAAAATCGATGCCGGCATGGCGGGCAAAATCGCGACCGGCCTCGGCACCACGATTCCGAAGTCGATCGACGGCCGGCTCAACCTCAGCGTGGGCGCCGACGCCGGGAAAGAGACCGAAACCAAGCCGGCCAAAAAGTCGAGCTTCACCTCGCCCGCGCTCAGCATGCAAAACACGGTCAAGGACACGATCGCGACGCGGAAGATCGCCTTCCTCGCCGGCGACGGCGTGGACGAAGCCTCCCTCAATGCGATGAAAACCGCCCTAACGAGTAAAGGCGCGATCGTGGCCATTGTCGCGCCTCACGGCGGCGCGATCAAAGGCTCGAACGGCGGCGCCATTCCAGTCGACTTCGGTTTGCTCAACGCCGCCTCCGTCCTCTTCGACGCCGTTTACATCCCGGGCGGCGCCAAGAGCGTGGCCGCGGTGCAGGCGAATGCGAAATCGATCCACTTCGTCAACGAAATGTATAAGCATTGCAAAGCAATCGCCGCGACCGGTGAAGGCGTGGAGTTGATCCGCGCCTCCTCCATCCCGACCGATGCCGCTAGCAAGGGAAAGAATGAGCCCGTCGATCCCGCGCTCATCCTTGAGGAAAAGGCCGACGCCAGGAAAATCTCCGCCCGGTTCATCAAGGCGATTGCGCAGCACCGCAATTGGGAACGCGAGAAAAGCGCGAACGCAACCGTCCCGGCCTAACCCCGCGGACGAGGCGCCGGCAATTTTGGAGCCGCGGCCCCGCATTACTCCATGCGCTCAGACTTAGGCGAGGAACAGCGAAGGCTTTTCCTGGCCGAACGCAGGGCGAAGCGTGAAGCACGGCGCGTCGAACAGCGCCGCCAGAATGTCGGGCGCGCGGCCAAGATGCACGCCGCCCGTCTCGCGGCGGCGCCTCAAGCGCCGACCTCGCTGCCTAACGATTCAGTGTTGCCCAGAATCAACGTGGGTTGTTCCGGTTGGTTCTATTGGCATTGGCGCGGTCAGTTCTATCCCGCGGAGATTCCTACCAGTCGCTGGTTCGAACATTACCGCCGGCACTTCAAGACGGTGGAGTTAAACGCTCCCTTCTACTCCTGGCCGACGGAAGCCGCGGTCGCTACCTGGCTGCGTCAGGCGGGGCGGACGAAATTCATCTACACCGTCAAAGTCTCGGAGTTAATCACGCACGTGAAACGTTTCACCGGCACTAAGACACTCGTGCGTGACTTTGGTTATATCGCCGACCTGTTAGGCGCACGGATGGGGTGTTTCCTCTTCCAGCTTCCACCGAGTTTCCATTACTCCCCTGCCCGGCTCCGGCGCATCATGGCGCAACTCGATCCTGCGCGGCGCAACGTGGTCGAATTCCGTCACCGAAGCTGGTGGAATGACAAGGTCTACGAAGCTTTCCGCGAGAGCGGAACGATCTTTTGCTCCTGCAGCGGCCCGCGACTCCCGGATGAGTTAGTGAAAACGGCCGAGGAGATTTACGTTCGTTTCCACGGGGTAACGCGCTGGTACCGCCACGATTATTCGGCGAAGGAACTGGCTGCCTGGACGGAGAAGATCAAGGCCAGCGGTGCGCGGCGCGTCTGGGCCTACTTCAACAACGATCGCGACGGTTACGCGATCAAGAATGCGCGCACTCTTCGGCGCCAGTTACAGGCCGCCTTTGAACCGTTGATCAACCGTCGGTCCGATTTGGTGGCCACTCGACCCCGGCCAGTTCTTTCGGCAACTGCCGCGGATCGACCGGATAAATGAGCGAGAGATCCATCTTCGATTTCGAGCCTTGGAGAAACTCCAATTCCTCTGGCGCGCCGATGATGAGCCAGAGCACCTCAGAATCGGTATCGTTGAAGACCTGCCGCAATTGCTCGGGCCCGACGAGGACGCCGCCGTACTTCGGCACGGTCAATGTCTCGTCGCCCACACGGAGGCGGCCAGTGCCTTCGAGCACGAAATAAAATTCTTCCGCGCGGATGTGTTTGTGGAGCGTGTTCGCGCTCCTGGGCGGCAACCGCCAAAGCCGCGCGCCGATATTCTCGCTCCCCGTCCGCTCCAAATAATCCGCATTCGGGATTTGCATCAGGTTCGACGGACGCCAATGGAGATCGTCCGGCGTGATCAGTTGGTATCCTGGAAACGATTTCATCCTGCGATTCTAACCGATTTGCTTTCAATTCTGCGCATTTTGTCATCCTCACCTGCGCCCCGCGCGTATCCGTGCGTATATTTCGAGACCTAATTTTATTTCACCAATGAGCAACGACGTATCCACCGAAGCCAAGTGTCCTTTTAATCACACCGCCACCACCGGGCAGGCCCCGACCGATGTCGATTGGTGGCCGAACCGGTTGAAAGTGGAATTGCTCCACCAGCATTCCGCCAAGTCCGATCCGATGGGCGAAAAGTTCGATTACGCGGAGGAATTCAAGAGCCTCGATCTCGCCGCGGTGAAGAAAGATCTCGCCGCGCTCATGACCGACTCGCAGGATTGGTGGCCGGCCGATTTCGGGCATTACGGCGGCTTGTTCATCCGCATGGCGTGGCACAGCGCCGGCACCTATCGCACCGGTGACGGCCGCGGCGGCGCGGGACGCGGGCAGCAGCGTTTCGCGCCGCTCAACAGCTGGCCGGACAACGTCAGCCTCGACAAAGCGCGCCGCCTGCATTTGGCCGATCAAGCAGAAGTACGGGCGCAAAATTTCCTGGGCCGATCTCATGATTCTTACCGGCAACGTCGCGCTCGAGACGATGGGCTTTAAGACCTTCGGCTTCGCGGGCGGTCGCGAGGACACGTGGGAGCCGGATCGCGATGTTTATTGGGGCCGCGAAACCACCTGGCTCGGCGGCGACATTCGCTACGGGCACGGTTCCGAGGGCGTGGAAAAAGGCGGCGGCGTGCTCGTTTCCGACGACGATGCCGACGGCGACGTCCACACTCGCGATCTGGAAAATCCGCTCGCCGCGGTGCAGATGGGCCTGATCTACGTCAACCCCGAAGGCCCGGACGGCAATCCCGATCCGCTCCTCTCGGCGATAGATATCCGCGAGACCTTTGCCCGCATGGCGATGAACGATGAGGAAACCGTCGCGCTCATCGCCGGCGGCCACAGCTTTGGCAAGACGCACGGCGCCGCCCCGTCCTCGCAATGTGTCGCCCGAGCCCGAAGCGATGGGTCTTGAGCAGCAGGGCTTCGGTTGGAAGAACAGCTTCGGCACCGGCAAAGGCCCCGACACCATCACCAGCGGTCTCGAAGTGACCTGGACGAGCACGCCGACGCAGTGGAGCAACGGCTACTTCGAAAACCTCTTCGGTCACGAATGGGAACTGACCAAGAGCCCGGGCGGCGCGCATCAGTGGGTGGCGAAGAACGGCGCGGAAACGATCCCGGACGCCTACGATCCGATCGAAAAAGCATCGGCCGACCATGCTGACCACCGACCTGGCTCTGCGCATGGATCCGGCTTACGAAAAAATCTCGCGGCGTTTCCTGGAAAATCCGGATCAGTTTGCCGACGCCTTTGCGCGCGCCTGGTTCAAGCTCACGCACCGCGACATGGGTCCGCGCGCCCGTTATCTCGGGCCGGAAGTTCCCGCAGAAGAACTCCTCTGGCAGGATCCGATTCCCGCGGTCGATCATCCGTTGATCGATGCGCAGGACATCGCCGCGCTGAAGAGCAAAATCCTCGCGTCCGGTCTCTCGGTTTCGGAATTGGTTTCGACGGCGTGGGCTTCCGCTTCCACTTTCCGCGGCTCCGATAAGCGCGGCGGCGCGAACGGCGCCCGCATTCGTCTCGCGCCGCAAAAGGATTGGAAGGCAAACCAACCGGCCCAATTGGCCAAGGTGCTCAAGACGTTGGAAGGCATCCAAAGCGACGTTCAACGGCGCGCTAGCTGGCGGCAAGAAAGTCTCGCTCGCTGACGTGATCGTTCTCGCCGGCTGCGCCGGCGTGGAGAAAGCGGCGAAGAACGCCGGACACGAAGTGACTGTTCCTTTCGCCCCGGGCCGGATGGACGCCTCGCAGGAGAAGACCGACGTCGACGCCTTCGAGCCGCTCGAACCGCTCGCGGACGGTTTCCGCAATTTCCTCAAAGCCAATTACACCATCCCGGCCGAAGCGCTGCTCATCGACAAGGCGCAACTGCTCACCCTGACCGCACCCGAAATGACGGTGCTCGTGGGCGGCATGCGCGTCTTAAAGACGAACGCCGACCAATCCCAACACGGCGTCTTCACCACGAAACCCGAAGCGCTGACTAACGACTTCTTCGTCAACCTGCTCGACATGAGCACGGAATGGAATCCGGTTTCGAAAGCCGCCGACCTCTTTGAAGGCCGCGACCGCAAAACCGGCGAAGTGAAATGGACCGGCACGCGCGTCGATCTCATCTTCGGATCCAACTCCCAGCTCCGCCCGCTGGCGGAAGTCTACGCCTGCGCCGACTCGCAGAAGAAGTTCGTCCACGACTTCGTCGCGGCCTGGAACAAGGTGATGAACCTGGATCGCTACGACCTCGCGTAACCCGGGATCATCATGCCGATCGAGATGTCCTGCGGGCGCTCTTCGACACCTGCTCAAGCCGCGACGATTCTGCTCCTGACGCTGCTCGCTGGTGCGGTCTCGGCCGTGGCAGAGCCGAAAGAGTTCAGTGAAATCGATGCGGTCATCGAGCAGAAGATGAAGGCGCATCTGATCCCGGGTATCGCAGTCGTCATCATGCGCGGAGAGAAAGTGGTCCATTCCTTTGCGCACGGCTCCAGCGATCGCGGACCGATCACGCCCGACACGCCATTCATCATCGGCTCGCTGAGCAAACTCTTCACCGCGACGGCGGTGATGCAGCTCGTCGACGCCGGACTCGTCGAACTCGACACACCGGTCGAACGCTACCTGCCAGACTTTCGCACCGCCGATAAAACGATCTCCAAAACAATCACCGTGCGGCATCTGCTTAATCAGAACAGCGGCATTCCCGGGGACGCTCCGCGCGCGACAGGGTCAAATCCGCGCCTGCAGGATCATGTCGCCGCCCTCGCCCAGACCGCGCTGGTGACGCCGCCCGGTGGCGCTCACGTTTACTCCAGTCCGAACTATCAGGTGCTTGGCGCCCTGGTGGAACGGGTTACCGGTCAGGAGTTCGGCGCGCGGCTGATGGCGTCGATCTTTGCGCCGCTCGAGCTGAACCACTCGTTCACTCGGAAAAACGACGCCGTCGCGGCCGGGCTCGTCCCCGGCAGGAACATCTGGTTCGGCTTCTCCGGGCCTTCAGCCTACCGATTCGAACCGGACCGCTTGCCCACCGCTTCCATCATCACCAGCGCGCGCGATCTCGGCCGTTTTCTCGCGGTCCATCTCGGGCGCGGGCAGGTCGGCGAGACGCGGATTCTTTCCGAAACTTCTGCCGGCGTCATCCAAACCGGCGCGGCGGACGCCGGGACTTTCACTTACGCGATGGGTCTGCGCGCGGGCACGACCGCGGGGCTTCCTTCACTCTGGCACGGGGGCACTCTGCCCAGTTACCGCGGCGCCATCGTGCTCTTGCCGAAACAAAACAGCGCGATCGTCGTCCTGACCAACGTCTCCACGATGTTCGTCGATCACCCACGCGAGATCGCGGCCGCGATTGCCGCGCTCATGCACGACCGGCCGCTGCCTCCACCGTTTCGGCCGCTTCGACACATCTACTTCGTCGTGGCCGCCGCCAGCCTGGTGCTTGCGGCGATGCAACTGCGGTCGCTTCTCCGCGCAGCCCGCGCGCCACGCCCTGCGCCCATCGGACGGACGGTGCTGCTCGACGTGGCGGTGCCGCTCGCGCTCATTTTCGCGGTCCCGAGATTCATCGGAATTCCCTGGCGCTCGATCTTTGAAAGCGCACCTGACATTGCCCTGATGGCAGGCCTTTTGATTGCGATGAGCATCGCGACTGGCGCGATCAAGTTGTGGAGAAACAAGCGGTCGACTCCGGCGCAGCACGGTGCCGCGGAAGGTGCCGCGGCTGAACCACGCTAGAGCCCGTCATTCGGTGGCGCGAAGGCGCGACGCTCAAAGCGGGCTTGAGCATGTCCGCCAACCCGGTATCCTCGCCAGCCATGCATCGTGATTATCAGCGCTGGTACTCTCACCGTCTCAATCGCGACATGGGCGTCGCCGTTTACGGCCATTACGGCATGCCCATCCTCGCCTTCCCGACCAGCGGCGGCGACGAATGGGAACAGGAAGGCCAGGGCATGATCCGCACCCTCGGTCCCTATCTCGAAGCGGGCCGCATCCGCATTTTCTCCATCAACGGCGTGAACAACGATTCGTTCCAAAACAAGAGCGCGCACCCGTTTCATCGCAGTTGGCTGCAGGCGCAATACGACGACTACGTCGCGAACGAAGTTTTCCCTTTCATCGATTCCCAGTGCCAGACCGGCGGCATCCCGATCACCACCTACGGCGCTTCGCTCGGCGCCTTCCACGCGGCTAACACTCTTTTCAAGCATCCCGATCGGGTGAAGCGCTGCTACGCGCTCTCCGGCGTCTACGACATGCGCGATTCCATGGACGGGATGTACGACGACAACTTCTACTTCAACAACCCGGTCGACTACATGGCCAACCAGAGTGACCCTTGGTTTTTGCATCAGCTGGCGAGCTGCGACATCCACCTCGCGACCGGCTGCGGCCCGTGGGAGGTGCCGGGGCCGACCTATCATTTCTCCGGCATCCTCGCGAGCCGCGGCATCGCGCATCACCTCGACGATTGGGGCCCGAAAGGCGGCCACGAATGGCCCTATTGGCACCACCAGATGTGGGAGTACGTTGGCGCCCATTTCTAAGAGCCGTTAGGTTCGCCGGCGGGCGACCCGTTCTGGGTTTGTGTTTTCACAAACCAGAGCGTCCTGCCTGTAATCAATATCCTTGAGTAGCCGATCGTCGCCTGCTTGAGTGGCGGGCTTGAACGACGGTTTTAATTACGTCGCGGTGCTGGTCTCGATCGTTTCCGGCCTCGCGCTCACACGACTGATGAGCGGGCTCAGCGAGATTATCCAGGCGGCCAACCGACCGCGAACTTATTGGATTCACGTCACTTGGATGCTGACCCTTGTCCTTGAAGTGATGTTGTCCTGGTGGGTGCTCTATCGCTGGCACACCGCCTCGGTCTGGACCTTCTTCCTCTTCGTTTGGGTCACGATTCCTCCGGTCATGCTCTACCTTGCTTCCGCGATCCTTGTCCCGGGCGAATTGGAAACCACCGGGTCGCCCACCTGGCGCGACTACTACTATAAGAACCGGCGCGGCTTCTTCCTCATCTTTGGCGCAATCGCGCCCCTCGATGTCGTGGACACGCTCCTCAAAGGCTGGCAACACTTCCTCGACCAGGGACCACTCTATCTCCCGTTCGTTGGCGTCTGGCTCATCGGTTGTCTGGGATGCGCCATCAGCCGGAACCCGAAGCTCCACGCGATCTTCGCGATTGCATTCCCCGTCATGATCATTTTTTACATCACGATCGTGCTCCTGCGACTCGGCTAGCCCATGAAATCTCTCACTGAATACCTCTGGTTTGAAGTTCCCAGGCGAAGGGGGTTCCTCAACATTACGCCGAAGATCGAGGAACTCGTTACTCAAAGTGGCGTGGCTGAAGGCCTTTGCCTGGTCAACGCCATGCACATCACCGCCTCGGTCTTCATCAACGACGACGAGGGCGGGCTTCATCACGACTACGAAATCTGGCTGGAAAAACTCGCCCCGCACGCGCCAATCAGCGCCTACCAACACAACCGCACCGGCGAAGACAACGCCGACGCCCATCTCAAGCGCCAGATCATGGGCCGCGAAGTCGTCGTCGCGATCACCAAAGGCCAACTCGATCTTGGCCCGTGGGAACAAATCTTCTACGGCGAATTCGACGGCCGCCGCCGAAAACGCGTGCTGGTGAAGATTATTGGCGAGTAGGCGGGCATCGTGTCGTTAGTCCACCCCCCGATCTGGTATCTCCAGCGCACAATGCTGTTGCTGAGCTTGCGACTACTCTGCACCGAGCAATTGTCTCGCGGCCTTCAGAGCGTCGTCCAGGTCACCGAAGAACTTGTGTTCGCCGAGTCGGTCAACGAAGCCTGATTCGAACATGACTTTCATCGGCTGAGGCTGGACCGCAGTGAGCAGGATCTTGACGCCGTCGCGATGCAGTTTTTCGACCGCGACGCGGAAGGCGTGCAAACCACTCGCGTCCATCGCCGGGACATTGCGCATCCGGAAAATCACGATCCTTGGCTTCCCGCCGGAAGCGCGCAGCGCCATGTCGAGATTCTCCGCCGCGGCGAAGAAGAACGGACCTTCCATTCGATAAAGAACAACGCCGTCCGGGATGGCTTTACCGCGCAGACTGTTTGCGCCCGGCGCTTCGGGCTCGCTTTCACTCGTCACCAGCCGGATCTGCGAGATCGATTCCATCTGACGAAGGAAGAGAACGACGGCCATGAGCAATCCCGCTCCCACGCCAATGGTGAGATCAAAGACAATCGTTAGGCCAAAAGCCGTCGCCATGACGGCAAAGTCGGTGCGCGGCCCCCGCCATAACTCGACAAAGGTGTGCACTTCCGCCATGCGCACCGCCACCACGAGCAGGATCGCACTGAGGGTGGCGAGCGGGATGTAAGAAGCGAGCGGCGCCGCGACGAGGGCGACAAGAAGCAGGACGAGCGAATGCACAAGGCCCGCCACCGGTGTGCGCGCCCCGTTGCGGATATTCGCGGCCGTCCGCGCGATCGCGCCGGTGGCGGCGATGCCACCGACCAGCGGCGCAAGGATGTTCGCGATGCCCTGGCCGATCAGTTCCTGGTTGGGATCGTGGCGCGTGTCCGCCATTCCGTCGGCCACCATCGCGGAAAGGAGCGACTCGATTGCGCCCAGCGCCGCGATGGTGAAGGCCGGCCCCATCAGCACCCGCATCGCTTCCAGCGACACCGCCGGAAAATGCCATCCGGGGAAGCCGCTCGGAATGCCTCCGAATTTGCTCCCGATCGTCGCGACCGGCCAGTCGGCCAAGTAGGCGACCAGCGCCGTCACCACCACCGCTACGATGCTCGCCGGGATCCGCTTCGTCACTCGCGGCCAGGCATAGATTACGCCTAACGAGAGAAGGCCGGTCGCGAGCGCATACCCATTCAACCCCGACAGGTGACGGGCGAGCGCGCCGAATTGTTGCGGAACATGCTCCGGCATTTTGAGACCAAGACCGAAGAATTCGTTCAACTGGCCACAGAAGATGATCACCGCGATGCCGCTGGTAAATCCCGCCACCACTGGATAGGGAAAGAACTTCAGCAACCGCCCCATCTTGAGTAAGCCCACGATGATCAGCATCACCCCCGCCATCATGACGGCGAGGGCCAGACCGCCATAACCGTGCGCAGCCACGATCGAGAAGAGCACTGGCACGAACGCACCGGTCGGTCCCGCGATTTGAAAGCGCGATCCGCCGAGCAACGCCACGGCGATCCCCGCGACAATGCCGGTCCAAAGCCCCTGCTGCGGCGTGGCGCCGGATGCGATCGCGAACCCGATCGCGAGCGGCAGGGCGATGATGCCCACCGTCAGCCCGGCCGAGAGATCGGCGAAGAAATCCGCCCGGCGGTAGTCGGCAAAAGAAGAAACAATGGCGGGCTGAAACGTGCGGCGCACCGGTCAGTGTAGGAAGAATTGTTCACGCGTCGCAAGCCCGGTCTCCCGGCCGCGTCTCCCGCAGTGCGACGCGGGCTTCGTCTGCCCATCCGATCGGCGCCCAGTTCTCAAAACGTCGGGTTATTGACCGGAGATTACGAAGCGCACACAGACTCTCCTCTCGTGCCAGACGGACTCTTGCCCGCCACACAATTCACGCATTCGCGTTTCTTCCTGGTGCTGTTTTCCTTCGTCTCCGCATCGCCACCGCACAATGAGCTGAGACCGCCATGGTCAGACAAGCGGCAAAGTGGAACTTGAGAAAAATCAGAGGCTATGGAAGGTCACGAGATGAGGAATCGCTTAGGCTGCTTTCTCAAATTCGCCGCGCTCCTCCTTTCATGGAATGCCGGCTGCGCTGCCACCGCCGCGGCGGCGGATACGGTGACGCTGTTCACGCATGTGAACGTCCTGCCGATGGATCGGGAGCATGTCTTGCCGGACCAATCCGTCCTGGTGGAAGACGGCCGCATCAAGGCCATCGGGGCAAAGCTGCCGGCGGTCGCGGGCGCGCGCGAGATCGATGGTCATGGCACCGAGTTTCTTTCCCCCGGTCTGGCCGACATGCACACCCACTCCGACACCAGCCGCGACATGGTATTATTCCTGGCCAATGGCGTCACCACCATTCTCAACATGGGCGACGCGCGCTACGGCTTCATCGCCCAGACCCGGCCGAGGGTGAATAGCGGCGCGCTCCCGGGACCGCACATTTACGCGGCTTTCCTCGTCGATGGTTCGCCGGAGTTTGGTCACTTCGTGGTCACTACTCCCGCGGAAGCGCGCGCGGTCGTCCAACTGGCGAAAACGAACGGCTACGATTTCATCAAGGTTTACAACAACCTCTCGCCGGAATGTTTCATGGCTCTTGTCGAGCAAGGCAAGGTCGAGGGTTTGCCGGTAGTGGGCCATGGAGTCACTAGCAGTCGGAATCGCGCGGCAACTGGCGGCGGGCCAGCTCATGGTCGCGCATGCGGAGGAGTATCTTTACACCGTCTTCTTCAAGGCTGGCTCCGATCCGGGCAATCGCGCGCCGGAGGTAAGCCAGATCAAAGGCGCGATCGACCTAACGAAACAAGCCCACGCGTTTGTCACGGCGGATCTTAATACCTACGGCACGATTGCAAAACAATGGGGCAAGCCCGGGGTGCTCGAAGACTTTCTGAAGATGCCCGAGACACGCTATCTCGATCCGGACGACCGCATTTCGTGGAAATCCAGTTCCTATATTCGGCGCAACGGTGACCTGAGCGCTCGACTCGCTTTCCTAAAGGTCTTTTGCAAAGCGCTGGCCGACGCGGGCGTTCCGCTCCTCACCGGCACCGATACTCCTTCGATTCCCGGCCTCGTGCCCGGCTTCTCCTTGCACCAGGACCTGCACGCTCTTGAAGAGGCGGGGCTGAGCCGCTACCAGGTCCTCTCCGCGGCCACGCGGGAACCGGGAGAGCTGATTGCCCGGGCAAAACAAAGTGCACGCACCTTCGGCACCGTGACCGTAGGAGAACGCGCTGACTTGATCCTTTCCGCCGCTAATCCCCTGGATGATCTGAGCACACTGGAAAAACCACTTGGGGTCATGACGAGCGGCAACTGGTACGACCAAACGGAACTACAATCACTGCTCAAGGAAGTCGCGGCGAAGTACGAAAAGTAAACCGCGATCCTCTTATGCCAAACATTCCAGGCCTGCGCAGTTGCTACGATAAAGTCGGGCGCCTGATCTATTTCGGGCGGATGCTGGATAAGATTCGCCTGCACGCCGCCGGTCAGCTCCCGCCGGATTACGTGGAGAACCTTGGCGAACCGCAGCCGTTCACGCTCGACGGACGCTGCTGCCGTTTCCTCGGCGTCCCTTATTCCGAGATTAAGGAGCGCACGCTCGCCGGCGACTCCGACGAAGCCGTCCTAAGCTGGGCGCACGCCCATGGCACCGCGCGCAGCGACGAAGAATGCCACGTCTGGAATCGCTTCCTCGCCAAGCTCGGCTGGCGCGACGAACGCAGCCACGTCCTCCCGCAACGCATCGCGGAGAGCGGCCTAACGGGTAAACCAATCGAGACCCTCATCGACCACATCGAGTTCGACGAAGGCCGCGACCCCGTCGCCGCGCGGGCTTGGGAAAAGATCTGAAGCAGGTTGGATGCGACTCCAGCCACCCCCTCAGGTGCGACGCGGCCAACGCTCGGAAAGGTTCGCGTCTCCTGTTGCTTGCGGCCGCCAATTCGGTCAGGCTTGCGGCCATGAAGACCCTCTTTGTTTGCGCGTTTGCTCTCATCCCGTTGACGGTGGGCGCCGACGTCAACGGCCTCGCAGGCCTGCCTAACCAGCCTTTTCTTTATGTCGAAGGCACGGCACAAATGGTGAAAGCACCGGATGTCATTTCTCTCATCTTTGAGATCGAAGGGCGCAATCCTGATCAAGGCAAGGCGAACCAGGAAGTGCAGGCGAAGGCGAACAAGGTTTTCGCCCTCCTGCAAGAAGCTGGGATAGAAAATCGCGACGTTGTCGCCGAAGATCTTCGATCCGCACCAGAGTACGAACGCGATGAATCTGACACAAAAAACCGTGGCAAGCTCATTGGTTATGTGGTCTCGCGACGGTTCGAGGTAACCGTTCGGGATCTGACAAAATATGGCAAGCTCGGCGACCAACTCATGAATCTTGGTGGCGTCGCGCTTTCCTCTATCAACAGCGACGTCTCAGCCAGTGCGGAATTTGGCGAAGCGTTGTGGCCCAAGGCGATTGCAAATGCACGGGAGAAAGCCGAGAAGACTCTCAAGCCGATGGGAATGAAAATTGATTCGGTCTTTGCCGTGTCCTCAATCAATTTCGGGGAAATTGCGGCCGAATTCCACATGAGCGGTGAGAGAATTGTCGTCACCGGATCGAATGTGCCGCCCTTACCAGACAAACCATCGCAGTATCGACCTGCGATGGTCACAATCGAGTCACGAGCCCACGTAATCTATCTGATCTCGCCTGCGAAGTAGCCGCCGGCAGCCTACCGATCTTTAAAAATGCCCAATACTCCGGGCCCGCGAAGTATCGCTTCCTCGCCAAGCTCGGCTGGCGCGACGAACGCAGCCACGTCCTCCCGCAACGCATCGCGGAGAGCGGCCTAACGGGTAAACCAATCGAGACTCTCATCGACCACATCGAATTCGACGAGGGCCGCGACCCGGTCGCCGCGCGGGCTTGGGAACAGATCTGACGGTTCCCGTCCTCCCCCTCCCGCCCGCTTACCGACGGAGCCGCGCTTGGATTTGATGTCCAAGCGCACGGACCCCACCCGTGAAAGTCCTCGCCTTTGGGTCAGCGTGGTCAGCTTCATTGGTAAGGGCCGTGCTCGAGGACATGACGTTAAGGGCGACCCTGGCCGCCGGGACCACCTTGGTCACCTTGGGGAGGCGGAGGGGGTCTCATCTCTTCTAACTGCTTCATTTGTTGGGCGGTCAGGATTTTTTCGAGCTTGGCCTTTGTCTCCGTCTCCAAGGCCGCCAGTTGCGTTTTCTGGTCGGCGCCAAGGTTCAGTTCGTCCTCTGCATGCGGAGGCAGCAGGTGAAATCCGCCCGGGCGGCCGGATTCACTTTGATGACTGCGATGGGGACCTCGCGGGCCTTGGTTGTCGTCCTGAGCTATCAGGAGGGATGTGGAAGCGCCGATGGCCAGCGCGACGATGATTAGTTTTGTTTTTTTCATAGTGTTGTTTCGGGTTTGGTCGGACCGTCGCCGACGATTGCCAGGTAATGCCTGACTTTCATGCGCTCACTTTAAGTGCCCCAACCTTAAGAGAAGGTTAAGCCATCAACTCTTTTGCACGGGTGTTCGATCACTGCACCCAGGTAACTCACTTGTCATCGCCTGCGGTCGGGACTTTTCAGTAACCACACGTGCCAGGGCGTGTCTTTTCAAAGCGAGATCACTTCTTATGAAAACAACCACCACAACACTCTTAAACACGAATCGGATCGGCCTTTTCGATATCAACTTTGACACCGGCGAAGCCTACTGGTCTCGCGAGCTGCGTCACATTCTCGGTCTCCCTTTCAATCTGCCGGCGCACTTCGGATTGCTTTTGCATTGCATTCATCCGGATGATCGGCGGCCCTTCGCGGCCGCGGCCGCGCGTGTCTTTCAGCCAAATTGTCCAGCCTTCAGCACTCTCGAACTGCGCATCGTGCGCGGAAAGGGCGAGGTGCAGCGGCTTCACATCGACATGCAGACATTGTTCCGGAGCGATGGAGCTCGCGACGCCATTCGGATTGTTGGCCTCGTGGTGGAAGTGGCGACGCCAGGGAGCGCGAGTTCGGACGAATTCGCGGTGGCGGCAAACCGGAACGCTTATATCGAAGCGACGTTTGCGGCAACGGCGACGGATGCCGTCCTCGCGCACGCCTCATGAGTGCGGGTGTCGGTCATTCTCTCTGACCGGGGCGTTGGCAGATTTCCACGAAGTGCTCCGGCTCGATCCTTCACTCGGTTCGCCGTCGCGCGATTGAGGAAGCCCGCGCACGACTGGCAGAGGAAGTTTGCCTGACTCAGAACATCCTGCTCTGCACCGCCCTCCGGCACGGGGCACACCGTCTATCCCGCGCTCTTTCGGGCGTGCCTTCCGACGAGGCGGAGATTACTTTCCAAGCCGAACACGTCGCGCAGTTCATTCTGGATGGGCTGGCCGCGGACGCGCGGCGAATAGCGAAAGCGCAGCGATGATCCTTATGACCAGCAACTACCCGACACGCGGACGATGATCGACTCTTCCCGCAAATCCCCGAGCCGCGAGCACGGTTGAGGCCGAATTGTCACGGCAGATTCTGGCGAGCGAACGGCTGTGCGCGGGCGCCCTCGCGATCGTGATGGGCTCGCTCATGCTCGCCTTGATCCTTTCGTCGTTCAGCGCGCGCGCCGAAGGGACCGTCGATGCCGGGGATGCAGTGGAACATTCTCGTTTTTGCGGGAGGCATCGGATACGAGGTGCTGTCATTTTTTGTTCTGAAGCGTTTCGCGATGCAGAACCGGAGCCTGCCCGGTGCCGGACGGTTTCTGAATGCTTTCATCGAAACGAGCCTTCCGACGCTCCTGCTTTTCAACATCGCCGCGAGCACCGGGCCGACGGTGGCGTTGAGCAGTGCTGCGGCCTACGTCTATTTCCTCTTCATCATCCTTTCGACCCTGCGGTTGAATCCCTTGCTCTGCGTTTTCACGGGGAGCATCGCCGCTCTGGAATACGCGGCGTTGACCGCGTGGCACTGGGACATTATCCAGAGCGCCAGCGGCCGGGATCCGGACATCGCCTGGTTGGTCTTCGGAATGCGAACCGTGACGTTTTTCGTCGGTGGCCTGACGGCCGGCTTCGTCTCGATGCAGATTAGAAAACGGCTTTTCGAAACGATGCGTGTCGTCGAGGAACACGGCGAGGTGGTCGAGATGTTTGGCAAGCACGTGTCGCCGGAAGTCGTGGAAACGCTGCTCGCGCAAGGCGTCGGAGACGCGGTGGAGACGAGGGAGGTCTGCGTGATGGTGCTCGATATCCGGGGCTTCACGACCTTCTCCGAGCATCGGTCGCCCGGCGAGGTCGTTTCCTATCTCAATGCGCTCTGGAGCCTGTGCGTGGGCATCGTCAACCAGCGCCAGGGGATCGTGAACAAATTTCTCGGCGACGGATTCATGGCGGTCTTCGGCGCCCCGCTGGTCGTGAATGACTATCGCGAGAACGCGGTCGCCGCCGCGCGGGAAATCATCGAGGAAATCAACCAGCGGGTCGCGACCGGCGACATTCCGGCCACCCGCGTCGGCATCGGGCTCCACGCCGGGCCGGCGCTCGCCGGAAGTGTCGGCTCGGAGGAGCGGAAGGAATACACGGTGATCGGCGATGTGGTAAACGTCGCGTTCCGGATTGAGGAGCTAAACAAACGGTTCGACTCCCTGCTCCTGGCGTCGGAGACCGTCTACCCGTTCAGCGGCGAAGCGGAAGCGCCTCGACTCGAATCGCTCCAGGTGAAGGGCCGCAGTCAACCCGTGCAGGTTTTCCGGCTCGCCTAACGAGACAAGCGCTCGATGACCATGTTTGAACTTGGTTAGTTGAACGGCGCACCGGTGACGTCGAGATCGGGCTTCGTATTCCACCGCTGCTTCCAGTCGGGCTTCTCGATTTTCGTGCGGAAGATGATGGTGTTGTCGAGGTCGAGATCCTCGGTCCAGATGAACTTCGCGCCTTTGAAATCCGCCTCGAAGTAAGGCTGCTTCGGGTCGATGCGCTCCTCGGTATATTCCGTCGCGTTCGCCCATTTGCTGTCGTCGAAATCCACGGCCCACCATTTGTCGGGAATCGGCGTGTGCTCGACCTTCGGGTTCGCGGTGTCGCGATTGAGCGGGCCTTTGAAGAAGTTCTTCGCCTTCCACGTCGCGTTGGTCACGGTGCCGTCGCCGAATTTCAAAATGAAGCCGCCGTCGCCGATGTTCGTGCCGTATTCCAGGCCGGTCTTTGGGTCGGCGTTGTCCTTGGCCATGACGGCGATGGTCATCGGATACTCGGGCAGAAAATCGACGCTGACGACGTTGTGCGGCGTGAACTGGATCGGGTCCACGGCGACGAGCCGGCCATTTACATAGAGCACGAACCAGTTATCCGCATAGACGTTGAGCTTCATCGTGTCGGCGATGCCTGGCTTGATGAGGCCTTTGTCGTCCGGCTTGCCGCCGCCGCCCTTGTCGCCACCGGGACGTCCGCCTTCCGGGCGCGTGCCTTTTCCTCCGCTCTCGCCACCGCGGCGTTGTCGCTGCGAGTAAACTTCATTCGTCGTGCCCTCGCTTCCGTTTTGAAACTCAAATGGGTAGGTGCCGTCGGCGTTGATGGCGTAAAGAATCGCGCGCTTCTCGCCGTTCAGGTCGTAGGCGAGCTTGTAGCTGTTTGCGCCCGTGCTCTCGAAGCCCGTGATCTTCGCCCCGCGCAATGGCGGCTGATCCTGCCGCACCGGCGTCGCGCGCGGCTGCGGATCGACCTGACCGTCGGCCTCGACGACCTCGCCGTGGAAGCCGCCATTCACATACGGATATTTCTTCGACGCGTGATAGTGATAGCCGAGCGCGGCGATCGTGTGGCCGTTAAATGAATCAAGCCCCTCGGGTGCGGAGCCATCCGGCTCGGTCAGTCCGTAGATCGGGTAGCCGTCGAGCGCATAGGCGACGGGAAGTTTCGCCCCGAGCACCGTCTGCAAATGCAGTGGCGCGGCGTGGTAGTGGTAGTCGTCCGCGCGTCCGCAATGCCCGCCCCACTCATCCAACTCCCCAATTTCCGCCGACACTTCGCCGCGATTATTCTGCGGATTGAAAATCGGAATCCCATTCGCCGCGATCGCGATCGCCCCGCGCAGGAATCGCCCCTTGATCGACAGCGGCGTCTTTGCCGGCACCGGCGAAAGCGGAAACTGCCACGCATTCGCGCCCGTGTAATTTTGCGGCAGCGGCACCTGCTGCTGCCACGCGGTGATGCCCGACCATCATGTTGTGCGCGGGCATTCCATTGCTCTCGATGAAAAGGAACCGCTCATCCCAGCGCACATTCACTTTCGGCGCGAACGCCTCGAATGCCGCCGCCTGCGCGGGCCGGTCCGTCTGCCCCAAACTTCCGCCGACTTGCGCGCGATTTTCCGGCGCTGCGCTCTGCGCGAGGAGGATCTCCGGCGGCCTCACCGACCAATCGTAGTGCGCGTGCTCCTCGCCCGTCGTGGAATCGTGCGCGAACGCCATCCCGGCGAGAAGGAACACGAAACCTGCGGAAGAGAGAAGCGAAGTGGCTTTCATTGCGAAGAAACTAGATCGCCAATGTGAGGAGAACGACTTGTTTCGGTGGGAGAACTGTCAGTTTACAGTAAAAGTGCGCGCACCGACGTAGCACAGGACGGCGGCGCCGTCGGAAGTCATGGAAACGCTGCTCGCGCAAGGCTTCGCAGTCTCAGTGGAGACGAGAGAGGTCTGCGTGACATTTCAAGGCCGCCATCCGCAGCTCCCGCCTGAACTGCGCCGGGCTCAGACGCAACGCCCTGACCCCAGCTTCCCTTTCAGCTCTGAGCCAGCAGCGGCAGGAGGATGTCGCCTTTGAGGTGTGGTGAGACGAGTGACGCGCAGCTTTGGAAACTCGGGCAAGTTGTCGTTTCCTTGGGTGACCCGTTCAGTCTCCCTTGTTCTCAACACCGAAATTACGCATGTTGAGAGGCTAACAGGATGAAAAACCACCACCTCATCGACGAACGCAGTCGTGCGTTCGACCGCGTCATCGCGGGGAAGCTTCGCGCCGACCCGACACTGGCGGACAAGGCGCGCAGCAACATCGCCCGGTGGCTGGAGACCGCGTCCGCCGGATCTCGCCCCGACCTGCTGGAATGGCAGCGATTGCTTGCGGGCCCATTCGACGAGCTGCTCGCAACGATGGAAGCGACCGACGAACACGCGACCAGACTGCGGCAGTCGAGTCCCTTCTGCGGTATCCTGACGCCCGACGAACGCCTGCACATCATCCGCGAATTTCAAAAGCGTGAATCGCGCGCAGCTTGAACATATCATTCGCGCCGCAGCCGGGAACGCGGATACGACCGAGATCGTCGTGATCGGCAGCCAGGCGATCCTCGGCACCTATCCGGCAGCACCCGATGAACTGCTCGTCTCGATGGAAGCGGACGTGTTTCCGCGCGATCGCCCGGAGAATTCCATCCTGATCGATGGCGGCATCGGCGAACGCTCGATCTTCCACGAAACGTTCGGCTACTACGCCCACGGCGTTGATGAATCGACAGCCACGCTCCCGCACGGCTGGCGCGACCGCCTCGTCCCCATCCACAACGAGAACACGCGCGGGGCGACAGGCTGGTGCCTTGAACTCCACGACCTCGCCGTGAGCAAGCTTGTCGCGGGACGCGAAAAGGACATTGATTTCATCGTCGCGCTGTTTCGACACAATCTCGCGCAGCCCGATCTTGTCCGCGCGCGCCTGGAGCAGACCTCGCTCGTGGAACCCAAGCGCGCCCTCGCCGCCGAAAAACTGAGCCGGATAACTGACCGAAACGAGTTTCAGAGGAAGCCCAATTTCCCGGATACACTTCCCGGATGACAAGAAAACAAACACGACCCCTTTTACTCACTGTGCAAAGATGGCCTTCTTCTGCCGCCCTCCCGCGCGCAAAGATGGAATCCAGAATTCTTCTGCGGCCCTTCCCTGCGCAAAGATTGCCTCCGGAATTATTCCGCGACCCTTCCCTGCGCAAAGATTGCCTCCGTCGATCCGACATCGCCTTCCGGCGCGGCTCAGCTCTTCCCCTCCCTCTCCTGGCCTCCTGGATTCCAGATTTCGCGCGAAACCATCCGCTGAGACAGCGGACGCTACAACGCTCTCCTTTATTTCGGCTTCTTCGTTCCGCTTCTGGAGGGAAGCGCTCTGTCGCTTCCGCGGGTGAGCGCGCCGCTGCGGCCTGTCGCGCAGTCCACCTCCACGGCACCGACGAAGCGGTGCCCTCCAATAACCCATCCAAGAGCCGTCAACTGCGAGCGGAAAAGCGCGCGCACTTTTCTCCTTGCTCACCCGGTGCGGGATCTGGCAAAAAGGCGGCCGTGATTCCCCATTTTCCCGACCGTTCCGCCGGAGGCGACCGGATGAGGCGGAATTATTCCGTCTTTAATTGCGGAATAATTCCGCGGCAATTGATTCGCTCGCGCACTTGCTCACCCTCCGGGCTTTGGTCTACGTCATGGCTTGCCAGCCCATTCCGTTCTCGTTAGGCGTCGTGGTGTTTTCCACCGTCAAATGAAACCAGCGCTCAGAACCTGGCTCTGTATTGTGGCGCTGCCTTTGGTTGTCGGCACAGCATACCTTCTCGACCGCTGGCCGCTCGCTCACGCCCCCCCCGCCGTTCATTACAGCGGCGTCGATGCTTGGGCGCAGAGCGCCTGTGCCTATGCTTGGGCGCAGAACCTTTCCAGATTTGCCATTTCGCTCGTTCTTATGTCCCTTTCGTGGCTCGTCTTGGCGCGTAGCAGCGTCAGTCACTTGGTCTCCTCTATTTACCTACTCAGTGGCTTGCTGCTCACATTCTTTCAGCCATTGTTGATGTACGCTTTTGCCACTCCGTCTCCATGGCTCATTTCGGTCCTCGGGTCCGTTGGGCTGCTTGTGGATCCGCTTATAACATTCCTTCTCGCGCGCGGCGACCTGTCCCATTTCACGTTTGCATTTTTGGCCACCATTGGCGTAGCCAGCTTCCTTCGCCCGTATGTCATTAGCAGTGCCCGCAGCGCCTAACAAATCGATCGAGCTGACTGCGACCCTGTGTAAGACCTCGTTTTCCATGACTTGCACCATTTCACCCGCCGCCCTGCGCGCCCTCGGTCGCAGCACCTAATCTTGTTCTCGTTAGATGAGTAAACGCATTTCCATCCGAGCCACTGTTCTTCTCATAGCAGCAATCGCACTAGTTTTTTTCTGGCGTTGGTTCTCGGCCCCGCCAGGCTATGTGTTGTCGTGCCTCTTAGCCGGCGCAGTTTCCCCTTTTATCTGGCGGATCCGGCCCCCTATGCTGGAAAATTTCCTGAGCGCACTTGTGATTGTTTTCATCTTCGGATTCGTGCAAGACCGTTATTACAGTGGGTCTAATCCTCATCGGCCGGAATCCTTCGCCCTGTTCATCAGCGCCTTCCTGGTCGGCTGCGGCATCGTCGAATTCTGTTTGCGACCATTTTGGCCCGGTAAAGAAGTTGAAAAGGAACGTCGTTTAAAAGACGCTTTCGAGAATCCAGATCCAACTCCATCCAGCGATTTGCCGCTGGAGTTTCGTTTTATCAGTCGGCAGACTAGCTTGCAGGAAGTTATGGATAGGGTTGGTCCTCGGTCGCGCAAGCTGCAGCGCAACAGTGTTGTGGCATATGAGTATGATTTACCCCGCGGTTGCGCAGTGCTTATTTTCCCGGAGCCACCGTGCCGGCCAGAAAGCAAAGTGCTTAACGTTCGAATGTATCTCAAGACGGAGGAGGACTCGCTCGACTAGTTGCGACGTTGACATCTAGCCAATCGCTACAGCCGACGGCGAGCCGTCGGTACTGCCCAGCTTTCAAGTGACTAAGTCCTTTCCACCCGCCGCCCTGCGCGTCCCCGCTCGCAGCAGCTCATCTTGTTCTCGTTAGTTTGACGGGGAACTATGCCGCAACTCAAACACGTTCAAAGCACGCTTGGCTGGTGTCTAATCGGCCTGCTGTTGACCTACTTGCTGATCAATTTCATCGGGTTCATTAGTCCGTTCTGGGGACACTGGTTCCACCCAGGAGATCCCTATGCATCTCGCAGCCTGCTTCATTCCTGGCGACCGATAACTCCCTGGTTTTCCGTCTCGTTTGTGGTTGCCTCCTGGCATCTCGCCATGACCACCAAAACCATCGCCGCTCGTGTCTGCGTCACTGCAATGGGTGCCTTAATTGCTGTAGCACATGTTGGCTCAAGCTTCGCTCGTCGGGCGATGGAACGAGCAGAGTCTCCGGTTCCGCCTCAACTTCCAGCAGTCACGAACATGCTCGCGAATGCGTACCTTGGGTTGGCCGCGCTTGTCTTCATTGCGTTGCTTTGGCGGGCCGTTCGTCAAGCTAACAATCCGTGAAGACGAAGCCGCTTTGTGAGTCTCGCTGTTTTTCCAGCTAACGAACACACGATCTCGCAAGCCGCGCATGAGCGACAATCACAGACTGACACCTTTCACCCCCCACTGGCTTAGTTGGGTGGCGGGCCGGGCGGACGG
>CAVUGD010000013.1:0-82950 GCA_963740715.1 uncultured Verrucomicrobiae bacterium | reverse complement strand
GGCTTCGCGGCTGTACTTACGCATCTCGCGACCAATGGCCATGCAACCCCGGACAATCTGTTGGGTCTGTGCGTCAAAGCCGGCGAGAACATGCGAAAATCTCTGGGACGTGACGGCATGCTCTAGGTCGGATAGGACGAGGCCGTAGTTCTCACCGCCCTCGCCGTCCGCGTAACGAATGAGCGAGATGACGTATGCCAGCCTGGCATCGTCACCAGCAATCGCCGCATCGATTGCACGGCGAACTGTCGAAAGAGGCGGAGCTGAGTCTGATATGAAATAGATCCGGTCAGGAGCGATTTCCGCGCCCGAAGTCGCGACACGCGGTGGCGCAGCCACACATCCGGCCAGTAGCAACGCGAGAGCTAGGCGAAAACGCTTCACAAGACCTAACGAGAACAAGCTGAGCTACGGCGAGCGAGAGCGCGGGCGGCAGCGGGTGAAGGGTGGAAGTCATGGAAAACGAGGTCGTACGCCGGCTCGCAGTCAGCTCCAGCGCCTGGTTAGGTGGTGGACGTTGCGCGCAGGAAAAACGTGGAGCCAAAGCCTCTGAGGAGAGCGGCGTCGCCAACATGCCGAGGATGGAACCAAAACTCCCCACAGAACGCGAGGAAAAACATGCAGCGCGCTGCGCCAAGGGATCGAGAAGCGGAGCGGCAGAATCAAAGCCGCGACTGCGCGGCCCGACAGAAGCACAACGCCAAAGGCTCGCCGAAGCTGAAAAGGGATCGGACGAGGCGAAACGCGCCGCGACCGGACTGGCCAACTGGGGAAACGCTCCGTCTGCATGCGAACGCGCAAAACCACCTAACGAGAACAAGATGAGCTGCCACGAGCGGGAGCGCGCGTGGCAGCGGGTGAAAGGGAAGTAGTCATGGAAAGCAAGGTCGTACGGCGGCTCGTGGTCAGCTCCATCGCATGGTTAGACCTTGAGTCGCGGTCATCAAGGAAAATAATGCACTAAGATCAAGACTTCAGAATCGTATTTCCACTTTCCGGACACTCTTTTGGCAATCACATAACCGCCGTCGTTCGCCCTCAGCTCGTGCCAGGACACATGAATCTCGTCCGGGTCAATCACGTCGATTTGTCGCGCCCGCGGTGGGATCGGAACGCTCGGGCGCGCAGAGGTACTTGGCTAGCGACAACTGCCTGACGAATGTCGTCGGAGGAGACGACGCCTCTGCGGCCGGAAACCCAACTGTGATCAACGAGTGTCATACATGACGTCGCCAAGATGCACGAAAATGCCAACAAGACACGCATGGAAGGTCTAACGAGAACAAGATGAGCTGCCACGAGCGGGAGCGCGCGTGGCAGCGGGTGAAAGGGAAGTGGTCACGGAAAACAAGGTCGTACGGCGGCTCGTGGTCAGCTCCATCGCATGGTTAGATGTTTGGTGGCTTGGTCGTAATGCCTACCCACACACACCTTTCTCTACGCGATGCCCTATCGGCGGAGAAGAGGAGTTGGTGTGCGGTCGCGTAATCGCGCAATGGCTGGAGAACTTGCGGAATATCGTCGCACCAAAACGCCACCGACTCATCGAACTTCTGATTGCGAAAATATTGTGTGTAAACAACGCGGAAGTGAATGTACTCTGCCGACGGAAGCGGGACGTGCCGGATCGGCGCGGTCAGTGGTCGGTGAAACGCGTCGGGCACCTCGCTCGCGCGCTCCCAGTAGTTGAGCTTGTTATCGTAGGCCATCCAGCACAGAGTGCAGATCTTCGAATAATCTTCGTAGTTCGGGCCGTGGTAGCTTCCGTTCCAAATTCCGAGATTTTTGCTTGGTTCTGCCGCTGCCCTCGCAGCGACCAGTTCCGGCGAGAGGACGATGCCGACGTGGCATACGGGACATAACCTGGGGTAGATGGAGAATGCCCCGGCTGCCCAGATATCTGCGCTCTGCAGAATCGACAGGGTTGCTGTTGTCGCGGCAAGGACAATCGTGACCACGCGCTTCCACGCTGTAAGCCGAATCAGGCCGAACAAGCAGAGCACAATGCACAGAGCTATTTCCGAAGCGGAAAAATAGAGTTGCATGGTGGGTTGGCGCACACCAATGAACGATACGCCAAGAAGCAAGACACCGAACCCGGGAGCTATCCAGTCTGCATTCGGCTGAACATCCGGTGCGGAACAAGTCATCATCTAACGAGAACAAGCTGAGCTGCTGCGAGCGAGGGCGCGCGTGGCAGCGGGTGAAGGGGTGGAAGTCATGGAAAACGAGGTCGTACGCCGGCTCGCAGTCAGCTCCAGCGCCTGGTTAGGTGGTGGACGTTGCACGCAGGAAAAACGTGGAGCCAAAGCCTCTGAGGAGAAGGGACGACGCTGCATGCCGAGCATCGAACCAAAACTCCCCGCAGAGCGCGAGGAAAAACATGCAGCGCGCTGCGCCAAGGGATCGAGAAGCGGAGCGGCAGAATCAAATCCGCGCCTGCGTGGCCCGACAGAAGCACGAACGCCAAAGGCTCGCCGAAGCTGAGAAGGGATCGGACGAGGCCAAGCGCGTCGCCACCGGACTGGCCAACTGGGGAAACGCTCCGTCTGCATGCGAACGCGCAAAACCACCTAACGAGAACAAGATGAGCTACCGCGAGCGAGAGCGCGCGTGGCTGCGGGTGAAAGGGTGGAAGTCATGGAAAGCGTGGTCGTACGGCGGCCCGTGGTTCGCTCCATCGCCTGGTTAGGTCTTGTTGGGCATCTGACGTGCAAGCTAACACGCGAATGCGACGCATAGCGTCCTGAGGCGAAGCGCGACGCGACATCGCTGCGTCGGCAGCAAGCTCAGCGACAGATACAGCGCGCGAGAATCGATGCCATGCGACCGCGCGTCAAAGTGATCTGCAAGAGCAACCTGGATCGCTGCCGATTGCCGCGCTAGATAACCGAATCTGGCGTGCAGACGCGCTGCACCGAGCAGCGAGCGCTACGTCTGACTGCGCGATGCTGAACCAGGAAACATCGCGTCGCGATGAAAGGCGAACGTCGACGTGCGCCGATCGAGACTGGCGCAACCAGCGAAGAGCGACTGCCAGCGAGCAGCTACGAGCATGCGTCATGAGCATCTAACGAGAACAAGATGAGCTGCCGCGAGCGAGGGCGCGCGTGGCAGCGGGTGAAAGGGTGGAAGTCATGGAAAACGAGGTCGTACGGCGGCTCGTGGTCAGCTCCATCGCATGGTTAGATCGTTGCGTGGCATTCACGACTGCAGCTGAATCGCATCTGAGCGATGCGTCGACGTCGACTGCACACGAGCAGGACCTCGACGCTGCGATGCTGCGAGCAACTGAGCGCTGATCTCGATCGAACGTGAGCGACCGCGAGACGCAGTCTGCGCTGCGACGAGTGACGCGAGATACGCGAGCGCTGAATCGCAGCGTCGTACGACTGCCGAGCCGAAGTCGGCGCAGCGACGCCAGCTCGGATGCAGCCGATCGCATCGCCACGTGAGCGCAGAACTGGCGCAGCGATCGTGCGGCTGACCGACGCAGCGACGCCGAGCGATAGCTGCGAACGCTGCGAAGCGATCGCGCGAGACGCTCATACGATCTAACGAGAACAAGCTGAGCTGCTGCGAGCGAGGGCGCGCGCGGCAGCGGGTGAAGGGGTGGAAGTCATGGAAAACGAGGTCGTACGCCGGCTCGCAGTCAGCTCCAGCGCCTGGTTAGGTGGTGGACGTTGCGCGCAGGGAAAGCGTGGAGCAAAAGCCTCTGAGGAGAAGGGCGACGCAGCATGCCGAGCATCGAACCAAAACTCTCCACAGAACGCGAGGAAAAACATGCAGCGCCCTGCGCCAAGGGATCGAGAAGCGGAGCGGCAGAATCAAATCCGCGACTGCGCGGCCCGACAGAAGCACGAACGCCAAAGGCTCGCCGAAGCTGAGAAGGGATCGGAAGAGGCGAAACGCCTCGCGACCGGACTGGCCAACTGGGGAAACGCTCCGTCTGCATGCGAACGCGCAAAACCACCTAACGAGAACAAGATGAGCTGCCACGAGCGGGAGCGCGCGTGGCGGCGGGTGAAAGGGAAGTGGTCACGGAAAACAAGGTGGTACAGGCGGCTCGCTGGTCAGCTCCATCGCATGGTTAGGTGGATGGACGTTGCGCTGCAGAGTCTAATAAGCGTCCGAAGCAAGTGCCTACTGAGTGAGCATAGCGGCGACGAATCGCCATGCGACGGTCGAACCGAAGCTCTGCTCCAGAACGCTGAGCGAATGACATGCGAGCGCTGCGCCAAGCGATAGCGAACGGAGCTGCAGAATAGCCGCGACTGCACGCTCGCAGAAGCGCGAGGTCGAATGCCGCCGATGCGTCGAGAAGGCTGCGCAATGCGGCACAAGCGCTCGCGACCGACGGTCAGCTGCGGAAACGTCGCGGCATGCGAGCGTCGAACACCACCTAACGAGAACAAGCTGAGCTGCTGCGAGCGAGGGCGCGCGCGGCAGCGGGTGAAGCGGTGGAAGTCATGGAAAACGAGGTCGTACGCCGGCTCGCAGTCAGCTCCAGCGCCTGGTTAGGTGGTGGACGTTGCGTGCAGGGAAAGCGTGGAGCAAAAGCCTCTGAGGAGAAGCGGCGTCGCAGCATGCCGAGCATCGAACCAAAACTCCCCACAGAACGCGAGGAAAAACATGCAGCGCGCTGCGCCAAGGGATCGAGAAGCGGAGCGGCAGAATCAAATCCGCGACTGCGCGGCCCGACAGAAGCACGAACGCCAAAGGCTCGCCGAAGCTGAGACAGGGATCGGAAGAGGCGAAACGCGCTCGCGACCGGACTGGCCAACTGGGGAAACGCTCCGTCTGCATGCGAACGCGCAAAACCATCTAACGAGTATTCGGCGGAATTATTCCGCCTTTTTTTGCGGAATGTTTCCGTCTAATCCGAGACCGCTTCGAGGGGGGAGGACCGGGAAAGGCGGAATCCATCCAGCTTTTGTAGAACCACAGCCTCCGCTGCTCAAGCAAATTACTCTTCTGCCCATGCGCCATGCGGTGGGACGGAAAGCCGGGAAACATGACGGCCAGGTTTGGACTCGGTCGCGTCATCTTTCGTGGTCGGTACGGAAGGTTACCTTCGTTAGGGGGTGGGCGGCGGGGTCGGCGGGGTCGGTTCTTCGGGCTCGGTCGGAACTTCCGGATCGGGGGTTTCGCCGGGACGGGTGAGGTAGATGACGCCCCATTCGCGCGCGCGCCGGCGTTTACTCGGGTTATCCTGGGCGCGGAGGTTGAATTCAATCGTGTCCCACATGTCGACGATGAGGGCGTCGATCGCCGGGCGATGGTTTTCGACGTCGGCCAGTTCGTTGTCGTAGGTGTCCTTGGCGGTGGTCTGGCTTTCGCGGGCGGCTTCGACGTCGGCCAGGGCGGCGCTGATCTCGCTCGCGGCCGGCATGGCCATGGCGGTGGCGCCGGGCTGGGCGGCGAGGCGGGCGGCTTCGCCATCGATGAGTTTGTGGGCCCACTGGTCGATCCCGGCGTGGCTTTGCAGAGGCGGGACGTCGGCGCGGTTGACGTCGAGGCCGTAGAAGGCGCGGTCGCTCCGCTGGAAGCGGCCGCGGCTGACGCCGAAATTAAAGACCTGGATGAAGTGGGAGACGGTCATGGCGAGAACGCCGACGGCGAGGTCGTGCTCGCTGGTGCGGCTGGCTTGCTGGGCGAGGGCGGTGGCGCTTTCGCCGATGTCGCGTTGGTAGAGGCTGTGGAGGCTGGCCGGGTCGGTGAGGTCGAGGGCGGCGAAATGGGCCGCGGTGATGAGCCGGTCGGGGGCGGCGGTGGCGAGCCATTTGGTGAGGGCGCCGTGGAGGGCGGTGAGGCGTTGGCTGACGGAGTCGGGCAGATGTCGGAATGGCATAGGTGTTTTAGGCGTTTATGGGTTCGGTTTTGGGCATGGTCGAGGAAAGGAAACGCCGCCGCGTGGCGGGTGGAGGCGGGCTGGGTCGTGCGCGCATGGTGGGGTGAAAACGGGTGTCTGAGGGAAGTTTTAACGCCGCCCGCGCGGGGAGATCGAGAAAAAAAATCTGCCGCCAGCATTTTGTGTGTAAATAGCTGTCCGGCAATCTGTAACATAGGCGCTTTGCGGTGCAATAACGGGCCCCTGGTGGGTCTGAGAGGGGTTATTGCAGCGCGGGGTGGGCTCCTGACGGGTGAGGAATGGGCTCTTGCATTTGGGAGAGGCACCCTGACGCGTGGGCATGGGGGTACCGCATGGATATGGGCATCCTGATGCGTGGGGATGGGGCTATTGCATGGAGGAGAGGCACCCTGAGGGGTGGGGATGGGTCTGCAACATGCAGGAAGTGCCGCTGATGCGTCAGGCACGGGCTCTTACAGGAAGTAAATGGAGGCTGTCTGGGCTTGGGGCAGCGCGGCGGTGCGGGAATCCTTCGCTCGGCGGCGGCGGGGGCGGAGCGGGGCGCACCCCCGCGGCACCGACGGAGCGGTGCCCTCCAGGGGTCTGCCGAGGCGCTGTTGTGGTAAGGGCGGGAGCTGCGCCTGCGGGCGAAGCGCCCGCCCGACAATTGTCGCATCCCTTGCGCCCCTCGCCCGCGAATGGGATAAACACGCTCACCTTTTATGACTCCTGTTAAAGATTTGGCTCGGCTATCCCTATCCTCTCGGCGCGACCTGGCTCGGGAACGGCGTTAATTTCGCCATCTTCTCCGAGGTCGCCGCTTCGGTCGATCTCTGCCTCTTCGATTCGCCAGATGCTCGCCAGGAAAATATCCGCATCCCGATGACGGAGCATACCGACCAGGTCTGGCACATTTTTTTGCCCGACGTGCGACCGGGCCAGCTTTACGGCTTCCGCGTTTTCGGTCCCTACGATCCGGACCGGGGCCAGCGTTTCAACAGTGCCAAGCTGCTGATCGATCCCTACGCCAAGGCGATCTCGGGCCGGATCAACTGGGCGGAGGAAATGTTTGGCTATGTCGTGGGGGGCGAGGCCGAGGATCTGGCGCGCGATTTTCGCGACGATGCCTGGGGCATGCCGAAGGCGGTCGTGATCGATAACGCTTTTGACTGGGGCGACGACCAGGCGCCGCGCATCCCGCTGCACAGCACGATCATTTACGAGATGCACACCAAGGGGTTCACGAAGCTGAACGACAAGATTCCCGAGGACGTGCGCGGCACTTACTCCGGGGTCGGGCATGAAGCTTCCATCGCCTACTTAAAAGAGCTGGGAGTGACGGCGGTCGAGCTGCTGCCGGTGCATCACCACGTCAACGACAAGGCGCTGGTCGATCGCGGCCTGACCAACTATTGGGGTTACAACACGATCGGTTTCTTCGCGCCCGATCCGAAATTTTCCTCGACCGGTTCCACCGGCGGACAGGTGACCGAGTTCAAGGAGATGGTGCGCAAGCTGCACGCCGCCGGGATCGAGGTGATCCTCGACGTGGTTTATAATCACACCGCGGAAGGCAACCACCTCGGCCCGACGCTCAGCTTCCGCGGGATCGATAACCAGGCCTATTACCGCCTCATGCCGGAAGATCCGCGCTTCTATCTCGACTTCACCGGCACGGGCAACACCTTCAATCTCCTCCACCCGCGCACGCTCCAGCTCGTGATGGATAGCCTGCGCTATTGGGTGACCGAAATGCACGTGGATGGTTTCCGCTTCGATCTCGCCTCGACCCTGGCGCGCGACGCGAACGGGGTGAACAAGCTGCACGCCTTTTTTGAGATCATTCACCAGGACCCGGTCATCTCGCAGGTGAAGTTAATCGCCGAGCCGTGGGATGTGGGCGAAGGCGGCTACCAGGTCGGCAATTTCCCCGTCCTCTGGGCGGAGTGGAACGGGAAGTATCGCGATACGGTGCGCAGTTTCTGGAAAGGCGACGAAGGAAAGATCGGCGAGCTGGCTTATCGCCTGACGGGAAGCCCCGATCTCTATCAGCACAGCGGCCGGCGGCCTTACGCGAGCATCAATTTCATCACCGCGCACGACGGGTTCACGCTCAACGATCTCGTCAGCTATAACGACAAGCACAACGAAGCCAACGGCGAAGACAATCGCGATGGCGATAACAACAACCACTCCTGGAATCACGGCGCGGAAGGCCCGACCGATGATCCCGAGATCAAGCAATTGCGCCTGCAACAGCGCCGCAATTTTCTCACCACGCTTTTGCTTTCCCAGGGCGTCCCGATGCTGACCGCAGGCGACGAATGGGCCCGCACCCAGCAGGGCAACAACAACGCCTATTGCCAGGATAACGAGATCAGCTGGCTGAACTGGAACCTGGACGACGAGCAAAAGGCGCTCTTCGATTTCACCAAACGCCTGATCCAGCTCCGGCACGATCATCCGGTTTTCCGGCGGCCGAAATTTTTCCAGGGCCGGCGGATCCGCGGCTCGGAGATTCGCGACGTGATGTGGTTCAACCCGGGCGGCAACGAGATGACCGATGACGAGTGGAATTCGCCCTTTGTCCGCTGCCTTGGGATGCTTCTGAGCGGCGACACGATCGACGTCCAGACTTTCGAAGGCGAACCGATCCGCGACGATAGCTTTCTCCTTTTGATCAATGCGCATCATGAGCCGCTGCAGTTTGTCCTGCCCGGCCAGAAAGAAGTGGAATGGGAACTCGTGCTCGATACCGCCTCGGCCGAAGGCTTCTCGCAGGACTCGAAAAAATACGTGGCGGGCGACGAAGCCGAGATCAAGGAGCGCGCCACCATGCTGCTCAAGCTTGTGACCGGCTCGACCTCGCAGGCCCGGCATGAGTCGTGGAAAAAACGGCAATTCTCCGCGCCGCACAACGGCGAAGAAAAGGCAGAAAAACCGGCCGAAAAAACAGCGCCTGTTTCCGCGAAAGAGTGAACGCAACATGCGCGCGGCGCACGATCCTGTTATGGTAAAACCATGACACCGACTTCTCTCATCGTTGTCGCCGACCGCGGCGGAATCAAAGCTTACAAAGTCAACGAAACGCCGACCCGTGGGGCGAGTCTGCAACTCGTGCAGGCGTTCGATATCACCGACGCGCACGGACGTTACGACGCGAAACTGACCGACCAGGCCGGGCGTTTCCCGGTGAGCGACGGCAACGGCCGCCACGCCAACGCCATCGCGGAACGGACCCAGCTCGAGACGGAAACCGATCGCCGCATCTGCAAACAGCTCGCGGAACACATCACCGAGGTCGTGAAACGCGAAGCGACCGACGGCTGGTCCTTCGCCGCACCGGCTTCGATCCATGCCACGCGTCACGGATTTACTGCCCGCCTCGCTCCAGGCGCGCGTCGTGGAGCATGTGAAATCGGATCTGGTAAAGGTCGAGCCAGCGAAATTGTCGTCTCATTTTCGCTCGCTTCAGCCGCTCTGATTTTTTGGGTATAGTGGGGCATGCAATTACCGGTGGCGATTTCATATCGGGGCGTCGAAAAATCCGATCAACTCGAAATACTCATCCGCGATAAAGCCGCGCGCCTGGATCGGTTCTGCGATCACATCAGCCGTTGCGACATCGTCGTCGAGCATCCGAATCACTCGCAGCATTCCGGAAACCCATTCCGGGTGCGAATCGACGTCACCGTTCCGCCGGGGCACGAGCTGGTCGCGGATGAAAAGCAAGGCGCGCATGAAATGCACGAACCGCTGAGCAAGGTGATCAATGACGCCTTCAAGACGATGGAGCGCCAGCTCAAGACGCTCGTCGAACGTCAGCGCCACGAGTAGGTCGCGGCGCGTCGGTCGGGCCGTGAAGGTGCGCGGTCGCCCGTGATCATCCGGTAGGGCGAGACTCCGTCGAGCCCAGGGGACAGCCATCTCAGGTAGCCGCGCGTCATCCCGGCTCGACGGAGTCTCGCCCTACCGATAATCACCGCGCCAACGATGTAGTCGTTGGTCGTCGTGCCACCCCGTCCCTGCAGAGCAACCGGCCGCGGAGACGAGTCGGCTTTTTGAGGTCGCCGCGCCCTTCCCATTTCAGGCGCGGAAAGCCGCCGATTCCGGTCGGCGGAGGAAATTTCAGGACCAATTTGCGCAGGCTGCGGCATGGCCATTGCTATTATTTCCATAATTAATAGCATGAACTATAATCTCCGCTCCCTCAAAACCGCGCTCCTCGTCGGCGCCTCGCTTTTCCTCTTTTCCTCGCTCGCCCGGGCCGCTTCCGAGCCGACCGAGTGGTTCGCCAACGCCTCTGATGGCACCCCGCTCCATTGGGTCGTCTACACCCCCGCCGGTAACGGGCCCTGGCCCGTCGTCCTCGTCATCCACGGTGGCGGTTTCAAAGGCGGCACCCCGACCAGCTCGCCCGAATCGGTCAATTGCGGACGCGACCTCGCCGCGGCCGGGTTCCTCGCTCTTTCGATCGAATATCGTCTCGCCCCAGACGGATCTCTTCCCGGGCAGGTCACCGACGGCCGATTTCCTGATCAATCGGACGACGTCAAACTTGCAGTTCTGGCCGCGCGCAACGATCCGCGCGGCAACGGGCAGGTCGGCGCAGTCGGCGGGTCCGCCGGGGGTTATCACACCGTTTTTGTTGCCGGCACCGGCACGACCGGCCAGGACCGGATCGACGTTGGAGTCAGTCTTTCCGGCGCCTACGATCTGTCCGATTTCACTTCCGATGCCGGGATTAAGGGCTTCATGGGAATCGTCACGAATTATGTCGGAGTCACTGAATATGACACTGAAGAGTTGAGAGCCGCCTCGCCTGCCTGGCTGGTGGACGCCGACACCACCCCGCTTTTCCTCGTCCACTCGGAAAACGATTCAATGCCCTTCAGCCAACAGGGAGACCTGACCTCCGCGCTCGATGCCCTCGGAGTGACGAACTACCAAGCCGTCACCTTGCCCGGCTACGCGCATGCCTTTGCGAACTGGCCAGTAATCAAAACCGACTCCATCGCTTTTCTCGCAGCAGGCTTTGCGGGCGTTCCGCCGCCGCCGCAGCCCACCCCGACGCCGAGCGCGACGCCGACAACGACGCCGACTCCATCCCCATCTCCTTCCTCATCTCCGACCGCCACGCCCAGCGCGACTCCTGAGCCGAGCGCCTCGCCGACTCCAAAGCCGGTGACTGCTCCCAGCCCCTCGAAAGTGTTGCTCAACGTTTCCACCCGGGTCGGCGTGCAGAGCGGAACGTCGGTCATGATCGGCGGCTTTATCATCGCCGGCGATTTGCCCAAAGAAGTGGTCCTGCGCGCCATCGGACCTTCCCTTTTCGATGCGGGAGTGACCGACGCGCTGAGCGACCCGGTGCTTGAACTTTATGACTCCACCGGCGCTCTCGTCGCGCAGAACGACAATTGCTCGTCCCTCGCGCCCGACCGAATTCCAGCCGGCCTGAAGCCGCAGAACGGCCGGGAGTCGCTCATCCTGGCGACACTTTCGCAGGGCAGTTACACCGCCGTGTTGCGGGGCGCGAACGGCGCCACGGGCGTCGGCCTCATCGAGCTCTACGATCTCGATCCGGCCAGTTCGCAGATCATCAATATCTCGACCCGCGGCCAGGTCAGCGCCGGGAGCGACGCCATGATCGGCGGATTCATCATCGGAGGCGCGGACCCGACCACGGTCGTGGTGCGTGCCATTGGACCGTCGCTCGCAGCGAGCAATATTCCCAATCCGCTGCCCGATCCCTCACTCGAACTCTACGGCAGCGACGGCTCGCTCATTTTCTCCAACGACAACTGGCGCTCGACCCAGGCCGAGCAACTCATCGGCACCGGCCTGGCGCCGACGAACGATCGCGAAGCCGCCATCCTGGCCACCCTGCCCCCGGGAAATTACACCGCGGTGGTGCACGACTCCGCTTCTGCCGAAGGGATCGCGCTGGTCGAAGTCTACAACCTCGACAATTAACGGGCCGCCGCCGGGTCCGTTAGGCGCCGTAGGATTTGGTGAACTTCTTCTTCGACTCCGATTCCTCCGCCGCAGAGGGCGCGTCGCTCGAGGCAGCGGGCTGAGCGTCTTCTGCCGCCGGCGCTGGTTCGGGCGCAGCTTCCGGAGACGGAGCGGCTGCCCCTGGGGAATGGCCACCTTGCGAGGCTTCGACAAAAGCCATCTGCAGACTGGCGAGTGCATTTCGCAGCACGGTCGATTCGTCGGTGGTGAGGTTGCCGCGAGTCTTCTCCTGGATCATGACCAGCTGGTCGATGAACATCCGGGCAACTTCCAGGTTCACTTCCGCCTGCCCGGTTTGCGGGTTGGGGATTTGCCCGAGGAAAAGCGCGGCGTTCTGCGCCTGCATCATGACGAACTCGATGAAGCGCTGGGTCATTTCTCCGGATTGAGTGGTTTTTTGAACTTCGGCCATAGGATGTGAGTGGGTTGAATGTTTTGGATGAAGCGGTGACTAAAGCTTAGCCGCGGGGCGAACCGTCGCCAGGACATAAGGCTGCTGAAAATATTTCGCCGCCACCCTCCGGATGTCTTCCGGGGTGATCGTTTCGATTTCGGCTTCCAGTTTTTTGTAATGGTCGAAACCGAGGCCGTAGAGTTCGTCGAGCGCCGCCATGTAGCCAAAGGAATCGTTGCTTTGGTTGGCGATCCGCTGCTGGCCGATGAGTTTTTTCTTGGCCCGGGTCAGTTCGTCGTTCGTTAGGCCGGTCGCTGGCCAGTTTGCCGATTTCGTCGAGGAGCGCGGCTTTGACCGGCTCCAGTTTCCCTGGATCGGTCCCGAGATAAAAAGCGAAGAGCCCGGAAACCAAACCCTGCATCTGGCTCGCGCCGACGTAGTAGGCGAGGCCCATCTCTTCCCGGATGCGCACGAAAAAGCGCGAACCCAGGTCGCTGCTCGCCTCGTCGATCAATTCCAGCGCATAACGATCGGGGCTGAACATGTCGGCGCCGCGATAGCCGACCATCAGGACGGCCTGGGCCTTCTCTTTCAATTCCTCCACCGCCACCGTTTGCGAGAGCACCGGCACGGGCGCGTTCTGCTGCAGGGCGAGCTCGCCTTCCTTCATTCCGGCGAGCAATTGCTCGAAAAGCTCCCGCACTTCGGTCGCTTTGACGTTGCCGAAAATGGAGACGACGCCGTTCCTCGCCACCACGTAGCGATCGCGGAACGCGAGCAGATCCTTTTGCGTGAGCCGGCCAACCGATTCCGCCGATCCCTTCCCGCGCAGCGCGTAGGGATGCTCGCCAAAGAGGGTGCCGCGCAAAATATTGCGAGCCACGGTCGTGAGCTGTTCTTCGTCGTCGCGAATCCGGGCCAGTTGCACTTCCTTTTCCCGCGCGACCGCTTTCTCCGGCATCGTCGCGTGGAGCAGGATGTCGCTCAGCAATTCCGCGCCGAGGCGCAGGTCGGGCCGGGTCACGTCGAGCGAAACACTGAAGCTGTTATTGCCGGCGTCGCTCCCGAGACTGCCGCCGACCGCTTCGATCGTGTCGGCAATCTGCTCGGCGGAGCGCGTCGTCGTGCCCTTTACGATCACCTTCGCCATCAAGCGGGTGACGCCATTGGTCGCGCGCGACTCGGCCAGCAGGCCGCCGCGAAAAGTCGCCACCATCGAGACGAGCGGGAGCCGCGGATCTTCCCTAACGAGAAGCCGGAGGCCGTTGGAGAGCTCAAATTTTTCCACCTCACCGGCCGAGACCGCGACCGCTTCGGCGGCCTTCGGGGCGAGCGTGCCCTTCGGGTTTAACGAGACCACGGTCAGGTTGTCTTCCACCAGGTAGCGCCGGGCGACGCGCTGCATGTCCTCGAGCGAGACCTTTTGCAGGGCCTCGAGATAGTCGCGGGTGAAATTGAGATTGCGCGTGACGAACCAGTTCGAGCCGAGATCGGAAGCCTGGCCGCGCATGGTGGTGAGCGAGCCTAACGAATGGCCGAGCGAGATCTTTTTCGCCTTGGCCAGCTCCGCCGCGGTCACGCCCGACTCCTGCAACTCCGCCACGATCTGAAGAATCAGCTGCTCGGCTTCCACGCGATGCTCCGGCTCGAGCGTGGCGTCGATCCCGAGCAACCCGGGATCGCCCGGCGTGTAGGAGAAGGCCGCGATTCCGAAAACCAAGCCCGCATCCTCCCGCACCCGCCGGTAGAGCCGCGAGCTGCGGCCGTCGCCCAGGATGGTCGAGAGCAGATCGAGCGCCGGCACATCCGGATGCGTGATCTCCGGCACATGCCAGGCCAGCGCCAGCCGGGTCAGCTCGGTCGGAAATTCTTCATTCACTTCGCGCCGCCCCTGCTGCGTCGGCTCCTGCGCGATGTAGGGCGGCGGGAGCGAGCGCGCGGGATAGGGCGCAAAATATTTCTCGAGCTGGGCGTAGACTTCACCCGCGTCGACATCGCCCACGACGACGAAGGTGAGATTGTTAGGCACGTAGCGCGACTTGTAATATTCCAGCACGTCCTGCTGCGTGAGCTGGTCGAAAATCTGGATCTCGCCGATCACCGGCAGGCGATAGGGATGCCGCTGGTAGGCGGTCTTGAACATGAGCTGCCCCATCATCCGGTCGGGATCGTCGGAGCACATCGCGAATTCGCGCCGGATGACTTCCTGTTCCTTGCTGTATTCCTCCACCGGCAGGGTCGAGTTCATCGTCGCGTCGGCCAGGATGTCGAGCGCGCTGGCCACGCCTTCGCGCGGGACGTCGATCCAGTAAACGGTCCGGTCAAAGGAAGTGTAGGCGTTGATGTAGCCGCCCTCGTCCTGCACGCTTTGCGCGATCGCATTGGTCGAACGCGTCGTCGTGCCCTTGAAAAGCATGTGCTCGAGAATGTGCGAGAGGCCGGCGCCGAGATGACGGCCCTCGTCGATGCTCCCCGTCCCGCACCAGGCCTGCACGCTCGCGACCGGCGCGCTCCGGTCGGTCTGGACGATGATCGTTAGGCCGTTAGGCAAAGTCCACTTCTGCGCCGTCACCGGCGGGAACGAAATGGCGGCGGAGTTTCCGGGCGGGGTGATCTGGAGTCGGGTCGTGGTCAACATGGCAACAAAGTCGAACGGGTGGCGCGAGCCGGCCCGCTCATGAAACTTTCGGCGCGGGGAGAGCGGGCGGCAACTTCGCCGGCGGCGGAGAGTTCTCGGGCAGGAACGGTTTCACAAAGGCATCGTGAAAGGTGTAGACCGACTTGAAATCCTCGAGCGAATCCTGCTCCGTCTTCCCGAAAATCCCGGCCCCGATCAGGTTGAAAACCATCTGCCCGATATCTTCGCAGCGGTTCACTCCCCAATAGGAAAAAACGGTCAGCGCCATCGGGCCAAATTCCTTCAGCGCATAGAGCCGCACGCCATCGAGCAGTTCCGGCCCGGCGACGTGACGGACCGCGGCGCCCTTGGATTTCTTCTGCTGCTTGGTCGTGTAATCGAGCGCGTCCCGCAAAAAGACATAAGCGTCGCGATGATAACGCTGGTCGGTCGCGACGATGGAATCGAGCGCTTCGGCAAATCCAATTTTCTGCATGGCAAGGGAGCTGCTCAAGAGGGGAGCGAGCGCTATGATAATCAGCAACTTCGCAGTGAGCAAATGGTGTAAGGTCTGATATGCGGCTGGTTCTGCTCTGCCTGTTTTGCGCCCTCCTCACCACTGCGGCGCCCGCCAACGACCGTGCCCTCGGAGCGAGCGAGCAGCGCGAACAACGGAAGCACGAAAAGTTCCTGCAGGACCATCCGAGCTCAGCCGCGGCCCATGCCCGCTACGCGGAGTTTCTTGTCGGAACATAACAATCTCCGGGCCGCCATCATCCACTGGCGGACGGCGCAACAGCTCGCGCCCGGCAACGCCGCGATCGCAAACGCGCTCGGCGGCGCTTATCTGCGGATGGGCCAGGCGGCCGCTTCGGCGGCCGAGTTCGCCCGCGCCATCGGCCTCGACGGCAACAATGCCGCTTATCATTTCAACCTCGCCAACGTCCAATTCATGCTCCGGCACGACCTGACCGCGGCCTGGAAGATGGAATTGCCGGACGTTCTCCGTCTCGCCCTGGCGGAGTTTCGCGAAGCGAGCCGGCTCTCGCCTAACGACGTCGAGTATGCCCGCGCCTACGCCGAGACTTTCTACGGCGTCCCGGACGCCAACTGGACGGAAGCCGAGGCGGCCTGGAAGCACGTGCTTTCACTCTCGCCGCAAAGCGACTTCGTTTACCTGCAACTCGCGCGCGTCAACCTGAAGCGCGGCGACGCCGCGGGCGCACGGCAGTTCCTGAACAAGATTGTCGACGTCCGGCACGACGGCCTGAAGCGCAAGCTGCAGGCGCAGGCCGACCAGCTCTAGCGAACCGGCTCAATTCGTCTGCATCTCGATCGAATCGAGATAAACCGAGATCGGATCGCGCCGGCGCGGGAGCGCTTCGTCCGCCTTTTGCCGGGCTTCGAGCATCTGCGAGAAAACACCGCTGCTGGTTTTGCTTTGCGTGGCCTCGAACCAGTTCAGGTAATCATCGATCGCCGTCCCCTGCTGCTCGATCACCGCGCGATAGCTCGCGACTCGCGCCAGCCGTGGTCCCACCCCGCGGGCCTTGCCGCGCGCGAGCAACTCCGTCAGCTCGTAGGCTTCCTGCACAATCGCCCGGTAGGAAGGATGCGCCTGCGCCCCGAGGAGCTGCAATTGCTGGCCAGCCTGCCGCAGCGCATCGCGGTGGGCCGGCAATTTCCGAAAACGTCTCGTACTCGCCTAACGAATACTCGCGCTCCGTCCCGTCCTTTGCCGGAATGGTGAAGCGCAGCGCCTGGTCGAGCCGATTCCCAGTCTCCGCCGCGCTCAGCATCTGGTAGCGGTCGCTCGCGGAAAGGCCGGCCACGCTCAGGGCCCACCACTTGCCCGGGGCGCGCCCGAGGCTCTCCGGGAAATGCGCGCGCAGGTCGGCCATGGCGTCGTTAGGGGCGTCCGGCAGGTCGTTGATGAAACGCGCCAGCTGCGAGTTGCCACCCGGCGTGCTCAGTAATAGCTGCACCAGCGCCCGGGAATAGGCCGAGTGCAGCTGGCGCGAAGGCGTGTCGAGCTGCGCCTCTCTTTTGGCGGACGATCTCCTCCAGCGGCGCGATCTTTTTCGAGGCGACGATCGTGCGCAAGAGTTCGGCGTCGGCATCCGAATCGCGTCCCGGCTCCAGGGCAAGCACGCCCTCGACGAGCCAATCCGGCGGAGTGAAGTAGGGCGTTCCGGCCGCGATGTTGGCGCGGTTGCGATACATCATCTCGACCAGAATGGCGCGGAGCAGTTCGCGCTGCACGGCGCGGCCTTTCATTTCCGGGGTCAGGAGCAGATTGAGCTGCAGCTTCAAGCCGTAACCGAGCTGGCTGACATCGAGCTGCGCGACGGGCGCGTCGGGAAAATTGGCGCGCGGATAATCCAGATTCACGACCAGCGCCGTTTTCCAGCCATCGCGCAGACCGAGGAGCCGGAGGAGGTTGGACTTGGTCCGCTCGGCCAGGTCGCAGACCGCCCCGCGCACCCGGACGTCGGCGCCGTAAACGAGGAACTGGCGCGAGGTGCTGGTGCTGCGCGGTTTACCGGCGGCGGACACCGAGCCGGTCGTTAGGCAAAGCGCGAGCCCGAAGACGATGAAAAGTTTTGGCGCGGCCGACATGACGAAGGAGAGCGCAGAATACGCGATCTTCTTCCAGAAAAGGAGCGGAAAGTTTTGGACCGTTGTGCTATGTTTGTGGCCGTTCAACAAAGGAAATTGACGATGAAAATAACCAAAACTTTGACGATGATCGCGATGATCGGCGGCCTCCTGGCACTGGCCGCGCCGGCCGAGGCGCAAAAGCGCGGCAACCGGGGTGGCGGCGGCGGCGGCAACATGGGGAACGTGAACCGCGGGCATTCCAACCATGGCCATCCCCGTTTTCATAACGGCGGCCGGGTAAACGTTTATTTCGGCGGGTTCGGTTACCCGGGCTTTTACGGTTATCCCTATTACGCCTCTCCGTACTACGGTTATCCCTACGGCTACGGGTATGGATATGGCTACCCAGTCAACGCTTATTACAGCTACGATCCGCGCGGTGTCTATGAAGGGCGAGTCGTCAATCCCGGTCGATCGACCAATGACGGCGGGGGCAAGGATCTCTCGATGACCTCCCGCGTGCAGCGCAAGCTGTCGGCGGCGGGCTACTATCGGGGCGCGATTGACGGTGTCGCCGGCGAAGGAACGCGCCGCGCGATTCGGAACTACGAGCGCGACAACGGCCTGCCCGTCGACGGACGGATCGACGAGGAGTTGCTCTCCACGATGGAACTCGGGTAAGGCCCGTCCGATTTCGTTAGGCGAAGGGCGCGCTTAGCGCTTCACAATCAGGGTCACGGTCTGGGGGTGAAACTCCACCCCGGCCAGGCGTGCGACGGAATTGCGCTCGCGCGCCAGGCTCTCCCAGGCTTTGCCGAAGAGAAACCCGGCATACTTCATCACGGAATGATGAATCGGCATTCGGCCGATGTAGCCGCCGGTGCTGTCGCCCGTGATTTTGCCATTCGCGATCGCGACCCGGTACGAGCTCCCGCTGAAAATCGAGAGCTTCATCAGGCGGCGCTCGACGTGCACCGTGCATTGCCCTTCCTGGAACTGCACGAAGACGCGCTTCAAGGGAAGATACCCTTGTTGCGACGGGCTGTCCTTGCGCCGGAGGGTCGCGGCGAGGTAGCTGTTCACCTGCTCCTCGTTATAAACCAGGGTGGCAGCCTGGCCGCTGGAGAGCGCCGACACCATGTCCATGTTGATCATGGGGGCGAAGCTGTAACTTTTCGGCGCCGGCGGCAGATCGGGCGGCAGCAGCATGACGATCACCGCCGCAAGAACGAGCGCACCCAGCAGCACCTTCACGAACTGGACCGCAATCTGTTTGGCTTTGCCGCGATTGGGCGAAAGCATCTTCTTCAGATGCTGGCGGGTCCGTTCCTCGGCCGGGCCTTCCTCGACCCTTTCTTTCGCCAGTCCGGTGCGATCCAGCCGCGCGCCGCAGTTGTGGCAATAGATCCGTTCCGTTTCGTTTTCGTGCTGGCAATCCGGGCAAATCAGTTTGGTCATGATCCGGAGTCTTTCTTGGACTTCGATTCCGTTTTTTTCGCCGGAGTCGCGGCAGGCGCGGGCTTGGAATCCGACTTGCCGCCACCGCTTTCGCCGGCGCTTTTTTCACTCCCGCCGGAGGAATCTTTCTTCGCGCCTTCCTTGTAGGAATTGCTTCGGTAATCGGTGATGTAGAAACCCGACCCTTTGAAAATGAGACCGGCTCCGGTTCCCAGCAGCCGCTTTACCTTCCCCTTGCCCCATTTCGCCTGCCGGCAGAGTTCCTTCGGGCAAACCTTAAACGCCTCATCCCGCATCGATTGGTAGGCATCGAAATTTTGCCCGCATTTTTGACAGGCGTATTCGTAAGTGGGCATGGATCGAGCTTGTCAGGGTGAGATGGTCGCCAGTCTCAGCAAAATTAAGCAGAATTCAAGCCGCACTATCAGGCGGACTCCCGGGGCCGGTCGCCTTGACTTTCCAAACCTGCCCGCGTTATTTGCGCTTCCCTTCCACAAAATGTCTTTCTTTCGCTCACGACCCTATTCATTTTTCGCCGTTGCCGCCCTTGCCCTGACTGCATTTGTCGGCTGTGGAGAAGATGATCCGCGTCTCGTTTACGGCGAGACCCAATATCTCGGCGGCGTCTATGGCGACGCGCCCGTCGCTTCGACCGCGCCGACCGACAGCGTCTCTTATTGGGACGGCGATGGCGTCCCCGGAAAGTCCTCAATCAGGATCAGCATCAGTGAGCAGCGCGCCTATTTCTACAAAGGCGGCAAACTGGTCGGCATCTCGCAACTCTCCACCGGCCGCGAAGGTCTCGATACCCCGGTTGGGACCTACAAGATCTCGCAAAAGGACATCGACCACGCCTCCAGCCGTTACGGCGATTACGTCGATGCGAACGACAACGTCGTCGTTCCAAATATCGACAACGAAAAAGATCCCAAGCCGCCCGGGACGAAATATAAGGGCGCGCCGATGCCTTATTTCATGCGGATCGTCGGTGGCGTCGGCATGCACGCCGGTTATCTGCCGGGCTACCCTGCCTCGCATGGTTGCATCCGGATGCCGGAATTCATGGCCGAAGACTTTTTCAAGAACGTCGAAAACGGCACCCCGGTCACGATCGAACGATAATCTCCGATCCCCCCGCTGCATCCGCAGGGTTGCCGGTCATCGCGCAGAGGTTACACTCCTGCTCTTCGCGCCATGATCATCATTACCCAACCGACTGTGACCGATGCGCAGATCGACCACATTGTGGCGCGGATCGAGGAATTTGGTCTGCGTTCGCAAGTGATGCGGGGCGAATCGCGGGTGGTCATCGGTGTGCTCGGTCCCGACGAAGTCATTCGCGAGAAACCCATCGCGGCCATTCCCGGAGTCGAGTCGGTCGTGCCGGTGATGAAACCCTACAAGCTGGTCAGCCAGAAAAACGGCGGCACGCCTCCGCCCGTCTCGATCGGCGGCGTTCCGTTCGGCAGCGGTCAGAAAGTCGTGCTCATCTCCGGTCCCTGCTCGGTTGAGAGCAAGGAACAGCTCCTCTCGATCGCGAACTCGGTGAAAAAATCGGGCGCGCGCGTGCTGCGCGGCGGGGCCTTCAAGCCGCGCACTTCGCCCTACAGCTTCCAGGGTTTGGGTGAAGACGGCCTCCGCCTTCTCGCCGAGGTCCGGGCCGAGACCGGCCTGCCCGATCACGACCGAGATCATGGACACACGCGACCTCGCCATGATCGAGAAATACACCGACTGCCTCCAGATCGGCTCGCGCAACATGCAAAATTTTGCCCTGCTCAAGGAAGTGGGCCGCAGCCATTTGCCCGTCCTGCTAAAGCGCGGCTTCAGCGCCACGATCAACGACCTGATCATGAGCGCGGAATACATCCTGAGCGAGGGGAACCCGAACGTGATCCTCTGCGAACGCGGGATTCGCACCTTCGAGACGATGACCCGCAACACGCTCGACCTGAATGCGGTTCCGATTTTGAAAGCCAAGACGCGTCTGCCGGTCGTGGTCGATCCGACGCACGGCATCGGTTTGCGCGAATACATTCCGCAAATGGCGCTGGCCGCGGTCGCGGCCGGGGCCGACGCGGTCATGATCGAAGTGCACGACGAACCGGAACGCGCCCGGAGCGACGGCGAACAGGCGCTGCGCCCGGAAGTCTTTCACGATCTCGTTAGGCGAATCCGGGCCGTGGCCGAAGCGGTCGGGCGCGAACTGTAGCCGGGCGGCCGATTGAACTTCCCGGTCGCCGTTCGGGCGAGAGCATGACGTGGAAAAATCGACCGGCGACGGAGCTGCTGAAAATCGTCGCGCAGGCGGAGCCGATCGCGCGCCAGTTGCAGGCCTTGCGCGAGGGCGAGCGGCCGGTTGTTTTCTCGCACGTCATCGATTCGGCCCGCGCCTTCCTCGTCGCGACCCTGGCGCGCGAGATCAAGCAAACGCTCTGGATTATCTGCCCGAGCGTGCGCACCCAGGAGTTGCTGCACGAAAGCCTGATCAACTGGCTGCCCGGCGCGCTCTTCCTCCCCGAGGCGGAATTTCTCGGGGTCGAAAATATTCTGCCCGACCAGGAGATCGCCGCGGAGCGGCTCGCCTTGCTCAGCCAGGTGGAGCACTCGCGCCATCGCCACGTCATCGTCGCGACCCGGGCCAGCCTCGAGCAACCCGCCCCGCAGCGCGGCGCGCTTCGCGCCGCCGCGCTGCGGCTCCGGCGCGGCGCCAGCGAGTCGCTCGAGCGGATCATCGAGTCGTTAGGCGGAGCCGGTTACGAACGCGTCGCGCAGGTCACCACCCGCGGCCAGTTCGCCGTCCGCGGCGGGATTCTCGATGTTTATTCCTGGCAGGCGGCGGCGCCGATCCGGGCGGAGTTTTTCGGCGACGAGATCGAATCGCTCCGCGAATTCGATCTCGATACCCAGACCTCGCAGCGCAACCTGAACGAAGCCGAGCTGTTGTTAGGCGCGGCCGACGACCAGAGCGGGAAGGTCGAGGATTACATCGCGCAGAATCATCTCCGGGTTCGTGCTCGAACCGGAAGCGGACGAGGCGGCGGACATCGTCATCACCGAGGGATCGCGCGAGGAGGCGGTGGAGGATTTCAGCGGCGCCTTTGTCGATTGCGAGATCGGCGAGTTCGATACCGGCGAGTTCATCATCGCGGAGGCGAAACGGCAGCAGTTTTTCGCCCGCCTGACGAACTGGCGCGAGAGCGGAGTCGCGGATCGCGATTTATTTCCAGACCGAGGGCGAGATCGAGCGCTTTCGCGAGATCATGGCGGATGCCAAGGTCTCGTTAGGCGGAATCGAACTGCTCGAAGGCACGCTCGGGCGCGGCTTCTGTTTCCCCGCCGCCCAGCTCGTCGTCCTCGCCGCCGCCGAACTTTTCGGGCGCGCCCCGACGCACGGCCGACGCCGCCTGCAGCGGACGGCGAAATTCGGCACCCATCGCGCGCAGATCGATTTCAGCGATCTGAACGAAGGCGACCTCGTCGTGCATCTCGAGCAGGGCATCGGGCGCTTCCACGGCCTGCAAAAAATCGGCGAGGACGATTCGGGCGAAGTGCTGGTGCTCGAGTTCGCGGACGAGGCCAAACTTTACGTGCCGCTCGAGCAGGCCTTCATGGTTTCGCGCTACGTCGGGGTCGGGAAAAAATCGCCGCCGCTCAGTTCGCTGGCCGACGCGAAATGGAGCCGCGCGAAAAAGAACGCGGCCGCCTCGATCTTCGATTACGCCGGCAAAATGCTCGCGCTCCAGGCCGAGCGCGAGACGCAGCTCGGCCACGCCTTCGGTCCCGACACGAAATGGCAGCTCGAGTTTGAGCATTCCTTCCCCTTCCGCGAAACGCCCGACCAGTTAAAAGCGATCGCCGAGACGAAAGGCGACATGGAAGAGCCGCGCTCGATGGATCGCCTGATCTGCGGCGATGTCGGTTTCGGCAAAACCGAAGTCGCGATTCGCGCCGCCTTCAAGACCGTCATGGAAGGCAAACAAGTCGCGGTCCTCACCCCGACGACCGTCCTCGCGCAACAACATTTCGAAACCTTCCGCCAGCGCATGCTCGACTACCCGGTGCGGATCGAAATGCTGAGCCGTTTCCGCTCCCACGCCGAGCAGCGCAAGGTGCTGGAACAACTGCGCGACGGCGGCGTCGACGTCGTGATCGGCACTCATCGACTCATCTCGGGCGACGTGATTTTCAAAGACCTCGGCCTGGTCGTGATCGACGAGGAGCAGCGTTTCGGCGTCCTGCACAAGGAGAAATTCAAGGAGCTCTTCAAGCTCGTCGACGTTCTCACCCTCTCGGCCACGCCCATTCCGCGCACGCTTTACCTGTCGTTAGTCGGGGTCAAAGACATGTCGACGATCGAGACCCCGCCGCTCAACCGGCTCCCGGTCGAGACCGTCATCTGCGGCTACGACGAGCGCATTATCCGCGACGCGATCAACCGCGAGCTCGAGCGCCAGGGGCAGGTCTATTTCCTGCACAACCGCGTCATGTCGATCCAGAAAACGCGCGACCGGATCGCGGAGCTTTGTCCCGGGCGCGCGGGTCGAGTTTGGCCACGGGCAGATGAGCGCGGACGAACTGGAAACGGTCATGCAGCGCTTCGTCGCCGGGAAAATCGACGTCCTGGTCTGCACCACGATCATCGAGAGCGGGCTCGATATTCCGAACGCGAACACGATCATCATCGATCGCGCCGATCGCTTCGGCCTGGCCGATCTCTATCAACTCCGGGGCCGGGTCGGGCGGGCCGAGCACAAGGCCTATGCCTACCTTCTTCTCCCGCGCGACATGGTCACCGGCGGCGTCGCCCGCAAACGGATCAACGCCATCCAGCAATACAGTTCGTTAGGCGCGGGCTTCCGGATCGCGATGCGCGACCTCGAGATCCGCGGCGCCGGCAGCATCCTCGGGACGGCGCAGAGCGGCCACATCATCGCGGTCGGGTTCGATCTCTATTGCCAGCTCCTGAAACAGGCCGTGGCGCAATTGAAAGGCGAAAAGATTAAGCCGCGGCTCGAAGTGGACGTGCGGCTCGATTTCGTCGCGACCAACGAAGGCGAATTCCTCGCCGCCGGCCCGGACAAACTTGTGCCCGCCTTCATTCCCACCGCCTACATCAGCGACGCCGCGCTCCGCATCCAGGCCTACCGAAACCTGGCCGAGATCACGACCGCCGAACAGCTCCAACGCCTGCGCCGGGACTGGCGCGATCGCTTCGGAAAGTGGCCGCCGGCGGTTGACAATTTGCTCCTGCTCAGCGAAATCAAGCTTTCCGCCGCCCGGGCTCGCGTCAGCCGGGTCGAGGTGCGCGAGAGCAAGTTGATGCTCACTCGACGGGGCGACTTTCTCCTTGTCGGTGGCAAATTTCCTCGTTTAACTTCCGGTAGAATTGATCTCAACCTCCCCGAGGTGTGGCAATGGCTAAAGCAACTCTAAACTTCATCTGGCGTTACCCAACAATGGCGCTCCTCGCCTTCTCCTGCCTGGGAGTGGCGGCGACGGCTTCGCCCACCCGCGGCGCGGAGTCGGTCAATGGCATCGCCGCGATCGTGAACGAAAAGGTCATCACCTACTCCGAAGTCCGCGAGCTGGTCGCGCCGCGCGAGCGGCTTCTGCGCTCGCAGTTTTCCGGCCAGGAGCTGGCGAAAAAAATCACCGAGCTTGCGCAAAGCCGCGCTCCAGGATTTGATCGATCGCCAGCTCATCATCCAGGCGTTCGACAAGGACAAGCTGCAAATTCCGCCGCACTACATCGACGAGCGGGTCGATGCCGTGATCAAGGAAAATTTCGGCGGCGATCGCCATGCCTTCATCAAGACGATGGAGTCGCAGAAATATACGATGTCGAAATTCCGCGATCTCGAGCGCGAAAAGATCATCGTCCAGGCGATGCGGGCCAAGAACGTGACCTCGAACCTGATCATCCCGCCGGGGAAGGTGGACGAGTATTATCGCAAACATAAAGAGCTCTTCTCGAACAAGGCGCAGGTCAAACTGCGCATGATCATGATCCCCGGTCACACCGAGTCGGGCGGAGGCGAGGCGCAGTCCTCCATGGCGGAGGAGATCCGGGCCAAGCTCATCACCGGCGCGGATTTCGACAAAATGGCGCAGATGTATTCCGAAGACAGCACCCGCGAACTGGGCGGCGACTGGGGCTGGATCGATGACAAGACGCTCGCGCCGGAACTTTCGCAAGGTCGCCTTCAGCCTCAGTCCGGGCGAGATCAGCAAAGTCGTCGATATCGGCGGCAACCATTACATCCTGAAAGTGGAAGCGCGTCAGGGCGGCGAAGCGAAACCGCTGAAGGATGTCCGGGCAGACATCGAAGCCCGGCTCCGCCAGGAGCAAGCACAGGAGCTCCAGGAACACTGGCTCGCCAGTCTGCGCTCGAAGGCTTACATCAAGACCTTCTAGTGTGAGCTTCGACTCTGCGAAGCGCGGGCGTGAGCTCCGCGAGCACAACCGATACCCGCGTTGCGCAGAGGGAAGCGTCTCGAGTTGCCAGCGACGTCAGCCTGATCACTGTTGTGCCATGCGCAAACGTATCGGCATCACGTTAGGCGACCCGGCCGGGATCGGACCGGAGGTTATTCGCTCGGCTTTGGCCTCAGGGAAGCTGCCGGAGGCGGATTATCGCGTGCTTGGGAAATCAGACGGGCACTCGTTAGGCCAGCCCACCCCGGACAGCGCCCGCGCGGCCCAGGCTGCGCTCGAGGAATCCGCCCGGCTCGCGCTCGCGGGCGAGATCGACGCGGTCGTGACCGGCCCGATTCACAAGGCGCGCATGTATGAAGTCGGTTTCCAATTTCCCGGCCAAACCGAATTCTTCGCCGCCCGCTGCGGGCGTGGAAAATTTCGCCATGCTCCTGACCGGCGCCGGCCTCACCGTCGCCCTCGTGACCACGCACATTCCCCTCGGCGAAGTGACCAAAAAACTCCAGACCGCCGAGATCGTGCGCGTCGGTTTGCTCCTGGCCGATTATCTTTCTCACAAACAACCGGCGCGGATCGCGGTCGCGGGATTGAATCCCCATGCCGGCGAAGACGGCGCGCTCGGCCGCGAAGAAATCGAGATCATCACCCCTGCGGTCGCCCAGTTGACAACTCCGTCACTCAGCACTCAGCAATCATCACTTTCCTTCTCCGGCCCCTTCCCGCCCGACACGATTTTCCACCGCGCGGTCGAGGGAGAATTCGACGCCGTGCTTTGCATGTATCACGATCAGGGATTGATTCCGCTCAAGCTGCACGCGTTTCATGAAGGGGTGAATGTCACGCTCGGACTTCCCTTTCCCCGCACCAGCCCCGATCACGGGACCGCCTTCGCCATCGCCGGGCAAGAGATCGCCCGGCCCGACAGCATGATCGCGGCCATCCGGTTGGCGGTGGAATTGGCCGAGCGCACACACAAAAGATGAGTAGTCGAATTTCGCCTCTCCACCTCGCGTTGCTCCTGGTCACGACCCTGGTTTTCATCTGGTCGGCCTGGCGGCCGTTCGATCGCGCCACCTGGTGGCTGGAGGTCGCGCCCGGAATTATCGGCGCGGCGCTGCTGATCGTGACCTATTCGAGCTTTCGTTTCACCACGCTGGTTTACACGCTGATCGCGCTCCACATCATGCTGCTCTGCGTGGGCGGCCATTACACGTATGCCCGGGTCCCGTTTTTTACCTGGATCGAGCCTTACTTTGGATTTCAGCGGAATCATTTCGATCGGCTGGGACATTTCATGCAGGGCTTCGTCCCGGCCTTGATCGCGCGCGAGCTTTTCATTCGGCTGCGGGTCGTGACCGCGGGCGGCTGGCGTTTTGCGATCGTGATTCTGATCTGCATGGGAATCAGCGCGCTCTACGAGCTGCTGGAATGGGCCACCGCGCTGATCTCCGGCGAGGCCGCCGAAGCTTTCCTCGGCACCCAGGGCGACGTCTGGGACACGCAGACGGATATGTTCATGGCGCTGGTCGGCGCGACCTGCGCCCTGATCCTGATGAGCCGCTGGCAAAATCGCCAGATGCGGCAACTGCCGAGCCGCTGGTGAGTCTGTCCCTCCTCTAAAGCTGTCATCCCGAGCCGGCGCAGCGACGGCGAGGGACCTCTCAGTTGCAATCAGACGCGTTCGCGCTAGACGAGCGAAACGCGGATTGCAACTGCGAGGTCCCTCGCCGTCCTGCGGCGACTCGGGATGACAAACTAGCGCGGGCGCGCCTTTACTTCACTCACCGCCTCCTCGATGTCGCCGCAAAAATATCTCACCGTCTTCAATCTCGGGATCCAGAACACATTTGTGTATCGCTGGAATTACCTCCTGCGCGCCGTCTTCGGCATCATCCCGCTCGTCGGCACCATTTTCCTCTGGCGCGCCATCTTCAAGGAAAGCGGCGGCGGGATGCGCGGCTACGACTACGGGTCGATGATCTACTACTACTTGCTCACCATTCTGGTCAGCAACCTCGTCACCCCGACCGAGGACGAATGGCAGATCGCGGCCGACATTCGCGAGGGCCAGATCAATTCCTTCCTGACCAAGCCGATGAGTTATCTCGGCTATCGCTTCAGCATTTTCCTGAGCGGCCGGCTGGTTTACACCGCCGTCACGATCCTGCCGATCGCGGCCATCTTCTTTTATTTTCGCCGCTTCATCATTTTGCCTAACGACCCCGTGATCTGGCTGACGGCGTTCGTTTCCCTCATCATGTCAGCCTTCATCCAGTTCTTCCTGACCTACGCGCTTTCCATGATGGCGTTCTGGATTCTCGAGATCTCGACCATCGTTTTCATCGTTTACAGCTTCGAATATTTCCTCGGCGGCCAGATGTTTCCGCTCGATATCATGCCGCCGGCGGTCCAGGCGGTGATGAAATGGCTGCCGTTTTATTACGAGCTCTTTTGCCCGATCGCGATCTTCCAGGGCCGCCTCGCCGGCGCCGAAATGTGGGGCGCGCTCGCCATCCAATGCGGCTGGATGCTGGCCATGTGGGCCGCGGCCCGGCTGATGTGGAAACGCGGGCTCGGGCATTACCAGGCGGTCGGCGGCTAGCGCTCTCTGAAATCGCGCAGGATGCTTGATGTCCGAGCTACCTTCCGCCGTCAGAGAACGTTGTAGGCTTCGACCAAACCAGTGCCCGAGCTTCCTCCCACGCCACTCACGATGGCGGTATAGGCGCCGGGCGCCAGCGTTGTGCTGATGGCTGACTCGCGGCTGTTGGTCGGCGCCAGGCCCGTCGCTTCGATTTCCGCCTCCTGCGTGTCACGCCAGTTATCGTTGGAGTCGATCCTGGTGCCTTGGCTGTCGTAAAGGTCTAACTGCGGGTCAGCCAAAGGTTTCGGAACGGCTGCGGCCAATGATGGCCCGATCGCTCGAACAACCAGATTGGCACTTTGATCGCCGCCCACGATGAAACCTCCAATCAGAACGTTGTCGCCGGTCATGACCTCGCCGCGGGTCGAGATATTCGCCAGGCGCGAACCTCCCGCCCCGGTTGTTTGTTCCTGCGAATCGAGATCGTAAACTTCCGCCAGCGCGATTCCGGTGGTGTTATTGACTCCGCTGATGATCATGGTGTAAGCGCCGGGTGCCAGGACTTTGTAAAGCGCGGGCTCCATCGCGTCAGTTGGTTGCAGTCCCAGGCTTTCCACGACGGAACTGTTTGGGTCATCCGCCCAGTTGTCGTTCGCCGCCAGGGAGAAGCCGGTCGAACTGTAGACGTCGATCCTGGGATCCAAGAGCCGGCCCTCCAGAGGAACGTTATCGACCTCTAAGCTCGGCCCGATCCCGCGGAGCACAATTTCCTTATCCTGGTCCCCGGTAACAATGAAGCCGGCGATAAGGACATCGTCTCCGCTCCCGATCAGGGCGCGGGTGGAAATATTTTGCGCGCGTGAATTCGGGTAGATGTCGATTGTCACAGTGACCGTAGCCACATCCGTCCCGTCAGTCAGAGTAATCAGTAACCGGAAACGAGCCTTCCTCGCTGGGGGTGCCAGAGATGGTGCGGCTGGCGGAATCGAAGGCAAGGCCGGGAGGTAACCCGACAGCACTCATGCTCGGGACAGAGTAGTAGATCGGAGGTTGATAGACAAAGTCTCCGCCGACGCTACCTACAACCGAGGCGATCACATCGGCGAGGAGGTCGTAGACTACGACGGCGTCCCAATTCGCCGCATACAGATAGCGGCCGCTCTCGTCCGTGATCAAATCGGTCGTTATGTACCCTGCATTCAAGGTGCCAAGAAGACGAAAGGTCGCAGTGTCGAAGAGATAGACCTTATTGCCGGGATAAGGGTCGCCGCCCGGCGGCGGCGGCCCGTCGGGTTGTTGTCGATACTGGTAAGCGAACGCGTCGTCGGGGCTAAAAGTGATGGGAACCGGAGTCACTCCTATTCCTGTCGTGAAAGTCCCCAGCTGAACATTCAAGTCAGCCGAATCGTAGACTGGTGTAACTTCGCCGCCCGTCGGAAAACAAAGAAATAGCCCATTGTGACTAAGCTTCAGATCTTGGCCGGTACCAATCCCTCCATCCACCTTTTGATCCAGCGAAGGGATGGAGGTCGAGACATCGTATCTGTTGAGGGAAGGTGAGCCAGTCACCGATTCGCCAAAGTAAAGCGACTTCCGATCTGGGCTCATCTCGAGCAAACCCTGGGAGTAAGTGCCAAGAACGCTCTGAGTCATACCCGTCACGCCATCTACCTGCACGAGGTCCCCATCCCCAAACTGGTCGACGGGCGCAATATAAAGGCGGTCGTCGAGACCGGCCTCGACATCGTGAGGCGCGAACCCAATCGCCAACTTGGGAAGCACGCTCAAGGTATCGAGATCGATGATTCCAATCGCGCTCTCTCCACTAAGAGCCACATAAAGTTTTGTCCCGTCCGCCGAAATCGACATGCCGTTCGGAACGGACCCTACAGATAGAGTTTCTTTCACCGTCTGCGTGACCGTATCGATGACCGCAACCTCGCCGCTTGCCGGGATGCTGGCATAGATCTGGTGACGCCCCGGATCGCTCACAAAATGTCTCGCGCGGTAGGCAATAAACAGCCCCGCTCGTCCTCCCGCCGGTCGCGGCAAGACAGGAATAACAAACGCAGACGAGCGAAGGGAGAAAAACGAGGAATCGGGCGATGAGTTTCATCAAGGGAGGCGTTTGGAGCGAGAGTATGGATCGATTCCCTTTGCACTTGGCCGCATGGATCGCCTCGCGCGGTCCAGCGCTTGAAGTTTCAAAAGGTCTCATGGAGTCCGGATCGGGTTAGCTAAATCGGAGCTTCGCGTCAATCTCTTACTTCTCGAAGTATCTGGGCGCGCGAACTCCGGAGGTCGTCGCGGGCGGCTCGGTCTCCCGCGCGCCGCGGACTGGCACCGCCACAGCTGGATTAGATTTCTATTGCGCGGTGCCGCGCAACTTCCCAGATTCGCGACACCGTGGACCTGAAACGTTATCTCACCGCCCGCCAAAAAGAGGTCGACCGCGCTCTCGACCGCTTTCTTCCCAAAGCCTCGACCAAACCCGCGACCATTCACAAGGCGATGCGCTACTCGCTCTTCGCCGGCGGGAAACGGCTCCGCCCGATTCTTTGCCTGGCCGCGGCCGAGGCCTGCGGCGGCCTAACGAAAAGCGCCCTGCCCCTCGCCTGCGCGCTGGAGTGCATTCACACCTACTCGCTCATCCACGACGATCTCCCGAGCATGGATAACGACGATTTCCGGCGCGGCCGCCCGACCTGTCACAAGGTTTTCGGCGACGGCATCGCGGTCCTGGCGGGCGACGCCTTGCTCACGATCGCCTTTGAGATCGCGGCCGAAGCGGAGGCGTGGCCGCGCTACGATTTGCGGGCGATTTTCCGGGAAATCTCCGTCGCCGCTGGCAGCCGCAAGCTGATTGCCGGCCAGGTGGCAGACCTCGAGGGCGAAGGCAAGAAGCACACCTTGGCGCAACTTGCGTTACATTCACGAAAACAAGACCGCCGCCCTGCTCACGACCTCCGTCCGGCTCGGCGCGATGAGCGCCAACGCTACTCCGACGCAGCTCAGCGCGATGAGCGATTTCGGTCAGGCCCTTGGGCTTGGCTTTCCAGGTGATCGACGACATTCTCGACGTCACGCAGACCAGCGAGAAGCTGGGAAAGAGCGCGGGCAAGGACGTCGCCGCGCACAAGGCGACCTACCCATCGGTCCTCGGACTGGAAAAATCGCGCGTCGAAGCGGGCCGGCTGACCCGCCGGGCGCATGACGCGCTGCGGCCGTTAGGCAAAAAAGCCGAGACGCTGCGCGCGCTCGCGAACTACCTGCTCGAGCGCGAATACTGAATTCGTTTTCCGGGGAGCACGGGCTGCCAGCCCGTTGTTCGGCGCAGTCTGCGCCGAACCACGCAGCGTGGCGATATGCCTGGCCCGGTGCGTTTCAGGGTAACGGCGCGTAAGAATGCAGCCGGGAGACTACCGCGGCTGCGACGGGCTGGCAGCCCGTGCTACCCCGGAGGAAGAACTACGCCAAGGCCAGATTCGGATTGATCTCGGTCGTGAGCGGCGTGGATTCGCCGCGCTCCAGATGAAGCTGCGCGGCGAAGCCGATCATGGCCGCGTTGTCGGTGCAGAGCGCCGGCGCGGCGAAACGCAACTCCAGCCCGACCCGTTCGCAGCCTAACGACATCTGCCGACGCAATTCACCGTTGCAACTCACCCCGCCGCTGACCGTGACCAGGTCCCGCCCGGCCCGCTCGCGCGGCCGCGATTGTTTTCGCGACGAGCACCTCGACCACGGCGCACTGGAAGGAGGCGCAAAGATCGGCCCGGTCTTCCTCGACAGTTTTAGGCAGGAGATAACGCACGGCAGTTTTCAATCCGCTGAAGCTGAAGTTGGAATCGCCGGACTTGAGCATGCTGCGCGGCAGCGCGAAGCGCGCCGGGTCCCCGTCCAGGGCGCAGCGTTCGATCTCCGGCCCGCCCGGGTAGGCCAGCCCAAGCATCTTCGCCACCTTGTCGAAAGCTTCGCCGGCCGCATCGTCGACCGTGCGACCGATGACTTGGTACTCACCGACTCCCTCCACCACGACGAGCAGGGTGTGGCCTCCGCTCACGATCAGGGAAACGTTAGGCACGATCTCATTGTCTCCCGCAAAAAAAGGCGAGAGCAGGTGGCCCTCGAGATGGTTGATCGCCAGGTAGGGTTTGCCGAAACCAAGGGCGAGGCCCTTCGCGAGGGAAGCTCCGATCATGAGCGAACTGGCCAGACCCGGTCCGCTGGTGGCGGCGAAAGCTGCGACCTCGCCTAACGAAATCTCGGCCGCCGCTGCGGCGCGCGCGAGCAGTTGCGGGGCGCGCCGCAGGTGATGCCGGGAGGCGACCTCCGGAACCACGCCGCCGTAGGGTTGATGCGCCGCGACCTGGGAGGCGACTTCGCTCGCGAGCAATTCCCGCCCGCGCAGGACGGCGATGGCCGTCTCATCACATGAGGTCTCGATCGCGAGCAGCAGGGAATTCATAACCGCAGAGGACGCAGAGAGCGCAGAGGACTGCGGATTTGTGGAATTACTTTTCCTCTCTGCGTCCTCTGCGATCTCTGCGGTTAATTCAATCCGCTATTTCTTCACCGCCTCGACTTTGGGCGAAGTCTGCTGCGCGTAAATCATCACTCCCTTGAGCGCGTCGATTCCGCGCATCATTTGCAGGTCTTTCGTTTTGATGATGTTGGTCGCTTCGGACGGCTGAATCTTGTCGTTGTTGCGCAGGTTAGCGACGGCGCGGTTCTGCTCGGGCGTGAGCGGCACGAGAATATTCGGCACCACGCCGTTCCCCTGGATGACCGCTTTGCTGGGGGTGTAATATTTTGCCGTGGTGAAGCGCAAGGCCGAACCGTCGGGCAACTGCATCACGTTTTGGACCGAGCCTTTGCCGAAGGTCGTCTCGCCGACGACGATCGCGCGATGCAAATCCTTCAGCGCACCGGCGACGATCTCCGAGCCGCTCGCGCTCCCTTCGTTGACCAGCACGGCGAGCGGAAACCGCGGCCGTTCCTTGCCGCTGCCCGGGGTGGAATATTCGTGCTTCTGCGAGGAAGCGCGGCCCTGGGTCGAGACGACCTTGGTATTCGGCGGCAGGAATTGGCCCAAGACATCGACGGCGGAGTTGAGCAGCCCGCCCGGGTTATTGCGCAGGTCGAGGACCAGCGCCTGCATCCCCTGCTTCTGTAAATTGTCGAGCGTCTTGGCGAATTCGTCGGCGGTCGGTTCGTTGAACTGCACGATTCGAATGTAGCCAACCTTGAACGGCCCGGTGAGCTCCGGATCGAGGAGCTGCCCGCCCTTCACGCTCGCGACTTTGATTTCCTTGCGCTCGAGAACGTAGTCTTTGATCTCCTTGTTCGAGGGCCGCAGAATGGTGAGCGTGATCTTCTGCCCGGGCTCGCCGCGCAGGACATTGACCGCCTCCTGCAAGCCCAGTTTCTCGGTCGAGGTGCCGTTAATTTTCAAGATCTGGTCACCCGAATGGATGCCCGCCTTGGCCGCGGGCGTGTCTTCCAGCGGCGTCACGACGGTGAGGAGATTGTCCTTGATTGCGACCTCCACCCCGAGGCCGTTGAAGCGGCTCCGGGTGTCGTCCTGCATGTCCTTGAAGTCGTCCGGGTCCATGAACTGGCTGTGCGGATCGAGCGAGGAAAGCATCCCCTTCATCGCGGCGTAGATCAGGTCGTGATAGCTGACCTTCTGCCCGTCGACATAATCCTGCCGGATCAACTCGACCGCCTTGGCAAACGTCGCGATCTCCGCGTAACCGCGATCATCGGGCATGACCGCCGCCGGTTCAGGATCGGCCGCGCACGCCAGACTCGCGCTGAGCGCGAGCGAGAGACCGGTCGCGAGGATCGAAGTGAGCGTGCGGGACGGCAGTGGACGCTTCATAATTATCATGTTTGGACGCAATCGAGTCGATTGTCGTTCATTCCTTCGCTTTTGCCAATTGGCGGGCATGACAAGCCCCGGCGCCCCTTCTAGAATGGGGCCGATGAACTCGCTCCGCCGCTTCTTTTTGCTTGTCGCCCTTTCGTTAGGCGTGGCCGCTCCTCTCCTGGGCGAAGAGGCCGAGACGAAAAAAGCGGATGCGGAGTTCGAGAAGATGGCGGTCGATTTCATCAGCGGCTACCTCTCCGCCCGCCCGCTCCAGGGCGTGGCCCTCGGCTATCACCAATACGACGGCAAGATCGGTGATTTTAGCCGGCTCGCGATCGATGCCGAAGTTGAACGCCTCAAGCGCTTTCAGGATCAGCTGGCCAAAATCGACGCGAGCAAATTGAGCAAGAGCGCCAACATCGATCGCCGCATCCTCCAGACCGCGATCGCGCGCGAGCTTTTTCGCCTCGTGGAGATGAGCATTTTCGAAAAAAATCCGATGATCTACGCCGGCGCGCTCGACGTCAGCATTTACATCAAACGCGATTTCAAGCCGTTGGAAGATCGGGTCCGCGACATCGTCACGATCGAGGACCAGGCCGCCAACATCATGACCGCGGCGAAAACGAATCTCCTGCCCGCGTTGCCGAAACCGTATGTCGAGCTGGCGATCCAGATCGCGAATGGCTCGGCCGATTTTATGGAGAAAGAATTGGCCGCAGCGCTCAAGGACGTGAAGGACGAAGCGCTCATGTCCGCCTTCCGGGACGCGAACCAGAAAGCGACGGCGGCGCTGCGCGATTATGCCGTCTGGCTAACGAAAGAAAAAATGCCCAAGGCGATGGCCGATTTCGCACTGGGCGCAGAGAACTACCAAAAAATGCTCGCGGGGACGGAACTGGTCGACCTCGCCGCCGGACAAGGTGCTGGCGATTGGGTTGCAGCGTTTGAAGGAGGAACAGCAGATCTTCGCCGACGCCGCCAAAATCATCGATCCAAAAAAGCAGCCGATCGAAGTTTTCAAACAAATCCAAAACGAACATCCGAAACCGGGGGAGCTGGTCGCGGATGTCGCGAAAGAACTCGATAAGATTCGCCAGTGGGTGCTCGATCATCACATCGTCGCCATCCCCTCCGATGTGCGCGCGACCGTGATGGAGACGCCGCAGTTCGATCGGGCCACAACTTTCGCCTCGATGGACACCCCCGGGCCGTTCGAGAAAAAGGCGACGCAGGCCTTCTACTACGTCACGCCGACGGAAGACAACTGGAGTGAAAAACAGAAGAACGAATGGCTGACCGCATTTAATTATTACACCGCCGACGTCGTCTCGATTCACGAGGCTTATCCCGGGCATTACGTGCAGTTCCTGCACCTGAACGCCTCCGCCGCGACGCAGGTGCAAAAGATTTTCAGCAGCTATGCCTTTGTCGAAGGCTGGGCCCATTACACCGAGAAAATGATGCTCGACCAAGGCTTCGGGAGCGTGCCGAACCCGACGCCCGAACAAAAAGTGAAGGCCGCAAAATACCGGATGGCGCAGGCCGATGAAGCGCTCCTCCGCCTCTGCCGTCTCTGTGTTTCAATCAAGCTGCACACCCAGGGCATGTCGGTCGCCGACGGCGCGAAATTTTTCCGGGAGAACTGCTACTACGAAGAAAAGCCATCGATGTCGGAAGCGATGCGCGGGACCTACGACCCGGGCTATCTCAACTACACGTTAGGCAAACTCCAGATCCTGAAACTGCGCGACGATTACAAAGCGCAGGAAGGAGCCAATTTTTCGCTCGAGAAATTCCACAACGAAATGCTGAGCCACGGCGCCCCGCCCATTCGCCTTCTGCGCGAGATCATGCTCAAAGATCAGGCGAAGTGGGACGCAGTGCTGTAACACAGGCGTCCCGCCTGTTCGTGGTGCGGGCGTCTCGCCCGCACGGTCCGGCGGGCGGGACGCCCGCTCGACGGGACAGGCGGGACGCCTGTGTTACGTCTCGTCCTCGTCGTTAGGCAAGAGCTCCGGCAGCATCGGCTCCGGATTGCTTGGGCGACCCTTCCACTTCCCGCAGCTTCTTGTTCAGCACCCGCGAACGCTGATCGACTTCATCGATCTTGTTCGAGGCTTCCTGCAGCTTCTTCTTCACCCCGTCGAGCACTCCGCCAAATTTTCCAAACTCCGTTTTCACCGACGCGAGCAGGCTCCAGACTTCGCTTGAGCGCTTCTGGATCGCGAGGGTCCGGAACCCCATCTGCAAGCTGTTGAGCAACGCCGCCAGCGTGGTCGGCCCGGCAAAAATCACCCGGCAATCGCGCTGCACCTGCTCCACCAACCCCACCCGCCGGATCGCCTCGGCATAGAGGCCCTCGGTCGGCAGAAACATGAGCGCGAAATCGGTCGTGCGCGGCGGGTTGATGTATTTCGCGCAAATGTCTCGCGCGCTTTTCCGCAGCGCCATTTCGAGATTCTTCATCGCCTCTTCCGTCGCGACCAGATCAGCCGTCTCCTGTGCCGCGATCAGGCGCTGATAATCTTCGATCGGAAATTTCGCATCGATCGGCAGCCAGACTGGCGAGCCGTTTTCGTCCCCGGGCAGGCGAACCGCGAAATCGACCATCTCGCCGCCGCCGTCGCGCGTTTTGACATTGCGCGCGAACTGTTCCGAGGTCAGCACCTGCTCGAGGAGCGTGCCGAGCTGCACTTCGCCCCAGCCGCCGCGCGTTTTCACGTTCGTGAGGACGCGCTGCAAGCCGCCGACATCGCTCGCCAGTTGCTGCATCGCGCCGAGGCCCTGGTGCACGCGCTCGAGTCGTTCGCTGACCATTTTGAACGATTCCCCGAGCCGTTTCTCCAGCGTTCCTTGCAACTTCTCATCCACGGTCGCGCGCATTTTCTCGATCTGGCGCGAGTTGTCTTCCTGCAGTTGCTGCAACCGCACATCCACGACTGAACGAAGGCTCTCCAGCCGTGCGGCATTCGATTCGGTTAGTTTGCCGGTCTGGGTCGCGACCGTTTCGAGCTGGCTCTTGAGGATGTTTCCGATCTCGGAAATCGATTTAAGATTTGTTTCGCCTAACGATTTCAGCGATTCGTTCAATTCTTCCCGCTGCGCCTTGGCCGCGCGGGCCGCTTCCTCCCGGCTCCGGGCCGCTTCCTCGCGCAGCATGCGCTCCTCGCGTTCCTGGGCCCGGTCGAGCGCCTCGAAACGCTGGAGCAATTCCTTACGCCGGCTGAGCAAAAGGATCGCGCCCACGATCGTCGCGCCAACGACGAGGCCGATAAGAGCGGTGAGTAACGGATCCACCTCTAGCGATTAACAGTGCGGTGCCAGGCTTTCAAGCCGCCGCCGCCGCTGCTTCCTTTATTGTCATCCTGAGCCGCGCAGACGGCGAAGGACCTCGCAGTTGCAATCCACGCGCGTGCACCGCAAGTACCCGCCTATTACAGTTGGGAGGTCCCTCTCCGTCCTTCGGCGGATCGGGATGACAAGCTTGAAGCGCGGCGCGCTAAAACGAAAGCTTCACCCCGCCGTAGGCAGCCCGCCCGAGCGCCGGGAAACCGAACACCTCGGAATAGTGTTCGTCCGTCAGGTTATCGACCCGGCCGAAGATCGTGAGATGCGGGTTCCAGGCGTACTCGGCGGCGAAGTTCGCAAACGAGTAATCTTCGATATCGAAATTCGGCCCGCCGAAGTTCAGCTCTTCCCGTGCGTTGACGAATTTTCCTTCCGCCGTGGTGCGCAGTTTCTTGAACCAAAGATAAGAGGCCGAGACGTAGAACTCGTTCCGCGGACGGCGCGGCAAACGCGCGCCGGGTAGCTGCGAGATGTCGGCCGAGGAAGTCTTTTCCGCCTCGAGATACGTGTAGCTGGCCGAGAGCGTCAGGTTCTCGATTGGTCGGGCGCGAAGTTCCGTTTCGATGCCCTGGGTGCGCGCCGCGCCCAGGTTGATCGTGTCGAACTGCCCGTTCAAGCCGATGACGTTTGAAAGATCGTTATGAAAATAGGTCGCGCCGAGCACAACCCGGTTATCCCAGAGCGGTTGGGTGACGCCAGCGTCGAACCCGCGCACTTTCTCCGGCGTCAGGTTGAAGTTGTTCCCGAAAATCTTGTCCTGGCTGGTCGGCGGACTGAACCCGGTGGCGTAGCTGGAATGCACGATCGTTCCGGTCGGCTTGATCTTGTAGCTGCCCGCAAAGCGATAGGTCCAGACGTCGCCGAACTGGTTGAAGTGATCGAAGCGACCGCCCGCGACGAGGTTCAATCCTTCGAACGGCTTCACGCTCGCCTGCAGAAAAACCGCGGTCTCGTTCGTCTGATCGCTGATGAAAGTCGGCTGCGGCCCGAAGAGCTGCGAAACGAAGGGCCGCTCCTGCGCGGCGTTCACGTCGCTGTAGAAAAACCCGCTCGTTAGGGTGAGCCAGGACGCCGGTTTGAGATCGTTTTGATAATCGATCGTGAAACGCTTGAAGAGCGCGCGGGTCGGTCCGACAAAGCCGTCGTCGTTCGGGTCGTTCACCTGCCGCTCATGGTCGTAGCTCACGATCAGCTTGTGCTCCCACCATTCGAATGGCCGGTAATCGAGATGGGGCGCGATCAGCCAGCGTTCGGTCAGGAAATTGTCGAACGGTTTCGGGTTGAAGATGGAGTTCGGATTGCCCGCGTCGCTCAGCGAATAAGTCGAGAGCAGGCTGAGGCGCAGCTGGTCGTTAGGCGACCAGCCGAGATTGGCGATCGCGCTCGAGTTTCGATACTGGTTGTTTGGCCGCGCGTTGTCAGTGTCGAGCCGGCTCGCGCCTAACGAGTAATCGAACTGCTGCCAGCTCCCGGAAGTCTGCGCCGATTCCCGAAAGGTCCCGTACGAGCCCGCCTCCGCGCTGACCGATCCCGACGGCGGTCCGCTTCCCTGTTTGGTGAAAATCTGGATCACGCCGGCGAGGCCGCGCGGGCCATAGAGCACGCTCTGCGGGCCGCGGACCACTTCGATGCGATCGATGTTGTCCGTGGTGAGGTCGGCAAAGTTAAACAGCCCGGCCAGCCCCTGATTGATCGGAATCCCATCGAGCAGCACCTGGGTGTGCTCGCTTTTCAGACCGCGATTGAAGACCGAGGTCAGTTGTCCGGGCGCGCCGCTTTGCACGACGGACAAACCGGGAATTTCGCGCAACGCATCGGAGACGCGCTTGATCTGTTTTTGTTCGAGATCATCGGCAGTGATCACGCTCACGCTCGCGGGCGTATCTTCTTCCGGGATCGGAACGCGCGTCGCGCTCACGACCAATTCCGGCGTTTCCGGGGCCGGGGGCGGAACTGTCACCGCATCCTGCGCCTCGACACCATAAGGCTCCGCCAACAGGCCAAGCCCAACGACCAACAACCACCGCCACTTGGGACGATTCAACATCACAACCTACCTCCAATAAAAGAGAGGCGGACGCGTCACTTGCCAGCGGCTGGTCCACAACTCTCACTCTTCTTTTTGCGAAGAAGTTTTGTCGCGCCGATCTCTGTTGTAGCCGGGGGCGTTGACCCCGGCCGCCGGGATCACCGATCCCGGCTACAGCGGCACGAATGAGGTGGAGCGGGCAAATATTCTGGCTCCTGGTTCCGGCCCCGAAAAATTTCGGTGCACGCCTTCTTCCCGCCTTCACCGTCGCCGGCATTTGCCGGACGCCCGATTGGCCATGGGAAGTCGTCCCCAGTTACAGCAGCGCAACTGCTCCCGGTTCACACGGGATTTCTCGCGCCGATCCACTGATCAACCCCGAATGCTTTCGGGGTCAAACTCGCAAAGAACTGCCGGACAAGTAGCGGCTTGCGCTTCCGCGCTCAACATTTATCTGTCACCTTCCTCGAATCTGCCCGCTGTGAACTCAAAAGACCCTAACTTCCTCGTCACCGGCGGGGCCGGCTTTATCGGCTCCAACCTCACCCTTGCCCTGCAGGAAAAATATCCCGCGGCGCGCCTGACCGTGATCGACGATTTTCGCTCCGGCGATTTCAAAAACCTGCGCGGCTATCGCGGCGATTTTGTCGCGGCCGATCTCTCGGCGCTCGATTGGCAGGCGCAGTTTGGCGAGGAAAAATTCGACGGCATTTTCCATCTCGCCTCGATCACCGACACGACGGTGCACGACCAGTTCCCGCAGGTGCACGACAACGTCGAGAGTTTCCGCCGCCTGCTTCGTTTCGCGCAGCCGCATCGCACCCGCATCGTTTACGCCTCCTCCGCCGCGACCTACGGCGCGGCCAGCGGGATGAACCTCGAAACCCACGAAGCCGCCCCGGCCAACGTCTACGCTTTCTCGAAGGTGATCATGGATAACCTCGCCCGCCGCGCGGTGGCGGACGCTCCGGAGTGGAAGATCGTCGGCCTGCGTTATTTCAACGTTTACGGCCCGCGCGAAGCGCACAAGGGCGTGCCGGCGAGCATGATTCTGCATCTCTCGCGCCAGATCAAGGAAGGCAAGCGCCCGCGCATTTTCAAACACGGCGAGCAGAAGCGCGACTTCGTTTACGTGAAGGACATCGTGCAGGGAACGCTCCGCGCGATGGAAGCGAAGGAGAGCGGCATCTACAATCTCGGCTCGGGCCAGGCCCGCTCTTTCAACGAGCTGATCGAAATCCTCAACAAGTCGTTAGGCACAAAATTCGAGCCGGAATATATCGATAACCCGCACGCCCATTACCAGCCCCACACCGAGGCCGACCTGACCAATGTGCGGAAATCGTTAGGCTACGAACCGGAGTTTCCGCTGGAAGAAGGCGTGGCTGATTACATGCGCTGGTTGTATCCCGCCTGACCAAAGTTGCCCAAGCCATGAAAGCCAAACGACGCTCTCAAAGCCCGGAAGAGATCAACGCCGCGCTCGCGGCAAAAAAAGGTCCCGTCTCGAAATTCATCGCGAAGAATTATCGCCACTTTAACGCCGCCGCGTTGCTCGACGCCGCGAAAGGTTACGAGACACACCTCGCCGCCGGCGGCAAAATGCTGGTCACGCTCGCCGGCGCGATGTCGACCGCCGAGCTCGGCATTTCGTTGGCGGAGATGATCCGGCGCGACAAGGTGCACCTGATCGTCTGCACCGGCGCGAACCTCGAAGAGGATATTTTCAATCTGGTCGCGCACGACCACTACGAGCGGGTGCCGCACTACCGGCAGCTCACGCCGCAGGATGAGGAGAAACTTCTCTCCCAGCACATGAATCGCGTGACCGACACCTGCATCCCGGAGATGGAAGCGATGCGGCGGATCGAGAAGGCGGTGCTCGCAGAATGGGTCGCGGCCGACCGCGCCGGAGAGCATTATTTCCCGCACGAATTCATGTATAAGATTCTTCGCGGCGGGAAGCTGAAGAAGAGCTTTCCAAATCGATCCGAAGCATTCCTGGATGATCGCGGCCTGCGAAAAAAATCTGCCCATCGTCGTGCCGGGCTGGGAGGACGCGACGCTCGGCAACATGTATGCGGCGGCGGTCATTCGCGGCGACGTGAAAAACGTGCACACGGTGCGCACCGGCATCGAATACATGACCTGGCTCGCGGGCTACTACACGAAAAACGCGAAGAAGCTGCGGAACCGGGAGGGCTCAATCGGTTTTTTCCAGATCGGCGGCGGCATCGCGGGCGATTTCCCGATCTGCGTCGTCCCGATGCTCCACCAGGATCTCGAGCGCACCAGTGTGCCGCTGTGGGGTTACTTCTGCCAGATCAGCGATTCGACGACGAGCTACGGCAGCTACTCCGGCGCCGTGCCGAACGAGAAGATCACCTGGGGCAAGCTCGCGGCTTCGACTCCGAAGTTCGTGGTCGAAAGCGACGCCACGATTTGCGCCCCCTTGCTTTTCGCCTGGGTCCTCGGGCAGTAAGAAATCCGACCCTAGCCTTCCCAGAAAAACTCGGTCGGTCGTTCCATCTCCGCCGCCAGGCTGCGATGCACCGGGCAACCGAGCGCGGTTTTCTCGAGCAGCTCGCGCTGCGGATGATCGGCCGGGAGCGGGATATGTACCTCGGTCGTTAGGCGACTCACCCGCCGCGGATCGCTCGCCATTTCTTTCGCCACCTGCACGGTCATTCCCTTTAAGTCCACCCCGTGCCGTTCCCCCACGATCGCCATCGTGGTGGCGATGCAGGTCCCGAGCGCGGTGGCGACGAGATCGGTGGGAGAAAACGCTTCGCCCTTCCCCTGGTTATCGAGCGGCGCATCGGTCGCGAGTTCACTGCTCGACGGGCCGTGCTTGGCGTTACAATGCAGTTTCCCGGTGTAATCGATCGAAATCTGAACCATCGCTCAGCATCGGTCGCGGCCGCCGAATCTCAACCTTGCCCCAGCCAGATGACCCCCGCGATGACGACCAGGAAATAGGGCACGAGCGCGGCGGCGCCGGGATATTCTTTCGCCATCCGTTGACCGAAGAAGAGCGCGAGCAGCGCAATCCCGGACAGGACCACTCCATAAAACGCGATCGTGGAATCGTGGCGGAGCAAGACCATGACGCAACCGACCGCGCACAAGGCGCCGGCGGCCAGTTCCATCAGCGTGATCACGCCGAGGAGAAGCGGGACCATTCCCGCGAGCGGGCTCTTGGCGAAGTGACCGGTGAGCCAGTCGAGGTTTCCTTTCCGGTCGAGCACTTTGTCGATGCCCGACTGGAGGAAGAGGATGGCGAAGAAGGCCGAGATGAGCACTTGCAGTGCAAAAACGGCGCCGGTCGAAGAGTGGAAAGTGAGCATGACGCGATTCTAACGATCAAATTGGCGGGCGGGAAGCGCCCTCTGCAGGCCTCCAAAGAGATGGGCAAATAGACCTTGCGCGCCCGAGGCCACTGGACATTATTGCTGTCCGCCAAATTCGGCGGGCTGCGGGTGTAGCTCAGTGGTAGAGCACCTCCTTGCCAAGGAGGACGTCGCGAGTTCGAGTCTCGTCACCCGCTCCAGCCTTCGCTTGGAGCGCAGCTCCGAGCGAAGGCTGGAGCGCCACGCCGGAGCAGAGCGTAGGCGGGCCCCCACCCTCCCGCGCGGGGAGAATTCCGCCACCCGACGCCCGAGTTGGAATCCGGGCGTTCGCTCGAAAAAACTTCGATTTTTAAGCAAAAATTGAATCTAAATGCAGGCCGGACTGCATCTCACTGACAAACCAATGAACATGAAACCGACTTTTCTCATCTGCGCCTGCGCTTTTGCCCTGGCGGTGACCGCACCCGGACAAACTCCCTCGCCGACTCCCGATGGCGAGGCCATCGCCGCCTCCGCCTCCCCTTCGGTGGCGCCCGATTACACCCCGGCGATTCCCGAGCCGACCACCGCCCCGGTGGTGGCGGCATCTGTGGCGCCGACCAGCACACGTGGCTCCGGTGGTCGCCCCTTCCGCCAGCCCTGATACGGAAGAGGAATTCGACCGAGCGATCGAGCGCAAGATCAAGAAGCATCTCAACATCAGCATCGACGGCGACAATTCCCACCGGTCCAACGGGGACGACCAATGGTGGATCCCGCTCGTCGTGGTCGTGGCCTGTATCGGCTTCTTCGGCACCCCGGTCGCGATCGTCGCCACCATCATGTATTTCAGCTTCTCCAGGAACCGCGCCCTGCACAAAACCGTCCGGATGATGGTCGAAAAGGGCCAACCGGTCCCTGATGCGCTCCTCAATCCACCGCCCGTCGTCCGGCAACGGTCCGACCTGCGCCGCGGGATTACCCTCCTCATGGTCGGCGCGGGATTGATCATCTTCCTCGGCGCCGTCAACGAGTGGGACGGCGGCGCCTGGAGCATCGGCATCATCCCCTTCATGATCGGTCTCGGTTATCTCCTGGTCTGGAAACTCGACCTCCGCACGGATGCCCCTTCCCCCAAGGTGTAAACTCCCGAGGTGCCGCTAAATGATGCCGATCTCGTTGCGCGGGTCCTGGTCGACGACGACCACCACGCCTTCGCCGAACTGGTGCGCAATCACCAGTCGGCCGTGCGCGGTCTTCTCCGGCAACTTACCCGCACCGACCTCGCTCTCGCGGACGACCTGGCTCAGGAAACTTTCCTGCGCGCTTACAAAAACATCCGCAGCTTTCGGGGCGAGGCGAAATTTTCCACCTGGCTTTATCGCATCGCCTATAATTGTTTCCGCGAAGAGGCCCGCAAACGAAAGGAACTGGTCGGGATCGACGAATCGCGCCTCGAGGCCGAGCAGGATCCGCAGACCGTCGACCCGGCCTTGAAACACGATCTCATGCACGCGCTCCAACTTCTTCCGTCTGCACGAGCGATCGGCCATTTTGCTTTGCTGCCAGAATGGTTTATCGCATGATGAAGCAGCGCGCGTCCTCGAGATTCCGCTCGGCACGGTCAAGACCAATGTCTTGCGCGGCCGGGAGAAACTGAAGAAAACGCTCGCCGCTTGGAGCACTGCCTAACGACGATGGACGAACAACTCCAGGAAGATTGGCTCGAACAGCGCCTGCGCGAGGAGACGGCCTACATCGACGACGCCGGCTTCACCGCGCGGGTCGTGCAGAAGCTGCCCGCGCCACTCCCGCGGCGCTCCTATCGCGCGGCCATCCTGATCGGGAGCACGATCCTCGCCAGCGTTATCGCCTATTTCATTTCCGATGGCGGCCGCTTCCTCGTCGTCGAAGCCTATCGTCTCGCCACCCTGCCGGTGATTTTCGTCAGCCTGCTGGCAATTTGCACCAGCCTCCTCGTGACCGCGGTCGCGGCCGGCGCCGCCTGGTCGAACGTGCGCGAGCAACGTTAGGCGTAACAGGCTTCGGTGAACGCATCGCGGTCCGGCGTTGTCTAACGCCTTGCCGATGAGCGCGCTCCACCTCACCATCAACGGCCGGCCGCGCGAAGTGGAGGTGGACGACGACACGCCGCTGCTCTGGATTCTGCGCGACTCGTTAGGCATGACCGGGACCAAATTCGGTTGCGGCGTCGGCGTCTGCGGTTCCTGCACCGTCCTGGAAAACGGGAAGGCGCTTCGTTCCTGCCAGATCCCGGCCAGCGAAGCCGCCGACCGCTCTTTCACCACCATCGAAGGCCTCTCTCCCGACGCGAGCCACCCCTGCCAGCGCGCCTGGATCGAGGAGGACGTGGCGCAATGCGGCTTTTGCCAGCCCGGGATGATTCTTAACGCCTGCGCCCTGCTCCGCGAGCACCCAAACCCGAGCGATGAAATGATCGACGCCGCGATGTCGGAGGCGGTTTGTCGCTGCGGGACTTACCCGCGGATGCGCAAGGCGATCCATCGCGCCGCCGCCCTCATGCGGGAGAAAGCGAAATGAAAACCTCGCGCCGCACTTTTCTCAAAACCGCGACCCTGGGCGGCGCGGCGCTTGTTATCGGTTTTGATGGACGCCGTTTGTTTGGTGCGGAAACCGCGATTGCGAAATTTCAGCCTAACGGATGGATCCGAATCGATGGGCAGGGCGCGATCACGCTTACCCTCGGGAAATCTGAAATGGGACAGGGCGTGCGCACAGCATTGCCCATGATCCTGGCCGACGAACTCGGCGCCGATTGGTCGCGGGTGAAGATCGTGCAGGCGATGCCGGGCCCGGACTTCAAGCGTCTCGGCACCGGCGGGAGCGGGAGCGTGCAGGGAAGCTGGAAACCGCTGCGGGAAGCCGCCGCCGCCACGCGCGAGATGCTGACCCAGGCCGCGGCCAAGGTGTGGCAGGTCGATCCCGCAACTTGTTCGACCGAAGCCGGCGCAGTCCGCCATACGGAGAGCGGCCGGAGCCTGGAGTTCGGCCGGCTGGTGGAGGCGGCCGCGAAATTGCCGGTTCCGCAAACGCCGGCGCTGAAGAAAACGGAAGATTTTCGCCTCATTGGCAAGCGCACTCCGCGGATCGACGCGCGCGAGATCGTGACCGGGGCAACCCAATACGGGATCGACACTCGCGTCCCGGGAATGCTCTATGCATCGATCGAGCGCCCGCCGTCGTTAGGCGCGAAAGCGCGGAAATGGAACGAAAAGGCCGCACGCGCTGTGCGCGGTGTGAGCGCGGTCGTGGCGGTCACAAATGGCGTTGCGGTCGTCGCCGACTCGACCTGGGCCGCGATGAAAGGGCGCGCGGCACTCGCGGTCGACTGGGATGAATCGAAATCGGTCCGGTTCGATTCCAGGCAACATCGCGAGAACCTCGAGAAAGCCTCACGCGACCCGGGCATCGTGCTGCGGAGTGAAAAACCGGACGCGCCCGCCGCCGTCGCCCGCACCCTCGAGGCGTCCTATTACTATCCGTTCTACGCCCACGCTCCGCTCGAGACGATGAACTGCGTCGCGGCCGTCACCCCTAACGACTGCGAACTTTGGACGCCGACGCAGGACCCGAACGACCTGCAGCGCGACGCGGCCAAGATGCTCGATCTGCCGCCGGAGAAAGTGAAAGTGCACGTCCCAACGATCGGCGGCGGTTTCGGCCGGCGCCTGGCTAACGATTACGCCTTTGAAGCGATCGAGATTTCGCGCGCGGTGAAGGCTCCGGTGCAACTGCTCTGGACCCGCCCGGACGACATGCGCCACGGCCATTTCCAAGCGGCTTCGGTCCACCGCCTGAGCGGCGGGCTCGATGAGAGCGGCAAGATTGTTCGCTGGCGACACACCAAGGCCGGCTCGCTCCACAACCGGGGCGGAGTGGATAAGCCGCCCACGCCTAACGACGCGCCTTTTTACCAGGGCTACGCCTGGGGCGTTTACGATCTGCCCTACGCGGTCGGGGATCTGGAAATGGCCTACGTTCCGGTCGATCTGCCGGTGCTGCACGGACCGTGGCGCGCGGTCTTTTCTCCCGGGAGTGTTTTTGCCCGCGAGTCGTTCATCGACGAACTGGCGCACGCGCAGTCGATTGATCCGCTCGCTTTCCGCCTCGCTCTCCTGCAAGGCGACGAACCATTGCAGGCCGGCGACCTAACGATCGATCGCAGACGGCTCCGCCGTGTTCTCGAGCTGGTCCGCGACCGGTCCGGCTGGGATTGGTCAAAAAAGATGGCGCCCGGTGAAGGGCGCGGCGTGGCCTGCAACATCTACGATGCCGAAAACCACATCGCCTATGTCGTCGACGTCATCGTCAAAGATGGCCACACCCAGGGTGAAACGAGTGGTGGCAGCGGTCGACTGCGGGCTCGCGATCAATCCCATCGGGATCGAGCAGCAGATCGAAGGCGGCGTGATCTGGGGACTCTCGTCCGTTCTAAAAGGCGAGATCACCTTCCGCAACGGCGCGGCCGAGCAGCAGAATTACGCCGACTTTGAAGTCGCACGGATGCGCGATGCGCCCGTCATCGAAACGCACATCGTTCCGAGCGACCTCGGCCGCCCAATCGGGATGGGTGAACCGCCCGTCCCGCCGATTGCACCCGCGATCACGAACGCCATTTTCGCCGCCACCGGCAAACGGATTCGCCATCTGCCCGATCCGAGCCAGCCGACTTCAGGCCTGATCTTCAAAATAACTTGTCATCCCGAGCCGCGCAGACGGCGAGGGACCTCACGATTGGAATAAGCGTCTGCGCACATCCGATAACGTGGATTGCAGTTGAGAGGTCCCTCGCCGCGCTGCGCCGCTCGGGATGACAAGAGGAGCGAGGCGGCGCTAGGCGGGGGTGTCAACCGTCGAGAAAATCTCCTGCGCCGATTTCACGTCGCGCGCGATCTGCTCGCGCAGCGCGGCCAGGTTTTCGAATTTTTGCTCGGACCGAAGATATTGCAGGAAATCGCAGCTCGATGTCCTTCCCGTAGAGATCCTGGTCGAGATCGAAGACGTGAAACTCGAGCACGCGCTGCGGGACTTCACTTTCGATCGTCGGCCGCACCCCGAGATTGACCACTCCGCGGAGTGTTTTTCCCTCGAGCAATCCTTCCGCCGCATAGACGCCGTTAGGCGGAAATTGCTCGCTGTGCGCGCTCAGGTTGGCGGTGGGGAAACCGAGACTGCGCCCGAGATGTTTCCCCTCCTCCACCGTGCCGAGGATGGTGTAATTGCGGCCCAGCATTCGCGCCGCGTTTTTGAAATCGCCCGCCTCGACTGCTTTGCGAATGGCGGTGCTGCTCACAATCGTGCCTTCCGACGTCACCGGCTCGACCCCGACCACATTAAAATCGAGCTGCGCACCCAGCTCCTTGAGAAGCGCGAGATTGCCGGCGCGGTTTTTGCCGAAGGACCATTCCTGACCAACGCAAATTTCGCGCAATGGTTTCGCCCCCGCGACCAATTGCCTAACGAAATCGGCCGGCGCGGTCGAAGCGAGCTCGCGATCAAACTTGAGCACGAGCAAATGCGAGACACCGAGCGCGCGGATGAGCTCGATCTTGTGCTGCGTCGCGGTGAGGAGGCGCGGGCTTTCCTGCGGGCGCAGGATCTTGGCCGGGTGCGGATCGAAGGTCACGACGACCGCGGTGCCGCCAGCGTCCTGCGCGTGCCGCGCCGCGGTCGAGATGACGGCCTGATGTCCGCGATGCACGCCGTCGAAAACGCCGATCGCGAGAAAGACCGGCCCGGGAATTTGCGCCAGCTCCGGAATCGACCGCAGGATGCGCATGGAAATTTGCGCCCGTTAGGCGCCGCGCATCCGCGAGACTTCCGGCAGGGTCAGGATTTTATCCAAAATGTCGACCGGATTCGCCGTCTTGATTTCTTCCACCGTCACGGAACGGCTGAGATCGAAACGACCCGAGCGCGTGCGGCGCAGTTCCTGGAGATGGGCGCCGCAGCCGAGCAGATCGCCGATGTCGTGGGCGTAAGTGCGGACGTAGAATCCCTTGCTGCACATGACGGTAAAATCGATCTCGGGCGCCGCGATGCGGTCGATGCTGTAACGATAGATATGCACGAGACGCGGCTCGCGCTCGACCGTTTTTCCCTGCCGCGCCAGCTTGTAGAGCGGCACGCCGCCCTGCTTGATCGCCGAAACCATCGGCGGCATCTGGTAGAAATCGCCCCGGAATTTGTCGAAAGCCGCCCGCACATTTTCCTCGGTCAATTCCGGAACCGGGCGTTCCTCGATCACCTGTCCGGCACGATCCTGGGTGTCGGTGCTCTGGCCTAACCGGAGCGTGCCGACGTATTCCTTGTCCTCGCTCATGAGCAGATCCTGGATCTTGGTCCCGCGCCCAGGGTGAGAATAAGAAGGCCGGTCGCAATCGGGTCGAGGGTGCCGCAATGGCCGACCTTCTTGATCGAGAGCTGCCGCCTAACGAGCGCGACAACATCATGCGAGGTCATCCCGGGGGCTTTGTCGACGAGCAGGACTCCGTCGGGTGTAGCGGTAATCGACACGATGGCGGTGGCTAGCTTTTCATCGCAGCGACGGTCGCGACCGCGGCGGCGATGACTTTTTCCGACGCTTCATCGAGCGGGCCGGGCATGCGAATGCCGGCGGCGAGTTTGTGGCCGCCGCCTTTGAAGCTGACGCAGATGGCGCAGACATCGGCGCGCTCGTCTTTCGAGCGCATGCTGACGCGCACTTTGCCGCCTTCCAGTTCCTCGAAAAAGATGGCGATGATTACGCCCTCGAATGGCGCGGAGATGATCGATCAGACCTTCGTTGTCCTCGGGAATAACGCCGAGCTCGTTCGCGGTCGCGAGCGGCAGGCTGAAGCTGGCGATTTTGCCGTCGGCGTCGAAACGCATCCGGTCGAGCAGGACGCGCAGGAGCTCGATGCGGCGGCGCGGATAGCTCTCGTAAAGTTTCTGACTCAACTCGCCGACCTTGATCCCGCAGCGCAGGACGTCGGCGGCGATTTCGAAAGTGCGCGCCGTCGTGTTTTGGTATTGGAAAGAACCGGTATCAGTCGAGATGGCGGCGAAGAGGTTTTCCGCGATCGCTTCATCGAGCGGGAGGCCCTGGCTTTGCAGGAGTTCGAAAAGAATCTGACCGGTCGCGGGCGCGATCGGATCGATGTGGACGAGGTCGCCGTAGCGCGGGTTGCTCGGGTGATGGTCGATGTTGATCCACACCTTGGCCTTGCCGACGGCGGCGAGGCAGTTGTCGCCGAGGCGCTGGCGGGTCGCGGTATCGAGCGCGAGGACGACGTCGAAATCTTCCGGTTCGTTAGGCGGCATCGAAACCAGCTCGCCACCCGGGAGGAAGGAAAATTTCTCGAGCAATCCCTCCTCGTTCCAGACCTTCACTTTTTTCCCGAGCTTTTGCAGGGCGAGGCCCATCGCGATCTCGCTCCCGAGCGCGTCGCCGTCCGGCCGGACATGGCTGAGGACGACAAAGGTCTCGTGGGTGCGGAGAGCTTCCGCAATTTCCGCAAAGGTTGCGTTCGTTAGGGAAGTTGCGGGCGGTTCGGCAGTGATAGTGTTCATTCGTTTTCGGATGTCGGCGGAGGTTCAATTTCCTGGAGAATCTCCAGGACGCGGTCGCCACGTTCGATCGAATCGTCGAGGTGGAAGACAAGGTGCGGGGTGAATTTCAGAACGACGTGTTTCGAAAGGTCGGCCTGGAGCGAGGCGCGGCTGGCTTCCAGTTTTGGCAGGACTTCCTTGCGGCCCTTCGAACCGAGCACGCTGATGAAAACATGCGCTGATTTCAGGTCGGGCGTGACGTCCACCTGGTTCACGGTCACGAGCAGGTTTTCGAAGCTCAGCTCGCGCACCAGGAGAGAGCTCAACTCCCGTTTCAGGAGTTCGTTTACGCGGAGCAGTCGATGTTTCATAAGGTGAGGCAAGCTAGGCGCGTGCCTCGATTCAATTCGCCAGGAATCCGGCGTTACAGTTTCTGTGCGACCTGCTCGAGCTGGTAGCACTCGATGATGTCGCCGACCTGGTATTCGTTGAAGTCGCCCAGCTTGATGCCGCACTCGAGCCCGACGCGGACTTCTTTCACGTCGTCCTGGAAACGGCGCAGGGTGGAGAGCCCGCCATCGTAAACCGGCTGGCGACGACGCAAGACGCGCGCCCGAGCCGTCCGGCTGATGCGGCCGTCGGTGACGAGGCAGCCCGCGACGATGCCGCGGCTGAGCTGGAAAACCTGCTTCACTTCGGCGTGGCCGATGACGGTTTCGCGATGCTCCGGGTCGAGCAGGCCGGCCATCGCTTCTTTCATCTGGTCGATCAGTTCGTAGATGATGCTGTAAAGTTTGACCTGGACGCCTTCGCGTTTGGCGGCGCCGACGGCGTTGCTCTCGACCTTGATGTTAAAGCCAACCACGACCGCATTGGAAGCGCTCGCGAGCAGAATGTCGGACTCGGAGATCGGTCCCACGCCCGCGTGAACCATTTCGAGATCGATCTTCTTGCTCTGGATTTGGCCTAACGAAGCCACCAGCGCCTCGAGTGAACCCTGGGCGTCGCACTTCAGGATAAGGCGCAAAACTTTCTTGCCGTCGGCAGCTTCGAGCAGGCTTTCGAGGGTGGCGCGCTGGGGCACACTCAGTTTTTCGGTGCGCCGGACGGCGAGGCGTTCCTCGCTCAAAACCTTGGCCGATTTTTCCGATTCCATGACGAGGAATTCGTCACCGGCATTCGGCAGGCCGGTAAATCCAAGAACCTTCACCGGGGTCGAAGGTCCGGCCGACTTGAGCGGTTTGCCGCGGTCGTCGACGAGCGACTTCACCTTGCCGCCGTAATTTCCGCAGATGAACGGTTCGCCCACTTTGAGCGTGCCCATTTGCACGATAACCGTGGCGGTCGGTCCGCGCCCGGCTTCGACCTGCGCTTCGATGACGGTGCCGCGCGGGGTCGCGGTCGGAGAAGCTCTCAGCTCCATCACTTCCGCCTGCACGGCCATGTTCTCGAGCAGGTCGTCGATGCCTGTTCCTTTGGTCGCCGAGACGGGAACAACGATGGTATCACCACCCCAATCTTCCGGGGTGAGTTCGTGTTCTTGAAGTTGCTGTTTGACGCGGTCGATGTTCGCCGAGGGCAAATCGATCTTGTTCACCGCGACCATGATTTTCACATGGGACGCGGCCTTGGCGTGATTGATCGCTTCGATCGTTTGCGGCATGAGCCCGTCGTCGGCCGCGACGACCAGGACAACGATGTCGGTCACGTTAGCGCCACGGGCGCGCATGGCGGTGAAGGCCGCGTGACCGGGGGTGTCGAGGAAAGTGATCTTGGTGCCTTTGTAATCGACCGAGTAAGCGCCGATGTGCTGGGTGATGCCGCCGGCTTCACCAGCCGCGACGCGTGTTTTGCGGATTGCGTCCATGAGCGACGTCTTGCCGTGATCGACGTGGCCCATGAAAGTGATGATCGGCGCGCGCAGCTTGAGCTCTTCTTCCTTCTCGATGACCGGCGGCGGAGGCGCGACCACCACTTCGACTTGCTTGTGAACGCCGCCGCCTTTTTCGCGGCGCTCCATCTCGAACGCGAAACCGTGCTTGTCGCAAATCTTCGTCGCGACTTCCGGTTCCACCGTCAGGTTCGGGTTGGCGAAAATATTGAAGTCGTCCATCAGCTCCTTAATGAGCTGGAAATTTTTCACCCCGAGCTGAGCCGCGAGATCCTTGACGATAATCGGCGGCTTAATGTGAATGATCTTGCGGCCGTCCTCGGTTTCGGTTTCGACTTCGCCGATTTCCTCAGCCGGAGCGACCTCGGCCGCGACGGGTCTCTCTTCGCGCACGGGCTCGGGCGCCGCGGGAGTCGCGCGAATGCGAGAAATCGGAGGAAGGAAAGTGCGCTTCACGCCTTCGGCGGTGGGAGCGCGCTTCGGTTTGGGGGTTTGCGGATCGATCAAGGAAACGCTCTCGACCGCGGGCTTTTTCTCTGGCGCAGGGACGGGCGCAGCCGGGGCGGCCGTTTTGGCGGGCTGGCGTTTCGCCGTGATCGGGGCAAAGGCGGACTTGGTCGCAGTCACAACAGGCTTGTCCGGGGCGGGCGTTTTCGCGGGAGCGGCCGGTGCGGCGGGCGCGGGTGTCGCTGGCTTGGCGGGAGTTTTTTCGACAACGGCGGTTTCTTCAGCCGCGTCCGTTTTCGAACTCTTGGCGGCGGTGGTGCGAGAACGAGTGGTCGACGACTTAGCAGGAGCGGCCGATTTGGCCGCCGTTTTGCGGGCAGGCGCTTTGGCCGCCTTGGATTTGGTCGTCGTTTTCGTTGGCATTAAATTTCCTTAAAATTTTGCTCATGGCCGTGAGCGGTTAGGCGAGGCCATTGTCACGGAGAAACTGCTTCACGATGCACTGCCTCGTAAATTTCACGCGCCTTCTCTTCTTCCACCCCGAGGATGTCGACGAGGTCCTGCATCTCAGCATCGCGCAATCCTTCCAGATTGGTAAAGCCGGTTTTCACCAGGGTCATCGCCTGCTCTTCAGAAATGGGCAACGCCGTGGAAAGCGTCTGGGCCGCATGAGCGACCTTTTGTTCGACTGCCGTCGTGCTCGGCGCTTCCTTCTCGATATTGATTTCCCAGCCGGTCAGGCGGCTCGTTAGGCGCGCGTTCTGGCCTTTTTTGCCGATCGCGAGGGAGAGCTGGTCTTCGTCGACCGAAATGGTCGCGCTCTTCTTCTCGATGTCGAAAACCAGGTTCTTCACCTTGGCCGGCTTGAGCGCTTCGAGGACAAATTCCTTCGGGTCGGAGCTCCAGCGAATGATGTCGACCTTCTCGTTATTCAATTCGCGGACGATGTTTTTCACCCGTGAACCACGCATCCCGACGCAGGCACCGACTGGATCGACTTTCGGATTGTCACTGAAAACCGCGATCTTTGTCCGGTAACCGGCTTCGCGCGCAATGCCGCGAATCTCGACCGTGCCATCGGCAATTTCGCTCACTTCGAGCTCGAACAGGCGCCTAACGAAATTGGGATGGCTGCGCGAGATGATGATTTCGGGGCCACGCGCGCCATTCTCGACCGCGACGACGTAAGCGCGGAGCCGGTCTCCAACATTGTAGTCTTCGACTACGACGCGTTCGCGCTGCGGCATGATCGCTTCAAATTTTCCGAGATCGAGGATGACGTCGGAACGATCGAAGCGCCGCACGGTGCCGCTCACGATTTCGCCCGCGCGATCCTTGAATTCCTCGTAGATCATCTCCTTCTCGACCTGGCGAATGCGCTGCATCATCGCCTGCTTCGCGGTCTGGGCCGCGATGCGGCCGAAATTTTTCGGGGTCACTTCGACCTCGATCGCTTCGCCGACCTGCGCGTCGGCTTTGATCTTGCGCGCTTTATCGAGGGAGATTTCGTCCTGCGGGTTGGTGACTTTCTCGACCACCAGGAGATTGGCCAGGGCGCGGATTTCACCGGTCTTCGGGTCGATGTCGATGTGCAGGTCGCGCGAGGCACTCACACTTTTTTTCGAGGCCGAGAGAAGGGCATTCGAGACCGCCTCGATCAGGATTTCGCGTTTGATCCCGCGTTCCCGCTCCAGGTAGTCGAGCATGGCAATGAATTCGGCGTTCATAAAATTAGCGTCCGCCGACAAAAAAGAGTGGGACACCGGCTCCCACTCCAATCCACAACGGACTAGGTGCGGAACCTACTTTTGGAGAGCGCCTTCGTCAAGCTGCGGTTAGGGACGCACCTTGCCGGATATTTAACCGCAGAGGACGCAGAGAGCGCAGAGTTAGGGGAACATAATCTTTCTCTGCGCTCTCTGCGTCCTCTGCGTTTACAATCCGTCCGATGTCGCAGACGCGGGCGTTGATTCTGATCCTGATTGTGTGGGCGGCCATTTATTTGCCGCGCCTCGGTTCCCTCGAGATCAAGAGCGAGGAAGGCCGCCGCATTCTGCCCGCTGTCACGATGCTCGAGACCGGCAATTACGTTGTGCCGCAGGTCGGGAGTGAGCCGTATCTGCGTAAGCCTCCGCTCGTGAACTGGCTCGTCGCAGGTTCCTTTAAGCTCTTCGGAGTCCGCAATGAATGGGCGGCGCGGCTGCCTTCGGTCCTCTGCGTCCTGGCGGTGGCGCTGGCTTTTGTCACCATCGCGCGGCGCAGCCTTGGCCCGAACGGCTCGGTTGTGGCCGGACTCATGTGGCTAACGAACTTCGGACTGCTGGAAAAAGGCCGAATGATCGAGATCGAGGCGCTTTACGTCTCGCTGACCGCGCTCGCTTTCATTTGCTGGCTGAGCTGGTGGAAGGAACGACCGTGGTGCGCCTGGATCACCGCCGGGATTTTTCTCGGGCTCGGCCTGCTCGCGAAAGGCCCGCTCCAACTTCTCTTCTTCTATTCCGTCGTGCTCGCGGTTTTGTGGCGGGCGGGCGCGTTAAGGCATTTGTGGAGTTGGCCGCATTTCGCCGGCGCGATCCTGATGCTGGGAATTTTCGCGGCCTGGGCCATTCCGTGTCTACAGATGGTGCAGGCCGGCCATGCGACCAGCGTCTGGTCGAAACAACTGACCGGACGGGTGAGCGGCGATGACTTCAAACTCGGCGACTGGCTGCTCAATATCCCGCGCGGCATTGGCTACCTTCTGCCGTGGGCGGCGCTGCTGCCGTTTGCGCGCTTTGCGCTTCTCGAAAGTGAAGCTGAGCGCAGATTCTGCCGCGCCTTGTCGTTAGGCGTGGCGATTCCCTTTGTCGTCGTCAATCTCCTGCCCGGCGCGCTCCCGCGCTACACCATGCCGCTGCTCGCACCCGCAATTTGGCTCCTCGCCATCTTCATTCGCGAACACGCCCTCGTCTGGCCGAAACCCCTGCGCAAAGTCGTGACCCGGACAACCGTCGCAGTGGTCGCGGCCATGCTCATTTACACCGTCGTGCTGATCCCGTTCTTGCAGCGGCGCGAGAAAATCCGACCGATCGGACGGGCTCTCAACGCAGCCATTCCGCCTCGCGAAACCCTCTTTGCCATCGATCCGGATTACCAGCCGTTCCTCTTTTACGTCGAGCGCACGATCGTTTACCTCGATCGGGTGGACGAGATCCCCCTCACGGCGCGCTATATCCTTGTGCAACCGGCGAAGAAACGCGCGATCGAGCAATCCCGACGCTGGGCTCCGCGGCAGGCGCGCGTCATTCTGGAAAAAAAAGACTACCGCGGGCATCGTATCCTCCTCTTTCAAGTGCCCCCCGCGCCCGGACCGGCGCGTTGACTTTTTCGCGAAACGAGATTCGTTAGCGTACTAACGAATCTGCCGCCGTGACTCCATTCGACACCGAAAAACTAGGCATCCTGCTCACCGGAACCGCCCGTGACTGGCGGAACAAGCTCGACCGCCGTTTGCGCCCTCTCGGCTTGAGCCAGGGCAAATGGATCACGCTCGCGCACCTCGCCGATGCCGGGCAGCCACTGACCCAGCGGCAACTGGCCGAGCGTGTCGGCATCGAAGGCCCGACCCTGGCCGGGATTCTCGATCGCCTGCAAGGCGATGGCTGGATCGAACGCAAAGAGTCGCCCACCGATCGGCGCTGCAAAACCGTCCACCTCCGCCGCAATTCCGCCGCGATCTTGGACCAGATCTATTCCACTGCACAGAAGCTGCGGCACGAGTTGCTCGCGGATATTCCGGCGGCCGATCTGCAAACCTGCATGAGCGTCCTCACCCGCATCCGGAAGAAAGCCGACCTCGTATCCGTCAATGGCAGCGGTAACCGAAACGGCAAAAAAGCGTCTCTCAAAACGAACGGCGCCAAAGCAAAGCGAACCTCGCGCACTCGATAAGTGTCTCCTTTCACCAACATGATCATCCACCGCCAGCGAATAGCCGGAAGCGCTCTCTGCGCCGCCGCTCTATTGTGGCTGGCCGGTTGCGGGAAAAGCGACGCGCCCAAAGGCCCGCCGCCGCGGCCGGTCTCGGTCGCGAAAGTGATCGCCAAAGACGTCCCGCTTTATCTCGATGAAATCGGCACCCTCGCAGCGTTCGAGAGCGTGCAGGTGCAGGCCCAGGTGAGCGGGCAAATCATGGAGCGCCATTTCGAAGACGGCGCCGATGTGAAAAAAGGCGACCTTCTTTTCACGATCGACCCGCGGCCCTACCAGGCGGTGCTCGATGCAGCCAAGGCCGACGCTGTCCTGGCCCAGGCGAACTTGAAGCGGCAGGAGGACCTGCGCACCCAAGGCGTGACCGCGACCCAGGATCTCGATACCGCGAAAGCGAATGCGATGCGGACCGAGGCCGCGGTCGCCGCCGCCCAGACCAATCTCGATTACTCCTCCATTCGTTCCCCGATCAATGGCCGGATCGGCCTGCGCCAGGTCGATGTCGGCAACACCGTCAGCGCCGGGAGCAACAGCGCGGTCCTCGTCACGATCGACAACCTCGATCCGATTTACACCGACTTCACCATTGCCGAACCGGATCTGCCGCTCGTTAGGCAATATCTCGGCGGGGCGAATCTGAAAGTGCTGACCGATGCGGAAGGCGACAACGTTCCGCCGCGGGAAGGGAAGCTCTATTTCATCGCCAATACCCTTCAGCCCGGAACCGGCACGGTGCAGGCGCGCGCCGAAACCCCCAACCCCGACCGCGCGCTTTGGCCGTCACAGTTTGTCCGCGTCCGCCTGATTCTCGACACGCTCAAGGACGCGCGCCTTGTGCCTAACGGAGCCGTCCAGGTCGGCCAGAAAGGCCCCTATATTTTCGTCGTGAAATCCGATTCCACTCTCGATCTCCGCCAAGTCAAGCCGGGCCAGACGCAAGGCGACCTGACTGTGATCAAGGAGGGCGTGCAGCCTGGCGAGACCGTGGTCGTGGCTGGCCAGCTCCAGCTCGCGCCGGGCGCGAAAGTGGTCGTCAAAGCGACTGAGAAGAACTCCGAAGCAGGTGGAGCCACCTCCGCCTCCGCCGCGCCCTAGCGATGCCAAGTCACGAACAGAACGGCCACGATGGCGGCAACGGCGCGAAGAAGGAGATACCGCCTAATCGCGCCCCGGCCAAGGCCGAGAAAACGCCGGGAGCCAAGCTCGTCCAGTTCTCGTCCGGCCTCTCGCGTCCCTTCATCCAGCGGCCGGTCATGACGATGATGCTGACGGCGTCGATCATCGTCTTCGGCATCATCACCTACAATCAATTGGCGGTGAACGATCTCCCGGCGGTCGATTACCCCGTCATTCGGGTGCAGGCCAGCTACCCCGGCGCGAACCCGATCACGATGGCGAATACGATCGCGACGCCGCTGGAGAAACAGTTCACCCAGATCCCGGGCCTCGAGTTGTCCACCAGCACCAGCTCGCAGGGCAACACCCAGATCACCCTGCAATTCGCCCTCAGCAAGGGGATCGATGCCGCCGCGACCGACGTTCAATCCGCCATCCAGAGCGCGGCCGGGCAATTGCCTAACGATCTCCCGAGCCCGCCCACTTTTACCAAGACGAACCCGAACGATCAGCCGGTCATGTATGTCGCCCTAACGAGTGATACCCTGACCGACGCCGAGCTCTATCGCTACGGCACGACTGAAGTTTCGCAGCGGATCAACGTGCTTCCCGGCGTCTCCGAGGTCGCCATCTACGGGGTGAAGGGCGCCATTCGGATCAAGGTAGATCCCGGCGCGCTCGCGACGCGCAACCTGACCTTTGAAGAACTGGCGGCGGCGATTCGCAGCGGCACCTCCTACTCCGGGGCGGGCCAGTTCGATGGCAAAAACAAGTCGATCACTTTGCGGCCGAACGGCCAGGTGGAAGACGCCGAGGGTTATCGGAATCTCATCATCAAACAGGGCAGCAACGGTTCGCCGGTTTATCTGCGCGACGTCGCGAAAGTGATCGACGGCGTGGAGAACGAGCGCCTTTCCCGGCATTTTTTCGCGCGCGACTTCAATCCGCCGGCCTCGGTCATCGTCTTCGCCGTCTCGCGTCAGGCGGGAGCGAACGCGGTCGAGGTGGCGCAGTCCGTTCGGGAACTTTTGCCGCAACTGCAAAAGGAGTTACCGGGCTCGATTCGTCTCATCCCGACCTTCGATCGCTCGCAATCGATCGTTCATTCGCTCCACGACGTCCAGGCCACCCTCGCGATCGCCTTCGTCCTCGTCATTTTCGTCATCTTCGTTTTCCTCGGGCGCGCCACCGACACCCTCATCCCGATCGTCGCCTTGCCGATGTCGTTCCTCATCACCTTCATCGCGATGTGGGCGCTCGGTTACTCGGTCAACAACCTCACCCTCATGGCGATGACCCTGGCCATCGGCTTCCTGGTCGATGACGCGATTGTCTTCCTCGAGAACGTCGTTAGGCGAGCGGAAGCGGGCGAGTCGGTCTATCGCGCCACGCTCAACAGCGCCGGCGAAATTTCCTTCACCATTCTCGTCCATGACCCTCTCCCTCGCGGCGGTTTTCATTCCGCTCGCGTTCATGCCGGGATTGTTAGGCCGGATTTTTCGCGAGTTCGCCATCACCATCATCGTCGCCATTTTTGCCTCCGGCCTGGTCTCGTTAACCCTGACCCCGCTGATGTGTTCGCGCATCCTGGTCGAGCGCGGGCCGGGCCATCGCAAGACCTGGACGGAACGCTTCGTCAGCCGCTACTTCGATCCCATTCGCGACTTTTACGGCCGCTCGCTCGATCGCTTCCTCAACGTCGGCTGGCTCGCCGCGCCCATCGTCATTGCCTGTGCGATCGGCGTCTGGTTCTTTTTCAATCACCTCCCCTTCACTCTCCTGCCGACCGGCGATAGCGGGGTGATCCGCGGATTTTTCATCGTCCAGGAAGGCGCCTCGCCCGATCAACAGCGACGGCTGCAGGAAAAACTCGATCCCATTCTGCAGGCGAATCCGGCGGTCGATAAATATTTCACGGTCGCGGGACGCTCCGGTCTGGGTGCGGGCGTTTTCACCGTGCTTTTCCTGAAAGACGCGAGCGAGCGCGCCTAACATCGACCAGTGGCGGCGGATCTGCGCAAGGCCTGCAGCGAGATTCCGGGCGTTTTCCCGACGCTCAATCCGCAGCCGGTTTTGCGCATCGATATCGGCGCGACCGGCAGTTCGTTTGGCCGCTACACCTATGTCCTGAGCGGCATCAATCCAGACGAGGTCTACGACGCCGCCGATAAGCTGAGCGAAAAGCTGCGTGACTTCGATGGTTTCGCCAGCCCGCCGCGCTCCGATCTCTTCCGCAACACCCCGAATCTCGACATCAATATCGACCGCTCGCAGGCGAGTCTTTACGGCGTTTCCACGACCCAGGTCGAGAGTCTCCTGCGCGCGGCTTATTCGCAGAACTACGTCTACCTGATCAAGCAGGCGGAGGATCAATACCAGGTCATCGTCGAAGCGGACGACAAGGCGCGCACCGGTCCGGAAGACTTTCGCGAGATCTACGTGAAGCCGACCGGAAGCGACAAACTCATTCCCATCCGCGCGGTAACGAAGGCGAGCGAATCGCTCGGGCTGCAATCGGTCAATCACATCAATCAATTCACGAGTGTGACTTTTGGTTTCGACACCAAACCCGGCGTCGCGCTCGGCGACGTGACGACCTTCATCAACAAAGCCGCGGCGGAAGTTTTGCCGCCAACCGTGAAAGGCGAATTGCAGGGAGAAGGCCTCGTTCTGCAGGAGCTTTTCGCCGCCCTGCCGTTTCTTGTCATCGCGGCGGTTTTCGTCATGTATGTGATTCTCGGGATTCTCTACGAGAGCTACGTCCATCCGATCACGGTGCTCTCGACTCTTTTCCCGGCCGTCGTGGGTGGCTTGATGACGCTCTGGATCTTTCGCTCCACGCTCTCGCTCTATTCCGTCATCGGACTCTTCCTCCTCATGGGCATCGTGAAAAAGAACGGCATCATGATTGTCGACTTCGCGCTTCATCGACTGGATGAAGGCTACGACCGGCGCAGCGCGATTCACGAAGCGAGCGTGGAACGTTTTCGTCCCATCCTCATGACCACGCTGGCCGCTCTCATGGGCGCGCTGCCGCTCGCTTTCGGCTTCGGCGCGGATGGTTCCTCGCGGCGGCCGTTAGGCCTGGTCATCGTGGGCGGTTTGATCTTCTCGCAGCTGATCACGCTTTACATCACGCCGGTGATTTATCTCGCGCTGGAGTGGTTCCAGGAAAGCGTCCTCGACCGGGTGCCCTTCCTGCGCAGCGCGCATACTCACCACGCGGCCGACGCGGAAAAGCACGGCGAGGAATTGGAGCCGGTCGCCGCGCGCTGATTGCCCTGACGAAGAAGCGCGTCGCGGCAAAATCTGGGGAGCGCGTGCGCCTCGCACGCTGGTTTTGGCGCCCCGCCAAAACGAACTTTCTCAGACGCTCCGAATCGCCGGGAGAAATGAGACGTGTGTGGTGTCCCGCGAGGCGCGTGACACAGCGTGCGAGGCGCACGCGCTCCCCGGAGCCTGCTGCGGCCCTTTATTTCAAGAAAAACACCTAACGAGAAGCAATCCACTTCATTGCCTTCGAAGCCAGCCGATCGAAGGCCCGCACCGCCAGCTCGAGGTGCTCTTCACTCGTGTCCTCGATTTTGTTGTGACTGATTCCGTGCAGGCTCTGGACAAACATCATCACCGTCGGAATGCCGGCGCGGGCTACTTCCGCGGCGTCATGCAACGGACCGCTCGGCAGCCGGTGAGGCTTTCCGCAGGTTTCCTGGATGGCTTCGTCACAGAAACCAATGAGCTCCTCGTTGAACGGGAGCGGTTCGATCTGCCACAGCCTTTCCCACGAGACCGTCACGTTTCCTTCCCCGGCAAAACGTTCGCTCGCCTCCCGCGCTTCGCGCAGCATGGCCGTGAGCGCGTCGGCGTCGAGATGCCGCTGGTCGAGCGTGATTCGGCATTCTTCCACCACGCTGGTCACGATTCCCGGTTTCGTTAGGCAGGAGCCGATGGTGCAGACTCCGCCGTGGCGGTCCGTGATCCGATAAATCTCCGGGCTCATCTTCGCGGCGGCGAGGAAAGCATCCTTGCGCCGGTTCATCGGGGTGCTCCCGGAATGCGCCGCCTGCCCGTGGAAAGTGATCGCGTGCCGCTCCACCCCGAAGGTGCCGAGGACCGCGCCTAACGGCAGCTCGAGATCGAGCAGGACGGGGCCCTGCTCGATGTGCAACTCGAGGTAAGCGGCGGCGTTCGCCAGTTGGCGGTTGGACTCCTTGACGTTCTCGAATTCAATCCCTTGCCCGTTCAAAGCCTCTGGCAAACTGACACCATCTTTGTCCGTCAATCCGCGCGCTTCCGCCATGTCGAGGTTGCCCGAACAGGCGGAGGAACCGAAGAGACTCTTCCCAAAACGCGCGCCCTCTTCGTCGGCCCAATCGACCAGCCGCACCGTGACCGGCGGTTGGCCATCGTACTCCGCGCGGATCCGGCGCAGGATTTCCAACCCGGCCAGGGTGTTGAGACAACCGTCAAGCCAGCCGCCGTTAGGCACGGAATCGATGTGGCCGCCGATCAGGAGCGCCTGCTCGGATTTGCCGGGCAACGTCATCCACAGGTTACCCGCGGCGTCGCGCTCGACTGTGGCGCCCGCTTCCTTCGCTTTTTCCTCAAGCCAGTTCCGCGACCTCGCCCAGGTCTCGGTGAAGGCTACTCTTTGCGCCCCGTTTTCGTCGCCTGTCAGTTCGCGCAGTTCTTTTAGCTCCTCGATGGTTCGGCGCGGATTCAATTCGCTCATCTCGGCATGCTAAAGAACCGCGACCAACGCGACAACGCCATTGTCGAGCGCGCCGCAAAAATCGAGCGCCCACAATTGATTTGTCATCCTGAGCCGCGCAGACGGCGAAGGACCTCTCAGTTGCAATCCACGCCTTCTCGTCAGCGGAAATCACTCTTGCAACTGCGAGGTCCCTCTCCGCGCTTCGCCGGCTCGGGATGACAAGTCGTTTGGAAGTGCGTCGCAGCTATAAATCCGTAAACGGATCCTGCTTCGCAATCGTACCGCGACCGCCCTGTTGCTGGATCAGCTTCGCCACCAACCCTGTCCAACCAGTCTGGTGGCTCGCCCCCAGGCCAGCACCGCTGTCGCCATGAAAATATTCGTGAAAGAGATAGCGCTCACGATCGTCCGCCCCGCCTAACGAATCGCCCGAGGCGCGCCCGAATGGCCGCTCTCCATTTTCGTCCTTTAGCCAGAGCTTGATCAAACGATTGGAAAGCTCATTCGCGACCTCGTCGAGGGTGAGGAACTGGCCGGAACCAGTCGGACATTCGACTTTGAATTCGTCCCCGTAGTAATGATGAAATTTCTGGAGCGACTCGATCAGGAGAAAATTGATCGGGAACCAGACCGGCCCGCGCCAATTGGAGTTGCCGCCGAAGATGCCGGTCTGCGATTCCGCCGGTTCATAACCGACCACTTTGTGCTCGCCCCGCACATCGAGCACGTAGGGATTGTCCTGGTGAAATTTGCTCAACGACCGGACCCCGTAATCGCTCAGGAATTCCTCCGGATCGAGCATGCGCCGGAGGAGACACTTCATCCGATGCCCGCGGGTCAGGGCGATCAGCCGCCGTTTGCCCGCGCCCGGCACCTGCCAATGCGAGATGAGGCCGGCCAGATCCGGACGATTGGTCAGGTACCATTCCAGGCGCTCGGCAAAACCGGGCATCGCCTCGAGCAGCGCCGGCTCGATCGTTTCGACCGCCAGTAGCGGCATGAGCCCGACTAACGAACGCACGCGCAAGGGCAGATAGCGATTTCCCGGCGTATGCAGGACGTCGTAAAAAAATTCGTCGGCTTCATCCCAGAGCCCAATCCCCTGCCCGCCGGCGTTGTTCATGGCCGCCGCGATCCCGAGAAAATGCTCGAAGAACTTGGTCGCGATGTTCTCGTAAACCGGATTCTCCCGCGCCAGCTCGAGCGCGGTCCGCATCATCGTTAGGCAGAACATTCCCATCCAGCTCGTGCCGTCGCTCTGCTCCAGCCGGCTGCCGTCGGAAAAGGACGCGCTCCGGTCGAAGACGCCGATGTTGTCGAGCCCGAGAAAGCCGCCCTCGAAAATGTTGCGGCCACCGGAATCCTTCCGGTTCACCCACCAGGTAAAATTGATCAGGAGCTTGTGGAAAACGGTCTCGAGAAAAGCGCGATCGCCCTTTCCGGTGGCGTGCTCCTCGATTTTATAGACGCGCCAGGCGGCCCAGCCGATGACCGGCGGATTGACGTCGCTGAAATTCCATTCGTAGGCGGGAATCTGCCCGTTCGGGTGCTGGTACCATTCGCGCAGGATGACGTCGAGCTGGTTCTTGGCAAACTTCGGATCGACCAGGGCGAGCGGGATGCAGTGAAAAGCGAGGTCCCAGGCCGCATACCAGGGATACTCCCAGGCGTCGGGCATCGACATCACGCGCTCGTTGTAGAGATGAGACCACTCCGCGTTTCGTCCTTCCTTGCGTTCGTTAGGGGGAGCGGGCTGTGCCGGGTCTCCTTCCAGCCACTCCTCGACCACGTAGTGATAAAACTGCTTGGTCCAAAGCATCCCGGCGAGCGCCTGGCGCTGGATCGCGCAATGTTCCGCGCTCAGGCAACTGGGCGCGAGCGCGCGGTAGAACTCGTCCGCTTCCTTGCGGCGCTGCTCGAAGATTCCGTCGAAGTCGCCGAAGGCGTGAATCGCCGGTTCCCTGATCCGTTGCAGGCGCAAGCGGATGGAGCGCGCTTCGGCCGGCCCGAGCGCAAACTGGTAGCGCACCGCCGCCTTGGTCCCCATCCGGTCCTGATTGACCGCCGCCGCATTTCCCCTAACGACCGCGTCGTGAAAGCCGTCTTTGACATGCCGGGAATTATTCGGGACGCCGTAGAGCAATTGCAGGTTGGTTTCGTTTTCGGTGAAAAGAAGCGGCCCGCCCGCCTCGGCGACGAGCCGATATTCACCGAGGTCTTTGTGACTCGCCTCGATCACTCCGACCGTTTCGGAATGGCCGTCCCCAACTCGCAGGTTGGGGCGCGCTACATCCGCCGCCCAGCTCCAGGTATTGCGAAACCAGAGCGTCGGCAGGAGATGCAGCGTGGCCGGGTCCGGCCCTTGATTGGTGGCGGTGACCTTGATCAGAAGATCGTCCGGCGCGGCCTTGGCATACTCGATCGCGATGTCGAAATAGCGCTTCTCGCGCAGCACGCCGGTGTCCCAAAGTTCGAACTCCGGCTCCATCCGCGAGCGCTCGGCATTTTGCCTAACGAGTTCATCGTAGGGAAAGGCCGCCTGCGGATAACGATACGTCATCCGCATGTAGGAATGGGTCGGCGTGTTGTCCTCGAAGAAGAAAATCTCCTTCACGTCCTCGCCATGATTTCCCTGCGGACCGGTCAGGCCGAAGAGTCGCTCCTTTAGAAACGGATCGCGCCCATTCCAGAAAGCGAAGGCGAAACAGAGGCGCTGTTTGTAATCGGAGATGCCGCCGATCCCATCCTCGCCCCAGCGGTAGGCGCGGGAGCGGGCGTGCTCGTGCGGGAAATAATTCCAGGCGTCGCCCTCCGCGCTGTAATCCTCGCGCACCGTGCCCCATTGCCGCTCGCTCAGGTAGGGTCCCCACAATTGCCAGCGCTCCGCGCGATGGTTGTTCTGCTCGAGGCGTTCCCTTTCGGCGCTCATCGCGGAGAAGTTGCGTCTTGGGAGATCATTTCGGCAGCCATTTCGCGAACCAGCTGAGATAGCGCTGATAACGATCGAGAATATAACTTGGCTTCTTGATCCCGTGGAATTGCCCCGGATAAATCACCAACTGCGTCGGCACGCCTAACGTTCGCAGGGCCTGATACATTTGCTCGCTGTTCAACAGGGGCACGTTGTAGTCGCTCTCGCCGCAGAGAAACAAAGTCGGCGTCTTGATCCTGTCGGCATGAAGGAACGGGTAGGAAAGTTTTTCCCAGATTTCGGGATGCGCCCAAGGCGAGCCCAGTTCGTATTCGTAGTCGCGGATGTATTGATCGGTGCCATAACCGGCGAGGGCGTTGGAGATGGAGGCACCGCTGACCGCGGCCTTGAAGCGCGTGGTGGAGGCGATGAGGTAGTTGGTCGACATCCCGCCGTAACTCCAGCCGCCGACTCCGAGGCGATTCGGATCGGCCAGGCCGCGCGCGACCGCGTCGTCCACCGCCGCGAGATCATCCTGCACATCCACGCTGCCCCAGGCCGCGTAGATGCCCATGGCAAAATCGGTCCCGCGGCCGGTTGAGCCGCGCGGGTTTGGCAGGATGACGAGATAGCCGTTGGCGGCGAAGATCTGTTTCTCGAAATCGAACTCGTTCGCGTACTGCGATTGCGGTCCGCCATGAGGACGCAGAATGGCCGGGAGTTTGCCACCTGACTTTTCGTTAGGTGGGTGGACGAGGAAGCCGTGCACCTCCGTTCCATCCGCGCTCTTGAATTTGGTTTCCTCCACTCGCCCAAGCTGCACCTGCGCCAGGAACGGATCGTTTTGTTTCGTCAGGCAACGCAACTCACCATTCTCGACCGCGAAGATTTCGAAGGGCCGGTCCGGCGTGCTCGCCCGGACGATGACCTTGCCATCATTGCTTACGTCGTAGGCCGTTACTCGGCGCCGCCCGCCCGCGACTGGCTCGGCGTTGCCGCCACCGGCCGCAACGCGCACCAGCGTTTCCGCGCCGTCATCTTCCAAGAGCGCGAAGATCGATTTTCCATCCGGCGCCCAGCGCGGCTGCACGAAGTTCCGGTCGAGGGCCGCGGTCAGGTATTTCGGTTCTCCGCCAGCCGCCGGCATTGTCGCCAGTGCATGCGTCGCGTAGGAAATTTTCTTCGGATCGCCGCCGTGAATGTAGGCGATCGTTTTCCCATCCGGGCTCCAGGCCGGCGCGCTCTCCCAGTCGGGATGGGCGTCGGCTTCGGGCGTGGTCGTGAGCTGCCGCTCTTTCGCGCCCGGTTTGGCTTCGATCAGGTAAAGGTCCCAGTTTTCCGTGCGATCGGCGTCATCCCCGCGCTTGCTGACGAAAGCGATTTGTTTTCCGTCCGGTGACCAGGAGGGCAGGACGTTGTCGTGCTGGCCGCTCGTTAGGCTCGCAAGTTTGCGGGTCGGGAGATCGAGCAACTTGAGGTGCGACCAGCGGTTCGTCAGGTAGCCGGTCATGTCCTCTTTGAACTGAAAGCGATCGATCACGATCGGCGGGACGGTCTTTTTTTCCTTCTCCTTCGCTTCCGGTTCGCGCGGGTCGGGATCGTGCACCACGAGGACGATCTGTTTCGAATCCGGAGACCAGGCGAAGTCGTCGACGCTGCCTTTTTCCGTCGTCAGCTTTTCCGCCTCGCCACCGGCGCGGGAGAGGATCCAGAGTTGATCGTTCTCGGTCTCGTCGGTGCGACTGGAGAGGAAGGCGATCCATTTCCCGTCCGGACTCCAGCGCGGATGCGTCTGCTGGGTGTCGCCAAAAGTGAGCGCGCGATTTTCCGAGCCGTCCCATTTTGCCAGCCAGAGATTTTTTGGCTGCTTGTCTTTCGCGAGGTCAACCGTGCCGAGAACGTAAGCGACGCTCTGTCCATCCGGCGAGAGGTTCGGTTCGTCGACCTCGCGGATGGCCGCAAAATCTTCCGGTTTCAAGGGCCGCCTCGATTCCGCGCCTAACGACAAGTTGACCCACAAAAACGAGCAGAGCAGAGCGAGACGCAGAACCATTCGGCCAGTTGTAGACGTTTCGCTCTGCGAAACGCGAGAGAAATGGCGGCAATCAGGAACGACCCGCGCTTAGTCCGGTCCCGGCTTATCGTAGAAGAGGATGTTAATCAGCAGCGCGATTCCGCCGCCGGCCGCGGCGAGGAAGAAGATGATCGCCAGCCCGGGATAACCCCAGATGCGGAAAGTGGTGTCGACCCGCATGAGCAGGGCCGCGCCGACGATCAGCGACGCCAGAATCAAGCCGACGGTGATGCGATTCGCGACTTTCTGGAAACCGTCGATCAACGTGCGCTCGTCGATCGCGTCGACCGTCACCTTCAGTTCGTTGTTCGAAATCGCGTCGAGGATTTTGTTCAGTCGCGCCGGCAGCCGCTGGACCAGATCTTTCAGCTCGAGCATGCCGCTGAAAAGATTGCCCGGGGAAAGACTGCGCACGAGGCGCTGCTGCATGATCTGGGCGGCGTTGCGCCGGATCGAGGCGTTCGGATCGAACTCCGGCGCGAGCGCGCGGCCGACCTGGTCGAGGTTGAGAAGCGTCTTGCCGAGCATGGTCAGCTCCGGCGGGACCCGCACCCCGTTCTCAGCCGCGACCTGCGTGACTTCCAGGACAAGCCGGCCAACCTGCATCTGCTCGACGGTGGCGGATTTTTGTTGGGCGACGATCTCGCCGATCCGCCGGGTGAATTCCTTGCTCGCGAAATCCTCCTTCTTTTCGCCGATCTTGATCGCGATGTTGGCCGCTTCGTCGCCGTGGCCTTCCGCGATCGCGAGCAGGAGCTGCAACAAATCCTCCTGCAGTTTCGGCAGAATGCGCCCGACCATTCCGAGATCGAGGAGCGCGATCCGATAATCGGGCGTGATGAAAACATTGCCCGGATGCGGATCGGCGTGGAAAAAGCCGTGCACCAAAATCTGTTCGAGATACGCCCGGAAAAGCTCCTCGGCTAACGCCGCGCCGTCGAAGTCCATCCGCACCAGCGGACTTAAATCGGTGATCTTTTTCCCGGGGACGAACTCCATCGTGAGGACGCGCGAGGTGGAGTAATCGCCGATCGGTGCCGGGACGATAATGTGGGTAAAGTCGCGCAACTGCTCGCGAATGGTGGTGAGGTTGGCCGCCTCCATCCGGTAATCGAGCTCCTGCAGCAGGCTCTTGCGGAATTGCTCGAGCATCTGGCCGAACTCGTAGCGCCGGCCCATCTCCGTGTGTTGATCGAAGAACTCCGCGATGTCCTCGATTGCTTCCAGGTCCTCAATCATCCGCTCGCGAATCCCGGGCCGCTGCACCTTGACCGCGACCGCGCGGCCGTCGCGCAGGGTGGCGCGGTGGACCTGGCCTAACGACGCCGCCGCCATCGGCTCGCTTTCGAAATTCGTGAAGGCTTTCGAGATTCGCGCCCCGAGCTCGGAGCTCAGGATCTTCTCGACCTCGGCGAAACTGAACGGCTCCACCTTGTCCTGCAAACGGGCCAGCGCGGCGAGGTAAGCCTGCGGCAGAAGCTCGACCCGGGTCGAGAGGAGCTGACCGAGCTTCACGAAAGTCGGTCCGAGCTTTTCGAGATCATCGGCCAGCTCGTTTGCCTTGGCTGCTTCCTCCGGCGCGACGCGCTGTTCCGCGGCCAGCGTTTCGGTGAGACCGGATTCCTTCACCAAGTCGGACCGGCCGTACTTCATGAAGATCCAGGCGATCTGGCGGTAGCGATTGAGGTGCTGCGGTTTAAGTGAAATGCCCATGGTTGTTGGCCGGGCTCCAGCACCGGCATTTGTAAAACGGAACTGGAAAGCAAAACGGCCTCTTTTCAGAGGCCGTTCGCAGAATCTATTTGTGGAATCCGTTAGGCGGCGACGGTTTGGTAGCTCGCCGCGTCGTCTTTCTCGAGCCAGTCGAAGAGCGGCGTGGTCGCGGGATCGAGCCCGAGAGGCTTGACCGCGTCGATGTACCATTCGCGTTTTTCCGGATTGTCGTAGGGGATGTTGGCCAGCATTTGCTCACACCAGGCGGCCTTTTCCTCTTCCGTCCTGGGCGTGCCGTTGGCATCGACCCACTTCGCCATTTCCTCGTCGCTTTTGCCCTTAGCGACTTCCGCTTTGAAATCGTCGCCCTTCACGCCCTTCCATCCGAAAAGCATGTTATCGAGCGGGCAATCGAAATGGTATTCGCCAATGTCGCCCGCCAGCAGCGCCCGGCATTTATCGAGAGTGCGTCCGAGGATGACATAGCCGCCGACGCGGGTCTTCGGACTGCGGGGCGCTTCCTTCGTCAGGTCTTTGCCTTTTAGATTTTGTTCCATAAGTGAGGATACGTTTGGCGGTTGCAGGGGGCAAACTCGCGCGGTTTTCAGTCTGCCACGGGCGCACTCAGCGGGTCTGATCCGATTCAGTTGCATGAGCCAACAAAAGGAAATTATTTCGACACTGAACAACCTGATCGAAACCCTCAAGGACGGTCAGGAAGGTTTTAAACAATCCGCCGGTGGCGTGGACGATCCCCAACTCAAGACCATCTTCGACACCCTCTCTCTCCAGCGTTCCAAATTCGCCGGTGAGTTGCAGAGCGAAGTCGTGAAGCTGGGCGATCCCGACCCGGAAGATTCGAGCAGCGTGAGCGGCTCGATGCACCGCGCCTGGATCAACGTGAAGAGCGCGGTCACCAATCGCGATCGTCATGCCATCCTCGCCGAAGCCGAGCGTGGCGAAGATTCCGCCGTCGCCGCTTACAAAGACGCGATGGAAAAAGACCTGCCGGCCCCGATCAAAGACATCGTCACCCGGCAATCCGCCGAAGTGAAAGCCGCCCACGACAAGGTCCGCGCCCTGCGCGACGCCGCGGCGCAGAAGTAACTCAACCCAAAGGTCATCCAAACAGGCGGAACGCTTCGGCGCTCCGCCTGTTTTCTTTACACCCCCCGATCGATCAGGGCCTGAGCCGCGTCCCGAATCCGCAGAACCGGAGCCTGGAAAACGAAAATTTGCAGAGGTGTCCAGCCGAGCGCGGCGCCTTTGTAGGCGACGAGGCCCAACAAATTCGCAGCCAGGTCCCGCACGGCGATGAAGTCATTCGCTACTCCGGAGCGAACCAGTGCCCGGGGCAATTGGCGGCAAACATGTTCCAGCCGAGGCACTTTCCACATAGGCAGATCGCTGCGGGTGTGCTTCGAGGTGAACATCCATCCTATATAGATATACGGAAATCCGGGGATGAGATTCTCCGAAATCTTCAAAATCAAACGCTGGAGGCGATTTTTCCTTCAGCCTCCCAGCAGGAATTGCAGACGGACTCCGGCCTTTTCTTCGAACGCATTTCGTGCGGGTTTGTCTCATCATGCCTATGAGATCAACCCAGGAAATCACCCAGCAAGTGCAGGAGCTGGGGCAATGGATCGCGCCGCTGCGCGAACAAGTCGGCCACGTCGTCATCGGCCAGAAATATCTGGTCGACCGCCTCTTGCTCGGCTTGCTCGCCAATGGCCACATCCTGCTCGAGGGCGTCCCCGGCCTCGCCAAAACCCTCACGGTCAAAACGATGGCGGCCTGCATCCAGACCGGGTTCCAGCGCCTGCAATTTACGCCCGATCTTTTGCCCGCGGATTTGATCGGCACGCTCATTTACAACCCGCGCAGCGGCGAGTTCACGACCAAGCTGGGGCCGATTTTTTCCAACCTGATCCTGGCCGATGAAATCAACCGCGCCCCGGCCAAGGTGCAGAGCGCGTTGCTCGAGGCGATGCAGGAACGCCAGGTCACGATCGGCGACAAAACCTACCCGCTGCCCGATCCGTTCCTGGTTCTCGCGACCGAAAATCCGCTCGAGCAGGAAGGCACCTACCAGCTCCCCGAAGCGCAGCTCGATCGTTTCATGCTCAAGCTCAACGTCGGCTACCCGGCCAAGGCGGAGGAGCGGCGCATCCTCGATCTCATGGCGACCTCGGCGCCGGATTTGCACGTCGATGCCGTCGTCGCACCCGAGCAAATCCTCCGGGCGCGCGAGTTGGTGAACCAGATCTACATCGACGACCGGGTGAAGGATTACATCGTCGACGTCGTCTGGGCGACGCGCGAGCCGGCTTCGTATCGGCTCGAACTCGATGGCTTGATTCGCTACGGCGCTTCGCCGCGCGCCACGATCTACCTCGCGCTCGCGGCCCGCGCCTATGCCTTCCTCAACGGCCGCGGCTACGTCACGCCGCAGGACATCAAGAGCATCGGCCCGGATGTGCTCCGGCATCGCATCATCGTCAGCTACGAAGCCGAAGCCGAGAGCATGACGAGCGAGACCGTGATCGAAAAAATCTTCGCAGGGCTGCCGGTACCGTGATCAGAAAAGCTCCGCTCCAGAAAAACGGAACGAATCGTCGCCGCCACCTCGCTTGTCATCCCGAGTCGCGCAGACGACGAGGGACCTCTCTATTGCAATCCAGGCTTTCTATTTGTGAGCCGACGCCAACTGCGACTGCGAGGTCCCTCTCCGCGCTTCGCCGGCTCGGGATGACAATGTTTGGTGGCGACGCACTCCTATTCGCTGACATGAACGAAACGCGACAAACGCCCGCCGAAATCCTGAAGAAGATCCGCAGCCTCGAGATCAAGACCAAGGGTCTCGTGCAATCCGCCTTTGCCGGCGATTACCACAGCGTCTTCAAGGGTCGCGGGATGAATTTCGAGGACGTGCGCGAGTACCAACCGGGCGACGAAATCCGCGCGATCGACTGGAACGTGACCGCGCGGCTCGGGACCGCCTTCGTCAAAAAATTCACCGAGGAACGCGAACTCACCGTCATGCTCGTGGTCGACGTCAGCGCTTCGGGAAATTTTGGCAGCGTCGCGCTCTCCAAACGCGAGCTGGCGGCGGAAGTCGCGTGTCTCCTCGCCTTCAGCGCGATCCGAAACAACGACAAGGTCGGCCTCATCCTTTTCTCGGATCAGGTCGAGCTTTTCATCCCGCCGAAAAAAGGCCGCTCGCATACGCTGCGGGTCATTCGCGAGATTCTCTTCTTCGAGCCGAAGGGCCGCGGGACGCTGCCGAGCCTTGCGCTCGATTACCTGAACCACGTCGTCACCCGGCGCTCGGTCGTTTTCTTCATCTCCGATTTCCAGGCGGAGGATTTTTCCCGCGCTCTCACGATCACGAGCCGGCGGCACGATTTCGTCGCCATCCGGATCGATGACGAACGCGAGGAAACGCTGCCCGACATCGGGCTCATCACTTTGGAAGACGCCGAGACCGGCGAGCAGATCGAGGTCAACACCGGCGACCGGCGCACCCGGACCCGTTTCGCGGAAGCGGCGCGGGCCCACCTCGCGGAGACGACCCACGTCCTGCGCCGGAACAACATCGACACCATCTCACTCCGGACGAACGACGATTATCTCCCGGCCTTGCGCGCCTTTTTCAAGCAGCGCGAGCGCCGCATGGCGCGTCGTTAGGCAAACATCATGGCTGTCTTTCTCGCGCAGGAGTTCCACGACATCACCGGGCCGGTGAATTACTTCATCCTCAAGCCCTGGATGGTCTTCTGCGCGGTCGCCGGCTTTCTCCTTCTCCTTGGCCTAACGATCTGGTTGATCAAGCGCTGGCGGAATCGCCCGGTCGCGGTCAAGACCCCGCGCGAACGCGCGCTCGATCTCCTCGCCCGGGTCGAGACCGAGATCGACAAACTGACGCCGTATGAGTTCAGCATCCGCGTCTCGGACATCCTGCGCCGTTATGTGACCGAGCAATATCAGCTTCCGGTTACGCGCCAGACTTCGGTCGAATTTCTCAACGCCCTCGCCGCGACCTCGCCCTTTTCCGCCGATGAGCAAACGCTCCTGAGCGATTTCCTCAACCGCTGCGACCTGATCAAGTTCGCGCGCTACGACGCGACCCAGGAAGACAGCCGCCTTCTGCTCGATGAGGCCGGCCGCTTTGTGAAAGGAGGCGTGCTTGAACCTGCCTGAGTTGTTTTCACCCGATTCGCCCTGGCGATTTTCCTTCGCCCATCCCTGGCTGCTTCTGCTGCTCCTCTTGGTGCCGCTCCTGATGTGGTTGCGCGGCCAGCGCGGCGCGGCGGCGGCCTTGGTATTTTCCTCGACCGCGACTCTGCGCGCGCTCGGCAAACGCAGCACTTCGCGCGCGGGCCGCATCATGCATGGCCTGCTTTATCTCGCGCTCGCCATTTTCATTTTCGCGCTCGCCCGGCCGCAGCTCGGCAAAAGCCTGACCGAGGTCGAGGCGAGCGGAATCGACATCATGGTCGTGCTCGACGTCTCCGGCTCGATGCTGACGAAGGATTTCACCGTCGGCGGCGATTCCGCGACCCGGATCGATGCGATTCGCGAAGTGACCCGAAAATTCATCGAAGCCCGGCCTAACGACCGGGTCGGGATCATCGCTTTTGCCGGGCGGCCCTATGTCGTTAGTCCGCTCACCCTCGATCACGATTGGCTCCTGCAAAACCTGGAGCGGGTCCGGATCGGGCTGGTCGAGGACGGCACCGCGATCGGTTCCGCAATGGCGTCGGCGGCCAATCGTTTGAACGACAAACAATCGAAAAGCCGCGCCATCGTCCTGTTAACCGATGGCGAAAATAACGCCGGCAAAATTCCGCCCAACACCGCGGCGGAAGCGATCAAGGCGCTCGGCATCCGCCTCTTTGCGATCGGCGCGGGGATCAACGGCGTCGCGCCCGTTCCGGTCTTCGATCCTTCGAACGGCCGCCCGGTGACCGATGTGGCCGGCAACGTCATGTATCGGAATCAACGGGTGCGATTCGACGAGGCCGCCCTGAAAGAAGTCGCGAAAATCGCCGGCGGCCAGTTCTTCCGCGCGACCGACACCGACTCGCTCGAGCAAATTTACGGCGACATCGACAAGATGGAGAAGTCGACCGTCTCGATAAAAAAATATCAGCAGTACCGCGACCTTTTCCCGGCCTGTCTGATGGCGGGGGCGGGCCTGCTCCTGGCCGAGCTCCTCCTCTCGCAAACCATCTGGAAGAAGCTGCCCTAACGAATGACTTTCGGAAATCCAATCTGGCTTTGGGCGCTGCTCCTCCTCCCGGTGCTGGCGTTTCTCTTCGCCCGCGCCGAGCAGCGCGGAGCGGAGAAGCTCCAGCTTTTCGTCGCCGCGCGTCTCCTCCCGCAACTGGCCGGCACGGTCAATCGCGCCCGGCGCATCTTCCGTTTCGTTCTCCTCCTGCTCGTCCTCGCCCTCGTCCTCGTTAGTCTGGCCCGGCCGCGCTGGGGTTACGCCTACGACGAGGTGAAACGCAAAGGACTCGACCTCCTCCTCGCGGTCGACGTCTCGCGCAGCATGCTCTCGAACGACGTCCAGCCAAACCGCCTCGAGCGGGTCAAACTGGCGACGCAGGATTTAATCAACGAACTGCAGGGCGACCGGATCGGCCTGATCGCGTTTGCCGGGCGCGCCTTCCTCCAGGCGCCGCTCACGATCGACTACAACGCCGCGGTCGATTCGATCAATGAGCTCGACACCAAGATCATCCCGGAAGGCGGGACGAACATCTCGGACGCGATCGCGCTCGCCACCCGCACGTTCGGCAAAGCCGCGACCGGCAATCGCGCCCTCATCATTTTCACCGACGGCGAAGAGCTGAGCGGCGACGCGATGAAGACGGCGAAGGCCGCGGCTGAGGCCGGCGTGCGCATCTTCACGGTCGGCGTCGGGACACCGGGCGGCTCGCTCATTCCGATCCAGAGCGAAAACGGCGGGACGGCGTTTGTGAAAGACGCCAAGGGCGAAGTCGTGAAATCGAAACTCGACGAGACACGACTGCGCGAGGTCGCGCAGGCAGCCGAGGGATTTTATCTCCATCTCGAGGGCGGCCCCAAGACGATGAAGCAGCTTTTCACCGACGGCCTCGGCAAAATGAAGGTGGCCGACATCAACGCGCGCCTTTCGCGCAAGCCGATCGAGCGCTACGAATGGCCGCTCGCCGCCGCCATTTTTCTCTTCGCCCTCGCGCTTTTGATCAACGACCGGCAGCGCGCGCGAACTGGAGGGACGGCCCGCCTGAGGCGGGTCCCGTCCCCGAACTCAGAAACACGGACGCCACGGCGGGCGTCCCTCCAGCGCGATCGCCGCGGCAATTTTTCTCCTCCTCGTTAGGCAAAGCGATGCTGCCTCGGCCGGTTTGGAACTCTACGAGCAGCAGAAATTCCCCGAGGCCTACGAGCATTTCCAAAAAACGCTCGAGGAAAACCCCGGCACCCGGCAGAGCGATCGGATCCAGTTCGACGCCGGCGCGGCCGCTTACAAAATGAAGGACTACAACAAGGCGCTGCAGTCCTTCAGCCAGGCCCTGCTCTCGAAAAACCCGCACCTCCAAAGCGAGAGCCATTACAACCTCGGCAACACCCTTTACCAGCGCGGCGAAGCGGAGAAGAGCGACGAGAAAAAGCTGACCAACTGGGAAGGCGCGCTCCAGCATTACGAGGAAACGCTCAAGGCCGAGCCGCAAAACAAGAACGCCAAGGACAACTACGAGTACGTCAAAAAGAAGATCGAGGAGCTGAAGAAAAAGCAGGAAGAAAAACCGTCGCCGACTCCCACGCCGTCGCCGTCGCCCTCCCCGCAGAAAGACCAGAAAGACGACCAAAAGAAAGACGACAAGGACCAGCAGAAACAAGACAAAAACGACCAGCAGAAAAAGGACGAGCAACAGCAGCAGAGAACGAGCGACGGTTCCGGCGAAGGCGAGAAATCGGAAGACGGTCAGCAATCGCCCTCGCCGACACCGAGCCCAAGTCCGTCGCCTTCGCCTGGTGAAAGCCCGAGTCCGAGCCCCGGCGAAGACGGCGCCGGCGAATCTCCCACCCCGACTCCCTCGCCTTCCGAAGGTGACCAGCCCGGCGCGTCACCGACGCCATCGCCGGGCGAAGAACCCTCGCCCTCCCCCACCCCGGGCGAAGGCGAACAGAACGGCGGGGAAAACGGCGAGCCATCCAGCCCGACGCCCGCCCCTACACCCGACAAGCCCCTGACCGGCGATGTGAAAGGCGCGGGGGAAGACAAACCGCAAGACCAACAGCAGGCGGAAGCGGCCGAAGCGGAGCCGGAGAAGGAAGGCGAGATGAGCCCAAAACAGGCGGCCCTTCTTCTGCAGGCGATGAAGGACGAGGAACAGAAAGTCCAGCTTGATGAACACAAGCCCGTGCGTCCTGTCTATAACGATTGGTAACCCGCCGACCCGATGCCGTTCCGAAATTTTTCATCATCCAGCCCCGTTTTTTCTCGCGTCCGGCCGACCGCGAACTGGCTCGGCGCGCTCCTGTTTGTCGTTGCGCTTTTTCTCCTCGCGCCGCAGGTCCGCGCCGACGCGCCGACCGTTACCGCCGTCCTGACCAGCTCGGAGACGGAAGTCGATCGGCCGGTCCAGTTACAGATCAAGATCACGGGCGACGCGAACGCGATTCCGCCTAACGAGATCACAGTCGATGGCCTCGACATCCGCTACACCGGCCAGTCGCAACTGGTCGAGGGCCGCAACTTCCGCTTCACCTACAGCTTCGTTTACAACTACACGATCCTGCCCTTTGAAGGCCGGGACCTTCACCATCCCGCCGCTGGCGGTGCAGTCCAACAGCGGCACCCTTCGCACTCCGGCGCTGACCTTGAATGTCGCGCCTAACGACGACGGCACGACCAATTCGCGCCGCGGCGGCGGCCAGAACAGCGCAGTCGACGAAAAGAAGATCGTGTTTGCCGAGCTGGTTGTGCCCAAGACCACGGTCTACGTCGGCGAGACGATCCCGGCGCAGATCCGGATCGGAATCAATTCGCGCGTCCCGCATCGCTTCATCGATCTGCCAAATCTGAGCGGCCAGGGTTTTACCTCGCAGCGCATGCCGAACCCGGAGCAAAGGCTGGAGTCAGTCGGTGGCCGCTCCTACGAAGTCGTCACGCTCCAGACCGCCATCACCCCGGTCCGAAGCGGCAAGCTCGAGATCTCGGCCAAGGACGCGAAAGCGATCATCCAGGTGCCGCGCCGCGGCGGGAGCCGGCCGCGCTCGCCCTTCGATCTCTTCGGGATGAACGACCCGTTCAATGATCCTTTCTTTAACGATCCCTTCGCCGGTGCGGGCGAACAGAAGGAAGTAAAATTCTCCAGCGAAACGACCACGCTGGAGGTAAAGCCGCTCCCGCCCAACGCACCCGCCACTTTCGCCGGCGCGGTCGGGAATTTTTCCCTCACGACCGATGTGAAACCGAAAAACGCGCAGGTCGGCGACCCGCTCACCGTGACCGCGGCCATTTCCGGCCGCGGGAATTTCGATCGTGTGACCGCGCCGACCCTGGAGGACACGCGCGGCTGGCACACCTATCCGCCGGGCTCGAATTTCAAGGCGGAGGACGAGATCGGGGTCAGCGGAACGAAGACCTTCGAGATGGTGCTCACGCCTAACGAGCCGAAAAACGCCGTGCCGCCGCTGGTCTTTACCTACTTCAATCCGTTGAAGGAAGAATATGTGACCCTCAAGGGCGACAAGCTCGCGGTCGTGGTCGAGGGCGGTGCCGCGCCGAGCGCCACCCCGGCCATCGCGAGCGCGGGCACGCCGCCGCCGCAGCCGAGCGCGCGCCCGACGGCCGCGCCGCAGGGGACAGATATTCTTTATCAGCTGACCGATCATGGAGGCTGGGGCCGGACGTTTGCCCCGGTCTTCCAGCAGCCGGTTTTCTGGGCCGCCCAGGCCGTGCCGTTGCTCGGCTTGATTGGATTTTTCGGCTGGGAAATGCGCCGGCGCCGGCTGGAGAATCGCACCGGCCAGCGCATCGCTGCCTGGGAAAGCGAAAGCGCGGAACTGGAGCGCAAATTGCGCCGCGCCGGTGATCCGCCGGATCAATATTATGCCGAGGCGCTGCGCGTGGTGCAGCTAAAGACCGCGCTGGCGCGCCGGGTCGAACCGAACACGGTCGATGCCGAGACCGCGGTCGCGGCCTTCGATCTGCCCGACGAACAGCGCGAACGGGTGCGCGAGCTTTTCCGGCGGAGCGACGAAGTGCGCTACAGCGGACGGCCCAACGGCAACAGCACCGTGCCGGAAGAAACCCGGCGCGAAGTCCTGGATTTAATCAATCGCCTGAACTGAAATGCGCGCGCTTTTTCTCATCCTCGCGGTCCTGCTTAGCCTAACGACAGGCTCGTTTGCGGCTCCGGCCAATGCAGACGCGACCTTCGCCAAGGCCAACGCCGATTACGCGGCCGGACAATTTCCGGCGGCGATCAAGGGTTATGAGTCGTTAGTCCAGAGCCGGCAGTGGAACCCGACGCTCTTTTACGATCTCGGGAACGCTTATTTCCGGAAGGGCGATTCCGGCCGCGCCATCCTGAACTACGAGCGCGCGCTCGCGCTCGATCCGAATCACGCCGAAGCGCGGGCCAACCTGCAACTGGTGCGCGACCAAGCGCGGGCTCTCGAGCTGGCGCCGGGCTGGATCGAGTCGCGTCTCGGTTTTCTCACCCGCGATCAATTTACCTGGCTGGCGGCGGTGGCTTTCTGGGGCGCGGCGGCGATTTTCTGCGGGCTCTATTTTGCCCGGCGCCGGGCGGTGGTCTGGATTTTCGCGCTGGTGTTGTTGGGCGCGATCTCGGGCGCGGCGGCCTTTGCCGTTTACCAGCTCGAAACCGGGAGTGCGGGCGCCGGTCTCGCGATCGTGACGAAGAAGAACATCCAGGCCCGCCTCGCCACCGCGGAAAGCGCGGGCACGGTCCTGCTCCTGCCCGCCGGGAGCGAAATCAAGATCCTGAGCACCCGCGGCGACTGGTCGTATGCGGCCCTGCCTAACGACCTGCGGGGCTGGATCCCGGCGCAAAGCGCGGAGCGGGTGCGATTGTAGCCGGGGGCGCTGACCCCGGCGAGATGGAACGTCGCGGCAGGACCAGCCGGGGTCAGCGCCCCCGGCTACAATCTTGATCTCTCGGCAAAGCCTTTCATCTTGCTCCGATGAATGCGGAAATGGATCTCGGGACGAACAAAAAAGCGTTCCAGATCAATCTCGATCGCAAACGCTATGGCACCTTCGCCGAGATCGGCGCCGGCCAGGAAGTGGCGCGCCGATTTTTCCAGGTCGGCGGCGCCTCCGGCACGATCGCGAAGACCATGTCGGCCTACGACATGCAATTCAGCGACGCGATTTACGGCGCGACCGATCGTTACGTCAGCCGCACCCGGCTTCAGACCATGCTCGACCACGAGTATTCGCTCCTGATCGAGCGGCTCGATCAAAAGCTCGGCGACGAGCGGACCTTTTTCGTTTTCGCCGACACCGTCGCGGCCCGCAGTTTCAAGCAGCGCAACGAATCGCACGGCTGGCTCGGGATGCGTTTTCAATCCGAGACGCGGGGCGAGCCGAGCGAAATCATCATCCACGTGCGGATGCTGGACGAAGCGAACGTCGACCAGCAGGAAGCGCTCGGGATCATCGGGGTGAACCTGGTTTACGGAGCATTCTACGAGCATCAGCCGGAGAAAATAATCGCTTCCCTGCACGAAAACCTGCCGCCGGAGCGGATCCAGGTCGACATGATCAAGTTCTCCGGGCCGGCCTTTGCCGAGGTCGACAATCGCCTGATGAGCCTGCAATTGGTGAGCCAGGGGCTGACCGACGCGGTCATGTTCACGGCCGACGGCGAATCGGTGCAGCCGGCCGAAATCCTGCACAAGAAAGCGATCATCGTGGAACGCGGCAGCTTCCGCCCCGTCACCTACGCGACCAACGACATGCTGGAGGGCGCGCGTTCCAACAGCTGGCGCAGGTAGCTCGTCGCGGCGTGGTTGTTCCCGTAGCGGTCGGCCGCGGTCCCGCCGACCAGCACGTCGACGTCGTCGAGCAGGAGCACGGCGTCGCGTGCGGCGACCTGGTCGAAGACCTGGGCCAAGTGCCGCTCGGTTTCGGCGATGTTCGCCCCGAGCACCGCCGGGACGCCGATCTCATAGAGGTCCAGGCCGAGGTCATGGGCCAGCACCGCGGTCGCCATCGACTTGCCGGTGCCCGACGGCCCGGTGAAGAGCACGGCCAGGCCGCCGCCGGCGCCCACCGTGCGACCGAAGCCCCAGCTGCTATGGATCAGGGTGCGGTGTCGGACCTGGTCGGCGATTTCGTGCAGCTGCCGCGTCCGGTCGGCGGGTAGTACCAGGTCGTCCCAGGTGTAGTGCGGCGTGACCTGGCGGGCCAGGGTGTGGGAGGGCACGGGGTGGTGTGGGGAGTCCATAAGGTCCGACTGCCACTGCTCGCCCGGTGGCGGGCCGATGAGCGGCCGGCTCGCACCGAGGGCGACGGTCTTCTGCATGGTGAGAACGCCGGTCCGGATCTCGTCGAGGCGGCTGCGCAGATCGTCGAGCTCCGGCCGCGCCTGCCAGATCACCACCGGCCCGGCGTCAACCACCACGCCGTCCACCCGATCGGCGCGGATCTGCTCGTACAGGGTCGTGGTCGCGGCCGACGGCCGGATGCCGAATTCCGTGGCCATGGCAGCCGTACAGCGCTCGTACTGTCGCAGCGCCGACGATCCGGTCGCCGGCCGTATAGTGCAGCCGCATCAGCTGGCGGTGGGTGTTCTCCCGGGCCGGATCGCGCCGCAGCACCGACTGCCCCAACTCCACCCCCTCGGCGTAGCGCCCGCGTGTCGTGCAGTACGCCATCAGCTGTTCCTGCATCGTCAGCCGGGCGAGCAGCAGCCGGTCCCGTTCGAAGTCGCACCAGTCGTGGTACCAGGCGGCCAGCAGATCGCCTCGATAGAGCGCAAGCGCAACCTCCAGGTCCTTCACCTGGGTCTCCGAGAGGTGTTCGCCCTGGGTGTCCCGCACCGAGGCAGAGGTCTGCTCGAACGCCTGCACGTCCACCCAGCAGCGAGCCCCGGGATTGATACGCACCGAGGTCGGATCGACGATGACGAGTTCCGTTGTGCCACCCCGGTCGTCGAGCCGGCTCCGGGTCGTGGCGTTGAGCCGCCACAGGGCCTGTCGGAGGTACTTCTTGGCGGCTACCGGGTTGGCCTCAGGCCACAGTTTCTCGGACAGCGACTCGCGCCGGTGCGGGCGGTCGCGGTAGAGCGCCAGGTAGCAGAACATCTCCAGGGAGCGACCCGACTCAAAGTTCACCTGTCCGCTATTTTGCTCAACCGACACGTCCCCGAAAAGTCGTACTTGCACGTCGTACACCGAACAGAGTCCCTCCGTATGTGAGCCGACGCCCCGCCGGTGGGAACGTGAGGACGGTCGGCCGTACGTGTTCAGCTCAGGTCAGCGGGCTGGGTCTGGTGGGAGCAAGGGGCCGGCGGTGAACAGAGCGGCGAGGACTCGAAGAGGTCCCGGCCGTGCTTGCCAGCGGTGGACGGGTAGGAGCGCAGGGTCGCGCTGATCTTCAACTGCAGTTTCGTGGGTCGTAGATCGCGTTCACTTTGGTTGTCGATGAACCAGATCGCGGTGTCGGTGGTGAATCGCAGGACGTCTTCGGCGTCGCGGGTGAAGCGGTTGACCAGCGGGCAAACGGGCTGTCCTGGGGCCGGCCCTTGACCAGGCGGGGGGCGGCGAGCGCGGCGCGGGCGGCGGCGTAGCCGGTGACCAGCCAGACCCGCGCGCCGCACGGCACCACAGCCCGGCGGATCGGGCCGACTGCCGCCAGCTTGTCGTAGATCTCGTGCAGCTCCGGCCCGGCGGCCGAGGCGAAGGGACTCGATGCGATCGCAGCGGTCATTGCGGGTGTTCCTCCTCCGGCGTGTGTGGACATGCAAACACGCCCCGGACTGCTTTTCGGCCGTCCTCAGCTCCTCCGCAGGAAAACCTCAGATCCCCCCCACCACATGCGTCATTCGGTGAGAAGTTCCTCGACGTGGGCGAGGAACTCCGGCCAGGCCGGTTCGGTCGCGGTGAGCAGGTGGTTGCGGCTGTCGAGCAGCACCAGCCGACTGACCCGCTCGGGCCAGCGCGCCGCGTAGGCTACCGCCACTGCAGCGCCCTACGAGACAAGTAGCAGAGGGCACAGTCCTTTGTCGAGCAAGGAGCAGAGGGCACAGTCCTTTGTCGAGCAACCTGGCCACGAACAGGTCCAGCGCCCGCGTCTGCAGGTCATGCGCGACCAGCCTGGTCCAGAACTCCGAGAGGATCGGTCAGGCCTTCAGCGGCCTGCAGCACCGTCACCAGCACCGGCCGGCTACACCCAGCACCAGCAGACCAGAAACTGAGAAGACACTGGGCCGTGCTGTCGGTCGCCGGAGTGGCGCTGGGAGCAGGAGCGATCATCCTCTTCGGATGCGTGCGTGGTTCTCAGCGGTGACGACCTCGCCGCCCCCGGCGGAACCGGGGTGGCGGCGGGCACCGGAGGATAGGTACGCGTGCTCGCTAAAGCACACTAAAAGGTAACGGTCACCCACCGACCGCGGACCACCGAGCTGTCGCTGGAGACGATCGCCCGCCGGGTCGGCTACGAGCACCTGAACACGTTGCGGGTGCTGCTGCGGGAACGCACCGGCCAGACCACGACCGCCCTGCGCGGAGTCTGACCCGGAGGGCGGCAGTGCGACGCGGTGATCGCGGAGGCTGAGCCGAGGTGGCGGGGCCGGGGCCCCGGCAAAGTCGGGTGATTCCGAGCTGGGAGCGCGGGCGGGGCCCACCGGAGCAGGTTGTGAGCTGCGTCACTCCCATTCCGGACCAACGACACTAAAGGTACGGCATAACAATTTGCCGGGAATTGCTTCCTTAAATTTCGTTGATCTCAAATCGATTTCCCGGCAACCGCACGA